>CBDICN010000001.1:0-1546094 GCA_965277355.1 Beijerinckiaceae bacterium
ACCGGGCCGCCGTCGACGAACGGCCGGCAGAAGTCGGCGTGGGTGCGCGCCAGCGCCTCCGCCGGCACGTCGCCGCCGCGCTCGCCGAAGAAGCCCCGGTTGGCGCCCATTTCGAGGAAGCTCTCGGCCGGCAGGTCGTTGGCGAAGAGGATGTCGTGGCTGTCGAGCTCGACGTGCCAGTAGGTCACGGTGTCGAGATCGGCGTAGGCGACGGTCGCGCCGTTGAGCAGCGCCACGGCGGGGATCAGCACCTCCTCGACGCAGGTGACGCAGAGCGAGTGCTCGGGCGAGACCAAGAGGTCGCGCGACGGCTTGCCCGGCCCGAAGGCGTCGCGGGCGATGCGGATCGGCTGGGCCTTCGCCGGATCGGGATGGCTGCGGCAATCGACCGTGCGCGAACCGAGCCAGCGGATCGGGCGGTGCTCGCCCGACGCGGTGACGGCGAGGTCGCCGACGGCGAGCGCCTCCACCGCGACGTCGTGGAGTTCCTGGCCGCGCGCGACGCGGATCAGCGTGCCGGAGGCGTAGCAGATCGCGTTAGGGGTGATGATGACGCGGCCGTTGCCGGCGTTCTCGCCGGCGACGGTCTGCGCCGCGATGGCGGTGCCCTTGTCGATCGACCCGCCGCCGCCACCGCCGCCGCCGCCGAAGTTGCCGCCGCCGCCGCCGCTGTAGCCGCCGCCGCCGCCGCCGCCACCGCCACCGCCACCGTAGCTGCCGCCGCCGTAGCCGCCGCCGCCGCCGCCGCCGAAGCCGCCGCCGCCGCCGAAGCCGCCGCCGCCGCTGCCGCCGCCGTTGCTGTAGACCCCACCGGCGTAGCCGCCGGCGCGGTTCGAGCCACCGATGCCGGGGGCGCCGCCTCCGGCGCTGTTGACGCCGCTGCCGCCGCCGCCGCCGACGCGGCCGCCCCCGCCGCCGCCGCCGCCGTTGCCGGTTCCAGCGGTCGTGAGGCCGGCGCCCCCATTGCCACCGTAGGCACCACCACCTCCGCCGCCGGCGACCAGCAGGGGTGTGTAGGTGCCACCGACGTTGGCGAGTACGAAACTGCCGCCGCCGCCGCCGCCCTCGACGCCGCCGCCGCCGTTGGCGCCGGCGCCGCCGACGACGATCTCCAGCTTCTCGCCCTTGGTCAGCGCGACATCGCCGCCGATCTCCGCGCCGCGGCCGCCCGCTCCCGCGTAGGCGCCGCCCTGGGCGCCGAAGGCGGTGATGTCGTAGGTGCCGTTCGCCCCTACGGTGACGAATTGCGGCGCGCCGCTAAAGCTGTAGGTGCCCATCTGTCGAGGCCTCGCGAAATCGATCCGCCAATGAAAAACCCGGTGCGGGGACGCAAAAAACGCCCATCAGGGAGCGGCGGCACTGAGGATTTTACCGAAATCCGGTCCATGGCATCGAACAGCAAGTACGGCGCAGCCGTTTCCCGACGGGTGTGACCTCGGGATCACAGGTCTTGCGTCATCACGGGTCTCGATCGCGAGCCAAGTTGCCCGGCGCTTCAAGGATGGCTACTGCGCCGCCACCTGCGGCACCTTCTGCAGCGTACGCTCCGGCGAGCTGAGGTGATCGTCCTCGACGAGGCTGCCGGCCGTGCCGACCACGAGCCGCGCGCCGCGGCCGTAGGTGAAATAGGCCCACGCCCAGTTGGTGAAGACGACGATGCGGTTGCGGAAGCCGATCAGCAGCAGGAGATGCACCAGCGACCAGGCGAACCAGGCGACGTGGCCCTTCAGCGGGATGCCGCCGAGGACGGCGATCGCGTGCGAACGGCCGATGACCGCCATTGTCCCGAGATCGGTGTATTTGAACGGACCGGGATGCTTGCGGACGCCGATGCGGCTCGCCACCACCTTGGCGACGTACGTGCCCTGCTGCTTGGCGACAGGGGCGAGCGCCGGAAGGATTTTGCCTTCCGCCGTCTTGTAGCTCGCGACGTCGCCGATGGCGAAGATCTCGGGATGGTTCGGGACCGAACAGTCGCTCGTCACCTCGAGCCGGTTCTGCTTGCCGGCGGCGGCGCCGATCCACTGCGCCGCCGGCTCGGCGCGCGTGCCGGCGCACCAGAACACGTTGGCTGCCTCGATGCGGTCGCCGCCCTTCAGCGTCGCGCCCCGGCTGTCGATGCATTCGCACTCCATTCCGAGCTTCACCTCGACGCCGAGGCTTTCCAGCGTCTTGTGCGCGTAGTCGGAGAGCTTCTGCGAGAATTCGGCGAGGATGCGCGGTGCGGCATCGATGAGCACGATGCGCGCCTTCGAGGGGTCGATGTGGCGGTATTCGGTGTTGAGGGTCGCCCGGGCGAGCTCCGCGATGGATCCGATCAGTTCGACGCCGGTCGGGCCGCCGCCCACCACGACGAATGTCGTCAGCGCCGCGATCTCCTTGGGATCGGTGCGGCTCTCCGCCCAGTCGAACGATTCGAGGATGCGGCGGCGGATCTGCAGCGCGTCCGGCAGTGTCTTCAGGACGGCGGCGTATTTCGCCCACTCGTCGTGGCCGTACCACGTGTAGGCCGAGCCGGTCGCCAGGATGAGGTAGTCGTATGGGATCGAGCCGGTGTCCTTCAGGCAGACGAGCTTGTTGTCCTTGTCGATGGCGTCGACCTCGCCGAAGATCACCGAAACGTTCTTGTTCTGGCCGAGCAGCGCGCGGATCGGCGAGGCGATGTCGGCCGGCGACAGCGCCGCGGTCGAGACCTGGTAGAGCAGCGGCTGGAACAGGTGGTGGTTGGTGCGATCGATGAGGACGAGTTCGATGTCCTCCTTGACGAGGTGATGCGCCGCCTGGAGGCCGCCGAAACCGCAGCCGACGATGACGACGATGGGCTTCGTGGTCTGCTCGCGGGTGAAGAGGATCGTGTCTTGCTCGGAGGGCATGGGCATGTCCTTCATCGCTGGCGGAGGTCATAGTATCTGCGATTAGCGTAGGAACCGCCGCAAGTCGATTTACTCGGGCCGCGGGCCTGCCCGTCGCGGGGCGCCTAGGTGGCGACGAAGCTCGCCACCACCGCCGCGAGGCCCAGCGTGAGCCAGGCGATATAGTCGTTGATGAGCCCGCTGTGGACGGTTTCGAGCCCCTTGAAGATCGGGCCGAAGGCGCCGCGCGTCGACCTATGGAAGATCCCGGGCAGCCTGTGGCGGGACAGCGCGTAGGCGGCGATGGCGATCGAGCCGGCCACCGAAACCCAAGGCAGCCATGCGTGCGGCGCGTCGGCCAGCAGCGCCGGCGGCGTGATCGGCCGCGGCGGCTGGAGCCCGAGGATGGCGGCGCCGTCCGGGTGGAAGAACGGCTCGATCGCCCCGGCCGCGTAATGATGGACGAGGCCGCCCGGGACCAGCGCCAGCACGATCAGCACCAGCGCCGGAATGAACATGACCGGGAACGGCCTGTCCGCCTTCTCCTGCTCCTCTTCGGTCGGCGCGCTCGCCTCGTCGCCCGGGTCGGGACCGAGGCCGAGGAAGATGCGGCCGGCGGCACGCAGGATCGCCGCGCCGGTCAAGGCGGCGCCCAGCGCCAGCACGTAGAACACCCAACCGACCCCGCCCTTGGTGAGGCCGGCATCGATCAGCCTGAAGCCTTCGTCGGTGATCCCGTAGGGCAGGCCGCCGAGCATGAGGCCGCCGAGCGCGAGCACGAGGCCGGCCGGCCAGATGCCTTTGCCGAGCCCGCGCAGCTCGATCTCGTCGATGCTCGCGCGCATCGCCAGCAGGATGCCGGCGACCATGAAGAGGGCGCCCTTCACCAGGCCGTGGCCGACGATGTAGGTCAGCATGCCGGCGGCTCCCTCGCTCGAGAGCGCGGCGATGCCGGCGAGCATGATGCCGGCATGCGAGATCGTGGAGAAGGCGAGCATGCGCTTCAGGTGCCGCTGCGACAGCGCCATCAGGCCGCCGACGACGGCGCCGAGGGCGGCGAAGCCGAGCACGGTCGTGTGAACGACCGCGGTGACGGCCGGATCGCCGGCGAAAACGGCGTAGACGAGCTTGCCGACGCCGAACAGGCCGATCGAGACCATCGCGCCCGAGAAGATCACGCAGACCGGCGAGGGCGCCACGGCGTGGGCGTCGGCGAGCCAAAAGTGGAACGGCACCATCGCCGACTTGATGAGGAGCCCGCACACCACCAGGCAGAAGGCGCCGGCGATGACGGGATCGTGGCCGGCGCTCCGCACATGCTCGGCGATCGAGGACATGTCGAGCGCGCCGGTGCGGGCGTAGATCAGCGCGATGCCGGCCAGCATCATGTAGCCGGCAAGACTGTTGGTGACGGTGAAGTTGAGCGCGCCGGCCAGCGACGAGCTCTCCAGCTTGTAGGCGGTGAGCGCGAACGCGGTGACGCTCATCACCTCGAACCACACGAACATGTTGAAGAGGTCGTGGGTCAGCGTGAAGCCGACCATCGCCGCGAGGAACAGCAGCATCAGCACCTGGAAGTGCGCGCTGATCTTGTCGAAATAGCCCCACGAGAAGGCGAAGCTCGCGGCGAACAGGAGGCACACCAGCGTGGCGATGGTGGCGCTGGCGCGATCGGCGGCGAAGGCGATGCCGAGCGTCAGGCCGTGGCGCGGCGTCCAGCCGCCGAACCAGCCGACGATCGGCGCATGCTCGGCGCGCACGGCGAGCAAGGCGCAGCACAGGCCCGCAAGCGTCGCCACCAGCGCCGCGATCATGTCCGGCACGCGCCCGGGCAGGACGTGGCCGAGCATGAGCAGGACGGCGGCGACGGCCATCGGGCCGGCCACGGGCAGCGGCAGCAGGACGAGGTCGGGTATCATGGCGGTAGTCTCCCCTTCTCCCGCTTGCGGGAGAAAGGGGCCTCGCGAAGCGAGGTCGGATGAGGGAGGTCGGCGTTTCTCCTTGGACCGGCGAGCAGGCTGACGGTCCCCTCATCCGACCCGACTTCGTCGGGCCCCCTTCTCCCGCAAGCGGGAGAAGGGGAGCCGGAGTCATTTGTCGAGATGACGCAGCGTATCGTCATTTACGCATCGGCTTCAGCAGCTGCGGGTCGACGGTGCCTTTGCGCTTGTGCATCTGCAGCGTCATCGCCAGCAGCAGGGCCGATATGGTGGCGCCGACCACGATGTCGGTGAGCACCAGCGCCTGCACCACGGGGTCGACCGCCGGCGTGCCGGGCGGGTTGGTGTAGAAGATCGGCGCGGCCGCGTCCCACTTGTACCCCACCGCGAGGAGCAGCACGTAGGTCGCGGACTGGCAGACCGAGAGGCAGCCGATCAGGTGCACGTAGTTGCGGCTGGTGATGATGCCGTAGAGCCCGATGAACAGCAGCCAGGCTGCGACGAGCCAGGGCAGGACGCTCATTTGTCCGATCCCGGCTCGGTGTCGCCCGGCTCGTAGCGGCGCGTTTCTTCCATGAACTCGATGAAAACCAGGGTGAAGCTGCCGGCGACGGCGAAGGCGACGCCGATGTTGTCGATGAACATCGTGCCGCCGGACCACGCGCTCTTCAGCTCGCCGAGCGGCAGGATGTTGCTCGCGAACGGCAGGCCGGCGAACAGCGGGGCAAAGCCGACCAGGGCGAAGAGGAGCGCCCCACCGGACTCCGACCAGTCGAACGCCTGGCCGCGGATCAGCCGTCGCCAGCCGGAATAGCGCTCAGCGAGGAAGACCAGGAGGAAGCTGGTCGCGATGATCACGCCGCCCTGGAAACCGCCCCCCGGCGTCGTCGTGGCATGGATGCAGACGTAGATGCCGAACAGCAGCACCAGCGGCGCCATCACCCGGCTGACGAGCACCAGGGCATCGGCGCGCGGCAGGATCGCGCGCCCCTCGACGATGTCGGGCTCGCTCGTGAGCCCCTCGCCGCGCGAGCCGCGCAGCAGCACCACCGTGCCGGTGACGGCGGCAAGCAGCATGAACTCCTCGCCGAGCGTATCGAAGCCGCGATAGTCGAAATTGACGGCCGTGACCGTGTTGGTGACCTTACGCTCCTTGGGCGCGACATCGTTGATCGCATCGCCGTAGGGCAGCGGATGGTCGCCGAACGTCGGCATGGAGCCGGCGAGGCGGATCGCCGCCGGCACCAGCACCAGCAGGGCGACGATGAAGAGGATCAGCCGTAATGGGATCCTCACGAATCGTCCTCTTCCGGCTTCACCTCGTTTTTCATCCGCATGCTGGCCAGCGCCACGAGGAAGAGCAGCGGCGTCGCCGCGGCACCGACGGCCACCTCCGCGAAAGCGACGTCGGGGGCCTGCAGCGCCATGAAGAGCAGCGTGAGCACAAAGCCGTTGGCGGCGATCGCCAGCACCTGCCGGCGAGGATCGCGCGTCAGCACGACCCCGGTTCCGCCGACCGCCGCCAGCAGCAGCAGAAGCGGGATGAGGATCTTCAAGACAGTTCGCCCGCCTCGTCGCGCGTGAAGATCGCCCGTGCGACAGCCTGGTTGACCGCCGCGCCGGCGACGAGCGCCACGGCCAGCAGCAGCAGCATCTTGAAGGCGCGGGTCGACGGCCCGTCGGCGACGAAGGCCGCCACGACGATCGGCAGGCCGCAGCCGACCGTGGTGAAGCCCACGCAATGCAGCCGGTCGAGCGCGGAGGTGAGCCGTGCGAAACCGAGCGCGCCGACCCAGGCGGCGGCGACCGCCATGGCGAGGAGGATGTCGACGATGATCGCCGTCACAGCCGGCGCTCCATCAAAGCCAACGCTCCATGAACATCGCGAAGAGGAAGGTGCCGGGAGCCGAGAGGAAGGTGACGCAGAGCGCGATGTCGATGAACGAGCTCTGGTTGAAGGCGAAGGTCATGGCGGCGACGAGGAGCGCCGCCAGCGTGCTCGCGACTTGGACGGCCGCAAGCCGCTGATTGCCCCGGCCGCGCAGAGCGACGACGACCGGCACCGCGAACGGCGGCAGAAGAAGGATGGTTGCCACCAGCCAGGCGTTCATGCCGGCCACGCGGGGTCGGGCGATGGTGGCTTGGCCGGCAGGCAGTGCAGCAGCAGCGCATCCGTACGCTCGCCGCGCACGACGAAGGTGCGCGGCGCCATCGAGACGCCGATGATCGCCAGCGCGTGCCGGCCCGCGGCCTTGGGATCGCCTTCGCTTTCGCCGGGCCGGAACGGCTGCTCGATGAAGTCGCCGCGCTGGCGCTCGGCGCCGCCGATTGCGACCGCGATGAGCTCGCGCCCGACCGCCAGCGTCTCGGGCAGTAGCGCAACGAAGGGCTTGAGCAGGGCTTTCATCGGTGGCGCGAAGGCGAAGCGCCGCTCTGCCACCACGCCGAGGCCGATGGCGAGCGCCGTGCCGGCGGTCGCGCAGACGAGCCCGGCGACGATCTCGACGGTGCTGATCGCACCGGCGAAAAACAGGTCGATCCCGAGCAGCACGACGAAGGTGATGACGGCGCCGACGATCCTACCCATCCCACCTCGACATCTGTCCGGCCGTGCGATCCGCCGCCCTGTTATCCTACCGTCGGCTCGCGGCGACAAGATAGAGGGTTGCGGGCGCTGTCGAGCCGCTTCTTCTCTGCTCGACGCGGTGGGCCGAGCCAGCCCTTGCTTGGCGGCCGCTCTCCGGCCTGGAAACAATCCGCCGCCCTTCGCTCCGGCAGCGACATCCTCTAGAACGGACATCATGCGCATCGGTCTCTTCGTTCCCTGCTACATCGACGCCTTCTTCCCCGAGGTGGGCATCGCCACGCTCGAGCTGCTCGAGCGGCTCGGCTGCGAAGTGGACTACCCGTTCGACCAGACCTGCTGTGGACAGCCGATGGCGAACTCCGGCTGCCAAGCCGAGGCTGCGGCAACCGAGCGCAACTTCGTTCGCGTGTTCGCCGGCTACGACTACGTCGTGGGACCCTCCGGCAGCTGCGTCAACCACGTGCGCTCCAAGTTCACCGCCATCGAACAGACCGATGCCGTGCGCGAGGTGCGCGCGCGCACTGTCGAGCTGGTCGAGTTCCTCCACGACATCCTCGAGGTCGAGGCGTTCCCCTGGGCGCGCTTCCCGCACAGGGTCGGCTATCACAACGGCTGCGGATCGCTGCGCGGGCTCGGGCATGCCCGGCCTTCCGAGATCGTCGCCCCGTTCTTCTCGAAGCCGCTCGATCTGCTGCGGACGGTCGCGGACATCGAGTTCGTCGAGCCGGCGCGGCCGGACGAATGCTGCGGCTTCGGGGGCACCTTCTCGGTCTTCGAGGAGGCGATCTCGGTCAAGGCGGGTCAGGACAAGGTGGCCGACATGGTCAAAGCCGGCGCCGAGTACATCGTTTCCGCCGACACCTCGTGCCTGATGCACCAGAAGGGCTGCGCCGAGCGCGCCGGACAGCCGATGAAGTTCATCCACATCGCGCAGGTGCTGAACGGGGCGGCGGGGTGATGCACCTCGCCAATATGGATTTTTACCTTTAGCTTCAGCCACACCCGAGTTCGAGGAACTGGCATCATGTCAGGCCACATCGATAGAGTATTAAAGGTTTTTGCCGTCCACGACAGCCAAGCCGGTGAGGTGTTGCTCGCCAATCACTTCGTGTCTGTCGGACAGCGTAAAGGGTGGGACATCCCGGATCTACAGCGCGGTGTCGAGGAAGCCTACGCTCGGGGCTTCATTGAGAAAGCCCCCCTGGGCTGGCGTCTGACGAAAAAGGGTTTCGATGAAGTCGCTGCCCTGAAGATGCCGATCTCGCAAACGCAGGGATGAGCAAACCTGACGAATTCAGCGGTGCCCATTTCGAGTGGCTTGTGGAAGGTCGATCGCGCAATCAGAAGAGCACTCTTGCGCTCTACAAGCTGGTTGAAGCGCACGAGAACATCATCAGCCGCAACTTGGTGCTTCATCTGCAGGCGACAACGTTGACGGCTGTCGCCTTCTCCCTCTGGCGCGCCGTGTTCCTGAGCGATTTGACAGGCTTTCCCGGAGATCAGTTGACCGACCTGAAACGCTTCTTGCAGAGCCTGCTCGCCCACAACTCGATCCTTTACCAGACCGACTATACGACCCGCGAATGGACGTTTGAGTACTATCTCGAGAACGCGTTGTTCAGATTGCGGCAGGTGCGCGATCTAGGCATCGCCCCCGCGATCGGCGCCGTACAGATTGACGGCACCTTGCCGAAAGAGAGCTGGTCCAACGCGCAAGCCGCGCTCGACAGCACGATCTCCAGCTTCGCGGAGGCTCTTCGTGATCACGACCAAGACTGATTCCGAGGGCGACCACCACGGTCGCCCGCTCGACCACGCCGAGGCCAAGTCGAAGCCGATCGAGCCGGCGACCCAGCGCGAGCCGCAGCCGAAGGTCGCGCCGCCGCGTCGGGGCGGCCGCGTCGATCATGTCGAGGCGGCGGAAGCCTTCCTCGCCGCGCCCGAACACCAGAACTTTCACGACGAGCGCCTGTGGGACCTTCGCAAGAAGCGCGACGCCCAGGCCTTCGCCATCGACGAATGGGAGGAGCTGCGCGAACTCGCCTCGGGCATCAAGGAGCATACGCTCACCAATCTCGACGGCTACCTTGAACAGTTCGAGGCGGCCGCGATCGCCAACGGCGTCGCCGTGCACTGGGCGAAGGACGGCGCCGAGCACAACGCCATCGTGCTCGGCATTCTCCGCGGCGCCGGCGCGAAGACCCTGATCAAGTCGAAGTCGATGCTCACGGAAGAGTGCGGGATGCGCGAGTTCCTGACCGAGCACGGCATCGAGATCACCGAGACCGACCTCGGCGAACGCATCCAGCAGCTCGACCACGAAGCGCCGAGCCACGTCGTGGTGCCGGCGGTGCACAAGCTGCGCTCGGATGTCGCAGAGGTCTTCGCGCGCACCATCGGCACCGAGGCCGGCAACGACGACATCCACTATCTCGCCGAGAGCCAGCGCATGGACACGCGCCCGCGCATCCTCGCGGCCGACGCCGGAATGACCGGCGGCAATTTCATCGTCGCGGAGACCGGCGCGGTCGTCACCTGCACCAACGAGGGCAACGCCGACCTCTCCGCGAACACGCCGAAGCTGCATATCGTGTCCGTCGGCATCGAGAAGCTGGTGCCCCGCACGAGCGATCTCGGCGTCTTCATCCGGCTGCTGTCGCGCTCGGCGCTCGGCTCGCCGATTACGCAGTACACCTCGCACTTCCGCGCGCCGCGCGCGGGCGCCGCGATGCACGTCGTGCTCGTCGACAACGGCCGCTCGGCCCGGCTCGGTATGGAGCGGTTCTGGACCTCGCTCAAATGCATCCGCTGCGGCGCCTGCATGAATACCTGCCCGGTGTACCGCCGCTCCGGCGGGCTCTCCTACGGCTTTACCTATTCCGGTCCGATCGGTCTGGTGATCGACCCGACCTTCGACAAGCACAAGTTCTCCAACCTGCCGTTCGCCTCGACGCTGAACGGGTCGTGCACCAACGTGTGCCCGACCAAGATCAACCTGCACGAGCAGATCCAAGCCTGGCGCGAGGTGATGGCGAAGGACCACGAGGTGCCGTTCGCCAAAAAGACCGCGATGCGGGCGGCGGGCGTGGTGCTCGGCAGCCCGAGGCTGTACCGCGCGGCGATCGCCTCCGCCGACAGCGCGCTGCGGCATCTGCCGCGCTTCGCGACGTATAGCCGGCTCAACGCCTGGGGCCGGGGCCGCGACAATCCCGAGCCGCCGCGCGAGACCTTCCATCTATGGTGGGCGAAAAATCGCGCCGGTCGGGCTGCGAAACCATGAGGCCGACGCAGGCTCGCCGCAGCGGCCGCGCACCTTCTCCCGTTCGCGGGAGAAGGTGGCCTCCGCGTCCGCGGAGGTCGGATGAGGGCCGTTGCCGCGAGTCGCGAGTCCCCTCAACCGCCTCGGCTTCGTCTCGGCCCCTACTCCCGCGAGCGGGAGAAGGGGGATTTCAGCCTTGACCAGCCGCGACGCGATCCTCGCCGCGATCCGCGCTAACAAGCCGGCGCCGCGGCCTTTGCCCGACGTGCCGTTGTTCGATGCCGGACGCGGCGACCGGCTGTTCGAGCGCTTCGCCAGCGCCTTCGCGGCGATGGGGGGCACCCTGCTCGAGCCGGACGCCGACGATCCGCTGCGCCCGGTCCGCGAGCGGATCGCAGGCCCGGTGGTCTCGATGGTGCCGGAGATCGCCGGCACGCGTGCGCTCGAACCCGGCGCCGCGCCGGCTTCGCTCGCCGACGTCGACGTCGCGATCGTGCGCGCCGCCTTCGGCGTCGCCGAGACCGGCTCGGTGGCGCTGACCGAGCGCGAACTCGGCATCAACACGCTGGCCTATCTCGCCCAGCACCTCGTCGTGCTGCTCGATCCCGCCGACATCGTCGTCAACCTTCACCACGCCTATCGGCGGCCGGAGTTCGCCGGCGCCCGCTACACGGTCTTCCACACCGGCCCGTCGGCGACGGCCGACATCGAAGGCGTGCTGATCCATGGCGCGCAGGGCGTGCGCTCGCTGTCGATCCTGCCGCTCAGCCGCGCCGGCTGAGCCTGCCGCTCAGGCGCGCTGGTCGACCCCCGCGGCTCATTGGCGCGTATTGAGCCTGCGGCTCATGCGCGACAGGTAGATCGAGACGATCAGCACCAGCGTCAGCATGCCGAGCACGCCGAGCTCGATCATCGCGTGCTGGAACTGCTCGACCGCTTGGCTCTTGCCGAGGTTGGCGACTTCGACCGTCACGATGAGGATGCGCCGCACCGAGGCGATCAGGCCGACGATGAGAAACGGCTCGACGGCAATTTGGTCCGAAGTGATCGACTGGCGCACCGTGTGGAGAATCTCGACGAGCATCAGCACGAAGAGAAGCTTGTCGACGATGAGGAAGATGTTGTCGGTCTTGGGCCATTCCCGTGCGACGTCCCACACGCCGGCGAGCGTGCCCGACAGCAGGAGCAGCGTCGCGAGCACGAGCACCGCGCCGATGCCGATCGTGATCCAGTGCTCGACCTGCGTGAAGATGTGCGCGACCGTCCGGTTCTGCGCCTCGCCGCGATCCTCTGTGTCGGTGTGTGCCCGCTCGTCCATGGGTCCGCTCCGCCCCGCGCCAACGGTGGCCCTTGTAGCACGCGAGGCTAGGCGCGCGCCTCGATGACCATGTTGAACGCCGTCTCGGCCGCCTTGCGGACGTGGCCGAAGCCGCCGTCTCCGATCACCGCGGCGAGCCGTTTGAACCCGGCCTGGGCGCCGAGCGCGAGGCCGACCGGCTGGGCCAGCGAGGTCGGCACGCAGACCATCGTCGAGCCGGCGTAGGACAGCCGTCCGATCGGGTTCAAGTTGTCTTCGAGCCGATCGCCGGCCTGGGGCTCGACCACCATCCAGGTGCCGTCCGGCTTCAGGCTCTCGCGGACGTGCCGCGCCGCGCCGACCGGATCGCCCATGTCGTGCAGGCAATCGAAGAACGTGACGAGGTCGAGGTCCTTGGCCGGAAAGTCGCTCGCCAGCGCCACCTCGAACGACGTGTTCGCGGCGACGCCGTGCTGCTGCGCATGCACTCGCGCCTGCGCGACCGAATCCGGATGGAAATCGTAGCCGACGAAGCGCGCCTGCGGGAACGCCTTGGCCATCATGATCGTCGAGTAGCCGTGGCCGCAGCCGACGTCGGCGACGCGGGCGCCTGTTCCCGCCGAAGGATGGCCGAGCTTGTCGACCACGCCGTCGAGGCTCGGCAGCCAAGAGCTCAGGAGATTGGCGTTGTATGCCGGGCGGAAGAAGCGGCCGGTGGCGCAGAAAAGGCATTGCGCCTGCTCGCCCCAGCCGACGCCACCGCCCGTCTTGAACGCCGCCTCGACCGGCGCCTGATTCTCGATCATCGCGGCGGCGAGATCGAAGGCGCCTTGCATGAAGTACGGGCTGTCCGGCAGCGCGAAGACGTTGGCCTGCTCCTCCGGCAGTTCGAAGGTCCGGCTCTCGCCATGGTAGGCGAGGTAGCCCGACGCCGCCTGCTGCGCCAACCACTCGCGCGCGTAGCGCTCGGCGATGCCGGCCTTGTCGGCCAGTTCGCGCGCTGTCATCGGCCCGCGCTCGTAGAGCGCCGCGTAGAGCCCGAGCCGGTCGCCGATCCGCACCAGCGAGACGCTCAGCGCCCCGCCGAGATCGGCCAGCATCTTGTCCATGAACGCGTGCTGCTTCGCGTCGTCCGCCATGAGCCTCCTCCGGAGCGGCGTCATCAAAGCACGGAGCGCAGCGTCGAGATAGCTCCGCGAACGGCTCTGCGCTGCGCGCGTCGAAAAGACGGCGCGAGAAGTGTTCGTGTCCCTAAGCGCGCTGCCGCGTCGCGGACCCAGGCGTCCGCTCAGCGAAAGAAGACGTAAGTCGCGGTGTAGGCGACGCGCTCGGCCTCGCCGGCGCGGGAGCATGCGCGTTTCGGGCTGGCTCCGCCGGCGGTGTCGAGGCGCTGGACGTAGCGGACTCCGGCGAACGCGCCGGCGCCGCTCGCGGTGGCGGAGAGCAGCAGCCAAGGCACCGCGTCGGCCTTCGGCGAGGGCACGGACGCCACGAGCTTGCCGACAACCCTGGAACCGTCGGTCGCCTGCCACGTCGGCCCGGCGAAATGGTGCGCGAACGGCGTGTTGCCGGCCGTCGTCAACTCGGCCTCGGGTGCCTTGAAGGCCCAGCTCAAGGCGCCATCCTTCATGGCGCAAACGTAGTCCTGGGTGCCGCGCGCGGGATAGCGCCCAACCTCGACGCTGCCTTGCGGGGGCGCCAGGCGCGGGATGGGCTGTGCCGCCGCGGCAGCCGAAAGCATATTCGCGACCAGCGCGAGAATTGCCGCACTCCGTGTCATCGAGCCTCCAAAGTCCAGGGCCGATTCAAGTCGGCTCGAAATCCAACCCCAGGTCCAGCACCGGCGCGCTGTGGGTCAGCCATCCGACCGAGATAAGGTCGACGCCGGCCTCGGCGATCGCCGGTGCGGTCTGCGGCGTGATCCTGCCGGAGGCTTCGGTGATCGCGCGCCCGGCGATCATCGCGACGGCCTCGCGCAGCGTCGCGGGCGCCATGTTGTCGAGCAGCACCGCGTCGGCGCCGATCGCGAGCGCCTCCTCGAGTTGCGCCAGCGTGTCGACCTCGACCTCGATCTTGACAAGATGGCCGACGCCGGCGCGCGCGCGTTCGATGGCCGGGCGGATGCCGCCGGCGACGGCGATGTGGTTGTCCTTGATCAGCACCGCGTCGTCGAGGCCGAAGCGATGATTGCCGCCGCCGCCGACGCGCACCGCGTATTTCTCGATCGCGCGCAGGCCCGGCATCGTCTTGCGGGTGTCGACGATGGTCGCCTTGGTATGCGCCACAGAGGCGACGATGGCGGCCGTCACCGTGGCGATGCCGGACAGGTGGCACAAGAAGTTGAGGGCGGTTCGCTCGCCTGTGAGCAGCGCGCGCGCCGGCCCCTCGACGAGGCCGACGATGTCGCCGGGCGCCACCGCGCTGCCGTCCGGCCGCTCGACGGTCAGCGTGGCCGCCGGGTCCATCAGAGTGAAGGCGAGCCGCGCCAGGTCGAGGCCCGCCACGACGCCGGGTTGTCGCGCGCGGATCGTCATGCGGGCGCGGGCGTCGGCCGGCACGATCGTGTCGGTGGTGAGGTCCCCGGCGCGGCCGAGATCCTCCTGCAAGGCCGCCCGGACGAGGGGTTCGAGCATGATCGCGGGAAGGGCTGGGACGGACCTCATCGCGCCGTCATTCCGGCCGGAGCGGAGCGGAGAGCCGGAACCGGAGTGCTCCGGCGTTCGGCCGATATCGCGCCAACGGTCATCGTGGGAGCACGCCGGTTCCGGGTTCGCCTGCGGCGCCCCGGAATGACGGAGGCAAACATCACGCCGGCACGCGCGCGGTGGCGTGCTCTGCCATGCGCAGCGCATCCGCCATGGTGACCCGCCGCGAGCGGGCCTGCCAGGGATCGACCTCGTCCCAATCGATGCGGAAATGACCTCCGCGGCTCTCGCGCCGGTCGAGCGCGGCGACGGCGATCAGCAGCCCGACGAGCGCCGGATCGCTCGCCGCGCTCACGCCCCGCGCCAGCGGCAGCAGCGCCTCGATGCCGGCGAGAAGACGTTCGCGGTCGCGCAGCACGCCGACGGTGGCGGACACGATCTTGCGTAACGACGCGGGATCGGGTGCTTGCGGCAGCGTCGGCGTCGCGAGAGCGCGGGCGCGGCGTGACACGACGGCCGCGACGCTGGCAGCGACCGCCCTGGCGCAGACCATCGCCTCGAGCAAGGAGTTCGACGCCAGCCGGTTGGCGCCGTGGAGGCCGGTGCGGGCCACCTCGCCGCAGGCCCATAGGCCCTCGACGGAGCTGCGGCCTTGGGAGTCCACCAAGATGCCGCCCATGTGGTAGTGCTCGACGGTGCGCACCGGAATCGGCTCGCGGTCGGGATCGATCCCGTGGGCGTGGCAGGCGGCGGCGATCGTCGGGAAGCGCGCCGCGAAGCCGGCCGGGATCAGCCCGCGGGTGTCGAGATAGGTGAGGTGGCCGGCCTGATGCTCGCCCCAGATGGCGCGGGCGACGACATCGCGCGGGGCGAGTTCGCGGCCCGGCACGTCGGCCATGAAACGGCGCCCCGTCTCGTCGACGAGCGGGGCGCCCTCGCCGCGCACCGCCTCGCTGATGAGCGCGAGCGGCGTGCCCGGCGCGTCGATCGCGGTCGGGTGGAACTGCACGAACTCAAGGTCGGCCAGCACCGCCCCGGCGCGCGCGGCGAGCGCGAGCCCCATGCCGAAACAGCCGGATGGATTGGTGCTCTGGGTGAAGAGGCCGCCGATGCCGCCAGTGGCGATCACGACGCGATCGCTCGGCAGCACGAGCGGCGTGTCGCCGGATCTTTCGGATCTTCTGCCGGCGAGGACGCCGACGACGCGGTCGTCGCTCATCAGCAGGCGCCGCGCGGCGACGCCTTCGAGTACCGTGATCGAGGGGCAGGCGCGCACGGCCGCGACGACGGCACGCATGATCTCGCGTCCGGTGGCGTCGCCTTCGGCATGGACGATGCGGCGGCGGCTGTGCGCCGCCTCGAGGCCGAGCTTCAGCGCACCGCCGGCGTCGCGGTCGAACCGGGTGCCGATCAAGATGAGATGAGCGATTGCGGCCGGCGCTTCGGCGAGGATGCTCGCGACGGCCGCCGTGTCGCAGAGTCCCGCGCCGGCCGCGAGCGTGTCGGCGACGTGGAGCGCCGCCTCGTCGTCGGCGCCGACGCTGGCCGCGACGCCGCCTTGCGCCCAAGCGCTCGAGGCCTCGAAGCCGAGCGCGGCGGGCGACAGCACGACGACCGGGGAGGGCGCGAGGTGCAAGGCCGTCATCAGCCCGGCGAGGCCGGCGCCGACGACGATCGGCCGGCCGGCGAGCCGGGCCACGTCCACGGGGGCGCTCACTTGACGGCCAGCATGCGCTCGACCGCGGCGCGCGCGCGCGTCGCCACCGAGGGATCGATCGTCACCTCGTTGGTCATCGTCTCCAGCGAGTACCGGATATTGGCGAGCGTGATGCGCTTCATGTGCGGGCAGAGGTTGCAGGGGCGCACGAATTCGAGCTCGGGATGATGCACCGAGACGTTGTCCGACATCGAGCACTCGGTCAGCAGCATCACCTTACGTGGCTTCTTCGTCGCCACGTATTCGATCATCGCCGCGGTCGAGCCGGAAAAATCCGCCTCGTCGACGACGGATGGCGGGCATTCGGGATGGGCCAGCACCGTCACGCCGGGATAGGCATCGCGGACCTCGCGCACGTCGGCGGGGGTGAACATCTCGTGGACTTCGCAGTGGCCGGGCCAGGTGATCATCTCGACGCCGGTCTGGCGGCCGATGTTCTGCGCCAGAAACTCGTCCGGAATCATGATCACCTTGGGCACGCCGAGGCTTTCCACCACCTTCACCGCGTTGCCGGAGGTGCAGCAGATGTCGCATTCGGCCTTCACGGCGGCCGAGGTGTTGACGTAGACGACGACTGGCACGCCGGGATGCTCGGCTTTCAGCGTGCGGACGTCGGCGGCGGTGATCGACTCCGCCAGCGAGCAGCCGGCCCGCGTGTCGGGGATGAGCACCGTGCGCGCGGGGTTGAGCAGCTTCGCCGTCTCGGCCATGAAGTGCACGCCGGCGAGCACGATGACATCGGCGTCGCTCTCCTGTGCGTTGCGGGCAAGCGCGAGGCTGTCGCCGACGAGATCGGCGACGCCGTGGAAAATATCGGGCGTCTGATAGTTATGCGCGAGGATGACGGCGTTGCGCTCGCGCTTGAGCCGCAGGATTTCCTCGATGTCGCCCGCGTGCGCGGCCCATTCGACGGCCGGCATGAAACGGCTCACCTTCGCGTAAAGCTCGCTTCTGCGGGCGATCGTGCCAGGCGCATCGTGGGTCTGCATGGATTATACTCCAAACGAGCATTACCGCCCGCTAAATCTGGCGGGCGGTTGTGATTTCGTCAAGAGGGCGTCATCGAATCCGGCAATGCCAACTATCCGCCGAAAGACGCGCCTCAAGTCCCCGCCAGCGGCAGCTTGCTGCCGACGACGGCGCGAGCGGCAAGCACGGCGCCGCGGAAGCGGACGAGCTTCGCCGGGCGTCCGCCGGTGTCGGTCGCCATCGCGCCGGTGTCCTCGACCAGCTGCTGCTGCTCGATGAGACGCCGGAAATTCTGCTTGTGCAGCCGGCGCCCGGCGAGTGCCTCGACGCTGCGCTGCAGCTGCAGCAGGGTGAACGTCGCGGGCAGCAGCTCGAAGACGACCGGCCGATACTTGATCTTGGCGCGCAACCGCGCGATCGCGGTGGCGAGGATGCGGCGATGGTCACCCGTCATCCGGCGCCCGAGCGAGAGGGTATCGCCGCCACGCTCGGGGATCAGTCCGGCCTCGAACAGAAGCTCGTAGCGCTGCAGTACGAGCTCCTCGTTCCAGCCGTAAGGCTCGAGGCCGAACGCGATCGCGCAGCGCTGCGCGCGAGCCCGGCCGGTGACGCGGTCCGGCGCGGCCTCGACCCAGGCCCGCAGCGCCGCGCGCAGCGACTCGTCGCAGGGAGCCGCACCCTGGCGGCGATCCTCCCAAGGGAAGAACGCGTACCAGTCGAGCCACTTTGCATCGCCTTCGCCCGGCGCCGTCGTCTGCTCGCGGGTGAGGCCGAGATAGCTGATCGACACCATCCGCTGGTTGCTGTCGCCGCCGCGGTCCCGGTCGGCGAAGGTGTAGAGTTGCTCGACGTAGCCGATCGGGTGGCGGGTCTGCTGCTCGACCCAGTCGCGCAGCCCGGACTGCAGCGAGCGGTGCGCCAACTCGAACGGGCCGGACGGGAGGCCGCGGCCGCCGATCGTCAGGACGCGGGGCTGCTCGTCGTGCACGGCGACGAGCACCGCGATGAGGTTGACGGCGAGCGCCTCCGCGACGTTCGGTGCGATCGCGACATCGGCTTCGGTGCGCATGGCGCGAAGGTGCGGACGCCGCCTCTTCGGTCAAGCCCGTCGAGCGCCGCTATTCACTCTTTTTTTGGCAGAACAAACTCGGGTCCTTGCCGCCATTTCCGCTTGTCTGCAACGCCTCGACGCAGGGACCTGGCGGGTTCGCGATGATTGCCGCGGCGGGCTGCGGAAGGAAATCCGGCGCGGGACGCGCCGGCTCGCTCGTGGTGACGACCTCCGCCGTTACATAGCCCGGCTTGCCGCCCTCGTAGGACACCTCGCACCAGCCGTTGGAGCAGCCGAGGATGCTCAAGACCTGGCCCTGGGTCACTTCATCGATGACCATGTAATGCAATCCTGGGCCTTCGTACATGAACGTGTCCCAGGACGTCTGCCCCGGCCCGGGCGCGAGGGCGCGGCTGGCGTGCTGGGGAGGTGCCGGCTGATCGGCCGTCGGCTCTCCGGCCGGCGTGCTCCCGACGACGGGGACCGATTGCGGCTGTGCGCCCGGAGATGTCTCTCCAGGCGACGCTTGACCGCTCGAGGGAGCGCCTTGCGCGGCGGGCACGGGGGGCGGCGCGGCAGGCGTTTGTTTGGCCGAGCCGTCGGGTGGCGACGGCTGAGCGATGCAGGGGGCGCCGAGGCCGACCACGAACGTCACCGCAGCTAGAACGATAATTCGGGGAGGACGTCCCAAACGGGGACGGGTCGGCTCGGACGAGAGCATCATCGCAATCCCTTTCTGTGGCGCATTGCCGCTTACTGTAAACGTTGATTGACGACTCGTTTTGTCAGATTAGATTGACACTCGCAACCGATGGGGTGCCGAGCGGTGCGGCGTCAAAAGCCCGCACGGTGCCCCCAGCGTTTCACCGGAGACGACCGCGATGTCGCTGCTTTCTTACGAACGAAAATACCGCGTCGGAGGGGGACAGCTCGTCGGCGGCGCCGCTTTCGATTTCTGGGTCGGCCCTTTCTACGTCGGCTTCTTCGGGGTCACGACGATCTTCTTCTCGCTCCTCGGGACCGGTTTGATCATCTATGGCGCGGCAATCGGACCGACCTGGGCGCTGTTCAAGATCTCGATCGCGCCGCCGAACCTCAGCTACGGGCTGCATTTCGCGCCGCTCAAGGAAGGCGGTCTATGGCAGATCATCACGGTCTGCGCGCTCGGCGCGTTCGGCTCCTGGGCGCTCCGGCAGGTGGAGATCGCGCGCAAGCTCGGCATGGGGCTGCACGTGCCGATCGCCTTCTCGGCCGCGATTTTCGCCTATTTCTCGCTCGAGGTGATCCGGCCGGTGTTGATGGGCGCGTGGGGCTACGGCTTTCCCTACGGCATCATGAGCCATCTCGATTGGGTGTCGAACACCGGCTACCAGTACCTGCATTTCCATTACAATCCGGCGCACATGATCGCGGTGACCTGCTTTTTCACCACCGCGCTCGTCCTCGGCATGCACTCGGGCGAGATCCTCTCCGCCGCCAACCCCGGCAAGGGCGAGGCGGTCAAGTACGGCGAGCACGAAAGCATCTATTTTCGTGAGACGATCGCCTACTCCATCGGCGAACTCGGAATCCATCGGATCGGCTGGCTGCTCGCCATCAACGCCTCGTTCTGGAGCGGGGTCTGCATCCTCATATCCGGACCGTTTTGGACCCAAGGCTGGCCGTTCTTCTACAATTGGTACCTCAGCATGCCGATCTGGTCCGCTCAGGGTTTTTGATCCGGTTTGCTCGAGACCGCGGGTAACAGGATGGCTTTGTCCGCCTGGTTTCCATTAGCTTGAAGTCAAACTAAAACGATGGTGTCAGGATGGCGCGCTACCATACCCTCTACAACGCGGTCGAGCTTCGAGGACCGATCGAGCGTGGGCTGCATCCGCCGCCTCTGCGGCGCGGGACCAAGGAGGCCGTTGGCTTTTCGAAACTCTTCGGCCGCCTGGGCGAGTTGCAACTCGGCCCGTTCTACCTGGGTTTTGAAGGTTTCCTGTCGATCGTCTGCGGTCTCATCGCCTTCGAGATCATCGGGCTCAACATGTGGGCCTCGGTGGATTGGAATCCGATCCGCTTCATCAAGCTCCTCCCGTTCCTGGCGCTCAATCCGCCGCCTTCGAAGTATGGTCTGTCACTGCCGCCACTCCACGACGGCGGCTGGTGGCTGATGGCCGGCTTCTTTCTGACGACGTCGATCCTGCTATGGTGGACTCGGATGTACCGGCGCGCCCGGGCCAACGGTCTCGGAACCCATGTTCCGTGGTGCTTCGCCTCCGCCATCTGGCTCTATCTCGTACTCGGCTTCATCCGGCCGATCCTGATGGGCAGCTGGTCCGAGGCGGTGCCGTTCGGGATCATCCCGCACCTCAATTGGACGGCGACGTTCTCGGTGCGCTACGGCAACCTCTTCTACGACCCGTTTCACATGCTCTCGATCACCTTCCTATACGGATCGGCGGTTCTGTTCGGCATGCACGGCGGGACGATCATGGCCGTTACCAAGTTCGGCGGCGATCGCGAGACCCACGAGATCGTCGACCGCGGCACCGCCGCGGAGCGGGCCTCGTTGTTCTGGCGCTGGACGATGGGCTTCAACGCCACGATGGAGTCGATCCATCGTTGGGGCTGGTGGTTCGCCACGCTCACGACTCTGACCGGCGGCATCGGCATCCTGATCACCGGCACCGTCGTCGACAATTGGTATTTGTGGGGCGTGAAGCACGCCATCGCGCCGGATTATCCCGCCGTCTATCGCCAGCTTCCGCCCGTTCCGCAACGCGCGCTCGATCAGAAACAGCCCTATATCGTGGTGCCGCGATGAAACTCTCGTTCGTCCTCGCCGGAACGGCGGCTGTCGTCCTCGCCATTGTCGCCATAAAAGTGCCGGACTGGCATGGTCCCGGTGTCCACGGCACCCAAATGGGTTACCGCGCGAACTCCTCGGTGCAGTTCGCCAGCCGCGCCGAAACTGCGCCGATCAACGTCGACGTTCCGGGGGCGCTTCCTCCCGCCGCCACGGGCGGCCCGATGGCGACCGAAAAGTACAAGAACGTGAAGGTGCTCACCGACGTCAGCGCGGCCGAGTTCGACCGCTTGCAGGTCGCGCTGACCGCCTGGGTGTCGCCGAAGCAAGGTTGCGGCTTCTGCCACGACGGCAGCAACTACGAATCCGACGCCAAGCCGACGAAGCTCGCCGCGCGGCGCATGCTCGAAATGACGCGCTACATCAATGCCGCATGGAAGACGCATGTCCAGCCTTCCGGCATGACCTGCTTCACCTGCCACCGCGGGCAGCCGATCCCGCAGGAAGTGTGGTGGCCGCGGCAGACGGCGCCGGTCCAACGGGGAATCGACAAGCAGGATATCTGGAACGAGGCCGGCGACACGGTCAGTCGTTTCTTCCCCAACAACGGCTTCGCCGAATACTACTTGCAGGACAATCCGGTCGCCGGTCAATCGACGACCGCGCTTCGCAGCAACCGGGTTGCCGATGCGGTCGTCCACGCACGCATCTACGAGATGATGATGCAGATGTCGCTGCAGATCGGCGTCAATTGCGGCTTCTGTCATAACTCGCGCGCGTTCGCGGACTGGAGCCAGAGTTCGCCCTATCGTTGGGTCGGCTACTACTCCCTCAATATGATGCGCGATCTCAACAGAACGTATTTGCTGCCGTTCGCCCAGATCCTTCCGCAGCAGCGGGAGCTGGTTCGTCGAAATCCGCTGCCCGTGATCCCTGCCTTTCAGACCGGGCCGCAATCCGGCAGCGCGCTGCTGACCTGCGAGACGTGCCATTACAGGCTCGTCAAGCCGCTCAATGGCGTCAACATGCTGAAGGACTATCCGGGCCTCACGGGCAAGCAGCCGGATGCCAAGGACAGCGATCCCGACACGGCGATCACCCGCGCCTCGCTGCAGCAGATGCAGAAACCAAGCCTCGGCGCGCTCGACAATGAAGTGGGAGCCTTGCGATGATCGGATCGTTCACCCAGCAGATCGATCTGCCGCAAGTGCTCGTCGCGGCATTCGCCTTGTTCTTCGCGGGGCTGGTCGTCTACCTTCAGCGCGAGAGCAAGCGGGAAGGCTATCCGCTCCAAGAGGCAATACCTGAACTCAACCACAGAATCCTCGGCTTTCCCGAACCGCCGCCGCCGAAGACCTACAAGATGCTAGAGGGTGGCTTCGCCACGCTTCCGCAAGAGTACGAGCGGCGCGAATTGGCGGCGAGGCCGCGAACCTCGAGCCCTGGCGACCCGATCTATCCCACCGGCGATCCGCTGCTCGCCGGCATCGGGCCGAGCTCCTACACGTTGCGCCGAGACACGCCTTTCGTCATGCTCGACGGCAGCCTGACCGTGGCGCCGTTGCGGGACGCCACGGATTACACCTGCGTCGATCCCGACCTCGATCCGCGCGGGATGAGGGTGTTGGGGTCCGACCGCGTGCCAGTCGGGATTGCCGTCGACGACTGGGTCGATAAGGAATCGAAAATCCTGCGCTACGTCGAGGTCGCTCTCGACGGTCTCGCCGAGCATCGGCTGGTGCCGATCTTCTACATGCACATCAACGGGCGGGCGAAGGAAATTCGCGTCGATTGCCTGCAAGCGGCGCAGCTCGCAAAAGCGCCGATCCTGCGCAACCCCAACGAAATCACGGCACGCGAGGAAGACATGATCAACGGTTTCTTTGCGGGCGGCTACATCTATTCCAAACCGTTAAAGGAGGCCTTGCTGTGAACCTCGAAGCGGAGATCCACCGCGGCAATCGGCTCGCGAACGGCGAGAGCATCGTGTGGCGCGGCAGGCCGGGCTGGTTCGGCCTCGCCTGCGATGCCTTCCACCTGCGCGCGATCGCCTGCTACTTCGCGTTCATCATCGCCTTGAACGCCTACCAGGCATGGGCGAAACACCTCGCCTTCGACAAGGCCGCGCGCGCCAGCCTGCCGCTTCTCGTGGCGATCGCCGGCGCGATGTTCGTGGTGGCGGGCCTCGCCTGGCTCACCGCGCGGACGACCCGCTACACGATCACCGATCGCCGCGTCATCCTGCATTACGGCGTCGCGATGCCGGCGACGCTGTCGCTGCCCTACTCGCAGATCGTCAAGGCGTCGGTCGCGATCAACAGGGATCACTCAGGCGATATCCCGCTGGTGCTGAAGAGCACCAACCATATGCCGTACCTGAAGCTTTGGCCTCTCGCGAGGCCGTGGACGATCACGCATCCCGAGCCGATGCTGCGCCGGGTGCCGAAGGCGGCCGTGGCCGGCGGCCTACTGGTGCGCGCGATTGCCGCGGCCGCGCACGAAGCCGAATCGCTCCGCGCGGCCGCGACAGTGCCGGAGGTCGAGACGATCGCCCATGAGCCGACCGTTGCGTTCGCGCAAGCTGTTGCTTGAACCTTGACATCGGGTTCCGGGAACTCGCACGAAAGGCGCCGAGCGAGCCGGCGCCAACCCGCCCGATCGGACAGGTCGGCGCAGGCCGCACCAGTGAAGTCCTACGGCGTCACGTGCCCGCGCGAGCGGCCGCCGGTGACTTTGCAGGAGCACCCGGCGCCGACGTAGGAGGCGTTGTAGAGTTGGCAGGTCAGGACCGGCGTGCTGCAGAAGTCGCCGGTGGTCGCGGCGCTGCGTCCTGTCTGAACGCCTTCGCCGTAGCCGCCTTCGCCGTACTGCACGCCGGGCGCCTGCTGGTAGCCGTAGCCGTAGCCGTAGCCGGAGGCGTCCCCATAGCCGCCATAGCCGTCATATCCATCGTACCCGCCATCGCCGTAGCCGAAGCCGCCGCCTAGGCCGTAGCCGAGCGCGCCCGCACCGAGCCCGATCGCAGCGCCGCGCGCGAAACCGTTGCCGCGCCCGCCGTAACCGCCGGCGTAGCGTCCGCCGTGTCCGCCGAATTGGCCGCCGCGTCCAGCCATTCGGCCGCCGCTCACCCGGGCGCCACCAGCCAAGCCGCCGCCGGCCAGACCGCGACCGGCCAAGCCACCACCAGCAAGACCGCGCCCGGCGCCGCCGCCCATGCCGCCCGCGTGGCCGCCGCCCATGCCGCCAGCGTGGCCACCACCGATGCCACCAGCGTGGCCACCGCCAGCCATGCCGCCAGCATGACCGCCGCCACCCATGCCACCGCCACCACCGTGGCCGCCGCCACCGCCCATGCCGGCGGCGAAGCCCGGGTCGGACATCGCCACCGCCGCGCCGATCGCCAAAGCCGTCGTCAAAATGTACTTGCGCATGATCTCTCGCCTTCTTCGTCGTGCTGTATAAAACGGTGAAGCGCTCTTCGCCGGGAAAGTTGCCTTTCGCAGGTCTGGGAAAGGCTTACGCCGTTCGACGCAGGGCGACGGTTTCGAGCCGAACAGGCTTCATGACGACTTGCGGGCAGGGCGCCGGTCATTGCGCGGCGCGTGCGCCGAGCCCGCATTACGCCGCGCGTTCCGCCTCCTGTCGCGCCGAAGAAGGACGCGCGGCGCGGACCCGCAGGCCGGCGACGGCGGACCAATTCATGAAGGAAGGGCCGACCCGAACCCATCCAGATTTTTCTGTAAAAGACGCACCGGACCTCGCGCGAAAGGCTTGCCAAAACGACGACCGCGGATCGCGGTAGCAACGTGTGTTTTTAGCAGAAACCATCATGTGCGCCCCTTCTCCCGCTTGCGGGAGAAGGTGGCCCGACGCAGTCGGGTCGGATGAGGGGCAGCGCCGAAAGAAGCCTGCACCAGGGTGCAGCGTTGCGCCCGGTGCCGTCATCCGTCGCTGCTTCGCATCGACACCTTCTCCCGCGAGCGGGAGAAGGGGAGCCTCACCCCCGCCGCTTGCCCTTGAAGACCCGCGTCCCGCCCTTGCCGGCGCTACTCCGCGGCTTGGCCTCGCCGCCGCCGAAATTGTGCGGGCCCATCTCGTTGTCCGTCGGCTTGTGCGGGCGGGAGAGCACGTTGGCGGCCGGGCCGAACTTGCGCGGGCCACTGTAACCGCCGGAGGCGTCGTCGACCTCGCGCTGGCTCGCCAGCGGGTCGCTGCCGACCGCCAGCTCCACGGCTTGCAGGCGCTTGACCTCGTCGCGTAGCCGCGCCGCCTCCTCGAACTCCAGGTTCGCGGCGGCGTCGCGCATTCGCTTCTCGAGGTCGGCGAGGTTGGCCTTGAAGTTGTGGCCGATCATCGGCGAGCCGTCCGCGAGGCCGGCATCGACGGTGACGTGGTCGGCCTCGTAGACCGACCCGAGAATGTCTTGGATGCCGCGCTTGATCGTCGCCGGCGTGATGTCGTGCTCGGTATTGTACGCCTCCTGTTTCTCGCGCCGGCGCGAGGTCTCCGCCATCGCGCGCTGCATCGAGCCGGTCTTGTGGTCGGCGTAGAGGATCACCTTGCCATCGATGTTGCGCGCGGCGCGGCCGATGGTCTGCACCAGCGAGGTCTCGGAGCGCAGGAACCCCTCCTTGTCGGCGTCGAGGATGGCTACCAGCCCGCACTCGGGAATGTCCAAGCCTTCGCGCAGAAGGTTGATGCCGATCAGCGCGTCGAAGGCGCCGAGGCGGAGGTCGCGGATGATCTCGATGCGCTCGATCGTGTCGATGTCGGAGTGCATGTAGCGCACCCTGACGCCCGCCTCGTGGAGGTATTCGGTGAGGTCCTCCGCCATGCGCTTGGTCAGCACGGTGACAAGCGAGCGGTAGCCGGCCAGCGCGGTGGCGCGGATCTCGCCCAGCACGTCGTCGACCTGGGCGCGGGCCGGGCGTACTTCCACCGGCGGGTCGATGAGGCCGGTCGGGCGGATCACCTGCTCGACGAAAACGCCTCCCGTCCTTTCCATTTCCCACGTGCCCGGCGTGGCCGAGACGTGCACGGTCTGCGGGCGCATCGCCTCCCATTCCTCGAAGCGCAGCGGGCGGTTGTCCATGCAGCTGGGGAGGCGAAAGCCGTATTCCGCCAGCGTCGCCTTGCGGCGAAAGTCGCCGCGGTACATGCCGCCGATCTGCGGCACGGTGACGTGGCTCTCGTCGGTGAAGACGAGGGCGTTGTCGGGCAGGTACTCGAAAAGGGTCGGCGGCGGCTCGCCGGGCTTGCGGCCGGTGAGATAGCGCGAATAGTTCTCGATGCCGGCGCAGGAGCCGGTCGCCTCCATCATCTCGAGGTCGAACATGCAGCGCTGCTCGAGCCGCTGCGCCTCGAGCAGCCGGCCGGCGCCGTAGAGCCCGTCGAGACGCTGTTTCAGCTCGGTCTTGATGGCCTTGATCGACTGCAGCAGGGTCGGGCGCGGCGTCACGTAATGCGAGTTCGCGTAGATCTTGATGAAGTCGAGATCCTGCACCTTCTTGCCGGTGAGCGGGTCGAACTCGACGATGCTCTCGACCTCGTCGCCGAAGAAGCCGACC
This sequence comes from Beijerinckiaceae bacterium, assembly GCA_965277355.1. Lineage (GTDB taxonomy): Bacteria > Pseudomonadota > Alphaproteobacteria > Rhizobiales > Beijerinckiaceae > RH-AL1. Next base: position 26,676 of record CBDICN010000001.1, read on the forward strand.
CGCCAGGCGCGGTCCTCATAGTGCGCCGGGAACAGCTCCACGGTGTCGCCGCGCACGCGGAAGACGCCTCTGGAAAAGTCACCCGCCGACCGTTTGTATTGCAGCGCGACAAGGTCGGCGATAAGCTGGCGCTGGTCGATTTTCTCCCCGCTCTTCACCGTGAAGGTCATCGCCGTGTAGGTCTCGACCGAGCCGATACCGTAGATGCACGAGACCGAGGCGACGATGATGACGTCGTCGCGCTCGAGCAGGGAGCGGGTGGCGGCGTGACGCATCCGGTCGATCTGCTCGTTGATCGATGATTCCTTCTCGATATAGGTGTCGGTGCGCGGGACGTAGGCCTCGGGTTGATAGTAGTCGTAGTACGAGACGAAGTATTCCACCGCGTTGTTGGGGAAGAAGCTCTTGAACTCGCCGTAGAGCTGCGCCGCCAGCGTCTTGTTGGGCGCGAGAACGAGGGCGGGGCGATTGGTCTCGCTGATAACCTGCGCCATCGTGAACGTCTTGCCGGAGCCGGTGACGCCGAGCAGCACCTGGTCGCGCTCGTGCTGGCGCACACCGGCCACCAGCTCGGCGATGGCATGGGGCTGGTCGCCCTTGGGCTCGTATTCCGAGACGAGCTCGAAATGGATGCCGCCTTCCGACTTGTCGGGACGGTGCGGCCGGTGGGGCGTCCAGGCCGCCCCCTGCTTGATGTTAGGGTCGCCGGCAGCGAGCAGCGCCTGTAGGCTGTCCGCGGTGGCGGCGGCGCCGGTCATGCCGCGCGGGTGCGACACGTCGTCGAGCTTGGGTTGGCGCGGCGGGGGCGGCGCCGGCAGGTCGTCGCCGGGCACGGTGGTGCCGGCGGGCACGCCGAACATCGCCTCGAGCTTGGTGTCGATGCGCGACACCGGCGCGGCGTCGGCGTCGAAGCGAGCCTGGCCCTCCTCGAACCCCTCGCGCGGCGGGGGCTTGACGTTGAGGGCCGGGTTGAGCAGGGCGGCGAGGTGCTCGCCGAGCGGCTTCAGCTCGGGCTTGGCGGCCTTGGACTTGCCGGTCGGCTTGGGGGAGGGGAGCGCCGCCTCGGCCTGCGGCTTACCTGTCTTGCGGGGTCTCGGCATCCGGCGAATATGGCGTCTCCGGCGGGTCGAGGGAAGACGCGCGGGCGGCGCGTCCACTCCCGTGTGCAGCGTGCCGCTGCCTTATTGATGCCGGCCGCTGTAGATCGTGCGGCTGGCGGCGTTCTCCTGCCGGTTGATCTGGCGCTGCTCGCCCTTGGTGATGTGGCCGCCGTGGACCGCCGCGTCAGCGCGCTCCTCGGCGCGGATGGCGTGGTCGTCGGTGCGCAGCGCGTGGGCCTGGCCCCTGGTGAGCTGGCCGTCGCGCACGCCGTTGGCGATGCGGGCGTTCTGGTCGGCGAGCCGGCCGTTGACCTCGGCGCGGCGCGGATGGATCTGGTCGAAAGTCTGCGCGCCGGCGGCGCCGCTCCAGCCGAGGGTCGCGATCAGCGCGGTGGCGCCGATGATGCGGGCGATCGTCATATGATGTTCTCCTATGTCTGCGCCGCCGCGGCTCGACCCGCCGCTCGAGCGACAGGGGCTAAACGCCGCGATCGCCTCGACCCTACGCCGGCCGTCATGCCGAGCCGGGCGACGCGCCGTCCCGCAGGTGGCGTCGCAATTCGCGGCTCGTGGCCGCGGCGAGGATGGCGTAGCCTCCGCCCGTCGGATGGATGCCGTCGGCGATGTAGTAGCGCGGATCGGCTCTATTCTCGATGCCGCCCATGATCGGGTCGGCGGCGAAGTCGATCACGCCGTCGGCGCCGGCGGCGTTGTCGAGCATCATCGCGTTGAAGCGCAGCAGCTCGCGCTGCTGGACGGGAGTGAAATCGAACCGCGGCAGCTCCGTCGACAGCACGACGATCCAGCCTTGTCGGCGGGCGCGGCCGACATAATGCGTCAGGCACCGGTAGGTCTCGTCGGCCTCGGCGCCCATCGCGATGTCGTTGTCGCCGGCATGGAAGACGATGACGTTGTCGCGCGCGCCAGCGTCGAACAGCGGGGCGACGAGGGTTGGGAACAGGCGCTCGCGCTCGCTGACCGGACTGCCCGGCGCGGCGACGACGCGGAGCGGACCCCGGAAACCAAGGTCACGCGCCACCTGGTCCGCCAGGGTCATGCCCGGCGGAGCGCCGCTGCCGCAGGCGATGCTGTCGCCGTCGAACACCAGCGGTCCCGACCGGCTTGGACGATCCCGCGCCGCGGAACCGAGCCAGCCGCGAACCGTGCCGAGCCATGTTCGCGGATCGGGCATGGAACTCCTCGAGACGGGATATTGGAGCGACATCGCTGCGCCGGCTCCCGTCCTGCCCGCTTTAGGGTTGCGAAGAGGCTAAAGCTATGATTTGCCCTTCCACGGGCAGAAGGACGCAGAGGTATCTCAGGTTGGGTCACCCGGGGCAGAGCTTCTTTGATCGCCTTTTCGAGGAGTCGCTCAAGGTCATCAGCCGCTTTCCGCTCACGATCAAACCGGCCGCAATGGAGCACATAACCGGTGTGCTCGAACCGGCGGTTCTGGCGGAGCGCGCGAACAATCCTTTCGCAGATCCGATCCAGGCGACCGCGGCGGACTCGCGCGACGACATCGCCATCGGCATGAACACGGTCGGCATGCTGCTCGACCGCCTGTCCATCTTGGCGATGAAGCATTGGAACCTCGTCAATCGCGCGAAGACGCCCGACAAGGTCGAGAGCATGCTGGAGCCCCAAGTGCGGGAGCTCGTTCAGGCGCTCGCCCAGAGCCGGCCCGGCCGGTCTTCCGTCAACAACAAGATGACCAACCGTACCGCCGACGTCGCCATCGATGGCTTCGCCAGCGCCTACTATGGGCTGCTTACGACCAATATGCTGCTCTGGGAAGCGCAGGAGATTCTCTACAATCACGACATCTCCATGCTGCCCTGCGAGGAGCTGCGCGCCTATATCAACTTCTTCTCGCGCGGCAATATCGCGCGCAACGAGTATATTCAGGCGACGGACGTCTTTTATTGGAAGACCGTGCACGATCAACGTTAGCTCTCTCCCTCGCCGAGTGCGATAGGTAACGTTTTGATATAGAACGAGGGCGATAGTGGTGACGAAATACGCGGTGGTGGTGACCACCATCAACTATCCCACCCAAGCTCTCCGGGAGATCCAGGACCGCTGCGGCGAACTCGACGCCGCCTTCTATCTCGCCGGCGACAAGAAGAGCCCGAGCGACTTCGAACTGCCCGGCTCTCGCTACTTCGACTTGCCCGCGCAGATCGAGAGCGGCTTCGCCTTCGCGAAGGCCTGCCCTCCCGGTCATTACGCCCGCAAGAACGTGGGCTATCTCGCCGCGATCCGGGATGGCGCCGAGATTATCATCGAGACAGATGACGACAACATTCCGCTCGACGGCTTCTGGCAGCCGCGCCAGCGCCAGCAGAACGCGCCGCTGGTGGACGCCAAGGGCTGGTGCAACGTCTACGCCTACTTCGCTTCCTCCGCCATCTGGCCGCGCGGGCTGCCGCTCGACCGCATCCAGGACAAGGTGGCGCCGTTCGCCTCGCTCCGGGAGGCCGGCTCCGATTGCCCGATCCAGCAGGGATTGGCGGACAAAAACCCCGACGTCGACGCCATCTACCGCTTGGTGCTGCCGCTGCCTTTCGACTTCGAGCCGGGGCGCACCATCATCCTCGACCGCGGGGTCTGGTGCCCCTTCAACAGCCAGAACACGACGTTCTGGCGTGACGCTTTCCCGCTGCTCTACCTGCCGTTCCACTGCTCGTTCCGGATGACCGATATATGGCGGAGCTTCGTCGCGCAGCGATTGATGTGGGAGATGGACTGGCGGCTGCAGTTCCATTCCTCGACGGTGTTCCAGGAACGCAACGAGCACGATCTCATGCGCGACTTCGCCGACGAGGTGCCGGGCTATCTGCACAACGAGCGTATCCGCCGAACGCTCGAGGATCTCGCATTGGCATCCGGGCAGAACGCGCTCGCCGACAACCTCGTCAAGGCCTACGAGGCGCTGGTGCAGCTAGAGGTCGTCGGCGCCGCCGAACTGCCGCTGCTGCACGCCTGGCTCGAGGATTTGGCGCGCTACTGAGGCGGGAGCGTCACCTGCCTCGCTATGCGCTCCTGATAAGATGTCGAGGTCATAGAGATCGATGATGGATCAGACCGACTTTCTACGGTTCGACCTTTCCGAGCATGCGGAAGCTGTCGAAGCTGCGAATCGTTTTGGAATTCAGTCGTATTCTCCCAAAAAAGGCAACCTGCTGTTTGTGCACTCGGCCGCGAGAGCCGTTTCAGCTTCGCTGCACTTCGAGGGAGAAGGCAACGAAGTCGTCATCGATCAGAATTGCGCCTTCCGTGGCCAGCTTATCGCGACAGGGAACGGTTCGAAAGCCATGATCGGAGGTGGCCAGCACACGTTGAACCTTGGGGTGACGCTCTACGATTACTCAAATCTCGAACTAGGGTTTGGTACCGTGGCCTACGGGCTTCGCGTTTGGGTAAGCACTGGACGACAGCTAAAGATTGGTGAGCGGTGTTTGTTTTCGGAAGGCGTGACGGTCCGGACCACCGATCATCATTCGATCTTCGATATTGACCTTATGGAACAGTTAAATGAGGCCAAGGACGTAACCCTTGAGCCAGACGTGTGGATTGGTTACGACGTCGCCATCATGAAAGGTGTCGTTATCGGACGAGGCTCAATCGTAGGAGCCAAGTCGGTGGTCAACGGCCCGGTTCCTGCCTTCGAACTGTGGGCGGGATGTCCTGCTAGAATGATTCGGCGGAGGGTCTCGTGGCTGGACCCGCACCCAGCCACTCCTGATCAGATAAGGTCGCGAATGACGGCTTTGGGGCTTCTGGAGGCAAAAATCGGCATCGACGTTGCTCCAGCCAAGGACCCCGTGGAGTGACGCCTGCCGAGATATGGCGCAGCCTCACGGCGCGCGGGACCGGATGGTATTGGATGGTTGGAAATCTCCGAAATGGAGATCTTTTCCATGTTTGCAGCTTGGCGGCAGCCTTCGCGGCAACCCATGGCAAACAATACCCGATATTCTGTGTGGTGGGACGGCAGTCACAGTTGGACGTCGCATCTTTATTCGCGGACGACTTTGCCGATATTTTTATTCCTGATATTGTTGGTCTGCCGGGGAATTCGGAACAGTGGAAGGAGTTCAACGAAGCGGCGGGCTTACCTGCTTTCGGTCTTGACACCCCTATACTTCCCCATCCGCAATTTGTGTTTTGGGGCAATTTCGCTCATGAATTCGTTGTACATACAAATTTGACATGGATCGAGATCTACAAAAGGTTGCTTCATTTGCCGGTTGACGCGGAGCCGGCGTCTCCGGTGACGGCGGTCGATGCACCTCAGCGCGCGGCAGCGCTTTGTCTTGCATCGAACATGAAGCAGGGGTGCGCGATGATCTTGTTCCCGTACGCGCAATCCTTGCCGATGGATTCACGAAATCATTTTAGGCGACTGGCCGAGGACGTCCGGAAGATGGGTTTCGACGTTTTCACCTCGGTCGTGGCCGGAGAAGCCGCCGTCGAAGGCACTCAGCCGATCTTCATCCCTTTCGACCTGCTGATCGATGTCACCGAATTCGCCGGGTGGGTGTGTGCGATTAGAAGTGGTATCTGCGACGTTCTGTCATCCGCGCGTTGTCGCAGGACGTTTGTCTATCCGGCATTTTCCACGATCGTCAATTGGGGCACGAGTGCCATGGGCCTCGGGCACGGTGCGCACGAAATCGCCTTCGATTTCACGCGGGATCATCCTGAAGCGTTCTCTATCGCAGTCCTCGAGAACGAAACGCTCGGGCCGTTCGCTACGCCGCCTCGCCGCCTGACAGCCTTTATAGGACAAGGCGAGTTGGCTGTCGGGACGATCGTCCGCTCCTTCACATCCCTCTTCGAAGATCCTTGTCTCACGAAACTCGTCCCGCTTCAGATACCGGACGTTTTAATTGTCTGCGATGTTCCAAATCGCCACCGCTCGCGGCTAGCTGGAGCTGTCGAAACCTTCTGCACAACACTGACGTATGAGGCTATCAATCGCTACAAATATTATACTTGTCGTGATCATGTGGCGGTTGATTGCTTTGAGGAAGTCGATCTAAAGGATCTTTTGGCCGGTCAGTATGGATCTTCTTCTTACTGGCACAGCATTGTGGTAAGCGAGCGTCCCCTGAGGGAATTCCTTCCTACGTTCGCTCAAGGTCTAGTTTTCTATGATGAACCGCTTCTGGAGGAAGTGGAAATAGGGTTTCAAAGTCTTTATAAAGTACAAAGTGTCTTCCACACGGGAAGTCTCATGCCGGGACCAAATGGGATAAGATTTCTTACAGGATGGTCTCGATTTGAAGAGTGGGGGTTGTGGAGCGATGGGAACAAAGCGGTCGTTAGACTTCGTTATGCGGAGAGGCCGAGTGCGGAGGCTTTTATAGATTTCAAAATATGCGGTTGTCTTACCGAGCGTTACCCACATGTCGAGTTCGATGTTTATGTAAACGATGATTTTTATAAAACTTTTGTTGCGACTGCAAATTCGCCTGCAACAAATATTATTAGGATTTTATTAAGTGCGTATGCCAATGCTGGCCCGTTAGTATACGTCACATTTTGCTTTAAGGACATTGTAAGTCCTGCAGAGCAAGGTCTGTCCATTGATGGGAGACAGCTTGGGATAGGTCTCTTGTCAATGTATGCGGGTAATCAAAACCAAGCAGACGCTGAAATTGCGCGGCAGGCGTGACGATTGGAATCGACCTCATGAAGGCCTGGCGACGGCTCAAGAGCGAGCGCTCAGCGGCTGGTGGTGGTTGACCCAGCATTCCCAACGTGGCGACATCAGCATGATGTCTACGCGCTGGTTCGGCCGTTCGGCCCGTGTCCGGGCGGATGCGCCGTTGCGCCGCGTGCTCGCGAAGGCAGTCGAATATCCCATCTTGTCCAATCCCCAGGGCTCGCGGGGCATGTTGATTGCCGTAGATGATCGTCTTGGCGCAAAGAGCGGGAGGACGAGGCGAGACGCCCTTTCGAATCGTTGGCAAAACTGTGTGCGACATGCGCCCGATCGAATCTCAGGCCTTTGGATCAAATACTAGGAACTCTAATATCGACAGCCGAGGTGAACTCGAGGCCGGTGATCCCGACGCCAAGACTGCGCCCGTCAAGCGAGCTCGGATCGAGTTCATGTGGTGTCCAAACCCGCTCAGACGTAATCTCGACGACGTTGATGGCGTTCTCTTTGAAGGCCTCTGCCGGGATGACGATCTCCAATTCGGCAGTTTCTTGCGCAGACAAAGGATCCGGCCATTCCGCCCCGTTGACCGTTAAGGTGCCCTTGTAGACGGGCATCATCGGATGCAAAACTGCGACAAGATTGACGCGCATGGCGCCGATGTTCGACCCGGCCTGGTAGCCGAACTCGATTTTGGACGTCTTCTGGCAAGACCATCGTCCCCAGGGTTCCGCACCGTGCCACCCCTCCGAGAGATAGCCGATCAAGATATTGTTCCCCAGGTCCTGCCGACCGACGGTTGCTTGCGGTGCGAGGTTATTCGAGCCGTTCTTGAGCGCGTCGAGGTCGGAAAGGAAGTTGGCTTGCTGCGCGGGATTGGCGAGCAGTGAAAGCTTGACCGAGTGTACGGCGACTAGCCTGGGATCGAGCATCTCGCGCAAACTGCGTCCCATGAAGCCGAACTGGAAATCCAGTCCGAAGTCGCGCGCGATACGGACCTTGGAGCAAGCAGCGAAAAGAGCGACAGGGGTCATGACCTCGACGAAAAGGTTCGCGGCGGCAGCCACTCCTACGAAGTGGATGAAGTCTCCCAGCGACGACTGAGGCACAATGTAGAAGTCGGTGAATGCCTTGGAGAATGTTATTGGTAGCGGTAAGTCGACAACGTCGGAGATTTCGGACCCCTGCTTAGCTTGATGCTCGGCTTCGGCAACGGCGTCGAAGAGTGAAGCTTTGAGAGCCAAGCTGATCCGATCGAGCTTTTCCGAGCTTACGCCGCCTGATCGGCCGAGTATCGCCAGTTGGCTGGCGAGCCCGGGAATGTGATCGTATGGATCCCGGCTAACCAACTTCAAAGTCTCGGTGTACTCGATGTTCGCCGCATCGAACTTGCGGCGAAGATCGTCGGGATCCGGAAGGAACCGCCTTAGGGTGGCCGCCTCCACTCCCGTGCCGAAAATGAAGGACATTGGATAGAGAAACTTGGGTATCACCCCGTAGTACCAAGTCCAAGAACCGTATTCATCTTTGTTGAAATCCGCCAGAGGGATGAAGCCCTCGTCCCGCTCGAGCGGAAAGGTCGAAAGGAAGGTCTCTTCACTGAGCTTCGGGTTGATCAGGACATCGTCGTGGGTCACCAGAACGTAGTCGCAGTCGATCTGCTTGATGCGCTCCGCGGCGTCGACGAGGTAGCCGGAATGGTTGTACGAGCCCCGGTACACGGTGACGACGTCCTCGTCGGGCAGACGTTCGAACGGCACGAGGAAGAGAACCTTGGCGAACCGGTCCTTGTATATCTTGCGTAGGAGCGGGATGTTCTTCGGATAAGGATGGTTCATCAGGACGCAAACGCAGATCCGGACGCGTCGCGAGGATGGTTCGGAAGCGGTGGGCATTTCGACCTCGATCTTGAGAGACGTCAGACCTTGTCGAACACGAGGTCGAATTTCGGCGCACGATCGATCATGGTCTCGAGGCGCTCGTCGCTGCCGAGAAACCCTCGCAGGATCGTTCGTCGGCTATCGCCCCCGCGCAACGAGCGTAGCTTGCCCGCAAAACCTTCATCGTCCGGTTCGCGCATCAAAAGCTCGCGGTAAAGAGCGCCGACGAACTCCTCGTCCGAGGCGGACGCGATCAGGTCCTCGAAGCTGTAATCGGTCGCCTTGCGGGCCTCGACGACGAACAGCCACTCGTCCTGCAAGCTCAGGTCGATCATCTCGAAACCGCACGCCCAGACGTAGAAGCGCATGAGCTTCTCGGTGAACGAGGTGGTGTGGTAGTCGCCCTCGTAGAGCTGCGTCGAGTAGGCGGCGTTGATCAGGCCCATGTGCGAGCGAACGTCGCCGAACCAGTCCTTCGTCATCCACCTGAGAAGGCCGGGAAGATACATCGTTCGAATCCGTAGCACACCGTCGTGCTGCAGGACGCGGTTCCACTCGAAAAGGGCCGTCGAGGTCTGCCGCCGCCCGATATGTTCCAGCACATCGGACGCGACGAGTTCCTCCGCCCAGTTCGACGGGATCATCGGTATGTTGACGATGTTGGCGACGATGTCGGGTTTGTGAAAGGCTTGCAGATCGATGTTGACATAGCCGCGCCTCACGTCGAAGCCGCAGCCCACGTTCAGCTTGCGTGTCCCGAAGCCCTCCAAGTCGATGGCGTCGCTATCCTCGACGTTGACTAGCGCCATCCCCGTCACCTCGCTGCATCTTTGATCTCCGCCACCCCGCGCCTTTGTACCCGATGAGGCGGCGTTCCGATGCCGCTTCATTGAGCCAAAGCGGCGAGATTGGCAATCCGGACTCAGAGGGACCCGGAGGGACCAAAGACGGAGGTCTGGCGACGCCGCGCGAATCAAGGGTGATCCTCCGGGGCCAGTGCGGTGGCCTGCTCGGCCGCGCCCGCGTGCGCAAGCCGATCTTCAGCCTGCGATCCTGCGCATAACAGCATGACAGGCTCACGCGTGCCGGCGCTCCTCGCGGGCGGGCACGCGAGCCTATGATAAAGCACTTGGCGATAAGGACAGCGCCGCTTAAGAGGGTGCGGAATGCCGTCCGCGTATCCGCGCCCGCGATCAGGACATCAAGCGCTGCAGAGCTCGGAGGCTCAAATTCTTTGCTACTTGGAAATCGGCCCCCTCAAGGAGCGCGAATACACCGGGATAGCGCAAGTGACTGCTGCAATCGCGGAAGAGATGCTTGAGGATCAAAGCATAGAGCCACTGTTCTTTTTCGGTCGAGCGATGGTTGACAACGTGGTCGTCGGCGATCTGCTGCGCGAGCGCTGCGGCGATTTTCTCGAGTGGCACATCATGCGGACACTGCCGCGACCAGCGCCCCTGAGCTGCCGCGGCGCTCACGTTGGCATCTTTCCCAATCGGAAGTCGTGCCGGAGGGCGTTCGATTGCGAGGTGCAGATCGTCCACGATCTCAGCACCTTGCTGACGCCGCAGTACCATCACCAGGACACCATCGATTTCCATGCGAACTCGATGCTCGACGACATCCTGAGCAACGACCTCACGGTCTGCGTGTCGGACGCGACGCGCACGGACGTCCTGCGTTACCTCGGGCCGCTCGATCCCGCTCGTGTCCTGACGATTTACAACGCGGCTCGGGCCGACACGCCGGTACCGCTCTCAACCTACCGCAACAGCAGCAAACCCTACATCCTGATCATTGGCACGATCGAGCCGCGAAAGAACGTCGATCAGGTGCTAAGGCTTCTCGAGGCAAGTCCGTCGCTCGCCGATCAGTTCGATTTCATCCTGCCCGGCCGTTACGGCTGGGGTGCCCCCATCGAGCGCCTCGTGGAGGATTACGGGCTCTCGGAGATGGTCGAGCGCGGCTCGCTGATCTTCCCCGGCTTTGTCAGCGAAGATGAGAAGAACGCGCTGGTAGGCTCGGCGATGCTGGTGATCTACCCCTCGCTTTTCGAGGGTTTCGGTCTGCCGGTCCTGGAAGCCTTGAGTCAGGGCGTGCCCTGCTTGACCACGAAGTCGTCGAGTATGCCCGAGGTTGGAGGCGACGCGTGTTTTTATTTTGATCCCTTCGAGGAGGGCAGCTTTCGCGCCGCCTTGATATCCGCCCTCATAGAGATCGCGCGCGAGGGGACGACCCTGCGCGAGCGCTGCAAGGCTCAAGGCGCGAAGTTCACTTGGAAACGATCCTACCGCCAGCTTATCGAGGCCATCGAAGCGCGGTTGAGCCATTGAGGCGAGAGCCATGACAGGCGAGGTCCGCTCGGTCGATGGTCGAGGCTGCCGTGGTTGGGCGAGGCTGCCCGGCGTTCCCGATTACCCGGTGGTTGTGCATCTCCTGGTCGACGATGTCGTCTGTGCGTCCGCCATCGCCGACCAGGAGTGCGACGACGAGAAGGATCCCTTTTTCGGAGAGGAGGGATGGTTCTTGCTCGACGTTCCCGAGGACATGCTGGATCGCAGGAGCGACCTCCGTGTCCTCGTCGGGGAGAGCGGCGAGTTTCTCTACGATCCCGCCTTGGAGACCGTCTACGGACTGGCCGAGAAGAAGCCGCCGCGCCAGACGAGCGTGCCCGCCGGGCACCGGACGATCGCGACCTACAGGGACGCGCTGGCACTCGGGTTGAGCGCCGCCGATGTCCTCGATCTACTTTATCTCGACATTTTGCGACGCCCCGCCGATCGCGCTGGATCGGCGACCAACTTTACGGCGCTGGAAAGTGGCAAGATCTCGTTCGAGGGCTTGCGAAAGGCTCTGCTTTGCTCTCCCGAATACCGTCGGTTGAGGCTCAAGAGGGGGGCGGCTCCTGGCCGCATCTTCGCTCATCCGCTGGTGGTCCGCTCGTCGTCGCGACGGCAGCACTTCGAACGTCACGCCGGCGCCTTCCAGCGCTCGACCGCACCCATGGCGGAACGGCTGCTGCGTTTTTTCCCCGGTCTGCTCCTTCGCCCGTCTCTGCTCGAGCAGGTGAACGATGCGGCGAACAGAGGATTACCGGCGCGCGAGGTGTTCTGCCGTGCGCTCAGTCATTTGTCCGATCAGCCCGCACTCATCCTCCCCGGCCTTCCCGGGGCGCTTGCGCCCAACAATTGGACGATGTCCGACGGCGAGCGTGAGGTGACCGTACCTTCGTCTTCCGCGTTGTTCGCGCTCGGCTGGCACCGGGCGGAGGGTTCGGGCTCCGCAGCGTTCCGCTGGATGACTCAAATCGGCGTCCTCCTGAATCCCTGTCCACAACGAGAGATTAAGCGCATCGACGTGGTGGTCAACGGATGGTACGGCGGGCTGGACCGGGCCATAGCCACTGCCTCGGAGCGAGGCCGGCTTGCCCTGGCGCGCCATCAGCTCGACGATGGGTCTTGGGTCCTGTCCATCACCGGCGGCGAAGCCGGCAGCAAGGTCGATTACGTCGTGTTGGTGGCCGTCGAAGCCATATGTCCCTACCGCTACGACGGGACTCCGGATCCGCGCGTCTTGTCCTTTAACGTTACGCGCGCCGTGTTCGTTTTCGAAGAGAAAGCGACATGAGCGGCGGGAAGGCCATCTGCTACTCGGGCGCACCAAGCAAGGGCGGGCAGCATCGGCTCGGCACCCCGCATTATTCTTATCGTTTCGCGGAGGAGAAATTTCTTCTTTGTTTTTCGGCGATGAATATCGATGCACACTTTCTCTCAATGCCGGAGTTTTTCAGCTCGCCTTTATCTTACGCCGACCTACCTTCTTATGGAGGACGCTATATCCATGTCATCTTCCGTTCGACTGAAGAAATACGCATTTTGAAGAACGGCTACAATATCGTCTGCTTTGCCTGGGAATTCCCGTTGATCAAGGACGAGACCTTTAACGACGAGCACCCTTTTTTGAACCAAAAGCGTATGCTGTCCCTGTGCGATGAGATCTGGGTGCCGTGCAAGTACACTCAGAGGGTTCTGAACGCGCACGGACTCCATAACGTCTACACGATCCCCGCGGCTATCGCTATTCCCGAGCAGGGGAAGCTGTCACGATCCGAGATCCTCGCGCGGCTGGGCCACATCAACACCAAGGCGTTCATGGTCAACTTCCTCGGCAGTGGCTCGACCGGTCGAGGCGACAAGAGCGTGCCCCTGTACGCCGCCTTTGCAGACCCCACGATCTCCTCGACCCGTAAGGTGTACCTGGCGATCTTCAACCCCGAAGACTTTCGCAAGAACCTCGATGCGCTGATCCGCGGCTTCGACATGTTTCAGCAACGCAGCGGTTGCGACGATCTCTTGATCATCAAGGCGCTGACCTCGAAGGACAGGTTCGATCTCGAGCAAGTCGTACGCAATGTCATGTTCGCCAAGCTTGAACCCGGATCGGCGATCGAGAACGAGAACATTCTGGTTTTCAACGATTTGCTTAGCGCCGACGAGATGACGCTGCTCTACGATCTCGCCGATTTCTATGTCTGCACCTCTATCGCGGAAGGACAAAATCTGCCTTTGCAGGAGGCCATGAGCCGCGGCATCGTGCCGGTGACGACCTGCAATACGGCAATGCTCGACTACGTGGATGCCGACAACGCTGTGGTAATCGCCACCGAGCGTCGAATAAACAGCTGCGAACACCTAGCCGGAAACATTGCCGGCAAGCCCTACGAAGTCGAGATTTGTACGTCAAAACAGGTCGCGGCGGCGTTCGAAACTGCGTCAGCTCTCGATAACTCGACCTACGCGCAAATGTCGAAAGCCGCTCGCGTCAAGATCGATGAACTCTACTCCGGCAAGGTCCTCCAGCCGCTCATCGCTGCGCGTCTCAGAGCAATCAGTCCGCCTTAGACCTTCCTTCGCGCGACCCTTATTCGACGCTTACAGATGAGACCTGCGCAAACCCGAAGCGGCAACGTCGTTCCGAACTCGGAAGGTCGCGTTGGTAGCCGCCGTTGGCGGCGGCGACGGGACGAGGCATGCGCAGCGCCACTGTGTAAGACCACAGTATCAGCAGCCGCCGAAACACTCGCCAATCAGCAACTTATTGACAATCCATCAGGATTGACTGGTGCCCAGGAGAGGACTCGAACCTCCACGGCTTTCACCACTGGTACCTGAAACCAGCGCGTCTACCAATTCCGCCACCAGGGCACGCCGGGTCTCCTTAAGGGGCCGGCGGCCGTCCTGTCAAATGGCGCGGCGGCCGCGACAGGCTTGGCTCTGTACAGGAGCGCACGGCCTCGCCTACACCAGCGCGGCACCCGCTGGCGGAGAGGTCGTGATGGCAGACACCCTGGTACGGACCGGAAAACTCATCACCGTGTTCGGCGGGACGGGGTTCGTCGGGCGCCACGTCGTCAAGGCGCTGGCGACGCACGGCTGGCGGGTGCGGGTCGCCTCACGGCGGCCGGACCTCGCTTTCGCGCTGCAGACCTCGGGGCAGGTCGGCCAGATCACCGCCGTGCAGGCGAACCTGCGCTATCCCGATTCGATCGCCCGTGCCGTGCGCGACGTCGAAGGCGTCGTCAATCTCGTGGGCCTGCTCGCCCAATCGGGACCGCAAACCTTCGCCGCGCTCCATAGCCAGGGCGCGCGCGCCGTGGCCGAAGCCGCCAAAGCCGCCGGCGTGACGCGCTTCGTGCAGATGTCGGCGATCGGAGCCGATCCTCGTTCCCCGGCCGAGTACGGGCGCACCAAGGCCGAGGGCGAGGCCACCGTTCTCTCGATCATCCCGGAGGCGGTTGTCGTGCGGCCGTCTGTGGTGTTCGGGCCGGAGGACAAGTTCTTCAACCGCTTCGCCGCGATGGCGCGCATCATGCCCGCGCTGCCGCTGATCGGCGGCGGCAGCGGGCTGCTGCAGCCGGTCTACGTCGGCGACGTCGCGGAGGCGATCGCCCGCGCCATCGACGGCGATGCCAAGCCCGGCACGATCTACGAGCTGGGCGGGCCCGAGGCGGTCTCGTTCAAAGCGCTGATGGCGTTCGTCCTCGCCACCATCCAGCGCAAGCGCCGCCTCGTCGCGCTGCCGTTTCCGGCCGCGGAGGCGATGGGCGGCCTCACCGAAGCCATCAAGAAGGCAAGCTTCGGCTTCTTCCCCGAGATCCTCGACATGACGCGCGACCAGGTCGAGCTCCTCAAGATCGACAACGTGGTCTCGCCGGCCGCGAAGGCGGACGGCCGGACGCTCGAGGGGCTCGGCATCGCACCGGAATCCTACGAGAGCGTCGTGCCGCGCTACCTGTCGCGATTCCGCAAGACCGGCCAGTTCGCCGCCGCCGGCGGACCCGGTTGAGGCAGACGCCTGCGGATCAACGGCTGTGCCACGCGAACCAGGAAGGCCGTGGCGAAGAGCGGCGTGAGCACTTGCGCGAGCGGCACCGCCGCGAGGCCGGCGACGAGGCAGCCGCAGGCGAAGATCCGCACGCCGTGCACCCGGCGCAACTCGCGCACCTCGGCCATCGGCAGGTAACGCAGCGCCGCGAGCTCGAAGAAGCCGCGTCCGAGCAGGTAGGCGTTGACGCCGAAGAAGGCCACGAGGTTGACGCCCGGCACCAGAAGCATCAGCAAGGCGAGCATGTTGAAGACGACGCTGAGCAGCCCGAACTTGAGGCCGATCCAGACCGCCGGCGCGAGCGGCATGGCGCGCCCCCTGCCGGCCGGACCCGCGATCTCCGCCTCGACATGATCGGCGAGCTCGTCGAAGAACAGGCCGGCGACCACGAAGGTGACCGGCGTCACCAGGAAGGCGAGGCCGATCGCGAGACCGATGCCGGCCAGCACGTGGATGAGGGTGGCGAGCCAGGCATACGACAGGACCACATAGGCGATGACAAGCTTCTCGAGCGCGAAGGCGCCCACGGCGAGGAGCAGCACGGTGAGCCCGAGCGACTTCCAGAAGACGGCGCGGAACGGCTTCGAGAAGACCTGCTCGGCGGCAGCGACGGCCTTGGCGATCATGCAAGTCCGGGGGATCGCCTGGCGGCTCGCGCGGCGGCGTGAGCGACATCGAGTGTATCTTGGCGCATCGGCATCCTGGGTGCATATGCTGGCGGCGGCATTCGGCGCAAGCGTGGCTCCGAGGCGCGCCCTCCGAACATGTCTTGTCCGAGCCTGTCTTTGTCCGATCCTGTCTTGGCGGTGATCGGCCGAGCCTTTCGAAAGCGGTGAGATGTCCTCGACCAGCGCACTCTTCTCCGATCTCTTCACCTCAATCTCCGAGCGCGGACGCAGCCTGATCGGGCGCAAGCCCGCGCTGAATGGCCAACTGCCACCCGCGGCCGACCTCGTCGCTCATTGCGAGCAGTTGCTGTCGGGTCGCGGCGAGGCGTCGGGCACCGCGCTCGCGACGGCGATTATCGATCGGTATCAGGCCCTCGACGGAGGGGGGCGCCACGCTTTCTTCCACGCTATGCTCGAGCGCTTCGGTCCGGACAAGAAGAAGCTGTCGGCCTTGGCGCAGGCGTGGCTCGCCAACGAAAGCGACGCCGCCGCCGGCGATCTGCATTTCTCGTCCGAGCCGCGGCGCCAGGAGCTGCTGCGCCGGCTCAACCGCGCGCCGGGCGGCACCGGGGCTCTCGTCGCGATGCGCGCCGATCTCGTTGCGGCCGTCAGCACCGATCCCACCCTTGCACCAGTCGACCGCGACTTCGCTCATCTCCTGTCGTCGTGGTTCAACCGCGGCTTCCTGGTGCTGCGCAGCATCGACTGGTCGACGCCGGCGATCGTGCTGGAAAAGATCATCCGCTACGAGGCGGTGCACGAGATCCGCGACTTCCCAAGCCTGCGCCTGCGGATCGATCCGTCCGACCGGCGCTGCTACGGCTTCTTCCATCCGGCGTTGCCGGACGAGCCGCTGATCTTCGTCGAAGTGGCGCTGACCGACACAATTCCGGCGGCGATCGCGCCGCTGCTGGCGGAGGACCGCGTGCCGGCGCAGCTCGGCAAGGCGAAGGTCGCGGTGTTCTACTCGATTTCCAATTGCCAGAAGGGCCTGGCTGGCATCTCGTTCGGCAATTTTCTCATCAAGCAGGTCGTCGAGGAGTTGCGGCGCGAATTCGCCAAGATCGAAACCTTCGTGACCCTGTCGCCGGCGCCGGGCTTCGGCCGCTGGCTGGCGCAGGATGCCAACCTCGCGAGCCTCAGCGTCGAGGACAGGCAGCTGCTCGCGCGCCTGCAGTCGCTTGACTGGCGCGACGAGCCCGGGCTTCCCGACCGCATGCGGCGGCTCGTCGAGCCGCTCGCCGCGATCTACTTCCTTGCCGCGAAGCGAACCGATGGCCGGCCGGCCGATCCGGTGGCGAGCTTCCATCTCGGTAACGGCGCGCGCCTCGAGCGGCTGAATTGGCTCGGCGATCCCTCGGACAAGGGAATGCGGGACGCCGGTTTGATGGTGAACTATCTCTACGAGCTCGACGAGATCGAGAGAAACCACGAGGCTTTCGCGGACAACGCCGAAGTCATCGCGTCTCCCGCCGTCCGCAAGCTCGTGAAGCCGGAGGTCAAAGGGCGGCTCACGGAGGGGACCGCCTCGCGCTGACGGCCTGGTGCCGAGGCGCTACTCGTCGTTGGCGGAGTTCATGTCCTCCAGCGGGACAGCACGTTTGCCGTCCTCGAGGTCGCGATAGTTGGCGCCGTCCTGCTTGTCCGGGACATCGGACTTCGCCTTCGTGCCGCCTGCCTTCGCACCGACCTTCGGCTTGGGCGCGTGGTCTGCCGCATCGTTGCCGCGTTCCTGCTGCTCACCCATACCAGTCTCCTAGCGCGTCGGAACGCCGTAGAAATCGTTCACGCGCCTGCCTTCGGCGCGCGACCAGTCGTAGGACGCCTCGTCGCGAAATTGCGGCGCCTGACGCAGAGCCTCCTCGGTGATGTCGAGGACGTAGGCGTCGTGGCCGGCATCGAAGTGCAGCTTGTCCCAGGGGATCGGAAAAAAGGTCTCGCCGATCGTGAAGAAGCCGCCGAAGCTCATGACGACGTAGGCGACCTGGCCCGAAACCTTGTCGATCATCAAACGCCGAACCGTGCCGATCTGCTCGCCGTCCGGACGCTTGACGCTGGTGCCTTCGACCTTGTCGCTTCCGATCAGCAGCATCGTCTCGTCGAGACGCGGATCGGTGCTCCCCGCGGTGAAGGAAGGCTGCTCCGCAGGTCCGTCTTGCAGTTCGGCGGGGTCGATCACGCGCGGCTCCTTTGACACTCGAGCGAACGTGCTGGAATCCGCGTGGTTCCTGAGCGACACTATTCCCGCACCGCCGGAGGGAGGCGCCATGAAGTCGATCCTCGTGCCGATCGAAGACCACGACCGCATGGACGCGGTGCTGGCGACGACGCTGATCGCCGCGCGCCTGTTCGACAGCTACATCGAAGGCCTGCCGCTCGGCCCGGACATCGCGGGCCGGTCGCGGCCGACTTCTCGATGAGCGGCGTCATCTTCGACGACCGCACGCGGCGTGCTTTTCTGCGGCGATCCGCCGACATGTTCGAGCGGACGATGACCGCCGCGGGGATCGGCCGCGCCCGCGACGAGGCCGGGCTCGGCTACGGCTGGCGCGGCGAGACGCTGATGCCCCCGACGGGCGTCGGCGAGTACGGCCGGATCTTCGATCTCATCGTGATCGGCCGCCCCGGCGCCGCCTCGAGCGAGCCCAACCGCTCGACCCTGGAGGCGGCGCTGTTCGAGAGCGGGCGACCGCTGCTGATCGCGCCGCCCCGCGCGCCGGCGACGCTCGGGACCGTCGTCGCGATCGCCTGGAACGGCAGCCTGGAGACCGCGCGCAGCATCGCCTTCGCGATGCCGTTCCTCAAGCTCGCGCGCGACGTGCCGGTGATGACGGTGCCGGGCCTCAAGCTGCCGGGGCCGAGCGACGCCGATATCGCGCGCGCCCTGCGCCGGCACGGCATCCCCGCGCGGGTCGTCGCGGTCGCCGATGCCGGGCGGCCGCCCGCCCGCGCCCTGCTCGAGATGGCCGCGAGCTTCGGCGCCGACCTGATGATCAAGGGCGGCTACACGCAAAGCCGCCTCCGCCAGCTGATCTTCGGCAGCGTCACCAACGACATCCTGACCGAGGCCGAGCTGCCGGTGCTGATGGCGCATTAGGCCTGAAGAGCCGGCCGGTCCTGCTGCAAGACCACCGTGTCGCCGGCAGGTGAGGGGACGAGCGTAAAGGTCCCTTTAGGCTTTGGCGGTCATCGTCTGCACATGCAGAGCCAGAGCCTCCTCCACTCGCGGGACCGGGTCGACGATCGCCAGGTCGAGCTCAGCATCATCATGCCCTGCTTGAACGAGGCGGCGACGATCGCACGCTGCATCGCCAAGGCGCGGCAGTTCCTGCATCGCCGCGGCGTCGCCGGAGAGATCATCGTCGCCGACAACGGTTCGACCGACGGTTCGCAGGATCAGGCTGTCGCCAACGGCGCGCGGGTCGTGCCGGTCCTCCTCCGCGGCTATGGCGCGGCCCTGTTCGGCGGCGTTTCCGCCGCTCGCGGCCGCTACTGCGTGATGGCGGACAGCGACGAAAGCTACGATTTCAGCCAGCTCGACGCCTTCCTCGACAAGCTTCGCGACGGCTACGAGGTCGTGATCGGCAACCGCTTCGCGGGCGGCATAGCGCCCGGCGCGATGCCTTGGAAGAACCGCTACATCGGCAATCCCATCCTTAGCCTCGTCGGCCGGCTTTTCTTCACATCGCCGGTACGCGATTTCCACTGCGGCCTGCGCGCGTTCGAGACCGAGGCCTTCCATCGGCTCGACCTGCGCACGACGGGCATGGAGTTCGCCTCCGAGATGATCATCAAGGCGACGCTGCTCGCGATGCGGGTCGCGGAAGTTCCCACGACCCTCTCCGTCGACGGCCGGTCTCGCCGCCCGCACCTGCGCCCCTATCGAGACGGCTGGCGGCACCTGCGCTTCATGCTGCTGTTCAGCCCGGATTGGCTGTTCTTCTATCCGGGGCTGCTGCTGATCGCGGCCGGCATGCTCTTCGGCGGCGCGCTCCTCCACGGCCCGGTCGCGCTCGGGCCGGCCCGGCTCAGCCTCGACAGCATGATCTACTGCAGCGCGATGATCGGCGTCGGCGTGCAGGCCGTGCTGTTCGCGATCTTGTCGCGCAACTTCATCGTGCAGGAGCAGCTGATCCCGCGCCCGCTGCGATGGTCGCTCGTCCTGGACGGCGTCACCTTGGAGCGCGGCCTGCTGCTCGGCGTCGGCATGATCCTCGCCGGGATCGCCACCACCGCCCGCGCGATCCTGCTGTGGAAGGCGTCGAGCTTCGGGCCGCTCGACGTCGAGACCATCTCGCGCATCACGATCGTCTCGGCGCTCTGCCTCTCGCTCGGCTCGGAGATCATCTTCTCGAGCTTCCTTCTCAGCACCCTGAAGCTCAACAAGCGGAGCTATCCGGCGGCCTTGCGCTCGCTGGGCGCCCGTCCTTGAGAGCCATGCGCTTGCGAGGGCGGGGCGCGGGCATCGCGGCCTTCGTGCGCCGCATCGCCGCGGCGCGGATCGACCAGCTTCGTTACCTTGTCGTCGGCGGCCTCTGCTTTCTCTTGAACTGGAGTGTGATGCTCGCGATGCGGGGCGTGTCCTACGTCTACTCGTCGGCGCTCTGCTTCCTGCTCGTCGGCACGCTCGCCTATGTGCTGCACGCGACCTGGACCTTCAGGGCGCCCCTCTCGCGGACGAGCCTCGTGCTCTACCTCCTCGGCCTGGCGCCGACCTATCCGGTCTCGCTCGCGATCCTGTTCTGCCTGCACGATCTCGTGCGCGTCGCACTCTGGCTCGCGGTGCCGGTTACCACCGCGATCATGCTCGCCGCCAACTTCTGCGTCGCCAGCTTCGCGATCGTCCGCGCGCCGCGCTAGAGCGACAGGCCGCCGAGCACGTACGAACGCAGCCGCGGCAGGCAGCGCTCGATGAGGCGCGTGTCGCGCAGGAAGGTCAGCATGCCGACCGGCCCCAGCCGCACGATCGCGATGAGCGCCGCCGGCAGATCGCCGCGTCTCCTATGGAGCGCGCCAGCGAGCGCGGCATTGATCGCGACGGAGGCGCGTGCGCGGGCGAGGACGCGCCCATGTCCGGCCGCGCCGGCCGCACCAAGGTGACGCTCCAGCACCGTTGACATCTGGGCGCGGAAATCGTCCGCGCAGCGGCTGCCGGTCACGGTGAGGGCATCGCGGTGCACGCGGTATTCCGCCAACGCCTCGCGATGGTAGAGGACGGAACCATCCTGCGCGAGCTTGAGGTAGAGATCCCAGTCCGCGGTGTACCAAAGTGTACGATCGAGACCGCCCACCGCAAGGAAACGGTCGCGGCGGATCACCGGCGTGCAGATCGCGATGAAGTTCTGGACGATGAGGCGGCCGAGAATGGTCTCGCGCGGAATCGGTTTGCCGGCAGGCAAGGGGCACCGCCACAGTCCGAGGCGCCGGCCGTCCTCGTCCACGATCCAGCAGGGATGAAGGTGCAGCGCGGCATCGCGTGCCGACTGGATCCAGCCTTGGACGTGCTCGGCGCGCTCCGGTTCCCACAGGTCGTCTTGGTGCAGCATGCAGAGATGCTCGGACTTGGCCAAATCGGCGCCGAAGTTCGTCTTGGCCTGCCAGTCCTTGAGGTCGGGCCGATGCTCGATGTAAAGGCGGAGGCGATCGCGGTAGCGCTCGGCGACCGCGAGGGTCTCATCCGTCGCGCTGCTGTCGATGAGGATGCACTCGAAGCCGCGGCGCGTCTGCGCGACGAGCGAGTCGAGCGTCGCCTCGAGCCAACGCTCGCCGTGATGGGTCGGGAGGATGACGCTGAGCCAGGGCGGATCGGCGTTTGCCACCCTGCAGAGTGACGGCGCGTCTGCCTCGTGATGCATCTGCATATGGGCCGGTCCAACGATCCTCGAGCGCTCGGCTCGCGAGGCGGTCTCCCGGCGGAAGCTAGGGTGTCTATCGTGAAGGAAGCCTTAAGCGCCCGCGCCCGCTTCAGCCTTTGTAAGGCAATCGCGCGTACTGCGAACGGGATGTTGAGAAGGACGGCCCCATTCGACGGATCGTCGGCCGCGAGCGTGCCGTTGCGATCGACGCCGCTGCCGCTCGATCGCGCGCTCCGCCTGTCCGCGGCGGCGCTGGTGGCCTGGTTCGCCCTGACCATGCTCGCCCAATCGCGATCGGCGACGATCGAGACGGTCTTCTTCAATCGCGACGCTCTGTGGCTGCTCGTCTTCGCCGTGCTGCTGGTGGCGCTGTCCGTGCTGCCGCAAAAGAGCGTCGTGCTCACCCGCTCGTTCGCCGCGCTCAGTCGAACGCGGTGGAGCGAGACGATGCTCGCCCTCGTCGTCATGGCCGTCAGCCTCGCCGGTGCCCGCGTCGTGTTCCACGGCTACGCCTTCACGCAGGACGAGACGATGGCGCGCTTCGATGCCGCCATCCTTCGTCACGGGCAATTGCTCGCGCGCATCCCGCAGGAATGGCAGCCCTACGCCGGCGCGCTGATGCCACGCTTCGTGCTGCCTGTCGCCGATCACGCCGCCTGGGTCTCGTCGTACCTGCCGGTCAATGCCGCGATCCGTGCGCTGCTCGAGGCGGTGCCCGGCCTCGATCTCGCCAGCCCGCTCCTGGCCGGCATCTCGATCGTCGCCGTCGCCGGCATCGCGCGGCGCCTGTGGCCCGATCGGCCGGACGCCGCGCTGGTTGCGGCCCTGCTGCTGGCGACCTCCATCCAGGTCCTCTTCACCGCGTTCACGCCGTTCGCGATGACGGCGCATCTCGCGCTCGATCTGGTTTGGCTCTGGCTGTTCCTGCGCAAGGATGCCGTCGGGCATGCCGGAGCCATCGCTATCGCCGTGCTGGCGTGCGGACTCCACCAGGTCGTCTTCCACCCGCTCTTCGCGATGCCCTTCGTGCTTCAGCTCTGGTTGAGCCGGCGCTGGCGCATCGCCGCGCTCTACACGCTCGCCTATGCGGCCATCGGGCTGTTCTGGGTTCTCTATTGGCAGCTGATGCTTGGGTCTTACGGCCTTCACGGGAGCGGCGTCGCCCAGCATGGCATCGCGCCGTTCGTGAACCAGGTGGTGGGTCTCGTGCGCGCCTTCAGCTGGTCGGGCCTCGACCTGATGGCGAAAAATCTCACACGCTTCCTCGCCTGGCAGAACCCGCTCGCGTTGCCCCTTGCCTGCGTCGGCGTCGCCGCGTTGCGCCGGCTCGATGGGCCGCTCGCCGCGATGGCGGCGGGGCTCGTGCTCACGGTCATCGCGATGTTCGTGCTGCTGCCACTGCAGGGCTTCGGCTGGGGCTACCGCTACCTGCACGGCTTCCTGGGGTCGTTCTGCCTGCTCGCCGCCTGGGGCTGGGTCGTCGTGACGCGTGATCGGACGGGCGAGCCGCGCGCCTTGGCTCAGCTCGGCGTCGCCACGCTTTTCGTTGCCGCCGCCGTCATGCCGTCGCGCGCGACCGAGGTCGAGGCCGTCGTTCTGCCTTATGCCGCCGCCGAGCACGCGATCGAGGTCGCGAAGACGGATCTCGTCATCGTCGACAGCAACGGCACCGCCTTCGCGACCGCGCTCGTCCGCAACGATCCGTTCCTGCGCAACCGGCCGCTGGTGCTGGATCTCGCCTCGCTGGAGCCGGCCCAGGTCGCGCGCCTGTGCGCGGCGCACTCCGTGAGCCTGTTCGACCAGGCCGACGGCGACGCTTTCCACCTCTTCATGGCGGACAAGACGCCCGACTCGCCGACGCGTATCGAGATGCGCAAGCTCGGTTGCGGTCACCCTCTGCGCACCAAGGCGCCGGACTGACTGTCGTCGCACGTCGTGGTGGATTATTTACTTAACGCAAATTCTCTAAGTTGTTTTCTTGCGGCAGACGACCACGATGTATTCATACTGTTTGTTTTTTACAAAAGGGATGACTGCATGATGCTCGCGGCGGCCGGTCATGAAACGAAAGAGTTTGAAAGTCTGTCTAATTCTCACAGCAAAGACAATTCCAAATCTTCTACCTATCTCAGTTGTTAATTTGTTATAGACCGCGTTCGTTTTATTTTGCGCATACAAGCCGATATCCATAAAAACCTCTTCAATCGATCTGTAAAACTCGTCGTAGTTGAGCTCCCTTTTATGAAATTTGTTCCATGGCCTGGATTGGAGATCATTGCCCGGACTATAGACTGTCCGATTGGGTGTCGAGCATATAAAAATGGAGCCTGGTTTTAGAACGCGTGAGACCTCACGGATGAACTCAACCTGACTATCCAAGTGCTCAAATGTCTCAAGCGAGATGAATACGTCAGCTATTGCATCCGGGAGTGGGATATCAGTGGCGCTCGCGATCTCGCTCACGACAAAAGGGAAAGTCGAGCACTTGCGCTTTGTGGAGGACACCGCTTCTGGACTAAGGTCATACGCGTATATCGTCCTAGCCTGAGCCTCGGCGTAAACTCGTGTGCCTTCGCCCGAGCCACATGCGCAATCAATGACTACTGCATCCTTCACGAACTGCGCCGCGAACGCGTATCGCTGCTCGTGCTCGTATCGAACCCAAGGAGGCACGAAATGAGAAGGATCAAACCTCTCGTCTTCTACGCTCATCGCTCCCTCCTGATCGCAGACCCGTCATCCGATCGGAACCTGAAACGATAAACACTGTCGTCGCGAGATAAGCCTCGGGCGATCGGCACCGTCAAAGCGACGCTCTTGCGCGGTGTCTCGATCGGCCGTTGAGCGGCTCTGACGGCGCCGAGAGCCGTGCAGAGCCGCTAATACCCCACCGCCAGCGTGCCGCGCTGGCGGGGGTCGGGGGCGCCGGCGAGGAGGCCGTCGCCGATGGCGATGCTCTCGGCCGAGCCCCAGGCGTCGTGGACGTCCACCGTGTAGCCTTGGCCTTGCAGCAGCCGCAGCGTGTCGGCGTTGAGCCCGCGCTCGACGTAGAGCTTGTCGGGCAGCAGCTGGTCGTGGACGCGCACCGCCGCGGTGGCCTCGGCGATGTTCATGCCGAAGTCGACGCTGTTCAAGATCATCTCGAGCACGATGGTGATGATGCGCGAGCCGCCGGGCGACCCCGTCACGAGCTCGAGGCGGCCGTCGCGGAACATCATCGTCGGCGCCATCGAGGAGAGCGGGCGCTTGCGCGGGCCGGGCGCGTTGGCCTTGCCGCCGACGAGCCCGTAAGCGTTGGGCGCCCCGGGCTTGGCGGCGAAATCGTCGAGCTCGTTGTTGAGGAGCACGCCGGTCGAGCCGGCGACGAGGCCGAGCCCGAACGAGAAGTTCAGCGTGTAGGTGTTGGCGACCGCGTTGCCGTCGGCGTCGACGACCGAGAAGTGGGTGGTCTGGTCGCTCTCGTGCGTTTGGGGATCGATCGCCTTGATCTCGCTCGCCGGCCTGGCGCGGCCGGGCTCGATCTGGCGGCGCAGCTCGGCGGCATAGCCCTTCGACGTCAAACCTTTTACCGGCACGTCGACGACGGCCGGGTCGCCGAGATATTCCGCGCGGTCGGCGTAGGCGAGCTTCATCGCCTCCGCCATGTCGTGGATCGAGGCGGCGCTGTCGGCGCCCTGCGCGGCGAGCGGATAGCCTTCCAGGATGTTGAGCAGCTCGACGACGTGGACCCCGCCCGAGGAGGGCGGCGGCATCGAGGCGATCGTATGCCCGCGATAGGTGCCGACGACCGGCGCCCGCTCGATCGCCCGGTAGGCCTTGAGGTCGTCGCTCGTCATCGTGCCGCCGGCGCCGCGCACCGCGTTGACGATGCCGTTCGCCACCGAACCTTCGTAGAAGCCGCGCCGGCCCTCGCGCCCGATCGTCTCCAGCGTGGTGGCCAGATCGCTTTGGACCAGCAGGTCGCCTCGTTCCAGGGGCGAGCCGTCCTTGTGCAGGAAGATCGCCGCGCTGGTCGGCCAGCGGGTGAGCCGCTGCGCCTGCGCCAGGGAATCGGCGAGGTCGAGCTCGACGGGGATGCCGTCGCGGGCGAGCCTGATTGCCGGTGCGGCGAGATCGGCCAGCGTGAACTTTCCCGAGCCGTAGGTCTCGAGCGCCAGCGCGAAGCCGGCGACGGTGCCCGGCACGCCGACGGCGAGGCCGGTGTCGCGCGATAGGCGTGGGTCGGCGTTGCCGCTCTTGTCGAGGAAGACGTCGGCCCTGGTTCCCTCCGGCGCGGTCTCGCGATAGTCGATCGCCACCGTCTTGCCGGGCTTCGCCGCCGTTTTGGCCATATGCACCAGCATGAAACCGCCGCCGCCGAGATTGCCGGCGCGGGGCAGGGTGACGGCAAGCGCCAGCCCGGTCGCCACCGCGGCGTCGACGGCGTTGCCGCCGCGCTTGAGGATGTCGACGCCGACCCGGGCGGCGGTTCCTTCCTGCGCCACCACCATGCCGTGGGAGGCGATGACCGGCAGCGAGCGCGCGCCTTGGCCGATGATCGGCGGCAACTCCTCGGCGTCGAGAGGGGCGAACGCCGGCAGCAGGGAGACTAGGATGAAAAGCCGCCGCAGCATGTTCAAGGTCCAATTCCTCTCCAGTGCGTCGCGCGAACGCATCGGCGCGGGGCCACTTGCTCTCGCGGCCGGACGAAGGCAAGCGCGATGTGGGCCGTCGCGCCGGACATCGAAGGATAGCGCGGAGGCGGGGACGATGGCGAAGGAGACAGTCCCGCCAGGCAGGGACCTATGCCGCACGGGCGATCTCGCCGTCATCACCCGCAAAGTGTGACTTTTTTGCGTCGCGAGGAGGTCGTCTCCGCGCGTCCACCGCATCGCGCTTGCAGCCATTGTAAACGGGCTTATGATATAACATAACGTAAAGGTTTAGGCATTAACGTTGGGTTCCCGCCATGGCTTCGTCTCACAATCGCCCGCTGTTTCTTGGCGTCACGGCTCTCTTTACTTTGGCGATGAGCGGGGTCATCGCGGCACAGACAGCCCTGCCGCAGGTCACCGTCACCGAGCCGCACGCCAAGCCGAAGCCCAAACCCGCGCGGCCAGTCAAGAAGCTCGCCGTCAGGCCGGCGCAGCCCAAACCCGTCGTCGAGAAACGAGCTCCCGTGCGGACGCGGGTCGCGGCGCGCCCGGCGGCGCCGGCGAAGGCGGCGAGGGGAGCGGGCGCGAGGATCGCCGGCGCCACGCCCGGCGGGGGAGCAAGCATCGGGCCTGGAGCTGGCGCTGGTGGCGGTCCGGGAGCGGGCGCTGGCGGCGCGGGAGCAGGCACCGGTATCGCCGACGCGGCGGGCGGCCCGGCCGAAGCCGTCTCGGCCGAGGTGACCGCCGCGCGGACATCCGAGGCGCGCGCCCGCGCGGTTCGCGCCAACCTGTTGCCGCAAGGCGCGGCGACGGTCACCACCATCACCAAGCAGAACATCGACGCGCTGCCCCAAGGCAACAATACGCCCTTCGATCGCGCGCTGCTCAACCTGCCCGGCGTCACCGAGGACTCGGCCGCGAGCGGCGACCTGCACATCCGCAACGAGCACGCCAACGTCCAGTACCGCATCAACGGAATCTTCCTGCCGGAAGGCATCTCCGGCTTCAGTCAGGTGCTCGACTTGAGCTTCGTGCGAACGCTGTCCTTGCTCGACGGCGCGTTGCCAGCCGAATACGGGCTCTATACGGCCGGCATCATCGACATCGGGACGCGCAACGGGGCGGACCTGGCGGGCGGCTCGATCGGGGTCTACGGCGGCAGCCACGGCACGATCCTTCCGACGCTCACCTATGGCGGCACCACCGGGCGCTGGGACTATTTCTTCTCCGGCCGCTATCTCACCGACACCCTCGGCATCGAGAACACCACGGCTTCGCACGAGGCGATCCACGACAGGACGAACCAAGGCAGATATTTCGCCTACATCTCCGGCCTGCTCGAGGATAACTCGCGGATTACCTTCATCTCCGGCGGCCTGGATGCGGGATTCCAGATCCCGAACTCACCGGGCGCGATGCCGAATTTCACCGCCTTCGGCGTCAGCACCTTCGATTCGGCGCAGGTCAACGAGAACCAGGTCGAACGCTCGATCTTCAACGTGCTCGCCTGGCAGAAGAGTTTCGGCGCGTTCGACAGCCAGGTCTCCTACTTCCAGCGCTACAGCAGCCTGCATTTCGTGCCGGACACGCTCGGCGATCTGGTCTTCAACGGCGTCGCCTCCGACGTGACGCGCACGAGCCTCGTCAACGGCATCCAGAACGACAACGCCTACCGCTTCGACAACCGCGACACGCTGCGCTTCGGCGTCATCGCCAATGTGGAAAAGATCGCGGCGATCAACAACGACACCGTGCTGCCGACCGACACCAACGGCAATCCGATCGACGCGCCGTTCTTCCTCGGCGACGCCGTCCACAAGACCGGCGTCATCGCCGGCGTCTATGCGCAAAACGAGTACCGGCTGACCCCGCAGCTCACGATCAACGGAGGATTGCGGTTCGACTATCTCCATCAGTACGTCGATGCCGACCAGCTCAGCCCGCGCATCGGCGCCGTCTACACGCCCCTGGAGGGCACGACCTTTCATGCCGGCTACGCGCGCTACTTTACCCCGCCGAGCCTCTCCCTCGGAGCACCGACACCGATCGAGACCTTCGCCAATACGACGCTTGCGCCCGAAACCACGCAGAACAGCTCGGTGCGGCCCGAGCGCTCGCATTATTTCGACGCTGGCGTGGTGCAGCGCGTGCTGCCCGGCCTCGATGTCGGCGTCGACGGCTACTACAAGATCGCCAAGAACCTGCTCGACGACGGGCAATTCGGTCAAGCGCTGGTGCTGACCGCCTTCAACTACGACCACGCCTTCAACGACGGCGTCGAGCTCAAGATCAACTATCAGCACGACGGTTTTCGCGCCTACGGCAATCTTGCCGTCGCCCAGCAGCGGGCCAAGGAGGTCTCCTCGAACCAGTATCTGTTCGGCGCGGACGAGATCTCCTACATCGCCAATAATTACATCTTCACCGATCACGACCAGCTGATCACCGTGTCGGGCGGCTTCTCGTACCTGTACTACGGGACGCTGTTCAGCCTCGACACGATCTACGGCAGCGGCCTGCGCAACGGCTTCGCCAACACCGGCACCGTCTCGCCGCACGCGATCGTCAACATCGGGCTCACCCACGACTTCGTCGGGATCGCCGGCAAGCCGCTGACGGCGCGGTTGGCGATCGAGAACCTGCTCGACCATCCCTACGACCTGCGCGACGGCTCCGGCATCGGCGTCTTCGCGCCGCAATTCGGGGAGCGGCGCAGCGTCTTCGCCGGCCTCACCCAGCGGTTTTGACCGGCGCCGTGGACGCCGCGACGCGGCGGCAGCGCGGCTTCGTGTTCGACCCGCCGTCCGGTCGGCGCGACGCGATCCGCTATGGACTGGCGATGATCGTCGTTGGCATCGTCTTCGCGCCGCTGCTGTTCGCGTTAGGCTCGGTCAAGCCCGACGAGGAGGCCTCGCAGGTGAGCGACGCCGTCATGGTCGATCTGCCGCCGGCGGAGGCAGCGGGCCGGCCGGGCGACGAAGGGCTCGACGACCGCGAGCAGCTGGCAGCCGCGGCGTCCGTCGGGCAGGTCGCGCCGCCGACGCAGAAGTCTCCGAAGCCGCAAGAACCTCCGAAACTCGACGACCCTCCGAAGCCGGCGGAACAGCCGGCCGACCTGCCGCCGCCTCCGCCCGCCGTCGACCCGGCCGCCGTTCTCGAGCGCGAGCAGAAGACCCAGCCTCCGCGGCAGCTGGCGACGGCCCCGCCGCAAGCCGCGCAGGAGGCCGTGACGCGGAGCGGGTCCGCCGCGAAGTCCGACAGTCGCGAGGACCGCAGCGAGGATGACGTGGCGCGCCG
Source organism: Beijerinckiaceae bacterium (assembly GCA_965277355.1). GTDB lineage: Bacteria > Pseudomonadota > Alphaproteobacteria > Rhizobiales > Beijerinckiaceae > RH-AL1. Next base: position 56,165 of record CBDICN010000001.1, read on the forward strand.
GTCCGCGCATGCCTTTTCCTCGTGGCAGAAAGCGATGATCGCGAGCCTGGAGAAGGCCAGGCACTCGGCCGCCCGCGTTTTTCGGGGCGCCGGAACGGCCAAGGTGGCCTTCTCGATCGATCGTCGCGGTCGTCTGGTGTCCGAGCGCGTCGTTCACAGCTCCGGCGATAGCGCGCTCGACGGCGCGGCCTTGACACTCGTCAAGCGCGCCGCGCCGTTCCCTGCGCCCCCCGCTGGCGCGAAGGAGAAAGACATGTCGTTTGTTGTTCCGATCCGTTTCAGGCGAATGTAGGCTCGCGCGGCCGATCGGGGCGCTGACGACAAGCACGAGCCGTCCAGGATTGTCATGACCGACGATGCAGCCGACCTGGCGGATGACAAGGCGGCGGAAGTCCGCGCCAGCTTTCAGCGGCAGGGATTGTTCCGCGCGCTCGGCGCGACGATGACCCATCTGGCGCCGGGCCTGTGCACGCTGGAGCTGCCGTTCTGCGATGCGGTCAGCCAGCAGCAGGGGTTCTTCCACGGCGGGATCATCGGCGCCCTGGCGGATTCGGCCGGAGGCTACGCCGCCTTCAGCCTGATGCCGCCCGGCGGCGAGATCCTGACGCTCGAATACAAGATCAACTTCCTGCGCCCCGGCGCCGGCGAGCGGCTCGTCGCGGCCGGCACCGTGCTGCGCGCCGGGCGCACGGTCACGATCACGCGCGTCGACGTCACGATCGTGCAACCCAGCCGGAGCGTGCTTTGCGCGGCGATGCAGCAGAGCGTGATGGCGGCGCCGGCCGCCTTGGGCGGCGCGCACCAGTAGGGACGATTTTGGCTTGAGGGTTCGAGGCTACGGTATTCATTCTCCGCATGAGTGTTGCGCGTCCGCGACGAGCGCCGGCGCACCCTCGTCCCGGCGGGTCGCATCCTGGCATTCCGGTCGCCAATCCGAGTCGATCCGCGCGCCAAGATGGGTGAACGCGATAGCCCCTTTTGAAGGGGTCAGGGGTGGGCGTTCTGCTTCATTCCCGGCCGAGAAGGGCACCGCGACCTACCTCCCGCCCTTCCCTGCAAGGAAGAGGGTAAATACCGCATTGAGAGATGGGCATGCCGTCGGGAAGCGGGGAGGAGCGCGCACCATCACCACTAGTTAGCGGGTCAGCCCAGGGTCGCGGTCGGCGCGGAAGCGGGCGAGGGCCGCCCGTTCAGTGCCTCCGATCTGGCGGCTTCGTGGGCTCGTCGTCTGAAACGCGTGCCGGTATGTGGCGGCGTCTTAAGAGGCCCTGATGACTGCGGAGCGGGATCGCCGATGTGACATGCTTCACGCTAGATCCAGCCTGCCAGCTCCCGGGTCACCAGGTCCTCGAGCACGCTCATCCCAATGTCGCTGTCGTTCAGGCAGGGCAGGGCCGCGAAGTCGACGCCGCCATTGTCGAGGAAATAGTGCCGGTTCTCCTCTCCGAGCTCCTCGATCGTCTCAAGGCAGTCGGCGGCGAAGCCGGGCGCCACCACCGCCATCGAGCGCACGCCGGCCCTGGCCATCGTCTTGATCGTCTCGTCGGTATAGGGCTGCAGCCATTGCGCCGGGCCGAACCGGCTCTGAAAACTCATCCGGAACCGGTTGGCGTCGAGGCCCATCGCGTGGCGCAGGCGTTGCCAGGTCTCGATGCATTGCGCCTGGTAGGGATCGCCCTTCTCAACGTATTCCTGAGGCACCCCGTGGAAGGAGGCGAGCAGCACCTCCGGCGTGAAGGAGAGCTTGGCGACCTCCTCACGGATCGAGCGGGCGAGGGCGTCGATGTAGGCTTGAGAGCGGAAATAAGGGTGGGCCACCCGCATCGTCGGCTGAAAACGCATCGCGGCCAGCGCCTCGAAGGCCTTGTCGCAGACCGTCGCCGAGGTCGCCGCCGCGTATTGCGGATAGAGCGGCACCAGCAGGAATTTGTCGCAGCCCTGCGCCACCAGCTCGTCGATACCCTGCTTGATCGACGGATTGCCGTAGCGCATGCCCCAGGCGACCACGACATCGCCGCTGCGGCCGATCCCCCCGCGCGCGATCCAGGCCGAGAGCTTCTCGGCCTGGGCACGGGTGATGGTGCGCAACGGGCTCTCGTCGCGCTCCTTGTTCCAGATCGAGGCGTAGTCCTTGCCCTTCGCGGAGGGCCGCACCGAGAGGATGACGAGGTTGAGGATCGGCCACCAGATCATGCGCGGCGTCTCGATAACGCGGCGGTCCGATAGGAATTCCTTGAGGTAGCGGCGCATCGACCAGTAGTCGGTCGCATCCGGCGTGCCGAGGTTGACCAGCAACACGCCGGTCTTGGCCTGCGGAAAGGCGAGCGGGTGTGGGGCCGGCTGGCTCGCGGCCGGCGCAACGATGTCCGGCTTGCGCAAGGCGATCACGTCGGCGGTCAAGAGCGTCCCTTCATCGTTCGTGCAGCATTCCATCATCTATGCGCGCTGGCGCCGCAGTGTAGGGTGTGATCGTCTTTCTGTCATGCGCAGCCCGCAGACTGGCCCTACGGCATAATGCCCTGCGAAGGACATGTCCCAATGAGCCTCACCCGACGCCAGACGCTCGCCGCCATCCTCGCCGGCGGTGCGGCGAGCTTCTCCCGCGAGGCCGCGGCCGCCGATGCAACCGCTCGGCTCACTGTCCTGCTCGTCAACGACGTCTACCAGCTCGACACCGGCCCGACCGGACGCGGAGGGTTTCCGCGGCTCGCGGCCGTCGTCGCGGCCGAGCGGGCGAGGGCGCGTGACGGCGGCCGGACCCTCGTCTTCGTCCATGCCGGCGACACGCTCTCGCCGTCGCTGATGTCGAGCCTCGACCAGGGCGCCCACATGGTGGCGCTGTTCGACGCGCTCGGCCTCGACATCTTCGTGCCCGGCAACCACGAGTTCGATTTCGGCACGCCGACCTATCTCAGGCGCATGGGAGAGGCCAAGTTCAAGGTGCTGGCGGCCAACCTGCGCGACGCGGAGGGCGCGCCTTTGCCGGGCCACCGGGACGACTGGACGCTCGAGATCGCGGGGCTGAGGATCGCCTTCGTCGGCTCGGCCTACGACGCGACGGCCACCCTCTCGAATTCGCATGGCGTCACGTTCGCGCCAACGCCCGCCACCATCCGCGCCGGCGCCCCCGTCCTGCGTGCGTCTGGCGCCGACTTCGTGGTGGCGGTGATCCACGCCGAAAAGGCGGCCGGCATGGCGGTCATGAACTCCCATGCCGCCGACCTCGTCCTCTCCGGCCACAACCACGACCTCCACGTCGACTTCGACGGGCGCACCGCCTTCGCCGAATCCTCGCAGGACGCCGATTTCGTCACCGCGATCGACATCGACCTGGCGATGAAGCAGGGCGCGGACGGCAAGCGGTCGGTCGCCTGGTGGCCGCGGTTCCGCATCACCGACACGGCGAGCGTCGTGCCGGACGCGGCCATGCGGGAGCGGGTGCGCGGCTACGAGGCGGAGATCGCCAAGACGATGGATGTTGCGGTCGCGATCGTCGCCGCGCCGCTCGACAGCCGGCGCGCCACGGTGCGTTCGCAGGAGGCGGCGATCGGCGACTTCTTCGCCGACGCGATCCGCATGCGTCACGGCGCCGAGGTGGCGATCGTCAACGGCGGCGGCATCAGGGGCGACACGACCTATGCGGCCGATACGGCGTTCACCCGGCGCCTCGCGCTGACGGAGCTGCCGTTCGGCAACAAGACGATCGTGACGGAGGTCTCCGGCGCGGCGTTGCGCGCGGCGCTCGAAAACGGATTGTCCGCCGCCGGCAGGCCGAGCGGGCGATTCCCGCAGATCTCCGGCATGCGCGTGAAGGCGAGCGCGTCGAGCGCGCCCGGACGCCGGGTCAGCGGCGTCATGGTCGCGGGTGCGCCGCTCGATCTAGCGCGCACCTACCGCGTGGCCACCCTCGACTACCTGGCTACCGGTGGCGACGGCTACGGCATGCTCGCCGGTTCGACGAAGGTGACGATCGACAACGGCACCGCGCTCTACGCGCAAGACGTCGTCGATTACGCTGCAAGCCTCAAAACGGTCGATGCCAAGGTCGACGGGCGCATGGATCTGGGCGTTTAGTGCCGGCGGCCGGCCGGGTGATCAGGTTTTGGCGCGGCGAGCCACAGGTCGACCGCACCGTCGCGAAAGGGATGCCGATGAGCCAAAGCGAGGAACAGGGCCGCGGCGCGCCGAGCCCCGGCCTTCAGGTGCTGCGGGAGGATGCGCCCTACAGGGGCAAGCAAGGCCATCTCTACCGACCCGCTATTTCCGCCGAGAAGGTGGGATCGAAGGCGCTCCACATGCAGCTGCTCTCCATCCCGCCCGGCGAACGAGGGTTCGCTCACAAGCACGCGTCGCACGAGACTGCGATCCACGTGCTTTCGGGGGTGTCCGGCTGTTTCTGGGGCGAGCGCCTCGAGCATCATGTGATCGCCGGTGCGGGGGAGTTCGTCTACATCGCCGCCGACGTGCCGCACCTTCCCTATAACCGAAGCGCGACGGAGGATTTCGTCGCCGTGATCGCCCGCACCGATCCTCATGAGCAGGAAAGCGTGGTCCTCCTGCCGGAACTCGAAGCCGGCGTGGATTGGAAGGTTTTCGCCTGACTCGCCTCACCATGGCCCCGGCGCGAGGATGGGCGCCACTGCCGCCGGTTGGCTCGGTCCGGCTCGCGAACCCGCCTGGGATGATCCTCGGGTGCCGAGCGGAAGACTTAAGGCTCGAACCCTAATCGTAAGTCTTGAGCTCGGCGGCGGCCTTCTCTGGCGTTTGATCGAGGTTGAAGCCGCCGACGAAATTGCCGTCCTTGTCCATCAGGTAGGTGATGGCCGTGTGATCCATCGTGTAGGTGCCGTCCTTGTCGGGGACGGCTTTCGCGTAGGCCTTGTACTCGTCCTCGACCTTCTTGATCGCGTCGGGGGCGCCGGTGAGGCCGGTGATGCGCGGGTCGAAGCTCGTGAGATAGTCCTTCATCACCACCGGCGTGTCGCGTTCCGGGTCGACGGTGATGAACATCGCCTTGGCGGCGGCGTTCGGACCGAGCACCTTGAAGACGCTGGAGATTTCGGCGAGCGTCGCCGGGCAGACGTCCGGGCAATGCGTGTAGCCGAAGAACACCAGCGTCGGATGGCCTTTCAACGCGGCCTGGGTGATGGTCTGGCCGTTCTCGTCCGTCAGCGCGAAGGGGCCGCCGACGCCCGACGAGGCGTTGCCGCTGGCGCGCGGCAGCATGAGCGCCATGGCGGCGAAGGCAACGACGACGAGGGCGCTGAGCAGCGCGGCGATGGGGATGATGCGATTGCGGGCGATCGGGCTCATGATTGTGTCTGGCTGTTGGATATGGCGCCGGGATAGGCCAGGATTGCGGCGGGACTTAAGTCGTGTTCGGTGAAAAGACAGGGGCCGCGCCCCGTTGCGCCGTTATGACATAACGCTAAATAGGGGTGGGTGCTTCCATCGTCGGAAGCGCGGTGCCGGAGAGAACGCGATGAGCCAGACCCGCCCCGATGCGAGCGCCAAGATCCCGGTGACGGTGCTGACAGGCTATCTCGGCGCCGGCAAGACGACGCTCCTCAACCGCATCCTCACCGAGCCGCACGGCAAGAAGTTCGCGGTGATCGTCAACGAATTCGGCGAGGTCGGCATCGACAACGAGCTCGTCGTCGGCGCGGACGAGGAAGTGTTCGAGATGAACAACGGCTGCGTCTGCTGCACGGTGCGGGGCGACCTCATCCGCATTATCGAGGGCCTGATGCGCCGCCGTGGCAGGTTCGACGCGATCATCGTGGAAACCACCGGTCTCGCCGATCCGGCCCCGGTCGCGCAGACCTTCTTCGTCGACCAGGACGTTATGGACGCTTCGCGCCTCGACGCGGTGGTGACGGTGGCCGATGCCAAATGGCTGGCGGATCGGCTGAAGGATGCGCCCGAGGCGAAGAGCCAGATCGCCTTCGCCGACGTCATCATCCTCAACAAGACGGATCTCGTCTCGGTGGACGAGCTTGCGGAGGTCGAGGGCCGCATCCGCGCGATCAATCCCTACGCCAAGCTGCACAAGACGCAGCGCTGCGCGGTGCCGCTCGACGCCGTGCTCGGGCGCAACGCCTTCGATCTCGATCGCATTCTCGAGTTGGAGCCGGCCTTCCTCGACACCGAGGATCATAACGACCATCGGGGCCATGACCAAGCCGGTGGTCACGAAGCCCACGGTCAAAAGGACCGCCGCCAGGAAGACCACGGTCACGACGCCGACAACCATGGTTCGCACGACCATGGTGCGCACGATCATGGTTCACATGATCACAAGCACGAGGCGCACGGCCACGGCGGCGCCAAGCACTACCACGACGAGGAGATGGGCTCTCTATCGGTGACGATCGACGGTGACGTCGATCCCGAAAAATTCATGCCCTGGATCCAGGACTACATGGCCCGCGAGGGCGGCTCGATCCTGCGTTCGAAGGGCATTCTGGCCTTCAAGGCGGAGCCGCGGCGTTTCGTCTACCAGGGCGTCCACATGATGATGGACGGCAACTTGCAGCGGGAGTGGAAGCCGGGCGAGAAGCGCAACAGCCGCATCGTCTTCATCGGCCGCAAGCTGAAGAAAGACGAGATCCGCCAGGGCTTCCTCGCCTGCGCCGCCTGAGATGGGCGCATCGCAGACGTCGCTGACCGATTGCGTCGCCTTCTACGAGGCGGGCGAAGCGGTCCATACGGCGGATTTCATCGAGAACGTGCCGGTCGTCGTTCGCGACGACGGCACGGTGTCGCTCGGTCCGCCGGGCGAGACGAGAGCGGTTCGCGCGCATCCCGACGGCGGCATCCTGGCGGCATGCTGCAACGCCACCTCGCTCGTTACCGGCGGCGACGACGGGCTGGTGGTGAGGACCTCCGCAGACGGCGCCTGCGAGACGCTCCACGACGCCAAGGGCAAATGGATCGACGCGCTCGCCTCGCGCGACGACGGCGCGCTGGCCTGGTCCTGCGGCAAAACGGTCGCCGCGCGCGACCCGAAGGGCCTCGTCAAGACCATCGACGTGCCGAGCACCGCGCGGGGCCTCGCGTTCGCGCCGAAAGGCTATCGCCTCGCCATCGCGCACTACAATGGCGCGAGCCTGTGGTTTCCCAACACGGAGCAGGCGCCCGAATTGCTCGAATGGAAGGGCTCACACCTCGATGCGACCTTCTCGCCGGACGGACGATTCGTCGTCACCTCGATGCAGGAGAACGCGATGCATGGCTGGCGTCTGTCGGACCGCGCCAACATGCGCATGCGCGGCTATCCCGCGAAGGTGCGGTCCTGGGCCTGGTCGCCGGACGGGACGCTGCTCGCGACCTCGGGTGCCGATTCCTGCGTCGTGTGGCCGTTCCGCGACAAGGACGGCCCGATGAAGAAGGCGCCGCGGGAATTCGCCGCTCGTCGGGCGCGGGTGTCGCGCGTCGCCTTCAGTCCGAAAACGCCGCTGCTCGCGGTCGGCTTCGAGGATGGATGGGTCCTGGTCTCGCGGGTGACGGACGAGGCCGAGATCCTGGTGCGACGCCCCGATACCGAACGTCATGCCGTGACGGGTTTGGCCTGGAGCGCCGACGGCGTGAGCCTCGTCTTCGGGACCGCCGGCGGCGAAGCCGGCCTCCTGAGCGTGCCGCGGGCCTGACGAACGTGCCGCGGGCCTGACGGGCGCGCCCGAAGATGCTAGCCTCGCTCCGCCGTCCGGATCGGAGCCTGCAACGATGATCGTGCGCCGCCTCGCTTTCTTCGTCGCGTTGCTGTTCGGTTTGGCGATGACCCAGATTCCGGAATACGTGCAGCAGTACAGAGCGGCGCTCGGCGGTGCCGTCAGCGAACTCGAGAGGGTGGTGGCGCAGTTCACGGCCAACAGCGCCCGGCAGGGACTGACCGAAGCCGGCGGCCTCAACCGCAGACTGGCCAATAGCGATCCGATCGTGCGCGACGATGCCGTTGCCATGGAGCATACGATCGATCGGATGAGGCGCCTCCAGGAGGCGCAGGTGCAGTTCCGCAACGAAGGCGGCGTGATGCGGCTCGCGACGTTCCTCACGCATCTCGACGGCAGCGTCGCCCGCTCGGCCTTCCGCGATTTCTATCCCGCCGTCCCCGTTTCCATGGAGGCCTTCGTTCTCGGCGCCATCGGCTTCCTTGTCGGCGGCGGGGTCGCGCATATGATCGGGCGCCCTCTGCGGCGAAGGCGTCCGACACGGGCCATCGAGACCACGGCATGATGCCGCTTTGCCACAAAGCGCTTCAATTGAGCGCCACCATCGCGAGTCGCCAGAAAGTCGACTCGCGTGCGCCCCGGTTGTGCCGATAAGGTGGAAGGAAGCTGATCTTAACGCCTTGCGCGTAAGCGACGAGCGCAATGCCCGATCATTACGACCGCCTCGAGAATCGAACCTCTTCCGCCCGCGAGAATGCGCTGTTTCGTGACCTGCGTCATGTCCTCGCCGTATCAAAGCCACGAGCGTCCGCGCTCAGGGCAAGGCTCAAGAGCCTCGACCTGACGCGACCGCTGGCACGGGAGGATCTTGCCCGCGTTCCTTTGTTGCGCCAGGCGGACCTGCTCGCGTTGCAGAAGGAGAGCGCACCCTTAGGCGGCGTGGCTGCGACCAGATTGGGGGGGCTCAAACAAACCTTCCTCTCGTCGCAAGGCCTCGTCTCGCTGGAGGGCCAAGCCAAGGATTGGTGGGGGATGGGACGAGCCCTGTTCGCGGCGGGGCTGCGAAAAGGTTCGCTCGTGCTCAATTGTTTCCCTTACGAATTGCTGCCGCACGGCCACATGATTCATTCGGGTGCCTGCGCGATCGGCTGCCCCGTGATCCCGGCCGGCCACGTCGAGCTTGACCGCAAGGTCGAGGTGATCGAGCGGCTTCGGCCTCAGTTCTTCTGCGGCGCAGCCGACCACCTGAAAGCTCTGCTCGATCGCTGCGGCGATCTTGGCGTCGCCACCTCGTCGCTTAAGAACGCTCTGGTAATGGGCTCTATCGGCGCCGGCCTTCGCAGCGAGTTCGGCATGCGCCACGTGACGGTGCGGTGCGCCTATGCCTTACCGGAAGTCGGCGTCATCGCCTTCGAGAGCATCGATGACGGCATGATGATCCTGAACGAAGGCCTGATTCTCGAGATTGTCGCTCCCGGCAGCGGAGACGTCGTGCGCGACGGCGCCGAGGGCGAGGTTGTGATTACGCGAATCAACGCCGACTATCCGCTGCTTCGGTACGCGACTGGCGCTTTGTCGAGGGTCGATCCGCGATCCTCGAGCTGCGGACGGACCAACACCCGGCTGCGAATGCCTTGCGAGGGCGATGTCATCGATCATCGCGACAGCGGCCGCGTTCATGTCGCGCAGGTCAAGGAGATCGCCAGTCTCCACCCCGAGGCGGGTCGCATGCAACTCCACGTGATGCGCCGTCGCGGTGGGGATGCCGTGCACCTGCGGGTCGAGCACGGGGGTCCGAGCGAGGTTCTCGTCGAGCGCTTGACGGCGAGCCTCTTCGCCGTAACGAGCCTCGAGGGCACCGTCGAGGTCGTGAGGCCCGGCACGCTTGACGATCAGGAGCCGGTCGTTCTCGACGAGGGCAAGCCGAGCCTCGCGTCTTAGCCGGCATGTCTCGTTCGGTCCCGAACGTTCTCTCGATCGCCGGTTCCGATCCCAGCGGCGGTGCCGGCCTCCAGGCCGATCTGAAGACCTTCGCGGCGCTGGGCTGCCACGGCATGGCGGCGCCTACGGCGCTCACGGCGCAGAACACGTGCGGCGTCGGCGCCGTTCACCTGCCGCCGGCCGCGTTCGTCGCCGACGAAATCGCGATGGTCTTCGCCGACATCGAGGTCTCCGCCGTCAAGATCGGCATGCTGGGATCAGCCGAGATCGTCGCGGCCGTCGCGAACGCGCTCGAGCCTCATCGCGGCGTGCCGATCGTGCTCGATCCTGTCCTGGTCGCGACGAGCGGCGCGACGCTCGGCGACGCCGCGGTCGTCGCGGCGATGCGCGGCCATTTCTTCCCGATCGCGCGGGTGATCACGCCGAACCTCGCCGAGGCGGCGCTGTTGGCGGATCGCGTGCCCGCGTCGACGCGCCAGAGCATCGAGGCGACCGCGCGCGCGCTCAAGGGCGAGCATCCCGCGGCCTGGCTGATCAAGGGCGGCCATGGCTCCGGTGACACGGCCGACGATTACCTGCTGGATGCGGAGGGCGGCACATGGCTGTCGTCGCCTCGCGCGGCGACGAAGAACACGCACGGCACAGGCTGCACGCTGTCCTCCGCGATCGCCGCGTCTCTCGCGCACGGGCTCGACCTTCGGGCCGCGGTGTTCAAAGCCAAGGCCTATCTCGACCAGGCCTTGGCCGGCGCGGACAGGCTCGACGTCGGCCAGGGGCCGGGACCGGTCGATCATTTCGCCACCTGGCGCTAAAATCGGCTGAGCCTGGCACTGCGCGACAACCCGCGTCCGGACGATCGTCGTGCACGCGCTCTCCAATGTCGGTAAGTGGCACGCCTGGAGGCCCGAGGCGCGCGAGACCCTACTCGAACGCGGGCTCGACCGGGCGCACCCCGACATGCTGCCGCCACACCCAAAGGCAGAGGATCGCGACCGGAATGCCGATCAGCGAGGTGCCGACGAAGAAGCTCTCGAAGCCGATGCGCTTGATCACGAAGCCGGAGCTGGCGGCGAGCAGGCTGCCGGGGAGCGCCACCAGCGAGGTGAGCAGCGCGTACTGGCTCGCCGCCATGTCTTCCCTCACCAGCGTGGACATGTAGGTGATGAGGATGATCGAGGCGAGCGCGTAGGCGAAACTGTCGATCGAGACCGCGATCGCGAACGGCCAGAAACCCGAAGCGTGGCTGCCGTGGGCGGCGAGCCAGGCCAGCGCCAGATGCGAGGCGGAGCCGCCGATGGTGCCGACGACGAGGCTCGCCATCATGCCGATGCGCGGCACCAGAATGCCGCCGAGTGCCGTGGCCGCCAGCGCGACCCAGAACCCGAACAGCTTCGTGACGGTGGCGATGTCCGCGCTCGAGTAATGCATGCTCACGAAGAGCGGGTTCATCATCACCGAGGAAATGTAGCCGGGCATGCGGAAGCCCGCCACCAGCACCAGGATCGGCAGCGCCATCCGGCCGAGCCTCGTCACCAGTTCGAGGATCGGCGCCACGATGGTGGCGACGAGGCTCGGCGCGGCACCGGGGGCCGGGGCGAGGCGCGCCTTGGCTCGGTAAAGGGCAACGGTGCGCCAGCGCCTCCTGCTCGCGAGCGCCAGCAGGACGGCATAGACGTAACGTCGAAGGTCCCGCAGCGAGGCCCGGAGGCTGAGGTCCAGCTGCGCCTGCGGCTGGTGTGCCGCGATCTTATCGCCTTCCGGCTCCGGCGCGATCAGGGCCGCGACGATGCCGGGCGCCATCAGGGCGGCCATCACGAGATAGGCGCCGCGCCAGCCGATGCCGGCCGCCAGGTAGAGCGCGCCGGCGCTGGCGGCGAAGCTGCCGAGCCGCCAGCCGATCTCAGCCCATGACGCCATGACCGCCTTCTGCTCCGGCGCCGCGTTGATGCGCCAGCCGTCGATCGTGACGTCCTGCGTCGCGCCGGCGAACCCGAGCGCCAGCGAGAAGGCGATCGTCCAGGCGAGCCGCTGCCTCGGATCGCCGAAGCCGATGCCGACGAGGCAGAAGACCACCAGGATCTGCGCCATGATGATCCAGCCCCGGCGCCGCCCGAGCCGGCGGCCGAGCACCGGGGTGTCGAACCGCTCGAGGAACGGCGCCCACATGAACTTGAGCTTGTAGGCGAGCGTCATCTCGCTCATCAGGCCGATGGTCTCGATCGAGATGCCGGACTGGCCGAGCCATACCGACTGCGTCCCGTAGACGAGCAGGAATGGGATGCCCGACGAGAAGCCGAGCCCCAGCATCGCCGCGAGGCGCCGATCGGACAGTTGTCCGAGGAACGCAATCGAGGTGGCGACGAGCTTACGCATTCCTCGAGTCTAGCAGCTTTCCACCGCATCTTCTCGGCTGGAGCGCTGCCTCATCGGTCGGAAGGGAATGCCGCCAGCGTCTGGTGCGCCCCGTCGAACTGCTGTACTCACTGGCCAACAGGGAGGCATTGCGTGTTCACGATCGAATGGCTGCACCGGGCCGACAAAGTCGACAGCACGACCACGCAGACGAGCGACATGGAGAAGGTCGTCGCCGAGGCTCGCGCGCACGCGCCGGACGTCGCCAAGAAGCATGCCGGCAAAGTGCCGGACAATTTTCGCGTGCTGGACTCGTCCGGGGCGGAGGTCGGGACCTACTCCGTCGCCGACCGCGCTTACGATGGGCACTGAGGCGTCTCGGCGCGTCTTTTGAACATCGGCGCCTCCGCGTCCGTCAGCCTCCTCAAAGCGAGCTTCGGCTCGCGCGAAGGCGTCACCGGCGTCGAACGCATCCGCGAGGCGGGCGTGCTGCGGCTGCGCCGGCCGCATGCGACCGCTTTCGAGGGCATCATCGTCAACACCGGCGGCGGCATCGTCGGCGGGGACAGGCTGGCGGTCGCGTTGGCGCTTGGGCCGCAGGCGCAGGTCACGCTCACAAGCGTGGCGGCGGAGAAAGTCTACCGGTCGGCCGGCCCTTGCTCCGAGGTGTCGCTCGACATCCGTCTGGAGGCGGGCGCAGCACTGGACTGGCTGCCGCAGGAAACGATCCTGTTCTCCGGAAGCCGTCTGCGACGGCGGCTCGATGCGGATGTGGCGACCGCCGCGCGCCTGCTGATCGTCGAGACGACGGTGTTCGGGCGGCTCGCCAGCGCGGAGACCTCCATCGAAGGCTTTTTCCGTGACTCCTGGCGGATCCGTCGCGCGGGACGTCTCGTCTTCGCGGAGGAGACCCGGCTCGAGGGTGCGATCGGCGAAGCGCTCGATCGCGCGGCGTTGGGCGGCGGAGCGCGGGCCGCCGCGCTCCTTCTCCTCGTCGAGCCGGGCGCGGAAGCCTGGCTCGACCGCGCGCGCGACGCGCTTGCCGGCGCGGCGGCCGACGATCCCGCCGGCACCGACACGTTCGGCGCCAGCGCCACGGACGGCATCCTCGTTGCCAGGCTGCTGGCGCACTCGCCAGCGCGTCTTCGCGCTTCTATCGTCGCGCTGCTCGGCGTTCTCGGGAGGGCGCCCCCGCCGCGGATCTGGGTTTAGGGAACTGAATCATGTTGCTGACACCGCGCGAAAAGGACAAGCTGCTCATCGCGATGGCCGCGAACGTCGCGCGGCGACGGCTCGAGCGCGGCGTTAGGCTCAACTACCCGGAGGCGATCGCCCTCATCACCGACTTCGTGGTCGAGGGCGCGCGCGACGGCCGCTCCGTCGCCGACTTGATGGAGGACGGCGCCCACGTCGTCGCCGCCGATCAGGTCATGGAGGGGATCGCCGCGATGATTCCCGACGTGCAGGTCGAGGCGACCTTTCCCGACGGCACCAAGCTTGTCACCGTGCACGAGCCGATCCGCGGCGCCCCCACCACGCTCGTGCCCGGCGAAGTCGTGGCCGCGCCGGGCGAGATCACGATGAACGAGGGACGGGAGGCGACCGACCTCGAGGTCGCCAACACCGGCGACCGGCCGATCCAGGTGGGGTCGCACTACCATTTCGCGGAGACCAATGCTGCGCTGGCGTTCGACCGCGGCGCGGCGCGTGGCAAGCGCCTCGACATCGTTGCCGGGACCGCGGTGCGCTTCGAGCCTGGCCAGACTCGCAAGGTTCGCCTCATCGCGATCGGAGGCGCGGGCGAGGTCTACGGGTTCCGCGGCGAGGTAATGGGAAAGGTTTGAGCCTCATGAACACGGATCTCGTCCTCGTCGCACGAGCGGCGGATTTCGCCGCACGAGCCCACGTCGCCCAGCGGCGCAAGGGCTCCAAGGAAGAACCTTACCTCAACCATCTGGCTGAAGTGGCGGCCCTGCTCGCCGAGGCCGGGGCCGATGCGCCCCTCGTCGCCGCCGGTTGGCTGCATGACACGATCGAGGATTGCGGCGTCGCGCATGAGACCTTGGCGGTCCTGTTCGGGCAGACGGTGGCGTCGCTGGTGCGGGACGTGACGGACGACAAGTCGCTCGACAAGGCAGAACGGAAGCGGCTTCAGATCGAGAAGGCGGCGGGCAAGTGCGCGGAGGCCAAGCGCCTGAAGATCGCCGACAAGACGAGCAACCTTCGTGCGCTTTGCACGAGCCCGCCGCACGACTGGTCGGCCGCGCGGATCGACGAGTACCTCGCCTGGGCAAGCAACGTCGTCGCGGAATGCCGCGGCGTCAACGCCAAGCTGGAGGCCGAACTCGATGCCGCCGCCGCGTCGCTGCAAAAGACGCGGAAGCTGCCGGGATCGTAGGCGCCATTACACGAGGCCGGCTGGATGACCGCCGGCCTCGGTTCGAGCGGTTCAGTCCGGTGCGAGCCTCAGAGGCGGCGGAGCTGCTCGAGGCGATGCTCCACCCGCGGCAGCTCGCGCTGGGCGATCGCGCGAATGGCGGGATCGTCCCCGTTGGCGATATAGCTGCGGTAGAGTGTGGCGAGCTGGTCGAGCGAGTCGCGCTGCGTCGAGCGGTACAGCGCATCGAACTGGCGACCGCTCGACGCGCGCAGACGCTCCATATTGCGCTGATCGGCTGGCAAAAGCGTGCCCCCGACGAGCGGCGCCGGCTCGCCGGTGACGGCAACCGAGCGGCCGGTCAGGAGATCGCCGACGCCATTGGTGACGCCATTGCCGACGTTGGCCGCCACGCCGAGCGGCGCGGCCGCGAGGTCGCCGACCGCGGCGAGCGGGCCCGCCGGGGCGGCAACCGGGCCGCCAATCGCCACGGCCTCGCCGCTGCGGGTGTTGGTCTCGGTCCAGGCGACGAACTGGTTGCCGGTAAGGGTCTGTTCCATCGCCTCGTCGTGGGCGAAGGCACGCAGGCGCGCGTCCTTCGATTTGTCGAGGGCGAGACGGCTGGCGTTGTCGAGGAAGTCGACGTTGGGTCCGGCGTTGGCGAGGAAAGCCTCGCTCCTGGCGGAGGCGGCGGACGCCGGGGCGCCGGCACCGGTGAGGAGGACCGCGGCGGAGGCGAGGGCGGCAAGGATGGTCTTCATGGCTGATCCTTCGCTGGCATTGAACGGCTGCGCGAACGCAACGCGGCTGTAAAACGAGGCCGAAAAGCCGCGGTTCCCGCCGGCTCCCCCGAAAGCCCGCCGAAAGCGCCATTTAGGCGGCATGGTCCTTGATGGGCCGGCGCCGCCATGCGCTAAGCTGGCGTGCCGATCCGCCTGGAGCTCGAGCGATGCCGACCACCCTCCCGCGCGCCGCCTATGCCGACATGTTCGGCCCGACCTTGGGCGACCGGGTCCGACTCGCCGACACCTGTCTCTTCATCGAGGTCGAGCGCGATTTCACGATCTACGGCGAGGAGGTGAAGTTCGGCGGCGGCAAGGTCATCCGCGACGGCATGGGGCAGGGGCAGACGACGCGGGCGCAGGGCGCGCCGGACACGGTGATCACCAATGCGCTGATCCTCGACCACTGGGGCATCGTGAAGGCCGACGTGGCGCTGCGCGACGGCCGCATCGCGGCCATCGGCAAGGCCGGCAACCCGGCGGTCCAGCCGGGCGTCACCATCCCGATCGGGCCGGGCACCGAGATCATCGCCGGCGAGGGCAAGATCCTCACGGCAGGGGGCATGGACTCGCACATCCACTTCATCTGCCCGCAGCAGATCGACGAGGCGCTGGCCTCCGGCATCACCACGATGCTCGGCGGCGGCACCGGGCCGGCCACCGGCACCTTCGCCACCACCTGCACGCCGGGCGCCTGGCACATCGGCCGGATGATCGAGGCGGCCGACGCCTTCCCGATGAACCTCGGCTTCGCCGGCAAGGGCAACGCCTCCACGCCGGCCGGGCTGGTGGAACAAGTGGAAGGCGGAGCGTGCGCGCTAAAACTCCACGAGGATTGGGGGACGACGCCGGCTGCGATCGACTGCTGCCTGTCGGTCGCCGACGACCACGACGTGCAGGTGATGATCCACACCGACACTTTGAACGAATCGGGCTTCGTGCAGGACACGATCGCCGCCTTCAAGGGCCGCACGATCCACGCCTTCCACACGGAAGGCGCCGGCGGCGGTCACGCGCCGGACATCATCACCGTCGCCGGGTTGGAGAACGTGCTGCCGTCCTCGACCAACCCGACCCGGCCGTTCACCGTGAACACGCTCGACGAGCATCTCGACATGCTGATGGTGTGTCACCACCTCGATCCGTCGATCCCCGAGGACCTCGCCTTCGCCGAGAGCCGCATACGGCGCGAGACGATCGCGGCGGAGGACATCCTGCACGACCTCGGCGCGCTCTCGATGATGAGCTCGGACAGCCAGGCGATGGGGCGGGTCGGCGAGGTCGTCATCCGCACGTGGCAGACGGCGGACAAGATGAAGCGCCAGCGCGGCGCACTGGCGGGCGACAGTGGGAGCTCCGACAATCACCGCGCCAAGCGTTACATCGCGAAGTACACGATCAACCCGGCCATCGCGCACGGGGTGTCGGAGCACGTCGGCTCGGTGGAGGTCGGCAAGCTCGCCGACCTGGTGTTGTGGTCGCCGGCCTTCTTCGGCGTGAAGCCCGATCTCGTGCTGAAGGGCGGCGCCATCGCCGTTGCCGCGATGGGTGACCCCAACGCCTCCATCCCGACGCCGCAGCCGGTGCACTACCGGCCGATGTTCGGCGCCTACGGCGGTGCGCTGGCTTCGACGTCGCTGACGTTCGTGTCGAAGCTGTCGCTCGACAAGGGTCTGGCCAAGACCCTTCGCACCCAGCGCCGGCTGATCGCGGTGGCGAACACCCGCGGCGGCATCTCGAAGAAGAGCATGGTGCACAACGACGCCACGCCGGTGTTGACGGTCGACCCCGAGACCTACCGCGTCGAGGCCGACGGCGCACATCTCACCTGCGAGCCGGCGCGCGAACTGCCGATGGCGCAACGGTACTTCTTATTCTGACGGCTGCCTTCGGGCCAACGCTCGCCATGCCCGGCCTTATGCCGGGCGTCCACGCCGCGACCTTTCCAGTGCCTCTGCCGGCGTGGTTGCGATGTCTCGGCGTGGATGGCCGGGACAAGCCAGGCCATGACGCGGATGGTGTGTCTCACACCCGTGCGAGCCCACCCATCGTCGTGATGAACGCGATAACCTCGCTCACCCCTTCGCCGGCGCGCATGTCGGTGAAGACGAACGGGCGCTCGCCGCGCATCCGCTTGGCGTCGCGCTCCATCACGCTCAGCGAGGCGCCGACATGGGGCGCGAGGTCCTTCTTGTTGATGACGAGGAGGTCGGAGCGGGTGATGCCGGGGCCGCCCTTGCGTGGGATTTTCTCGCCGCCGGAGACGTCGATGACGTAGATCGTGAGGTCCGCGAGCTCCGGGGAGAAGGTTGCGGCGAGGTTGTCGCCGCCCGATTCGATCAAAACGAGGTCGAGCGCGGGGAAGCGCTGCCGCATCGTCTTGATCGCGGCGAGGTTCATCGACGCGTCCTCGCGGATCGCGGTGTGCGGGCAGCCGCCCGTCTCGACGCCGAGGATGCGCTCGGCCTCGAGCGCGCCGGCCTCGGTGAGGATGCGCTGGTCCTCCTTCGTGTAGATGTCGTTGGTGATCGCCGCGATGTCATAGGTGCCGCGCAGCCGCTTGCAGATCTGCTCCATCAGCGCCGTCTTGCCGGAGCCGACGGGGCCGCCGATGCCGACGCGGAGCGGACCGTTGGGCGATGCTGTCATGAGAGTGATGTTGTCATGTGATCGATGGTCTCATGGTGGGGGCTTTCATCCAAGCATCGGTGGCTCGGCGCCAATCGCGCCACGGCGAGTTTACCGCACGCTCACGATCGGAACAGCCGGCAATACTGCGTCTCGTGACGCATCGCGGCGATATCGGAGCGCCAGGGCGCGGTCCCGAGATCGTCGAGGGTCGCGGTCGTCGCGAAGGCGGCGAGCCGCGTGACGGCCGTACAAAGCCGGGCGATTGTCGCCTGCGCCTCGCTCTGACCGATCGGGCCGAGCCGCAGCACCGCCGAGACGAGATTGCCGATGCCGGCGAGCACGAAGGCCTCAAGGGTCGGACGGAGCGCGAGACCGTGCGCGGCGGCGGCGACGGCGACGGCCACGGGATAGGCGACATCCTCGTCGGCGAGAGCGGCGGCGAAGGCCTCGATCTGCGGCGCCGGCCAGGCGGCGCGGACCGCGACGAGGAAGGCGTTGCCCTGCGTGCTCGTCTCGAGCCGCCGCTCGCGGGCGGTGCAGAGCGCCAGGGCGAGCTCGTTGATCTTCAAACGATCCGCCGGCGTTCCGCCGGAGGCCAAGGCCAAGAGAACGGCATCGGCGCGCGGCGCCCCGTGCTCGAGGAGATCCGTGAGCCAGGCTTCGAGCGAGGCGGCATCGTGCACGTCGCAGGCCTCGACCGCCCATTCGAGCCCGTGCGAATAGGCGAACGCGCCGGTCGGGAACGCCGGCGACAGCCACACCATGAGCGGCAGCATGGCCTCAGCCATGATCGTGCGGCGCGCCGTGCGCGTCGCCGTGGTGGTGGCCGCCATCCGCGTAGGCGCCCCGTTCCGGGTCGAACGGCGCCTCGATTGCGACCACACGGCCGCCGAGCCCCTCGATCATCGCTTCGATCACGTGGTCGCGACGAAGCCGCAGCCGTTTGCCGTGGAGCTGGACGGGCAGGTGCCGGTTGCCGAGATGCCAGGCGATGCGGACCATCGCGGCGGCGTCGGAAGAGACCTCGACGAGGTCTTCCGCCGCCGCCACGACCTCGACGAGCCCGCCGTCGCCGAGCACAAGAGCGTCGCCGCCGCGTAGCGCGGTCGCCTCGGCGAGATCGAGCAGGAACGCAAGCCCGCGCACCCCGCGCATCATCATCCGGCGGCGATGCCGCGCGTCAAAGTCGAGCACGACCACGTCGCGCGGCGCACCGTGCCACGTGTCCCGCACGGCGACGGCGGCGGCGCGCAGGGCAGGGGACGCCTCGGTCATCGGCCTGAGCTCCTCACGCCGCCTGCGGGAAGATCGCCTTCTTCACCACGGCGTGGACACCCCAGTTGCCGTCGACGACCTGGGTCACGCCGAAGTCGACCGCGACGGACATCAGCGAGATCGCCTCGTCTTCGGTCAAGCCTTTCGCACTCATCAGGAATCGCCGCATCTTGCGGAAGGCGTCGCGCATCGCGAGGTCGAGCGAGGATTTCTGAAAGATCGCCGCCTGCGCGTCGGGACCGAGCTCGGCGAGATAGTTCGCGTAGCTGAACCCGTTGACGACCCAATCGTCCTTGGTCTCGATCATCGGGAAGTCGACCGTTTCGAGCGGCGTGCCGGCGAGGTCGGCGCGCTTGTGTAAAATGAACTGGAACGTGCCGGTAAGCGAGCACTCGATCGCGGTGCCGCACAGCTCGCTGTCGCCCTGCGAGGCATGCGGGTCGCCTACCGAGAACAGCGCGCCCTCGACGGCGACCGGATAGTACATCGTCGCCCCCTTGCCGATCCGCCAGTTGTCGATGTTGCCGCCGGTGTAGGAGGGCGGGATGGTGTTGACCATGTCCGCCTCCTTCGGCGCCAGCCCCATCGTGCCGAAATGCGGGCGGATCGGGACGCGGATGCCCTTCAGCACGTCGAAGGTCTTCTGCGTGCGGGCATGGTCGACCGGAAGGCCGGGATAGTCGATCGTTTTGTGCTCGACGCCTGACGGATCGGTGATCGTCGGCCAGCGGAAGTTGTAGACCGCGCGCGCCCAGTCCCGCGCGCCGGTGGCGTCGATCTCGTAGATGGTCACCACCTCGCGCGGCTTGTCGCCGGTTAGCAGGTCCTTGTACTGGAAACCCCAGTTCGCGGCGGCGTTGCTTCCGAACGCGAGGCCTTTGTAGGTCGGGTTCGCCGAGGGGCGCGGGCTGACGTCGAGGATGCGCACCTCGAGAACGTCGCCGGGTTCGGCGCCGCGGATCGCCACCGGGCCGGTGCAGATGTGCACGCCGAGGCCGCCGCCGGCGCCGATCTTGGCGTCCATCGGCCCGGCGCCGCGACGCGCCACGCCCTTCTTGTCTTTGGTCCAAAGATACACGCTCTCGGCACCGGGATCGCTCTTGATCATCCGTTCGTGGTCGTCGCTCGCTTGATGGGTGAGCGTCTCGATCCTCACGAAGTCGCCCGAGGCGATCTCGACCTGCGGCTTGAGCAGCTTCGAGAAGTAGCCCCAGTGCACCGTGTCGGCATTGGCTGGAAGATGGAAGTAGCGCGTCTCGCCGGGCTGGCGGGCGGCGCTGGTCTGCGCCAAGGCCGGGCTCACCATGGAAAGGCCGCCAGCCGCCATCGCCGCCGCGGCGCCGCTCGCGACGAAGCTCGACTTCAGGAAGGCGCGGCGCTCCGGCTCCATGGCGGCGTGATAGGCCCGCCGATGGGCTTCGAAATCCTTGCAGCTGGGGTCGTCGCCGATGCACATGCTTGAGTTCCTGTGGGTGGGCGCCGCGAGGCAAGGACGGGGCCACCGCTCTGCGCCTGCCGTAACGGTATGAGGAAAGGGCGGCGGGAGCGCTTTGGCGCCGCGCCCCCGCGCGCTATCTGCGTGAGGGACGATGCCGGAGACCTCCAGTCATGTTCAGCGAACGCTTCATCCAGGCCAACGGCATCGAGATCCACGTCGTCGAGCACGGCGAAGGGCCAGCCGTGCTGTTCTGCCATGGGTTCCCGGAAACGTGGCGCAGCTGGCGCCGCCAGATCGAGGCGCTCGCGGCGGCGGGGTACCGCTGCATCGCACCCGACATGCGCGGCTACGGCGGCACGACGGCGCCGCAGGACGCGAGGCTCTACACGCCGCTCCACATCGTCGGCGACCTCGTCGCGCTGCTCGATGCGCTCGGCGTCGCGGAGGCGACCATCGTCGGACACGACTGGGGCGCGGCGAGCGCCTGGAATGCGGCGCTGATGCGTCCGGACCGCTTCCCGCAGGTCGCCGCCTTGAGCGTGCCCTACTCGCCGCGTGGCGAGATGAGCCTGCTCGACCAGGTCCGCCGGAGCGGTCGCGATTTCTACATGCTCCGCTTCCAGGATCAGAGCGCGGACGCGGCGCTCGAACGCGATGTCGAACGGACGCTGCGGAACGCCTACTACACCGCGTCCGGCAACGCGACGGACGCCGATCGCTGGAGGCCGTTCGCCCCGATGCCGGCGATCGACGTGTCGCCGCAGGCGACGCCGTGGCTCGATCCGGCCGATCTCGCTCACGCCGTCCAAACGTTCGAGCGCACCGGTTTTCATGGCGCGCTGAACTGGTACCGGGTGATCGATCTCGCCTTCGAGCTCATGGCACCCTTCAAGGGCGCACGCGTCATGCAACCGTCGCTGTTGACCGCCGGCGGCAGCGATCTCGTGCTCGATTTCTCGGGGCCGGCGCTCGAACGGCTGGAGCAGACGGCGCCTGGGCTGACCGGCAAGATCATCCTCGACGGGATCGGGCATTGGGTCCAGCAGGAAGCGCCGGAGGCGGTGAACGCCGCTTTGCTCGATTTCCTTGCCGAGCACCGCCGGTAGGACGGGCTAAGCGGCACCGCGATGGACGCCGGCGCGCTCGAGGATGCGATAGACGGTGTTGCGCGAGATGCCGAGGCGGCGCGCGACCTCGCTGATGTTGCCCCCGACGCTGGCATGGGTCGACAGGACCTGCGCGCTGCCGGTGCCTTGCAGCGGGTCGGGTGACGTGATCGCGCTCGGTTCGCTCGCCAAATGGATCGACACCGCGTCCTCGTCGAGCACCTCGGCTTCGGCGAGGAGCGTCAGCCGTGTCAGGATGTTGCGAAGCTCGCGGATGTTGCCGGGCCACGGGCGCGCCTTCAGCCGGTCGATCGCGGCGGTGGTGATCGTGCGCGCGGGGTCGATGCCGGCGAGAAGATGCCGGGTGATCTCGCCGAAGTCGCTGCGCTCGCAGAGACGGGGCAGGTTCACCTCCAGCGTGTTCAGCCTGTAGAGCAGATCGGAGCGGAACCGGCCCGCCGCGATCGCGGCCTCCAGCGGAACGTTGGTGGCCGAGACGAGGAAGACGTCGACCCTGCTTCCGGCGCCTCCGATCGGCCGGACCGTCATGTCGTCGAGAAACCTCAGCAGGATCGCCTGAAGAGCGACGGGCATGTCGCCGATCTCGTCGAGAAAGAGCGTACCGCCGTCGGCCTGCTTGGCGAGGCCGATGGCGCCCCCGCGGCGGGCGCCGGTGAAAGCACCATCCGCGTAGCCGAAGAGTTCCGCCTCGGCGAGGCTTTCGGGAAGCGCGGCGCAGTTCACCGGCACGAACGTTCCCTTGCGCCCGCTAGCGACGTGAGCGTGCCGCGCCAGCTGCTCCTTGCCGGTGCCGGTCTCGCCGAGCACGAGGATCGGCATGGCACGGGCCGCCGCGCGCTCGACCCGATGCAGGATGGTGCGGATGTTCGGGTCCGCGGCGACCATTTCGGGCGCAGGCGTGGGGGGCATTTGCTGGCGCCGGCCCTCATTCGACCGACAGGGCGCGGCCTCCGCATTCTCGCAAGCCCGCTTGGTGCCGGGCCGGATGCGATCGAATGCGACGTCGCGCGGCGCGCGGAGAACGATGATCGCGCCGATCGAGGTGGCATCGTCGCCGACGATCTCGACGCTTGCGTGCGGAAGCCAGTCGCGCACCGCCTCGGGCCACCGCGACGGGGCAACGGTCCGCAGCATTGGGATCGCGCCGTCGACGACGACGTCGCCGCGAGCCTGATGCAAGGCGCCGAGCGCGTGATGGCTGGCGTGCACGATCGCCCCGCGCCGATCCACGACGACCATTTCCTCGCTGGTCCATCGCGCCATCTTCAGCATCGAACGCTGCAGCAGGCGCTCACGGTCGAGCGACACCGAATGGGCGATCAGATCTTCGATATGATGGCTGATCGAAACCGCGAGCGCCAGGCTCTGCGGGATGAACTTCTCCGCCGGTGCGGAAATGTCGACGACGCCGAGGATGGTGCGATCGACCGGATGGCGCACCGGCGAGGCCGCGCAAGACCATTTTTGAATTTCGAGGCAGAAGTGTTCCGCGCCCAGAATTTGCACCGGACGCGCCATCGCGACCGCCGTGCCGATCGCGTTGGTGCCGATATCGGCTTCCCGCCAGCTGCCGCCATGTTCGAGATGGATCGCGCGACCGGCGTCGATGACGCGCTCGTCGCCCTGCGTCTCGAGGACCATGCCCGTCGTATCGGTGAGGATGAGCATCGCGTCGGCTTCGCTGAGCAGCGCGCTGGTGCGACCGAAGACCGGGCGTGCGGCATTAACAAGGGTGGCGCATTCCGACCTGTGCCGGTAAATCTCTGCTTCCTGTGCCAGCGGCGCCATCGCACGCCGTATACGCACATCGTGATCGCGCGAGCGCTGCCAGGACGCGCCCACGGTTTTGCGGACAGTTGCGGCGACCGGACCGCCGCCGACGAACGTCTCCCATGCTCGATGTATCTGCCTGTGGTCCATCCGGAGCCCGACGCCTGTTCGAACTTGCCATGATACCAAGCCGCGAGTTCGAGCGGAAGGAGCCGAGCCGAAGGACGGGTTGTTCGTCCAGGGCAGGCCCGGGCGGTCGAATTCGAGACGCCGCGGGCATCGGTGACGCCTCTCCAACGCGCGAATGGCGCGGCTTTTGCCGTTCGGGCATGCGCAACATGAAGGCGCTTGCTCGGCGTGGCCGTTGGCCTGCGTCAAGCAGGCGTCGACGACGACCCTCCGCCTGCCACTCCACTCCGCTGCGCGGAGCCTCTGGCAGGCTCCGCCCGCAGCGGTTTTCCAATCAGCGCGTGACCGAGGAAAGCGAGCTTCGCGTCCATGCCAGCGCCCTTGCGATAGCGCTTGGCCTCGGGGTTGGTGGTGAGGCGTACGTCGCGTTGGTGCGAGTCGCGCCGCGGAAGTCCGCCTCGACGTTTGCATCTGCGGCGCGGTCGAGGGTCGCCCGATCCCCTGGTGCAGCGTCGCCAGGTCGCGCTCCATCGCAACCAGCGTCTCGTCCGCCAGCGCCCGAATGCGGGAGCGGACGGTCCGGGAGCAGCCGAGCCTCGACGCCCATGTACTCGACGCCCATGTAGCTGAACAGCGGCCCCGTTCGCTCGTCCGATCCGCGCAAATCAGCCTCTGCAACGAGCGAGACTGAATCATGATCTATCAACGGCGGCAGGTCGCCTTGTTCAGCAGCCTGCCAGCTAGGGCCGGCCGAACAGTTCCGCGCCTCCGCCCAGCGCAGGCCCTGCGGTCGGGTCGAAATCATCCGGCTGTTTGGCGATCAGCGTGTGGGCGGTCAGGATCAATCCGGCGACGGAAGCCGCGTTACGCAAGGCGCTGTAGGAGACGCGAACGGGATCGATCACGCCGGCTTCGTAAAGATCGACGATCTCGCCCGTTCGAGCGTCGAGACCGTGCCCATCGCTCGAACGCGTGACCCTCGCCACCTGCGCCTCGCCGTCGAGGCCGCTGTTCGAGGCTATTTTCACGAGCGGCCGCGACAGCGCATGCTGGACGAGCTTCGCCCCCTGCTGCTTGCTTCCCGACAGCTGGCCGATGAGCTTGTCGAGTTTGGGAGCCGCGCGCACGAGCGCCGTTCCACCGCCCGGCACCGTACCCTCCTCGATCGCCGCGCGCGTGGCGTTGATCGCATCCTCGATCAACTGCAGTCGCCGCTTCTGCTCGACTGGCGTGGCGCCGCCGGCGAGGATCACTGCGGTCCCGCCCGATAGCTTGGCGAGGCGCTCCTGGAACTTGTCGCGTTCGATGTTCTCGGGGGCTGCCTCGTACTGCCGCTTGACCTGCTCGCGACGCGCCGCGATCGTCGTCTCCTCGCCGTGGCCGCCGGTGATCAACGTCCGGTTCGCCGAGATCCGGATCTGGCGGGCTCCCCCGAGATCGGACATCTGCACCTTGTCGACGCTACCGCCCATGTCCCGGGCGACGACCTTGCCGCCGGTGGCGATCGCTATGTCCTCGAGCATCGACTTGCGCCAGTGCCCGAATTCCGGCGGGTGGATCGCCGCGACTCCGAGCTTGTCGCGCTCGCGACGTGCCAGCAGATCGACGATGCAACCTGGCGCGACCTCCTCGGCGATGATCATGAGCGGCCGCCCCGCCTTGCTCGCCAACGCATAGGCTGCCGCAAGATCGTCGGGGCGCTGGATCTTGTTGTCCGTCATCAGGATCAGCGGATTGTCGAGGACGACCTGCATCTTCTCGACGTCGGTCACCATGTGGTGCGACAGGTACCCACGATCGAAACCCATGCCCTCGATCACTTCGAGGACGGTTTCGACGGAAATGCCAAACTGGACATCGACGATCCCCTGGGCGCCCGCTCGCTCGAAGGCTTCCGCGACCATGTTGCCCAGAGCTACATCGTTGTTGGAGGCGATCGTGGCGACCGCCCTGATGCCGGCTCCACCGTTCACCGGTCGTGCCTCGCCCTTGAGGCTCTCGATCGTATCCAGGACAGCCTGCTCAAGACCGTGGACAAGTTCGACCGGGTTAGCCCCGGCGGCGAGCGCACTC
Source organism: Beijerinckiaceae bacterium (assembly GCA_965277355.1). Taxonomy (GTDB): domain Bacteria; phylum Pseudomonadota; class Alphaproteobacteria; order Rhizobiales; family Beijerinckiaceae; genus RH-AL1. Next base: position 81,730 of record CBDICN010000001.1, read on the forward strand.
AGACCCTGTTGCACCAGCGCGTCCGCCAGCACGGTAGCCGTCGTCGTCCCATCTCCCGCGACCTCGTTGGTTTGACGCGCAACTTCACGGACGATCTGCGCACCCATGTTCTCGAAGGGGTCGGGAAGTTCGACCTCGTCGGCAATGCTCACGCCATCCCGCGATACGATCGGGGTGCCGATCGGACGATCGATGATCGCGTTCATGCCGCTGGGCCCGAGCGTCCCGCTCACGGCGCGCGCCAGCTTGGATACGCCTCGGCCCAAGGCTTCACGGGCCGCGGAATCGTGCAACATCATCTTAGGCATGGCGTATCCCCCACCTCCGTCATTGCAGCTGGACGCGAAATCAGCCGTGTTGCGGCTCGCATGCCGCTTTCGGCGTGACCGCCGTTTCCGTGTCGAAGCGTACCGCGAGCAGGCCACGGCAAAGCGCGCCGTTGAATTCCGCGTTCACGCGTACGCGCCGCAACCCCCTGACATAAACGTCGAAGCCTTCGACCTGCAAAGGCTCGTCGGCGGTCGTCACGAACGCGAGCGAGGCCGATCCGTACGAACCAGCCACCGCGCGGCGCTCGAGATAGCGCTCCACAAGCGTCCGGCCCTCGTCCGAGGACACCGCATCGGGCAGCGCATCGATAGACAGGGAGACGATCTGCTCGGGCCCGTAGGCCGCCGCCTTGGACAAATGGAGGATCAGCGCCTCCTGGCGTCGCTGAAACGCTTTGAGGAGGAAGGTGCGCCTGACTTCGTCGAGAGTGCCGTCGGCCTCGTCGCCGAACGCCTCCTGGAACGACTGCCCTTCCGCGACACCCTTGTTGATGGTGTCGGCATACATGTGCTCGCCCAACTCAACGGTAACCGCCCTGACCCAAGGCAGCTCGCGCGTCGCGGAACGCAGATCGTCAACCATCATGAACGCGAAGTTGGCCGCACACCAGTAGGTCGGCAGACGGAAACCGATTTTAACACGGTCTTCGTCGTCGACATCGACGTGGGTTACGAAGTCGAGCTTCGTGACCGGTTCATCGAGTTCCGGGTCGACGACTTTCTCGAGGCGCTGCCAGACTTCGGACACTCTACCGGCATTCGGCCCCGGCCTCTTGCCGGGGCCCTGTTGCTTGACAAGCATAATGATCTTACTCGGCTGCGACTTGAGCGTGGCCTGCGTTCCCCAGCTTCGCCTTCTGCTTGGCAACGTCGATGTCGTACAAACGCGCGGCATTGAGGCCAAGGATCTTCTTACGGGCATCCATCGACAGAGAAACGCCGGTCTCTTTCGCGACATCGTCGGGAAGCTCGAAGGCCATGAACTTGTCGACGAGCCACTTCGGCGTCCAGATGCCGTAATCGCTTCCGAACAGGATCTTGTCTTCGCCGAGCCAGAATAGAAGTTCCGATATGACGTGGGCAAAGTAACCCGGGCGAGTGTGGATGAACGGCAGGGCCACCGCGAGCCCGGCGTAGACGTTGGTCTCCTGGGTGGCGATCCAACAGAAATCGTCGAGGCGCGGGAGACCGCAATGCTCGATGATGAAGTTCAGGCCCTGGAACGAGGTCGCGGCATCGTCCACATCGGCCACGTCGAAGGCATCCCTGTTGAGCGGGAGGATCGTCGGACCCTTGTGGACATGCATGTTCTTGATGCCGAGCTTCTCGGCGGTCTCCAGGAACTTGTAGCTTTCCTTGTCCGTCAGCTTGTAGCCCTTCGACTCTCCGCGCCATTCGGCGGTGTAGAGCTTCGCGCCCTTGATGTCGTACTTCTCCTTCAACTCGTGCAAGTGCTCGAGCCCCTTCTCGCCATCACGCGGATCGAAGGCACCGTTGAGGATGAAACGGTCGGGATACATCGTTTTGAGCGTGGCGTTGCGCTCGGTCGTGTTGAAGCCTTCCTTGTAGAAGTCGTTAAGATAGGTCGGCTGCAAAATCGCCATGTCATCGTAGCCGCGCACGAACAGGTCGTCATGCATCTGCTGCGCGTCATACTTCTCGAATTTCTCGAGCGGCCATTTCTCCTCGGCCGGGCTCAGATTCGCATGATAGGCATAGAAGCACTCGATAAATTGCTTGCCGTGAATGTTCTTCTGGTTGGCGGGGCTTCCGTCCCAGAAATGAGTGTGGCCGTCGATCACGAAGATCTCTTCGCCGTCTTTCGTCGTGTACATCAATCCGTCTCCTAATGTCGCCGCCTGCTTGATATCGCGCCGCCCGCGGCATGGGGCCGAGCAGGCACGGCCCCATGCTCCACGGCATCAGTCGTGGATGTAGGAAAACATGTCTTCCATTTTGCCGAACAAGATCACGGTGTCGTCGTCTACGGTGACCATGCGCCCGTAGTGGGTCGAGGTCGAGATCTCGAAGTGGTGGATCGTCATGGTCCGACCAAGCTCCTCGGAAATCTCATCCATCTTGAAGGTGAGCTTATCCTTGCCGTCGATGCGGATCATCGCCGGCATGTAGGTCACCTTCACCCCTTCCTTGCGGCTCATGACGGTCGCGATAGCGCGAGCCTCGACGCTGTCGTTCATCGTGACCCCGCATTCGTCGGAAATCGTGTCCTCGAACTTGATGTCCTTCATCGACTTGAAGATATTGACTCTTTCTTGGGCCATTACCCACTCCCTTTGTTTGTGTAGAGAAATAGCCCGCGTTAGGAAGCAAGGGCCGCCGGCAACGCCAGCCCGGTCTCCGACATGATCGTCTGCATCCGGTTCTTGGCCTTGGCGAGCGTTTCGGCGAAGGTCGTGACCTTGACCCGCGGCTGCGACCAGATCGGCTGCAGATGGTTGGCGGCCTCGAGCCCTAGCGCGGCATGCTTCTCGACCCAGCCGCCGAACAGTTGCTTGTTGTGGGCGCCATGATCCGGATCCGTAGTAAGCAGGCTGATCAGTTCGACGGTGTTGGCAAGGTTGCGCTGGTAGTCTGCCTCAGCGGACGACACGATCGCAGGGGTCATGAAGTCGCCGTTCGCGGCGGCGCACTGCATGATGAAGCCGCTGCGAAACAGTTCGCCGACAAGCGGTTCGAACACCAGGTTGGTGGCCAGATATTGCTCGAGGAAGTCCTGTGACCCCATGATCGTCTCGATGGCTTTGCGGGTGCCCTGCCAAATCGGATCCTCAAGCCAATGGATCTTGCCCGCTTTGGGATCGAAGCCCTCCAGATCGAGACCGATTTCGCTGAGATAGAGCGTGATGTCCTGGGAAAACCGCAGCTTGTAGGACGAGTTCGTCAGGATCGCGCTGTTGATCATCTGCGTGTAGCCGTAGCGCTGGGCCTGCATCGTCGACGTCCCCAGACCGAACTCGGCATGCTTGAAGGCGCCCAGATGGTTTTGCAGGATGCCGATCCAAACCCTGTCGAAGCGCGCCGGCGCCTCGGATTTTCGGCCGTTCTCGATGACGTTTTGAATCATGCCGCATATTGTCGACTGGCGCTGATAGTGCGTCCGCTCCCACTCCTGGTCGACCGCCCGGAACTTGTGCCAGTCGCTACTCTTGGCCTGCGTCCAATCCTTGGAATAGGTGGGGGTCCCGTCCGGAAAGCTGATGATCCAATCCTGTAGCAGGTAGCGCTCGGGATCAGGTTGCACGTCGACCGTCATGTCTTCATAGTGCGTCGCCTTGCGGCCCTTAGGCTCGTAGTAATTGTACTTGCGGCTGTCCGACCCTGGGAAGGTCGCGGAGCCGGCGGCGCCCGACTTCACGGGGGTGGCCGTTTCAGCTTGTTCGGTCATCATTCTCTCCCTCACACCATCTGTTTGACGCGGCTTTGGTCCCGAAGCCGATGCTTGTGCCGCACCTTACTTCGTCGGTTGGGTAAACTTGTCGGCGAAGATCCTGTCAACCTCGACCCCGGCCATTTGGAACACCGGGAGGAGGGCGTCGATCATCGGCGGCGGCCCGCACGAATAGGCGTCGGCACCGTCCCCGCAACCTTCTTCGCGCAGATGGCGAGACACGACCTCATGGACGAAGCCCCGCTCACCCCCCCAGCCGTCGCTCTCCTCGTGCGAGAGAGCCGGAATGAACTTGAAGTCGGAAAGGGTGGAGCCGAGTTCGGCGAAGCGATCGAGTAGGAACAAATCCGCCTGTGTCCGCGCGCCGTAGAAGAAGCGAATGGGACGTTGCTCGCCACTGGCAATATGATCGTCGAGGATCGACATCAGCGGAGACATGCCGGAGCCGCCGCCGACCAGCAACATAGCACCAGGACGCCCTTCGCGGCGAAAACACGTTCCGAACGGACCTTTCGCCACGAGCCGGTCGCCTTTCGACAGTCCGCCATCGAGCTTCGCGGAGAAAGCACCGTCCGGGTATTTCTTGATGATAAAGCTCATCCGTGTCGACCCGTCCGGGCGATTGGCCATCGAGTAGGCTCGGGTGACACCGCCGTCCGCAACAGTGAGGTCGACATACTGCCCGGCCCAAAATTTCATCGGTTTTTCGAGCTCGACATCAAGCCGCCTGATGTCACCGGTAAGACGCTCTACAGCCACCACCGACGCGTTGTAATCCTTGACCGCGATCGATCGGCTGAGCAGGTCCTCGTCGTAGTTGAGAAGCTCCACCGTAATATCGCTGTAGATGAGCGTCCGGCACAACAACACCTGGCCCGCATCGCGATCATGCTCGGGGAGAGCGAACGTTGAATACTTAAGGAGTTCGACATCGTCGACGCCTTCGGTGACGATCGACTTGCAACTCGAACACTGCCCCTCCTTGCAGCCGTGCGCGAGCGAGATACCCTGGCGAAACGCGGCATCGAGAACGGTCTCGCCCTCCATGACCTCCATCTCGATCCCAACCGGCTCAAAACGGACCTTATGAACTGCTGTCTCTGCCATTCCGCCCGTACCCTGTCGCGCTGTCGTGAAAACGCGTAATAAAAAAATGGATGAAATACCGAGGCGTGTACCAGCGTGAACGGGGGTCGCCAGAAGCAACCCCCGCCTTTTAGTTGCGACTAGTTGAACGGGGCGATCGTGAAGCCCTTCTTGTAGGTCTCAATCGAAGCGTTCCGCTCATCGGGCGCCATCGCGCGGATCGTGCGCAACGGGCTGGCGAGCGTGTTGCCGCGGACGTCGTCGAGCGTCCACTGGTCCTTCGGGTCGAAGCGCAAGTGCGGCTGCGGCACCAGCGTCTTACCGTCCGGACGCACGAAGCCGAGGTCCTTGATGGCGTCGGCGAGGTCCCAACCGTGATAGCAGTCTTCCCACTCACGGCGACCGCTGAAGCGGCCCATCGCCGGGGTGGCACGCCCTTCGTACTCGGCCGCGAAGGCGACCTTGTGCGTCCAGGCGCACTGCGCGGAGCAGTACGTGTAAACCTGGCCCTCGACCTCGTCGCAAACGATCTGGTCACGGATCAGGCAAGGGACCATGCAGCTCCAGCACCGGTGCGGATAAGCATAGCCGTTCTCGGTATCGAACGTCATGTTCGTGTTGCCCGGGGTGGACTTCTTCTCGTACCACTTCCAGTAATCGCCGAACTCAGCGTACCAACCCGGATACTTATGCTCGAACCATTCGAAGTCCTTCTCCTTCTGGGACTCGATGCGCCAGAAGTTGACCGGCCAGCCCACCGAGAAGAACTGCGCAGTCTTATGCACGTAGTTGTGCTTCACAATGCGGTCCCAAGCCTGGGAAACATCATCGTGATGGATCTTGATGCCGTACTTCTCAAGCGGCAGCATGTAGGTGCGATAGTAATCCTCGTAAATCCAGCGGTGCCAAAGCTCCGCGTAGGACTCCTTGTCCTTGTCGCGGTTGGTCGTGCCGTACTCGATGAAGGTACCGATAGCGGCATCGACGATGGCGTGGTTCTGCCAGAAGGCATACTTCAGGTCGCGCTCGAGCAACTGGTGATTCGAGGGATCGTTGATCATCGACATCAGCATCGAGTGACCGTTGCCGATGTGGCGCGACTCGTCGGACTGAACCGAGAGGAACACGGTCGGCAGGGCGTAGTCGCCGTTGCGGGCGGCTTCCGACGGCATGGCGACGAACAGCGTGTTGGTGAAGGCGGTCTCGGCGACAACCGTCAGGTACACGTTGGCGGCGGTGATCGCGTCACCGGTGAGAAAGCCTTCGGCGAACTGACGGCCAATCGTGGTCGCGTAGCACTTGCCGAACGCCGCTTCGGTGATGTCGAAGCCTGCCGGATCGATGTAGTTCTCCATGTACCACTTCTTCAGATTCATCTGAATCGTGGAATGGCGGAACTCGTCGACCATCTGCATGGTCATGCCGGTGCGGAGTTCTTCACCGGGCGCGAGACGGGCGACCATCGCCATCGAGCGAGCAGCGGAGATTTCCGGGAACGGGATGATCGCCAGGAAGAGCTTCATCCATTCGATCCAGCGGGGCTCCACGTTGCGGAACATGTCGCCGCGGAGAGCCGCGTCAAGAGCGCCGTAGACGCGGTTGTCCTTTTCTTCCTGCATCGGGAAGTAGGAGCGGAGCACCTGCTTCATCGGGTCCTTGGGGACACGAGAGATCTTGTAGTCCGTCGGGAAGGTCATAGCTTCCTGAACGTAGCTCGGCGTCCAACCGAGGTCGGCGACGCGGTTGGCCGCTTCGCCGATGCTGATACCTTTCTGAGCCGTAATTTTATTGAGTGTTAAGCCTGCAGTCATAATGGTCTTCCTTTCGTCCTTCGCAAGCGACCGCCGAAGCGGCGGTTCGCTCTCCAACCTTTTTTGTCGATCGCTCCGAGAATCGCGGAGCGATCTCCCGACGGTAGACGCCGGTTATTGGGGCGGGGTTGGCGCCGCCCCAAATTCTGTCTCGGAGCCTTTCGCTTCCGAACCGCCGAGGGACTTACCTTCGGCGATAAACCTTGCGGCGAGGACCAGCGTCCCCATCGCGAACTCCTTGCCATGGGCGGCGATCATCGCGTTCGCCAGTTCGGCAACCCTGTCGTAGAAAGCGTCCTTCGAGCGGTCCTCGTCGCTCATGGTCGTATCGCCGTCGGACCTCTCCGGCACGTTCGACATCAGGCGCGCCCCACCGCTTCGGCGCTATCGGACGCCGTTCCGTCGAACTCGCTCAAGGTCGCGTTCAAAAACTCCCGCTGGCTCTCCAGCCGCTGTGCCTCCGAGGTCAGCTCATCCATTTTCCGCTCGAGAGCCGCCACATGCGCCTTCGTCTCAGCCGGCGCGTCCGGCAGCGCCGCATCGCGCCGGGCGCAGGCCCGCTCGATATCGAGCCCCGCCTTGGCGCTCTCGCAACGCAGCTGCAGCGAGTTGATCTCGATGATGTTGACCACGAGTTTGTGACGCTCGATCATTCTTGAACGGTCGGCCTCGCTGGCGGCCATGTCGGCAGACTCCAAAGTCGATAGGTTCTTCCACAACGACCAAACAGTCGGCCGCTCCGGTTGCACGGCGGACGTTACGCCGGCGATGATTTTGCCCGCACTGGCCTTGCCGGCACTGGCCTTGCCCGCATTAACCTTGGAGGTGATCCGAGACGTTCGCCTCATGGAATAAGAACAGCCCTGCCTTGGACGTTGCCGTTGTGAAGGTCGCGAAGGGCATCGTTGGCCGCAGAAAGCGGATATTCCCGCGTCTTGAGTTCGACAAGTCCTCGGTCGGCAAGCGCCATCAGTTCGACCAATTCAGGATAGGTCCCCACAAGGTTGCCGACAATAGTCTTTTCGGACGTGATCATATCTATCGTTGGTATGTTGATACGACCGCCGTAGCCCACAATGTAGTAAAAACCGGCGTTCCGCGTCATTGCAAGTCCGCGTTCAATCGCGTCGCCCTCGCCGACGAAGTCGATCACCGCCTCGGCGCCGTGTCCTCCGGTGAGGGACTTGACCGCCTCCACTTCGTTCCCGTCGGCCTTGACGAGGTGATCGGCGCCGCAGCTGCGTGCCAGTTCGAGCGACTTCTCGGCGCGATCGACCACGATGATCTCGGCCGCGCAGAGCGCCTTGAGAACCTGGATCCCGATGTGCCCCAACCCGCCCGCGCCGATGACCACCGCGTATTCGCCCGGCAGCAGATGCCGCGAGGCCTTCTTCGCCGCGCGGTAGGCGGTGAGGCCGGCGTCCGTGTAGGGAGCGACGTCTTTCGGCGACAAAGTCTTGGGAAGCTTGATAAGCGAACGCGCGCCGGTCAGAAGGTACTGCGCGTAGCCGCCATTGGCGTTGATGCCGGGAAACGTGCTGCCGTCAGCGTGCATGTCGTCGCCGCGGCGACAGGCCAAGCAGTAGCCGCTCGTCACGAGCGGATGGCAGATGACGGAATCGCCTTTTTTGAACTCGGTGACGCCGGGGCCGACTTCTTCCACCCAGCCGGCGTTCTCGTGTCCCATGATATAGGGAAGCTTGACGTTGGCGATGTCCTTCCAGATGCCTTCCACCACGTGAAGGTCGGTGCGGCACACGCCGGCGCCGCCGACGCGGACGATGACCTCGTTCGCTTTCTCGATGCGCGGATCCTCGACATCCTCGAACGTCACGAACTCCTTCGCGGTCAGAGACTCGTCGAAACGGTGGAGTACCGCTGCCTTCATTCCCTGCCCCTTGTACATGCCCTTGCCGGGCCATTGATGCATAACGATGGCTGCAACGCCTGTGCCAAAGCGCTAAGTCCCTGACAATGCGATCCTCTCGCGGTCAACCTTTGGCCATTTGTCTGGTCAGTATGAACAGGCGTCTGTTCAGCGCTGTTGCCGAAATGAACATACTGCAATGCAATATACTGCGATGCAACATGAAGTATTATGCAACGCGATGCGCGCGGGACGTCTCCCGGTCAGTCGGAGCCGGCGCGTTTTTCAATTGAGGTTTTGGCGTGTTTTCCAATCGAGAGTAAAGTAGTCTTGCAACGGTTCGGGCCTTGTCAAATCGACCCGAAGAGCTTCGAAGGGGCGCGCATGCAGGGGATGGGCGTTTTTGCGAGCCAGGCTCATCGCCTTGTAGAGAGTGGTCTGGGCGTTCCGGCCGAGTTCCTTCCGGCCGACCTCTACCAGAGCTGGACGCGTTGCGTCACGGCGGGTCTCGATCCGTCGCGTCCGCCGCCACCGGTTGTCGAAGGCGCCGTTCACCTGCGCGAGGCAAGGGATGCGCATGCTCTTCTCCGACGCTACGCCACGGCGGAAATGTCGGCGTTGCAGACCCGAATGGCCGGAACGAGCGTCGTCCTCGCGCTCGCCTCGCCGGACGGCTTGGTGCTCGATGTCATGGCCGATCGCTACGGTATCGCGTCGGAAGCGGAAGCGGTGCAAGCGGGCAGTCTCTGGTCGGAGGCGCAGTCCGGCACCAACGCGCTGGGCGTCGCCGCGATCGCGCGACGCGCCGTCGTGGTGCGCGGCATGGAGCATTTTTTCCGGTGCTTCGGCGCCCTCGTGTGTATCGCCGTTCCGATCTTCGGTCCGGATGGGAGCGTGGCCGGCATTCTCGACGCCTCCGCGGATTTCCGGGCCCAGCAGCGCCACACGCGCGCGCTCCTCGAAATGGCAGCCACGCAGATCGAGAATGGTTTGTTTCGCAACCAACATCGCGGTGACGTGGTGATCGCGTTCCATCCCCGCGAGGAGATGTTGCACAGTATAGAGGCGGGACTCGTCGCGGTGAGCCACGACGCCGCGGTCCTCGCGACGAACGTTACGGCGAAAAACCTTCTTGGCGCGCCTGGTCCGGTGCTCGGCAAGGGTTTCGGTGAGCTGTTCCTGACGTCGTTCGACGATGTGCTTTTGAAGAGCCGCAGGCAGGATCGCCAGCTCGTGCGGACAGTGGCGGACCACCTGGTGCATGCGATGGTCGAAAGCGGTGCCGCGCGTATGGTGACTCAGCGGAAGGAGATCGAGCCCGGCCCGACGCTGCCGAGCTTCGTGGCGAAAGATACGGCCGTCGCGGCGATCGTGCGCAAGGTGGAGGCGGCGGCGGCGCGCAAGATCCCGACTCTCATCCGGGGCGAGACCGGAACGGGTAAGGAGCAGCTGGCGCGCCATGCGCACGCGGCGAGCGGGCGGCGCGGCGCCTTCATCCCGGTGAACTGCGCCGGGCTGCCGGCGAGCCTCATCGAGGCCGAGCTGTTCGGCTATGTCGATGGCGCCTTCACCGGCGCCCGTCGAGGCGGCGCGCCGGGGCTTGTCAGGGAGGCGGATGGGGGCACCTTGTTCCTCGACGAGATCGGCGACATGCCGGTCGCCCTGCAGGCCGTGCTCCTGCGCTTCCTCGACGACTGGACGGCGCGGCCGATCGGCGGAAGCGGACGCAAGGTCGACGTCTTCTTGATCTCCGCCACCAACGCCACGCTCGATCGCGCGATCGAGGACGGACGGTTTCGCTCGGACCTGCTGTATCGTCTCAATACGCTGGAGGTGACGCTGCCGCCGCTTGCCGTGCGCGGAGACTTTCACGAGATCGCGCACCATCTCATAACGGCGCTGGACTCGAAATGCGAGATCACGGACGGCATGATCGCGAAGCTTGCGAACCGGTCCTGGCCCGGCAACATCCGCCAGTTGCGTAATGAACTGGCTCGCCTGTCCCTCGGCGCTTCCGACGGGCTTATCGACGAGTCGAGCGCCAACGATCCGACCAAGGCGGGCTCCTTCGAGGCGGGCTCCTTCGAGGCGGGCTCCTTAAAGGCGGGGTCCTTCGGCGGTGGTGCGCCGCAGGCCGACGAGACGCTCCGCGCCGCTCAGCATGCGCGCATTCTCGCCGCCTACGCGCAGTCGGGGGGAAACATCAGCGAGACGGCGCGCCGCCTGGCGATCTCGCGCAACACCGTCTATCGCGCTCTCGAGCGCAAGCAGGGCAAGCTGCCAACGTGAGGAGGCCGCGACGGCTCGCGGATCGGGCAGCTCGCGCGACGATCAGGACTCCCGCCGGAGCTTCGTTGCGACGTTGCCCTTGTCGAGGAAGGCACCGATGCCGGATCGTGCGTCGTCCGTCATCATGTTGCAGGCCATCGCCGCGCCGGCGTAGTCGTAGGCTTCGGCGGTCGACATCTCCCGCTGCGCGTAGAACATCGTCTTGCCGATCCTGATCCCCTCGGGGCTCTTGGCGCTGATCGTCGCCGCGTAGCCCTGGACCGCATCGGCGAGCTGGTGGTCCGCGACGACGGCATTCACGAGCCCGCTCGAGCGGGCTTCCTCGGCATCGATGAAGCGGCCGGTGAAGAGCATGTCGAACGCGGCTTTCATCGGCACGTTGCGCGACAGCGGCACCGCCGGCGTCGAGCAGAACAGCCCGAGGTTGATGCCGGACACGGCGAAGGTCGCGCTCACCGCCGCCACCGCGAGATCGCAAGCCGCCACGAGCTGGCAACCGGCGGCGGCGGCGACGCCCTGGACCTGCGCGATCACCGGAACCGGGACGGCGCGCAGGCTCTTCATGACCGTGCTGCAGCGAGCGAACAGCGCGCGCAAACGCGCCTCGTCCGCCATCGCGTGCATCTCGCGAAGGTCGTGCCCGGCGCAGAACGCCTTGCCGGCTGCGGCCAGCACGACGCAGCGCAGGCTGTCGTCGGCGATGAGCGCATCGAGTTCGGATTGCAGCGCGACGAGCAGGTCCTCGGATAGCGCATTGTATTGCGCCGGACGATTCAGGGTAATCGTCGCGATCCCGTCACGCCTGTCCGTCACCACCAGCGGCGCTCCGTCATGGGTCATGATGGGTCTCTCGATTCGTCACGAAGCCGGCGCTTCTGGATTTTCCCCGTCGAGGTCCTGGGCAGGACCCTGAAGATGACCTCCTTCGGGCATTTGAAGGCGGCGAGGCGTTCGCGGCAGAAGGCGATGATCTCCTCGGGGGTGGGCCGTTTGGCCGCGTCGGACAGTTCGACGAAGGCGACCGGCACCTCGCCCCACTTGTCGTGCGCCATCGCGACCACCGCCGCCGCCGTGACCGCCGGATGGTGGTGGAGCACATCCTCGATCTCGATCGAGGACACGTTCTCGCCCCCCGAGATGATGATGTCTTTGGAGCGATCCTTGATCTGGATGTAGCCGTCGGGGTGGCGCACCGCGAGGTCCCCCGAGCGGAACCAGCCGCCGTCGAAAGCCGCCTCGGTCGCCTCCGGATCCTTGAAATAGCCTTTCATGACGATGTTCCCGCGGAAGCGGATTTCGCCCATCGTCGCGCCGTCGGCGGGCACCTGCGCATCGCTCGCGGTGTCGAAGACCGCGACATCCTCCTCGACGGTATAGGCGAGGCCCTGGCGGGAGCGCTTCTCCGCCCGCTCCTCGGGCGACAGCGCGTCCCACTCCTCGCGCCAGGCGCAGACCACCGCCGGACCATAAGTCTCCGTCAATCCGTAGGCATGCGTCACGTCGAAGCCGCGCGGCTCCATCTGCAACAGGACCGCCGCCGGCGGCGGCGCGCCCGCCGTCATGATCTTGCAGCGTTTGTGCATCTCGCGCAGCTCGTCGGGCTTGGCGTCGAGGATGAACTTGAGCACAACCGGCGCGGCGCACAGATGGTCGACGTCATGGTCGAACAGCGCCGCGTAGATGTCACGCGCGTCGACTTTGCGCAGGCAGACGTTGGTGCCGGCCTTGGCGGCGATCGTCCACGGGAAGCACCAGCCGTTGCAGTGGAACATCGGCAAGGTCCAAAGGTAGACCGGCCGCTCGGCCATGTGCCAGTCGACGATGTTGCCGATCGCGTTCAGATAGGCGCCGCGATGGTGGTAGAGCACGCCTTTGGGCCGACCGGTCGTGCCCGAGGTGTAGTTGAGGGTGATCGCGTCCCACTCGTCCGCCGGACCCTCGCCGACGAAGGCCGGATCGCCGCCGGCGAGCAGCGCCTCGTAGTCGAGCGAGCCGATCGCCTCGCCTCCGATGGGTTCGTCGATGATGTCGACGACGGTGATCGGCCGCTCGAGTTCGGCCAGCGCCGGCGTCATCACGCCCGCGAACTCACGGTCGCAGACGACGACCTTGGCGCCGCTGTGCTCGAGAATATAGGCAACCGTTCCCGCATCGAGCCGAGTGTTGAGAGCGCACAGCACCGCGCCCGCCAGCGGTACGCCGAAATGCGCCTCGTAGAGTTCCGGCGTGTTGGCGGCCATCACCGCGACGACGTCGCCCTTGCCGACGCCGTGCGCGACAAGCGCCGAGGCCAGGCGTTTCACGCGCCGGTCCGTCTCGGACCAGCTCGTGCGGCGATCACGGTAGACGGTGGCGATCCGGTCCGGGTAGGCGGCGGCCGCCCGCCGAAGAAAGGAGAGCGGCGACAACTCCACGTAGTTCGCCTTGCGCCGCGCGAGGTAGGGCGCGTTCACCTCGACATCGAGGCCATCCAAGGTTGCTCCCCCGTCCGCCATGACGTTCCCCAGCTATGACCGGCGGAGTCCGAGCCCCGCCGTGATACCCCGCCGTGATACTTGGAGCCAAAGGCGACACGTCCGCAAGATCGTCTTTGGCGGCACAACGGCGGGCAGCATCTGCCGAAATGCCGGCCGGACACGATCAGGCCGCGGTCGATCCCGGCTGCTTCGTCGGCAGCGAGGTGACCAGCTTGGCGAAGCCGCGCAGGTGTTCCGCCACCGCGCTGCGGACTTCGGCGCTCAGGTTCTGGCTCTGCCCGTCCGCGAACATCTCCGCCCAAGCCGCGACCCGCTTGGGGTCGACGGCACCGGCCTCGGCCAATGCCCCGACGATCGCCGCGCTTTGGAACATGCCGGCCGCGGCCGCCATGCCGGCCGCCATCGCGCCGATCGTCGAGGGATTGCTGCTGCTGTCGTCCGCCATGAGATGCCTCCGGAACACTGTTCGCTCAGGATATCAAACCAGAGCGGCCCGGATTGCCCATAGGCCTAAGGACAGAGGGGTGCCGCGGCTCCGCTCAGCGACCGACGAGTTCGTGGACGCTGAAGAGGCCTTGCGCGTCGGTCCACACGCGCGATGCCGTCCAGCCGCCCCTCGCCGCCAAGCCGCGGAAATCGTCGACCGAATACTTGTGCGAGCTTTCGGTGTGGATCGTCTCGCCGGCGCGGAACGCGAACTGCTCGCCGAGCAGCGACACGATCTGGTCGCCCCGGCTGACGAGGTGCATTTCGATCCGGCTCTTCTGAGCGTTGAAGATCGCCTCATGCTGGAAGCCATCGATGTCGAAGTCGGCACCGAGTTCCCGGTTGGCACGCACCAGGAGGTTCTTGTTGAAGGCGGCCGTGACGCCGGCCGCGTCATTATAGGCCGGCAGCAGCTTGTTCGACGATTTGCGCAGATCGACGCCGATGATGAGACGGCCGCCGGGGCGGAGCGTATCGTGCATCGTTCCGAGAAGATCGACCGCGTCGCCCGGCTGGAAGTTCCCGATTGTCGAACCGGGAAAGAAGCCCATGCGCGGCCGGCTGCCGAGATCCTCCGGCAGGGTCACGGTCGAGCGAAAGTCGCCGACGACCGTATGCACCCGGAGCCCGGGAAAGTTACCGGCGAGCCGCGCTTTGGCCTCCCCCAGAGCGGTGGGCGACACGTCGATGGGAACGTAGGCGGCAAGCTTGTCGAGCGCGGCGAGAAGGATCTCCGTCTTGCGGCTCGAGCCGGAGCCGAACTCGATGAGGACCGAACCGGCCGGCGTGCCCGCCACTATGTCGGCGACGCATTCCGCGAGGATCGTCGTCTCCGTTCGCGTCGGATAGTATTCCGGCACGTCGGTGATCTGCTCGAAAAGGTCGCTTCCTCTCTCGTCGTACAGAAACTGACAGGGCAACGTCTTCTGCAGGCCGGCGAGTCCCTCGAGCGCGGCTGCCGCGAAGCCATCGTCCGGGCGCGCCTGGTTTCGTCTGTGATGAGTCATCGATCGCTCGCGAGGCGCAGGCCGGTGAATTGCCAGCGCTGGTGGGGGTAGAAGAAATTGCGGTAGGTCGCACGCGCATGGCCCGGCGGCGTCACGCAAGAGGAGCCGCGAAGCACCTGCTGTCCGCACATGAACTTGCCGTTATATTCGCCGATCGCGCCCGCAACCGGCCTGTAGCCGGGGTAGGGAAGGTAGGCGCTCCGCGTCCATTGCCAGACATGGCCGTACATCTGGCGATCGTCAGCGCCGGTCGCGCCCGGATGAAACGAGCCGGGCGCGTCGTCCATCTGCACGCTAGCCGGCACGGCGCCTTGAGCCGCGGCGGCATGTTCCCACTCGAATTCCGTCGGCAGGCGGTGGCCGGCCCAATGCGCGTAAGCATCGGCCTCATAGTAGCTGACGTGGTCGACGGGAGCCGCCCTATCGATCGGCTGGAGGCCGTGAAGCCCCATCTGCAGCCATGAGCCTTCGCGCTGTTCCCAGTACAGCGGCGCCCGCCAAGCCTGGTCGCGCACCACGCCCCAGCCGTCGGCGAGCCACAGCGAGGCCCTGGCGTAGCCGTCGTCCTCGATGAACTGCAGCCATTCGCCGTTGGTCACCAGGCGATCCGCCAAGGCGAACGGCTGCAACAGCGCCCTGTGGCGCGGCCCCTCGTTGTCGAAGCTGAAGCCATCGCCGGAATGGCCGATCTCGACGATGCCACCGTCATGCTCGGTAAAGGCCAGAGCGCGGACGATGCCGCTGCCGGCCGGCGCCTTCTGCAGGTAGGCAGGGCGCAACGGTTCGGCGGCGAAGAGGCTAAGGATATCGGTGAGCAGCAACTCCTGATGCTGCTGCTCGTGATTGATGCCGACTTCGACCAGCGCGCGCAGATCGGGCCGAGAGGCTGCCGGGCTCGCCATCAGCCGCGCCAGCGCATCATCGACATGCGCGCGATAGGCCAGCACCTCGTCGGCGCTCGGCCGGGTGAGCAGGCCGCGCAGGCCGCGCGGCTGGCGGGCGCCTTCGGCCTCGTAATAGGAATTGAAGCAGAAGGCGAAACGCTCGTCGAAGACGCGGTAGTCCGGCAGGAACGCCTTGAGGAGGAAGGTCTCGAAGAACCAAGTCACATGGGCGAGATGCCACTTGGTCGGGCTCGCGTCGTCGTTGGGCTGGACGACCTGATCCTCGGGCGTGAGCGGCGCCGCAAGTGTCAGCGAGTAGCGGCGGGTGT
This sequence comes from Beijerinckiaceae bacterium, assembly GCA_965277355.1. GTDB lineage: Bacteria > Pseudomonadota > Alphaproteobacteria > Rhizobiales > Beijerinckiaceae > RH-AL1. The sequence goes on from CBDICN010000001.1 coordinate 97,704, forward strand.
CGAGCAGGCGCGCGACCAAACGGTCAGCGCTCCCAGCTCGCGGTGGGAAGCTTTCGCTCCTCAGAGGAAGGCCCGAAGTCATGGTGATCCAATTGTGTTCGCGTGGACGGCAAAACGGCACGTGTTGCGGTTGGTTCCGGCCGCGACAATCAGTTTGGATGGCCTGTCGGCATGAACAAGGTCACTCCCGGTCACGCGGGTCCGGCTGGGGAGAGCTCACGTCCCCGGCTGGTCAGGTCCAGACGTTCGCCGCTCGCCGACGCGCGCTTGGCGGCGAGCCGCACGCCCGAGCAGTCGAGCGGCGCGGGCATTGATGAGGTTGATCTCGCCGCCGAAGCCGAACCAGCGCCGCGGCGAGTTGGTCTCGCGTTCCACGAGGTGCTCGGCGACCGCGACCAGTGTCGCCGGCGCGGCGGCCGACAGGCCGGGGTGCAGCAGGTCGAGCGCCATCGGTCGGCGGAGATAGAAGCGGGCGCGGGCCTTGATCATATGGCAGAGGCTTCGCCGCGCGGCGCCGGCAAGGTCCGCCGCGTCGTCCCGCACGCTCATGTCCGCCATCGTCGCCTCCCGCCATCGCTCAGACAGCAGAAAATCTAACAGGTATTTTTACCCAAATAAAGGTTTTTTTACCGTATCAGCCCGCGAGCGAGCCATTCGCCGGCCGGCAGCATCATCAGGATCGGGGCGGCCCAAGCGATCGTCACGCCGCGGATCGGCGGGGCATTGTGGCTTTCGAGATCGAAGGTGCGGCCGTCGACGCCGCGCCTTATCGTCTTGAGGTAGCGCTTGCCGTCTCCCGTCCGGACCGCGGCCTCGCGGCCGGCGATCACCGCGGGATCGTGCTCGCCGTCCCGGCAGATCACAACGTCGCCGGCGACGAAGCGGGGCCACATGCTGTCGCCTTCCACGGCGAAGGCGATGGAATCGGGCGGCAGCGGCAGCGGAAGTTCGATCTCGTAGAGGCCATCGGGCGGGATCTGTTCGAACTCCGGGAGTATCTCGGCGCCGGCGCCGATCCGGCCGACGACCCGCACCACCGAATGGGTCGGCGTTTCGGCGACACCCTCGAGCAGCCAGGAGGCGCTGGTCTGCAGCACCGGCGCCAAGGCCGCCAGCGTCTCGGTGGTGATACCGCGGCGCTCGTCGTTCTGGACCGCGCGGCGAAGGTTGCGGATCGCGTCCGGCTTGCGGGCCGCCAGGGAGGCCGCATGCGCCGACAGGTTCAGCACCCTGAGCCGATCCTCGATACGCGATAAGACATCTCTGAGCTGCATCGCGGTAGAATAACCGACTATCCAAACGCATCTACCGGTAAATTCACCGTTGACAGCCAAGGTATTTTTACCGATTCAGGGGCATGACCGAAGCCAATCATCCTCCTGTTCGCACGCGCTGGTCTTTCGAGCGTGTCGCCCGTCTCGGGTTTCTCGTCGGGCAAGGCCTCGACGCGAAACGCGTCGCCGACGATCCGATGATCGCCTCCACGTCAAACAATGTCCATCGCCAGGCCCAGCGCTTCGGGCTGGCGTTCCGCGAAGCAGCCGGTCTCCGGCTGCCGCAAGAGGTGATCGCCCGTTTCGACGCGGCGGCGGCCAAGCGCGGCCTCAGCCGCGACGGGCTCGTCCGCATCCTGCTCGTCGCGGCCGGATCGGATGGTTCCCTCATCGACAACATCCTCGATGACGGCCGTTAGGATGGACCGTTTCAGCACGGATCCTTTCGATGATCTCCTCGACGCGCGCCCGCCGGATGCGTGGACGTCCGATCATGTCGCGCTCCGTCTCGTCGAGGCGTTCCGCGTCCTCGATGCGATGCCTCGCGTGAGCGGGCCGCGCCAGACCGGCAATCATTGGCCGCGCCATCGCGTCGAATGGGCCGACCAGATCGCCCAGGCCGAACTGCCGGAGGCGGAGCGTCGCGCCCGCTCCGAGCGACGCACCGCGCAGTTGCTGCGGCCCGGCGCGGCGGAGATCGCGCGCATGGACGCGGCGCTGGAGTGGCTGCGCGAGCTGCGCGGCCACGATCCCGGTCTGGCGCTGGTGACGAGCCTCTGGGCACTGCGAGCGGCGCGGCGGCGATCGGTCCGCTCGCTCTGCCGGGAGCGCGGCTGGGCACCCGGTACTTTCTACAAGCTGCGCGGGCGCGCCCTCGACCATCTCGCCGCCGCGTTGAACCGTCGCGGTGTCGCCGTCTTTTGACGAGGCCTTCGAAAGCGTGGCAGGACAAGCACGCGAGGCAGGGTGGGAGAAGGCTCGATGATGCCGAAGCTTGCCGTCCTGCTCGTCGTGATGGTCGGCCTCGACGGCTGCGGCGTGCGCGATTGCCTGATTGGTGTCGCCCAGCGGGACTGCTATGCCGAAGGCTCGCCGCGCGCGACGTTCCCCCAGGACGATGCGACGTGCCGCAACTACGGCCTGACGCCCGGCACGCACGACTACGCCGTCTGCCGCCAGGCCAAGGCGAACGAGCGCCGACGGACCGAGCGCGAGACGGACTTCGGCTTCCTCAAAAACCCGCTGGCGCCGAACCTTCGTTGACGGCCGGCCTCGCGCCTCTGGCGCCGATCGCGCGCGCTCATCGTCGGTTCAGGTCCTCGAAACGATGGTGTCGCCGCGTTCGACCCGAACCGAAGCGACAACGACGCGTTCTCGCTACGCGGTCTGCGCCTGACGAGGTTTCAGCTATGAAAAAGACGATGGTTTCGTTGGTGCTGTGCGGCAGCCTTGCCGCCGGCTTGTCGAGCTTCTCCGCTCCGGTCGCGGAGGCCGCGCCGGGCGGCTGCCTGAAGTATGGTGCGGGCGGCGCCGTTGCCGGCCACATGGTGCATCACGGCGTACGCGGCTTCATGGCAGGATGCGCGGCCGGAATGTACCGTCGCCACCTCTACAACAAGCAACAGCGTGAGATGCGGCGTGAGGGCTCGGTGGCTCCGACGAGCACGCTCGCGACGCCCGCGACCGCGGCGCCGGCTCGTATGTAAGCCGGAGTCTCGGGCTTCGATCCTGACGACGACGCCGGCCGCAACGCCGGCGTTTTCGTTTGTCGTCATCCGCGCACTTCGGAGGTGGCCTTCACAGGCGGCCTTCACAGGTGGCCTTGGCAGGCGGCCTTGGCAGGTGGCCTTGGCAGGTGGCCTTGTGCGGTGGCCTTGCGACATATGACCGGCCCACGACGCTGTTGCCGTCGTCCCTGAGAGGTCTTAGGATTTATGCGGTTAGCTTCGAGGTCTCTCGATTGTGTAACAAGTTCTCGCACCAGCCCGTCAGCAACTACGACAGCCAGACCCGATCCATTCGTATCGGCCGGCATGCCACATCCGTTCGTCTGGAGGCGACGTTCTGGATCGCGCTGGAGGAGATTGCCGCGCGCGAGGGCTTGAGCGTGTCGCGCTTCGTCAACGCGCTGCACGACGAGGTGCTCGAGCGCCATGGCGAAGTGCGCAATCTCGCCTCCCTGCTGCGCTGCTCCTGCTTGATCTATGCCGCGGAGACGGGCGGTGCTTCGTCGCGCCCGCAAGCGCTGATCGCGGCGGAATAGGCGAGGCCGGCAACACGGCCGTGACGCGCGCGGCCTGGACAGCCTCCGCCGCACTGCCGTAAGCAGGGCTCGCGCGGTCGCCTCTTGACAGCGGCCCGCGACGCTGACGCGGGATCAAGCCTGCGATGCCCGGCCAGACCATGCACGATTACCCGAAGAAAATCCTTTCCGCGCGCGTCTACGATGTCGCCATCGAGAGCCCGCTCGATGCGATGCCGCGCCTGTCGCAGCGGCTTGGTTCGCGCGTTCTGCTCAAGCGCGAGGATTTGCAGCCGGTCTTCTCGTTCAAGTTGCGCGGCGCCTACAACAAGATCGTCGGCCTGCCGCCGGAGGTGCGCGAGCGCGGCATCGTCACGGCCTCGGCCGGCAATCACGCCCAGGGTGTCGCTCTGGCGGCGAGCCGGCTCGGCATCGAGGCGCTGATCGTGATGCCGCGGACCACGCCGTCCATCAAGGTGGACGCGGTGCGCCGGCTGGGCGGCGAGGTCGTGCTCTATGGCGACGGGTTCGACGACGCGCTGGCCCATGCGCTTCACCTCGTCGACGAGCGCAACCTCACCTTCGTGCCCCCCTACGACGACCCGGAGATCATCGCCGGGCAGGGGACGGTCGGGATGGAGATCCTGCGCCAGCATCCCGATCCGATCGAGGCGATCTTCGTTCCGATCGGTGGTGGCGGCCTGGCGGCCGGCATCGGCGCCTTCGTGAAGTACCTCCGGCCCGAGGTGAAGATCATCGGCGTCGAACCGGACGACGCGCCCAGCATGAAGGCGGCGCTCGACGCCGGCTTCCGGGTCAAGCTCGACCAGGTCGGCCTCTTCGCCGACGGCGTCGCCGTGCGCCAGGTCGGCGAGGAAACCTTCCGCATCTGCCGCGAGTGCATCGACGAGATGATCCTCGTCTCGACCGACGAGATCTGCGCGGCGGTGAAGGACATCTTCGACGATACGCGCGGCAGCGCCGAGCCGGCAGGGGCGGTCGGCCTCGCCGGCCTGAAGAAATACGCCGCGCGGCAGCAACCCGGAGCAGCGACAGGCGCGCTCGTGACGATCAACAGCGGCGCCAACCTCAATTTCGATCGACTTCGCCATATCGCCGAGCGCGCCGAGTTGGGCGAGCGGCGCGAGGCCCTGCTCGCCGTCACGATCCCGGAGGAGCCGGGCAGCTACCGCGCCTTCATCCGAACGCTCGGCCTGCGCCTGATCACCGAATTCAACTACCGCTACGCGGGCGAGCATGTCGCCCACGTCTTCGCGGGCATCCAGCTCGCCGGGGGCGCCGGCGAGAAGGCCGCGCTGATCGAGACCCTGCGCGAGGCCCATTACGAGGTGGTCGACCTCTCGAGCGACGAGACGGCGAAGGTGCATGTCCGCTACATGGTCGGCGGCCGCGCTTCGGGTCTCGCCGACGAGCGGCTCTACCGCTTCCAGTTCCCCGAGCGCCCCGGCGCTCTCCTCAAGTTCCTGGACGGTCTCGGCTACGGCTGGAGCATCTCGCTGTTCCATTACCGCAACCACGGGGCCGATTACGGCCGCGTGCTGGCGGGCATCGTCGTGCCGGACGCGGACCAGGAGCGCTTCAAGGCGGCGCTCGATGCGCTCGGCTATCCGTACTGGGACGAAAGCGCCAATCCCGCCTACAAGATCTTCCTCAACGCCGAAGCCGGCATCAAGCCGAGCCTCGACGACGAGGGCAGGGTGGCAGCCCTCGAGGCCGTGCGCGCGCTGATCTGAGACGCGGCTGCCGATGCTGGCCAAGGTCGCTCCAGCTTCATCTCCGAGGCAATCGGGTGAAGATCGCCTCGCGCTGATCCTTTCCCGCGTTGCGGGCTATCGCGTTCACACAATCTGGCACGCGAATCCTCCCCTGTGCGAGAGCACGGGGGAGAGGGACCGCCGCTGGCAAGCTTGCGCAGCCAGCGTAAACTCGGCTGCGAGGCGGTGGAGAGGGCTGCCGCTGGGCTCAGTTCGGCGGGCACTCCCGCCCTGGCCGCAACTCCTCGTCGAGGTCGACGCGGTTGCCGCCCCCTCCACCATGCTTCGCATGGTACCCCCTTCGTGGAGGAGGATACGCGCGCCAAGATGCGCGCCAAGATGCATGAGTCCGGTAGGCAAGCGAGGACGGGGAGGATCGGTTTCACCCGATGCCCTGGCTTCATCCTCCAACAGACTTCGCCCGCCGGCAATCCTCGGATAAAATCACCCGATCGAAGAGGTGAGGCTGCATGCAACAGGTCAAGATCCGAATCCACGAGCCCAAGCTCGCGCCGCGCCGCACGAAGCTCGAAATTCCCGGCTGGGCGGGTCAGCCGGAACCGCGCCGCGACGGCTCCCATGAATACGTCTGGCACTGCCAGCCCTTTACCGAGGGCGCGCAGTACGGCGTCGAACTGTTCTACCCCTACGAGGGCGAGCTCCACGTCACGATGCGCGACGGCGCACTCGATTTCTCCGGCCACCTCGGCGCGAATCCCGAGACGGGGCAGATGTGGCCGCCGTTCCGCAGCTTCGGCACCAAGTTCTTCACCTATCAGCTCCTGCTCGACTTCAAGCTCGATCCGGGCTTCGCGATCCGCACCGAGCCGCATCCGCGCTTCTATACGGACACCACGGGGACGGTGCCGATCGCCGTGCCGGCGCTGATCCGCAACTGGTGGCCGATGGTCTTCTTCTGCGTCTTCAAGTCACCGGCGGAAGGTCAGACGCACATCTTCCGCGAAGGCGAGCCGATGCTGCAGCTGCTCGTCATCCCGGAGGAGCCCGAAATCGAACTCGTCGACATGCCGTTCGAGGAGCAGGCCGAGCGCGAATTGCAGGCACGCCGCATCCACGAAAGCCGCGACACGCTGTCGGCGGACACGCACTGGACATCTGCCTCCGACACCGTGTTCGACGGCACCTACCGCTTCATGAGCCGCGCTGCCAAGGCCCACTCACAAAGCTGAGTGCAGGGCCGGAGCGCTTCCGCGCCCCGGCCTGCTCACATCTCAGAATGGGGAGCTCAGTTGTAGAAATGATGATGATGGTGGTGGTGCCGGTAGAAGTGGTGATGATGGTGGTGGTGGAAGAACCGCCGGAAGAAGCGGTGGTGATGATGGTGATGGTGGTAGTAGTACTGCGCCATCTCGATCTTGGCGGCATTGGCGGCGCGCTCGGTCAAGAGCGCATCCGAGGCCTGCAGCTTGTCGACGGCGTTCGGGATCGGCGTCAGCAGGTCGGCGAAGGAGTTCGCCTTCGTCCCGGTGTCGGAGACCGCGGGCATCGCCTGAGCCGCACCGAGCGGCGCCAACGCGGCGACCGCACCCACAAGACCAACGAGTTTCTTATCCAAAATCGAACCTCCATGCCTGGCCGTCAATCCGGCCATGGCGTCGGAACGGTCAATTCCGGCAAAGTGTTTCACGCGGCGTGGTCGTAAGCCTAACAGCAGGCTTGCAGTAGCGCGTCCAAGGTTGCGCGCATCGACGGATCGGCGCGTCCGTCGACCCGGCCGGGCCGGTGGTGGCGCTGGAACGCGGTCACGATCGTCTCCGTTTCCGCGCAGAACACGCCGCTGCGCGGTGCGCCGAAGCCGAACGCCCGCAGGTTCGATTGCAGCGCCAGGATCTCCTCGCCCTCGTCGCCGTACTGCAAGGTCGGACCTTCGCTCGGGACGAGCGGCGCCGGGGGCATCCACCGTCCCAGACCGGCATCGGCGAAGGCTTGCCACGGGAACCATTCGCCCGGATCGATCTTGCGCTCGGGCGCGATGTCGGAATGCGCGAGCACGCGCCGCGCAGGGATCGCGTTGCGCACGCAGATGTCGCGGCAGAGCGCGATGGCCGCCTCCAGCTGCGCGGGCGGGTAGGGCAGGTGGCCGCCGCGATGGCCGGGGTTCACGAGTTCCACTCCGATCGAGACCGCGTTCATGTCGGTCTCGCCGAACCAGAACGAGCGGCCGGCGTGCCAGGCCCGGTCCCGCTCGGCCACGAGCTGGTCGATCAGCCCGTCTTCCCAGACGAAGTAGTGGCAGGAGACTTCCGAGGCCGGGTTGCACAGGTGCGCGAGGGCCTGGCCGCCCGAACTCAGGCCCGTGTAGTGCAGGACCAGGGCGTCGATGCTCTTGCCTCGCCGATCGCCGAAATTCGGCGACGGCGAGCACCGCGTCACATAGGAGCTGTCGGGTTTCAATAGTCCGCGTAGACCCTGCAGTAGCGGCGTCCGTACATGTCCTCGGCGATCTCGACGCAGCGGCCGCGGCGCGCCACGTAGTAGGGCGGCGGCGGCGGCGGGCGCGTGCTGGCGCCGATCGCGGCGCCGGTGCCGGCGCCGAGCAGGCTGCCGGCGATGACCGCGCCCGGGCCGCCGCCCGCGGCGTTGGCGATGGCGGCGCCGGTCCCGGCGCCGATGAGGCCGCCGCTGGCGGCACGCTGCTCGGGTGTGTAGCCGCATGCGGCCAGCCCGGTGGCAGCGATCAGCGTAGCGGTTGTCAGGAATTTGCGCATTGTGTTCTCGACCTGAGGCCCCCCGGCCTCGCTCACCAACAGGCGGGGTCGGCCATGGTCAAGATTATGCTGCGCCGGGGCTGATGATTTGATGAACATGCGTCTTTCCGATCACGGCGCGTCGGGCTTCTCGCCCGACCGGCGCCGGCATTTCGCTCGGCTTGGTAAACTGGGGCTTACTGAGTGTCTGGCCCGATCAAGGCGGCGAGGCCCGCGGATCGCGATCCGGTGATGATCGAAGAGGTCGAGCGGCGGTATGCGTTCAAGGCGCGAACTCTCGATGACCCGACGCGCAATGCGAAGCGCGCGGGTACTACAACTCATCCGCCACCAGGGCATAGCGGCCGTCGTCGGGCAGCGCCTGTACCGCCGCGCGCACGGTCGCCAGCTTTTCGCACAAATGCTCAAGGCTGGAATAGGCGGGGTCCGTGCCATACAGGCCGTCGATCAAAGCGACAATTTCTTGTTTGGTGACGACGGCCGCCCAGGCGCCCCAGTCGACCTGCTTACCCTTCAAGATGTTGTTCTCGATGCGGTTCACAACGGTGCGGAATGGTTCGTAAGTGCCGCCGCAGGGCGGAAAGCGAGGACGCAGCGCTTTACGAGGCGTATTCCCGTTCCAGTCGCCGCCCCAATCCAGCGGATCGTCGCCGTTCGCCAGTTCGCCGATCCAGACGTCCGTGTAGGTCATTTTGCCACCTCGCGAGCGGCGGCGACGCCGGCGCGTCGAACATGATGATCGTTCATTTTGGCGTCGCGGTGGCCGCACGGGATAACGTGGATCGTGAATCGGACCACCTGAGTTTTGCAACGCGGCCCGGTGATTGACTTTGTCGACGTCTCCCGCCTATGCCGCCTTGCCAGCCGGCCGGACGGCCGCCGCCCGCCGATCGCAAGATCCGGGCGGAGGAAAGTCCGGGCTCCAGCAAGACACGGTGCCGGATAACGTCCGGCGGGGGCAACCCCAGGGAAAGCGCCACAGAAAGCAAACCGCCGCCGCGAGCCCGCTCGCGTCCGGTAAGGGTGAAAGGGTGCGGTAAGAGCGCACCGCGCGCCTGGCGACAGGGGCGGCACGGCAAGCCCCACCGGGAGCAAAACCGAATAGGGGCGGCACGGCCCTGTCCGCGAGGACGAGGGCAAGGTCCGTCTTACGACCGTCGCCCGGGTTGGTTGCTCGAGGCGGCCGGCAACGGCCGTCCCAGAGGAATGGCCGTCACGTGCGGGGCGCCAGCCCCGCGCCGTACAGAACCCGGCTTAAAGGCCGGCTGGCACCTTCCCGCCGCGGGACCTCAGACGAGCCGGCCCGAGGCATGGGCCAGCATCGTGTACACCTTGCCCGAGTCCGAGCCGAGATAGCCGCGCAGCATCCGGTCCTCGGGATCGTCGTGCTGGACTTGCGACAGCAGCCGCTCGAACTCCTGCACGAAGCGGTCGACGGTGACGCGGAAGTCGCCGTCGGCGTCGTAGCGCCGCCGGATCTCCTCGCAGGTCTGGCCGCCGCGACCGGTATAGATCGCGGCGGTGAAGGCGCCGTCCTCGCCGCGGCGATACCGCTCCCACGCGCTCGCCGCCGCCTGCGTATCGATCATTCGCGCGATATTGGTAGAGATCGCCTCGAGCGGTTCGGCGGCATGGCCGTTGGTCTTGGGTTCGCCGGCGGACGGCTGCGCCGGCTCCTCGTCCTGCGAGGCACGCGCCAGCAGGTCGGACAGCCAGCCTTGCCCGGCCTTGCTCGCGGGTTGCGGGCCGGAGCGCGGCGCGTCGCGTCGGGCGGCCGGGCGGGGCTGCTCGGGCCGCGCCGCCTCCGCTCGCGCGGGCTCGGCCTCCGGGGGCGCCTCTGCCTGCCGCGGCGCTTCGGCCTGCCGCGGGGCTTGTGGGCCGTAGACGTCGCCGCTGGCGGCGGTGGACGGGCGTTCCGCCGACGCGCGCGGCGCCGGCTGGGGCGCGGCGGGGCGGCCGGGCTCGGAGCGAGCCGCGACCGCCTGCGGCACCGCCAAGACAGGCGCCACGACAGGTGCGGCCCCGGACGGCAGCGACAGGTCCATCGCGCGCCCCGAACGGTTCACGAGGTCGGTCAGCTCCGTCAGCGCCTTGACCTGATCGGTGACGACGCGGCGCATGTGCTCGGCTTGTGCGGCGGTCTCGGTCGGCAGGTCGACGGCGCTCTGGCGCATCACCTCCCGGGTTGCCGCGAGCTCGTCCTGGATCTGTCGCGACAGCCCGCGCATATCCTCGGCGGCGGACTGGAAGCGCTGCGTGGACTGGCCGAAGATGTGCTCGAGTTCCTCTGCGGCCTGATCGTAGGCCGACCGCAGCGCGGCGGCGGTGCGCTCGCGTTCCTTGCCCGCGTTGGTGCGAATCGCCGCGAACTGCTCGTCGATCATGCCGGTCGAGAGCTGCGAACTCTCGGCGAGGAAGGCGCCGATCTCCCGTGCGCGCGCCTCGGCATTCTTGAAGCTGTCCTCGATCAGGCCGGTGAAGGAGGTCATCACCGCCTCGAAATCCTCGTGCCGGGCCGAGACGGTGTCGAGCAGGGCGGCGAGCGCCTGGTGGCGGTCGCCGATTCGTTGGTCGAGGCCCTGCTGGGTCGCCGCCAGCGTGTTCGAGCTGTCGGCGATGGCGCGGTGGTGTTCCTCCATCGTCTGCGCGACGGCGGCGGCCTCGCTCAGGGTCCGCGCGGCGGCCTCGTTCAGCCGCTCGATATGGCCGGAGACGGTGCCGATCGCCCCGTCGAGGTCGGCGAGGCGATCGGCCATCGTCCTGTCGAAGGCGCCGAAATGCTCGCTGGCCCCGCCGACCATGGCCTGCAGCGCCTCGCTCGAGGCGCCGAGCCGATCGCCGATGGCGCCGAACTCGTCGCGGAGCCGGCCGTTGGCGCCGTCGAGCGCGGCAACCGACCCTTCGACGACGTCCCCGATCTTCGACTTGAACCCGGCCGTCGAGAGATCGATCGCGTCGGCGAACGCGCCCTGACGCTCGGCGAGCGCGCGGATCGAGCCGTTGACCGCGTTCTCGACCGTCGTCCTGAACCCGGTCGCCGACCGGTCCGCTTCCTCGACGAGTGCCGCATGGCGGTCGGCGATCGTCCGCAGCGAGCCGGCGACCCGCTCCTCGACGGTCGCGGTGGACGTCTCGATCGATGCCGCGAAATCGGCCTGGCGCGAGGCGAGAGACTGCACGGAGTTGGTGAGGCTGCCCTCGACCGCCGAGCGCAGGCCTGTCGCCGAGCGGTCGAGCGCCCTGGTGAGATCGACCTGGCTCTGGCTGAGGTGCTCGACGATGAGCGCGCCGCGCTGCGCGATCGTCTGCGAGACAATCTCGCCGACGCTGGTCATCTCCGCGGCGACCGCGCCGCCGCGCTCCGCCAGCGTGTCGACGAGGCGCGTGCCGTGATGATCGAACAGGGTCTCGATCTCGCTGGACCGGGCGGCCAGGCCGTCGTGAAGGATCCGGCCTTTCTCGCCGATGGCCGCCTCGATGTGGGCGAGCCGCTCGTCGAGCGTGGCGGCGATTTCGGCGACGCGACCGGCAAGCACCGCGCCGACGTCGGTGGCACGGCTCGAGAGCGTCGTGTCGATCGCGGAAATGGCGTCGGTGACGATGGCGCGCAGCTCGGTCGCCTCGCGGTCCAGCGCCGCGGTCAGCTTCCCGGAATGGCCGGTCAGCAGGCCGTCGATGGCGCTGGCACGGTCGATCAGGCTTGCGGTCAGGGAGCGGCCCTTCTCGTCGAGGGCCGCGGCGATCATGCTGAGGGGCCCGACGACGCGCTCGTGGAGGCGCGCGATGTGACCGTCGAGCTGCTCGCCGATCGTCGCGGAGCGGCTGTCGAAGACGCCGGCGATGTCCGAGGTCCGGGCGTCGAGCGCGCGCGTGACGTCCGCGCCACCGTCGCTGAGGGTGCGCGCGATCTCCAGCGTGCGCGAGGCGAGCGTCTCGTTGATCGCCGAGGCGCGGGTCTCGAGACCGCTGTCGATGCGGCCGATCAGGGCCTCGAGCGCGGTGACGACGCCCTGCGCCCGCTCGACGGCTCGCGTCTCGAGGGCGCCGATCTGCCGCTCGATGAGCTCGGAGGCCTCGTTCATGCGACGCGCCAGCCGCTCCTCGAGCGTTTCGCCGTGTAGCGCGAAGGTGTTCTCGATCGCTCCGAGCCGGTCCTCGAGCGTGGCGTTGAAGCGCTCGGCGTGGGCGCCGAGCTGATCGCTGGCGGCGCCGCTGCGGGTGATGAACGTGTCGTTGAACGCGGCGAGCTTGCCGCTCAGGGCCTCGTTGACGCGCTCGCCGTGCATGCCGATCGCCGCGACGGATTCGCCGGCGATCTCCGCGAAGCGGGCGTTCAGCGCATCGACCTGCTGGGACAGGCTGGCGATCGCCTGCCGGGTGTTGGCGACGAAGCCTTCCTGAAGAGCCTCCGCGTGGCGGCCGAGCGCGACGGCCGTGGCGTCGGCGCTGGTGGCGAGCTGCCCATGCATGCCGTCGAGGTGACCGGCAAGCTGCCCGACCGCCTCCTGCGCCGTGAGGTGCAGCCGCTCTTGCATCGCGGCGGCGTGGTCGTCGAGCGCGGCCAAGGTCTCGCCGGCGACGCCCGTCAGCTGTTCGCGGACGACGGTGCTGTGGTCGCCGATCGCGCCGACGATCTCGGCGGAGGTCGCGCCGAGATGCTCGTGCGCCTGCAGACGATGCGTCTCCAGGGCGGTGATGACCTCCTCTGCCGTGGCGGCGAGCTGCTCGTGCATCGTGTCGCGATGGGAGGATAGCGCCGCGACCGTCGCCTCGGCCGTCTCGCCGAGCCGCTCGTGGAGCGTATTGGCGTGGTCCTCGAGCGCCGTGATCGTTGCGTCGGTCGTGCCGCCCAGACGCTCGTGGAGCGTGCCGGCATGAGAGTCGAGGGCCGCGATCGCGGCGGCGCTCGTCTCGCGCAGCGCGCTCTCGAGCCGCCCGGTATGCGTGCCGAGACCGTCCACCGTCTCGCGCGAGACGGCTTCGAGGCGGCCGCCCAGCGTGTTGGCGTGGGCGTCGAGCGCGGTGATGGTGCCGCTCGCCGTCGTCTCGAGCCGGTCGTGGAGCTCGCTGGTGTGGTCGGCGAGCGCCGTCACGGTCTGCTGCGCCGTGTCGGTGAGACGGTCGTGCATCGCATCCGTATGGGCCGCGAGCGCGGTCGTCGTTTCTTCGGCGATCGCGTTGAGGCGCTCGTGCATTGCGTCGGCATGACCGTTGAAGGCGGCCAGCGCTTCGTGGGCGACACCGCCGATCCGCTCCTGCAGCGTCTCGGTATGGGTCGCGAGGGCCGCGATCGCCCCGCTCGCGGTGGCGGCGAGCTTCTCGTGCATGGAGTCGCTGTGGGCCGTCAGCGCCCCGGTCGTCTCGGACGACGTGGCGGCGAGGCGCTGGCGCAGGTCCTCGGTCTGATGGGCGAGGGCGGCGATCGTCGCCTCGGACGTGGCCGTGATCTGCTCCTGGATGCCCTGATGATTGGCGGTGAGCGCCTCGGTGGTGGCCGCCAGCCGCTCGTGCAGCGCATCGTGGTTGGCCACGAGCGTTTCGTTCGCCGCCGTCAGCCGCTGGTGCAGCCCGTCGGTGCCGGCTTCGAGCGCGGCAAGGGTCTCGTTCGTGGTGGCGGCGAGCCGCTCGTGGAGCGCATCGGCATGCGCGGCGAGGGCCTCGTTGGTCCGCGTGCTCGTGCTCGCCAGCGTCTGGTGCAGGTCGTCGCCGCGGGCGGCCATCGACGCCAGCGTCTCCGCCGCCACGGCGGCCACACGCTCCTGCAGCGCCTCGCTGTGGTCGTCGAGCGCGCCGATCGTGTGCGCGACGGTCGCCTCGAGACCCTCGCCGACCCGCTCGTGATGCTGCGCGATGGCCTGGTCGGTCGCCGCGACCACGGCGGCAAGGCGGTCGTGAAGACCGTCGGTGCTGGCGGACAGGGCCGAGACGGACTCGTTCGCCGTGGCCGCGAGGCGCTCGTGCATCGCGTCGGTGTGCGCGATCAGCGCCTCGTTGGCGTCGGCGGTCGTGTGCGCCAGCTTTTCGTGAAGGTGGTCGGCGTGGCTCGCCATTAGCGCCAGTGTGCCCGCGGCCGCCGCGGCGAGGCTCTCGTGCAGGGCCTCGCTATGCTCGTCGAGCGCGCCGGTCGTATGCGCGGTCGTCGCGGCGAGCCGGTCGTGCAGCGCATCGGTGTGCGACGTCAGCGCCGCCGCGATCCCGTCCGCGGTCTCCGCGAAGCGGCGGTGCAACTCGGTGCCGTGGGTCTCGAGACGGTCGTGGATCTTCTGGTCGTTGTCGTTGAGGAGCGCGGCGAGGCGATCGTGCGAGTGATCGAAGCTCGCCTGGGCGGCATCGGTGTGCTCGCCGATCATCGCGGCGATCCGCTCGCTCATCTGAGCGAGGTTGTCGTTGAGCGCGTCGCCGCGCAGAGCGACCACCTCGTGCAGGCGGTCGCCGGTGTCCGCGAGCCGCACGGCGAGACTGTCGCCGCGCGAGACGATCTCCTCGCTGATGCGGGAGCCGGTTTCATCGAGGCGGTGCACGATATCGTCGGCACGCATGCCGAGATCGGCAAGGAGCACCTGGCCGGTGTTGGCGACCTTGCCCTCGAGTTCGTCGGTGCGGACGTCGATCGCCGACGCGAAGGCATCGGTCGAATGCCGCAGGCGCTCGAGCAGGGCGTCGCCGCTGGCTCCGACATTCGTCGCGCAGGTCTCGCCGACCACGAGGAGTGCGTCGCGGATCGCGTCCCCGCGTCCGCCGATCTCGTGCGCCACGCGTTCGCCGGCCTCGTTGACGGTCAAGGCGAGGCGCTCGGAGACGCCGTCGAGGTCGCGCGAGAGCGACTCGTGGGCACCGGCGATAGCGCCGCGGACCTTCTCGGCGTTGGTGACGATCGCTTCGCGCTCCGACGACAGCTCGTCGATCAGCGATCGCACGCGCCGCTCGTTCTCGCCGAAGGAGCGCTCGATGTTGGACACCTCGGAGCGCACCAGCGTCTCGAGTTCGCCGGCGCGGGCCAGCGCGCGCTCGATGCCGTCGCCCATCGAGGCGATCTCGCGGCGGATGGCCTGCGACAGGGTCACCATCTGCTCGGTCGCGATCGTCTCGGGCTCGGCCAGCCGCACCGCGACCTGCAGCATGGAACGCGCGGTCATCCGCACCTCCTGGGCGCGGCGGGTCAGCGCCGCGGTCATGAAGAAGAAGAGGAGCGGCCCGACGACGGCGAGGAGCACCAGCGCCGTGCGCGGCTGCAACAGGCTGCCCTCGGCAAGATTGGCGCGATCGGCAATGAGGTAGACGACGCAGACCGCGATCCACAGCACCGCGGCGAGGCCGGCGACGATCATCGGGGTACGGCTGGGCTTCACCTGCAGGGTCCGCAGGATCGCGCCGACGGATTCCTTGTCGTCGTTGGCCGGACGCGTCACCGGCGCGGCGACAGGGCGCTCGCGCTGGTCGAGCGTCGGCTCGCCCGCGCCGCGCTCTCCCGGGAGCGTCTCCGCCGTCGAAACGGCGGCCGGCTGCGCGAAGATGTCGGCGTCGCTCTGCGACGAGGGCAGGCGCAGACGGTTTCCGTCGCGCCTGGTGCGGCTCCCGGCCGATGCCAGCGGAGGGTGGAGGCGGTCGTCGGCGGACAGCTCCACGGGGCGCGCGTCGGCCCTCGCCTCGGTCCTGCTTCCGACGGCAGACTCGGGGTTCGCGATCATGGGTTCGGCCGCGATCATGGGTTCGGCCGCGACGGGCGTCTCGTCTCGCGAACCCTCGACCTTCGCCTCCCCGGTCCCGGGCGGGGTCGGCGCGGTCAGATCCGACAGGTTCAAAGCCTCCTCGATCGCCGACAGGGCCGCGGCCGCAGGATCGTGAGCCTTAATCGGATTGGCCATTACTCGCCTCTTCCACAAACGGCTTGCAGCGTCCGCCGAGCGCTCGCGAGCCGAGACCATAGCTTGTTAACCAAGCTCATCCTACAGGTTGAAAGCGTCTAATGAAACTGAGGGGGCAAGTCATTGCGAAACGTCGTTAACGACTCGTTTACCAAGGTCTTCGTCTTGGTCGCGCCGACCTCTATCTTGCAGACCCTGCGCCACCAGAACCTGCGCTACGAGGCGCGATGACGGCTGCCGCGAGCGACACTGCCGTCGACTTCGCCTTTCTCGCGGCGCAGACCTTCGAGGACGTCGAATTGCAGCGGGAGGTGCTGGCGCTTTTCGTCGCGCAGGCGCGGCGGGTGATCCCGAGCCTGGCCCGGCTCGGCCCGCGCGAACAGGCCGCCGCGGCCCATCTGCTCAAGGGCTCCGCGCGTGGTATCGGCGCCTGGCATGCCGCCGCCGCGGCCGACGCCTACGAGGCGGCGGAGGCCGGCTCGCGGCACCGGTCCGAGGGCGACCTCGCCGCCGCTTTCGCCGCGGTCGCGGCGGCGATCGAGGCCCATCCGCTGCTCGGGGCGTGAAAGGACTCGGCGTGAAAGGATGAGCGCCGCGCGTCCGAGTGCCCGGCCGAGACCCCTGTTCATCGCTGCGAGCCTTGTCTAAAAGATGCGCTTTCGCCGGCCGATCCCAGCGGCCGCCCTCAAGGATCGTTCGATGGCCTCCATTACCTTCACCGACTCCAAGGGTGTCTCGCGCACCGTCGAAGGCGAGGACGGCTCGACCGTGATGGAGACGGCGATCCGCCACAAGGTGACGGAGATCGTCGCCGAGTGCGGCGGCGCCTGCGCCTGCGCGACCTGCCACGTCTACGTCGACGAGGCCTTCCTGGCCAAGGTCGGCAAGCCGTCCGGCATGGAGGAGGACATGCTTGACTTCGCCTACGACGTGAAGCCGAATTCGCGCCTGTCCTGCCAGATCAAGATCGCTCCGGCGCTCGACGGGCTGCACGTGACGACACCCGACCGGCAGGGCTGACCATGACCCACGAGAGCCACGCCGCGGCCGGCGAGGTCGAGACGCGGGATATCGAGACGGACGTCGTCATCATCGGCGCCGGCCCCGTCGGGCTGTTCGCCGTCTTCGAACTCGGGCTGCTCGACATCCGGAGCCATGTCGTCGACATCCTGCCGAAGGCCGGCGGCCAGTGCGCCGAGCTTTATCCCGAGAAGCCGATCTACGACATTCCCGGCTATCCGAGCGTCACGGGGCAGGGTATCGTCGACAAGCTGATGGAGCAGATCGAGCCCTTCAGGCCGACGTTCCACTTCGGCGAGATCGTCGAGGCGATCGAGCGCCTCGGGACCGCCGAGGCGCCGCGCTTCCGGTTGCGGACCGGGTTCGGCAAGGGCTTCCTCTGCCGGGCGATCGTGATCGCGGCCGGCGGCGGTTCGTTCCAGCCGAAGAAACCGCCGATCGCCGGCGTCGAGGCCTACGAGGGCACCTCGGTGCATTACGCGGTGCGCAAGATGGAGGATTTCCGCGATCGTGACGTGGTGATCGTCGGGGGCGGCGATTCCGCGCTCGACTGGACGCTCAACCTCCAGCCGCTCGCAAGGCGCCTGACCCTGGTCCACCGTCGCGACGATTTTCGCGGGGCGCCGCATTCGGTCAACGCGATGCGCGCGCTGGTGGCCGACGGCAGGATGGACCTCGTGATCGGCCAGATCGTCGAGCTTCACGGCGCCGACGGTGCGCTCGGCGCGATCGACGTGAAGGGCGCCGACGGCGTAGTGCGCGTCGCCTGCGAGCGGATGATTCCGTTCTTCGGGCTGACGATGAAGCTCGGACCGATCGCCGGCTGGGGCCTCAACCTGCACGAGAACCTGATCGCGGTCGACACCGAGAAATTCGAGACCGGGGCGCCGGGGATCTTCGCGATCGGCGACATCAACACCTATCCCGGCAAGCTCAAGCTGATCCTCTCCGGCTTCCACGAAGGCGCCCTCGCCGCCCAGAAGATCCACCGCTACGTCTACCCGGACAAGCGGCTGACCTTTCAGTACACGACCTCGTCGACGAGCCTGCAGAAGAAGCTCGGCGTCGTCTAGACCGGCCCGTCCGGAGGCGTCGCAGTCGCAAGCGGCTTCCCTCGTCATCGAAGCCTTGCCTCCGCCGCGCGGCGCAGCGGCTTTACGCGTCATGCAGTGTCCCGAGTCGTGCAGTGTCCCGAGCCATGCGGTGCTCCGACACGTCCTTCATGGTCTCGCCACGATTGGCGGCCGAGATAGCGTGAACCTGCAAGGAGACGTCGTCATGACATTGTTCGGGCAGTCCGTCGCCCGCGAGCTCCGCTCCGCCCTGGTCCCGATCGATACGGCTTCGATCGTCGACTTCACCTATCTGCCGCGCACGATGCGCGCCCTGCTGCACAACGCGCTGTTCTACGTCGTGACGACGCCGGCGATCGAGGCTGCGCGCGACGAGGCGCTTCGAGGGGCCGATGCGCTGGCGCAGGCCATCCACGACGTCGGCGTGCAGCCGCAGGGTATCAGCCTCGCCGTCGATCGGGCGCGTGCCGACGCCGTCGTCGCGATGCAGGCGCTGATCGATGCCGTGGCCGATGCCAAGCCGACGATCGTCGCGCGCAGCCTCGGGATCGGCTGATCGCAGGGGCGGCGGGCCATCCGGGACAGGCAGATCGCCGATCGTCTCCGCGGGCTCGAAGGTGTCGGCGAGCGATCAAGCCAGGCGTTGGAGCAACCTAAGCCTCGTCCGACTATTGTGGTCGCACCAGGAGGAAACATGGTCCGTTCTGCTCTCGTCAGCGGCGCTTGCTTTGTCGGCGCGTCGATTTGGTTGGCTGCGCAAGCCCAGGCAGCCGGCTTCGACTGCAGCAAGTTCCAGAAGAACGAAGATGGGTCGTGGCGGGTGGTTCAGGCGCTCGAGATCTACGGACCCAACGGCCGGATCGACTTCACGCCGAACGAGACCTACGCGCTGGGGCAGCAGAAACAGGGGCTCGACATGGCCAAGCTCCTCGATGCCAATTGCGCCAAGAAGTAGCGCAACTTCACGCCTATCCGTCTTTAGACGGATCTAAATTGTTTCTGGCTGCGAGCGCTACAGTTGCCGCACTCTAGCCCCGTTCGTTAAGCGCGGGAAGGAGAACCGCAGTGCGATATTCTTTTGCGAAGCAAGCGCAGCCGAACGGCATCGTCCTTTCGCGAGACCAGATCCAGGTGATCGCTTGCAAGCGCGGGCTCGAGGCGGTTGCCGCCTGGGCCGCGGAGTGCATGGGCATGGGCGCGCGCGAGGCCGCCGACTACGAGCGGGGCATCATCGACGCCTTCGCGCAGACGCCGATCGAAACGCGTCTGCTGTGCCGCATTCAGACCGACCTCGAACGGGCTGGGAAGCCGGCTCTCTCGACCTGCGCCGGGATGATCTTCGCGAACGCCGCCGCCGAGGCTTTGGCCGACCTCGAGGGCTACGGCATGCAGTCTTGCTCGGGGACATGGGCGGGCACGCGTGGGCGCAACAGGGCGCTCGAACGGCGCTCCTACTGATCGCTCTCGTTCTTCTCCGATCGGAACAGGAAGGGCGCGACCGTCCGCAAATTCGGCACGGGCTCCGCCGCGAACGGCATCGGCCGGCATACCGCCATCGCCGAGACCCCGATGCGCGCGGTGAGGAGGCCGTTCAGCACGCCCTCCCCGAGCCGCGCCGAGACCTTCGCGGCGATGCCGTGTCCGACCACCTGCTGGAGCAGGCTGTCGCCCGCCGCCATGCCGCCGGTGATCGTGAGGTGCGCGCCGACCGACCGGGCGAGCTTCATGAAGCCGATGAGCCCGGGACGGCCGCCGTAGATTTCCGAGATGGTGCGGACGAGCCGGATCGCCTGGACGAGCACGAAGGCGACGTCGATGATCGCCCGCGGCGCGATCGTCGTCACCAGCGACACGCGCTTCGCCGCCGCCGCCGCCGCCGCCTTGGCCCTCTCGTCGAGCGGCGCGACGAGCGTCCGCTCGGCGATATCGACGAGGTCGCGCCCATCGACGATCTCGCCGCGCAGCGCCAGCACGTCGCGGCGGGCGCGCGCGGTTTCGGGCCGCTTGTCGTAGAGGGCGGCGAGGTCCGCCACCAGACGCCGCGCTTGCGCCCGGTCGTCCCCGGCGCGGGCCTCGGCGAAATCGCGGTGCAGCTTGGCGATGTGGCGTTGGCGGCCGATCGCCGCCACCTCGCGGCCGAGGATCACCAGCAGGGCGAGCACGACGATCGCGGCGAGCGCGATGCCGATGGCGCCCAGCGTCGCCGAACGTGAAAAGAGGTCGTCGACGAGCTTGGTGATCCACAGTCCGGCCGCGAGCGAGACCAGGCCGCCGAGCGCCGACCACAACAGGCCGCTCCAAGACAACAACGTCCGCCGGACGATGCCGCGCTTCTGCGCGATCTCGACGGCGCGTTCCTCCGGCTCCAGCGCCAGGCCGTCCAGCGCGAACGGGTCGGCGCTGATCTCGACCTCCGCCACCGGCGCGGCGCGGGGCCGGGCCGAGCGCGGCTCCAGGCGCTCCGCGACCCTCGGCTCGTCCGGCTGCGATGGGCCGCCTCGCCGCGGCTCGCGAGCCGGCCCCGTGGCGCGTGAAGGCTCGGCGGCGCGTGCCGGCTCTTGGTCGAGGCGCACCGCACGGGGGCGGCGGCGCGGATCGTCGATGTCGCTCATGCCAGCCGATCTCCCAGCAGGAATTGCAGCGCGCGATCGAGCCGGATGTGGGGCAGGGGGGCCGGCGTGCCGTCCTCGCCCATCACGGCGCGCGGCGGCCGGAACCTCACGAAGCGATAGTCCGCCTCCTCGTCCGAGCGGTAGAAGGCGTCCCCGCGCAAGACCGCCTTCGGGTCGGTCGGCAGGTCGCCGGGGAAGATCGCGGCTTCCGTGACGCCGTCGAAGTGCTCGCCATCGATCGTCTCGCCGGCCGCCGGCGTCCCGACGACGGCATCGAGCGCCTCGGCTCCCTTGCCGATGCGCGCCTCGCGCGTGGCGCGCACGCCGGCCAGCGCGATGACGTCGATCGTCGCGCCGGCATCGTCGGCCCTGGCGATGGCGCGGCCGACGATCGCGCGCAGGATCGCCTCGAGCCGGTCGTGGCTGACGTGGTTGAGGTGATCCGCCTTGGTCGCCGCGAACAGGATCTTCTCGATGCGCGGCTTGAAGATCGCGGAGAGCATCGAGTTGCGGCCGGCGCGGAACGCTTGCAGGATGTCGGCCAGCGCGGTCTCGAGGTCGCGCACGGCGGCAGGTCCGGCATTCAGCGCGGCGAGCGTGTCGACCAGCACGATCTGGCGGTCGAGCCGGGCGAAATGATCGCGGAAGAACGGCTTCACGACATGCGTCTTGTAGGACTCGTAGCGCCGCTCCATCATCGCGGCGAGCGTGTCGCCACTATAGTGCTTGGCGGGGTCGAGCTTCAGCGGCGCGAAGGTCAGGGCCGGCGAGCCTTCCAGGTCGCCCGGCATCAGGAAGCGCCCCGGCGGCAGCGTGGAGAGCGCGTAGGTGTCGGCGCGGCAGGATGTCAGGTAGGCGGTGAAGAGGTCCGCCGCGCGGCGCGCGACCTCCTCCTCCGCCGCGGCGCCGGCGTCCGTCGCCAGGGTGAAGGCGCGCCACCCGGCCGCGAGGCTGGCGCGCGCGGCGCCCGAACTCGACTCCAGCGTCTCGCGCGACCACTCCGCGTAGCTCTTGTCGAGCAACGGCAAATCGAGCAGCCATTCGCCCGGATAATCGACGATGTCGACGATGAGCGAGGCGGGGCCGGCGCGCAGGCCCAAAAGCCCCGCACCCTCGCCGCGCTCGTAGTCGAGCCGGATGCGCAGTTCCGAAATGCGCCGCGTCGACTCCGGCCAATGCCGGCCGGCGCCGTCGACGCCGCCCTTGAGCGCGGCGCGATGGTCCTCGTAGGCGAAACGCGGCACCTGATCGTCGGGTTGCGGCTCGAGCCGTCCCCTGGTGAGCCGCCCCTCGGCCAGCACCCGGAACACCGGCAACGCGTTCGGTCCTCGCCGCCCGGGCGCGCCGAGTTCGGTAAGGTGCTGGATCAGCGCGGTGATGAACACCGTCTTGCCGGCGCGGCTCAGCCCGGTGACGCCGAGGCGCACCACCGGCGTGCCGACGCTTTCGGAGAGCGCCTGCGCCAGGGAGCGGGCCTCGAAGAGGAGTTCGGAGAAGAACGACACGCAGCCCTCGGACGGCCGGCATCGGCCTCGACGGCCCGGCTCGGACCCGAACCCCTATGTAGTCGGGAGGATCGCCGGCACCAGAGTGGTGGGACGCGGCGCGACGTAAACGATCCCGAGCGCCTCCATGATGGCGTTGGCCGCTAAGCAGCCGGCATCGTTGACGCGAAAACACCCACCTCAGTATTGCGTTTCGAAAGACGAGTCTGCTATTCTGGACATATGGACAATGACACGACAATTGCTGCGTTGGGGGCTCTAGCTCAAGGAACCCGGCTCGATACCTTCAGGCTGCTGGTACGTCATGAACCCGATGGTCTGCCGGCCGGCGAGATCGCCCGAGAGCTGGCCGTGCCGCACAATACGATGTCGGCGCATCTCGCGATCCTCGCCCGCGCCGGCCTCATCAACAGCGCGCGGCACAGCCGCTCCATCGTCTATCGGGCCAATCTCGACCGATTGCGCGCGATGACCCTGTACCTGCTCAAGGATTGCTGCGGCGGCCATCCCGAGCTGTGCGCGCCGCTGATCGCCGATCTCACCTGCTGCGCCGAGGAGGTCGCCCATGGCTGACCGTATTTACAACGTGCTGTTTCTTTGCACCGGCAATTCCGCTCGTTCAATCCTGGCTGAAGGCATCCTGCGCAAGGATGGGGCAGGGCGCTTCAACGCCTTCTCGGCCGGCAGCCACCCCAGAGGCGACGTCAACCCGCTCGCGCTCACGATGCTGCGGAATTGGAACTATCCAAGTGACGGCTTCAGCTCGAAGAGCTGGGACGCGTTCGCCATGCCGGGCGTGCCGGCGATGGATTTCGTCTTCACGGTCTGCGACGACGCGGCCGGCGAAGTCTGCCCGGTGTGGCCCGGCCGGCCGGTCACGGCGCATTGGGGGATCGAGGATCCCGCCACCGTAGAGGGATCGGACATCGCCAAGCTCTTCGCCTTCAACGCGGCGCTGCGCTACCTGCGTACGCGCATCTCGCTGTTCATGGCGCTGCCGATCGCAAGCCTCGACGAGCTGTCGTTGAAGGCGAAGCTCGAAGAGATCGCCGGCGCGGGATCGAGCTGCTGCACGCCGGCCACGCCGCAGGGGGTGTGCTGCCCGCCCAAGCCCGGCCTTGCCCCTGACGCTCCGTGCTGCGGGTAAGCCATGATCGCCGACATCGTCATCTACCATAACCCCGAATGCGGCACGTCACGCAACACGCATGCGATGATCCGCAACGCCGGCATCGAGCCGCACGTGATCGAGTACCTGAAGACGCCGCCGTCGCGGCCGCTGCTTGCCTCGCTGATCGAGCGCATGGGCATCCCGCTGCGCTCGGTTCTGCGCGAGAAGGGGACGCCCTACGCCGAGCTGGGCCTCGCCGATGCGAGCCTTACCGACGACCAGCTGCTCGTCGCCATGATGGCGCATCCGATCCTGATCAACCGGCCGATCGTCGTCTCTCCGTTGGGGGTGAGGCTCTGCCGGCCGTCGGAGGCCGTGCTCGACCTCCTGCCTTCGCCGCAGCGGACCGCCTTCACCAAGGAGGGTGGCGAGCGCGTCACCGACGCGCTGGGCCGCCGCATCGCATCGGGAAATCCGCATCCATGACCGACGCTGTCACACGTCCTGTCCCCGCCAGGGCGAAGGCCTCCGGCATGGGGACGTTCGAACGCTACCTCACCCTATGGGTGGCGCTCTGCATCGTCGCCGGCATCGTGCTCGGCCGGTTGCTGCCGGGCGTCTTTCACCTGATCGGCGCCGTCGAAGTCGCGCACGTCAACCTGCCGGTCGCCGTCCTGGTCTGGCTGATGATCGTCCCGATGCTGCTCAAGATCGACCTCGCGGCCCTCAACAAGGTCGGCGCACACTGGCGCGGCATCGCCGCGACGGTCGGCGTCAACTGGCTGGTCAAGCCCTTCTCCATGGCGCTGCTGGCGTGGATTTTCATCGCGCACGTGTTCCGGCCATATCTGCCAGCGGATCAGATCGACAGCTACACGGCGGGGCTGATCCTGCTGGCGGCGGCACCCTGCACGGCGATGGTGTTCGTCTGGTCGAACCTCGTTGAGGGCGAGCCTCATTTCACGCTGGGACAGGTCGCGCTCAACGACACGATCATGGTGGTGGCCTTCGCGCCGATCGTCGGTCTGCTGCTCGGCCTGTCCTCGATCACGGTGCCCTGGGCCACGCTGCTGTCGTCGGTCGTGCTGTACATCGTCGTGCCGGTGATCGCGGCGCAGCTCTGGCGGCGGACGCTGCTGGCGCGCGGCGGCCAAGCGGCGCTGACCCGTACGCTCCAGCGCCTCTCGCCCGTGTCCCTGCTGGCGCTGTTGCTGACGCTCGTGCTGCTGTTCGGCCTGCAGGGCGAACAGATCACCCGCCAGCCGCTGGTGATCGCCATGCTGGCGGTGCCGATCCTGATCCAGGTCTACTTCAACGCGGGACTTGCCTATCTGCTCAACCGCCGGCTCGGCGTTGCCTGGTGCGTCGCGGGACCTTCGGCGCTGATCGGGGCCTCGAACTTCTTCGAGCTCGCGGTAGCGACCGCGATCGCCCTGTTCGGCTTCCAGTCGGGCGCGGCGCTTGCCACCGTCGTCGGCGTGCTGATCGAGGTGCCGGTGATGCTGTCGGTGGTCAAGATCGTCAACCGCTCGCGCGGTTGGTACGAGCGCGGAGCTGGGGCAAAAGCATGAGGTTGCGGCAGCTGCCTGACCCGGATCATCTGCCCGCACTCGATCGGCGCTATGCGATCGAGCGGCCGGCGCTGGGTCTAGGTCCGAACGATCATCCGCCGCGCATCCTGCTGCTCTACGGCTCCTTGCGCGAGACCTCTTACTCGCGTCTCGCCGTCGAGGAGGCGGCGCGCCTGCTGCGCTTCTTCGGCGCCGAGCCGCGCATCTTCGATCCCTCCGACCTGCCGTTCCCCGACCAGGCTTTGGGTGACGATCACCCGGCGGTCCACGAGCTGCGCGAGCTCTCATTGTGGTCGGAAGGTCACGTGTGGTGCAGCCCGGAACGCCACGGCACGATATCGGGGCTGATGAAAGCGCAGATCGATCACCTTCCGCTGGCATTGGGCGGCATGCGGCCGACGCAAGGGCGAACGCTCGCCGTGATGCAGGTGTCGGGCGGCTCGCAGAGCTTCAACGCCGTAAACGCGCTGCGGCTTCTGGGCCGCTGGATGCGCATGGTCACGATCCCCAACCAGTCGAGCATCGCGAAGGCCTATTCGGAATTTGAAAGCGGTCGCCTCAAGTCTTATCCATATTATGATCGTGTCGTCGACGTGATGGAGGAATTGGTACGCTTCACTGTGCTCTTACGCCCGCACGTCAACCAGCTTACCGATCGCTATTCCGAACGCGTAGAGGATGCCGCGAAGATGGAGGCGCGACTGTCGCTCGCCCAAGTGCGGTGAGCTGCCAACGTGCCCGCCCACATCAGTCCTCGTGCAGGATGTTGTTCTTCACGAGGAACTTGAGGCCGTGCTGGAACGAGGTGTCCTGATCGCCGCGGATGCTGACGCTGTAGGCCTGCTCCGGCTTGCTGGTGTCGACTTCCTTGATGAAGACCGTCATGTCGAGGATGAGGTCGGACACCTTCTGGACCTGGGCGGTAATCGCGAGCTGAGCCCCCAGCTGCTTGGCGAAGGTGACGGCGCAGCCGCCGCAAGAGCGCAGTTCCGCCGCCTTCGTCACCTCGTCCTTCACCCGGGGGGTCAAGGGGATCACCTTGTATTTGCCGCTGTCGGCGAGCGCCTTGCGAAGCTGGTCGCTGAGAGCCGGGAGGCGATCCTTGTCGTGCTGGGTCGGCGGAAGCTGGGCGAGGTTGGCGAGCTGGAAGTCGAACACCGCCGCCGTCGGCGTGGCGGCTGTCTGCGTGGCGGCTGTCGGCGTGGCGAGAGCCGGCGGGGCCGCCAAGAGAGGGGCCGCCGAGAGAGGGGCCGCCGAGAGAGGGGCCGCCAAGAGAGGGGCCGCCGGGAGAGGGGCCGCCAAGAGAAGGGCGGCGCCGAGCGCCGTGGATGACCATGATTGCAAAGCGCGCCTCCCGGACGTTGGGCGCAAAGCTAAGGCAGCTCGCGAGGCAGACAAGGCGTCGACATCGGCAATGCCTATCCCCCTTTCGGGCCGGTCGGCTCGAACGCTCATGAAACGGCGTGCGGGTTCGTCGCGCCGGCTCACCATGCCTGCGGCGCCCGGCGACCCTCCCAAGGAGCCGCTGCCTCGAGCTGCGAGGCCAGCCGCAGCAGCAGCGCTTCCTCGCCGAAGCGCCCGACGAACTGCACGCCGACCGGCAGCGCCGGCTCGCCGGGCGCCGGAGCCGCCATCGCCAGCGGCACGGACATGCTCGGCGTGAAGGTGAGGTTGCTCAGCTGCGTGTAGGGGGTGCGCACGAGGCTGTCGCGGGCGATCGTCTCCAGCATCCCGCTCTTCAGCATCAGGCTGCCGCCGCGCAGCGCGCTCAGCAGCGCGAGCACGCGCTTCTGCGCCTTCGGCAGCTCCAGCTCGCCGATGCGGGCCGGCGGCGCGGCGACGGTCGGCAGCAGCCACAGGTCGTAGCGCGCGTGGAAGGCCGCGAGCGCGCGGGCGAAACCGTTCCAGGCGAGGTTCGCGGTGACGTAGCGCCCGGACGGCAGCGCCCGGCCGAGCAGACCCATGCCCCAGGTCTCGAGCTCGAAGTCTGCCGCCTTGCCGCCGCTCGCCGCGATCTCGGCCGCGACCTGCCCGAGGTAGAGGGTGAGGTAGGCGTTGGCGACCGCGGCGCCGTCGACGGCGGGTTCGGCCGGCTCGACATGGTGGCCGAGGCTCTCGAGCAGGCGCGCCGCATTCTCCACCGCCTCGATGCAGGACGGATCGACCGGGCTCTTCAGCGGCGAGGCGGTGCTGTAGCCGATCCGCAGCCGTCCCGGCGTCTTGCCGACTTCGTCGGCGAAAGCCGTCGCCGGCTTCGGCAGCGCGACCATGTCGCCGGGCTCCGGCCCGGCCAGCACGTCGAGCATGCGCGCGGTGTCGCGCACCGAGCGGGTCAGCACGCCTTCGACCGCCGCGCCGTCCCACAAGAGGCCGCGGTGCGGACCGAACGAGATGCGGCCGGTCGAGACTTTCAGGCCGAACAGGTTGCAAAACGAGGCGGGGATGCGGATCGAGCCGCCGCCGTCGCTGGCGCCGGCCATCGGCACGACGCCCGCCGCGACCGCCGCCGCCGAGCCGCCGGAGCTGCCGCCCGGCGTGCGGCCGCGATCCCACGGGTTGCGCGCCGCGCCCCACAGCCGCGACTCGGTGACGGCGCGCAGGCCGAGCTCCGGCGTGGCGGTGCGCCCGAAGATGACGAGCCCCGCCTCGAGGCAGCGCCGCGTGTAGGCGCTGTGGCCTGGCGCGACGCGCCCGCGATACGCCGCCGATCCCATCGTATTGGGCTGCCCCGCGAAGTCCTGCCCGAGGTCCTTGAGGAGGAACGGCACGCCGGCGAACGGCCCGGTCGGCTCGCCCGTGTTCTGCTTGGCTTCGGCCTGCGCTCGCGCGACCTGATCCCGCGCGACCTGATCCCGCGCGAATTGGTCGAAGCGGATCGGGATCGCGGCGCCGATGTCGGCGCCATCGGCGGCGGCGATCGCCGCCTCGAGCAGCTCCGCCGGCGCGACCTCGCCTTTGGCCACCAGCGCCGCCTGCGCGGTTGCATCCATTCGCCTGATCGCCTCGTCCAAGATGTCTCTCCGTTGCGCCGGTTGTGATCGTGGTCTTTCCAAGACCGGCCGCGCATGCGCCGTGATCGAAGCCCTCGCGCAGGCGACGGTGCGCGATGGCGCGCCGAAGTTCGCGACCAACCCCTGTATCGCGCGGAAGTCTTGGTATCGCGCGAGGTCTTGACGTTTCGCCGCACTCGGTAATAATACCTTATCGTCGTGACCAGGGCGGCGCGTCCTTCGGCGCCGCTCCGCTGGCACGAAACCATCGTCATCGGCATAAAGGCGTGACGCAACGTAACGCGTGGTGACGCATCCTTGACGCAAGTCTCGGCTGGCGACGCTCGCAGGGAGGCCGACGAAGCCCTCGGATGTCAGTGGCTTGCGCCCCGCCAGGACCAAGCGTGACGCAAGTGACGCTTGGGACCCCAAATGAAGTCGCCGGCTTATTTCGCCCGCGACTCGCAATGATTTTTTTGGGGCCTCGTCCAGGCTTCGAGGGGCCCGACCTTTGTGAATTGCAGTCGGCATCCACCGCGACTTCGTTTGCATCGTGCCGCTGAGAGCCGGGATCGACACGGATGCGATACTCACGAATTTCCTTTGGGGTTTCGAAAAGGTCGTCCATCGCTCATCCTGGTATTTCTGATTACAGTGGACGCGTCCTCGAGGACACCGCGGGAATACGCTCGGCGCATTCGAAGGAGCACAGCGCACCATGGAGCAGCGTGATCTTCGACACTCTCAAGCTGTCGCAGGCCCTCAAGGGCGAGTTCACATCGGCTCAGGCAGAGGCTCTGGCGTCGGCTCTCGCCGCGAACACCCAGGATGCCGTTGCCACCAAGAGCGACCTGACCGAGCTCAAGATCGAGTTGGTTCGCTGGATCGTCGGTGCGATCGCCTTCAATCTGCTGGGGACGATCGGCATCATGATCACGGTCGCGGAGCTGGTTTTGAAGTCGAGATAGAGGGGATCATGACCGACAACCCGATCGCCAAAGCTCTCGGCGGCGCTCACTTGCAACAGCAGGTGATCCCCGCCAGGACATGGCGGAACCCCCACCAACGCGAGACCTGACAACAGACATTAGGCGCGGGCTTGGCGAGAAGGATCTCAGGTCGTGCGCCACGTCTTCAACGACTAGCCGGACGGACAGCGCGCCATGACCACCTACTCCCTCTTCCTCCTGCCCGGCGACGGCATCGGCCCGGAGGTGATGGCCGAGGCCGAGAAGGTGATGGCGGCGCTGGAGGCCGGCGGCTCCGCGCGCTTTGCCATCGAGCGCGGCCTGGTCGGGGGCGCCGCCTACGATGCGCATGGCGTCGCCATCTCCGACGCCGACATGGCCAAGGCGCAGGCGGCCGACGCCGTGCTGCTCGCCGCCGTCGGCGGCCCGAAGTGGGACGGCGTGCCCTACGAGGTGCGCCCGGAGTCCGGCCTGTTGCGGCTGCGCAAAGAGATGGCGCTCTACGCCAACCTGCGCCCGGCGATCTGCTACCCGGCGCTGGCGGACGCCTCCTCGCTCAAGCGCGAACTCGTCGACGGGCTCGACCTCGTCATCGTCCGCGAGCTGACCGGCGGCGTCTATTTCGGCGAACCGAAGACGATCACCGATCTCGGCGACGGGCAGAAACGGGCGGTCGACACGCAGGTCTACGACACGTTCGAGATCGAGCGCATCGGGCGCGTCGCCTTCGAGCTGGCGCGCCGGCGCGGCCGGCGGTTGTGCTCGTCGGAGAAGCGCAACGTGATGAAGTCGGGCGTGCTGTGGCACGAGGTCATCGGCGAGATGGGCCGGCGCGACTATCCCGACGTGGCGCTCGAGCACCAGCTCGCCGACGCGCTCGGCATGCAGCTCGTGCGATCGCCCAAGCGCTTCGACGTGATCGTCACCGACAACCTGTTCGGCGACATGCTCAGCGACGTCGCCGCGATGCTCACCGGCTCGATCGGCATGCTGCCGTCGGCCTCGCTCGGCGACGTCGACCCGGCGACGGGGCGGCGCAAGGCGCTCTATGAGCCGGTGCACGGCTCGGCGCCCGACATCGCCGGACGAGGCCTCGCCAATCCGATCGCGATGATCGGCTCGCTGGCGATGGCGATGAAATACACCTTCGAGCGCGCCGACCTCGCCGAGCGCATCGAGGCGGCGATTTCCGCCGTGCTGGCCAAGGGCCTGCGCACCGCCGACATCAAGGGCGGGGCGGCCACGCACCTGTCGACCGGCGAGATGGGGGATGCGATCGTGGCGGAGTTGCGGGGATAGAGGCCGCGCCGAGAGTTAGCGGCCGGAACCGCTGTTGTCATCGACATTTGGCGTGGGCACGGCATTATTAAGCGATGGACATCACGTTGACCCCGGAACAAAGCGACATCGTGCGGCAAGCCGTTGAAAGCGGGCGCGTTCACGACAGCCGGCAGGCCGTAGAGCAAGCCATCGCGCTGTGGGTGGAACGAGAGCGGCGCCGCGCCGAACTGGTGACAAGTCTCGAGGCCGCGGAGGCATCGCTTTCGCGTGGAGAAGGGATCGTCATTACGCGGGACTCGATGGAGGCTATGGTCCGCGACGTGATCGACCGATGCGCTCGGCGCCTTTCGCCGGATGGTCCTTAAGGCACATCGATGGCGCATCGCCTGGCGCCGGAAGCTCGCGCTGATCTCGACGATATCGCTTTTCACGTAGCTTCCGGAAGCGGCGATCTGGCGGTTGCCGAACGGTTGCTCTCCACGATAACGGAACGCTTCTTCCTTCTGTCGCGATATCCCCATCTCGGACGGCCGCGTGACGAAGACTTGGGCGCCGGCCGTCGCAGCCTAGCAGTGATGGGCTACGTGATCGTCTACCGCCTTGACGATGGCGACGTGCTTATCCTCCGAGTCATTCGCGGCAGCCGTGACTTGGAGCATTTGTTTCCATGACCTGCCCGGACCGCTGACGCAGGCCGTCAGCCCTTGCGGTAGATCGACGTCACCACCGTGTGCGAGAGCAGCGTGTAGCCTTGCGCGGAGAGAAGCGTGAAGACGGGCCGCGTCGTCAGCCCGCCATCGCGAAATTATGCTCTTCCACCGCGATCACGGCCGGCTGGTAGCGCGTCCAGTCGTTCGACGACAGCACGTCGTGGTCGAAGCCTTCCACATCGACGTTCAGGAAGTCGATCGCCGTCCCCGCCGGCACGTGGCGCTCCAGCAGCGTCGACAACGGCAGCACCTCCACCATGCGTTTCTCGTAGACTTCGTCCGCGAGGTGCCCGGGGATAGGCCCGAGCGTGTTCTGATCGCCGGCGCGGGCGAAGATGGTCGCCTCCATCCGCCCCGCCTTGCGCCCCACCGCCGCGACGATGTTGCGGTCGTTCGGGCGCGCCGCCTCGAAGGCCGCGATGGCGCGCGGGTCGAGATCGACGTTGAGGCCGCTCCACCCGTTCCTCAGATGCAGCAGAGCCGTGTTGGAGCAGCTGAAGGGATGATGGCAACCGATGTCGACTTGTCGGCGAGAATCCACCATAACATAAGAAGGCGCGGTCACGCGTGCACTTCTATGGATAATTGCGGTCCGACGTTTCTTGTTATCAAAGTTGCATCAAAACTGATTACGGTGGTGACGTTCTGCGGGCCTAGTCTCGCAACAGCAAGTCGTCTGCGTGTCATAGGACAAGAAAGGAAGTAAAATGACGCGATCAGGAATATTTTTGTTGATTCTTGTGGGCTTTGCATCGGTCGCCGGAGCTATTCCGCAGCAGGCACAAAGACTCGAAACTTTACCGTTCTACTGTCCTAGTCACTACTTGCCCGTCTGTGGCTCAAAAGATGGCGGCAAAAAGACCTATGTAAACGAGTGTCGGGCAAAACGAGTTGGCGTGTCGAAAGTCGAAAACGGCGTCTGTCCGAAAACATATTGAAATATATTTGAGTATTTCTAAGAGAGTTTTGCTTGATCTAGGCGGTAGTCAAAGTAGCGATATCCTATGCAAACGGCGCGGCAACTTGGCCGTTCAATTGTCCCACAGGTTGGCGCCAAACAATCTCGATGGAGATCCAGATGCGTCTTACGTTAGCAATCCTGTTCAACTTAATTCTCGTAGTGCTGGCTGCAGGAGGGGCGCATGCTGAAAGCGCTCCGATTTACCCATCGGGTCAGCCGACGGGAATGGCAATAAGGCATATGAGCCAAACGGATGCGAACGGCAACTATCAGCTTTACGGTGGGTCTGGCGGTCCGCCAGATAACTGGGTTTTCGGCCAGCCGCAGAATTGGTCAGACAATACTCCCGGTGCGCCGCCCGAATTTCCTCCTTTGGCGCAAGATGGGAACGGCAATTGGAGCGCGGGAAACGGATTGGCTCTCGCTCAGTGGCTTCCGAACGGAGTGCAGCCGGCGTGGCAGCTGGCGCAGAACGGGCAATACGTCCCGTGTACTGATTCCGATAACAATATCTTAGAATACGACCTGGGCGTCTCGGCTAACACAGTTGCCGATCCAAATAATTCCGCGCAATACCCGGCCGCAGAAATACCGTATCAGAATCAACCCTATTTGACGCAGCTTGCTTCCTATAGCATGAGCGGTACCTACCAACTTATAAGCGCGCGGTATGCCAATCAGAATAACGGATGCCAGCTCAACAACAGCATTGCAAGCATCGGTCTCCTTGTTATCAACACGGTTGCGAATCCGCACCAGATCCTTTTTTACAGCATTGAATTTTCTCGGGTTTGCTATGACGACGGGGTGGAGGGCTCTTATTATGCGAGCTGCCAGCAGAACGTGACGAGTCCGACGCCCTATTGGTATTGGCTGGGTGCCCAAGGAACGGGTACGCAATATCAAGTTAGCTCCGATGGTACACAGGGTTACGGCCTCAGCGATACACTGCAAGGATATGGCTACGGACAAGTCACAGATAATGCTCCACATCAGATGTATCTCGATATTCGTAATCGCATAAACTTGATTGTGTCTGGGGGCTATAAGGGAATGGATCCAGACCTTAGTCACTGGAAGATTGCAAATCCAGGTTTTAATCAGGTGACCTGGGGCAATACATATCTTCAGTCGATCTGGACGGGTTTTGTGCCGGTTATGACGACACAATAAAACTATCCGTCCTTATGCCTTCTGGACGGCTTCGTTCTGTCATTGATATCAGACGGCGACATGCTCCCAATATTTCGGGAGCATGTCGCGCATGTATTCAGCTGTTCCAAAAGTTGCTCTTTTAGCCGTTGCGGTAGATGGACGTGATTACGGTGTGCGAGAGCAACGCATATCCTTGAGAGGTAAGCAGCGCGTGAATCGGATTCGCGGCAAGGCCTGCCATGTTCAAGCCCGGCACCTCGACGACGATCACGGTCGGCTGGTAGCGCGTCCAGTCGTTCGACGACAGAACGTCGTGGTCGAGGCCTTCCACATCGACGTTCAGGAAGTCGATCGCGATCCCCGCCGGCACGTGGCGCTCCAGCAGGGTCGACAACGGCAGAACGTCCACCATGCGTTTCTCGTGCGGCAGCTTCTCAAGATGCGGATTGAGAGCGCCGAGCGTGTTCATCTCGCTGGAATGCGCGAAGATCGTCGCCTCCATCCGTCCCTCCTCGCGCCCGACCGCCGCGATGACATTGCGGTCGTTGGGACGAGCCTCCTCGAACTGCGCGATCGAGCGAGGGTCGAGATCGACGTTGACGCCGCTCCAGCCGTTCCGGATGTGCAGGAGGGCCGTGTTGGAGTAGTTGAAGGGGTGGTTGCAGCCGATATCGACGTAAAAGCCGTTCTGCTTGTCGGCGAAGATCCACCACAGGGTGCGGTCCTCGCCGAGCTGGGAGAAGGAGGGTCTCAGAAACGGCGAGACGATCGCCGGACGACCCATCGATTCGACGTCGGGCACCGGGGCGGGCGCGGCCGTCGGCATCGTCGGTGCCGCAGCAGGCTGGTCGCGGGATCGTCTACCGAGCCAGTCGCCGAGCTTGAGCAAGGGCCATCCTCATCCGTAGGGAGGCTTTCGCCCCTACTTGCCCGTGGTCTTAGGCATACCTCGATCCCCGTCAAGGACGGCCACGCGAGTCTAGCCATGCGGCCCGGAACCGTGTAACAGCCCGCCTTCCCTTTCAAGCCGGTTCGCGTGCGTGCGGACCCGTCCCAAGAGTCCCA
This sequence comes from Beijerinckiaceae bacterium, assembly GCA_965277355.1. Taxonomy (GTDB): domain Bacteria; phylum Pseudomonadota; class Alphaproteobacteria; order Rhizobiales; family Beijerinckiaceae; genus RH-AL1. The sequence continues at coordinate 131,611 of CBDICN010000001.1, forward strand.
CGACCATGGCCGTTCCGAAGCGAAAAACCTCACCGATGAAGCGCGGCTTTCGCCGCTCCGCCGACGCCCTCGTGGCCCCGACCTACGTCGAGGACAAGGATTCCGGCGAGCTGCGCCGGCCGCATCACATCGATCTCAAGACCGGCATGTACAAGGGCCGCCAGGTGCTGGCGCCCAAGACCGCGGCCGAAGACTAGGCCGTCCGTTCGCGTGGCGAAACGGCGCGCGTCCGCGGGCCTCCGTGATGGCGACAGCCTGATCGCGGCGCCGGCGATCCTCGCTCCCATCAAGCAGCACATCGACGCGCTCGCCGCCGAGCAGGGCTATCCCGCCGCGGCGGTCGACGCATGCCTCGCCCGTCCCGCCGAGGCGGCGCCGCTGCTGCGCGCGATCCTCCAGCGCGCCGCGCGCGGCCTGCCGCTGAGCGACGCGGAGCGGGGCCAACTCTTCGTCGGCCTGCACATCCTGGCGAAGCTGCGCGACGAACAGAGTTTTCTCCCCCTGATGCGGCTGCTGCGCCGGCCGTCCGACGAGCTCGACGACCTGCTCGGCGATGTCCTCACCGAGACCTTGCAGAAGATCGCCGCCAGCGTCTTCGATGGAGACGCAGACAGCCTGTTCGAAGCTATCGACGATCCCTCGCTGGACGACAGCAGCCATCATGCGCTCTGGGGCGCCGCGACCACGCTGACGTTTCAGGGGCGCATCGGCCGCGAGCCCTTGCGGGCCGCTATTCTCCGCTTCGCCCCCCCGATTGACGACGAACTGTCGTGGGCCGGCTGGGCGGACGCGATCACGCATCTCGGCTACGAGGACATCGAGGCCGAGCAGGGCGCCGCTTGGATCGATCAACGCCTCCCCGACGCCATCATGACCCGGAAGCATTTCGACGGGGACCTCGCGGCGGCTTTGCATGCGCCGGACGATGCGTCGCGCCTGGCGAAATCCGGCATGGGCACGCTCGACGATGTCGCCGGCGCCTTGTCCTGGGTCGATTGGGACGGCCCGCCGGCGCCGGTCGTCAACCCGATGCGCCACGTCGGGCGCAACGATCCCTGCCCCTGCGGCAGTGGCAAGAAGGCGAAGAAGTGCTGCCTGGCCAGCGCCTGAGGGCGCGTCGCGGCTCAGGAGCGGAAGCGGCGGCGGTAGTCCGTGTCGTAGAGCGCGCTCTCTCGGAAGCCCTCGGCGGCCAAAACGCGCCCGACCAGGACCAGCGCGGTCCGCTCCACCGGGTCGGCGGCCATCAGCTCGAGGATCGTGGCGAGCGTGCCGCGCACGATCCGCTCCCGCGGCCAGGAGGCCCAGGCGACGACCGCGACCGGGCAATCCGCGCCATAGTGCGGCGCGAGTTCCGCGACCACCCGCTCCAGCGCGTGGATCGAGAGGTGCACGGCCAATGTCGCGCCGGTCGCGGCGAAGGCCGCGAGCGTCTCCAGCGGCGGCATCGCGGAGGCGCGCCCGCCGCTGCGGGTCAGCACCACGCTTTGGGCGACCTCCGGCAAGGTCAGCTCGCGCCGCAGCGCGGAGGCCGCCGCGGCGAACGCCGGCACGCCCGGCGTCATCGTGTAGGGGATGCCTAGCGCGTCGAGCCGCCGCATCTGCTCGCCGACGGCGCTCCAGATCGAAAGGTCGCCCGATTGCAGCCGCGCGACATCTTCGCCGGCTTCGTGCGCGCGCAAGAATTCGCCCGCGATCGCGTCGAGGTCCAGCGCGGCGGTATCGACGATGCGGGCGCCCGGCGGGCAGTGCGCCAGCAGCGCCCGCGGGATCAGCGACCCTGCATGGAGGCAGACGGGGCAGCGGGCGATGAGGTCGCGGCCGCGCAGCGTGATGAGGTCGGCCGCGCCGGGCCCCGCGCCGATGAAATGGACGGTCACCGGGCCGCTCGCGCGATCGCGCAGGTCGCGGTCGCGCAGGCGAGACGCTCGACGATGAGCACCGCGCCTTGACCCGCGCCGGCGAGGGCCGCCGTCTCCGCGACGGAGGGGAGGCCGTACATCTCCTCGACGCGGCGCGAGCAGTTCTTCGCGCCGCCGGCCACCAACCGCAGCGCGGCCCGGTCAAGAAAGACGAGCGGCAGGCCGAGCGTCGCGGCCGCGGCCGCGAGCCCGGGTTCGCCGCGCTTGTCCTCGAGCGAGAACAGGCCGGCCGGCGTCGCCCCCATGGACAGCCGCGCGAGAGCCGCGCGCACCAGCGCCACGATGTCCGTCTCCGGACAGGCTTTTCGGCAGCCGACGCCGACCGCGATCATGGTTTGCCGGTCATGGTTTGCTCACGGCCCATTGCGTCACCGGCATCGCCGGGCGCCAGCCGTGCATGCGCCCGACCGGGTCCGCGCGCGAGACGGCGATCTGCGTGAGGCCGCCGCCGAGCTCGGCGTAACGCGCGATGAGCAGCGCCTGCGTTTCCAGGGTGACGGCGTTGACGACGAGGCGGCCGCCGGGGGGAAGCGCGGCCAGCGCGGCATCGACGAGCCCGCCGTCGCCGACCCCGCCGCCGATGAAGATCGCGTCGGGCGCCGGCAGCCCGGCGAGCGCCGCCGGAGCCCGGCCGGTGACGACCGCGAGATCGGGCACGCCGAAGGCCGCGGCGTTGCGCCCGATCCGCGCGGATCGCGACGGGTCGGCCTCGACCGCGGTCGCGCGGTTCGACGGATCAAGCAGCGCCCATTCGACCGAGACCGACCCGGAGCCGGCGCCGATGTCCCATAGATGCGCGCCGCGAAACGGGCGCAGGGCGGCCAGCGTCATCGCGCGGATCTCACGCTTGGTGATCTGCCCGTCGTTCTCGAACCATTCGTCCGGCAGCCCCGGTGCGCTCGGCAGGACGCGGGCGTCCGGGCCGGCCTCGACGTGAAGGGCCACGACGTTGAGCGCATCGATGTCGCGGAGCGCGAAAGCGTCGGCTCCGGCCTGCCGCACCCGCTCGCGCGGGCCGCCGAGGCTCTCGAGCACGGCGAGGGTGGAGGCGCCGAAGCCGCGTTCGTGCAGAAGGCCTGCGAGCAGCCGCGGCGTGGTCTCGTCCCAGGTCAGGCAGAGGATTTTTGCGCGCGGCTGCAGGTGCGGGACGATGCGGCGCAGGTCGCGCCCGTGCAGCGAGACGAGGCGGCAGTCCTGCAGCGACCAGCCGAGCCGCGCGGCGGCAAGGCTGAGGCTGGACGGCGCCGGCAGGCAGATGAACTCGTCCGGAGGGATCGCCGCGGCGAGCAGGGTACCGACGCCATGGAAGAACGGATCGCCCGAGGCCAGCACGCCGACCGGCTCGCCACGTCGCGCCAGGATTTTCGGCAGCGCGGCGGCGAGCGGGGAGGGCCATGCCATCGTCTCGGCCGCGAGCGGGCCGGCCAGCGCGAGGTGACGCTTGCCGCCGACCACGAGGCGGGCTTGCGCGAGGCGCTCGCGCGCGGCAAGGGAGAGGCCATCGAGGCCGTCCTCGCCGATGCCGATGATGCTGAGCCAGGGATTTCGCGTTGTCATCGTCCGCCGTTCGCGTTCTCGCCACCCGCGTTCTCGTCCTGGGCGGCTCCAGCGAAGCCACGGCGCTGGCGACGGCGCTCGCCGGGAAGGCGGCCATCGATGCGACGCTCTCGCTCGCCGGCCGCACCAGCAGCCCGCTGGTGCAAGCGCTGCCGACGCGGATCGGCGGCTTCGGCGGCATCGATGGTTTGGCGGCCTACCTCGTGGCCGAAAAGATCGACATCCTGGTCGACGCCACCCATCCGTTCGCCGCGCAAATCTCGCGCCATGCGCGGGAGGCGGCAGTGCGCGCCGGATGCCGGCTGATCGCGGTCGGCCGGCCGCCTTGGCGGCCGCTGCCCGGCGATGCTTGGCGCGAGGTCGCCGACATCGACGCGGCGGTTGACGCGCTCGGGCCGGCGCCGCGGCGCGCCTTCCTGACGGTCGGACGGCTCCAGCTCGCCGCCTTCGCGGCCCGGCCGCAGCACCACTACCTCGTGCGCACAATCGACGCGGTCGGGCCTGACCTGCTGCCCGGCGCCGAGTTCATCGCGGCGCGCGGTCCGTTCGACGTCGCCGACGAGGAACGCTTGATACGGGACCATCGAATCGAGGTGCTGGTGACGAAGAACAGCGGCGGCGCCGCGACCGCCGGCAAGCTCGAGGCGGCGCGCAGGCTCGGCCTGTCGGTCATCCTGGTGCGTCGTCCGCAAGCGGCCGGACCGATGATCGGCGTCGGGGACGCGCTCGGCGCGATCGAGGCTCATCGCGCCGCCGCGCTCCGCGGCGTGTAGACGAAAGGGCGAGCTTCGGGCCGGGCCAGCAGCCGCGTCTCGCTGGAGCCGATGATGACGAGCGTGCTCATGTCGGCGACACCTGGATCGGCCTCCTCGATCGTCGTGATGACGACCCGCTCGTCGGGGCGGCCGATCGCCCTGGCGAAGGCGACCGGGGTCGTCGGCGCCTTGAGCCCGCGCAGCAGGTCGAACGCTTCGAAGACCTGTCGGGGCCGAGAGGCGGAGGCTGGATTATAGAGCGCGATCACGAAGTCGCCTTCCGCGGCGGCGCGCAGGCGTCGGGCGACGAGCGGCCAGGGCTTGAGATTGTCGGACAGCGAGATGGCGCAGAAATCGTGGCCAAGCGGGGCGCCGAGACGGGCGGCGGCCGCCTGCATCGCCGAGACGCCGGGCGCCACCGCGACGTCGAGCGAGCGCCACGCTGGATCGCCGAGCTCGATCGCCTCGAACACCGCGGCGGCCATCGCGAAGATGCCGGGATCGCCGCCCGAGACGATGGCGACGTGCCGGCCCTGGGCGGCGAGCGCGAGCGCGAAGCGGGCGCGATCGAGTTCGGCCCTGTTGTCGCTCGCGTGGGCAACCTGGCCGTCGCGCAGCGCGAGCCGCGCGAGATAGGGCGCATAGCCGACGAGGTCGTTCGCGCGCGCGATCTCGTCCGCCGCCTCCGGGGTCATCCAGCGCCTCGGGCCGGGGCCGATGCCGACGATACGCAAGAGGCCGCTCACGCCGACACCGGCAACGCCGCGATGGTCGCGCGCGCCGCGTCGATGTCGAGGCCGCGCGCGAGCGGCGCGTCGGCAGCCCGGCCGTCGCGGACGAGATCGTAGCGTCCGTCTCGGCCGACCAGAGTGACGGCGGTCGCGGACGGCTTGGCGCAGCCCTTCTCGCAGCCGGAGACATGGAGCGTCACGCCGTTCCCGGCGAGGCTGGCGGCGGTGGCCGCGAGGGCCGCGGCATCGGCGTGGGTCGCGGTCGTACCCCGCACGCAGCCGTTCTGTCCGACGCAGGCGGCGACGGCGCGCCTGGGATCGCGATCCTCGACGATGAAGCCGGCGCGGTTGGCGGTCACCAACGTTTCCGCGACCAAGCCGGGCAGCAGGATCGTGCGCCAGGGGGTGAGGCGGATCTCGCCTGAGCCGAGGTCGGCGAGATCGGCGGTATGGCGCAGCATCGCGGCATCGAGCCGCCCGAACGGGGCGGCGAGACCGAGTGTCGGCGTACCGCCAAACGTATTCTGCCCGACGATCTCGAGCATCTCGGCAGCATGTGGGAAAGGCGATGCGCGCGTCTCGCCCCCGCAGGCGCGCGCAACCACGTCTGCACCGAAGTCGGCAATGAGGTGGCGCATGCGCCGTGCGGAAGACTCGACGAAGAGCCGCAGCGCGCCGGCCGCCACGCGCGCGGCGCTCTCGACGAGGTCGGCCGCCCGGCATGTTGCGATCGTGACGGCGCTCGTGCGCGAGCCGCCGAGGCCGATCGCGAACCGTTCGTCGCGCGCGCACCAGTCGAAGCGCACGTCGGCCGCCACGCCGGCCAGTGAGGGCGAACCGCCGTCATCGATGAGGAACCCGAACTTGCCCGGCAGCGCGTGGAGCGCGGGATCCCCGGCGAGGCGGCGTTCCAGCGCGGCAGTGATCGGGCGGATGTCGAGAGCCCATTCCGAGATGGGCGAAGCGTCGGGCGCATCCCCCGCGCGGATTGTGGGGGAGGGGGACCGCCGAAGGCGGTGGAGGAGGCTGCCGCTACCGCGATGATCTACGTCGTGACAGCCGGCGAGCGGGCTCGCGACGACGTTGCGGACCGCCTCTCCGTCGGCGTCCGCGTCGAGCAACGCGAGGGCGCGGAGGTCGTCGAGCAGCGACGGCAGTCTCGCCTCGCCGACGCCGCGCATCTGCAGGTTGCCGCGCGCGGAAAGGTCGAAGAGCCCGTTGCCGTGACGCTCGGCGCAGGTCGCCAGCGCCCGCGCGGTCGCGGCCGGCACGATGCCGCCGGTGAGGCGCAGGCGCACGAGCAGGCCGTCCTCGGCCGCCATCGGGCGCAACGCGCCGGGGCACCATCCCTTGCGGAGCGCGTCGGGCGGGCTCATCGTTGGAGGCTCATGCGGCGTTGCAGGCTCATGCGGCGGCGTCCACCATGTCGGCGAGCGTCGCCGCGTCCGAGTTGCGGCGGCTCGTCCACAGCCCGCGCTGGGCGGCATCGCGGAAGCGCTGGGCGATGGCGCGCGCGGCGTCGCGGTTGGCCTCGAGCAAGAAGGCGCGTACGTCGGGCGCGCCGCACGTCGCCTCGAACATGAGATCGAAATGGCTGCTCGCCACGGCGTCGCTCATCACCGCCATCGCGTAGAGATTGTCGACGGTCTCGGCGATCTCGGCCGCCCCGCGGTAGCCGTGCCGCATCTGGCCGGCGATCCAGCGTGGGTTGGCGGCGCGGCCACGCATCACGCGGGCGATCTCTTCCGTCTGCGTGCGGACCTTCAGCCGGTCGATGGCGCTGGCATCGAGATGGTAGAGCGCGGGTGCGGTGCCGAGCGCATGGGCGGCGGCGGCGAAGCCTGCCTCTGCCTCCACCGACGCCTGCGAGTCGAGGACATCGAAGTCGTCCATGTCGCGGACGTGGACGAAGGCATCCGCTGCCGCGACGCGATCGGCGAAGGCACCTGAGGTCGCGACACCCTCGGCCTGCGCGCCGCCGTAGGCATGCGAGCCGGCGGCGAGGTAGGCGTGGCCGAGGCTTTCGCGCGCGATCATCGGATCGGAGTCGAGCGCGCGGCCGAGCCCAATGCCGTAGGATGCCGGGCCGGCGCCGAAAATCCGTCGGGTCTCGTGCTCGCCGGCGCGACGCGCCGCCGCGAGCGGGTTGATGTCGTCGTCCTCGTCGAGCGCGGCGACCGCCTGCAGGACTTGGTCGAACAGCGCGATCTGCGCGGGGAAGACGTCGCGGAACAGGCCGGAGATGCGCAGGGTAACATCGACGCGGGGCCGCTCCAGCGCGGCGAACGGCAGGATCTCGAAGCCGGTCACGCGTGCGCTCGCCGTGTCCCATTGCGGGCGCACGCCGAGGTGCGCCATCGCCTGCGCCAGATCCTCGCCTCCGGTGCGCATCGTCGCGCTGGCCCACAGGTCGATTACGATCGCGCGCGGCCAGGCGCCGTTGTCCTCGGCGTAGCGCTCGGCCACCGCGTCGGCGGCGCGTCGCCCGATCTCGGTCGCGGTGCGGCTCGGGACCGCGCGCGGATCGGTGCCGTAGAGGTTGCGGCCGGTGGGGAGTACGTCGAGGCGCCCGCGCGACGGCGCGCCGGCCGGGCCGCCCGGCACGAACCGCCCACCCAACGCGGCGAGAAGGCCGCGCCGCTCGCCCTCGGCGCAGTTGCGATCGGTCCCGCGGGCGAAGACGTGCAACCCGTCGCGGATGCGCATCTCCTTGACCTCGCAGAGCCAGGCGTCGAGTGCCGCCAGCGCCGGACGGCCGCCGGCGGGATCGATGCCGCTGTCGGCGGCGAGCCCGGTCTTGCGGGCTCGGTCCATCAGCGTGCGGGCGATCAGCGCGGCGCGCTTCGGGTCCAGCGCTTCGGCGGCGGCATATTCCTCGAACAGCGTTTCGAGGTCCGCCGCGTGGCCGTGGACTCCGGCCTCGACAAGCGGCGGCGTCATGTGGCCGATCGTGACGGCGGCGTTGCGCCGCTTGGCTTGCGCCGCCTCGCCCGGGTTGTTGACGATGAAAGGGTAGATCAGCGGCAAGGGACCGAGCAGCGCTTCCGGCGCGCACCCATCGTCGAGCGCCACCGGTTTGCCGGGCAACCATTCGAGCGTGCCGTGGGTGCCGCAATGGACGAGGGCGTGAAGGCCCTCGCGGTGACGCAGCCAGAGGTAGAACGCGACGTAGACATGGCGCGGCGGCAGGGCGTTGTCGTGGTAGTCGCCCTTGCGGCTGTCGCGACGCCCGCGGTCGGGCTGCAGCGCGATGACGAGGTTGCCGGCCCGCAGGATGGCGAAAGCGAAGCCGCCGTCTTGCATGGATGGATCGTTTGAAGGATCGCCCCAGTGCTGGGCGAGGGTGTCGGTGAAAGCGGGCGGCAGGGTTGCGAGGAGCGCTCGATACTCGTCGAGCGGGAGTCCTTCTCCCGCTCGCGGGAGAAGGTGGCCCGACACAGTCGGGTCGGATGAGGGCGACGGCAGGATGGGCGAGAACGTCTCGGCGCCCTCATCCGACCCCGACTGACGTCCGGGCCACCTTCTCCCGCAGGCGGGAGAAGGAGAGGCGCCCCGTTTCAAGACATCCATCAACCGATCCGTCGGCGGCAGGTCGTCGATCGCGTAGCCCGCCGCGCGGAGATCCTCGGCAATGGCGGCGATGCTTGCCGGCGTGTCGAGGCCGAGCGCGTAGCCTTCGCGGCCGCCCTTGCCGGGATAGTCCGAGAGCACGCAGGCGATGCGCCGCTCGCGCGCCGGCGTGCGCCGCAGCCGCTCCCAGCCTGCGGCCAAATCGGCGACGAAGCCGACGCGGGAGGTGATCGGGCGGTGCGCCAGGCGGGTGAACTGGAGCGCATCGCTGCGCGGGCTTTTCGCCTTGCACGAGATGGCCGCCGTGACGAGCCGCCCGTCCATCTCCGGCAGCACCACGTTCATCGCGAGGTCGGCGGCGCCGAGGCCGCGTGGGTTGGCGCGCCATTGGTCTTCGCCGACTCCGGCAAGGATCGCCTGCAGCACCGGCGCGTCCGCCTGATCGAGCACGCTCGGCGTTTCGTTGCCGCGGCCGGAGAAAGCGGTGGTGTTGACGATAACGTCGGGCCGGCCGTCGGCGATCGCCTCGGCGAGGATCGCGGCGGCCTCGGGATCCTTCAGGCTCGTCGCGTAGAGAGCCGTGACGTCGAGCCGCCGCGCCGCGAGCGCATCGGCGAGCGCCACGATCGGCGCGCAATCGCCGGCGAGCGCCATCGAGCGATAGAAGGTGATGAAGGCGCGGCCGCGCGCGTCGGGCACGCGCCGGCAGGCGGCGACGTAACGCCCGGCGGCGGGCACGCGGCTCGGCTCCGTCCAGGGGGCGGGGCGTCCGAGGCCGGTCTCGACCCAGCCGTAGAGCGAGCCCATGTTGCCGCTGCCGCCGTTCTGGAAATAGGCCCAGAGCCGCCGCAGGTCCTCGACCGGCACCGTCGAGGCCTCATCCAGCCGCGCGTCCTCGCGATGATCGCCCGGCACGATCGCCAGCGCGACGCTGTGCGCGCGCGCCGTGCGGGCGAGTTCCTCGACCCCGTAGCGCCAGTAGTCGAGCCCGCCGAGCAGGCGCACCAGCACGAAGCGGGCGCTCGCCACGACCCGCTCGGCGTAGAGGTCGACCGAATAGGGGTGGCGCAGCTGCGCGAGGCTGGCGAGACGCAGGCTGAGCGTCGTGTCGCGCCGCTCGGCGGCGGCGGCGAGCGCGCCGAGATCGCTGTCGGAAAAGGACAGGATGACGATGTCGCCCGGCGTCTGGCCGAGATCGATCGCGCTCTCGGCCTCCTCGATGGTCCGGCTCTCGGTGCGCAGCAGATGCATCAGCTGCCCAGCACGGCGGAGATCGCCGCGACGTCGAGGCCGCGCACGCCAATGACAACGAGACGCCCGGCGCGGTCCTCGTGCGGCGTCCAGGGCCGCTCGTAGCGTTTCTCGAAGCGCGTGCCGACACCCTGCACCAGCAGGCGCATTTGCTTACCCTCCACGGCGAGGAAGCCTTTCATGCGGAGGATGTCGTGCTCTTCGGCGAGCAGTGCGAGGGCGCGAAGGAACGCATCGGGGTCGCGCACCGGGGCGAGCGGCACGACGACGCTCTCGAAATCGTCGTGGTCGTGGTCGGGCTCGGCATCGTGGTGCGAGGGCCGCGCGGCGAGATCGTCCTCCGCCTTGGCGTCGAGGCCGAGCAGCGCGGCGGCATCGAGACGGCCGCCTTGCGTGGCGACGATCTTCACCGCGCGCGGCACGATGGTGCGGATCTCGCCCTCGACGCGCTCGCGGGTCGCGGGGTCGATGAGGTCCGTCTTGTTGAGGACGACGAGGTCGGCGCACAGTAGCTGATCCTCGAAGACTTCTTCGAGCGGGTTGTCGTGGTCGAGGCTTGGATCGGCCTCGCGCTGCGCCGCCAGCTTGACCGGATCGTCGGCGAAGCGCCCGTCCGCCACGGCCGCGGCATCCACAACCGCGATCACGCCGTCGACGGTGAGGCGCCGCCGCACGTCGGGCCAGTCGAAGGCTTTCACGAGCGGCTTCGGCAGAGCGAGGCCGGACGTCTCGATGATGATGTGCTCGGGCGGCGGATCGAGCGCGAGCAGCGTCTCTATTGCCGGTAGGAAATCGTCGGCGACGGTACAGCAGATGCAGCCGTTGGCCAGCTCGATGATGGCGTCGTCGCGGCAGCTGGCGATGCCGCAGTCGCGGAGAATGTCGCCGTCGACGCCGACGTCGCCGAACTCGTTCACTACCAGGGCGAGGCGTCGGCCGCCGGCCGTCTCCAGCACGTGGCGGATCAGCGTCGTCTTGCCGGCGCCGAGGAAGCCGGTGACGATCGTCGCCGGGATCTTCGGTCGGGTGCCGGAGAATCGTGCGGGCGCTGCGTGATCGAGCATCGGTCATCCCTGCGCTTCGGAGCGCTCAACAGGCGGGGCGACGGCGCGTCGGCATTCGCCTCGGACCCATTCGCTTCGGACCGAGGCATCGAGATGGCTCGCGGACACCCCGCCCCGGCCAACGTCGATCGCAGCGGCAGGTCTCCTGGCTCGCGAAGTGTACCGGCACGCCGCCTTCCCGGTTTCCCAGTGGCTGGGTCTCTTGACCCTGGCGCGCCTCTCCGCCGACAGTTGCGGGGGCAGCCGTGGACTTGGACCTGTCCGACCGACGTCGGCAGACCGCACCACATTCCCTCTTAGCCCCCGATAGCCGGGAGACCGTTGCGGCGGCAACCGTACCCATGAGAGTAAGGGTGTCAATGGCGGATCGCCACAGGGGGCCACAGGGGATCGTCTCTCAGCGGAAGGTCCGGGCTTAGCTGGCTGGTGAAGAGAGGAAAACACCCCGTGAAGGTGTCCGATTTCCTTGTCGGGCGTAAGGCGCCCGCGCCGGGCGTGGTCCCGCGGTCCGCGGCATCCGTGCGCGGCGCCCTGCTCGCGCTGGATCGCGACAGGGCACCCTACACCGTCCGCATCGCCGCGCAGGATGAGCGGGCGGAATCGATCGCGGAATGGCGCATCGCGGACGCGCGCTGGCACGGAGTCCTCGCCGGCGCCGGTCTCGAGAAGACCTGCTCGATCCTCATGAGGCTGGAAGAGGCGTCGCACGAGGTCCGCATCGTCGAGATGAGGCGTTGCCTGGAATGGCGGGCTGGCGTGCCGGTCGTGACCGGCGGCCTGGAGGTGACATTCGGTCGGCGGGAAAGCTTCGAGTTCGGCACCGCGTACGCCTTTACGGAGGAGCCATGCCCTGGCGAGGTCTACCGCTACAAGTTCAATGCGGCCGAGATCAAGCGGCCGCTGGAGCAAGCCGTGATCGGCAAGGCTGAACGTGGCGCGGCGCCGGACTGAGTGGCCTCTGGGCGGCCACGGTCGAACGCTTTACCCGCTCGGAACCCGCTTTGAAAGGAACGCACCGGAAATAGCGCTGGCCTTCCGTGCCGGTCGCTTCAAGGTTTGATACGCTTTGTAAGAAAAGGCGTGCTTGGAAAAGAAAAGGCGTGCTTGGCGAAATGTTAGGTCAGCAGTCCATGCTCACCATTCTGATGACCTGGCCCTGAGGAGGTGGGCTTGACGAATGAGGTGAACGGCGCGCGGCGCGGTCGCGACGGCAAATTCATCGCCGTCGCCAACATGAAGGGTGGCGTTGGGAAGACGAAGACGGTCGTCAGCGTCGCCGAGGCGCTCGCGGCGGACGATCTCGACGCCGCCGTGCTTGTCATCGATCTCGACCCACAGGCGAGCGCGTCCGTCTGCCTCGCCGGCGACGAACATTTGTTCGAACTCATCCAGGAGGATCAGACGCTCGAGGCTTTTCTGGAGGACAGGCTCGTCCGGCAGCAGAAGGCTGACCTCGACAAGCTGGTCCGCAGGCGGATCAGCGAGATCACGCATCAAGGTCGCCCACTCGACGTTTCGCTGCTGCCCTGCGGACCCAAGCTCCGTCTCGTCGAGCGCGAACTGATGTACGAGCTTACCAATCGCGATCTTAGCATGAATGCCATCGACGGTAAGATATGGCAAATCTTCAACAAGGACTTCACGGCGCTCAGGAAGAGTTTCGACTACATCGTCTTCGACTGCGCGCCCGGCATTTCGCCGGTGACGGAGGCGGCGATCCGGATCTCCGACCTGGTGGTGGTGCCGACCATCCCCGACTTCCTGAGCGTCTATGGGCTCAACGCTTTCCACGGCAGCATATGGGCACAGACATCGGGCGGCCTGCCAAAGCCGAAAAGTGATCCGCACATCCTCATGACCCGCGTTCAAGGCACCAAGCAGCACAAGACCATTATCGAGGAGCTCGTTGAAGGCGCCAAGCAGGAAGGCACGGCCTATCGCCTGGTGAAGGCCTTCGTGCCGCAATCCGCTGGATTGGCGGACGCGCTGATGAAAACAGGCGCGGGGACTTTCACGCAGAAGTATACGGTGCCGCTCGTCGTCAACACGCTGGCGCCGCTCGTGCAGGAACTCAAGGGGTTGCTCTCATGCCTTTGACAATCGACAGCCATGCCGTGCTGCGCGCGGTCGCCGACCATCCGGAGGCGTTCCCGGCGATCCAACCAGATCTCGACGAGATCGCCCGCAAGATGGTCGCCAAGCAGATCAAGGCGAAATCGATGGATGCCGAGCTTTTCCGCGGTCTCTGCTGCGCCACCGGTGATGCCAATCTTTCGACAATCCTCGATGGTCTCGCGGGCAACGAGTTGACGGCGCTCGTCAAGAAGATCGATCCATATAGCGCGCACGCCCGTTCGGGCGGCGACATTCAGGACGTCCGCAGGCACGTCACCGAACTCGCGAATGGCCGCGTCCAGCCTTCCAGGAAGGCGGAAAAGGTGGTTAAGGCAGCCGCGCCAAAGCCGCCCGCGAAGCGGCCCGAGTCGAAAATCGGCAGCGTGCTCGGAAGCAAGGTCCACAGCGGCAAGGCGCAAGGCAGCCGGGCCAAGAAGTCTGCTTGAAGCAAGAGGTGTTTCGTCACTGCCGATTGAGCGGCTCCTCGACGATGCCCGACTATTGCTCGTCTCGCATCGTTCCGCCCGCTTCCGCATCGGCGTCCTCTTCGCGGCGCCGGAAAAACCTGCCTCGGATCAAGGCGGCGACCACGATGGCGGCGACCGTGCCGATAAGGATCTCGATCACGCGGTCGACCGGGCGTGCGAAAGGCTGCGAAATAGCCGGCACCAGGGCGACGACGCAGAGGGTCACCAAAGACAGCCGCAGATCGGGACGCAAGGCGACAAGGATGGCGAGCGGCACCAGCGCGATCCAGAACAGGACCAGCAGCGGCAGGCCGAGATGGGCGAGTTCGAGCACGACGAAGCCGGCGGCGGCGCCGACCAGAGTGCCGGCGACGCGGTCGCGGCCCGCGGCGAGCGTGTCCGACAGCATCGGTTGCGTGACGACGATGGCGGTGATCAGCGCCCAGTATCGTTCATGCAGCCCGAGCGCCGCGGCACCGCCGTAGGCCATGGCGCAGGCGGCGACGAAGCGGGCGGCTTGCCAGAGCATTCCGCGATCGGGCGGAAGGTCGGCCACGGGGCGCGGTCGCGGGAAGGCGCGGAGCGCTAATCCTCGTCCTCGGCCTCATCCTCGTGCACTTCGACGGGCTTGAGCTTGGCGGCCGCTCGCGTCTTCCGCGGCTTCTGCGCCGCGGTTGTTTCCGCCGCGCTCTTGGTCATCAGGTCGTCCTGCGAGAGCAGCACGAGCACGTCCTTGGCCGCCTGCGTGTCCCGTTTTTGGGCATTGGCCTTCAACGTCTTGCGCTGATCGAGAGTCATGCCCTCGATCATTTCACGTGTGATCTGCTTCGCCATCGTCTTGCCTCTATTCGAGAAGGTTACGCGCTGGATCTACAACAATCCAGCGGGCTTTGTCGGCATTGCTTTGCCCGGCGACATGCCACGGGACCTTGGTCGGACGATATCGGCCCGGCGGCGCCAAGGCTCGACCTCAGAGCGGCGAGCCGAAGATCTTCTCCAGGAGCGACTTGTCGCCGCCGGAGACCTGCCGCGACCCGCCGTGGCGGCGTCTCTCCGGTTCGTCGGCGGTCGGGACCGGGCCGCCTTGCGCCTGCCGGTCGACACGCCGCGACGGGGTGCCCTGCGCGGCACGCTCGTCGCGGCGTATCGGCCTGGCGTCGGCCTGCGGTCCGCTATCGCGGCCGAAGGTCGGCAGCGGCACGCCGAACAGGGTAGCGGGCAGTGACAGGGCGGGAGCGGCAGGGGAGGTAGCGACGGGGGCGCCATGGCCGAGGCCGTAGGGCAGCGGGCCAGCGACCTCGCCGGCCATCGCCTCCTTCATGAAGCGCGACCAGATCTCGACCGGCAGGTTCCCACCCGACGCCTTGCGCGTTGGCGAGGAATCGTCGTTGCCGAGCCACACGCCGCTGACGAGGCGACTCGTGTAGCCGACGAACCAGGCGTCGCGCCAATCCTGGCTGGTGCCGGTCTTGCCGCCGGCCTGCCAGCCGGGGATCTCGCCCTTGCGCGCGGTGCCGGTGGCGAGTGTCTCGGTCATCATCGTGTTCATCATCGCGACATCGCGCGGCTCGATGACGCGCCCGTTGTTGGCCGGGCGGCGCTGGTAGAGCAGCCGGCCGCCGGCCGTCTTGATCCGGGCGATGATATGCGGCTGCACGCCGATGCCGCCGTTGGCGAACGGCACGTAGGCGGTCACGAGCTCGAGCGGCGACACTTCCGAGGTGCCGAGCGCGATCGACGCGTTCGGCTGCAGCTCGGAGGCGATGCCGAGCCGATGCGCGACGTCGACCACACTCTTCGGGCCGGCCTCGAGGCCGACGCGGACCGCCACCGTGTTGAGCGACAGGGAGAGCGCCTTGGTCAACGATACCGGGCCGAAATACTCGCGGCTGTAATTCTCCGGTCGCCAGCCCCGCACGTTGATCGGCGCGTCCTCGCGCACCGTCTCCGGCGTGAGGCCCTTCTCCAGACCGGCGAGATAGACGAACGGCTTGAACGCCGAGCCGGGCTGGCGCTTGGCCGAGACGGCGCGATCGTACTGGCTCGCGGCGTAATCGCGACCGCCGATCAGCACGCGGATCGCGCCGTCGGGGTCCATCGCGACCATCGCGCCCTGGCTGACGCCGTACTTGCCGCCTTTCCTCGCGAGTTCCTCCGTCAAGGCGCGCTCGGCGTCCTGCTCCAGCGACCGGTTGATCGTGGTCTGCACGACGATGTCCTCGTCGACGGCGCCGATCGTGTCGTCGAGCGTATCCACGACGTAGTCCGCCGCGTAGTTCAGCGAACCGGCGCCGGGCGGCCTGACGACGTGTGCGGGATCGGCCAGCGCGAGCTTGGCCTGTCCTTCGGTGATGTAGTGCTCGTCGCGCATCGCGGCGACGACCTGGTCCGCCCGATCCACCGCCGCCGCGTAGTTGCGGTTGGGAGCGAGCTTGGTCGGCGCCTTCATCAGGCCGGCCAGCATGGCCGCCTGCTGCACGGTGGCGGTGCGCGCGTCGGTGTTGAAGTACTTGTGCGCGGCCGCTTCGACCCCGAACGCGCCGGAGCCGAAGTAGACGCGGTTGAGATAGAGCTCGAGGATTTGGTTCTTGGAATATTTCCGCTCGAGCCAGACGGCGAGGATCGCCTCCTGGATCTTGCGCGAGACGGTGCGCTCCTGCGTCAGGAACAGGTTCTTGGCGAGTTGCTGGGTCAGCGTCGAGCCGCCCTGCATCGGGCGGTGAAGCACCACGTTCGAGAAGATTGCCCGGACGATGCCGATCGGGTCGATCCCGAAATGCGAATAGAAACGGCGGTCCTCGATCGCCACGAAGGCTCTGGGCAGGTAGGGCGGCAGCTCGCCGATCTTGACCGCCGCCCCGCCGGTGTCGCCACGGTTGGCGATCAACGTGCCGTCCATGCCGAGGATCGC
Organism: Beijerinckiaceae bacterium; assembly: GCA_965277355.1. Lineage (GTDB taxonomy): Bacteria > Pseudomonadota > Alphaproteobacteria > Rhizobiales > Beijerinckiaceae > RH-AL1. The sequence continues at coordinate 147,951 of CBDICN010000001.1, forward strand.
GATGTTGGGCGGCCGCCTGGGGATCGCGAGCTGGTCGATCGGCGGCAGCTGCGCCGCCTCGTAGGCGATCACGCCGGCGCCGGCGACGCCGGTCCACAGGCCGACCACCAGCCCTGTGCGCACGAGGAAGACCGTCAGGGAGCGTCGGCGCCGCTTTCTCGTGCCGGACCCCGGTTTGGTCTTGCCGCGCGCGGCACGCCGCTCGGCGCGCTCTTCGGCATCGTAGTCGCGCTCGAAGCGCGGCTCCCGCCGCTCCGGCCTGCCGCCCTTTGCCATGACGTCGAACCGCTCCCGGCCGTCATCCTGTCGGCAGGATCGGCGCCAGCAAGGCTAGGACGCGGCGCTTAAGGCCGAGTAAAGCCGCGCCTTGCGGTCGGGCGCGCGCTGTTCGTCCACCGTAGAGGGACGAACGCAGGCGGTTAAAGGGCGACCGGCGGCAGTGCCCGCCGCTAATCCGCCGATCAAACGATGACGGCGAGGCCCCGCGGGCGGTTGGCCGCGATCGCGGCGATCCGGCTCGCGAGCCGGGTGGAAGCGGCAGCCGAGACGGTATCGAATGGGCTCTCGTTCACGCCGACTTGGCAGGGCTCGTCCGGCTCGAACGGCTGGTCCGCGCGCCGCCGGAGCATCTCGACGCCGGCTTGGCCGCCCTTGAACCAGACCAGCCGTGCCGTTCTGCTCTCGCCGCCGGAGACCGAGAGATTGAGCAGTTCCGGCACCACGACATGCTCGGGGATCGCGATGCGTGCGCCGTCTGCACTCACATTGCGCACCGTGCAGTCGAGCGACCAGCCGTTCAACTTCTCGATCGTGATCTGACCGTCCAGCAATGTACGACGGCGCATCTGCTTGCGTTGCTCTAACATTTGGTCCCGTTAGATTCTCGGCCCAGGTGGTAACTCGACACTAACGAGTTAGATCTGCTGGTGTAAGCCCCGGCCGGATTTAGGCTTGTGTTAAGTTTAACTGCGGCGGCGGCAATGCGGTGCGCAGAACCCTCGCGAGTGGGGCGCCGGCGTCCACGCCTTTGTAAGTTCGCCCTTCTTGCGCTTCGCGTCGGGTTTCTCCACAGTCCCGCCCCCGGCTCGGCCGTTCGCCGTTCGGGAGAGGTGAATGAGCGCGTCATGAAAGTTACACTCGAACGAGCCGTGCTGCTCAAGTCGCTCGGCCATGTCCATCGCGTCGTCGAACGGCGCAACACGATCCCGATCCTTTCGAACGTGCTGCTTCGCGCCGAGGGGCAATCGCTGACGTTGAAAGCCACCGACCTCGACCTCGAGGTGACCGAGATCGTCGCTGCCGATGTCGGTCAGAAGGGCGCCACCACGCTGCCGGCCCACATCCTCCACGATATCGTGCGTAAGTTTCCGGACGGTGCGCAGGTCAGCCTGGAGAACGCCGGCGACAGCGCGCAGTTCGTGCTGCGCTCCGGCCGCTCCCGCTTCAACCTCCAGGCGCTGCCCGAGGCCGACTTCCCGGATCTCGCCGCCGGAGAGATGTCCCACGCCTTCACGATTGCCGCCGCCGACCTCAAGAAGCTGATCGACAGGACGCAGTTTGCGATCTCGAACGAGGAGACGCGGTACTACCTCAACGGCATCTACATGCACACGATCGACGTCGACGGCACGACGATGCTGCGCGCCGTCGCCACCGACGGCCACCGACTTGCGCGCGTCGAGGTGCCGGCGCCTTCGGGTTCGGCGGGCATGCCGGGCATCATCGTGCCGCGCAAGGCCGTTGCCGAAGTCCAGCGCCTCGCCGAGACCGGGACGGAGGAGATCAAGGTCGAGGTTTCGACGGCGAAGATCCGCTTCACCTTCACCGACGTGGTGCTCACCTCGAAGCTGATCGACGGCACGTTCCCGGATTACTTGCGGGTCATCCCCAACGGCAACGACAAGCGGCTCGTCGTCGAGCGGAAACCTTTTCAAGAGGCCGTCGACCGGGTTTCAACGATCTCGTCCGAGCGGGGACGCGCGGTGAAGCTCGCGATCGCGGACGGCAAGCTCACGCTCAGCGTCACGAACCCCGACTCCGGATCCGCCGTCGAAGAGCTCGATGTCGACTACGATGCGGCGCCGCTCGATATCGGCTTCAACGCCCGCTACCTGCTCGACATCACGGCGCAGATCGAGTCGGACACCGCCCTGTTCAAGATGGCGGATCCCGGTTCACCCACCCTGGTCCTCGACCGCGACGGGGCCGCCGCCCTCTACGTGCTCATGCCGATGCGCGTTTAGGGACGACAAGCGGCGGTCTGGACGGGAGGCGCCGGGCTCATCGCGCGGCTGCGGCATAGCCGCGGCAATCGTGATCGAGCAGAGCCTCGCCATGCGCGATGTCGTGGCCGTTGTGGGCGAGCTGGCGCGCCAGCACGAAGAAGCCGGGCTTGCCGTCGACCGATTGAGCGCCCGCGACCACGATGGTCCATTCGTGCATCGTCCCGGCATCGATCCGCAAGCCCTTGGCAACGAGTTCGAACGGGCTGATCCCTGCGAGATCCTCGCTCTGCACGACGCTCGTCCAGTAGCGCGGCGCGGCGTTCAAGATCTTGATGCTCATCCAGCTACGCGGACGCAAGGCAGGCTCCTGCCGTGCCAGCGCCTGACGCATGGCAGGCCGAACGCAATCCACATGGATGTGCAGCTGGTCCTGGCTGCGGCCTGGCCGCGAATTGACGGCGAGGGCGAGATCGGCACGCTCGAGCGTCTGGCCGAGCGCATCGGTCACGTAGTGACGGGCGCTCCAAGCGTCGGCGAAATAGTTTGGCGCCGCCGTAGCGCGCAGGCCTTCCGCCTCGATGCCGATCGTGCGGACGGTCGGAGTGACGATGACGTGCGTCGTATCGAGCGGCGAGCGAAGCACCGCATAGCCCGATGCGACACCGCCGGGTGTCTGAACGGCGAGACAGGGAAAAGCCGCGCCCGTCAGGGCGTGGTCGGCGAGACAGCTCTGTACGACGCGCCACAGCAAGCCGCGCTCCCCCGCTGCAACGCAAGTGGAAATCAGGATGCCTGAGGCAATCAAGAGGGCGGCGCAGAGCCTTTTTATCATCGGTTTCGAGCGCGAAGTCACGAAACCGCTTGTCGCACGCTTTCGCTAACAGTCGGTACCTTGTCGCAGCAGCGAGGCGAGGCTCCGGGCGTCCTCGCCTCGGATCGTTCAGCGACGAACGAAGTTCATCACCAGGGCAACGAGGAACAGGATGATCGCGATGTAGAAGATGATCTTTGCGATGCTCGCGGCGCCTGCCGCTATACCACCGAAGCCGAAGATGGCGGCGATGACGGCGACGACGGCGGCGATGAGAGCATAGTAGAGAAGATTGCCAGCCATGATAAACCTCCGGTTCCAGACTGCGGCCAAATCACGGTCGAGCTGCTTCGGTTCCGCTAATCTGGTGCAAACAAAGGATCTTCTAGTCTCATATGTCTTTTGCTGGACGGGTCTGGCTGCTAGACGTGCTCGTGCGCCATGAGCGCGCCGACGGCGTCGAGCGCCGCCTGCGCGGCCGACCCGTCCGGGCCGCCGGCCTGCGCCATGTCGCGCCGGCCGCCCCCGCCTTTGCCGCCGAGCCGCTCCGCCGCCGCGCGCACCAGCGCCACCGCGTCGAACCGTGGCGTGAGATCCGGCGTGACCGCGACCACCACCCCCGCCTTGCCGTCGCCGGCCACCCCGACGATGGCGACGACGCCGGAGCCGATCGTCTGCTTGGCGTCGTCGGCGAGCGCCTTCAAGTCGCGCATCTCGACGCCCGAGATCGCCTTGCCGAAGAACCTCACGCCGCCCACGTCGCTGACGGCCGCCTCGCCGGCGCCGCCGTCGCCGGCCATCGCCAGCTTCTTGCGCATGTCGGCGAGCTCGCGGTCGAGCTTGCGGTTCTCGTCGAGCAGCGCGGCGAGGCGGGCCTGCGCCTCGTCCTCCGGCGCCTTGAGGAGGGCGGCGACCGCCCCGAGCTTCTCCGCCCGCGCGTTAAGGTGGTGGCGCGCCCGCGCGCCGGTCTTGGCCTCGATGCGCCGGACGCCGGCCGAGACTGGGCTCTGCGACACGATCGTGATGAGCCCGATGTCGCCGGTCATGGCGACATGCGTGCCGCCGCACAGCTCGATGGAGAAGGCCGGCCCGTGCGGGTCGGGCTCGGCAACGCCGTCGGCCCGCGCGAGCCCCATCGCGACGACGCGGACCTCGTCGCCGTATTTCTCGCCGAACAGCGCGCGGGCGCCGGACTTGATCGCGGCGTCGACCGGCATCTGGCGCGTCGCGACCGGCGCGTTGTCGAGCACGGCCCGGTTGGCGATGTCCTCGATGACGGCGAGCTCCGCGGCACCGATCGCCTTCTGGTGCGAGAAGTCGAAGCGCAGCCGGTCGGGGGCGACCAGCGAACCCTTCTGCGCGACATGATCGCCGAGCGTGAGGCGGAGCGCCTCGTGCAACAGGTGGGTCGCGGAATGGTTGGCGCGGATCGACGCCCGCCGCCCGTGATCGACGATGCAGTCGAGTGTCATGCCCTTGCTGACGGTGCCGGCCTCGAGCGTGCAGTCATGCACGAAAAGGTCGCCAAGCTTCTTCTGGGTGTTGGCCACGCGCACGCGGGTCTCGCCGCTCGTCATCAGGCCGGTGTCGCCGACCTGGCCGCCCGACTCGCCGTAGAAGGGCGTCTGGTTGAGGACGAGGAGGATGTCGTCGCCGGCGTTCGCCGTCTCGACGTGACCGCCGTCCTTGAGGATCGCCGCGACCTTGGCCTCGACGCGCTCGGTCGAGTAGCCGAGGAAGTCGGTCGCGCCGACCGCGTCGCGCACCGCGAACCAGTGCGTCTCGGTGCTCGCATCGCCGGAGCCCGACCAGGCTTTGCGTGCCTCCGCCTTCTGACGCGCCATCGACGTCTCGAAGCCGGCGAGATCGACGCCGAGATGTTTGGCCCGCAACGCGTCCTGGGTCAGGTCGAGCGGGAAGCCGTAGGTGTCGTAGAGCCTGAAGGCGATCTCGCCGGGCAGCGTGCCGTTCTCGGGCAGACGACGCGTTTCCTCGTCGAGGATGGCAAGGCCGCGGGCGAGGGTGGTGCGGAACCGGGTCTCCTCCAGCCGCAGCGTCTCGGTGATCAGCGCCTCGGCCCGTAGCAGCTCGGGAAAGGCCTGGCCCATCTCGCGGGTGAGCGACGGCACCAGGCGCCAGAGCAAGGGCTCCTGCGCGCCGAGGATCTGGGCGTGGCGCATCGCGCGTCGCATAATGCGGCGCAGCACGTAGCCGCGCCCTTCGTTGCCGGGCAACACGCCGTCCGCGACGAGGAAGGAGGAGGCGCGAAGATGGTCGGCGATGACCCGATGGCTGGCCCGCAGGGGCCCCGACGTATCGGTGGAGGTCGCGTCGGCGATGGCGGCGATCAGCGTGCGGAAGAGGTCGATGTCGTAGTTCGAGGTCACACCCTGGAGCAGCGCGGCGATGCGCTCGAGGCCCATGCCGGTGTCGATCGAGGGGCGGGGCAGGACGCGCCGGTCGTCCTTCGTCACCTGCTCGTACTGCATGAAGACGAGGTTCCAGAACTCGAGGAAACGATCGCCGTCTCCGCCCGGGCTGCCGGGCGGCCCGCCGGCGAGCGTCTCGCCCTGATCGAAGAAAATCTCGGAGCACGGGCCGCAGGGGCCGGTCTCGCCCATCGACCAGAAATTGTCGGACGAGGCGATGCGGATGATCCTGGCGTCGGGGAAGCCCGCGATCGTCTTCCACAACGCGTAGGCGTCGTCGTCGTCGTGGTAGACGGTGACGAGGAGCTTCTCGGCCGGCAGCTCGAAGGTCTTGGTGATCAGCGTCCAGGCGAACTCGATGGCCTCGGCCTTGAAGTAGTCGCCGAATGAGAAATTCCCGAGCATCTCGAAGAAGGTGTGGTGCCGGGCGGTGTAGCCGACGTTGTCGAGGTCGTTGTGCTTGCCGCCGGCGCGAACGCACTTCTGGGACGAGGCGGCGCGGGTGTAGGCGCGCTTGTCGTGACCGGTGAAGACGGTCTTGAACGGCACCATGCCTGCATTGGTGAACATCAGGCTGGGGTCGTTGCGCGGCACCAGCGGCGCGGACGGCACGATTTCGTGGCCGTTGCGAGCGAAGTAGTCGAGAAACGCGGAGCGGATCTCGTTGACGCCGGTGCCGTTCATCGCGGTCTCGAACCCTATCTTCTGGAGCGTGCGGGCTGCCGGCGCTGGCAGACCCGCAGCAAAGCCTACGCCCGTTCTAGCGAGCGCCCGGAAGACTGTCGATACGCGGGACCGGGTTGCTCCCGGTCGCCGCGCGGCTCCGCGGCGCCGACCACGGCCATGGCAGACGCCGCGCGGCTCACGCCTGCTCGGCCGCGTCGTCCTCGTCGACCTGATCGAGGATGCGCTCCGCGATAAGCCCGGCATTTTCGCGAATGGCGAGCTCGATCGCCTCCGCCATCACCGGATTGGCCTTCAGGAACGCCTTGGCATTCTCGCGGCCCTGGCCGAGCCGCTGGCTGTCGTAGGAGAACCAGGCGCCCGACTTCTCGACGACACCGGCCTTGACCCCGAGATCGACGAGCTCGCCCATCTTCGACACGCCCTCGCCGTACATGATGTCGAATTCGACCTGCTTGAACGGCGGCGCGACCTTGTTCTTCACCACCTTGACGCGGGTCTGGTTGCCGGTGACCTCCTCGCGCTCCTTGATCGAGCCGATGCGTCGGATGTCGAGCCGAACGGAGGCGTAGAATTTCAGCGCGTTGCCGCCGGTCGTCGTCTCCGGCGAGCCGTACATCACGCCGATCTTCATGCGAATTTGGTTGATGAAGATGACCATCGTCTGCGAGCGGGAGATCGAGGCGGTGAGCTTGCGCAAGGCCTGGCTCATCAGCCGCGCCTGCAGGCCCGGCTGGCTGTCTCCCATCTCGCCGTCGATCTCGGCGCGGGGCGTCAGCGCCGCGACCGAATCGATGACCAGGACGTCCACCGCCCCCGAACGAACGAGCGTGTCGGTGATCTCGAGCGCCTGCTCGCCGGTATCGGGCTGCGAGATCAGGAGATCCTCGAGGTTGACGCCGAGTTTACGGGCGTAGATCGGATCGAGCGCATGTTCGGCGTCGATGAAGGCGCACACGCCCCCCTTCTTCTGGGCCTCGGCTATGACGTGCAGCGTCAGCGTGGTCTTGCCCGACGATTCCGGTCCGTAGATCTCGACGACGCGCCCGCGCGGCAGGCCGCCGACGCCGAGCGCTATGTCGAGGCCGAGCGAGCCGGTCGATACCGTCTCGATCTCCACCGCCTTCTGGTTCTTGCCGAGGCGCATGATCGAGCCCTTGCCGAAGCTGCGCTCGATCTGCGATAGCGCCGCATCGAGCGCCTTGGTCTTGTCCACGGACGATCCTTCCACGAGGCGGAGATTGACTTGCGACATGGGCGTTTCGATCCTTCTGACACGGGGCGGGGCGGCCGCGCAATTCGCGGTCGACACGGCCGAACGTACTCTCTTTGTTCTTGTTGACAAGCCTTTCGCTCAGATCCCGCGAAAAGAGTTCGCCGGAGGATCGAGGACGCCGAACTTGTCGCGGCCGCCAACGCCATCCAGCCGGTGCGGCTCGCTTTGAGGCAGGCGCGCGAGCCCGCTTCAACCCGTTCCGGTTCGACGGCTTGAGCGCGCCCTGGGCAGCGCGTCAGCGCAGCGCTACTGCGCTGCTGCCGCTCGACCGGCGGCCGCACACGCTGGCGCACATGCTTGTTGCGTTGGCGGCGCGGCACGGCGGCCGCGTCGATCTGGGCGAAAGCGTGTGGTCGCTGACGACGTGAGGCCGCTGACGTACGGCCGGGCCTCAGGCCTTCAGCATCGCCTGCAACTCGCGGGTGAAGGCCGGCGCGACCTCCTTGTCGGCCAGCGCGAAGGCGACGTTGGCGGTGAGAAAGCCGAGCTTCGAGCCGCAGTCGTAGGTCTTGCCGTCGAAGCGGACGCCGTGGAAGGGCTGCGTCTCGGCGAGTTTTTTCATCCCGTCGGTGAGCTGGATCTCGCCGCCGGCGCCCTTCTCCACCGTCTCGAGGATGGCGAAGATCTCGGGTCCGAGCACGTAGCGACCGGAGATGATGCAGTTCGAGGGCGCGGTGCCCTGCGGCGGCTTCTCGACCATGCCGGTGATCTCGAAGGTCGCGCCGCGGTCGTGGCCAATCGAGACGATGCCGTATTGATGGGTCTCCTCGTCCGGCACCTCCTCCACCGCGATGACGTTGCCGCCATGGGTCTCGTAGGCGTGGATGCACTGCTCGAGGCAGCGCGTCTTCTGCTTGCCTGACGGCATCGTCACCATGTCGGGCAGCAGCACGGCGAACGGCTCGTCGCCGATGATCTCGCGCGCGCACCATACCGCGTGGCCGAGGCCGAGCGGGGCCTGCTGGCGGGTGAAGCTGGTGGCGCCGGCCGCCGGCAGCTGCTTCTTGAGCAGGGCGGCGCCGGCGGTCTTGTTGCGCTTCTCGAGCGTGTCCTCGAGTTCGTAATTGATGTCGAAATAGTCCTCGATGACCGCCTTGCCGCGCCCGGTAACGAAAACGAAGTGTTCGATGCCGGCCTCGCGCGCCTCGTCGACCACGTGCTGCAGCACAGGCGCGTCGACCACGGTAAGCATCTCCTTCGGCACGCTCTTGGTCGCCGGCAGGAAACGGGTGCCGAGCCCGGCGACGGGGAATACGGCCTTGCGGATCTTTCGCGTCATATTTTGACTTTGCCCCCGTCGCCGTCTGTCGGCATGGCTCATTTCATCAGCCGAGGACGGCAACCGACAGCGCGATAGATGAAATGGCGTTCCTTGTCGACAGGTCGCAGGCACGAAGAGGAACGAAGCCGGATGACGATTTGTCGATCGCGGTCACAAGGGCGATCAGCCGACGACGGATCTGATCCATCGCCACAGCGACCAGCGATCGTCCCTCCGGCCGGGAGACGATGATTTCAGCTCCTTGCTGTAGGAGAGGCCCGACCCAGGAAGCGATCCCGTAAGCCGTTCTTTCCCGCGACCGAAATTGAAGGTCAGCGGAGACCCGCCGATCGACAGGCTGACGCCGGCTTTCGACAGGTTCAGACGAACACCGGGAACGATGCGCAGGCTGCGATGGAAGCGTAGGCCGATGCCGTCTTATACCTGATTCGCAACCGTGATACGATGGCACGAGAGCGGCGCGGCAAGCTTCGGCGCGCTCACCCGCCCTCGATGATCGCCCTAATCCGGCTCGCCAGCGCCTCCATCGCGAAGGGCTTCGTCAGCACGTGCATGCCAGGGTCGAGATGGCCGTTGCCGAGCACGGCGTTCTCGGCGTAGCCGGTGATGAACAGCACCTTCAGGTCGGGGCGCTTGACCCGACCGGAATCCGCCACCTGGCGGCCGTTCATGCCGCCGGGCAGACCGACGTCGGTGATGAGTAGGTCGATGCGGGCATCCGACTGCAGGATCTTGAGGCCGCTCGCCCCGTCCGCCGCCTCGATGGCGGCGTAGCCGAGATCCTCCAGCACCTCGGTGACCAGCATGCGGACGGTCGGCTCGTCGTCGACGACCAGCACGCTCTCGCCGGCCTCCGCGCGCGGCGCGTCCGCGTGCGAGGCCGGGGGCGCCTCGCTATCGGCGCGGCCCACGTGGCGCGGCAGGTAGAGGCACAGCGTGGTGCCCTGGCCCACCTCAGAGTAGATGCGGACCTGGCCCTCCGACTGCCGCGCGAAGCCGTAGATCATCGACAGGCCGAGGCCGGTGCCCTGGCCGAGCGGCTTCGTCGTGAAGAACGGATCGAAGGCGCGCGCGATGACCTCGGGCGTCATGCCGATGCCGGTGTCGGTCACGCAGAACGAGAGGTACTGCCCGGGCGGCAGCTCGCGCTCGCGGGCGGCGCGAGTGTCGAGCCACTTGTTGGCGGTCTCGATGGTGAGGCGGCCGCCGTCGGGCATCGCGTCGCGCGCGTTGATGCACAAATTGAGCAGCGCGTTCTCGAGCTGGTTGGGATCGACCATCACCGACCATAGTGAAGGCGTGCCGACCACTTCGAGCGTGATCGAGGGGCCGATGGTCCGGCGGATCAACTCCTCCATGCCGGCGACGAGCCGATCGACGTCGGTCGGTTTCGGATCGAGCGTCTGACGGCGGGAGAAGGCGAGCAGGCGGTGGGTGAGCGCGGCCGCGCGCCTCGCGGCGCCTTGGGCCGCGGCGACGTAGCGATCGAGCTCCTTCAGCCGGCCCTGCGCCAAGCGCACGTTAAGGAGATCGAGGCTGCCGGTGATGCCGGTGAGCAGGTTGTTGAAGTCGTGGGCGATGCCGCCGGTGAGCTGGCCCACCGCCTCCATCTTGTGAGACTGGCGCAGCGCCTCCTCCGCCTTCACCAGCGCCGCGGCCTGTTCCCTCGCCAGCGTGACGTCGCGCCCGACGGCGTGGATCGCGCCGCCGCCCGGCACGGCCGCCCAGGAGATCCAGCGATGCGTCCCGTCCTTGCCGCGATAGCGGTTCTCGAAGCTGGGGAACGCCTCGCCTTCAAGGATCTCCTTGGCCGCGCTGACGGTGCGCGCGAGGTCGTCCTGATGGATGAGGTCGAACAGCGAACGGCCAAGCAACTCGTCCTCGCTCCAGCCGAGCACTTGCGACCAGGCCGGGTTCACCGCCGTGATCGTTCCGTCGAAGCGCGCGACCAGCATGATGTCGCTCGACAGCTGCCACAGCCGGTTGCGATCGGCCGTGCGCTCGGAGACCTGCGCCTCGAGGGACGCGGCGATGGCGCGGAGGTCGGCCTCGGCGCGGCGCCGGGCGATCGCCGCGCGAACCCTGTCGGCGACATCGCGAAGGAAGGCGATGTCCTCTCCGCTCCAGCGGCGGGGCTCGCCGCTGGTGAGGAACAGCATCGCCACGAAGCTGCCGTGCTCGAAAATCGGCATGTTCACAAAGGCGCACGCGCGGATTCCCCGCAGCGCATCGGCCGTCGCGGCCGTGCGTTCGTCGACGTCGATGTCGTGGCAGATCACCGTCTCGTCGCGCTTGAGGTCGTCGATGTAGGTGCCGAACTCGCGGAACCTCAGCGTGCCGGCAATGCTCGGAACCTCGGGACCCGTCCAATCGCACTCGATCGTGACCGTCTCACGCACCGGATCGATCGACCCGTACCCGGCGCGCTCGACATCGAGCGTTCGACCGAGGATCTCCGCGGCGACGTAGGCCGTCTCTGCCGGATCTTCGAGTTCGCGCAGCCGGTCGCCGAGGTCGAGCAGGGCCTTCTGCCGCTGCTCCGCCGCGCGCCGCTCGGTGATGTCGACCGACGCGCCGGGAAACCGCAGCGGCGTGCCGGCGGCGTCGCGGATGATACGCCCGCGAGCCAGCAGCCAGCGCGACGACCCGTCCGGTTGCAGGATGCGGTACTCGCTCGAGAACTCGCCGTCCTCCGCGATCACGCGGGCGAGTTCGGCCTCGAAGGCCGGCAGGTCGTCGGGATGGAAGTTCTTCGTGAAGTCCGCGATCGGCGCGCCTTGCTCCGCGCGCGCCGGATCGACGGCGTAGATGCGGGCGAAGTTGGCGTCGGCGTAGACGCGGTCGGCCCGCATGTCCCAGTCCCAGAGGCCGACCATGGCGGCGGCGCCGAGCGCGAGTTTGAGCCGCTCGTCGGTGAGCGCGAGCCGCTGCTCCGTCAGCTTCAGGTCCGTGATGTCGCGTCCGATCGAGACGAGGCGCTCCACGGTGCCGTTCGAGGCGACGATGGGCGAGATCACGACGTCCCACCACTTGATGCGGCCTTTGTGGGTCGCGCAGAAGCCCTGAAAGCGGCCGATGCGACCGGCGCAAGCCTCCGCCACCGCCGCTTCCGCCGCAGCCCTGTCGCCATCTTTCCAGACGCGCAGCCAGGAGAGGCCGAGGATCGCCTCGACGTCCTCGATCTCCATCGCGGCGATGCCGCCCGGGCTCACGAATTGCGTGCGGGCCTCGAGATCGAGCACGACGATGCAGTCGCGGCTCGACGCCAGGGTCGGCTCGGTGAGGCTCTGAACCTCGCGGAGCGCATTCGTGGTATGGCGGTGTTCGGTGCGATCCCAAATGATCTTGAGGAAGCCGATAGGCGTGCCGTCGTCGTCGCGCAACGGCATCATCTCGCCGCTGGCCCAAAATTGCGTGCCGTCCTTCCTGAGGTGCCAGCGCTCGTCGTTGGCCCGGCCCTCCGCCACGGCGAGCCGCATCTCGTGCGTCATGCGGCCGTTGGCACGGTCCTCGGCCGTGAACAGCCGCTCGGCCGTCCGCCCGACCAGCTCTTCCGCCGACCAGCCGAAGATGCGCGCGGCTCCGACGTTCCACTCGGTGATCGTGCCGTCGCAGTCCGCCACCACGATGGCGAAATCGACCGCACTCTGGAGCACCGCCTCGGCCCGGCGGCGGCGGCGCCGCGCCTCGGCGAGCTCCGCGCGCAAATGATTGTTTTCAGCCTCCAAGACCGCAATCCGATGGGCGGCATCGTCTTCTGTCACTTCTAGGTGGGCATGCTGAGCCATCGGGCGGTTGTACCAAAATTCGCTCGGCTGTCATCCTGTGATGGCCGACGGACTGCACGGCGGAAGGCTCGCGTCCAAGCAGGCGCCATGCATTAGAGCGCCTCCGGTCGCTTCGCGGATGTCCCGAGAGCCGGCCTCGCGTTGAGGCGCGCGGCCTGTTCGTCGCGCCGAAGGCCTTGGTTCCACCGGCTTGCGCCGCCGCCCTTGTCGGGTTCAGCCCTTGGCGATAGCCGGGATCGCATGGCATGCTCCCGCGCGGACGGAAAGGCGCAACGTCATGAGCGTGTTGGTCACGGGCGGCGCGGGCTATATCGGCGGCCACATGGTGCTCGCCCTGCTCGACGCCGGCGAGAGCGTGGTGGTGCTCGACAATCTGTCGACGGGATTTCGCTGGGCGGTTCCCCCGCAGGCGACCTTCATCCAAGGCGACTTCGGCGATGAGGCGCTGGTCGCCAAGCTCATCGCCGACCATGGCATCGAAGCGGTCGCGCATTTCGCGGCCAAGATCGTGGTGCCGGAGTCGGTCGCCGACCCGCTCGGCTACTATCACAACAACACCGCGAAGGCCCGCTCGCTGATCGAGACGGTGGTCAAGGGCGGCGTCGGGCACTTCATCTTCTCTTCGACGGCCGCGGTCTACGGCGAACCCGACGCGATGCCGGTGACGGAGGACATTCCCCTCGCGCCCATCAATCCCTACGGCCGCTCCAAGCTGATGGTCGAATGGATGCTGGCCGATACCGTGCGGGCCTATCCGCTGAACGCGGCGGTGTTGCGCTACTTCAATGTCGCGGGCGCCGATCCGCAAGGCCGGCTCGGCCAATCGACGCCGAACGCCACGCATCTCATCAAGATCGCCGTGCAGGCCGCGCTCGGCCATCGCGACGGCATGGATTGTTTCGGCACCGACTATCCGACGCGGGACGGGTCGTGCGTGCGCGACTACATCCAGGTGTCGGATCTCATCGCCGCGCACATGCTGGCGTTGCGGCATCTACGCTCCGGCGGCGACAGCCTCACCTGCAATTGCGGCTACGGCCGCGGCCTTTCCGTGCTCGAGATCATCGACGTGGTGAAAGCCGTGTCCGGCGTCGACTTCCCGGTGCGGATCGCCGCGCGCAGGGCCGGCGATCCGGCCTCGCTCGTCGCCGGCGCGGAGCGGGCGCGTCGCTTGCTCGGCTGGCAGCCGCGCTACGCCGACGATGTCCACGCCATCGTGCACCAGGCGCTGGAGTGGGAACGGCGGCTCGTGGAGTGGAAGAAGCCGCCGGATTGAAACGATCACGTGCGGTACACCTCGACGCGGCGCCGTTCGGCGGCACCGACCAGGTCTGCGTCGCAGGTCGCAAGCGGCAATGCTCGACGGATCGCAAGTTCGAGGTACGCGCCGTCGTAGACGGTCAGCCGCTCCTCGCGAGCCAATGTAAGCGTCGCATCGACCCCGCCGCGCGGGTCCGGATACGAGAGGGATAACGCATCGTCTTTCCTTCGTTGTAGACAACAAAGGCATCTCGCCACTCACCATCAGATGTCAACAGACCTGTCTGTTAACCTCGAGATCGTCACGTTCTCCTACCCCTCGGCGAGCGTCCGCAGGCCTCAGCGAGACGTGAGTTTCATCACCAATTCCGCCACGTCCGGTCGGCCGCTTAACAACTCGTCCAACGTGAAAGGGCATGCCTCGGGCAAGGGCGGGGTTGTGTCGGTGTTTTCTTCCCCAGCCTTCAGCCCATAACGCGCGTCGGCATACAGCTCTTCCAGATCGAGGCGCTGTCGCATCGACGGGGTGAAATTGCGCCGGGCTCCCGCCAGGAAGGTTGCGACCTCGCCGCGCCAGTGCGCCGCTGCTTGGTCATCTGGTCGAGCATGCAGCTTGAGAAGGTGCGTCAGAGCCTGAACCAATAGGCTGCCGCAAGCCCGCAGTTCCGACAGCCCCACGTCCCGCACCTCTTCGATCACGTTGAGCCAATCCACCGCCTTGTTCAGCCGCTCGCCGGCCGCCAGCCGTCGCAGCAGAGCCGCCTGTTGCTCGGCCCAGGCCAAGGCGTCGTACTCGTAGAGATTTTTCGGCTGAGCCTCTGTTGGTAGGTTGGCCATGGACGTCATCCCGCTCAACATTCAGGTTAGCTTACCACTTTCCACCCGCAAGAGCAGTTCGGGAAGCGGTGCCAGGTTGTCGCTCGCGGGCGAAACCGCTTTCCCCGCGTCGTTTTCAGCGGCAACCCGAGCGGCGCTCGGCTAGGCGTGCGGGCTCGACCGCGATGCTCGACCGGCTTGCGAGCCTATCGCCGCCTCGACGCCGACTAGCGCGCCGTCTGGTTGTCGAGCAACTCGCGTAGCCGCAGCTTGAAATCCGGCGACACCTTGAGCTCGCTCGGAACCGGCAGTCGCAGCGCCAGGTTGCGGGTGCATGCGGTCAGAAAGCGGATCGTTGCGGTGATCCCGGCTTGGGAGAACGGCTTGGAGACGATGCCGACCGCGCCTTCGTAGTCCTGCGGGATCCGGGTCGCGTTGGCGGTGATGAACACCACCATCGTCTTTTCGGCCGCGCGCAGGTGGCGCGCGACATCGACGCCGGTCGGCCCGTCGAGCAGCTGCAGGTCGATGAAGGCGAGGTCGGGCTCGACGAGCCGCGCCAGCGCGATGGCTTCGCCCGAGGACATTGCCGTGCCGACGATGTCGTGTCCCTCGTCCTCGACGGTCGTCTCGAGCTGCATGAGGAGCAGCGCCTCGTCCTCGACGATCAGGACCCGGAGCGGCTCCGCCGCGGTGCCGTCATCCATGCGGCAGCTCCGCGCCTTTGCCGCGGATCGGCGCGCGGACCTCGACCACCGTGCCGGGCTTGCCGTCGGACCAGGTGACGTCGGCCTCGAGTTGGCGGGCCAACGTCTTGACGAGCCGGCTTCCGAAGCCCGAGCGCTCGCGCGGTTCCGGCATGCCGACGCCGTCGTCCGCCACGACGACGCGGATGCGGTCGTCGACCGGACCGAGCCTGATCGAGAGATGACCGGGGCGGCCGATGGGAAAGGCGTGTTTGAAGACGTTCATCACCAGTTCGTTCAGCATCAGCGCCTGAGGCGATGCGCGCTGTGCCGAAATCAGCGAGCTCTCGAGCTCGAGCGTGAGGGAAATGTCGTCGCGGCCGGAGGCCTTGAGGAGTTCGTTGGCGATGGCGTCGATGAAGTCGGCCAGGTCAAATTGGCGGACATCGTCCGACTGGTAGAGCCGCCGGTGAACCAAGCCGATCGACTCCACCCGTTGGAGCATGCTGTCGAGCACGGCCCGCGCGGCCGGATCGGCGATCGTGCGGGTCTGCATCGAGAGCAGGGCGGAGATCATCTGCATGTTGTTCTTGACGCGATGGTCGACCTCGTGGACCAGCATGGTCTGCGCCGAGAGGGCCGCCTGCAAGTCGTCCGTTCGTTTCGCGACCTCGCGCTCGAGCCACTCCTGCTGGCTGGCAACGAGCTGCTGCGCCTCGATCCTCGGGCTGACGTCGAGCTGGGAGGCGAAGAAGAACTGCAGCTCGCCGGCGGCGCTGAACACCGGGCTGATGTAGAGGCCGTTCCAGAACGGCTCGCCGTCCTTGCGATAGTTCAGGAGGTCGATCGCGATGTCGGTGCGCGCCTGGATCGCCGCGCGGATCGCCTGCACCGCGCCGCGCTCGGTGTCCGGTCCCTGCAGGAAGCGGCAGTTCCTGCCGAGCACGTCCTCGCGCGAATAGCCGCTCAGCTTGAAAAAGGCCGCGTTCGCGAACACGATCGGATTATCCGGCTGGCGCGGATCGGTGATGATCATCGCCATCCGCGTCGCCCGTACCGCCGCGGCGAACGGATCGCCTTGCCCCTGCTCGGCCTGCAGCCGAGCCGTCTCGTGCCAGTCGTTGATGTCCGTCAAACCGTCCGCTCCGGCCTCTTCGGAGGCAGTCTGCTCCTTTGGTAGCAGACTTTACAACAGGCGATACCGGTCGAGCCGCCGGGCGCCCTGCCGCGCGGCAGGTCTTTGATGCGGCGCCGGCAGGCGCTAGACGCGCAGATAGATCAGGTTTTCGCCGGAAATGATCATCTCGAAGTCGCGCTCGAGCATGGCCTTCTGGAAATTACGGCTCGTGCCGGCGCCGGGCAGCATCCAGTCGTGTGGCTCGACGATGACCACCTCGGCGGCGTCGAGCCAGCCGAGATCGCCCTGGAACAGGTCGGCCTCGAAGCCCTCGATGTCGATCTTCACCAGGAACAGGTCCTTTTCTTCGCCGAGCCGCTCGAGAATCTCGGGGATGGTGGTGACCGGCACCGTGCCGCCCTCGTCGCGCGCGGTCTGCACCGACCAGGCCCGATCGTCGGGGTTGGTCAGACACGCGCGACCGGTGCGCGAGCCGATCGCCGCTTCGATGACCTCGACGTTCGGCCGCGTGCACGCGTTGATCCGCAGCACCTCAGCATTGCCCGGGTCGGGCTCCACCGCGACGATCCGGGCCAGCGGAAAGGTCTTGCAGAACCAGACCGAGGCCGCGCCGACGTTGGCGCCGGCGTCGATGATGACGGGCGTGCGTCCGGCGGCGACGATGCGATGGTAGGCGGCAAGCGGGCGGGCATACTGCTTTAGCCACGAGAAGTCGTAGGCGCGGTGACGAAAGATGTCGATAAAGGTCTCGGCGTCCGACGCCGCCGGCCGGAACGTCACCTTGCCGGCATGCCTGATGGTGGCGGTATGGTAGCGCCGGCCCGCGAGCCGGGAGACGTGGCGCAGCGGAAAGGACGGGCCGATGGTCGCGCCGTCGAGCAGGTTCTTGGCGAGAGCGGTCAAAGCGAACATGCGGGACCTTCGAACATAGAGTTGAGCGGTCTCCCGAGCTACGTTCAATTCTCGTCGGATGCGAACGGAGTCGCCGGTTAATCTTAAGCTGACCGCGATCGGGACCATGCCTCGGCCCCCGCGGCAACTGCCGCCAAGGTCGAACGGACGCCGGCCTTGCTAGCGCCGTCGCGGCGCGCTACCCTTCCTCGGCCATAGGGGTGCTGGTCCGCGAGGACCGGCTGAGATCATACCCTTCGAACCTGAACCTGGGTAATGCCAGCGCAGGGACCGGCACCGCGGCCCGCTCTCCACTTCGAGAACCCGAGCCGCCCCTTGCCAGGCCTCTGCGCTCCCGTCCCGTCGTCTAAGGAGAGCGCGACCATGAACATCCAGCACAAGCCCGGCTCGCTCGTTCCCGAAACCGTCACCACCGGCCCGTTGCCCGGCTCGCGCAAGGTGTACCACCAAGCGGGAGGCCGCGAGGACATCGCGGTGCCGTTCCGCGAGATCGCGCTGCACCCCTCCGCCGACGAACCGCCGGTGCGCGTCTACGACGCCTCCGGCCCCTACACGGAAGAGAACATCCGCGTCGACCTCTCCGCCGGCCTGCCGAGCGCGCGGCCGTGGCTCGCATCGCGCGGCTACGACACCTACGACGGCCGCGCCGTGCGCCCGGAGGACAACGGCAACGTCGGCGCCGACAAGCTGGTGCCAGCCTGCCCGGCGATCACCGCGCCCCGCCGCGCCCGCGCAAATGTCGATGGCAAACCGCAGATGGTGACGCAGTACGAATGCGCCCGCGCCGGCCTCGTCACCGAGGAGATGATTTACGTCGCCGCGCGCGAAAACCTCTGTCGCGAGGAGGCGGCGGCCGGCGCCGATGTTGCGCTGGCCGACGGCGAGTCCTTCGGCGCCGAGATCCCGGCCTTCGTCACGCCGGAGTTCGTGCGCTCGGAGATCGCGCGCGGCCGCGCGATCATCCCCGCCAACATCAACCACCCCGAGCTCGAGCCGATGATCATCGGCCGCAATTTCCTGGTCAAGGTCAACGCCAACATCGGCAATTCCGCCGTCACCTCCTCGGTGGCCGACGAGGTCGAGAAGCTGGTATGGGCGATCCGCTGGGGCGCCGACACGGTGATGGACCTTTCCACCGGCCGCAATATCCACAACATCCGCGACTGGATCATGCGCAACGCGCCGGTGCCGATCGGCACCGTGCCGATCTACCAGGCGCTGGAGAAGGTGAACGGCGACCCGATCAAGCTGACCTGGGAGATGTTCCGCGACACGCTGATCGAGCAGGCGGAGCAGGGCGTCGACTACTTCACCATCCATGCCGGCGTGCGGCTGCACCACGTGCCGCTCACCGCCCGGCGCACCACCGGCATCGTCTCGCGAGGCGGCTCGATCATGGCGCGCTGGTGCCTGGCGCACCACAAGGAGAGCTTTCTCTACGAGCGCTTCGGCGAGATCTGCGACATCATGCGGGCCTACGACGTCTCGTTCTCGCTCGGCGACGGGCTGCGGCCGGGCTCGATCGCCGATGCCAACGACGCGGCGCAGTTCGCCGAGCTCGAGACGCTGGGCGAACTGACGAAGATCGCTTGGGGCCGGGGCTGCCAGGTGATGATCGAGGGCCCCGGCCACGTGCCGCTGCACAAGATCAAGGTCAACATGGAGAAGCAGCTCGCCGAGTGCCACGAGGCGCCGTTCTACACGCTCGGGCCGCTGACCACCGACATCGCGCCGGGCTACGACCACATCACGTCCGGCATCGGCGCGGCGATGATCGGCTGGTTCGGCTGCGCCATGCTCTGCTACGTCACGCCGAAGGAGCACCTCGGCCTGCCCGACCGCGACGACGTCAAGGTGGGCGTCATCACCTACCGCATCGCCGCCCACGCCGGCGACCTCGCCAAGGGCCACCCCGCCGCGCAGCTGCGCGACGACGCCTTGAGCCGGGCGCGCTTCGAGTTCCGCTGGGAGGATCAGTTCAACCTCGGCCTCGACCCGGATACGGCGCGTCGCTACCACGACGAGACCCTGCCCAAGGACGCCCACAAGGTCGCCCATTTCTGCTCGATGTGCGGCCCGCAGTTCTGCTCGATGAAGATCACTCAGGATATTCGGGCGGAGGTGCTGGGAATGGAGAGGGCGGCGGCCGAGAAAGGCATGGCGGAGAAGAGCGCGGAATTTTTGGAGAAGGGCGGCAAGCTCTACGTTGAGGCGGGGACGGCGGCGGAATAATGTCGACTAAACGTGTTTCCGGCCGGCTTCGAATGGGATCTCGAGAAGGATGCCAGCAACAGCCGGAAGCACGGGATCAGGTTCGCCGTCGCGGTGGAAGTCTTCGTTGATGCGGACTACCTTGAGGTCGAGGATCAGGCTCGCGCCGGCGAGGTTCGGACCAACATCATCGGCCGGGCGAGAGGCGTCGTGCTCTTTGTGACCGTTAAGCGGCGCGGCGCCAACATACGGCTGATCTCAGCCCGACTCGCGGGACGAAGGGAGCGAAATGCCTATCTCGCCCGAGCAGGCGGCTAGCTTGGCCGCGCACATGCGCGAGACCGACGGCTTCACGCCGGCGGAGCGGACCCGCCTCGACGCGATGACGGACCGGGATATCGAGCACGGCGCGCTGGCCGACACGGATGCGCAACCGGCGCGTTCCGATGCTTTGAAACGAGCCGTAGACGCGCG
This sequence comes from Beijerinckiaceae bacterium, assembly GCA_965277355.1. Lineage (GTDB taxonomy): Bacteria > Pseudomonadota > Alphaproteobacteria > Rhizobiales > Beijerinckiaceae > RH-AL1. The sequence goes on from CBDICN010000001.1 coordinate 167,943, forward strand.
CGATCGTCGGCGGAAGCTTGCCGCGAGAAAGGCGGTTTAAGGCCATGCGCATGACGGTCGACGTAATCGGCGTTGCATCCGCGACTGAGACTGGCTCGCAAAGGCAATCCGCGGCACACTAAAACTGCGGTAGCTCGGGTGAGCCGACAGGTTCTATAAGCACAGATGAGCGATCTGGACGCCACGTCTCGTTTGAAGCTGTTGCACTGTCCTGAGCAAGCCCATTATCATCAAAGCCAAGATAGGGCTCTCTTGGCCCCTCCAACACGCTTCTGGCTGGCGCTCGAAGCGCAAGCGTCAATCGCTTCAGGTTTTGAGCTTTGGACAAGAAGACGCGAGGATGCATGACAGCTCGCATTATGACGGCTTTACCCGATCCCAAGCCTCCTCCCAAAACTTCGCCGCCGAACTTGCCATATCTAAATGCGTTCTCATCAATCGCCCTTCCGCCATAGCCATAACCGGCGCGTACCAAGCGAGCGCCGGCCTCCGATCCTACGGTCGCGCAGCCGGCCGTCGCTAGAGCTACGAGAACGGGGCCACCAGGAGTTGCAACCACAACGCAGGCTACAGTCACAAAGCCAGTGACGACGCCGACGCTCGTCGCGGTTACGGCAAAATCGATCGCATAACGACGGTCGCTGTCGGGGATCAAAACCCAACCCTTTTGTATCGCGCTTTGGATGTTGATGACTACATCTCTGGGGCGTTTCTCAGCCAGCCAATCAGTCATCGAAGGCATAGACGTTAGATTAACACTATTGATCCATGTCGAAGCGTTTGGCATAGACGGAGACATCGGCATCCAAGCTCTGAGGCTCGCTCTCGAAGGCAACGGAACTGCTGAGAAGGCAAGGCGAAGCGCGCTCATAGGCATAGAAAACGACGGCCATCTCGCTGCATGTACGAGCGTGATACCGGCGCTAACGTCCTTGATGATTACCTTCTTTGCTCCCGAAAGTCTTTCATGAAGCGATTGACGCCATGATTTCGGCTGAGTGGTCTCTGCGGCGCCAGAGACTTCAAGTGAACAAAGACAAAGGAAAGAAAGTGCGAGGGCCCTCATGCGCTATCACCATCTGCGCACTAGCGCGCGGCCGCAGGCCATACCTTTGTGTCGCTCCTGTCAACGATCTGCGGTCGCCCTTGGAGGTCGCGTGGAGCTTGCCTAGACGATTGCCAGCCCATCAATTGTGGAGATGAATATGACCTTCCATCCATGGCGAGGACCACGATACGCCGATGACGGATTTCTTCACCGCAGGCTCCTGATCGTCGGCGAAGCGCATTACGATACGTGGTGCGGAGTGCAGCATAATGACGAGGAGCTCTCCCCCACTTTCACTCAGAAGTGCGTTCACGAAGACGCCCTCCGTGGAAGGCTTCGATTTTGGAATACCGTCAGGTATCGCCTGGGCGGAGGTTCACCGGACTTCTGGGACAAAGTCGCATTCTGTAACTTCATCCAAACTCCCGTGCACGGCGGCCCGCGAGCCCGACCTCAAGCAAGCCAGTGGAGCGCGGCGCGAGGACTTTTTCGTGGCGTGCTTGATGTATTAAGGCCGCAACGCGTCTTGTTTACCGCGTTGGAACTTTGGGGCAATGTTTGCAGAGATGACGCGTTGTCCAACATCTGCGTGAACGAACAGACGCTGCCGCTTGAGTTCTTTCGGCTCCCGGATGGCCAAGCCGCGTTTACGACAAGAATGCCACATCCAAGCAGCAGCCAATGCAAAAAAGCGTTGTCTCCGGCGCTCCGCGTGTTCATAGAAAACGAGTGGGACGTAAACAGGCCATAAGCGCGAAACCGGAGCGGCGGTCGCCGGCGACCGGAAGTTCACGTCCGGAGCTGTCTCGCGTCTGTCTCCGCGCCGGGGCTGATCCCGCCATCGTGGCGCGACAGGGCCGATTCGAGTTCGGCGACCATCAGGTCGCGGAGCTCCCGCGGCGCCACGATCTCGACGCAATCGCCCCACGTGAACAGGTGTCGGACGAGTTCCAGCAAGCCGCCGCTGCGAAAACGGACCGTCAGCGATCCGTCGGGCGCCGTCTCCGTCACCTGCGTGGGATGGAACAGGAACCGGCCGGCATCGGCGGCCGCATCGCTGGAAAATCGCAGCACGATGTCGGCGGGTTCCTCTTGGAACGCGCCGAACGAGCGCGCCGCGTAGGCGGCGAGGTCGAAATCGGCAGCCGCAACGGTGGCGCCGAGGCCGAGATTGCTCATCCTGTCCAGGCGCCAGAGCACCGGGTCCTCCCTGCCGGCCTCCGGTCCGACGAGATAATAGGCCTTGCCGTAGAGGAGCCCGTAGGGATGCACGCGCCGCCCGCGCGGTGCGCCGGAGGGTCCCGCGTAATCGAACAGGCAGAGCCGCGACGCCTTCAGCGCCTCGCGCAGGCAGGCCAGTGTTCGCGCGTCGGCGAGCGGCCGGGGGCCGGCCTGCAGCACCGGCTCCTGCGCGGCGAGCAGCGCGTCGAGATCCGGCTCGATGCGTCGGCGGACCGGCGCCCGCAGCGCCGCCTTGATCTTCGCCGTGAGCGAGCGCAGTAGCGCGGCCCTCGCGCAGGCGTCCGCGGCCTCCAGCGCCCTGATCGCCGCTTGCAGCTCGGCCAGCTCGTCGACGCTGGGCGCCTGGAAGAAGCCGTCGAGGCCGCCGCGTATCGTGTAGCGCTTGGTGCGGCCCTCGCGCACCTCGTCGAGGGTCGGGAACAGGTCGCGCAGCGCGTCGCGCATGCGCTCGGCCGTGCGCCGGTCGACGCCCGCGTCGCGGGCGATCTCGTCGAGGCTCATGCCCTCGGCGCTCCCGGCGAGCTGGCGCGCGATCCGAAGCAGCATCACGATTTTCTCGAGGCGCATCTACAGTACGTCCAAATCTGTCGTCTGTGAGAGTTACACGCCGTCACGAGAGAACGCGAGGCGCATCCGCCCGCATCGAGGAGCATCGTGCATGGCGCAGTTCCCTTCGCGTCGCAGAGCGTTCGGAGACGAGGGATGCCTGTCGCATCGCTTCGAGGCCCGCGCGCTGTCCCTCTACTTCGCGGGCGCCGTCGAGCAGTGGCGCCGTCATCGTGGTCCCTCGATGACCGCCGTCGCCGAATGGCTCCGTGAACATGGCGAGACGATCGGGCTCGCGGCGCCGGACATCGACCGGGAGCGTTGGCCCGACGGCTTCCCGGCGCCCGCGGAGACGCGGCGGCTCGCGCGCGAGGCCCGGCACGGCGCCGAGCCGCCGCCCTCGCCGCTGGAGAAGCGCCTGCGCTGGATCGCGGCGACGCTCGACCTCCATGCCGACGAGGCGGCGATCCTCAAGCTGGCGGTGCGGGCGGCGCTGTTGCCGCCCGTCCACGCGCTGGCCGACGCGCTGGCCGGCCATCCGAGATCGCACGACGAGGTCAACCTCGCGGCGCTCGCCGCGCTTCTCGCGCTACCCGGGCCTAAGACGGAGGAACGGCTGCTGCCCGGCCGGCCGCTCCTGCAGTTCGGCCTTCTCGAGGATCGCAACGGCCACGACTACGCGCCGTCGGCGACGGTCCTGCGCCTCGCGCGCGCGAGATGGACCGACCCCGGGCGGCTCGGCGCCGAACTGTTCGGCGCCGCTCCGGCCGCGACGCTGTCGTGGGGCGACTTCGACCATCTCGGCGACGTTCGGGACCTCGCCGCCGGGCTTATCGAGAAGGCGCTAAACCGGCGCGAGCCCGGCGTCGGCGTCATGCTCCATGGCGTGCCCGGCACCGGCAAGACCGAGTTCGCCAAGACGCTCGCCGCAAGGCTGAACGCCCGTGCGGTGTTCATCGGCGAGACCGACGAGAACGACCGCGAGCCGTCGCGCGTCGAGCGGATCGCGCAGTATGCCTTCACGAGCAAGCTCGCCGCCCAGGCCGGACGCGCGCTGCTCGTGGTCGACGAGGCCGACGACATCTTCACCGGCGTCGACGAGGGAAACCGAGCCTCGCGCACCGGCTCGAAGGTGTTCATGAACCGGCTCGTCGAGCGCTGTGCCGCGCCGACCCTGTGGATCACCAACAGCCCCGAGCGGATGGGGCAGGCGGTGCTGCGCCGTATGGCGCTGGCGATCGGCTTTCGCGAGCCGGGCCGCGACGTGCGCCGCGCCATGATCGCGCGGCTGGCGCGCAAACGCGAGCTCGCGCTTGGCGCGGCCGATCTTGAACGTCCTGCGGCGGTCCAGGCCTCGCCGGCGCTGATCGACGCCGGGCTGCGCACGGCGGCGCTCACGGGTGGCGGCGCCGCGGCGGCGCTGCGCGGCACCGCCTCGCTGCTGGCCGCGATGGGCCGCGTGCCGCCGCCGCCGCCGCTCGCCGGCGCCAGCGCCTTCGATCCCGATCTCTCCGCCGCCGACCGCGACCTCGCGGCGCTGGCCGAGCGGGCGCGGGCGGCGTTCGTGCGCGGCGAGACGGCGCTCTCGTTCTGCCTCCACGGCCTGCCCGGCACCGGCAAGAGCGCCTACGCGCGCCACCTCGCCGAGAAACTCGGGCTTGAGGTCGTCGAGAAGCGCGCCTCCGACCTGCTCTCGATGTATGTCGGCGGCAGCGAGCAGGCCATCGCCGCCGCCTTTTCCGAGGCAACGGAGCGGCGCGCCATGCTGGTCCTCGACGAGGCTGACTCGCTGCTGCGCGACCGCGCCGGCGCCCGGCAGACGTGGGAGGTCACCCAAGTCAACGAGATGCTGACCTGGATGGCGCGCCACCCCTTTCCCTTCGCCTGCACCACCAACGCGATGGGCAGCCTCGACCCCGCCACGCTCCGCCGCTTCCTGTTCAAGGTCGAGTTTCGCGCGATGAGCGCGGCGCAGGCCCGCGAGGCGTTTGTCCGCGCGTTCGGGAAGGGGGCGTCCCCCGCGCTCGATCGCCTCGACCCGCTAACGCCCGGCGACTTCGCCGTGGTCGCGCGAAAGGCGCGGGTGCTGGGCGAGGGGGACGCGGGTATGCTGGTCGCGATGCTGGCGACGGAGGTGGCGGCGAAGCCGGGCGCGGGGAGGGTGAGGATGGGATTTTGCTTTGGAGAACATTAGATGAATGCACAGCTTGCGTCCTTGTATCATCAATGGAAAATAGGGTTACTCAAGGATCCCAAAATACAAAGCAGTCAGCAGATTCTCAAACAATGTAGCCCGCCACTGCTTCTATCGTTTCCTGTAAGGACGCGATCCGGCGACTGTACGCCTGTGCCGCCTCGGATCGCTGTTTTCGGTCGTGAGACGATGGGGTGGAGTTGGAACCACGAGCTTCGAAGAGAATGCCCTGGATACCACGAGGACTATCCAGCGGAATACCCCGCCGTCAATTCGTTTTGGGATTTCTTGCATCAAGACGGAGCCGTCGAAGCCCTTCAGTGGGGCTATCGAAATTTTGGTTATGCGGCTTACCAGCCGCAAAATTATCGATCTGCTTTCTGGTATGCGTTTCGACAATTCTCCGGCTCGAACGCGTACTGGAACAACCTCGTCAAGTGCGACTATCTGGACAAAAGTGTCTTTCGAGCCCCTACCGCATTCAGGGACGCGCTGATACCGCACTTAGAGTCTGTCCGAGATCATTTGACGGTTTGACATAGCTTGCGCAGCATAAGGCGGATCGAGGCGAGGCGGAGGAACGCCAGAGCCTTTCGGCTGTGGCATTCCCAGTCCTTGGCGAGCCGACGGCATCTGTTCAGCCAGGCGATCGTGCGCTCGACGATCCATCGCTTCGGCAGCACGGCGAAGCCGTTCGCCATGTCGGACCGCTTGATGATCTCGACGTCGAGATTGTGCAGCACGCGCTTCACGGCGGCCTGGAACGCGGCGCCCTGGTAGCCGCCGTCCGCGTAGAGCTTCAGAAGAAACGGGTGGAGACCAAACAAGGTCGCCATCACCAGGACGCCGCCGTCGCGGTCCTGGATGTCGGCCGTGTGCACGAGCGCGTGCAGGAGCAGGCCTTGCATGTCTACGAGCAGATGGCGCTTCTTGCCCTTGATCTTCTTGCCGGCATCGTAGCCCGGCGGGTCGATCGAGGCCCCCCTTTTTCGGCGCTCTTGACGCTCTGGCTGTCGATGATCGCCGCGGTCGGACTGGCCTCCTTGCCGGCCACCTCCCGGCATTGGACGTAGAGCACGTGATGGATGCGGTCCAACGTGCCGTCCCAGTCCCACAGGTCGAGGAAGCCGTGCACCGTCGAGCGCGGCGGCAGGTCCTTGGGGATCGCCCGCCACTGGCAGCCGGTGGCGAGCACGTACATCAGCCCGTTGACGACCTCGCGGATGTTCACGATCCGCTTGTTGCCGCCGCGCTTGGCGGGAGGGATCAACGGCGCGACCAGCGCCCATTCCTCGTCGGTGAGATCGCTGGGATAGCGCAGGCTCTTGCGGTCGTAGCGACCACGGTTCTCGTTCGTCCACATGCGAAGCGGCCCCGATCAGACCGCTACCTTGAATCACAAGCGACTCATCCGACTCAACATGTTCTGGGACGGACACTTAGGTCGTCTTCTCTGTCAAGAATTGGATATTGTAGAAACGGGTTCATGTGTCCTCTTCACCGGTTGCGTCTATGATACGCTGCTCGCTCAGATATTATCTGGTATACATATGAATACAGACGTAAACACAAGCATTTCCAAACTGGCGCACAAATGCCTGCCTGCTCGTTCATATCGAACCTTTCACCCGCAAGGAAAAACCAAGTCGAACAGGGATACGGTCATTTTAAGGTTGAAGGAACTCTTTGAGCAGCGCGACGCGCGGCGCATAGAGTCCCAACGGCCATGAAAGCGCGCTGTTGCTGCTATAGAGCGTCAGGGCAGCAGCTTGCCGAGGAACAGACGCAGATTGAGACTGGGGGACGCGTGCTGACGGCGTGCGCACCTTCTCCCGCCCGCGGTCCGCTCCTGAAAGAAGGAGTGCTAGAGCCTTCAATAATACCGGCGGCAGCGGCCGGTCAGGCGACGGATGCCACGGCAGTAGTAGGGGATGAAACGGGTATAGCCGAAACGACGGAAGATGCGGCGGCCGCCGAAACGGCGGTCGAGGCGCCGGTCCCGGCCGCCGAATTCGCGACCGCGGGCTTCGCCGATAGCGGCACCGCGACCGGATCGGACATCGGCCGAACTTTCGCGGCCACCTCTGGCGCCGCCTCTCACGCCGGGGCCAGCGTGCGCGCGCGGAGCGCCGCCGCCCGCGCGGGCACCTGCGGCGCGATTGCCGCCAAGCCCACCGGCGCCGCCGCCCGCGCCTCCGGCACCACCGCCGCCGCCCGCACCGACACCACCGGCGCCCGCGCCTCCGGCACGACCGCCGCCACCCACGCCGACACCGCCGACGCCCGCGCCTCCGGCTCGCCCGCCGCCGCCCGCACCGACACCACCGGCGCCCGCGCCTCCGGCACGACCGCCGCCACCCACGCCGACACCGCCGGCGCCCGCGCCTCCGGCTCGCCCGCCGCCGCCCGCACCGACACCACCGGCGCCCGCGCCTCCGCCCAAACCGGCGCCGCCGCCATGACCGCCACCGCCCCCGACTCCGCCGCCACCGCCGCCTGCCGCGCCACCACCGGCTCCGCCGCCACCAGCACCGCCGCCACCGCCGCCGCCTGCGCCGCCGCCGGCGGCGTGGATGTCGGTCGGGAGAGCCGTCATGCCGAAGGTCGAAAGCGCCACAACGGCGGCGCCGACGACGAAGAGTTTCTTGATCTGGACCGTCATCTCGTCTTCCTCGTATTCTGTGGTTCGCACAACCGGCAGCGCGGCAAAACGATCCGGTTCATCCCACCGGGTCGCAGGCGAGGGTGTGGCCGGGCGCCAAGGGGCGTCGAATTCGAGCGTCTTGGCCGTTCGAAGGATGCCGTCGCGGTGTCACTGGTCGGATGGCCGGGTTGCGCCGCCTGCCTTGCCGACCTTTCGTGGCGGCGAGGGGCCGTCTCACCGGCGGCAGATTGTTGGGGAGGACACGAATGCGCATCACCGTCGATCGCGGCCGCGATGGCGTCCGTCTGGCGCTGAGCGAGGCCGGCGTGGCGGAGACGCGGGCGTTGGCCGAGGCGATCGCGGCGGAGTATGACGCGCAAGGGCGGCTCGCCGCCATCACGATCCGCGAGGTCGCGCGGCTGACCGGCGCGCCGCACGCGCTGGCGCAGCTAACGATCGATCTCTCGGGCGAGGCGGGCGCTCCCGCGACGCGACCCCCCGAGGCCGCGGCGCGACCCCCCGAAGCCGACCCGCCGCCGTCCCCTCGGGCCGCCGCACCGCCGCCGCCGCGCCCGCTCACGCCCGCGGAGCGCGCCGCGCTCGGGCCGCTGGTTTGGGAGTTCGACGCGGAGGCGGCGATGGCGCGCGTGCCGTTCTTCCAACGCGGCGCCCGGCGCCGCGCCGTTGTCGAGCTTGCCCGCGCGCGCGGGCTCTCCCGCGTGACCGCGGAGGTGGTAGAGGAGACGCCGCGACGCTGACGCGTGCGGCGTGAGGTCCGCCCCAGGGGTGTCGGCAGCGCGCGTGGCTACCCTGACTTCGCCGCGAAGAGCTGGCACCAGCCTTCGGGGCTGATCTTGCCCTCGACGACCTTGCAGGCGGCCGGCGCCTGGAACTGGACGCAGCCGCTGCACTTGCTCTGCCCCTGCGGATGATCCTGGTATTTGGCCGCCGTCTGCGGCGTCTTGCTCTGCGCGGCGGCCGGCGTCGCGATGAGGCTGGCGGTCCCGGCGCCGACGAGCGCCGCGGCGCCTCCGAGCAGGGTGCGCCGCGACAGCTTGTCGGTGTCCTGCGTGGTCCTGTCCCTCATGTGGTCCTCCAGCGCGTGTTTGTTCGGCTTCGGCACGCGATAAGGCGAAGCCGTTTCATCATCGGCGGCGTGCCGCGCGATGCTACCGCCTCGGTCTTTCTGGAACCATTCCAACCTTGGGCGGGGAGGAGCCTATCGTTCGGCCCGTCGGAGCAGAGGCCGCCTCCACCCGGTGCGCGTCACGCCTTGTGCTTGGCCCGCCACCGCTTCACCGCCGCTAGCGCGTCGGCGATGTGCGGGGCGGCGTCGCCGTCGACGGTGCTGGAGAGGATCGTGCCGTCCGGCGCGATGACGTAGGAGATGCGGTTGGCGTAGCCGATGCCGGTGCCGGGGATGGAGAAGGCGGCGTCATAGGCGCGGGCGACGTCGAGGCGCGGGTCGGCCCCGACGGGGAAGGTGTCGCGGCACTCCTTCGACGAGAACGCGATCTGGGTGTCGATCGTATCGGCCGACAGCCCGATCACGCTGGCGCCCGCGGCGGCGAAGGCCGGCATCGCCTCGGCGAAGTCGTGAGCCTCCTGCGTGCACACCGAGGTGAACGATTTCGGATAGAAGTAGAGCACCACCGGTCCTTTCCTGAGCGCCGAGGCGAGCGCGAAGGTGAAGGTGCGGCCGCCCTGCGCGGCCTCCACCGTGAACGCCGGGGCCGGCGCACCGGGCCGCAGTTCGGCGGAGGCGGGCAGGGCGGTAACGAGCGCGGCGAGGGCAGCGGAAGCGAGGGCGAGCGTCTTCATCAAGGCTGTCCTGGGAAGGCGCCGCCCGCCGCGCGATCGGCGCGGCTCGATCTTGGCGACGCGCGATGAGAAGCACACCCGCGAGCGGGATTTGTCAACGAGGGACCGCCGGCTTACTTGCCGGCCTGCTTGTCGGCCTGCTTGGAGGCGGGCTTCGCCGGCACTCGGCGAGGCATAGGCGGCCCGCCAACTGCCGTGCCACCTCACCGCAGGATGTTGCGCAGCACGACGCAATTGCCGCCGGCGGTCTCCAGGCGATGGCAGAGGCGATTGCCGGCGGCGCGGTCGTCCTCCTCGATCTGGACGACGTACTTCTTCGCCGGCATGCTGCCGAGGTGGCGGCGGCGGACCATCGGGGTGAGCGGGCCCAGCGTCTCCGCGTATTTGGCGCGCACGAGCGCATATTCGGCCGTCACCGCGGCTTTGTTGAAGCTGCCGACGAGGATCACCGCCCAGGGTTTCGGCGGCGGCAGGCCGGGCTCGGCGCCGGAAGCCGGCAGCGGCACGCGGCCCGCCTGGCCGGCGAAGACGACGCAGGAGAAGCCGGGCTCCGGGGTCAGCGTCGGCGGTTCCGGATCCCGCCACTCCAGTACGGAATGGCCGGTGACGGTCACGACATAGTCGATCGTCTCCTGCGGCAGGGCGGCGGCGCCGGCGATCCAGCGGCCGAGTCGGCCCGGGCCGGCGTTGTAGGCGGCCGCGGCGAGGCCGAGATTGCCGAAGCGCTGCCGCAAGTCCTTGAGGTAGGCGGCGGACTCATCGAGCGCGCGGGCCGGTTCGAACGGATCGGACAGCCCGCGCTCGGCCGCCGTGGCGGGCATGAACTGCGCGACGCCCTCCGCCCCGGCGGGACTCCGCGCGGTCGGGTCGAAGCGGCTCTCCTGCCAGATCAGCCGGGCGAAGAAGTCGTAGGGGAGGCCGTTGCGCTTGGCCGCCGCCTCGAGCGCGGTGCAGAGAGTGACAGTCGCCGGCGGAGCCGGTGCGGGCTTGCCGTGCGCGGTGGGCGCAGCCTCGGCAAAGGTCGGAGCAGGCGAGGCGGCCCAAGCCGGCGATGCGAGAACGGCCGCCAGAAAGAGCCGGACTCTGGGCCGCGCGCGCCGTCGTGCGGCGCCCGTGCTCGAGGCCGGGCTGCGGCGTGCGTGGGCGAGGGTCAACGCATCAGCCGGCGCGCAAAGGCTTCAGCGGTAGCACCGCCATGGATCGGACGCGGGGGCGGCACAGCGCGGCTTCTCCTCGCGCGGTAAGGCATCCGCCTCGTCGCGGCGCCCGCGACGGCGGCGCACCGGTACGTCGTCGGCCTGCGGCGCGTCCGCCGGTGCGAGAGCGCCGTGCGGCGCTTCGGCAGGCGCCAAAGCCTCGGCGGGCGCCAGGGCAGCGGGAGTTGCCGCGGGCGGCTTCTCCGGCGGAGGACCGCCGTAGAAGAGATCGCAGAGCGTGCCGGTGCATCGATCCTGCGGCGCACCGTTCATCATGCCGAGCACGCCGCCGCCCTGGACCGCCACGTGGGGAACCGGCACGGCGGCCGGCGCCGTGCCGGAGGCCGCAACGGGGCCGGTGGCCGCGGGAGACGGAGCCTTGGCGGCGGTGCCGCCCATGCTGTAGTACAGGTCGCAAAGCGTTCCGGTGCAACGATCGTCCGGCTTGGCGGCTTGCGCGGCGGCGCTCGATGAGACGCCGCCAACGGCGAGCAGCATCGGCACCAAAAGGGTGAGTTTGGCGGACACCATACGCGCTCCGTCATGCGGTCAGGTCGACCAGCGCTACCATCGAAAGGGGTCAGCCGCCAAGGGCACGAGGTACCATCTCGCCCGCTTCCGCGATCGATGCCGCTTGCGCGGCTGCGATTGGCGACATTCGTCGTTCGGCGCCGATGGCGCGGCACTTGCGTCGGCGCCCCGCGCGCGAAGCCCCGCTAAGCGCCTGGTCGGCATCGATCCTTGCCGTTGGGGCGATGCGACAGGAACGATCGCTCGAGGATGGAAGGTCGACCATGACGGATTATGAGATCTACGCGCTCGGTGATGTCGTGTTGCAGTCCGGCGCGACGCTGCGCGACGCGAAGCTCGCCTTCAAAACCTTCGGCACGCTGAACGCCGACAGGTCGAACGCGATCGTCTATCCGACCTGGTATTCCGGCCGGCACTACGACAACGAATGGCTGATCGGGCCGGGCAGGGCGCTCGATCCCGACAAGTATTTCATCATCATCCCCAACATGTTCTGCAACGGCCTGTCGTCGTCGCCTAGCAACACGCCGGAGCCCAGGAACGGCCCGCGCTTCCCACGCGTGACGGCCTATGACAACGTCCGCCAGCAGCATCGCCTGGTGACGGAAAAATTCGGCATCACTACGCTGCCGCTCGTCACCGGCTGGTCGATGGGTGCGCTGCAGACCTATCATTGGGGCTGCCTCTACCCCGACATGGTCCAGCGCATCCTGCCGTTCCAAGGCTCGGCGAAGTGCTCGCGGCACAATTACGTGTTTCTCGACGGCGCCAAGGCGGCGCTGATGGCCGACGCGGCCTTCGAGGAAGGCTGGTACAGGGGGGCGCCGCACAAGGGGCTGCGCGCCTTCGGCCGCGTCTACGCCGGGTGGGGCTTCTCGCAGACCTTCTATCGCGTCGAGGCCGACCTCAAGATCATGGGCTATGCCAGCCTTGAGGACTTCCTGGTCGGCTTTTGGGAAGGTCTGTTCCTCGCGCGCGACGCCAACAACCTGCTCGGCATGCTGTGGACCTGGCAGCACGGCGACATCAGCGACAACGAGGTGTTCAAGGGCGACTTCGCCAAGGCGCTCGGCGCCATCAAGGCCAAGGCGATCCTGATGCCGTGCAAGACCGATCTCTACTTCCCGCCGGAGGACAACGAGATCGAGGCCAAGCACATGCCGAACGCCGAGCTGCGCGTCGTCGACTCCTACTGGGGTCACTTCGCCGGCGGCCCCGGCACGAGCCCCGCCGACATCGAGGTGCTCGAAGCCGCCTTGCGCGAGCTTCTCGCGAGCTGAGCGAGAACGCCGCCACCTTAAGGAACCATCTCGACATCGAGCGCGAGGACGGCATTGAGGAGCACCTGGGCGCCTCTCGCGCAGTCCTCGCGCTTGGCGAACTCCGCGACGTTGTGGCTGATGCCGCCGACGCACGGCACGAAGATCATCGTCGTCGGCAATACGCGGGCGAGATAGACTGCGTCGTGCGATGCGCCAGACACCAGGCGGCGGTAGCCGACGCCGGCCTGCCGCGCGCCGGCTTCGACGCAGGCGATCAGGCGCGGATGGAAGCGCACGGCCGGCGTGTCGAGAATGATGGTCAGCTCGCGCTCGAGGCCAAGCGTGCATGTGGTGTCCTCGAGCTCTGCCTCGAAGGCGCGGGTCATCGAGGCCAGCACCGCATCGTCGGGGTGACGGAGATCGACCGTCAGGAAGACCTCGCCCGGGATGACATTGCGGGAGTTCGGCGAGACGTCCACGCAGCCGACGGTCGCGACCGCCTCCGGACCGTGATCGGCGGCGATGCGGTCCATCGCGGTGACGATCCGCGCTGCGCCGATGAGCGCGTTGCGCCGCATGCGCATCGGCGTCGCCCCGGTGTGGCCGGTGCCCCCCTTCAGCGTGACGTCGAACCAGCGTGCGCCCTGCGCGCCGGTCACCACGCCGATCGGCAAGCCTTCGGCTTCGAGGATCGGCCCCTGCTCGATGTGCAGCTCGAACACCGCCGCGAGCTTGTGACCGCCGGCCTTCTCGCTGCCGCGATAGCCGATCGCGTCGAGCGCGTCGCCGAAGCTCACGCCGGCACGATCGCGCCGCGCGAAGGCGAACTCCGGCGTGAACACCCCCGCGAAGACGCCGGACGCCAGCATCGCTGGCGCGTAGCGGCTGCCTTCCTCGTTGGTCCAGTTGATGAGTTCGAGCGGCGCCTCGGTGACGTGGCCGGCGTCGTCGAGCGTGCGCAGCACCTCGAGCCCTGCGAGCACGCCGAGCACGCCGTCGAAGCGTCCGCCGAGCGGCTGGGTGTCGAGATGGCTGCCGATCGCGATCGGGTCGCGCTCCGGGCGTCGGCCGGGGCGGCGCGCGAACATGTTGCCGACCTCGTCGACCGTCACCGTGCAGCCAAGTGCCTGCGTCGCCGCGCGGAACCAGTCGCGGACCAGGCGGTCGTCTTCGGTCAAGGCGAGACGGCTGAGGCCGCCGCCGGGGCAGGCGCCGATCGAGGCCGTCTCGTCGATCGAGCCCCAGAGCCGAGCCTCGTCGATCGGGAAGGTTTGGCTCACACGCGTCTCCATCTCATGCGCGGGCGCTCACATCACCTCCGCTGCCCATGCCGTCACGTCGGCAAGGGTGGCCTCGAAACGCGCGATCAGATCGCGCATTTGCGCCTCGGTGATGATCAGCGGCGGGCAGAGCGCGATCGTATCGCCGATCGCCCGCACGATGAGGCCATGGCCGTGGGCGCGACGGAAGAACTCCGCGCCGACCCTGCCGACGGGCTCGAAAGGCCGCTTCGTCGCCTTGTCCGCAACGAGTTCGACGCCTGCGATCAGCCCAGCGCCGCGGACTTCCCCGACGAGCGGATGGGCGCTCAGACGCGCCAGCTCGTCGTGCATCAGCCGGCCCTGCCGACGCGCGTTCGAGACGAGGTCGCGCTCTTCGATGATGTCGAGGTTTTCCATCGCCACGGCGCAGGCGACCGGACTGCCCGACGTCGTGAAGCCGTGTCCGAAGCTGTTGAGCTTCGCCGTGTTGTCGGCGATGCCGTCGTAGAGCGCTTGGCTGATCAGCACGGCGGCGAGCGGATGATAGGCGGAGGTCAGCTGCTTCGAGACGACGAGAATATCGGGATCGATCCCGTAATACTCGCAAGCGAACATCGTCCCGAGCCGTCCGAAGCCGTTGATGACTTCGTCGGCGACGACGAGGATGTCGTGGCGCCGGCAGATGGCTTGCACCTGCTCCCAGTAGCCGGAGGGTGGCGGGATCACGCCTCCGGCGCCGAGCAGCGGCTCGCCGATGAAGGCGGCGATCGTGTCGGCGCCTTCCGCCTCGACGACGGCCTCGAGCTCGTCCGATAGGCGCTTCGAGAAGGTCTCTTCGCTCTCGCCCTCCTGCCCGAAGCGGTAATGATGCGGGCAGGTGAGATGATGGACGGGAATGGCGGGCAGGTCGAAGTCGCGATGGTTGACCGGCAAACCGCTCAGGCTGCCCGATGCGACGGTGACGCCGTGGTAGCCTTTGAGCCGAGCCAGGAATTTCTTCTTGCGCGGGCGGCCAGTGGCATTGTTGTAGTACCACACCATTTTGACGACGGTATCGTTGGCCTCCGACCCGGAATTGGTAAAGTAGGCGTGCGTCAGACGCTCGGGCGTGAGGGCGACAAGGCGCTCCGCCAGGGCGATCGCCGGTAGGTTCGATTTGCTTGAGAACGTGTGGTAGAATGGGAGGGCGCGCATCTGCCGTACGGCAGCCTCGACGAGACGCGGTTCGCCGAAGCCGACCGCCACGTTCCATAGGCCGGACATGGCTTCGACGAGGCGGTTGCCGTCGCCGTCGACGACGTAGATGCCCTCGCCGCGCTCGATGATGATCGGACCGGTTTCCTCGTGGCGCCGGGCGTTGGTCACCGAGTGCAGGTGATAGCGGATGTCGCGGGCGGAGGCCGAGTTCGGCAGGGACATCTGAAAAGCTCCCAGGTTCGCCGCGCCGGCGGCCTTCTGCCCGGCACTTCCCCGTCACCGTCAGGGCGCGTGAGCCGAAACCGGCTCGACACCGCACCATTCCGCCACGAAAAGGGTTGTTGCAAGCGTTGTGCGCTTCAGCGAGCTCAAGCTTACGCGCTCGTCGAAGCCGTGGATGTTCTCGCTCATCGGTCCGTAGCACAGGGCCGGCACCTGATCGTACAGAGCGTAGACACGCGTGTCGAGATAGGCCAGCGCGACTGCGCTCCGCAGCTCCGTTCCGGTGGCGGAACGGTGTGCGCGGCCGAGCGTCGCCTCCGCATCGGAGCCGGCAGCGAGGACGTAGCCTTCCGCGAAGAACCCGTTGAAGGTGACGCGAGGCGGGCTGTTGGACAGCAAAGGATCGTGTCGCGAGAAGGTGGCCACCTCCTGCTCGATCTCGCGGGCGGCATCGTCGGCGGCGACGCCGGGGTAGAGCGAGATGCGGCAGTCGAGCCGGCACCAGGCCGGCACCGAGGAGGCCCAGTCGCCACCCTCTATGCGGCCGATGTTGAGGTTGATTGGATGCGCCTCGTCGGCGAAGTGCTCATGTTCGCTATGCCGCGCGTTCCAGGCCGTCTCCAGCTCGCGAAGCGCGCCGACAAGCCTGAAGGCCGCATCGATCGCGTTCATGCCGGCGCCCATCTCGCGCACGTGGACAGGCTTTCCCCGCACCTCGATCGCGAACCAGAGCACGCCGATATTGGCGCGAACCAGCGTCTCGCCCTGGGGTTCCGGGATCAGCACGGCATCGGCCCTGTAGCCGCGCAGGTGCGTCATCAGCGCGCCGTTCCCGGTCGATTCCTCCTCGACCACGGATTGCATCGTCACCGTCGCCGCAGGCTGCAGACCGATGCGGCGCAGGGCGTCCAGCGCGAACAGGTTGGCGGCGTGCCCCGCCTTCATGTCGGCTCCGCCGCGGCCGTAGAGCCAGTCGCCCTCGACGACCGGGTCGAAGGGCGGATGCGTCCACAGGTCGGCGGGGCCGGAGGGGACCACGTCGACA
Source organism: Beijerinckiaceae bacterium (assembly GCA_965277355.1). Classification (GTDB taxonomy): domain Bacteria; phylum Pseudomonadota; class Alphaproteobacteria; order Rhizobiales; family Beijerinckiaceae; genus RH-AL1. The sequence continues at coordinate 184,153 of CBDICN010000001.1, forward strand.
TGCGCCTGCAGGATCAGCGAGCGGCCGCGCTCGTCACGCGGCCGGTGGATGCCCACGACGATCGGCGCATCCGAGTGCGAGGCGGTGATGCGCGAGCCGCCGGGATGGGCGGCGATCGCGTCATGGTCCATCGCGAAACGGTCCATCGCGTAGCCGCGCTCGCGGTAGGTGCGGAAGACGTGATCCTGGATCGCCTGCTCGCTGCCACGAGTGGAGGCGAACCGCACAAGGTCCCGCGTGTGGGCGACCTGATCGGCGAAACCGTCGTCGACGGCGCGCCCGATCCTGTCGACGAGTTTCGAGTCGAGCGTCATTCTGCCTCCGAGGCTGGTCAATCGGCGAGCGCCATCTCGTGCTCGCGGGCGAGCTGACGCCTGCGGTAGGGATCGAGCCCGATCACGCAGGCAAACGACAGGGCGCTCATCAGGGTCCCGAAAAGCGCGATCGGCCACCAATGGTCCTGGTAGTGCTCGGCGAGGATCGTGCCCACGATCGGCGTCAGGCCACCGGCGATCGCGCCGCAGAACTGGTAGGCGATGGAGATCGATGTATAGCGCACGCGCACCGGGAACGCGCCGGCGACGTAGCCCGCAACCACGGCGTAGAAGGCGGAGCTGCCGATGACATTGATGCCGATGCCGAGCGCGATGAGCCAGAACGAGCGCGTCTCGACGAGGTTGAACAAGACGTAAGGCGACAGCATCGCGCACACAAGCGCGATCTGCAGGAACAGGCGCTCGTTGCGAATCAGCTCGGCGATGCCGGCGGACAGCGGCGTCAGGATCAGCTGGACGAAGGCCCCGATGAACAAGGCATCGAGGATGACCGGTCGGGGAAGGCCAAGGTACTTGGTCGCGTAGGCGATCATGAACGTGTTGAAGAGATAGACCGAGGCGATGGCGATGGTATTGGCACCCGTCGCCAGAGCGATCGGGACGAGCGAGGTTGCCAGCGCTTCGCGCACCGGTGCCTTCGAGGCCTGCTCGCGTTCACGGATCTCGTTGAACTCCGGCGATTCGGCGACCCGCGTGCGGATGATGAAGCCGATGATCAGCATGACGATGCTGGCAAGGAACGGCAGCCGCCAGCCCCATGCCATGAACCCGTCCTTGCCGAGCAGTCCGGCGCCGCGGAAGGCAAGCAGCGAAAGGATCTGTGCGGCCGGGCTGCCGAGCTGCGCGAAAGAGGCGAAGAACGTCAGCCGGCCCTTCGGCGCGTGCTCTGCCGCGATGAGCACCGCGCCGCCCCACTCGCCGCCGACGGCGATGCCCTGCAGCAGCCGGAGCGCCACGAGCGCGACCGGTGCCCACACGCCGATCGTCGCGTAGGTCGGCAGCAGCCCGATCGCGATGGTTGCGAACCCCATGATCAGAAGCGTGATGACGAGCGCGCGTTTGCGGCCGAACGTGTCGCCGAACCGACCGAAGATGAGGCCGCCGACCGGCCTCGCGAAAAAGCCCGCGGCGAACGTCCCGAAGGAGGCGAGCGTCCCGACGAACGGTGTTTCATTCGTGAAAAACAGCGGCCCGAACACGAGCGCGGCCGCGGTCGCATAGACGAAGAAGTCATACCACTCGGTCGTCGTGCCGGCGAAGGCGGCCAACGAGGCGCGTACCGGTTGAAGGAGTCGAGCCTCGTCGAGGCTCGGCGAATCCATCGTGGCTGTCATTCCTGCATCCGGTGCGTTTCCGCCGGGCTCTTTGCACATCGTGCGCCGCATCGACATCGCCCGTCCGCCGCACCCGCCGACGCCATCACACGATTTCGTGATCTCGTCGACGGCTTCTCACCGGCGCGTGCGGAATGGTGAATGCGCACGATCAAAACTGTGGTCAGCTCATGGGGTCAGCCCGTGGCAGGATGTCCGCAACTTGCAGAATGTTGCGCGAATGCTCCCCTATTCAGGTGAAGCGCCGAACCGAGAACCTCTCGACACATAGCGGCTTCACTCGAGAGAACCTCATGATGCTTATGTCCGCTGCTCCCGTCGATCGCCGGGCTCGTGCCCATCTTTTCCGCCGCCATGAGCCTTCTAAAATCCCAAGGCCGCGAGCGGTGAAGCGATCGATATCGCCGGACCCTAGGCGTTCGCGGGATCCGGGAGACCAACCATCGCCGTCCATGCCATCGCGATCATGCCGGCCTTGGATCGACGATTTGCTCGGGCGACTGTCAAATCGGCCCGGTTGCGCCCGCCACTTTGAACTCCGGGTCCGCCGCTTTCGGCGTCGCTTCGAGGAGCGCAGCCTTGAACGACGACAGCACGCCCGACAGCTTCTCGCGCGCTGCCTCGATCTCCTCGGTCGCCGCGCACGAGGTCAGCGCGCGTGCCAAAGCGTAGACGTTCTCGAGGACCTGTTCCGCGAGATCTTCGATCTTCGAGGACGGTTGGTAAGCATCGGTCGTGGTTTTTAACGCCGTTTCAAATGCGCCGAGTGTCTCGTCCGCGTTTTCCGATGACATGTCTTTCGACATCTTCTGAAGATTGTCTGTCATGTCTGCCTGCGTGAAACTAGAGTGCGTCATTCTACATACCTCGTCGAGCACCGGGCGGTTCTCTATACGCTAATACCGATTTTTTAATACACAAGAGCGATCCGCGCATCGCTGGCTGGCCGACGCATGAGCGCCACGATGGTCGCGGTTCTCCGGCGACGCTCCGCGAGCGTGTCGCGTCGGCGAGCGGCGCTGTCAGCGGATCAGGGTGGCCCTGGGCAAGTCGAGCATGGCGACACCCTCGCCGTTCATCATGGCGCGCAACACCTTGAAGCTGAAGCCTTCCTGCTCGGCCCGGAGCTTCGGCGGCATCGAGGGCTCGTTGCGGTTGGTGGCGACGGAGTAAGGCAAGTCCGTCGTGCGCAAGGACGTCGCGCGCCGCCATCTCCAGTTCGCCTGGATTCTCGGCTCGTATGGCGTGGACACCAACGGCCTTCCACTCCGCGAAATCGGGGTTTCCAGCGGAACAGCGCCTCGGGATGCGCCATAAGCCCTGGTGTGAAAGCGACGGCGCCACGGGCGTCCGGAGCTATTGGTTTGGCGGAAAGGGTGGGATTCGAACCCACGGTGGGCTTGCACCCACGGCGGTTTTCAAGACCGCTGCCTTAAACCACTCGGCCACCTTTCCATACCGAAATTACCAATGATTTAGCGATAGATTGGCAAGCCAGACGATTCATCGTATCGCTTTCATACCACTGCTTCAGCGAATTCGTAATGGCGAAGGCGGAGACGTTGCCAGGGGTTTGTGGCGTCCGCCGGTAGCTTGCGCGTATAGGTACGGTTCAAGGGACGTCAGACCGAAGTCAGGAGTTTTCCGCTCTTTTCCGACACTCCGCATAATCGACGCAACCAGCGCGAGGCCGAGGCCTGGGCGATTGCGGCGCGCCGGCGCATGCATTGTGGCACCCACGGATCGACACGGGATGCCGCGAAGCTGACGCTCGCCGACGCGCTGCGCCGCGATAAGCGAAACAAGCTCGATCGCGACAACACGAACCAACGCCAGGACGTCAACCGCAATCGAGCCCTCTTCTCCGACCCGATCGCGCAACGATCCGTTGCGTCTCTGCGTCCGACCGACATGGCAACGTAGCGGGACGACCTCGTCCGCCGCGGTTGGCTCGCCAATGTCGCTGCCGCATGAAGACGCGAGGAAAAGCAGGGGACGCACAAAGCGAGCTTGAACGAGATCCAAGTCCCGGAGCGGCTACCGGCGCAGGCCGAGGCGGACGATGACCCTAAAGAACATTGTTCGCCCATCAAGGAGCGGGAGGCGCGTTGCCCCCTTGTTCAGATTTGAACGATCATACCAACGACGCTTGTTGTCGAATGCTCGACGATGTCGCCAACGCGGGTCCGACGCAGCTCACGCATCATTCCGCGGCGTTCTTGAGGTCGTGTTCGGCGCGTGCCGTCTCCGCCCGGCGTCCGCCGGACCGGAACAGGCGATCGGCGATGGGGTAGATCGAAGGCAGCACCAGGAGCGTGAGGATCGTCGCGGTAATCAGGCCGCCGATGACCACCGTTGCGAGCGGGCGCTGCACCTCGGCGCCGGCACCGGTCGAGACTGCCATCGGCAGGAAGCCGAGCGTGGCGACGAAAGCGGTCATCAGCACCGGGCGCATGCGGCGCTCGGCGGCTTCCTTGGCGGCCTCGACGGCGGTGGCGCCGGCATCGCGCTCGTCCTTGAGGTAGGAGACGAGCACGACACCGTTCAGCGTGGCGATGCCGAAAGTGGCGATGAAGCCGATCGCCGCAGAGATCGAGAACGGCAGCCCGCGCGCCACCAGTGCGAGGATGCCGCCCGAGGCCGAGACCGGCACCAGCAGGAAGACGAGCAGCGTCAGCCGCACATCGTCGAACATGAAGTAGAGCAGCAGCAAGATCGCCGCCATCGCGATCGGGACGACGAACGAGAGGCGCGCGTCCGCCGTCTGCATGTTCTGATACTGCCCGGACCATTCAATCGAGTAGCGGGGCGGCAGCTGCACCGCCTTGGCGATCCTGACCTTCGCTTCCTTCACGAAGCTCGCGGCGTCGCGTCCGCGCAGGTTGATCTCCACATAGGTGCGCCGCTGCAGCGCCTCGCGGCTGATCTGCGCCGGCCCGCTCCCGACGCTTATCTTCGCCACGCTCGACAGCGGCACCACGCGCCCGGAGCCGTCGAACACCGGAAGGTTGCGGATCTTGTCGATGTCGTCGCGGTCGCCCGGCGGCCAGCGCACCATGATCGGCGTTTCGGAATTGTCGTCCCCGTAGACCATACCGGACGGGTGGCCGCCGATGGCATCGACGGCGTCGAGCACCGTCTTCGCGTTCATGCCGTAGCGCGCGATCGCCGCGCGATCGACCTCGATCGTGAGGTAGGGCATGCCCGCCTGCGCTTCCGGCTTGACGTCGTCGGCGCCCTTGATGCCGCTCACGATCTTGACGACGTCGTCGGCGATCTTTCGCAGCGTTGCGAGATCGTCGCCATAGACCATCACGGCGATGTCGGCTTTGACGCCTTGGAGCAGGTCGTTCATCCGCATTTGGATCGGCTGCGAAAAGGTGAAGGCGACACCCGGCACCTCCTCCTTCAGTTTGTCGCCGATCGCGCCGACCAACTCGTCCTGCGTGTGGATGCTTCCCTTCCAGGTCGACGGCGCGCTCAACGCGATGAAGGAATCGCTCGATTCCACGCCCATCGGGTCGGTCGGGATCGCCGCGCTGCCGGTGAGCGAGACGACGTGCTTCACCTCGGCGAAGCCGCGCACGACTTTCTCGATGCTCTGCACCGTGTTCATCGACGCTTCGAGGTTGATCCCGGGCAGCTTCTCCGAGGTCACGACGATCGAGCCTTCCGACAGTTGCGGAATGAACTCGCCGCCGAGGCCCATCGCCAGAAACGCGCTCACGCCGAAAAGCGCGAGCGCGGCGATCGAGACGATGTAGGAATGTGCCGTGCACGTCCTGAGGACGGGCGTGTAACCCCTCCGCAGCCAGCGCACGGCGAAGGTCTCGGCGCCGCCCTTCTCGTCCGGCTTCAGCGCCGTCGCGGCCAGAGCGGGCATGACGGTCATCGTCAGCGCCAACGAACCGAGCAACGCGAGGATGACCGTCTCCGCCATCGGCTTGAACATCTTGCCGGCGACATCCTGCAGCGACAGCACCGGCACGTAGACGATGACGATGATGAGCACGGCGAAGAACACCGGCCGCGCCACCTCCGCCGCCGCGGTCGCGACGGTATCGCGGAAGCTGTCCCTCGCCCCGCCGGAACGGCTCAGCACGTTGTCGACCATCACCACGGCGCCGTCGACGATGAGGCCGAAGTCGATCGCCCCCAGGCTCATGAGGTTGGCCGAGATGCCGAAGAACCGCATGCCGGCGAAAGCGACCAGCATGGAGAGCGGGATGGCCGCGGCGACGATCAGCGCCGCGCGCCAGTTGCCGAGCATCACCAGGAGCACGAAGCCGACGAGGCAGGCGCCTTGTAGCAGGTTGTGCTCGACCGTTTTGATCGTGCGATCCACCAGCGCGCTGCGGTCGTAGTAGGGGCGGATCGCGACACCCGGCGGCAGCGAGGCCTGGATCTTCTCGACCGCCGTCTTGATGTTGCCGACAACGTCGCTGGCGTTGTCGCCGTAGAGCATCAGCACGACACCGACGACCGTCTCGCCGACGCCGTCGTGGCTGACGGCGCCGAGCCGCACCATCGGCGCGCGCACGACGGTGCCGACGTCCGACACCTTGACCGGCACGCCGCCCGGGCCCGTCGCCAGCACGATCTCGCCGAGGGTCTCGATCTTGCTGACGAGCCCGATGCCGCGCACGACCTCCTGCTCCTGGTCGCGGTCGATGTAGGCGCCCCCGCGCGTCTCGTTGTTGTTCGCGACGGCGTCGAACACCTGCGCCAGCGTGATCTTGTAGCGGCGCAGCGAGTCGGCCAAGACGCGCACCTCGTAGGTCTCGAGCTGGCCGCCGTAGATGTTCACGTCCGTCACGCCGGACACGAGCTTCAGCTTGGGCGCGATCTGCCATTCCAGGATGCGGTGCAGCTGCATGGGCGTATAGCCGGGCCCGCGCAGCTCGAACTGGTAGACTTCGCCCAGCCCGGTCGCGACAGGACCCATATTCGGTGTGCCGACGCCGGGGGGCATGGTCGCGATGGCGGCCGGAAGCCGCTCGGCGACGAGCGCGCGGGCGGTCTCGACCGGCACGCCATCCTGGAAGGTGACGTAGACGGCCGAGATGCCGTACCGCGAGGTCGAACGGATCGACTTCACGTTCGGGGTTCCAGCCATCGTGTTCTCGAGCGGAAAGGTCACGAGGCGCTCGACCTCGAGCGGCCCGAGGCCCTTGGCCTGCGTCAGGATCATCACCTGCTTGGGCGAGATGTCCGGGACGGCGTCGATCGAGAGGCCGGTGAGATTGATCGTGCCGCCGATGGCGAGCAGCACGGCGAGAGCGAGGACCAGCTCGCGACGCGCGACGATGAAGGCGAAGAATCGTGCCACGCGCACCTCAGTCCGTCGAGCCGAGCAGGCTGCGCAGCAGGATCGCCTTGAGGCCGAAGCTGCCCTTCGTCGCCACGCTCTCGCCGTCGGCGACGCCTTTCTTCACCTCGACCCAGTCGGTCCGTTGCAGGCCGAGAGTCAGGATCCGGCGCTCGAACCTGGTCGGCGCGCTCTGGACGAAGGCGATCTGGCCTTGCTCGGTGAGCTGCACCGCGGAGGCGGGAATGGTCACCCCGCGACGGCCGAGATCGGCGTCGATGGCGACGTTGACGTACATGTTGCCCTTGAGCCGACCGCCGTGATTCGCAACCTCGATGCGCGCCGAGGCGGCGTTGGTCAGCGGATCGAGGTCGGCGTTGACCGAGCGGACATGGCCCTCGAAGTCCGGGTGGCCGGGGAACGGCGCGTCGACCGTCGTCGGGTCGCCGGGCCTGACCGCGGCGATCGCCGATCCGTAGAGGCTCGCCATCACCAGCACCCGCGAAGGATCGGCGACGGTGAAAACGTCCTGGTTGGTGTCGACGACCTCGCCGACTGTGACCTTGCCGCTGGTGACGACCCCGGCGATCGGCGACACGATCGCGCTGGTGCCGGGCGCGGCGTTTCCCTCCGGCGCGAGGCGCTCGTACTGCGCTTTGTACATGTCGAGCTGCGCCTGCGCCGTCTGCACCGCGACCTTGCCCTTGGCCGCCTCTACCTGCAGCCGCTCCAACTCGGCCTGCGCGATGCCGCCGATCTTGAGCAGCGCCGCGGCGCGTTTCAGCGCCACCTGCGCGGCCAGCTCGCCGGTCTGCGCTCCCGCGAGGTTCGCCTTTGCCGACTGCATTCCGTTGCGCGCGTCGAGAACGCCGCTGGCGTCGAGCGTCGCCAGCGTCTGTCCGGCCGCGACGGCATCGCCGGGCTGCACCGCGAGCGACAGCACCCGTCCGTTGGTACGCGGCCGCAGGTGGGTCACGAGCCGCTCGTCGAACGCCACGGTGCCAGGCACCCGCACCCTCTCGACGATCTCACGCGTTTCGGCTCTGGCGGTCTCGACGCCGAGCTGCTTTTGCGTGTGGGCGTCGACGTTCAGCTGATCGGGGTCGCTCTGCTGCTTTGGTGGAGCTTTCGGATCGGCCTTGGACGCGGATGCATCGATCCCGACCAGCGCCAGGATCGGCTCGCGATAGACGTACGCGCCCAACCCGACAACGACGATCGTGATCGCGACGACGAAGGTTCTGGCGCGGCGCGCCATCAGAGGAACTTGAAGAAGTCGTTGCGGGGTCGAGGCGGGGCGACGTCGCGGCGGTTCCACCAGCCGCCGCCGAGCACCTGGAACAGCGCCGCGGTATCGGCGTACTGATCGGCCTTGGTTCGTGCCGAGGCGACGAGCGCGGTTAGGTACGTCTGCTGAGAAAGGAACACCTGGAGACTGCTGGAAATGCCGACCGTCTGCTCCTTGCGGACGAGCTCGAAGCTGTTGCTGGTCGCCTTTTCCGCCGCCGTCGCGGCGGCCACCGCCTTGGCGTCGATTTGCAGCGAGCGCAGCGCGTCGGCGACCTCGCGGAACGCGGCGAGCACGCGCACCTTGTAGTTCGCTTGCGCCGCGGTGAGCCGGTCCTCGGCGGCGCGCTGCTTGTGGTAAAGCGTGCCGGCGTCGAACAGCGGCTGCGACACCGTCCCGACGATGGAATAGAAGCCGCCGCTCTGCGCCAGCTTGCCAAAGGTGATCCCGCTCCCGCCGTCGTCCGAGGTGATCGAGAATCGGGGCAACCGGTTGGCGAGCGCCACGCCGACCTCGGCGCCGGCGCTGTGGACCAGGGCGTCCGCCGCCCTGAGGTCGGGGCGCTGTTCGACAAGGTCCGAGGGTAGGCTCACCGGCAGCTTCGTCGGCAGCCGTAGCGAGGCCAGCGTGAAGGTCTGCGCGACCTCGTCGCTCGGCAGGCGGCCGGCGAGGGCGGCGAGGAGATTGCGTTGAATCGCGAGCTGCTTTTCGAGCGGCGGCAGCAGGAGCTGCGACACCGAAAGGTTGGCCTGTTGCTGCATGACCTCGGCCCGGGCGATCTGCCCCAGCGCGACCTCTTTCTGGTAGAGGCTCAGGATGTCCTTCTGGGTGGCGACGACCTTGTTCGTCGCCACGATCTCGCTGCGTAGCGCCGCTTCCTGGATTGCCGCCAGCACCACGTTGGTGGTCAGCGTGAGGTAGGTGACCTCTAGCTCGTAGCGCTTCGCCTCGGCCTGTGCCTCGAGAGACTCGATCAGCCGGCGGTCGCCACCGAAGATGTCGGGCGAATAGGCGATCGAGGCGCGCGGCGTGTAGAGCGCGTAGGTGTAGCGCTGCTGATTGACGAGCGGACTCTGCAATCCCCCATTCGGCGCCTCCTGATAGGAAGCGAGAGCGTGGCCGGTGAGCGTCGGCAGCAGGGTGCCATTTTGCGCCTCCGCCTCCTCATAGGCCGCCGCGAGCGATGCCTGCGCCACGTCGAGGCTGGGATTATGGGCGAGCGCCTCGTCGACGAGCCTGGTAAGCGCTGGCGAGCCGAAGGCGCTCCACCAGCGGGCCTGCACGTCCGCCCCGGCGACGAATCGCTGCGCGGCGCTGCCGCCTTGCGCCGTCTTGATGCCAGAGGCGCCAAAGGGTTCGCGAAGCGATTCCTTGGTGTAGCCGATCGTCTCGGGCGGGGCAGGCAGCCCATAATTCGGGCCGACCGCGCATCCAGCCAGGCCGGTTGATATCAGCAAGGTGGCAGCGAGCCATCGAGCGGAACCGGCTGGCCTGGTCATTGTGCGGACGTCACTTTGGCTACACGACGCCACGGCGTCGAAAAAAGATGCGAGCGTTAACGACGATACACGCTTCGACCCGAACGTGTAAGCGGCGCATTCGGACGGAACATGCCGGCACCGCCGGACCCCATCTCCTGTTCAATGGATCGAAGGTCGGTTGGTCCGACGATGCCGGCGTGATCCGCGCGGCTGCGCGGGTCGCGTCCAGCGTGACAAGGCAGAGCAGCAAGGGCCACCAGGCCGCGCCCCGCGCGAGGGCACCGCAAAATTGTGCAGGATGGCCCCGCAACCCTGCGATGGACAGGGCCTGTAGCGACGATCGTCATCGACGCTTCAGGGGCGGCTTGTTTCGCGACAGACAAATCAAGCGGATGCATCTGTCGATAAGGGCCTTGGTGCTTCGATCGATCAGGCGCGGGCCTTATCGCTCCACGGCGCGCGGCATGAGCGCTTCGACGGTGCCATGCGCCCTGCAGGCCGCGATCAGTCGGTAGAGCGGGCCTCGAAGCACGCGCGACTCTCAAGGTCGACTCTCTGCAAGCTGGCCCAGGAAGACGCGCCAACCATCATGCACCTCCGGCGCTCCTTCGACCGCCCAGGCCTCGCACAAGAAGCCGCTCGGCATCGAGCCGTCGGCCATCGCGATGCGGCCGATGCCGAGCGGTCGCGGGATGGCCGCGACGAAGCGGCCGAAGGCCGCGGGGGACAGCGACCAGACCTCGGCCGGCACGCCGGGCCCGGAAAAGCCGGGCTGGCGCACCAGGCCGGGCTTTGCCGGGGTGGTGCCCGGCAGCGCGTAAAGCCGGTAGTCGCCGGCGGTCACGACATCCCGCACGAAGCGGCCGCCGAGAGCAAGGAGTTCCCCGTTGAGCGGCAAGCCGGTCAGATGAGCGCCGACGACGGCCAACTCGATGCGCTCCTCACCGTCTGCCGCCCCGCGGACCGGCGTCGCGATCACCGCGCGGGCGGCGCCCATGCCCGACCCGACCGCCCGATGCAGCGCGTCGGCCAACGGCGCGATCGCGTCGTCGCTCGAGTTCGGCCCGACCAGCATGACGCCGAAGGCGAGGCCGGCCGTCGTGAAGCCGCCGGGCACGGCGATGGCCGCGAGACCGAGTAGGTTGGCGAAGTTGGTGTAATGGCCGAGCCGGCTGTTGAGCCGGACCGGATCGGCCAGCATCTCTTCTACCGTGTAGGTCGTCGGCGCGGTCGGCAGCAGCAGCGCGTCGCAAGCGGCCCACGTCGCTTCCGTGCGGCGGCGCAGCGCCTCCAGCGCGTAACGACCGCGGAAGGCTTCGACGGCGCCGAAGCGGCCGGCACCCTCCACGATCGCGCGCACCGTCGGGCCGAGAGCGCCGGCGTGATCGCGCACAAAGGGTTCGATCGCGGCGAGCCGTTCGGCGACCCAGGGGCCGTCGTAGAGAAGCGCCGCTGCCTCGCGGAACGGCTCGTAGTCGAAGGGGACGACCGTCGCCCCGAGGCCCGGAAGGCGCGCGAGAGCCTCGCCGTAGAGCCGCGCGGCATCAGCATCGCCATAGAATTCGCGGTCCTCCGGCCGCAGCACGCCGATGCGAGGAGCCGCCGGCAGGCTCCTGCTTTCACCGAGGCGCGAGAAGGCATCGGCCGGGTCAAATCCCTCGGCGACGCGGCGGATCGCGATGCCGTCGGCGACGCAGACGGAGAAGATCGTTATGGTGTCGACACTGCGGCAGGCCGGCACCAGGCCGCTCGCGCTGATGCGGCCTGGTGTCGGCTTGATGCCGACGATGTTGTTCAACGCCGCCGGCACGCGGCCGGAGCCGGCCGTATCCGTGCCAAGCGAGAAGGCCGCGAGCCCCGCGGCCACGGCGACAGCGGAGCCCGAGCTGGAGCCGCCCGAGATGTAGGCCGCGTCGAAGACGCACCGCGGCGCGCCATAGGGCGAGCGCGTGCCGTTCAGCCCCGTGGCGAACTGGTCGAGATTGGTCTTGCCGATCACGATGGCTCCGGCCGCCTTCAGGCGCGCGACGACGAAGGCATCGATATCAGGCTCGTAGGCGAACGCAGGGCAGCCGGCCGTCGTCGGGAGGCCCGCGACATCGATATTGTCCTTCACGGCGAAGGGGACACCCCAGAGCGGCAGCGCATTTGGCTCGGGAGCCGTCGCGACCAGCGCCTCGGCTTGAGCCAGTAGGACCGTGCGATCGAAACGAGAGATGAAGATCGCCGGATCGTCCGACGCGTCCATGCGACCGGCAAGGGTCTGCACCATGGTCGCGGGCGTCATCGCGCCCGAGGCATAGAGCGCGCGCAGGCCGGCAAGGTCGAGAACCTTGGGCAGCAATCCTAGATCTCCTCGATCACGGCGACGAGATCGCCGCCGCGCAGCGTGCGCCCTGGCGCGACGCGAATTTCGGCGACGCGGCCGGCGACGGGCGTGACGATGGTGATTTCCATCTTCATGGATTCCAGGATGGCGACGGGAGCGCCCGCTTCAAGGATCGTGCTTGGTTCCGCGATGATCTTCCAGACGTTGCCCGGAACGGTGGCGAAGACGCCGTGACACCCCGGCGGGATCGCGCCCTCCGCGACGATGGCTGTCTCCTCGACCTCGAAGCGATCGAGACCATCCTGCTTCCAGCGATCCCGCTCCGCCTCGAAGGCGGTCTGCTGGCGCGTCTTGGCGCTGTCGATCGCCGCGGCGTTCTCGGCAAGCTCCTTGGCGTGGACCGCGTAGGAAAACGCGCCGTCCTCGATCCTGATTGGATAGGCACCGTGCGGGAAGGCCGCGCGCGCGTCGGCCAGTTCGTCCGGCGAGACCGGGAAGAACCGGATGCGATCGAAGCAACGCAGCAACCACGGGCTTTCCTCGAAGCCTTGTGTCATGCGCCAGGTGTTCCAAACCTGGATCGTGCGGCCGAGGAGCTGATATCCGCCCGGACCTTCCATCCCGTAGATACACATGTAGGCCCCGCCGATGCCGACGGCATTTTCGGGCGTCCAGGTACGCGCCGGATTGTATTTCGTCGTGACGAGCCGGTGCCGGGGATCGAGTGGCGTCGCGACCGGTGCGCCGAGATAGACATCGCCGAGACCCATCACGAGATAGCTCGCATCGAAGATGATGTGCCGCACCTCCTCTATGCTGTCGAGCCCGTTGATGCGGCGGATGAATTCTATGTTGTCCGGGCACCAGGGCGCGTTCGGGCGCACGAGCTCCTGGTACTTGCGCATGGCCATTGCGGCGTGCGGATCGTTCCACGACAGCGGCAGGTGGACGATGCGACTCGGCACCGTGACGGCCTCGGCCGGAGGAAGGGTGCGCTCGATCCCGCGCAGCATATCGAGCACTTTTGTGCGCGAAAGGCGCGTGCTGTCGTAATGTAACTGGAGGGAGCGGATGCCCGGCGTGACGTCGAGCACGCCGGGAAGGTTGTCCGATGCGACCGCATCCGCGAGCAGGTGGACGCGGAGCCGCAGCGCGATATCGAGCGCCATCGGCCCGTATTCGACCAGGATGTTGTCGTCGCCCTGGCGGCGATAGACGACGGGCACGGGTCCATCGTCGATGCAGGCGAGAATGGGGTGGCCGATCGGGTTTATCCTCCCCCGCACAACGGAGGAGGGGGTCCGCCATAGGCGAGGGAGGGTACCGCTGGTGCCCTCGCGCCCTCCACCATGCTCCGCATGGTCCCCCTCCCTCGCCTGCGACAGGGGCGGATAAGCATCGTCCTCCGGCCGTGCCACCGGCGCGAAGAGCAGGCGGTCGCCGGGCTTCAGCTGACCGAGTTTCCATTGATCCTCGCGCGCGACCACCGCGGGGCAGACGAAGCCGCCGAGGCTCGGGCCATCGGGACCGAGCAGGATCGGCATGTCGCCGGTGAAATCGACCGCACCGATCGCATAGGCGTTGTCGTGGAGGTTGGACGGGTGCAGCCCGGCTTCGCCGCCATCGCGTCGCGCCCAGCGCGGCGTCGGTCCCATCAGCCTGACGCCGCTGCGGGCCGAGTTGAAATGCACCTCGTAGGGCTGCGCGAACAGGTCCTCGATATCGGCATCCTGGAAGAAATCCGGCGCGCCGTGTGGCCCGTAGACGACCGCCAGCGTCCAGTCGTGCGTCAGTGGCGCGGGCGGGGGCACGGGCTCGTCCGATACTGTCCGACGATCGGCGAGATGCAGCACGTCGCCCGACTTCAGCGTGCCGGTCGCGTGGCCGCCGAAGGCGCCAAGCGCGAAGGTGGCGCGCGAGCCCAACACTTCGGGCGCTGCGAAGCCGCCCCGCACCGCCAGATAGGCGCGCTGGCCCGGCCCTTGGATGATGCCGATCGCCAACACCTGCCCGGCTGCGACGGCGAACGGCGCATCGTGCGGCACCGCGGTGCCGTCGAGCGTCGCCGGCATGGCCGCGCCGCTCAGCGCGACTTGGGTCGCAACATGGAAGCGCAAGGTCGGCCCCGATACCGTCAGCTCCAGCGCGGCGGTCTCCGGGGCATTGTCGACGAGGCGATTGGCCCGCGCGAAGGAGTGGGCATCCATCGGCCCGCTCGGGGGCACGCCGACGTGCCAGAGCCCGATCCGGCCGGGCAATTCCTGCAGGCTCGATTGCGCCCCGGGTGCCACGACCTCGATGCTGCGCGGGGCATAGGCGAAAGCGCCCAGGGCGGTGGTGGTGACAAGACCCGCGGCGAGAAGATCGGAGGCCGCGATGGCGCGCAGAAAGTGGAGGTTCGTCTCGATGCCATGGATGGACGTCGCCGCGATTGCGCCTTGCAGCGCGGCGATGGCATCGTCGCGCGTGGCGCCGGTGACGATGATCTTCGCCAGCATCGGATCGTAGAAGGTCGTGACCTCCGTCCCGGTTTCGATCCACGTGTCGACGCGGATATCGGCCGGGAACCGAACCTGCGTGAGAAGTCCCGCGCTTGGCTGGAAATCGGCGAGCGGGTTCTCGGCGTAGAGCCGCGCCTCGATCGCGGCACCGTGCGGTTTCAGAACGCCCGCCCGCCCGATGACGTCCTCGCCGGCCGCTTGGCGGATCATCCATTCGACGAGATCGATGCCGAAGACGGCCTCGGTGACGGGGTGTTCCACCTGGAGGCGCGTGTTGACCTCGAGGAACGAGACGTCCTCCCGCGCCGGATCGTAGATGAACTCGACGGTGCCGGCGGATTCGTAGGCGACACTGGCGCCGAGCGCGACCGCGGCTTGGTGCAGGCGTGTGCGAACGGCGTCGCTTAGGTGCGGCGCCGGGGTTTCCTCGATGACCTTCTGGTTGCGGCGCTGCAGGGAACAGTCGCGCTCGCCGAGCGCGATCACCGTACCGCGGCCGTCGCCGAAGATCTGGACCTCGACGTGGCGCGCCGCGGCGACGAAGCGCTCGAGATAGACGCGGGCATCGCCGAAGCTCGCCCTGGCGGTGCGCGCGACGGGGGCGAATTTTTCCGCGAGTTCGGCGGGGTCGGCGCAAAGCACCATGCCGATGCCGCCGCCGCCCGCCGTGCTTTTCAGCATGACGGGATAGCCGACGGCCCGCGCCGCGCTCAAGGCCTCGTCGACATTGGCGAGGAGCGGGCTGCCGGGCATCAACGGCACCCCGCTGGCCTTAGCAAGATCGCGTGCCGTATGCTTGAGGCCGAACGCGCGCAGGTGCTTCGGACGCGGGCCGATGAAGGCGATGCCCTCCGCCGCGAGGCGCTCGGCGAAACCGGCGTTTTCCGACAGGAAACCGTAGCCCGGGTGCACCGCCTGCGCGCCCGTGGCCCGACAGGCCGCCAGCACCGCTTCGACATCGAGATAGCTCCGCGCCGGCGGCGCCGGGCCGAGCACGATGGTTTCGCCGGCATCGAGCGCGGCGCGGGCGAAGCGGTCGGCCTCCGAGGCGACCGCCACGGTCGCGATGCCCATGCGCTTGCACGTGCGAATGATGCGGACGGCGATCTCGCCGCGGTTGGCGATCAGGATCTTGTCGAACATGCCTCAGCCGGCGTCGCTAATGGTGACGCGAATCGGCGTCGGGTCGAAGCCGTTGCAGGGGTTGTTGACCTGCGGACAGTTCGAGATGACGCAGATGACGTCCATGGCGGCTACGAGCTCGACATAATCGCCGGGCTTGGAGACGCCGTCGACGATGGCGAGCGCGCCGGAAGGTTCGATCGGCACGTTCATGAAGAAGTTGATGTTGGGCACCACGTCGCGTTTGGTGAGACCGTACCTGGCGACTTCGAGCACGAAATTCTCGCGGCAGGCGTGCATGTATTTGACCTGATGGCCGAAGCGAACGGTGTTGGCCTCGCAGGAGCAGGCGCCGGCGGACGTGTCATGGCGGCCGCAGCTGTCGGCCGTGACGGTCAGCATGAGATTGCCGACGTTCGAGATCAAACGGGTGCCGATGCCGATATAGGCCGAGCCCTGCTCGCGCAGCGTGTCCTGCGAGGAGTAGCGCTCGCCCATGTCGTCGGCGCGATAGAACAGCGTGTCGACGGCCTGGCAGCCGTGCGTGTCCTCGATCCGTATGGTCTGACCCTTGCGCACGAGGCCGGACCAGGGGGCGTTGGCGGGGAGGATGTGATCGAAAGCAGGCGCTGTGGTCATGGGGCTCACCGTGCCATCGCGGCATTGTTCTCGAAGCCGCGCGCGGCTTCGGCGGTGCCGGTGCGGCATGGATCGTCTGTTTCGATCGCCGGCGCGCGATAGCGCGTGGCGTCGACGGCCGCGGGATCATAGGCCGTGTCGGCGTCGAGCGGATGCGGGCAGTTCGACAGCGCGACGACGATGTCCATCTCGGCGCGCAGGTCGACATAGTCGCCGGCGTGACGCTTCTCGGCATGCCAGGCGAAGCGCCCCCCGGCATCGGTGCGGACCGGCGCGAAGAACGTCAGGCAAGGGGGGATGTCGCGCGGGCCGAGCCCGAGCTTCTGCGCCGCCAACAGGAAATTGTCGCGCGCGTTGCGCGTCGGGCCGCCGTAGCGCCGCGCGTTGGAGGCGGCGGTCGAGCCGCCGACGACGGCATCGTGCCAGGCGCCGCTATCCTCGATCATCGACAGCATGACGCGCCCCATGTCGGAGAAGATCACGCGGCCCTTCCGTAGCGCCGCGGTCCATTGCACCTTCACCGTGTCGGCGGTGTTGAGCCGCTCGGAGGGATCGGTCGCGCTCCACGCGAGCAACGCGACGGCCGATGGCCGATCCGTTGTTTGGAGGCGTAGAGCCTCGCCGGCGCGCAGGCGCGTGGTCCAGTACCAGCCGCCCGGGATCGTCTCGCGATGCAGCACGCGTGTCGCGTCCAGGGAAGGAGCCGGGCGGGGGCTGGGGCCGGGCAGCGCCCCGGGGACCGCGCCGCTGGCCTTCAGCTCTTCGTAGCGCTGCCGGTAAGCCGTGGTGGTCGGGTTCGTCATGGCTCGTGGTCCTCGAGACTCCGCCGGGTCGTCCCGGTCTCATTCCCCAGAAGCCGGGTCGTCCCGGCCGAACTCATTTGGGCTAGAACATATGGCAGTAGCGATCGATCTCCCATTTCGAGATCGTGAGGTGGTATTCGCTCCACTCGGCCGATTTGTAGCGGATGAATTCGTCGCGCAGCCCCGTGCCGAGTGTCGCCTCGACAAGCGGATCGGCGGCGAAGGCCGCCACCGCCTCCTGCAGTGTCTGCGGCAGGAATTCGATGCCGCGCTCCTGGCGCTGCGCTTCGCTCAGTTCGTAAAGATTGTCCTCGTTGGGCGCGCCGGGATCGATCTTCTCGCGCACGCCCTCCAACCCGGCCGCCAAAACCAGGGCCGAGGCGAGATAGGGATTGACCGAGCCGTCCGCGTTGCGGGATTCGCAGCGGCCGCCACCCGCCGGCACGCGCACGGAATTGGTGCGGTTGTTCGACCCGAACGAGTTGAACACGGGCGCCCACGAAAACGTCGCCATGCCGCCCTGGCGGACGAGGCGTTTGTAGCTGTTGACGGTGGGCGCCAAGGCGGCGCAGAGCGCGCGCCCGTGCTTCAGGACGCCTCCGATAAAATAATAGCCTGTCTCGGTCAGACCGAGGCGGCGCGGATCGTCCTTCGGGTCGCGGGCGAAGAGATTGGCCCCGCTCTCGAGATCGCGCAGCGACATGTTGAAATGCGCGCCGTTGCCGGTGCGATCCGCGAAGGGTTTCGGCATCATCGTCGCGACCAACCCCTCCTCCTCGGCGTAATGCTTGGCCATCATGCGGAAGAAGGTCAGCCGGTCGCACATGGTCAGCGCGTCGGCATAGGTGAAGTCGAACTCGAATTGGCCGCAGGCGTCCTCGTGATCGAAGGAATAGAGATCCCAGCCGAGACCGTCGATGACGCTCGCCATCTTGTCGAGCCAGGCGAAATTGCTGACGAAGCCGCGCACATCGTAGCAGGGCTTGACGAGCCTGTCGTTTGTATCGGGCGTGTGCAGCGACCCGTCCGCCGCCTGCTTCAAGAGGAAGATCTCGCATTCGATGCCGAGGTTGAAGCCGAAGCCCATGTCGGCGGCCTTGGCGATCTGGGTCTTCAGCGCGACGCGGGTCGAGAGCGGATAGGGGGTGCCGCCAAACGTGAGATCGGCCGGCGTCCAGGCGAGCTTGGGCTCCCAGGGAAGCTGGATCACGTGGCTGAGGTCCGGCACGGAGGCGAGCTCGTCCTCGTTCGGCTCCTGGCCCAAACCGTCGAGGGCATAACCCGTGTAGCGTTCCGAGCCTTCCGCCATGTGGGGCAGGTGATCCAGCGGCACCACCTTGGCCTTCTGCACGCCGTGGATGTCGACATAGGCGCCGATGACGTATCTGACGCCACGCTGGCGCAGGTCATCTTGGATAGCGCTGACGCCGGCGTTCTTCATCATCATGTTCAAGGGATCGTCTCCGAAGCGGCCGTCGTGTCGATTTGCGCGTAATAGCCGTGCGGCAAGGGTGGTTGTTCGGCGACGCCAGGCCGGGAGGCGGGGTTGCCGATATGCGCGACGAGCTGGGTCATCGGCAGCGGGTCGAGCGCGATCGTGCCGGGCCAGCGTCGCGAGTCACGCTGCTTCGTGGCTCCGACAGGCAGGATCGCGGCACGGCCGACGCTGTCGAGATCGTCGGGCAGTTCCTCCCAATTAAGCTCGGCCCAAACCAGCGGATGGTCGCGCATCATTCGACCTCGTCGCCGAACGCGGCGAGCCGCGTCACGAGGTTCGGCTTCATCTCTTCCGCGACCATGTCGTCGAGCGGCGGATGGATCAACTGGTCGAGGCGCGCGCGGGTCGCCCGGAACGCCGGCTCCTGCATTTGCTCGATGTGGCGGGGGCGCGGCACCGGCACCTCGATCAGCTCCGCGATTTCCCCGGGGTGAGCCGAAAGCACGAGGATGCGGTCCGCCAGCAGGGTCGCCTCGTCGAGATCGTGCGTGATGAAAACGATGGTTATGTCGATCTTGCGCCAGATTTCCAACAGGTAGGCCTGCATGCGCGCGCGGGACTGCGCGTCGAGCGCGGAGAAGGGCTCGTCCATCAGAAGGACGCGGGGTCGCGTGGCGAGCGCGCGGGCGATGGCGACGCGCTGTTTCATGCCGCCCGAGAGCTGGTGCGGGTAGGCGTCGGCGAATTTTTCGAGGCCGATCAGCGACAGCCATTCCCGCGCCTCCCGCTCGGCCGACCTCCGGCTCTCCCCCTGCTCCTGCAGGCCGAACATCACGTTCTTCAGCACGCTGAGCCACGGGAAAAGGGTATAACCCTGAAAAACCATGCCGCGGTCGGCGCCGGGACCGGAGATCGCGCGGCCGTCGACCTGCACGCTCCCCGTAGTGGCCGTGTCGAGACCGGCGAGGATGCGAACAAAGGTGGACTTGCCGCAGCCCGACGGGCCGACGACGCAGAGGAATTCGCGGCGATGGGTTACGATATCGATGCCGCGCAGCGCGGTGGTGATCGCACCGCTGGGCAGCCTGAACGTCTTGCCCAACGCGTCGACGCGCAGCGCGACCTCGCGCGCCTTCATCCTGTCGAAGCGAGCGCGGACCTCGGGCGCCTGGTCGCGATAGCTTGTGTCGAGAATCGATGTCGTCATGCGTCGGCCTTCGCCCAGGGAAAGAGCCTGCTGCCGAGGATCGCCAGCACGCTATCGGTCGCGGATCCGATGAGGCCGATGACCAGGATGCCGGCATAGACGTTGTCGAAGTGCTGGTAGCGCGCTTGTTGGGTGATGAAGAAGGTGATGCCGGACGACGTGCCGATGAGTTCGGCGACGATGAGATAGGTCCAGGCCCAACCAAGCAGGATGCGCTGGTCTCGATAGAGCTGAGGTAGCATCGCCGGCACGATGACGCGGCGGATGAGGCCAAGGTTGCGCGCGCCGAGCGTCAGCGCCGCCTCGACCAAAAGGCCATCGACGCGCCGCGTGGTATTGGCGATGACCAGCACCTGCTGGAAGAAGGTGCCGATGATGATGATGGCGATCTTCGGTCCGTCATAGATGCCAAGGATCGCGACCATCAGCGCGCCGAAGGCGGGCGCCGGCATGTAGCGCACGAATTCGATGAACGGCTCGATCAGCCGCGCGATCACGGGCGACGTGCCGCAGAAGATGCCGAGCGGCACGCCGAGCAGGGAGGAGAGAAGGAAGCCCCAGAAGATGATCTGGATCGAGTGCCAAAGGCTTTGCGGCAGGCGGATGGCATCGTGCTCGGTGGGGCTATGGACGATACCGTTCCATAAGGCGCGAGCCACCAGATCGGGCGCCGGGAGGTAGACCGGGTTGGCCGGCGTTCCCTGCGGTGGCGCGGTGCTCGCCGTCTTGGCATGGGCGACCTCGGTGTCGAAAGTCGCGTGATCGAGCCGCATGCCTTTTTCGAGATAGTCGACCGATCCGGTGTCGCTGATCTCGACCAAAGGGTGCCAGATGAAAGGCACGTAGGCGACGGCGCACCAGATCACGACCGGTAGCAGAAACGACGCGATGGCGAGCACCGTCCGCTTGCGAGCGGAAAGGGGTTTCGGCGCGCCGATCCAGATGCGCCGAGAGGGGCGGGTGGCCGCCGGGTTTCTTGCGATCGGCGGCGCCGCGAACGAAGGGCTGTCGATCGTTTGCTCGATCGTTCTTTCGAGCGGCTCCGCCACGCGTCTACTTCGCCGCGTTGGTGATCGCTGGGTCGATATAGCTCTTCACGTCCTGCGTGGTCTTGTAGACGTTGTTGCGAACGTTGAAGGCATCGGCGTTGCGGCTCGACCCATAGAGGGAGCCGAAACCATCCTTGTCGACCATCACCTTCTTGGCTTCGGCCATGGTCAGGAGCTTCGTGCCCTTGAGAAACTTGCCATAGGCTTCGGGCGTGACGCCGGTGCGCGCGGCCATGATCTTCAGCGCGTCGGGCTGGGTCTTCGAATCATCGATATAGGCGACCACCTTGTCCCAGACGCCGGCGAGCTTCGTCCATTGCTCCCTATGGGCCGCGTAGCTCGCGGGCGCCACGGCGATCACGTCGTAGATCAGGCCCGGCTCCTTGGCCGAGGTATACAGCGGGTGCGAGCCCGGCGCGCCCTTCATCGCCTCGCCGGCGACGGGCTGCCAGGCGCCGATCGCGGCGATATCGCCCGAAGACAGCACCTGCGGCGTCTCGTTGGTCTTGGCGTTGACGAGAGTGACGTCGGACTCCTTCATCTTCAACTTGGCGAGGCCGTTATCGAGCAGGAGATGCTCGACGAGCCCGACCTCGATGCCGATCTTCTTGCCTTTGAGGTCGGCGAGCGACTTCACGCCGGGCTTCCCGACGATGATGTCATTGCCGTTCGAGTAGTCGGTCAGCATGATCATGACGTTCTTCGCGCCATTGCCGCCCATCACGAGGGCATCGCCGTTGGTCACCATATCGGCATCGAGCTTGCCTGCCGAGAAGGCATCCATCGAGGCGGAATAGTCGAACCACTCGAATTTGGCGTCGACGCCGGCGTCCTTGACCCAGCCCTTGTCGATGGCGACCTGCCACGCGACCCAACCGGGCCAATCGCTGTAGCCGATGTGTAGCGTGGCATCGGCCGCGCGGGCGGAGACCGCGGGCATAGCGGCGACGGCCAGGGCCGCCACGGCCAGAGCGACGCGGCGCGCGATCCTGTTCAGTTTGGTGGAAAACCCGAAAGCGAGCGGAGGAAACGACATGACCGACTCCATCTTGACATATTACGATTGACAGTTTTCGTAATACCGATTGTTCATGCTCGTACAAATGGCGTGCCATCTTCAGGTGCTTGGGATGACGACAGAGCCAAAGACAGTGGCGTTGAACGACAGCGATGAGGCGCGGCGCAAGCCGCTCGTCAGCCGCATCAGCATGTCGCTGTCCGAGGATCTGTTGACAGAACTCGATGCCATGGTCGGCGCCAGGGGCTTCCAAAGCCGCTCGCAGGCCGTGTCCACGATTCTCCATCGCTCGCTCGTGGAGCATCGCCACGACATCGGCGACCGCGTCATGGTGGGAACGATCACGCTGTTCTACGACAACAAGGCGAACGGGCTCCAGGCCGCGCTGGCATCTCTGCAGCAGAGCAATATAGCCGAAGTCATCTCGTCCCTGCATGTGCATCTGCTCAACAATCAGACACTGGAAGTGGTGCTGGTGCAGGGGCCAGCGCGTCGGTTGCAGGCGATCGCCGACCAGATGATTACCGAGAAGGGCGTCATCTCAGGCCGGCTTGAACTTGTCGCCGCTCTCATTCCCCAGGTCCATCCGTTTCGCGATAGCGCGTAGTCTATGCCGCGGTGACGATCGCCGCGATCCCGCGGCGGCCCGAGGAGATCAGGAGTCCGTGCGGCTACCCGGCACATCTCGCGAAACCTTCCCTCGAGAGAGGGAGGGGTCAGCGGCTGTACAGTTGGTCCGGCAGGCGCTATACGCTATGACGTATGCGTCACTTGTCTTCTGTATACGGCAGTTCTTCTCTCCACGGACGCGCCAGGCCGAGGCGGACGCGTGAACTGGAGGGAGCTTCCGCCGTGAGGATTGCCGCGGTCGAGGCCGAAGCCTGGGGGCGCAGGCAAACGTGCGGGTGGTGCCGATGACCCGCCAGCGCGACGGCGTCCGAGTGCAGGCCGCGGAGAAGGTGACCGACCTGCTGGCGCGCTCGGCGCGGGACTTTCCGAACAGTCCGGCCATCGATTTCCTGGGCCGGCGCTTGTCCTACGCGGCGCTGGCCGCGGAGGTGGAGCGCGTCGCCGCGGGTCTCCAGGCGCTCGGCGTCATCAAGGGTGATCGCGTCGGCCTCTGCCTGCCAAACACGCCGTATTTCGTCGTCGGCTATTACGCCGCGCTCACCATCGGCGCCGTCGTCGTCAACTACAATCCGCTCTATGTCGAGCGGGAGCTCGCCCATCAGATCGAGGATTCCGGCACGAGCGTCATGCTCGTTATCGATGTGCCGACGGTCCATCGCAAGGTGGTCGCCGCCGCGGATCGCGCCGGCTTGCGCAAGATCGTCGTCTGCTCGCTCGCCGACGCGCTGCCGCGGCCGAAGGCGCTGCTGTTCAAGCTCCTCAAGCGCAAGGAGCGGCTGGCGCGTCTGCCCGACGACGGGCGTCACGTCGGCTACGACGAGCTTCGCGCTACGCGCGGCGCGCTTCATCCTGTCTCCGTCTCGGGCGAGGATCTCGCGGTGCTGCAATACACCGGCGGTACGACGGGCACGCCCAAGGGCGCGATGCTGACGCACCGCAACGTTGCGGCCAACAGCGCCCAGAACGTCGCCTACGACCCCTCCCGTCGCCGCGGCGAGGAGCGGGTGCTCGGCGTGCTGCCGCTGTTCCACGTCTTCGCGATGACGGTGGTGATGAACTACGCCGTCGAGGTGGCGGCGCTGATGGTGCTGCTGCCGCGCTACGAGCTGAAGGCGACGATGAAGGCGCTGCTCGCCACCAAGCCGACCGTGTTCCCGGCGGTGCCGACGATCTACGGCGCCATCGCCAAGCTCGCCGAGAAGGAGCGCCGCGACCTCTCCTTCATCGAGCTGTGCATCAGCGGCGGCGCGCCGCTCCCCGTCGAGATCGGCGACCATTTTCGCAAGCTCACCGGCGCCCACCTCGTCGAGGGCTACGGCCTCACCGAAGCGTCGCCGGTGGTCTGCTGCAACCCCGCCAAGGGCGTCAGCAAGGTCGGGTCGGTCGGCGTGCCGCTGGTCGACACGATCGTCGAGATCCGCGATCCCGAGTCCCGCGCGCTGATGAAGCCGGGCGAGAAGGGCGAACTTATCATTAGGGGGCCGCAGGTGATGCGCGGCTACTGGAACAAGCCGGCCGAGACGGCGGCCGTGCTCGACGAGCATGGCCTGCGCACCGGCGACATCGGCTATATCGATGAGGACGGCTACATCTTCATCGTCGACCGCATCAAGGATCTCATCCTGTGCGGCGGCTACAACGTCTATCCGCGAGTGATCGAGGATGCGCTGTACCAGCATGCCGACGTTGCGGAGGCGATCGTCATCGGCGTACCCGACGCCTATCGCGGCCAGGCGCCGAAGGCCTTCGTGGTGCTGCGCGAAGGGAGTGCGGCCAAGGCGGAAACCCTTCAAGCTCACCTGGAGGGCTATCTGTCGAAGATCGAGCGGCCGAAGGCGATCGCGATCCGTAAAACGCTGCCGAAGACCGCCATCGGCAAGCTGTCGCGCAAGGACCTGCTAGCGGAGGAAGCCGCGGCCGACATGGCGGGAATGGCATGATGGACCGCCTCGCACCCGGCCAGGACGATCTCGGCGGCGCGATGGACGTGACCCCGCCGCCGCTCGTGCAGAACACGCGCGCCCGTAAGCCGGCGCCGCACGATTGCGCGGACGATACCCTGGTCACGGTCAGCGATCTCGCCCGCGACCTCGGCATCACGGTGCGCACGCTGCGCTTCTACGAGGACAAGGGCCTCATCGCGCCGCGCCGCGTCGGCTCGACCCGCGCCTACAGCCACCGCGATCGCGCCCGGATGATCATCATCCTGCGTGGCAAGCGGCTCGGCTTCTCGCTGCGCGAGATCCGCGAGTTCCTCGACCTATACGACGCCGATCCCAAGCAGGTAACGCAGATGCGCGCGCTGCTGACCGGCATTGGCGAACGGCGCAGGCAGCTCGAGGACAAGCGGGATGCCATCGACGAGGCGCTTCGCGGCCTCGTCGAGCTTGAAGACGTCGCCGTCGCGATTCTCGGCAAGGCCGCGTCGCGACGGGACAAGAATCAGAAGAGCCCCATCTAACGTTGAAGCAAGCCGCTCTCGCACCGGCGACAGGAGCCAATCCATGAAGAGCATCGTCATCGCCGGCTACGCCCGGTCCCCGTTCACGCTGGCGAAGAAGGGCGGCCTCGTGAAGGTCCGCCCGGACGACCTCATCGCCGAGGTCGTGCGCGCGCTCGTCGAGCGGACCAAGGTCGACCCGGCGGAGATCGAGGACCTGATCCTCGGCTGCGCCTTCCCGGAGGCTGAGCAGGGGCTCAACATGGCGCGTCTGGTCGCGCTCCATGCCGGCCTGCCCCTTTCGGTCGGCGGGGCGACGGTGAACCGCTTCTGCGGCTCCTCGATGCACGCGATCCATATCGCGGCAGGGCAGATCCAGCTCGATGCCGGCGAAGCGTTCATCTGCGCAGGCGTCGAGAGCATGACCCGTATACCGATGGGCGGCTACAATCCGATGCCGAACCCGGCGCTCAACGCCAAGATGCCGGGCGCCTACATGGGCATGGGTGATACCGCCGAGAACGTCGCGCGCCGCTGGCAGATCACCCGCGCCGCCCAGGAGGAGCTCGCCGTGCGCAGCCACAAGCGCGCCGCCGCCGCGCAGAGCGAGGGCAAGCTCGCCGACGAGATCGTGCCGATCAAGGCCAACGGGTCGGTGGTCGACAAGGACGGCTGTATCCGCCCCGAGACCAGCGCCGAAGGCCTCGCCGCGCTGAAGACGGCGTTCGACCAGGACGGTTCGGTGACCGCAGGCACGTCGTCGCCGCTGACCGACGGAGCCTCCGCCGTTCTGCTCTGCAGCGAGGAGTTCGCCAGGCGCCACAATCTCGAGCCGCTGGCCCGTCTCGCCAGCGTCGCCGTCGCCGGCTGCGAGCCCGACATCATGGGCATCGGCCCCGTGGTCGCGACGCGCAAGGCACTCAAGCGCGCCAACATCGGGATCGACAAGGTCGACGTCGTCGAGCTCAACGAAGCCTTCGCCTCGCAGGCCTTGGCCTGCATGCGCGAACTCGGCATCCGCGACGAGACTCTCAACATCGACGGCGGCGCGATCGCGCTCGGCCATCCGCTCGGCGCCACCGGTGCCCGCATCACCGGCAAGGCGGCAAGCCTGCTGAAGCGCGAGGGTGGCCGCTACGCGCTCGCCACCCAGTGCATCGGCGGCGGACAGGGGATCGCGACGATCATGGAGCGCTTGTAATGGTTGGGACCCATAGCAAATCGATCAAGAAGGTCGCGGTCATCGGCTCCGGCGTGATGGGCTCCGGCATTGCCGCGCAGGTGGCGAATGCCGGCGTGCCGGTGCTGCTGCTCGATATCGTCGGCAAGGACTCCAACGATCGCAATTCTGTCGCCGCCGGCGCCGCCGCGAAGCTGCTCAAGACCGAGCCGGCGCCGCTGATGTCGGAGCGCGCGGCCAAGCTGATCGGCGTCGGGAACATCGAGGACGACCTCGGGAAGCTCGCCGAGTGCGACTGGATCGTCGAGGTCGTGGTCGAGCGGCTCGACGTCAAGCAGGACCTCTACCGCAAGATCGATGCGGTGCGAAAACCCGGGACGCCGGTGTCGTCGAACACCTCCACCATCCCGCTTGCCACGCTGGTCGAGGGCATGCCGGACGCCTTCGTACGCGACTTCCTCATCACGCACTTCTTCAACCCGCCGCGCTACATGCGCTTGCTCGAAGTCGTCGCCGGCCCGAAGAGCGATCCGGCGCTCGTCGATACGGTCAAGCAATTCGCCGACGTCGCGATGGGCAAGAGCATCGTCGCCTGCAAGGACAGCCCAGGCTTCATCGCCAACCGCCTCGGCATCTACTGGA
The DNA here is from genome assembly GCA_965277355.1 of Beijerinckiaceae bacterium. Classification (GTDB taxonomy): domain Bacteria; phylum Pseudomonadota; class Alphaproteobacteria; order Rhizobiales; family Beijerinckiaceae; genus RH-AL1. Next base: position 210,897 of record CBDICN010000001.1, read on the forward strand.
TGCAGAGCGGCATCCTGGAGGCCATCGACGGGGGCCTCTCGATCGAGGAGGCCGACGCCGTTATGGGGCGCCCGCTCGGCATCCCGAACACCGGCATCTTCGGTCTGCTCGATCTCGTCGGGCTCGATCTCGGGCCGCACATCAACGCGAGCCTTGCCGGCGCGCTGCCGAAGACCGATGCCTTTCACAAGGTCAACCGCGACGTCCCGCTGATCGCCAAGATGATCAAGGACGGCTACACCGGCCGCAAGGGCAAGGGCGGTTTCTACCGCATCGACAAGGCGGCCGGCCGCAAGAACAAGCAGGCGATCAATCTGACGTCCGGCGAGTACATCGCCGTGCAAGCGCCTGACATCGCCGAGCTGAAGGCGGCCGAGAAGAAGCTGCGCGGGCTGATGGAGTCGAAGTCGAAGATCGGGACCTACGCGTGGAAAGTGATGGGGCGGACGCTGGCCTACGCCGCGAGCCTGGTACCGGAGGCCGCCGAGGAGATCACCGCGATCGATGAGGCGATGCGTCTCGGCTACAATTGGAAGTGGGGTCCGTTCGAGCTGATCGACAGGGTCGGCGCGGCGTGGCTCGCCAAGGCCCTCGAAGCCGACGGTATCGCGGTTCCCGCGATCCTCGCGAAGGTCGGGGAGCAGACTTTCTATCGTATCGAGAACGGCAAGCAGCAGTTCTTCGGCCTCGACGGCGCCTACCACGACATCGTTCGGTCCGAGGGCGTGTTGCTGCTCGAGGATCTCAAGCGCACGGCGAAGCCGGTCATCAAGAACGGGTCGGCCGCGCTGTGGGATATCGGCGACGGAGTGGTCTGCTTCGAGTTCACCAGCAAGAGCAACGCCATCGACGACCAGATCATGGCGCTGCTGCATCAGTCGATCAAGCTCGTGAAGGAGACGTACAAGGCGCTCGTCGTCTACAACGAGGGCTCGAACTTCTCGGTCGGCGCCAATGTCGGGCTCGCGCTGTTCGCCGCCAATATCGCGGCCTGGCAGCAGATCGAGCAGTCCGTCGCGATCGGTCAGGACACCTACAAGGCGCTGAAATACGCACAGTTTCCGGTCGTCTCGGCGCCGGCCGGCATGGCGCTCGGCGGCGGCTGCGAGATCCTGCTGCATTCCGATGCCGTGCAGGCGCATGCCGAAACCTACGCCGGCCTGGTCGAGTGCGGCGTCGGCCTGATCCCCGGCTGGGGTGGCTGCAAGGAGATGCTCGTGCGCTGGAAGAGCAACGAGAAGGCGCCGCGCGGTCCGATGCCGGCGCCGGCCAAGGTCTTCGAGATGGTTTCGACCGCAACCGTCTCCAAATCGGCCGCGCAGGCCAGGGACATGATGATCCTTCGCCCCTCCGACGGCATCACGATGAACCGCTACCGCCTGCTCGCGGATGCCAAGGTCAAGGCGCTGGCGCTCGCGGTGGACTACAAGCCGCCCGAGCCCCCGACGATCAGCCTGCCGGGCGCGACGGGCCGCATCGGGATGGAGGGCGCGGTCGCCAGCATGCACCGCCGCGGCATCGCCATGGATCACGACGTCACCGTCGGCTACGGCCTTGCCGAGGTCCTCACCGGCGGCGACTGCGATCCCCTCGACGTGCTGACCGAGAACGACCTCCTCGCGTTGGAGCGTCGCTCGTTCATGCGACTCGTGAAGACGCCCAAGACCCTCGCCCGCATCGAGCACACGCTCGAGACGGGCAAGCCGTTGCGGAACTGACCCCTTGCGGGCGGTGCCGCCCCGGTCGAGACCACCGGCATCCAATTCCCGCTTTCAAGGGAGAGGCACATGACGGAAATACCTCAAGGCTTCGTCAAGCATTCGCGGCGGAGCGGTCTCACCGAACCATGGGAACCGCTGTACTCACGCGAGACGGATGACGCCGTGGTGATCGGCGTGATGGCACGCCCGGCTCACGTGAACAGTCGCGATTTCGTTCACGGCGGTCTGATGATGTCGCTCGCCGACAATGCGATGGGACTGAGCTGCGCCATGAAGCACAAGCTTGAAGGGCTGGTGACAGTGTCTTTGTCGATCGATTTCCTAGCGCCTGCCCGTTTGGGCCAATGGCTGACGTTCGAGACCCGCTTCACCAAGGCCGGATCGACCCTGGCGTTCGCCGATTGCTTTGTGAAGGCGGACGGTCTGCCCTGCGCCCGAGCAAGCGGTACGTTCAAGGCTGTTCGGGTGCAATAGGACTTCGGACATCAAGCCGCCGAGCGGCGGCGATCAGAAGGAACAGTTCCATGCAAGTCTACAAAGCGCCGTTGCGCGACATGCGCTTCGTCCTCCAGGAAATGTACGGCACGCAGGAACTCGCCGCCGAGCTCGGCTTCGAGGACGTCAGCGACGAGCTGTGCGACACCATCCTTGAGGAAGCGGCCAAGGTCGCCGAGGAGGTTCTGCTCCCGCTCAACGCCTCTGGTGATCTCGAGGGCTGCCAGTACGAGAACGGCGTCGTGCGCACGCCCAAGGGTTTCCCGGAGGCCTACAAGCTGTTTCGCGAAGGCGGCTGGACCTCGCTCGCGTCCGATCCGAAGTACGGCGGCCAGGGGTTGCCGGAAAGCCTCGCCAAGCAGGTCGAGGAGATGCTCTGCTCGGCGAACATGTCATTCGGCCTCTATCCGGGTCTCACCCACGGCGCCACGGTGGCGATTGAGAAGCACGGCTCGCAGGAGTTGAAGGACCGCTTCCTGCCGAAGATGGTCGACGGCACCTGGGGCGGCACGATGTGCCTCACCGAGGCCCATTGCGGCACCGACCTCGGCATGCTGCGCACCAAGGCCGCGCCAAACGCGGACGGCAGCTACGCCATCACCGGCTCGAAAATCTTCATCTCGTCCGGCGAGCACGACCTCACGGAAAACATCGTCCACCTGGTGCTCGCGCGCATGAGCGACGCGCCGAAGGGCATCAAGGGCATCAGCCTGTTCCTGGTGCCCAAGCTTCTGCCGGGCGAGGGCGGCGGCGCCGGCGCGCGCAACGGCGTCACCTGCGCGGGTATCGAGCACAAGATGGGCATGAAGGCCTCCGCCACCTGCCAGATCAACTTCGACGACGCCAAGGGATGGCTCGTCGGCAAGCCCAACAAGGGCATGCAGGCGATGTTCTCGATGATGAACTCGGAGCGCCTCTCGGTCGGCATCCAGGGCCTCGGCGTGGCGGAGGCCTCCTACCAGAGCGCCGTCGCCTACGCCAAGGACCGGCTGCAGGGCCGCTCGCTGTCAGGTGCCAAGCACCCCGACAAGCCGGCCGATCCGATCATCGTCCATCCCGACGTGCGCCGCAGCCTGATGTGGATTCGCGCGCAGACGGAAGGCTGCCGCGCGCTGTCCGGCTGGGTGGCCCGCGGGCTCGACCGCGCCGAGCGTTCGAACGACTCCTCGGTGCGCCAAGAGGCGGAGGACTTCTGCGCGCTGATGACGCCGGTTGTGAAGGCGATGTTCACCGATTTCGGCTTCGAGAACGCCAGCCGCGGCCTGCAGGTCTACGGCGGCCACGGCTACATCCGCGACCACGGCATGGAGCAGTTCGTCCGCGATTCCCGCATCGCGATGATCTACGAGGGCACCAACGGCATCCAGGCGCTGGACCTGGTAGGGCGCAAACTGTCGGCGCATGCCGGGCGCTACCTGCGCTCGTTCTTCCATCCCGTCTCGGCCTTCATCGAGGCCAACAAGAACGACGAGGCGATCGGCGACTACGTCAAGCGTCTGGAGAAGGCCTTCGGCGCCCTGCAACTCGCGACCGCGCAGATCGCTCAGACCGGCTTGCGCGACCCGGAAGAGGCGGGCGCCGCGGCGACCGACTACCTGCGGCTGTTCGGCCTCGTCTCGCTCGCATATCTTTGGGCGCGCATGGCGAAGATCGCGGCCGAGAAGCTGCCCCAGGCAAACGGCGACGCGTCGTTCTACCAGACGAAGCTCGCCACCGCCCGGTTCTTCTTCGATCGCGTCCTACCCGAGACGGCCGGCCTTTTCGCGGCGATCAAGTCCGGAAAGGCATCGATGATGGCGCTGGACGAGGCGGCGTTCTGATCGAGCAACAGGGCGCAGGGGCGCCTGCTGTTTGCATGCCGAGAGACAGCATGGAAGAAACGGCCGCCTAGGCCGTTTCGCGTTTCCCGATCGAGCCACCGCCCACAGCGGCGGCTTCGTTTCCTTTTTCTGGAAGCTCGAGGAAGGAACCCGCGAGGGGGCCGATCTCCCCGATGCCGGTGACGCCGACCCGTCCGAAGACCGGAGGACAGCATCCCGGAGCGAACGGCCGCGACGACGATAGGGCCGAGCCCGGCCGCCGCTCGCGAGGAAACGCCGGCGAGTCCCGGAGAGCCTGCAACCAAGCCGTCCGCCCTCGACGCGAAAGAACCACTGCGGGCGACGATGACGCCAGTGCAGAGGAGCGGAAGCGCGAACGCCGCAAGGCAGACGCGCATCGCATCGCGATGGAGCGCGCCGACATGGCAACAGCGGCCGATGAGGCGGTTGCCCGTCCTCGGCGCCGCTTGTCCCAATTGATCTGCGAACCGCAGAGGCACGGTATCCCGGGCGCATCAGCTCGAGAGACGGCTGGCACTGGCGTCACGGGGCACCGAGCGGCGGCACCTCCCCGTCCGCGAGCACTCGATTGGCCACCCTCGCGCTATCCGACCGAGCTGCGATACGTCGGAGACGCATGTTGCAGCATTTCAGACCTTGTGAGACCGTAATCGCCCGATCGGGTTAGAATCTAATCACTGAACACGATGACATCCTCCTCGCGCTCAAGTCGTACCGACATGGACCCGCATGAGTTAGCTGCGGCCGGCAAGCAGCTGCAAACCGCATTTTTCGGCGACCTTCCCTGGGAGGAGGCGCTGCAGCGCGTCGCGGCCGCCGCAGGTGCACGGGGCGCCTTCCTGATCCCTTTGCAGCCCGGACACACCGTGCGACCTGCCTCCTATCATGTCGAGGACGCCGCGCGCGCTTATGCTTCCACGCACTGGCTTCACGACGACTTTCGTCTTAACGCCGTGGGCAAGATGCTGCGCACGGGGATTGCGGTCGACCAGGACATCGTCGCTGTCGAGGCGATGGCGAAGATGGCGTATTACGACGATTTTCTCGGCTCCTTCGGGCTCAGATGGTTTGCCGGCATCCCGTTCCGCGACGGCGGCGATGTCTGGGGCCTCACCTTCCAAAGGACGCCCGAGGAGGGGCTTTTCAATGAGGCCGAGCAGGACATGCTGCGCCGGCTGGGATGCGCCCTCAGTCAGGACGTTTCGGTGGCACGTCGCATTGCGGTTGCGCGTGCCTCCGGCCTGATCGACGGGCTCGAAGCCGTCGGCGTCCCCGCCGCGCTTCTCGATGGTCTTGGTCGGTCATTGCGTGTCAACACCGTCGCTTCCGCTTTCGCCGATACCGACCTGAAGCTGAAGATCGGGCAGCTGCCCTCCACCAAGGCGGCGGCCAGCGCTCGACTCAATCGGCATGTGAGCGCCGCCGTGAAAGGAGATCGACCGGTGGACGACCCCGACCTCCGCCCCGTGGTCATCCCTCGCGAAGATCGGCGCCCGATCGTCGTGCGCGCGCGGACCTTGTCGGGCGAGTCCCTGAACGTGTTCTCGTCCGCGAGGGCGATCCTGTTGATCGACGACCTCGACCGCGCACTCGGTCCACCGACGGACCTGTTGCGCGACGTGTTCGGGCTGACACGCGGCCAAGCACGGGTTGCCGCGCTGGTTGCGAAGGGCGCCAACGTGCGGGAGTGCGCGGATGCTCTCGCGATCGGCGTCGAGACGGTGCGGACCAATCTGAAGCAGGTCTTCCAACGCGTCGGCGTCTCACGACAGTCGGAGCTCGTCACCGTGCTATCGCGTCTTCCCCGGTGACAGGACCGGCCGAATACGGCCGGGGCAGCGTTCGGGATTCGGCGCTCAGACATTCGCCGTCGTCCCGGCGGCATCGCTCCCCAAGCCAAGCCGCGCCTGGTAGCGCGCGAGGTGATAGTCGACCGAGCCCAGCTGGTTCTCGATCATCGAAGCGCGCTTGAAATAATGGCTGAGCGCCAGCTCGTTGGTGAGACCGATGCCGCCGTGGGTCTGCACGGCGTTCTGACCGACGAAGCGGCAGGCCCTCCCCACGAAGGCCTTGGCGGCCGACACCGCCTTGATACGATGGTCCTCCGGCTCGGACAGTTTCAGCGTCGCCATGTAGGTCATCGAGACCGACTGCTCGACTTGCATGAACATGTCGACGAGGCGATGCTGCAGCACCTGGAAGGCGCCGATCGGCACGCCGAACTGCTTGCGCTGCTTCACGTAGTCCATCGTTTGGCGTTGCAGCTCGCTCATCACGCCGATCGCTTCGGCGCAGAGCGCGGCCCGGGCCTCGTCGAGGACGAGCTCAACCAGCGGCAGCGCGCCGCCCTCGGCCCCGAGCAGGGCGTCGGCGCCGACCTTCACGTCCTCGAAGGCGATCTCGGCCGCGCGCCGACCGTCCACCGTCGGGTAGTCGCGCATCGTGATCCCGGGCGTGCCGCGCGGCAGGAGGAACAACGAAATCCCGTCGCGGGCGGCGCGCTCGCCATAGGTGCGCGCGGTGACTATGAGGTGCGTCGCGAAGGGTGCGGCGACGACCACGCCCTTGCGGCCGGAGATCGTCCAGCCGTCGCCGGCGCGGACGGCCTTGGTCGAAACGTCGGCGGGATCGAAGCGCGACGTCGGCTCGCTCCAGGCGAAAGCGGCGATCATCGACCCGGCGATCATCGTCTCGATGGCATCGCGCGCGACCTCGCTGTCGATGCGCTTGAGCAAGCCGGCGCCGATCACGATCGTCTCAAGGTAAGGTTCGACCACGAGGGCGCGCCCCAGCTCTTCCATCACGATCATCGTGTCGACCGGGCCGCCGCCGAACCCGCCGACCTCTTCCGGCAACGCCGCGCCGAGAATGCCGAGGTCCTCGGCGAGCGCCTTCCAGATGTCGGGACGCCAGCCCTCCTCGGACGACAGCATCTTCTGGCGCGCATCGAAGGTATAGCGGGTCGCCAGAAAGCGGGCCAGCGTGTCACGCAGCTGGCGCTGCTCGTCGTTGAGGCTGAAGTCCATGGTCTTTCCAATCAGAGGCCGAGGACGGCCTTGGCGATGATGTTGCGCTGGATTTCGTTTGATCCACCATAGATCGAGGTCTTGCGCACGTTGAAGTAGGTGTCGGCGGCGCCGCGCGCATGCTGCGGCCCGACCGGCATCTCGTTGCCGCCCGGCACCATGTTGTGGAGGTGCGGCGCACCATACTGTCCGGCGGCCTCGAGCGATAGTTCGGTCGCCCGCTGCTGGATCTCCGTGCCCTTGATCTTCAAGAGCGAGGATTCCGGGCCGGGACCCTTCTCGCGCGCCAGGGCGCGGAGCTCGGTATACTCCAGCGCAAGCAGGTCGATCTCGAGTTCCGCGATCTTGCGGCCGAAGAATGGATCCTCGAGCAGCGGCTTGCCGTGCTCCATCTCCGCGGAGGCGATCATCTGCAGCTTCTCGAGCGCTCGCTTGGAGCGGGACACGCCGGCGATGCCAGTGCGCTCATGCGCCAGGAGGAACTTGGCGCAGGTCCAGCCCTCGTTTTCGTTGTAGACGCGGTTCTCGACCGGAACGCGGACGTTCTCTAGCCAAACCTCGTTCACCTCGTGGGCGCCGTCGAGGGTGATAATCGGGCGCACGCTGACGCCCGGCGACGCCATATCGATGAGGAGGAAGCTGATGCCCTCCTGCTTTTTCGCGGCGGGGTTGGTGCGCACGAGAAAGAAGCCCCAGTCGGCGTACTGCGCCAACGTGGTCCAAGTCTTCTGGCCGTTGACGATGTAATGGTCGCCGTCGCGGACCGCTTTGGTCGACAACGAAGCGAGATCCGACCCGGCGCCCGGCTCGGAATAGCCTTGGCACCACCAGATGTCGCCCGACAGGGTCGGCGGCAGGAAGCGCTCCTTCTGCTCAGGGGTGCCGAACTTCTGAATCACCGGCGCGACCATGTTGATGCCGAACGGCAGGATCGGCACGGTGCCGGCTGCGGCGAGTTCTTCCGCGAAGATGAACTTCTGCGTGGGCGTGAAGCCGGGGCCGCCGTATTCCTTCGGCCAAAGCGGCGCCACCCAGCCCTTCTCGGCGAGGATACGATGCCAGGCGAGCAAATGCTCCTTGTCCAGCTCGACGCCGGTTTCCTGCACCACGCGAAGGTCACGGGGATAGTTCTCTTCGATGAAGCGCCTCACGTCCTCGCGGAAGGCAACGTCTTCGGGCGCGAAATCAAGGTTCATGGCCTGTGTCCTGCCGTTGGAGGTGGAGACGCCGCGGCTTGACCCAGTGTGGCTTGGGCCGGCTCGACGAAGAGCTGCCGCAGCTCTTTCTTCATAATCTTGCCGTTGGCATTCCGAGGCAACGGCTCCGGCCGCGTCAAGATGTGCGCCGGGGTCTTGAAGGTGGCGAGATGCCGGCCGACGAAGGCCTTCAGCTCGTCCTCGTCGGCGTGGGTGCCCGGCTTCAGGGTCACCACCGCGCCGGCCTCCTCGCCGAGCGTCGGGTGCGGGATCGGGACCAGCGCCGCGTCCATAATCGCCGGATGCTGGTAGAGCACGTCCTCGACCTCGACGGAGTAGATGTTCTCGCCGCCGCGGATGATCACGTCCTTGACTCGGTCGACGATGATGCAGAAGCCTTCATCGTCCAGCTTGGCGAGGTCGCCGGTCTTCAGCCAGCCGTCCTGGAAAGTGGCGGCGGTCGCCTCCGGCATGTTCCAGTAGCCCTCGACGACGTGCGGACCGCGGACCCATAGCTCGCCGGTTTCGCCGACCGGCAGGGTTCCGCCCTGCGCATCGACGATCTTCATCTCGCCGACCGGCGTCGCCGGACCGCAGCTGTCGGGCCGATGCTCGTAGTCCTCGCCGATGTGATGGGTGAAGGTGGCGCAGGTCTCGGTCATGCCCCAGCCCGATCCGGCCGCGGCGGCGGGGAAGGTTTTCCGTAGGCGCCGCACCAGTTCCGGCGCCGCCGGGGCGCCGCCGTAGCTGATCGAATCGAGGCTCGACAAGTCGAACTTGTCGCGGGCCGGGTGTTCGAGCACCTGCCAGGCGATCGTCGGAACGCCGCCGATCGAGGTCACCCGCTCGCGCTCGATCAGCGCGAGCGCCTTCTCGGCGTCCCACTTGCGCATGATGACGAGCTTGGCGCCCATCGCAATCGAGATGTTGAGGACGGCAAAGCAGCCCGTCACGTGGAAGAAGGGGATCGAGAGGAGCGAACTTTTCTGCTCCGCTTCCGGCCCGCTTTCGGGGGGCGCCTCGCCGCGGCGGATGAAGGCGCGCACCTGCGAGAGCAGCGTCGCGAACACGGCGGTCGTGACGCCGCGATGGGTCGCCACCGCTCCCTTGGGCACGCCGGAGGTGCCGGAGGTGTAGAAGATCGTGGCGCTGTCTTCCGGGACGATCGTCACGGGCGGCTCGCCGGCCTCGGGAAGAGCGGCCCAGTCCATCGGCCGCCCGATCAGGCTCTCGAGAGTGACCGCGCTCTCCGGCAAGTCGCCGACAAAACGCGACACGATGCAGGTCCTGAGCGACGGGCATTGCGACAGCGCCTCGCTGTCGCGCTTCCAGCGCTCCTCGTCGAAAATCGCGATGCTGGCCTCGGCGTTCCCGAGCGCGAAGGCCACTTCCTTCGGTGACCACCAGGCATTGAGCGGCGTGACGATCGCGCCGGCCAGCGCAGCGCCGTAGAAGGTCACCGGCCATTCCGGCTGATTGCGCATGACGACGGCGACCCGGTCGCCCTTCTTGACGCCCCGCGCGATCAGCGCGTTGGCGAACGCGTGGACCGCGCGCCGGAATGCGTCGAACGTGACCCGCTCGTCGTCGTAGACGAGGAAGGTGCGGGCGGCGAACGCCGCGGCATGCATGTAGAGGTCGGCGAGGCTCTTCGGCCCGTTCTTCCAGGCGCGAACCGTGTGCCCGCGCCTGTCGATCTCCTCCATCTCGAACATCGTGCCGGGCGCGGTCAGCGCCGCATGAGCCTGCGCGATGGTCATCGTGGGCCAGCCGGACTGCACCCCTGGCTTAGCCGCCGCCTGCGTCATCTTTTTCCCCTACTGTTTGCCGCCGAACGTTCTTATCGAGACTGCGAAGCGTGACCTACGCTGAGGCGTCCGCGAATTTCTTGTGCTCGGCAGCGAGCCTCTCGAGGAGAGACGCCGGCTTGAAGTCGTCGCCGTGCTCCGCATGGTAGGTCTTGAGCTTGTCGAGGACCTTTTCCGGGCCGATCGCGTCGGCAAAGTGCATCGGACCGCCGCGGTAGACGGGCCAGCCGTAGCCGGTCATCCACACGACGTCGATATCCGACGCCCGCGAGGCGATCCCCTCGTCGAGGATCTTGGCCCCTTCGTTGATCATCGGATAAAGGGAGCGCTCCAGAATCTCGTCGTCCGAAATCCTGCGGCGCGTGAAGCCCTGCTTGGCGGAGAAGTCGAGGATGGCCTTCTCGACCTCGGGGGATGGCGTCGCCTTGCGGGTTTCGTCGTAATCGTAAAAACCCCTGCCGTTCTTTTGGCCGCGGCGATCCATCTCGCAAAGCACCTCGCGGATGGTAGAGCTCGACGAGCGTTCCTTCACCCAGCCAAGGTCGAGGCCGGCGAGATCGGCCATCGCGAAGGGCCCCATCGGCATGCCGAAATCGAACAGCACGCGGTCGACATCCCACGGCATCGCACCTTCAAGGATCAGTTTGTTTGCCTCGCGCTGGCGCGCCTCGAGCATGCGATTACCAACGAAGCCGTGGCTGACGCCGACGAGCACGCCGACCTTGCCGATCTTCTTGGCGAGCTGCATGGCGGTGGCGATTACCGGTTTCGACGTCTTGGCACCACGCACCACCTCGAGCAGCCGCATGACGTTGGCGGGCGAGAAGAAATGCATGCCGATAACGTGGTCCGGCCGAGTGGTCGCCGAGGCGATCTCGTTGATGTCGAGATAGGACGTGTTGGACGCCAGGATCGCGCCCGGCTTGACGATCTTGTCTAGCTTGCCGAAGACCTCCTTCTTCACGTCCATCAACTCGAAGACGGCTTCGATGACAAGGTCGCAGTCGGCCAGCGCGTCGAGCGAGAGTTCACCCTTCAGCAGCCCCATGTTCCGCTCGACATCCTCCGGCCTCAAACGACCCTTCTTTGCGGTCGCCTCGTAGTTTTTGCGGATGATGTTGGTGCCGCGCTCGAGCGCTTCCGCCTTCATCTCGACGATCGTCACCGGAATGCCGGCGGAGAGAAAGTTCATCGCGATGCCGCCACCCATCGTGCCGGCACCGATGATGCCGACCTTCTTGATTGGCAACGTCTCGGTCGTCTCGGGAACGTCCTTCACCTTGGCGGCGGCGCGCTCCGCGAAGAAGGCGTGGCGCTGCGCGATCGACTGGGCGCCGACGGCGAGCTCCATGAACAGCCGGCGCTCGTTGGCCATGCCCTCGTCGAACGGAAGATCGACCGCGCCCTTCACCGCCTCGATGCACTTCATCGGGGCCTCGAGATTGCGGAACTTGCGGGCGTTCGCCTTGGCGAAAGCGGTGAAGATCTCTGGTTTGCCGCGGGCCACCGCTATCTTGTCGTCGAGGTCGCGCACCTTCTTGAGCGGCAGCTTGTCCGCGATGACGTGGCGGGCGAACGCGACGGCGCCGGCGCGCAGGTCGTTCTCGTCGACGATCTCGTCGAGCAGCCCCTGCGAAAGCCCGGCCTTGGCGCCGATCGGCGAGCCCGATGTGATGATCTCGAGCGCAGCCTCCGGTCCGACCAGGCGCGGCAACCGCTGGGTTCCGCCGGCGCCCGGCAGCAGTCCGAGTTTCACCTCCGGCAGTCCCATCTTCGCCGTGGGAACCGCGACCCGATAGTGGCAGGCCAGCGCTGTCTCGAAACCGCCGCCGAGGGTCGACCCGTGCAGGGCGGCGATCACCGGCTTGGTGCTCTGCTCGATCGCATCGAGCATGTCGTGGAGGCTCGGGCTTTGCGGCGGCTTGGAGAATTCCGAGATGTCGGCGCCCCCGGAAAAGCCGCGTCCGGCGCCGATCAGCACGATCGCCTTGGTCGTGCTGTCGCGGTCCGCCGCCCGCACGGCGTCGATGACGCCGCTTCGCAGCGCAATTCCAAGCGCGTTCACCGGCGGCGAGTTGAAGGTTAGAACCGCAACCTCTCCCTCGCGCCCGGTTTGCACCACCTGCTGGCCGTCAACCATCTCGCTCATCCTAATTTTCGGTCCGCTACCTGTATAAATAGGACGCATGCACCATACGGACCATTCGAATCAAGATTTTCGGTTCGGTCGAAAGGCAGAGGCTTCTGCTTTTGAGAAGGTTTCGAAGCGCGGCGATTGCTTTCCGAGCGAGAGCGCGCGACACCGGAAGCTAGATGTCATTTACACCGACTTCCCAGACGGCAAGATACGAGCGCAAGCGCGAGGCAATCCTCGAGGCGGCGGCATGCTTGTTCAACGCGCGCGGTCTCAACGGCACGACGATCGCCGATGTGGCTCAGGGCGTCGGGCTGACCACGACCAGCATCACCTACTATTACCGCAAGAAGGAGGATCTGGCTGAAGCCTGCGTCATGCGGGCGATCGAAATCATGGACGAGATGGTCACGACGGCAGAGGCCGAGCCGATCCCGGCGGGTCGCGTCGTCGCTTTCCTCCGGCTCTATTTCAGCTTCCAGGCCGACGTCGCCGACGGCCGCAAGCCGGCGATCATCAACTTCTGGGATCTGCGGGCGATGACCGGCGCCGGCGCCGAGACCGCGTCCGGCGCGTTCTCGAACCTTTTCAAGCGCTTCAGGCACTGGTTCGACGAGACGAGCGGTCTCGCTCTCCCGCGTGTCGAGCAGAATGCGCGGGCGCATCTCGTCTTCTCGGCGGTGCTGTGGGCCAAGGAGTGGCTGTCGCGCTTCGAGACCGACGATTATCCGCGCGCGGCCGAGCGGCTCGGCGACATCCTGATCAATGGTCTTGCCGGCGCCGGAGCGGATTGGGAGCGCATCGCCCACGACCCGCCGCCGCCGCCGCCGTTCACCGCTGAAATCTCGCGCGAGGCGTTCCTGCGCGCCGCGACGGAACTCGTCAACGAGCAGGGCTATCGCGGCGCCTCCGTCGACCGCATCTCGGCCAAGCTCCGAGTGACGAAGGGCTCGTTCTACCACCACAACGAGAACAAGGACGATCTCGTCGCGCAGTGCTTCCAGCGCAGCTTCGCCTTCATCCGCGCCGCGCACAACCTGGCGACGCCGCAGGTCGGGACCGGCTGGATCAGGGTCTGCACGATGGCCGCCTCGCTGGTGCGCCACCAACTTTCCGAGCACGGCCCGCTGCTGCGCTATTCGGCGCTGTCCGCCATGCCGGAGGCGCTGCGCCCTCGTTTGCTGGAGGACTTCGACAGGCTTTCGCAGCGCACCGCCGGGATGATCGCCGACGGCATCGCCGACGGCTCCATCCGCCCGATCGATTCGATGATCGCCGCGCAGCTCGTCACCGGCATGATCAACGCCGCCGCGGAGTTGCACCATTGGGTGCACGACGCGAAGGAGGAAACGGCGGTCGACCTGTTCGCCCGCCCGTGCCTGCTCGGGGTGTTCGTGGAGGCGACTACGACCTGAGCGCAGCGTTGGCCTTCAGGTCGACATCGCGTGTGACTGGGGCTGCGGCCGGAAGCGCAGCGCGTCGACCAGCGCGGCCAGGGCAGCGGGCGTGTGGCGCCGGCTCGGGTAATAGAGATAGTAGCCGGGAGCCGTCCAGCTCCAGTCCGCCAGCACGCGGATCAGTCGACCCGCCGCGACGAGATCCGCGATCTGATCCTCGAAGGCGTACGCCAGGCCCACTCCGTCGAGCGCGGCCGTGAGGACCAGGTCGCTGTCGTTGAGGACGAGCGGCCCCTCGACTCGGACCTGAAGCACACGGCCGTCCTTCTCGAACTCCCATGGGTAGACACCGCCCGACCGCGCGACGCGGTAGTTGAGGCAGCGATGCTCCGCGAGATCCTGTGGCGTCTCGGGGCGCGGGTGGCGCGCGAAGTAGCCTGGGGACGCGACTACCGCCGAGCGGACGTCCGGGCCGACGCGGACGGCGATCATGTCCCTTGCGACCTTCTCGAGAAAGCGGATGCCGGCGTCGTAGCGCCCGGCGACGATGTCGGTGAGGCCATCGTCGATCGTAAGCTCGACGCGGGGTAGTGGGTCAGTTTGAAATCTGAGTCGGTTGACGCCGCTATTGTGTCGCCCATAGTCGTACGCATGACCCGCACCCCCAAGCGCCCTCGCGACACCAACCAGCTCGCCAAGATGGTTGTGGACATCGCTAGCGGAGACTGTCCCGTCATCGTCGACGACAAAGATCCGGCCGCAGTAGCGCGAGGAAGGCTTGGCGGCTTGAAGGGCGGCAAAGTTAGAGCCGAGCGGCTTGCGCCAGAGGATCGTCGTCTTGCGGCTCAGAAGGCTGTTCGGACTCGGTGGGACCGTTCTTAGCGTCGGACTTGGCCGCCGTCTTGAACGTCCGGTTCGGATACCACTCCTTCAACCCCCAGATGCCCCGATCAACACGGACGATATCCCCGACCTGATTAAAGCGGCGCGTGATAATTGACCCAATCACATTGTTGGGGTCCGCCGAACTCATCACCATGCCGCCCTTGCGAAGCTGCGACGCGATCTCGCTATTGCTCAGCGGGCGCCGCCGCATCAGAAGCAGCTTCTTCGTTGCGTCGGTAATTGACATTCCCAGAAATGCGCCGGGGCCATCCGATGTGTCCGCCACGGATGGACCATCTTGCGCGGGCGCACCCGCAGCGGCCGATACGGCGCTCTGAGAGCCTAGCGTCGCCTCAAGCGCGGCTATGGCTTGGTCGATCTTATCCCGCTTTGATCGGAGATCGGCCAAGACGGCTTCGTAAGGGTTCGTCGCTAGAGTTTCAGAAGTCATTTCTTGCGCTCCAAACCTCATTTTGGTATAGGAACGCCATCCCGGCTGCGCGGAGCGACCGGGACGGCAAATATGGGGACATCAGGGGGCCTCGGCCCCCCTCTCTTTTTTGACCGTCATCTTCTTCGCAACCTCCTCTAGTCTAACCCGCTATTGGACACGGGCCTCGAGGCGCACCCTCGGGGCCCGTTGTGTATCGCACCGCTTGCGAACATGGTCAACGGGGTTCCCTTAGAATCTAGCAGGGTTCACACAAAACTCGCCGAACCCCTATTTACACAACAAGCGCTCTTACGTATAACAGTCATTATGAACCGACTGACCAGCCAGGAACGTGCCCGCATCCTTCACCTTCTCTGCGAAGGCCAATCGATCCGTGCGATCACTCGCCTGACCGGCGCGAGCAAGAACACCGTTACCAAACTCCTGATTGACGCTGGCAAGGCATGTGCGACCTATCATGACGAGCACGTGCGCGACCTCACGTCGAAGCGCATCCAGGTCGATGAGATTTGGAGCTTCACCTACGCCAAGCAGAAGAATGTCGCGGGTGCCAAGGCCGCGCCGGTCGCGGCTGGCGACACTTGGACCTGGACCGCGATTGACGCCGACACGAAGCTGATCGCGTCCTACCTCGTTGGCGGACGCGACGGGGAATACGCCATGTGGTTTATGGACGATCTTCGCAGCCGTCTCGCCAACCGGGTCCAGCTCACGTCGGACGGCCACCGCGCCTATCTCGAGGCGGTCGAAGGCGCATTCGGCGCCGACGTAGACTATGCCCAGCTAGTGAAGCTCTACGGCGCCGCTCCAGAAGGTCCGACACGCCGCTACAGCCCCGCCGAATGCACCGGAGCGAAGAAAGTGCGGGTCGAGGGCAACCCCGATCCCAAGCATGTGAGCACTTCCTACAGCGAGCGGCAGAACCTCACGATCCGCATGCACATGCGTCGGTTCACACGGCTGACGAATGCGTTCTCAAAGAAGGTCGAGAACCACGCCTATGCGGTGGCGCTGCACATGATGTACTACAATTTCGTCCGCATTCATACGACGCTGCGGGTGACACCGGCTATGGCGGCGGGCGTGTCGGAAAAGCTTTGGGAGATCGGCGACATTGCTGCTCTTGTAGAGGCGGCCGAAGCTAAGCCGGCCAAACGCGGCCCTTACAAAAAGACCAGGGCAGAAATTTCAAACTGACCCACTGCCCGACGCGGATATCGGGATAAGCCTCAAGAAACGCCGGAAGCGCCGGCCAGACGACAGTCGTCGCGGCCTGTTTGAAGGTGGTCAGCCGCACGGTGCCGGCCGGCTTGTCGCGTCGACCGCCCAGCGCGTTCAGTCCGGCCCCGATGGCGTCGAGGGCCGGGCGTAAGGTCGCCAGCAGACGCTCGCCGGCCTCGGTCGTGGCGACGCTGCGCGTGGTCCTCGCCAGCAACCGTACGCCGAGGCGCGCCTCGAGCGCCTTCATCGCGTGGCTGAGCGCGGAGGGCGACATACCGAGCTTTGAGGCGGCCTGCGTAAAGCTGGCGGTTTCGGCAACGGCCGCGAAGGCTGCCAGGTCGTTCAACTCGTCACGCTTCATTGCTGCATGCTTCTCACAGGTCCATGCGGATTGTAGCGACTAATCGGGAGAGTGCACCGGGACTAATGACACGAGACGCAAACATCTCGAGGAGCACGACGCATGAGGCATCTTGCTGGAAAGGTAGCCCTTGTCACAGGGTCATCGAAGGGCATCGGTGCCGGCATCGCCGAGCGGCTGGCGGCAGACGGCGCGTCGGTCGTCGTCAATTACTCGCGCTCTTCGGAGGATGCCGGCAGGGTCGTCCATCGCATCGTCGCGGCGGGCGGCAAGGCGATCGCTGTCAAAGCCGACATCGCCGACCCGGCCGCGATCCAACCGCTCATCGACGCGACCATCGAGCATTTCGGCAGGCTCGATATTCTCGTCAACAACGCTGGGGTGTACAAGGTCGACACGCTCGACACGCTTACGCCGGAGAGCTTCGACGAGCATTATAATCTCAACGTTCGTGGCCTCTTGCTGACCGCTCAAGCTGCCGCCCGCGTGCTTCCCGACGGCGGCGTCATCGTCAACATCAGCTCAGGCCTCGCGAAAAGCCCTTACCCAATGGTCCATGTCTATTGTTCCACCAAAGGCGCCGTCGACACGTTGACACGCTCGCTCGCGATGGAACTCGGCGCGCGTAAGATTCGCGTCGTCGGGATCGCGCCCGGCTTCACCGCCACCGAAGGCAACGCCGACTCCGCCAAGCAGGCGCATGACATGCTTGTCGCCAAAACGCCGCTCGGCCGAGTCGGCCTGCCCAAGGATATTGCCGCCGCTGTCGCCTACGTGGTCTCCGCCGACGCGGACTGGATCACCGGCACCACGATTGACGTCGCCGGGGGCATGGTCTTCTAACCCCCGCCACCGAACGTCAAAAGATCTCGAACAACCCCGCCGCGCCCATACCGCCGCCGACGCACATCGTCACGATGCCCCATTTCGCCTTCGTGCGGCGGCCTTCCAGCAGGAGGTGGCCGGTCAGGCGGGCACCGGTCATGCCATAGGGGTGCCCGATCGCGATCGAGCTGCCGCAGGTGTTGAGCTTCTCGTCCGGGATGCCGAGCTTGTCGCGGCAGTAGATCACCTGCACGGCGAAGGCCTCGTTCAGCTCCCAAAGATCGATGTCCTCGACCTTGAGGTTGTGGGCCTTTAGGAGTTTCGGGATCGCGAACACCGGGCCGATGCCCATCTCGTCGGGGTCGCAGCCGGCCACCGCGATGCCGCGGTAGGCGCCGAGCGGTTGCAGTCCGCGGCGCTCGGCTTCCTTGGCCTCCATCAGCACCAGCGCGGCGGCCCCGTCGGAGAGTTGCGAGGCGTTGCCGGCGGTGATGAACTCGCCCTGCTTGATCTCGATGCCGTCCTTGAACACCGGCTTCAGCTTGGCCAAATCAGCCAGCGTCGTCGAGGGACGATTACCCTCGTCCTTGTCGAGGGTGATCTGCTTATCGGAGGTCACCTCGGTCGCTTTGTCGGTGACGAGCATCGTCGCCGTGATGGGAATGATCTCGTCCTTGAAGCGCCCGTCGGCCTGCGCGCTGGCGGTGCGTTGCTGCGACTTCAGCGCGTACTCGTCTTGCGCCTCGCGGCTGATGGTGTAGCGCCGCGACACGACTTCGGCCGTCTCGAGCATCGTCATGTAGGTTTGCGGCAGGTGCTCGATGAGCCAGGGATCGCGGGCGCGGTAGGTGTTGGCGTGTTGGTTCTGCACGAGCGAGATCGATTCGCAGCCGGCGCCGACCGCGATCTGCATGTTGTCGACGATGATCTGCTTCGCCGCGATCGCCACCGCCATCAAGCCGGAGGCGCACTGGCGATCGACCGTCTGGCCGGCGACCGAGGTCGGCACGCCGGCGCGCAACAGCGCCTGGCGGGCGAAGTTCGCGCCGGTCGAGCCTTGCTGCATCGCCGTGCCCATTACAAGGTCCTCGATCTCGACGGGGTCGATCTTGGCGCGGTCGATTGCGGCGCTGATCGCGTGGGAGGCGAGCGTCTGAGCCTGCGTATTGTTGAAGGCTCCGCGATAGGCCTTGCCGATCGGCGTGCGGGCGGTAGAAACGATGACGGCTTCACGCATGGTATGCTCCCAGGTCTTTCGGATTGTCAGGCGTCGGCGAGGGCCGACTGTTCGATAAGAGCGGCGTCGAGCGCCGTCCGCAGATTATCGGGGATCGGCGCCGGGCGCGCGTCCACCGTCCAGACGACGACGGTCTCCGCGATTCCGATGCAGCGGT
This sequence comes from Beijerinckiaceae bacterium, assembly GCA_965277355.1. Taxonomy (GTDB): domain Bacteria; phylum Pseudomonadota; class Alphaproteobacteria; order Rhizobiales; family Beijerinckiaceae; genus RH-AL1. Next base: position 229,655 of record CBDICN010000001.1, read on the forward strand.
CGTTCTGGAACAGCGCCTGCGCGAAGACGTAGGAGCTGCGCCCGACTTTCTGCACGCCGGCGGCCGCGGTGAGCGTGCCCGGATAGCGGCCTTCCGCGAGATAGCGAATCCTCACCTCGGCCAGCATCGGGCGACCGCTGTGATCGCGCGTCAACACGCCGCCGAAGGTCGCCGTGAACCGCACCCGCCCTTCCTCGTAGAGCCTGGCGAGCGCGACGTTGTTGAGGTGGCCCTGCACGTCCATGTCGCCGAACCGCGGCTCGATTTGCGTGACGAAGGGGTAGGTGTCGAGCGCGAGGCGCGCCGGCTCCGGCTTCACCTCAGCCGCCCCGCTTCAGCGTTTCGCGCGCGATCACGAGCTTCTGGATCTCCGACGAGCCCTCATAGATGCGGAACAGCCGGACATCGCGGTAGAACCGCTCGATCCCGTAATCGGCGATGTAGCCGGCGCCGCCGTAGATCTGCACCGTGCGGTCCGCCACCCGGCCGACCATCTCGGAGGCGAACAGCTTGGCGCTGGCGGCCTCCAGCGTCGTGTTCTCGTCGCGGTCGCGCTTGCGCGCGGACTCCAGCACCAGAGCGCGCGAGGCGAGCGCCTCCGTCTTCGAGTCGGCGATCATCGCTTGAACCAACTGGAAGGAGGACAATGCGGCACCGAACTGCTTGCGCTCGTTGGCGTAGGCGACCCCGTCCTCGATCAGCCGCTCGGCGATGCCGGTGCAGACCGCGGCGATATGGAGGCGTCCGCGGTCGAGCACACGCATCGCGAGCTTGAACCCTTCGCCCTCGGCGCCGAGCCGGTTGGCCGCGGGCACGCGCACACCGTCGAAATTGACGTCGCAGACGTGGGCGCCCTGCTGCCCCATCTTGTGCTCGGGCTTGCCGATCGTCAGCCCTTTGCTGTCGGCCGGCACCAGGAAGGCTGAGACGCCGCGCGCGCCTTTCTCGTCCGGGTTGGTGCGTGCCATCACGGTGAAGAGCGAGGCCCTGTCCGCATTGGTGATGTAGCGTTTGCCGCCGTTCAGCAGGTAGTGGTCGCCGCCGGCATCGGCGCGGGTGCGCACCGATGCGCTATCCGAGCCGGCCTCCGCCTCGGTGAGGCAGAACGAGGTGATGATCTCCCCGCTGGCGATGCGTGGCAGCCATTGCGCCTTCTGCTCGAGCGTCCCGTACATCACGAGGCCCTGGCTGCCGATCCCGACGTTGGTCCCGATCACCGAACGGAAGGCGGGGCTGGTATGGCCGAGCTCGATGGCGACGAGGCATTCGTCCTCCATGGACAGGCCGAGCCCGCCGTGCTCTTCAGGGATGGAAAGGCCGAATAGTCCGAGGTCGCGCATCGCGCCGACGATGTTGTCGGGGATGGCATCCTCCTCTGCGATCCGCGCTTCGAGTGGGCGCAGCCGTTCCGTGACGAAGCGGCGCACACCGTCCAGAAGTTCGTCACGGGTTTCGCGGTCAAGGGCCATCGATCAGGCGTCCGTGATTGCTTGAGCTCGTGATTTCTTGAGCTCGTGATTTTTTGAGCTAATGTGCTTTCAAGGTTTCAGTATGCTTGCGTACCGCAACGGCCGGGCCGGGTAAACGGCTTTGACGCGCATGTGCCGATCGCCTGTTCTCCGCCTTTCGGCAGGGATGCGCGGCAGGATTGGTTTGCAATATCGAACGAACGGTATCTCGTGACCGCATGTTGGCGGATGTTGTTCCGGAAAGGCTAGGCAGATGGATTTCTCGCTCTCGGACACGCAGAAGCACTGGCAAGGCAGAGTGCGCGCCTTCATGGATGCGCATGTCTACCCGGCGCGGGAGACCTATGACGCGGAGATGGCGGCCTTCGGCGCCAACCGCTGGCAGAACCCGAAGATCCTCGAGACGCTGAAGGCCAGGGCCAGGTCGGAAGGGCTGTGGAACCTGTTCCTGCCGCCCAGCAAGGATCACGATAGCGATGTCTATCGCGGCGCCGGCCTCACCAATCTCGATTACGCGCTCTGCGCCGAGGAAATGGGTCGCATCAGCTGGGCGTCCGAGGTGTTCAATTGCTCGGCACCCGACACCGGCAACATGGAAGTGCTGCACCGCTACGGGAACGCGGCGCAGAAGGACCGTTGGCTTACCAAGTTGCTCGCCGGCGAGATCCGCTCCGCCTTCCTGATGACCGAGCCGGACGTCGCCTCGTCCGACGCCACCAACATCGAGACCTCGATCAGCCGCGACGGCGACCATTACGTGATCAACGGCCGCAAATGGTGGTCGTCCGGCGTCGGCGACCCGCGCTGCAAGATCGCCATCGTGATGGGCAAGACCGACAAGAACGCCGAGCCGCACAAGCAGCAATCGCAGATCCTGGTGCCGCTCGACACTCCCGGCGTGGAGGTTGTGCGCACCCTGCCGGTGTTCGGCTACGACGACGCGCCGCACGGCCATTGCGAGGTTGTGTTGCGCAACGTCCGCGTGCCGGCCGAGAACCTGATCCTCGGCGAGGGTAGGGGCTTCGAGATCGCGCAGGGGCGTCTCGGGCCGGGCCGCATCCACCATTGCATGCGCACGATCGGTGTCGCAGAGGCGGCGATCGAGGCGATGTCGCGGCGCCTCGTCTCACGCGTCGCTTTCGGCAAGAAGATCGCCGACCAATCGGTATGGGAGCAGCGTATCGCCGCCGCCCGCATCGACATCGAGATGACGCGCCTGCTTTGCCTCAAGGCGGCCGACGTGATGGACAAGGCCGGCGCGAAGGTCGGCCGCCTCGAGATCGCGATGATCAAGGTCGCGGCCCCGATCATGGCGCTACGCGTCGTCGACGACGCGATCCAGGCCCATGGCGGCGCGGGCGTCTCGAACGACTTCGATCTCGCCAAAAGTTACGCGCATGTACGCACGCTCCGCCTCGCCGACGGCCCCGACGAGGTGCACAACCGGACGATCGCCCGGCTCGAATTGCGGCGGTACACCAACGCCGAGGCGGCGGAGTAGCCGCTTCAACGAGTTGGCCCGGTCCGAAGGGGCTCAAACTAAGTCTTCCTCGAGGACCCGCCGTTCGGCTGTTGCACCAATGGCGGTGCCGCTCGCGAGGAACTGCTCGGGCTCGGGGACGATTCCGTCGATAGGCGGCGACTTCGAACCTTCGCATGCGAAATTGAGAGTTGCCGTGGTTTGTTGATGGAGGACTTTCCCGTGACCACCGCAATTCCACCCAAAGGAACACCGGACCTCGACGCCGAGCGGCCGGCTGACGGGACATCCGATTACGCCCAGTCGCCGATGGCGGAAGCGACACCTGGAACGCCCGCAAGGCCGGTGGAGGGATCGTTTGATCGCCCGATGGACACCACACCTTCCCACGCTACACCTCTCCACGCTACACCTCCCCGCGCGTCCACCGATGCGGCGCCGGCGGCCGACGACGAGATCGTCCGCGCGGCCGACGGCTCGTCCGATTACGAGCATTCGGACATGGCCGCAGCCGTGGACGAGGCCCGGCACAAGCCGAAGTGACGCTCGAAAACCGTTGAGCGGAGTCGGGCAAACGAGTAGGGTTTGGTCGAGGGTGGAGCTCGCGATCAAGCTGGCCGAGGCGTGCTCCCGCGTTGTTGTTCGGCTTGAGGGGTAACGCTACAGGCATGTCTCTGTTCGATCTCTCCGGCAAGGTTGCCGTCGTTACCGGGTCCTCGCGAGGCATCGGCAAGGCCATCGCGATGCGTATGGCCGAGCAGGGCGCTCGCGTGGTAGTGTCCTCGCGCAAGATCGACGCCTGCGAAGCGGTGGTGCGCGAGATCGACGAGGCAAACGGTCCCGGCAGGGCGGTCGCCATTGCCGCTTCGATCTCGTCCAAACCAGCCCTCGAGCGCCTCGTTGCCGAAACCGAGCGGACGCTCGGTCCGATCGACATCCTCGTCTGCAACGCGGCATCGAACCCGTACTACGGCCCGATCGGCGGTATTTCGGACGACCAGTTCCGCAAAATCCTCGATAACAACATCGTCTCGAATCATTGGCTGGTGCAACTCACCGCGCCCGGCATGATCGAGCGCAAGGACGGCGCGATCATCATCGTCTCGTCGATCGGCGGGTTGAAGGGATCGCCGGTGATCGGCGCCTACAACGTCTCGAAGGCCGCCGACATGCAGCTCGCGCGCAATCTCGCCGTCGAGTTCGGCGTGCACAACGTGCGGGTGAACTGCATTGCTCCCGGCCTCATCAAGACCGATTTCGCCAAGGCGCTGTGGGACAATCCGCATACGATGAAGGCGGTCGAGGCGACGACCCCGTTGCGCCGCATCGGCGACCCGGACGAAATCGCCGGCGCGGCGATCTTTCTCGCCTCGGCCGCCGGGCGCTACACTACAGGTCAGACCATCGTCGTCGACGGCGGCGTCACGATCGGCGGCGGCGTTTTGGGGTAGCCGCAGGCGGGCTACCTCGCCCAGGTTTGCGGTATGCGCCTAGAACCACCCTTCCGCCATGTCGAGCGTTGTCCGGTCGAGCTCGCGTAACAGCGCGATCTGCGGGTAGATTTTCGGCAGCTCCCACCGGAAAAAGAAGCGGCATGCTTGGCGCTTGCCCTCGCGAAAATCGCCGTCACGGCCGTCCGCCGCGAGCCACTGCTCGAGCCAAATCCAGGCGATCACCATGTGGCCGAAGGCCTCCAGGTAGGCGCTGGCGTTGGCGAGCGTCAGCACCGGATCGGGCGCGGCATGCAGCACGCCGGTGACGTCGCGGATCGCGTGGAGCGCCGCCTCGAGTTCGCGAGCGTAGTCGGCCCCGGTCGGCTTGCCGCGCGCCGTCTCGATCGTCGCGCCAATGCGCGCCTGCAACAGCTCCAGCCCTTCGCCGCCGTTCTGCGTCACCTTGCGGCCGAGCAGGTCCAGCGCCTGGATGCCGTGCGTGCCCTCATGGATGGGGTTCAAACGATTATCGCGGTAAAACTGCTCGACGTCGTAGTCCCGCGTGTAGCCGTAGCCGCCGTGCACCTGGATCGCCAGACCGTTGGCGACCAGACAATATTGCGACGGCCAGCTCTTGGCGATCGGCGTCAGCAGATCGAGCAGCGCGTGCGCCTCGCGCGCGGATTTGGCGTCACCGGTGCGCTCCTCGTCGACGAGACGCGAGCAGTACAGGGCGAACGCGTAGGCCCCTTCCACATAGGCCTTTTGCGCGAGCAGCATGCGGCGCACGTCGGGATGCTCGATGATGCGCACCTGCTCGGCATTCGGGTCCTTGTGGCCGATGGGCCGGCCCTGCGGGCGCTCCTTGGCGTAGGCGAGCGCGTGGCGGTAGCCGGTGTAGCCGAGCGCGGTGGCGCCGAGCCCGACGCCGATGCGGGCCTCGTTCATCATGTGGAACATCGCCGGCAGGCCGCGATGAGCTTCGCCGACGAGCCAGCCGACCGCGCCGCCCTTGCCGCCGGGCTTGTACTTGCCTTCGCCGAAGTTCAGCAGCGTGTTGGTGGTGCCGCGGTAGCCCATCTTGTGGTTGAGGCCGGCGAGCACGACGTCGTTGCGCTCGCCGATGGCGCCGTCGTCATTGACGAGATGCTTGGGCACGACGAACAGCGAGATGCCTTTCACGCCAGGGCCGCCGCCGGGGACCTTATCCAGCGGTATCTTGGCGAGCACCATGTGCACGATCGTCTCCGCCATCTCGTGGTCGCCGCCCGAGATCCACATCTTGGTGCCGTGGAGACGATAGCTGCCGTCCTCCTGCGGTTCGGCGCGGGTCGTGATGTCGGCCAGCGAGGACCCGGCCTGCGGCTCGGACAGGCACATCGTGCCGAAGAAGCGACCGGCCATCATCGGCTCGACGAAGCGCTTCATCTGGTCGGGCGTGCCGTGCTTGGCGAGCAGGTTGGCGGCGGCGGTCGTGAGCATCGCGTAGGCGGCGGTGCCGACGTTGGCCGCCTTGAAGTAAGCGAAGCAGGCGCTGTGAACGGCGGCCGGCAGCTGCATGCCGCCAAGCTCGTAGTCCGCGTGGGCGGCGAACAGCCCCGCCTCGCCGAACAGTTTGAGCGCCGCCGCCGGCTCGGGGATCATCTCGACTCGGCCGTCGACGAATTTAGGCTCGTTGGCGTCGGCCTTCTTGTTGTGGGTCGCGAAATGCTCTGTCGCGAGAGACTCGCAGAGATCGAGTGCGGCGTCGAAGGTCTCGCGGGTGTGGTCGGCGTAGCGCGCGCGGGCGGTCAGATCCTCGACCTTCAGCCAGTCGTAGAGCAGGAACGCGATGTCCTGGCGGGAGAACAGCATGTCGGTCATGTCAGGCTGCCACGGTTCGAGGCGCGGGGATATGCGGCTGCGCATAGGGATCGGCAGCGAGGCGCGCGATCGCGTCGCGGTACTCGGTCACGAGGCGGTGGCACAGGTCGGCCGCGGCCGGGATGTCGGTGACGCCGGTGACGCCTTGGCCGGCGGACCATATTGTCTTCCAGGCACGTGCCTCGTTATCCATGTTCATGCCTTCGTGCGGCGGCAGGTCGTTTGGGTCCAAACCGTTGGCCTCGATGCTCTGGCGCATGAAGTTTGCCCAGACGCCGCTGATCGAGGGCGTGTAGACGATGTCGTTGGCGGTGGCGTCGACCTGCATCCGCTTCTGGTCGGCGGGCGCCATGCTTTCCGCCGTGGCGATGAAGCGGGTGCCGAGATAGGCGAGATCGGCGCCCATCATCCTTGCGGCGGCGATGTCGCGCCCGGTGTTCATCACGCCCGACAGGATGAGGCAGCCGTCAAACACGGAGCGGATCTCGGCGACGAGCGCGAACGGATTGAGCTTGCCGGCGTGGCCGCCCGCGCCGGCCGAGACGGCGATGATGCCGTCGACGCCGGCCTCCGCCGCCTTCTCGGCATGGCGGCGGTTAATCACGTCGTGGAACACGAGTCCGCCGTAGTCGTGCACGGCCTTGACGACGTCGGGCACCGCGCCGAGCGAGGTGATAATCAGCGGCACCTTGTGCTTGATGCAGACCGCGAGGTCGTCGGCGACGCGTGGATTCGTCTTGTGCACGATGAGGTTGACGCCGTAGGGCGCCGGCCGCTCGCACGACGCGAGCCGCTCCTCGATCTCCTTGCACCATTGCGCGAAGCCTTCGGTCGAGCGCTGGTTCAGGGCGGGGAAGGTACCGACGATCCCCGAGCGGCAGGTCTCGACGACGAGGTCCGGGCCGGAGACGAGGAACATCGGCGCCGCGATGGCGGGGATGGCGAGGCGGTCGGCGAGCTTCTGCGGGATCGTCATCCCTTAAGACCTTTCTTCTGCTTCTACGGGCCTCGGCGGCCGTTTCTCGATGACCATGACGGTGCAGCGCGAGATGCACGTCGTGCGATCTTCGTCGTCGGTGAGGCGGATGTCCCAGACGTGCGTCGTGCGGCCGAGGCTGATTGGACGCGCGATGCCGTTGACCCAGCCGTGCCGAACGCCGCGCAGATGGTTGGCGTTGATCTCGAGGCCGACCACCATCTGCCGTTCCAGATCGACGGTTGCCGCCGATGCGATCGAGGCCAGCGTCTCGGCGAGCACGACGGACGCGCCGCCATGGAGCAGGCCGTAGGGCTGACGCGTGCGGTCGTCGACCGGCATGCGGCCCTTGAGGTAGTTGGGCCCGGCCTCCGTGATCTCGATCCCGAGGTGCTTCGACAGGCCGACGTCGTAATGTGGGTCGTCCGTAGGTGGGGCGTTGAACCAGATCGGCTTCACACGATCATCTCCTACAGCTTGGCGGCATCGGGCGAGACTTGGCAAAGCAGCTTGCCCGTGTTGCCGCCGGTGTAGAGCAGATCGAGGTAATGGAGCGCCTTGTCGAGGCCCGGCCGTACGTCTTGCCGCGTCTTGATGCGACCTTCGGTGATCCAGCCGCCGAGTTCGCGCATCATCGCGCCGAATTGCGTCTGGAAGTCGAACACGATGAAGCCCTGCACCTTGATCCGCTGCATCAGGATCAGCGGGAAGGTGCGGGGGCCGCCGCCCGGCTTCTCGTCGTTGTAACCCGAGATCATGCCGCAGAGCGGCATCCGGCTGAACAGCTTCATGCGGCTCATCACCGTTTCCATGATCGGGCCGCCGACCTGCTCGAAATTGATATCGACGCCGTCGGGCGCGAGCGCGTCGAGGCGCTTGCCGACATCCTCGTTCTTGTAGTCGATCGCCGCGTCGAACCCGAGCTCCTCGGTGAGGAAGCGGCACTTTTCCGCGCCGCCGGCGATGCCGATCACCCGGCAGCCCTTGATCTTGCCGATCTGCCCGACGATCTGGCCGACCCCGCCGGAGGCCGCCGATACCACCAACGTGTCGCCTGCCTTCGGCTGACCGATCTCGATGAGCCCGAAATAGGCGGTCGGTCCGACGAGGCCGAACACGCCGTAGGCAACCGAGAGCGGCAGGCCGGGCGGCAGCTGCGCCTTGGTGTAGCCGGAGCCGTTGGTGACGATGTGGTCGGCCCATTCACCGAGGCCGAACCAGATTTCGCCCTCGCTCACGCCCTGCTTGCGGCTTTTCGCAACCCGCCCGGCGACGCCGCCGCGCATCGGCGCGTCGAGCTTCACGGGCGGCATGTATTGCCGCATGTCGCTCATCCAGATGCGGTTGGTCGGATCGAGCGACAGATAGAGGACCTCGATCAGGAACTCCCCGTCCTTGAGATCCGGCAGCGGCTCGGTGAGGAATTCGAGATCGCCGTCGCGGATCGCGCCTTGGGGACGGCGGCGCAGACGCCAGAGCTTGCGTTCGGATACCATGGCCTTGCTCCTTGTCAGGCGGCGGAGATGCCGCCGTCGACCTTGAACTCGCTCGCGGTGACGAACCGGCTCTCGTCGCTGGCGAGGTACAGTACGAGATAGGCAACGTCGTCGGGAACGCCCAGCCGCTTCATCGGGATCGACTTGGTGAGCTTGCGGGTGGCCTCTTCCTCGCCGTGCTTGTCGAAATAGGTTTGCACGATGGCCGTGCGGATGAAGCCGGGATGCACCGAATTGCAGCGGACGTCGACACCAGCGCGGGCGCAGTCGAGCGCCACCGACTTCGTCAGCATGAGCACCGCCGCCTTGGAGGTGTTGTAGGCGGCATACTGCCCGTCGGCGACGATGCCCGCGATCGACGAGATGTTGACGATCGCGGCCGGCTGGTTGTCGCGAAGATAGGCGAGCGCGTGCTTGCAGCCGAGGAAGACGCTGTCGAGATTGATCGCCATCACGCGATGCCATTCCTCGAGCGCGATCGTCTCGATGCGCGCCTGCACCCCGATGCCGGCGTTGTTGACGAGGATCGAGAGGCCGCCCATCGCGGCGTTCGCCTCGCGCAGCACCTCGACCCAGCGCTCCTCGGAGCGCACGTCGTGCCTGGCGGCGAAGGCGGTGCCTTCGCCGTGCTCGGCGTCGAGCGAATGCGCCACCTCGGCGGCGGTCGCCTCGTCGATGTCGGTCAGGAACACTTTCGCGCCATGGGCCGCGAGCATGCGCGCGGCGGCTTCGCCGAGCCCGCGTGCCGCGCCGGTGATCAGCGCCTTCTTGCCCGCGACACGGGGACCTGGCTTGATGCTCATGGACGACGCTCCTTGGCGAACGCTAGCGGATCAGCGAAAGGTGACGAGGGCCGGGTCGCCGGCCTCTTCGAGGTGGGGGTAGGCGTTGTAGGTCGCGAGACTGACGACGCCCGTCTCCGCGCTGAAACGCAGCCGCGTGATCCCGGCATTGACCAGCGGCCAGTTGGCGTCGAAGGCGTTCGTGTTCGGGATGCGCAGCAGGCTCGTCACCATGGCGGTGATCGGGCCGCCGGAGGTGAACGCCATCACCGTACGGGCGTCGAGCGCGGCGAGTTCGCGAAGGCCGCCGAGCACGCGCGCCTTGAAGGCTATCCAGCTCTCGAGATAGTCGTCGTCGTGAGCGCCCCCGGTCCAACGCGCGATCGCCTCGACATACATGGCGTGGAAGGCCCGCCGCGGATTCTCCAGCTTGGCGAATTCTGCATGCATGAGAGCGGCATCGGCGTATTGCGGCCGGTAGCGGGCGACAACGGTCTCGTGGTCGTACTCGCCCAGCCCGTCGAGGGTGAGCCACTCGCCGCGCGTTGGGCCGCCTGTCTCGGCGACGCAGAGGGCGGCGGTGTCGACCTGGCGGACCATGGTGCCGCTCGCCACCACGTCGGGGACGATGCCGCAGCGCTTCAGCCAGCCGCCGAGCAACGCGGACTGCCGCTCGCCGAGCGGCGAGAGCTTGTCGTATACGGCGGCCCCGAAGCTCGCCTGGCCGTGACGCACGAGGATGAGTTCCGCCATCTAGCCAGGCGCTCCGCTCACAGCGAGGACCGGCCGATCGCCTCGCGGCAGCGCCGGCCGATCAGGTTCACGTTCTTGCCGTAGCGCGCGAAGCGCGGGTTGGTGGTCTGGCCGAGGCAGAAGCGCTTGTAGATCTGCTGGATGATGACCGCGAGGCGGAACAGGCCGAAGACCTCGTAGAAGTCGAACGTTTCGACGGAGAGACCGGTCTTCTCGGCGTAATAGGTGATCACCTCGGCGCGGGTCAGCATGCCGGGCGCGTTCGTCGGTTGCCGGCGCCCGGCGAGGACCGCCGGTTCGTCGTCGGCCTGCACCCAGTAGGCGAGGGACCCGCCGAGATCCATCAGCGGATCGCCGAGCGTCGCCATCTCCCAGTCGAGCACGCCGATGACCCGCAGCGGATCGTCCGGCGACAGCACGACGTTGTCGAAGCGATAGTCGTTGTGGATCAGGCAAATCTTGAGTTCGTGCGCCGGCATCACGCGATTGGCCCAGGCGACCACGTCCGGGATCGGGTCGACGTCATCGGTCAGGGCTTGGGTCCAGCGCCCGCTCCAGCCCTCGACCTGGCGGCGAACGTAGCCGGCGCCCTTGCCGATCTGCGAAAGCTCGCCCGCCGTCACGTCGACGGCGTGCAGCTCGATCAACTTGTCGAGTACGTTGCGGCAGAGTGTTCCGGTGTCGGCGGGCGAGAGGTCGAGCCCCTCCGGCAGGTCCTGCCGCGGGATGATCCCGACGAGCCGTTCCATCACGTAGAAGTCGCAACCGATGATGCCATGGTCCTTGCCGAGCGCGAGGATGTCCGGGACGAACGGGTAGACCGGCTTCAAAGCCGCCATGATGCGCGCCTCGCGCAGCACGTCGTGCGCGGATTTCGCGATGTGGCCGAACGGGGGCCGGCGCAGGATCAGGTCCCGCTCGGGATAGTGCAGGCAGTAGGTGAGGTTGGAGGCGCCGCCCGGATACTGGGCGACCTCGGGCTCGCCCGTCAGTCCAGCGACACGCTGCTTCAAAAAACCATCGATGGACGGAATGTCGAGCGCGTCCTCGGCACGGACATCCTCGGGGCGGTCGATCAGCGTCTCGATGGTCATGAACATCCCAAAACAGAGCCGGCGCTCGGACCAGGCTTCTTGCGACACATGATCCCCATGGCGCGGTCCGGCGCTTCCTTGTCAAACTACATAGGCCTTTCGGACCGAGCCGGGGAGCCGATTTTTCCATACCGTTAGTATGAAGAACGGCGTTGGCCATGTGCTAGGCTCGCTTTTCGCGCGGCCGGCGCCATGTCTTTCGCTCGAGCGAGGAGACCAGCCCATGACGTCCGGCAAGAGCTACACGAAGACCTTCGACTGGACCGATCCGCTCGACCTCGCTGCGCGTCTCACCGAGGAAGAGCGGATGATCTCGGAGGTCGCGCGCTCCTATGCCCGCGAGAAGCTGCTGCCGCGCGTCGTGTCCGCCTTCGCCGACGAGCGGTTCGACCGCGAGATCATGAGCGAGATGGGCGAGCTCGGCCTGCTCGGCGTTATCCTGCCGGAGGAGTACGGCGGCGCCGGTGCGAGTCATGTCGCCTACGGCCTCGTCGCCCGCGAGGTCGAGGCGATCGACTCCGGCTACCGCTCGGCGCTGAGCGTGCAGTCCTCGCTCGCGATGTACCCGATCTACGCGTTCGGCTCCGAGGAGCAGAAGACGAAGTTCCTGCCGAAAATGGCGCGCGGCGAGTGGATCGGCTGCTTCGGGCTGACGGAGGCCGAGGGCGGCTCCGATCCCGGCTCGATGCGCACCAAGGCCGAGAAGGTCGACGGCGGCTACAAGCTCAACGGCGCCAAGTACTGGATCTCAAACTCGCCCGTCGCCGATCTCGCGGTCGTCTGGGCCAAGCTCGACGGCGACATCAACGGCTTCATCGTCGAGCGAGCTTTCAAGGGCTTTACCACCAACAAGATCGGCGACAAACTGAGCCTGCGCGCATCGATCACCGGCGACATCGGCCTCGCCGACGTGTTCGTGCCGGAAGAAAACCGGCTGCCGGATGTGCGCGGCCTGCGCGGCCCGTTCTCATGCCTCAACAAGGCCCGCTACGGCATCGCCTGGGGCGCGATGGGGGCGGCGGAATTCTGCTTCCGCAACACCCGCGAGTACGTGATGGAGCGCAGCCTGTTCGGCAAGCCGCTCGGCGGCCGTCAGCTCGTGCAGAAGAAGCTCGCTGAGATGCTGACCGACATCGCCCTCGGCTTCGAGGGCGCGCTCGCGCTCGGGCGCCTGCTCGATCAGGGGGCCTTCGTGCCGGAGGCGATCTCGATGATGAAGCGCACCAATTGCGCGAAAGCGCTGGCCATCGCCCGGGAGGCCCGCGACATGCACGGCGGTGCCGGCATCACCGGCGAGATGCACGTGATGCGTCACGTCATGAACCTCGAGACGGTGAATACCTACGAGGGCGCATCCGATGTGCACGCGCTGATCCTCGGCCGCGCCATTACCGGGTTGAACGCGTTCTGATCGGGCCTGATCGGGGCCTGATGGCGGTCGTCGCACGCAAGGCCGCGAATGCGCTCATCATCGGCGCCGAACCCAACTGGCCGGCAATCAAGAGCGGTTCGACCCGTGCGATGATCGGTAAGGTTCAGAAGCGCCTCGGTGGCCTTTGGGTCGGCGGAGCCTTGAAGCTTGATGAGATTTCCCTTCGGTTCACGCCCAACGCGATGAATCAGCATCTGCATGTCAACGATTGCTCATGGGTGCTGGAGCTTGCGAAGATCGATCGGGTTGAGCGTAGGTTTGGCTGGTTCACTGGTTTGATCGACATCCACGCTGGCGAGCAGATCAGGATAGTGCGGTGCTACTGCGCGGAGTCGTTCGCCGCTGCGATCCGCGCACAAATCGCCTTGGCGCGAGACTAGAGCCGTGAGAAATCCGGCTTGCGGCGCTCGGCGAACGCGGTGAACGCCTCGCGCGCCTCCGGGCTTTTCAGGCGCTCCTCGAACAGCTTGCCTTCGGCAGCCATCGTCGCCGCGATGGCAACATGGTCGCGCATCAGGCGCTTCGTCGCCACGACCGCGCCGGGCGGCCGCGCGGCGAGCGCCTCGGCGGCCGCCATCGCCTTGGCTTGCAGGTCTCCGCCCGCGACGACGGCGTTGACGAGACCCCAGGCGAGCGCGCTTGCGGCATCGACCTTCTCGCCCATCGCCAGCATCGAGAAGGCCCGCGCATAGCCGATCCGCCCTTGCAGCAGCAGGCTCGAGGCGGCTTCGGGCACCAGCGCCAGATCGACGAAGGGGGTGTAGAGCACCGCGCTCTGGGCGAGGAAGACGAGGTCGCAGTGCAACAGCAGCGTCGTTCCGATGCCGACCGCAAGGCCGGGCACCGCCGCCACGACCGGCTTCTCGAATTCGGCCAACACGCCAAGGAAGTTGTGGACGTGCCGCTCGGCCTGATCGAGAGTGCCGGCGGCGATGGCGGCGAAATCGGAGATGTCGTTGCCGGCGGTGAACGTGTCGCCGGCGCCGGTGATAAGGACGCAGCGGATGCTCTTGTCCTCGCGCGCCTGCGCCATGCCGTCGCATAGCGCGCCGTACATGGCGTTCGTCAGCGAATTCTTCTTCTCGGGCCGGTTAATGGTGAGGCCGAGCACGGCGCCGGTCCGCGTGACGTCGATCTGGGCCAATGGCATTCTCCTAGTGGCACGGTCGGCTTGCGACCGGCGCGATTGTGAGCCCCATCGTCGGCCGGCGCAACTCAGCCGGCGCGAACGCTCGCGCGCAGTGAATGGGCGTTGAGAAAGGCCGCGGCCTCGTCGAGCGACCGCCGGCCTTCGGGAAGGATACTGTGGGCCATCTGCCAGACGTGCGGCACGACGGGGTAGATCTTCAGTTCGACGGTGACGCCGGCCGCGCGCGCCTTCTCGGCGAACAGCACGGAATCGTCGCGCAGGATTTCGCGCTCGCCGGCATGGATGAGCATCGGCGGAAGCCCGGTGAGATCGGCGCGCAGCGGCGAGGCCAGCGGCATCGCCGGGTCTGCCTCGCCGAGATAGGCCGGGACGAGCCCGTCCAGCGCCTCGCGGTTGAACATCGCGTCGCGCTCGGCATTGCTGGTGTGCGAGGGGCTCTCGCCGAGCATGTCGGTGGCCGGCGAGAACAGGGCCGCGGCGACAGGCGGCGGCAGACCTTCGTCGCGGACGCGCAGCATCAGGGCGAGCGCGAGATTGCCGCCGGCGGAATCGCCGGCCACGGCGGCCGGTCCCTCGGCGGCGAGCGAGCGCCACACCGCGAAGACATCGTCGAGCCCGGCCGGGAAGCGATGCTCAGGCGCGAGGCGGTAGTTCGGCGCGAAGACGTCGAGGCCGCGCGCGGCGAAGGCGCCGGTGATCGGCCGGTGGCTGCGGGCGGAGCAGGCGACGAAGCCGCCGCCATGGACGTAGAGCAGCCGCAGCCCGGTGCCACCGGCGGTGGCGCGGACGCGCTCGCCCCCAACCCCGGCGATCGTCGCGACATCGTAGGTTACGCGCTTCGGCGATGGGAAGGCCGCCTTGCCGAGCGTCGCCCGCAGCTTGGCGATGTCGAGCTTGGTGCCGAGCTTGGCTTTGACCTGACGCTTGATGGTCCAGTCCAGCAGGTAGGCTTGCAGGCTCATACGTTCATACCCTGGCGCCGCATCATTCGCGCCAGGATAGGCCAGTAGCCGACCGGCGCCATGCGCTGGATAAGCGCGGCCGCCTTGGCATCGCTGCCTACGATGACGCGCCAGGCGCGCGCCTCGATTCCGCGCATGATCGTCGCCGCCGCTTTGTCGGGGCTGAGCCGCAGCACGCGCTCCATCGCCAAGCGGCCGCGCTCGACGTCCGCCGGATCGATCTTGCTCGAGACGCGGGCGTTGCGGGCAATGCCGGTGGCGACGCCGCCCGGATGGACGAGGGTCACGCCGATCGGTGAGCCGATGAGCTCGTGGCGCAGGGATTCGCTGAAGCCGCGGACCCCGAACTTGCTGGCGCAATAAGCGGTCTGACCGGGCGGCGCCACCAGCCCGTAGAGGCTCGAAACGTTGACGATCTGCGCCTGTGTCGACTGCCGGAGCGCCGGCAGGAAAGCATGCGTCATGTGCACGACGGCACGGAGGTTGATGTCCATCACCCATTCGAAGTCGGCGAGGTCGGTGTCCTCGAACCTCCCGCCGAGCGCGACGCCGGCATTGTTCACGAGCAGGTCGAGCCGGCCGTCTTGGCCCAGCAGATGGTCGGGGAGCGCCTTGATCGCGGCTGTATCGGTCAGATCGACGACGTGGGGGGCCGCGGATCCACCCGCCGCGCTGACAGCCGACATCGTCGCGTGTAGTCCAGCCTCGTTCTTATCGAGGAGCGTGAGATCGCAGCCCGCTTTGGCGAGGGCGACGGCGAGCGAGGCGCCGATGCCGCCGCCGGCCCCGGTGACCAGGGCGCGCTTGCCGTTGAGGGCGAACTTAGCCGCCAAGAGCCTCTCCTATCCTCTTGATCGCACTGTTTAGGGTGACTACCCTAACCGCACCATGGTGTCTAGGCTAGCCACCTTGCGGAGGCGCGACCGGCATGGACCCGGAGCACAGGAAGACGTCGACGCGCGAGCGCATCACCGCTGGCGCGCTTGCCTTGTTCAACCAGCGCGGCGCGAGCCGCGCGACCACCGCCGAGATCGCGGCGGCGGCGGACATGCGCGAGGGCAACCTGCACTACCATTTCGCGCGCAAGGAGCAGCTCATCGAGGCGCTTTACGAGCAGTTCGAAACGGCCGCCCTGGCGTTGGCATCGCGGCCGATCGATGGCCCGCGCTCGCTGCGGTCGTACCACGATTATCAGCGGGCCTGGTTCGAGCTGATGTCGGACTACCGCTGCTTTTACCGTGACGGCGTCGAGATGCTCGAGATGGCGCCGGGGCTACGCGAGCGCGTCGCCGACCTGCGTGTCCGTACCTTGAGCTTGACGCGGCGCATGTTCGAGACCGCGATCGAACTCGGTGTCATGCGCATCGAGCCGGCGGCGCTCACGAAGCTGCTCGACAACGTCTGGATCGTGTCGAGCTTTTGGATGAGCTACAGGCGCCAGAACCAACCAGAGCCTTCCGACGAGGACCTCGAGTGGGGCTTCGGCCAAGTGAGCGCGCTGTTCGCGCCGTACCTCTCCAGCGGCGACCCTGAAGACAGCGGCGGCGCGGGCGGGTCCAAGGCTACCTGAAGCGCCCGGGCTGGTTCGCCGTCGGCGTCACGTCGAGCCCGGTGACGACCATCGTGCACGGCTCGTTGCCGAGGGTGCCGGACAGGTGGCCCATGCGTCCGTCTCGCTTCTTGGTGTTCTGGTCCTCGCCCATCATCAGCTCGCCCGGACCCATCTCGACGCGGTGCCCGTCCATCGTCTCGACGAACCAGCGCCCGGAGCAGATGCAGATCCATTGCGGCCGCGGGTTCTCGTGCCAGTCGCCGACCCAGCCCACCGGCAGGACGGTGAACGTCACCTGGGCCTGGCTCTTCTCCATCTTGTCGTTCCACTGCGGCTCGACATCGGGATTGATGCCCTTGAGTTCGAACGCCTCGAGCGGGAAGCGCTTCTGTTCGCTCGCGCCTTCGGCGTTCGTGTAGACGTGCCAGTACTCCATCGTGGGTTTCGGGCCTGAGCCTGCCATGACGACGTCTCCTTGAGCTGTGCGCGGCACTCCGGCCGCATCGCGAGCCTGCAACGGAGACCGGCCGGAAAGGCTCCCGCCAACGATCATCTGAACGAAGCGGCGACGTTGCATGAGCGCGCCTGCGAGCGCCAGGAGTGGACGCGGGAAAGGAGAAAGGCGGCCGAAGCCACCTTACTCCAACCGCTGGGCAGTCCGATCAGTAGCGGGCGCGCACCACCGCGCCTGTGCACTGCAGCTCGAGCTGCGTGTAGAGGTCGACGTTGTTGTAGATGTAGCCGCCAACCTTGATCGGGCGGATCGGCGGGATGATCCCGGTAATGATGCCGAGGGTGAAGGGCTGCGGGCCGAGGGCCTCCCAGGCGCCGTCCGGCTTCTTCACGAAGTTGGCGCAGTTGATCGTACTGACGCCCGTCACCGGGGCCAGCTGAACGAAGCTCTGGGCCTCGGCCGCGGTCGATGCCGCAATGCCGAGCAGCGCCAACAATACCAATGTCCTCATGGTGTCCCCCTACCTCGATGACCGTCAGAGGCTTCGATAGCGCGATCTAAAACGATTCGCTGTGAAGGCTTGGTTACGGTTTTGTGAAACGCGCCGGCTGTGGCACATTTCGAACATATTGACGCCAAGTTGCAAGGTGGCCGCTCTCGTGTCAACGCCGCGTCTCGCAAGCGTAGGGCGTGGCCCCGCGACTCCGTTGCCGGAATTGCAACGGCTGCTCCGGAACCAAGGCTTCTATGTTCCAGTTCCTGGTTCGGACGGCATGGGGCGGGAACAGTCGATGGGCAGCATAGCGAAACGGATCATGGTCGCTGCGGCGCTTGCCGGCGTCGGCTCGATGGTCGCCCACACGGCGGTCGCGCAGGTGACGTACCGCCCGATCCCGCCGACCTCCCATGGCTTCCCGCTGTACCCGTATTCGGACCAGTCGCCGTATGCCCAGGAGTTCGGGGAGCGGCCGTCGTTCGAGATTCTGCCACAAGCCTACGGGTACGGTCCTGCCGTCCGCGTGGTCCCGCGCTGTCTTTATCCCAACGGCTGGAACGTCACCGACTTCGACCGCGACGTCAACGGTATACCGCCTGGTATCGACCACCAGTGTCCGGCGCCGGCAGGTCTGCGAACGCGTTACTGAGCAGGCTCAATGCAGGGACTCTCGAACATGTTGCGAAAGCTGTTGACGATCGGTGTGGGATCGGCGCTCGCCGTCGGCTCGCTTTGCACAGCATCGGCGCGAACATACCATCACCATCGCCACTACGCCTCCCGTGGGTACACGCGTGACCGCGCCTACCACAACGACGGCGCAACCGGCGCGGCGATCGCCGGAGCGGCGCTCGGGCTCCTCGGCGCCGGGATCGCGGGCGCGGCGTCCGCCGACGGTTACGGATACGGCGGCTACGGCCCCGGGCCGGGATACGGCTACTACGGTCCGGGCTCCCGCTACTACGGTCCCGGCTTCAGCTACTACGGCTACTGACCGGACCCGTCGCTCGCGATCCGGGCAAGGCGGTCCAAAGCCCCTTGAAGGATGTAGGCGGCGGCCATGCGGTCGGTGACTTCCACCCGCCGCGCGCGGCTCGCATCCTGATCGATAAGGCTGCGGGTCACCGCCGCCGTCGATAAGCGCTCGTCCCAAAACGCGAACGGGACCGGCGTCAGGCGGTCCATGCTTCGGACGAACGCCTCTGTCGCCTGCACACGTGGACCATGGCTGCCGTCCATGTTGAGCGGCAGTCCGATCACGAAGGCCGCCACCCCCAGCTTGGCGACGTGCGCCAGCATCTCCGCGGCGTCGCGCTGAAATCTCGTCCGCTTGATCGTGATCAGAGGACTGGCGATCTGCCGTCCGACATCCGACACCGCCAGGCCGATCGTCTTCGTGCCGAGATCGATGCCCATCAGCCTGTCGAAGCGGGCGAGGCGCGGCGCGAGATCGGACAGTTCGATGATATTCGACGACATGCCACCTTGTGACCACCGCGTGACTTGACCGCAAGTCCGATGATATAGGCGGTCACCCTCCGGCGAAGAGACGACATGGCGGTAGATCAGGCGACGGTCCGGCGCATCGCGCATCTGGCGCGCATCAAGGTTCCCGATGACGAGATCGTCGGCCTCCAGGGCGAGTTGAACGCGATCCTCGCCTTCGTCGAGACCTTGCGCGAGGTCGACGTCGAAGGCGTCGAGCCGATGACGTCGGTCACCCCAATGAGCATGAAGAAGCGCGAGGATGTCGTGACCGACGGCGAGATCGCCGATGCCGTCACGAAGAACGCGCCGGTCAGCGAGGACCATTACTTCATGGTTCCCAAGGTCATCGAATAGCCCCGAGAGAGCCAGTCCCTTGACCGATCTCACCGCTCTCTCGCTTGCGGAGGCCCGCGACGGGCTGAGGGCAAGACGTTTCTCCGCCGTCGAACTCAACCGCGCCCTGGTGGAGGCGGTCGCCGCCGCCAAGCCGCTCAACTGCTTCATCGTCGAGACGCCGGACGCGGCGCTCGCGCAGGCGGCCGAGTCCGACCGGCGGCTAGCGGCAGGCGAGGCGCGCCCGCTCGAAGGCATCCCGCTCGGCATCAAGGACCTCTACTGCACCAAGGACGTGCAGACGACGGCGGCGAGCCGCATGCTCGAGGGCTTCGTGCCGCCATACGAGTCGTCGGTCTCCGCCAACCTCTGGCGTGACGGCGCCACGATGCTCGGCAAGCTCAACCTCGACGAGTTCGCGATGGGCTCCTCGAACGAGACCTCGCATTTCGGCCCGGTCGTCTCTCCCTGGCGGCGTCACGGCTCGGACGCCAAGCTGGTGCCGGGCGGGTCCTCCGGCGGCTCGGCCGCGGCGGTGGCCGCGCGGCTCTGCTTCGGCGCGACCGCCACCGACACCGGCGGCTCGATCCGCCAGCCGGCGGCCTTCACCGGAACGGTCGGGATCAAGCCGACCTACGGGCGTTGCTCGCGCTGGGGCATCGTCGCCTTCGCCTCCTCGCTCGACCAGGCCGGCCCGATCGCCCGCGACGTGCGCGATTGCGCGATCCTGATGCGCTCGATGGCCGGCCACGACCCGAAGGACACCACCTCCGTCGACCTGCCGGTGCCGGACTACGCGGCCGCCGTCGGCGCCTCGATGAAGGGCCGCAAGATCGGTTTGCCCAAGGAATACCGAATGGACGGCATGTCCGCCGAGGTCGACGCGCTCTGGCAGCAGGGCGTCGCTTGGCTGCGGGACGCCGGCGCCGAGATCGTCGATATCTCGCTGCCGCATACGAAATATGCTCTCGCCGCCTACTACGTCGTGGCGCCGGCCGAAGCCTCCTCGAACCTCGCGCGCTACGACGGCGTGCGCTACGGTCTGCGCGTGCCGGCCCGCGACATCGTCGAGATGTACGAGGAAACCCGTGCCGCGGGCTTCGGCAAGGAAGTGCGCCGCCGCATCATGATCGGCACCTACGTGCTCTCGGCCGGCTATTACGACGCCTATTACGTTCGCGCGCAAAAGATCCGCACCCTGATCAAGCGCGACTTCGAGGACGTGTTCGCGCAGGGCGTCGAGGCGATCCTGACGCCGGCCACGCCGTCGGCGGCCTTCGCGCAGGGCGAGAAGGGCTCCGTCGACCCGATCGAGATGTACCTCAACGACGTGTTCACCGTAACGGTGAACATGGCCGGCCTGCCGGGTATCGCGGTACCGGCCGGGCTCTCGGCGACCGGCCTTCCGCTCGGCTTGCAACTGATCGGCCGCGCCTTCGACGAGGAGACACTGTTCACGGTGGCGGCGGCGATCGAGCAGGCGGCCCCGAGGATCGAGTTGCCCGCGCGCTGGTGGTAGCAAGCTTCGTCAGCTCGGACGCGCTCCCGAGGATCGGCTACTCCGCCGCGTGCTGCTTCAGGTCTGGGTTCTCCAGCGTCTGGATCACCTCGAAGCCCTCGAACTCGGGGTGGCCGAGCGTCATGCGCTTGTTGCCGCCGGCGTTGCGGTGGGCGGCGCGGAAATGCTCCGACGTCGTCCACGCCTCGAAGTTCGCCTTCGAGGCCCAGACCGTGTGTGACGAGTAGAGGATGTGGTCCTCGCGCTCGGGCCCGCGCAGCATGTGGAATTCGACGAAACCGGGGTTCTTCTCGAGATGCGATTCGCGGCCGAGCCACATGGCCTCGAAGTCTCCCGCCTCTTCCTTCAAGACCTTGAAGCGGTTCATGGCGATGAACATGGGCGGCGTCCTCTCAGCGTTCCTCGGAAGTCGGCAGCGAACCTAGCAAATCGGCGCTGCCCCGGCACCCCATAAACGAAGGTGCTCGTCCATATCTGTGCTGCGACACGCGTTGTATGACGAGTTTTGGACCTTTACTGAGGCGCCGTCATGGACGACCGGAAAGCGATTCGCGCTGCGAAGAGGTATGTGAGCAAAATCTATGCTGACGAGCAGATCGGCAATCGATAGCTACCATTGCTCGGCGCGGCGAGCTTTCCCAAAAGGATCGGAAATCGAGAAACAACCGGCGCGTCAGTCAGGGCCAGGTGGCTGGACGATCGCTGTTTTGGAACTCTTTAGCCTGCGTCGACAACAAACATGCGTGCTTCCTGCGCCGCGTCGCGCTCAATCTTGATCCGCGCGCACTCCGATGATTGATAAAACGCCAGCGCGTCGGCGAGGGTCGCGAATTCGAAGATGCCTGCCATAGGCAATGGCGTCACGTCCCCTTCCAGCAGCTGGGCCACCGGCCCAAAATGGAGGATGCGGCCTCCCGCTGCCTGTAGCGCTGCCTGAAAGCGCGGCGCCAATGCGGCTTGCTTGCCCGGATCTTTGACACGCAGATTGACGTGGACATAGGCCGGCATGGCGCAGCTCCCTAAATTAATGTATATACAGTTGACGTGGGTTGGAGAGTGTCGAGACCTGCAAATGACAGAAGCTTCGTGACCGAGTGATCAACTACGAGCGCGACTTTTTGGCGTAGATGTCGAGCGCGCGTGCGAGCGCGACGAAGCCTTCCACCGGCACCTCCTCCGCCCGGCGCGTCGGCTCGATGTCGGCCGTCTTCAACAGCGCGATCGGATCGACGCCGAGCGACCGCAGCGACTGGCGCAGCATTTTCCGCCGTTGGCCGAAGGCGGCCTGGGTCACGGACGACAGCGCGCGGGCCTCGCAGGGCAGGGGCGCGGCGCGCGGCACCAGCTCGACGATGCTCGACGTCACGTTGGGCGGCGGGATGAAGCTCTGGCGCGGCACGTCGAACAGGATGCGCGTGGTGCATCGCCAGTTGGCGAGCACGGCGAGGCGCCCGTAGGCGGCGCGCTCGCGCGGCGTCGCGACGATGCGCTCGGCGACCTCGCGCTGGAACATCAAGGTCAGCCGGTCGAACCAGGGCGGCCAGGGTGCGGTCTCGAGCCAGCCGGTCAGCAGCGGCGTCGCGATATTGTAGGGCAGGTTGGCGCAGATCCGGGTCGGGCCGGCGTCGGCGCGAAGCGCGGCGAAGTCGGTGCTCGTCGCGTCCGCCGCGAGGATTTGCAGCCGGTCGGGATAGCGCGCGGCGATCTCCGCCAGCGCCGCGAGGCAACGCTCGTCGCGTTCGATCGCCACCACCGCGGCGCCCTCGGCCAGCAGCGCGCGGGTGAGGCCGCCCGGTCCCGGCCCGACCTCGACGACACGGACGCCGGCGAGCGGTCCGGCGGCTCGCGCGATGCGGCCGGTGAGGTTGAGATCGAAGATGAAGTTCTGGCCGAGGCTCTTCTTCGCGGCGAGTCCGTGAGTCGCCACCACCTCCCGCAGCGGCGGCAGGCCGTCGCTCGTCGCGTCGTTCACGCCAGGGGCATCGCGTCGCCGCGTGCGGCATCGGCGCGGGCCAGACGGCCGGCGAGGCCGAGCGCCGCGATCAGGCTCGAAGGATCGGCGACGCCGCGCCCGGCGATGTCGAAGGCGGTGCCGTGGTCGGGCGAGGTGCGCACGAACGGCAGGCCGAGGGTCACGTTGACGGCGCTCTCGAAGGCGAGCGTCTTGATCGGAATCAGCGCCTGGTCGTGGTACATCGTCACGACAACGTCGTAGCGCCCGCGCGCCGCGGCATGGAACAGAGTATCGGCCGGATGAGGGCCCGTTGCGGCGATACCCTCGGCGCGCAAAACCTCGA
Organism: Beijerinckiaceae bacterium; assembly: GCA_965277355.1. GTDB lineage: Bacteria > Pseudomonadota > Alphaproteobacteria > Rhizobiales > Beijerinckiaceae > RH-AL1. The sequence goes on from CBDICN010000001.1 coordinate 252,684, forward strand.
TCGCCGGCGCGATGATCGCGAGGTCCTCGCCGCCGATGTCGCCGCTCTCTCCGGCGTGAGGGTTGAGCCCGGTGATCGCGATGCGCGGGTGTGCGATGCCGAAGCGCCGCGTGAAATCACGCGCGACGGTTCGCGCCGTCTCGATGATGAGGGCCTGCGTGACGAGGCCCGGCACGCTAGCCAGCGGCACGTGGATCGTGGCCGGCACGACGCTGAGAATGGGCGACCACAACAGCATGACCGCCTTAGAGGTGGCGCCGAAGTAGCGCCGCGCCAATTCACCCATGAACTCGGTCTGGCCGGGATGGGGAAAGCCGACCTTGTGGAGGATCTCCTTCGAGACCGGGAGCGTCACCACGGCGGAAGCGTCGCCGCTCGATACCAGCGCGACACCCTGCTCGAGCGCGGCGATGGTGCCGGGCGCGTCGGCGGCATCTGGCCTGCCCGGTACGCCGCGCGTCTCGATCGCGAGCGGCACCACCGGCAACACCTTGGCAAACATCGATGGCGCTTCGCCGGGCGCCGCGGCCGCGAGCGGCACGGCAAGAGCGAGTGCCGCGGCAACGCGCCGGCAATGATCGAGATCGGCGATGAGGAAGAAAGCCGCCGCGCCCGTTTCCGCATGGCACGCGGCCCAGGCTTTGAGCGCGATCTCGATGCCGATGCCGGACGGGTCGCCGCGGGTCAGCGCCAGCGCCCGATCCGGCGCACGGATCATCAGTGGCGCTCGATCACGGCGTGGGCGCGCATGTCTTTGTACTTGGCCTCGGTCTCCTGCTCCATGTGCTCGTTGAGGAGACGTTCCGAGATCGTCTTGCGCAGTTCCTCGGTGTCGTTCGAGGCGCTGCGGTCGCAGAGGGCGATGAGCTCGATGCCGTTGGGCGAGCGGCTCGGCGCCGTGAGATGACCGATCGGCATCTTGTCGAGGACCTCCTTGATGCCGTCGCCGAGCTGCGTCGAGGTGCGCGTCAAGCTGGATCGGACGGCGACGCCCGGCAGAGTCTTCGCGTAGGGTATGCCGGTCGCGCAACTGCTGAAGCGCCCGCGCAGCGCCTCGGCTTCCTTGACGCTGGCGTTCACCGTCTCCGGACCGTCGCCGGGGTTCAGCGTGAACACGACCTGCCGGATCGTGTAGCTGGTGATCGCGCTCTTGCCCCGCTCCCGCGCCATCTCCTCGCGTACCTGGATCTCGCTCGCTTCAACGCCGCGGTTGAGTGCCTTCACGAGCACGGAATAGCCGAGCTCCGCCTTGAAGTGGTTGCGCGTGTGCTCCTGGCTGACGCCAGCCTTGTTGATGTCGGTGAGGAGCTGGGCAGCCGACGTCCTCAGCTTCTTGGCGTCGGTCTGGACCTGCTCGCCGATCTCGTCGTCCTTGATGGTGATGCCGTAGCGGGTGGCCTCGCGGCTCCTCAGGCGATCCGAGATCATGCTCTCGATGGCCGCCTCGCGCGACGCCGGTCGGCGCTCGGCGCGAAGGAGCTTCATGCGCTGTTCGACGTCGACCGACGTGACCGGATCGCCGTTGATCGACAGCACGATCGCCTGAGCCTCGGCCGGGCGGACCGGCATGCCAACCATGATCGCCGCCGCCAGGCCGACCGCGGCTGCCGTTGCCGTCAGATCAATGCGTTTGCTTTCCATCGTGGTCCTCCCCAAGCGCACTCTTAAAGGGGAAAGAAATCGGCGCTTTTCGGGCGCGGACGGTTTCTAGCGAACGCCGTCGAGCCCCGAGTAGGTCGTGTTGGCGCCCGAGCTGCGCGAGTAGCTCGCGTCGCCGAGGGTCCGCAGCTGCAGGGAGACGAGCACCGTCTGGTTGCGCGAGAAGCTGCCGGTGCCGTTGTCCTGGTAGATCGAGGTGTAGTTGATCGTGAACGTCGTGCACTCGTCGGTGTAGCCGCCGCCGACGCCGAGCGCGGCTACGGCGAACGGCCCCGAGTTCGTGTAGTTGATGAGCGCGGCCGGGTAGAGGTGGCGGCTCATGTCGAAGGTGACGTTGCCTTGCAGGAAGTACTGCTCGGCAAACTTGTACTTCGAAAAAAGGGCGAGGCCCTCGCGGCGGACGTCGTAGCCGATCAGCGGCTGCGCCTTGTAGTTGGCGAACTCGATACCGCCGGTGAGCGCGCCGAGGTTGATGTTGGCGGTCGCATCGAGGCGGCGGTTCTCGAGCGTGCGCTCGTCGAAGCGGGCCTGGGAGCCGAACGAGATAAGCGGGAACGGGGTGATCGAGGCGCCGGCCACGTAGTCCGACAACGACCGGTTCAGGCCGGAGCTCAAGCCGATGTTGGCGGCGTCCGGCGTGGCATAGGCGTTCTGGCCCGCGACCTGAGCCGATTGGCCGGCGATGAAGTGGGCATAGCCGCCGTTGTTGAAGTTTAACGAGAACTGACCGCCGTAATTGGCGCGGATGCCGGTCTCGAAGCGGTCGTAGCCCGAGAACTTGTTCCAATCGAAGAGATTGGTCGAGTCGAAGACGAGGCTTTGCGAATCGAGGTTCACCAGCGTCCGCGTGCCGATCTGGGTATCGGGGCGCGCGATGATCTGGGCGATCGGCTCCAGAACGATCGAGCCGAAGCGCGTGCGCGTCATGAACGGGTAGCGATATTCCACGCCGACGCCAGGAATGAGGTTGCCGGTGGTGCCGGACTGTACGAAGTTGGTTTGCGACGCGTTCGAGTAGCTCGTGAAATTGCCGTTGTTCGAGAACGAGTAGTTGTTGGTCGTGTTGAGGTTCAGCGACTCGCCGTTGAAGCGGGCGAAGGCGAACGGAGTCCACACCTCGCCGATCGTGTCGATGAACTTGCGCTGGTAGCTGATCTGGCCGGTGGCCCGCGTGTAGTCGCCGCCGATACCCTGCAGCAGGCAGGAACTGCCGATCTTGCGTCCGGGCTGGTAGGTGTTGCAGACGTCGTAGAGCCCGTAGGCAGAGTCGAGCACGCGGGGCCCGACGGCCTCGTAGCTCGCCGAGGCGGCCGACAAGCTCGTCAGGTTGAAGTCGAGCTGGACCTCGCCGCCAATGCCGCGCGTCTTCGCCGGATCGATATCGATCGTCCGATTGTAGTCGAGCACCGGGTGCGCGATCGGCTGCTGAGCCTGGATGTCGTGGCTCGACAGGCCCTCGATCGCGTAGCCGCGCAGGTCGAAGAAGCTGCGGTCACCCTGACCCGTCAGGTAGATGGTCGAGACCGACTCGCTGAAATAGTTGGACGAACGCGTGTCCGTCGGAATGGAATAGTCGAACAGGTAATACTTGTCGGACAGGACCGCGATGTTCCAGCCGAAGCGCCAGCGCTCGTTGATGGCGAACTCGCCCTTGGTGTCGATGTCGCCGCGCAGGCGCTGGTTGGAGGCTCCGTAGGGTGCGGCCGGGAATGCGCCGGGATGTGCCTCGTCGATGCCGGAGACGCGGAAATAATAGAGGCCGTTGTCGAACCGCTGGCGGAACTCGGCAGCGCCGAAGAAGCCCTGCTGCGTGAAGACCGTCGGCGTGAGCGTCAGGTCGTAATTCGGCGCCAGGTTGAAGAAGATCGGCTCGCCGACGCCGTAGCCGAGTTGCGACTTATAGACCGTGTGCGGCGTGAGGAGACCCGACTTGCGGGTGACGCTCGGGTCCGGCGCCGACAGGTACGGCACGTAGGCGATCGGGATGCCGAGGAACTCGAGGTAGGCGTCCTCGTAGTAGATCATCTGCTCGTCGTTCTTATGGATGATCTTCTTGGCGCGCACCCGCCACAGCGGCGGCTTGTCCGGATGATCCTTGCAGGCGTCGCAGGCGGTGTAAGTGCCCTTCTCGAAAACGGTGGTGTCGCCCCCGATACGCTCCAGGCGCGGCGCGCTGTAGTGGGTCTTCTGCGGCGTGTCGACGCGCAAGCTGTCGACGAAGCCGTCGCGGAAATCGTCGGTGAGGTCGAACTCGTCGCCGCGGATGATCGTCCCGTCCCGCTCGGTGAGCTTGGCGTGACCTTTGGCGAACAGGCGCTTCGTCGTCTTGTTGTAGATGACCTTGTCGGCTTCGAGCGTGCGGCCGTCGTAGTAGATGCGCACGTTGCCTTCCGCCGCGACGGTGTTGGCGTCGTTGTTCTGGACGAGCTGGTCCGCCTCGACGAGCATTTTGGCGTTCTTGTCGGCCGGCTTCATCCGCTCGGCGAGCGTCTGGGCCACGGCGGCGCCGGTCGAGGCGACCAGCAGGGCGGCCGGGAGAAGAGCGACGAGCGCGGCAAGGGGCCAGGCCCGCGCGACGGCGCTCACGCCCTTCCGTGGCGTCGCGGATGCGATCGGGCCGGAACGGCGCGGCGAGCGCCGTCGCATCAACCGTCCTCCTGGTTGAGCAGTGCCAGGGTTCCGAGAAGGCACGCAACGATCGCCGGAGACCAGGCCGCGACAGGTGGAGTCAGCACACCGGATCCGCCGAGGGCCTCCACGAATTTCGTCGCTGCGTAAAGCACGAACCCGGCTGCTACTCCGCCACCAACAAACTTGGCTATGCCACCAAACCTGAAAAATCTTAAGGAAAAGGCGGCCGCGATCAGTGTCATTGCCACCATGAAGAGCGGGCGGGCGAGCAGCGTCTGGAACTGCAGCCGATAGCTGCTGGCATCGAGCCCGGCGCTCTCGGTCTCGTCGCGCAGCATCGGCAGGTCCCAGAACGAGACCGCATCGGCCGCCATCGAGCTTTCCTGGACCTGCCCGCGCTTGAGCGTCGTCGCGAGGAGATAGGTCTCGAAGACGCGGGGCTCCTCTCCGGGCGCCAGCACCTGGGCATTCTCGAGCCGCCACGCCCCGTACTCGAGGGTGGCGCGCGCCGCCTTGACACGCTCCTGGAAACGGCCGTCGGCATCCAGCACGGTGACAACGACGCCCTCGAGCTTGTTGTTGCTGTCGGACGCCTTGTCCGCCCGCATTATCGATTCCCCGTCGACACCGGTCTGGCGGATCCAGATCGACCCGGTGGTCGGATCGGTGGCGCTGGTGCCGAAGATGCCCAATTCGATGTGGTCGGCCCGCTGCTTCATCATCGCCGAAAGCGGATTGAGGACGCCGACCGACACGACGCCGATCACGACCGCGATCAGGATCGGCGGCCCGAGGAACTGCCAGACCGAGACGCCGGAGGCGCGCGCGATCAGCAGTTCGAGCTTGCGGGTCAGATTGAGGAACACCGCCATCGAGCCGAACAGCACGCAGAACGGCAGCACCTGCTCGGAAACGCTCGGCGTGCGCAGGAGCGACAGCAGCGCCACCGTACCGGTGGTCACCCCGGCGATGCTGCCGGTGCGGCGCAGCAATTCAACGAAGTCGATGACGAACATCAGGCTGAAGATCGTCGCGAACACCGCCAGGATCATGCGCAGGAAGCGGGAGGACAGGTAGCGGCCGAGCGTCAAGCCGATCATGGCGCCTGCTTACTGCAAAAGCTGGAGCGTGGACACGGAACTCGGCGCTTTGACGTGAACGTGATGGTCTGGGCGAACGGTCGAGCGGCGCAGGCCCGAACGCGGCGGCGAGATCGTGGCTCGGAGCGGTGGCCGAGCCCGGGGAGTGTCGTTTGGGGTCGGCGAGCGGCGAGGCATGCAGGATCGTGACCGGTTTCTCACGGCGACGGGCCGCGCGGCCGACAAGGCGTAGTCCCGCAAGACCAGCCGGCCTAGTGCCGGCCGGCAACACTGCGCCGGGTTCCACGCCATGTGGAGGGTGCTAGGCCTAGCGAGGCTTTGTGGCGGGATGCGGATCTGCGACGGCCGCGGCCTCGAAGTCTCTTGCCTCGGCAAACTTCGACCAACATGATGCCGGAAAGAGCGCACGCTCCCACCTGCCACGGCCGGCGAGCGCCGGCAGCGCCAAGACCAAGGAACGTCGATGTCCGAGTCGATCAGGATCGAGTACGCCGCTCTGGCGGACCTCAAGGCCGACGTACCGCTCCCTGTCGCCGGCGAAGGGGCGGGGACCGCCGTCGTCTTCGCGGCGAGCCGGGCCGCCGGCGATCTCGAACTGGGCAGCGCCACCAAGGCCTACCTCGGCCCGGACGGCGAGAATTTGATCAGGAAGGCCGCGGCGGCCGCGAAGTTCAAGGGCAAGGTCGGCAGCGCGCTCGATATCATCGCGCCGGGCGGGCTTGCAGCCGACAGGCTCCTCGTCGTCGGCGTCGGGGGCGAGACGCCGGAAGACGGCAAGAAGGATACCTCTGACAAGGTGTCCGGTCCCGAAAAGGGCAACGGCAAGGACAAACCGTTCGACCTTACCAATCTCGGCGGTGTGGTCGCGGGCAAGATCGGGCGCGGCGCGCGCGCCGTCGTTCTGTTCGACATGCCGCGCGAGGCCGGCGCCCAGGTCGTCGCCGATTTCGCCATCGGCCTGCGCCTGCGCGACTATCGCTTCGATGCCTACAAGACCAAGAAGAAGGACGACGCCGAGGACGACCATGCCACCCGCGTGACGATCGCCGTTGCCGATGCGGAGGCGGCGAAGCGCACGGCCGCCGCGCGCAACGCGATCGCCGATGGCGTCATCACCGCCCGCTCGCTCGTCAACGAGCCGCCGAACGTGCTCTACCCCGAGGCCTTCGCGGAGCGCGCGAAGACGCTCGAGCCGCTCGGGGTCGAGATCGACATCCTGGACATTCCGGCGATGGAGAAGCTCGGCATGGGCGCCATCGTCGGCGTCAGTCAGGGCTCGGGCCGACCGGGCCGCATCGTCGTCATGCGCTGGAACGGCCTCGGCGGCGCCGGCAACGGGGCAGGCGAGACGGCGAAGCCGATCGCCTTCATCGGCAAGGGCGTGACCTTCGACACCGGCGGCATCTCGATCAAGCCGTCGTCCGGCATGGAGGACATGAAAGGCGACATGGCGGGCGCCGCCTGCGTCGTCGGGCTGATGCAGGCGCTGGCCGGCCGCAAGGCGAAGGTCGACGTGATCGGCGCCATCGGCATCGTCGAGAACATGCCGGGCCCGGACGCGCAACGCCCGGGCGACATCGTCACCTCGATGTCGGGCCAAACGATCGAGATCATCAACACCGATGCCGAGGGACGCCTCGTGCTGGCCGACGTGTGCTGGTACGTCCAGGACAAGTACAAGCCGCGCTTCATGGTCGATCTCGCGACGCTGACCGGCGCGATCATGGTGGCGCTCGGCCAGGAGCACGCCGGGCTGTTCTCGAACGACGACGAACTCGCCGACAAGATCCTCGCCGCGGGCAAGGCGACCGGCGAAAAGCTGTGGCGCATGCCGCTGGCGCCGGCCTACGACAAGCTGATCGATTCGAAGTTCGCCGACGTGAAGAACTCCGGCGGGCGCCATGCCGGCTCGATCACCGCGGCGCATTTCATCCAGCGCTTCGTCAACGACACGCCCTGGGCGCATCTCGACATCGCCGGCATGGGCATGTCCTCGCCCTCGAACGACATCAACCAGAGCTGGGGCTCCGGCTGGGGCGTGCGGCTGCTCGACCGGCTCGTCGCGGACAATTACGAGGCGCGCTGAGCCGGGCGGGCGGGCGGGCAAGGCAAGGCGGCGGGTGGAGATCTGGTTCTACCATCTGCAGCGCCAGCCCCTCGAGCGAGCCTTGCCTGCGCTGCTCGAGAAGGCGCGAGAGCGCGGTTGGCGCGTCGTCGTGCAGACCGTCGACGACCTCCGCCTCAGGGCGATCGACGACCTGCTTTGGACCTACAGGCCGGAGAGTTTTCTCGCGCACGGGTCGTCCGGAGAGAAGGGCGCCGAGCGCCAGCCGATTCTCCTCACCCGCACCGACGACAATGCCAACGATGCGGCGCTCCGCTGCTATGTTGAGGGGGCCGAGATCCTCCTCGATCCGGCTAATTTCCCGTATGAGCGCGTATTGCTCGTGTTCGACGGGAGCAACGAGGCGGAACTGACTGCCGCGCGCGGGCAATGGACGCGCCTCAAGACCCTGGGTTTTACACTCGCCTATTGGCAGCAGGCCGACGACGGTCGCTGGGAAAAGCGGATATAAGGGTCCGACCCTGTTACGAAAGGCTGGATCGAAGGGTCGCGGCAAGCGCGCGTATGGCCGACGAGGCGGCCGCAGAGCTTGTGCGCGCGAAGAGCACGATCTCCGAGTTCGGCAGAGCTGGAAGGCCGAGGGCTTGTCCGTAGTCCGGAAGGTCGCCGGATGCAACCTTTCCCATCGGCGCAACTCCGAGCCCCGCTCGCGTGCCCGCGAGCAGTGCCGCGCAGCTGCCCCCGATGAAGGCCTCGCGCCAGGGTAGTTTCACGCTGTCGAGCTGTCGGATGGCCGCCGCCCGCACGCCGCAGGGCGTCGCTAAGGTCGCCAGCGGAACGGGCGTATCGCGTGGAAAAGTCCACCCCTCCGCCGTACGCCAACCCAAGGGGTCGACGCCGAGAACCTCGCCCTCCGAGCCACCGCCTTCCCGTCTGATGATCGCCGCATCCAGCCGGCCCTCATCGAACATCGTACGAAGGTCTTGCGAGAGGCCCATCCGGATCTCGATGACGGCACCGATTGGAAGCGCGGCGCGCAACTTGAGCAAGAGCTGCTCGAGACCGAGACCGAGGGCATGGTCGCTCGCACCAACGGCGAACCGGATCGCGGGTGCGTCGGAAAATTGAATCGCGTCATCGTGCATCGCCAGCAGGTTGCGCGCCCGGACGAGAAATGCGGCACCATCCTGTGTCGGCCGAACAAAGCGCGGCGTGCGATCCAGCAGCTTCCGCCCCAGTGAGGTTTCGAGCGCTTTGAGCCTTTGGCTCACCACGGGTTGGACGGTTCCCGCAGCCTCCGCGGCACGCGTCAGATTGCCGAATTCGGCGGCGAGAACAAAAAGGCGAACGGATTTCATGTCGAGCATGATTGCGTATCGCTATGATAAACGAAGTCATAGATAGCTTTTCATTTGGTTGGGCGCGAGGGCAACTTAGCCACATCGAAAACAAGGAGGCTGCCATGCCCATGATCATTGTTCGCTACGTCACGCCCCAAGAACGATCCGGTCTTCGCGACGACATCGCTGCCCTAGCCTCAAGGCTAGGAGCCGAACGCCTCGGCAAGGATCAGGGCGTCACGGCCGTCCTCGTCGAGCCGGCGCATCCGGCAGGCTGGTACATCGCCGGCAAACATCCGACCGAAGCCGGATTGTCGGCATTTTGGCTCGATATGAAGATCACCGCCGGAGCCAACGTGAAAGGCGAGACCACCGCGTTCGTGAGCGCTGCCTTCGAGGGCATGCAGAAGCTTTTGGGGCCATTGCACGAGGAAAGTTACGTGTTCGTTCATGCCGTCGATGGTGACGCCTACGGCTACGGCGGTCGAACACGGAACGGTCGATGGGCCGCTCGGCCAACGACTCGTGCGCAACATCGATGCCGCGTCGGGACAAACGCGTATCGCCAACCTTCTGGGCGACAACAACACGGCAAGGCGTAGCAACGGAGAGGGCGACCTCCTGGCGGCCCTCAAGGTCTTCGTTCGTGAAAACCTCACGCCATCGCGGGAACGCCCGCCGCGGCGGCGCGACGCTGCGCGACCGCCTCGTCGTAGAGGCTCTGCTCTTCCTGCTTGTGTTTGACCGAGAAGCGGATCACCGCGGCGCCACAGGCGCAGACGATGGCCGCGACGCCGAGCACCTTGAAGCAGAACTGCATATCGCCGGTTCCGCGCAACAGCAGCCCGGCCGCCACGCCGCCGATGTTGCCACCCGCACCGATGATCCCGCAGACGCCGCCCAGGCACTTGCGATCGATGAACGGTACGAGCGCATAGAGCGAGCCGCAGGCCATGTGCGTGAACAGGCCGAACACAATCATCGACGCCACAGCGAGCGCGGCGACGTTCATCGTCGAGAAGGCGATGAGGAAGATGCCTTCGCCCATCATGAGCGCGAACAGGAGCCAGGTCCGGCCGACGAGTCCCTTCGACCTGGCGACCTTGTCGGAGAAGATGCCGCCCAGCGCGCGGGCGAACAGCGCCAGCAGGCCGAAGGCGCCGACGGCGTAGCCGGCGTTCTCGACGCTCATGTGGAACTTGCTGAAATAATAGGTGACGGCGACCGAGTGTACAAAGAGTTCGACGCCGAAGGAGGCGCCGTAGCAGGCCCCGAGCAGCCACACCCGGTAGTTCTTGGCCGCTATCGCCATCACGGCAAGGCCGCCCTTTTTGCCGACATCGGTCGACAGGCCGGCCTTGCGCATGTTCGAGAAGTTACCCTCGGGGGTGTCCTGCGTGAACCTGTAGTACAGCACGGCGACGATGAGCATCAGAACGCCCGGCACGATCTGGGCGTAGCGCCAGGACAAGCCCTTCGAAAAGCCGAAGGCGGCGAGACCGGCGAAGATCAGCGGCATCACCGACTGCGTGACGCCGCCGCCGGCATTGCCCCAGCCGCCAACCGTGGCATTGGCGGTGCCGACCACGTTCGGCGCGAACATCACCGACGTGTGAAACTGGGTGATGACGAAAGAGGCGCCGATGATGCCGATGAGGAGGCGAAACACCAGGAACGAGTGGTAGTCCCAGGCGAAGCCGATGCCGAACACCGAGATCGAGCCAAACGCGAGCAACAGCGTATAGGTGAGGCGCGGCCCGTACCTGTCGCACATCGGGCCGATGGCGAAGCGCGCCAGGATCGTGGCGAAGACGCCGGCGATCGCGATGTTGGCACCGTCCGCCTTGGTGAAGTGCAGGTCGGCGGAGATGATCGGCATCAGCGGTGCCGTCGCGAACCACGCGTAGAAGCAGACGAAAAATGCGATCCAGGTGAGGTGGAAGGCGCGCATCTGCGGCGTGGCGAAGCTGAAGAGATTGATACTCGTTGCCTTGTCGGAGGCGACCATTTTGCGAGGCTCCAATGAGCGGGGAGCTCTCCGCGTCGGCGGAGAGACTGGAGCACAGGGTGCCCACTTCGGCGTGGGCAGACTCAAACGTGCGGAACGATGTCGGATGCCGCGCTGCGTCCAAGCCCCTCGAGGCACATTATGTGCCAGTCTCGCGCGGCCGCTTGATCAGGCGCTGCTCAGGACGCGAACCACCTTGTCGAAGCCTTCAGTTCCGGACGCGATCCCACGATGACGTCGGCCTTCGTCGTGTCGAGCGGCGGGGCTGGAAGCCCCCCTTGCAGTCGGACCTCGGGACCGCGGGCTTCGATGTCTTGGGCTGCGCCGAGATCGAGACCATGGTGCAGGATGTCATCCGCTGCGCCCCCGATCTGGTCGTCTGCTATGATAATCATCCAAGCGATGCGCTTTTCGCGGGCACCGCCGCCATCCGCAACGCCGCGCCCCGTCGTCGTCTTCACCAACGATCCCGACGCGGAGAAGATCGACCGCGCGACCGGCTCCGGCATCCACGCCTAAGTCATCGACGGCTACGGGCCGCACCGGCTGCGCTCGGTCATCCACGTGGCCCAGGCGCGCTTCCGCCACGACCAGCTGCTGCGCGACGAGCTGTCCGACGTCCATCACCGCTTCAGCGAGCGCAAGCTGGTCGACCGGGCGAAGGGCATCCTCATGCGCGTGCGCAACATCTCGGAGGACGAATCCTACAAGGTGCTGCGCACGGCGGCGATGCAGACTAAGCAGCGTATCGGGCAGGTCGCCCGGCAGGTGATCGACGCCGCGCGCTACGCCGAGGCGGTCAACCGCGCCGGGCAGCTCCGGATGCTGTCGCAACGGCTGATCAAGATCTACGCGCTGATGTGCGCCGAGGCGACGCCGGACGAGGCGGTCCCCCTTTGCAAGCAGGCTCTCGAACAGGTCGAGACCAATCTGGCGATCCTCGGCCGCACCTTGTCGAAGGCGACCTTCGGCGACCTTCTCGAGGCTGTGCTCGCGCCATGGGCGACGCTCAAATCGGCCTTGAAGCAGGCGCCTTCAACCGACCGGCTGGCGGAGGTCGACCGCCTCGCCGAGCGCCTGCTGACGCAGTCCGAAGCGCTCACCAAGAACCTCGAGACCGCCGGCTTCGCGGCGGCCCTGCACGTCATCAACGTGTCAGGGCGCCAGCGCATGCTGTCGCAGCGCCTCGCGAAGCAGGCGATCATCGCGACCTTCGTCAACGGAGAAGCCGCGATGGCGACGAGGCTGGCGGCGCAGGCGACGGAAAAGGCGTTCGTCGAGGGGCTCGCCTACCTCGAGCGCATTCCGCTCAGCACGGAGGAGATCCGCGACCTGCTCGACGCCGCGACGCTCGAGTGGCACCGCCTGAGAGGCCCGCTCGCGAAGCCAGACGGGCCGCAGGCAAGGGAAGAGATCTTCGCGGCGAGCGAAGCGCTGCTCGGGCACTTCGAGCGGCTCCCCGATCTCTACGAGCGGGAGCATGCAGACGCTTCTGGAGTGATCGGTCGGCGGCGGCACGACCGTAGCGAGCGCCTCGCCGGAGCCGGCGAATTTGACCACGCCTGGCCGCCGTCCTAGGCCTCTCGCGCCATGACTCCGGAACAGACCATGAGCGCGAACTCGAGCAGCGCCACCGACCCCTTCGATCCGACCCGCTCGTTCCAGGGGCTGATCCTCACGCTGCAGCGGTTCTGGGCGGAGCGGGGCTGCGTCATCCTCCAGCCCTACGACATGGAGGTCGGCGCCGGCACCTTCCATCCGGCGACCACTCTGCGCGCACTGGGCCCAAAATCGTGGCGCGCCGCCTATGTGCAGGCCTCGCGCCGCCCCAAGGACGGGCGCTACGGCGACAACCCCAACCGGCTCCAGCATTACTATCAGTTCCAGGTCATCCTCAAGCCGTCGCCGGACGACCTGCAGGACCTCTACCTGCGCTCGCTCGCCGCCATAGGGATCGACCTGAAGCTTCACGACGTGCGCTTCGTCGAGGACGACTGGGAGAGCCCGACGCTCGGCGCCTGGGGGCTCGGCTGGGAATGCTGGTGCGACGGCATGGAGGTCTCGCAATTCACCTATTTCCAGCAGGTCGCGGGCATCGAATGCGCGCCGGTCTCCGGCGAGCTCACCTACGGCCTCGAGCGCCTGGCGATGTACGTGCAGGGCGTCGAATCGATCTACGACCTCAACTTCAACGGCCAGGAGGGCGAGGGAAAGATCACCTACGGCGACGTCTTCCTCCAGGCCGAGCAGGAATACAGCCGGCACAATTTCGAGGCGTCGAACGCCGACATGCTGTTTCGCCATTTCGCCGACGCCGAGGGCGAATGCCGGGCCCTTCTGGCTGCCGGCGACAAGGGCGACAGGGCGGAGATCGTGCTGCCGGCCTACGACCAGTGCATCAAGGCCTCGCATGCCTTCAATCTGCTGGATGCGCGCGGCGTCATCTCGGTGACGGAGCGCCAGAGCTATATTTTACGCGTGCGGGAACTCGCCAAGGCATGCGGGGCGGCGTGGCTGCGGACGGAAGCGGGCGGGGGCGGCCACTTCTTACGCTAGTGTACCGACACTAACGCTTGTCGCCCTCGCGCGACTTTTTCGAGGATGTCGCCGGCCGATTTGGTCCAGACGAAGGGTTTGGGATCGGCATTGTGGTGGTCCAGGTAGCATTGGATCGCTGCTTGGAGATCGGGGACGCTGCGAAAGATCCCGCGGCGGATGGCGTCGGTTGTGATCAGGCCGAAGAAGCGTTCGACCTGGTTGAGCCATGACGCGGAGGTCGGCGTGAAGTGCAGATGGAAACGTGCATGCCGCTTCAGCCACTCTTTGACCTTGGGATGTTTGTGGGTGGCATAGTTGTCGACGATGAGATGGAGGTCCAACGCCTTGGGCGTACGCCGATCGATGCCGCGCAGAAAACGCAGGAACTCCTGGTGACGATGCCGGGGCATGCACTCACCGATCACCTGGCCGGTGGCGACATCGAGCGCGGCAAAGAGCGTCGTCGTGCCGTGCCGCGTTGGTCATCGTGCCGGCGCGGCCTTTCTTGATCGGCAGACCCGGCTGGGTGCGATCGAGCGCCTGGATCTGGCTCTTCTCGTCGACCGACAGCACGAGCGCCTTGTCGGGCGGGTTCAGGTAAAGGCCGACGACATCGTGGACCTTCTCGGTGAACTTCGGGTCGTTGGACAATTTGAAGCCGCGCGTGAGATGCGGCTTCAGTTCATGCGCCGCCCAGATGCGCTGCACGCTCGAAGGACTGAGGCCGACCGCCTTGCCGAGCTTGCGCACCGACCAATGCGTTCCCGCCGGCGGCTTCTCATGCAAGGTCATGTCGACCACGCGCTCGATCATCGCGGCGTCCAGCGGTGGCTTGCGCCCCGGCCGGCTAGAGCATTTCCGGCTTAGTCGCACGCATAGCCTGAGCTTGCGATGTAATTTCGGCATTCGTCGGGACCCAGCGCTCTGATGATCCGGCCGATTTCCTTCCACAGGGCGTCTTGTGTGCGGGCTTTTGCTTTGCGCAATTCGGCCTTCAACTTGGCGAACATCTTCTCGATGGGGTTGAGATCGGGACTGTAGGGCGGCAGGTAGAGGACGCTGGCGCCGACGGCTCTGATCGCCGCCTCGACGCCGACGACCTTGTGGGCGGAGAGGTTGTCCATCACCACGATGTCGCCTGGTGACAGAGCGGGCGCCAGGAACTGCTCGGTGTAGGCGAGGAAGATCTCGCCCGTCATCGGGCCGTCGAGGACCAGCGGCGCGATGACGCCGCTCTCGCGCAGGCCGCCGACGAACGTCGTCGTGAACCAGTGGCCGTGCGGGGTGGCATCGACGAGCCGCTCGCTTTTCGGTCCCCAGCCGTGAGTGCGCGCCATGTTGGTCGCGGCGCCGGTCTCGTCGATGAAGACGAAGGCGGCGCAATCCATGAAGCGCTGCCAAGCTTGCCACCGCTTCCGACGCACGGCGACATCGGGGCGATCCTGCTCGGCGGCTCTCATCGACTTTTTTTGTGTGACAGGCCGAGCCGGTGCAGCGTCGACCAGATCGCCGTCGTCGAGACCGCAACGCCACGCTCGGCGAGCGCCGCCTGGAGTTCGGCGAGCGTGATGCCCTTGCGAGCCTGCGTCAGCTCGCGCAGGACATCGGCGTGCTCTTCGAGGAGTGGCCGCCGATAGCCGCCGATCCGGGCTGGCGCCGTGCTGCCGGTTCTGCGTACACGCTGCATCAGCTTGATCGCCGCCGACGGGCTGACCGCGAACCGACGCGCCGCCTCGCGCGCCGAACTGCCGTCGTTGACGGCTTCCACGAGCCGCCTGCGCAAATCCTGGGAAAGAGGTGCAACCATGAGAGCCTCGCCGCTGAACAAGACTCTCGAATCTGACTCGTCGATTCCATGCAAGCTCGAAGTGCTCTAGGGACGCTGTCGCACGTTCGGTGCCCCCGGGTCGGGAGCATCGGGGATTTCCAAGCGCTCCGCAGCCGGATTAGGCTGCCGGTTCAGGGGGGCGGGGACGTCGTGAACCTCGCTCGCGGGGAAGAGCGTGTTGACGACGACATCGTTCGAATCCCGCCCGGGCCGCCTCCGGGAGACGTTCTCTCGGCGGGGGGTGAAAGCGCCGGGCACCCCTGCGTAGCGTGAGAAAGCGTAGCGCACCCGGCGGGCCGGGCAGGACGAAGGTGGGCACTACGCCTACGCCATTCTACTCGAGCTGCAACGGACGGAGGAGGTTCGAGCGAAGCATGGGCGTCGCATCATCCAGCGCGCTGCGCCCAATTGCGGGTTCTTTGCGGCAGGATCAAACCGGCCGCCAAGGCATCTATAAGTGACGCGTATCTTCGCCGAGAGACTGCGATGGCTGGGATACATCGCATGCACGTCCACTCATCGGTGATCGTGGTCCGGTAGAACGCGAACGAGCGTTCCGGCGGCGATTGCGCCTACTGCGTGGAAGTCCGGAAGGATCCCGATGCCGGCTCCGGCGAGAAGCATTGTTCGCACCACTTCCGGCTCGGGTGCGACCGCCTGCGCCTCGATCTCGTGCTTCGCGCCGTTCGAGCGGAATGGCCAGCCCTCCCTGGCGGAGCGGTGCCCGATGGTGCGATGTTGAGATCCGAAGGCGCCTTAATGGGGGGATGCCAGTCCAGATACGAGCGCGGGCAGACAGTCCATCGCTGATCGAGTTCAGGACAATTCCGGCCACGAGCGCATCGACAGCTCCGCGACGGCCATCAGTCGTGAGCGGGGTAGACCGTCGCGCGCCAGTACCGAGAGACCCTGGACCACGCCGATCATCAGGTCCGCCAGAGCCGCTGCGTCGGTATCGGCGGGAAGTATCTTCGCGACTACATCGCGTTCGATCCGCTGGCGAAGGCGATTGGCGACTTCATGCCGAACATCAGCGACCGCGGCCTGCACGTCCGCCGAGGCCGCCGAGCCGCTCGCCGTAGCGCTCGCGAGCAGGCATCCGCGCGGCGTTTCCTCTCCGGTGAAGGCGATGACCGAACCGCGCAGCATGTCGGCCGCAGCATCCCTTGCTGTGGGTGTTCGGTCGAAAGTAGCCCTGATTTCCCCGACATCTCCCGCGTAGCGTTTGACCGCTTCGAGGAACAATCGCTTCTTGTCGCCGAACGCGGTGTAGATGCTGGGCGCGGTGACGCCCATCGCCGTCGTCAAGTCCGCGATCGAGGTCGTCTCGTATCCGTGCTTCCAGAACGCGTGCATCGCGCGTTCGAGCGCGGCGTCTCGGTCGAACGATAGCGGACGTCCGGTCCTACGACGATCAGGCGGCCGCCCCTTTTCCATAGCGTTCGTTATTAAACTCGTTGACCGGCGGGCGCAAGCGTGGGAGAGCTTTCGTAGCAACCATTACGAAAGCGTCGCTTACATGGCCCTTACTGATTTTCGTTCCCTTGGTCGGTCCGGTCTCATCGTCAGCCCGCTCGCGCTCGGAACGATGACCTTCGGCACGCCGAACTGGGGCGCTGACGAGGTCACGTCGCGAGCCATATTCGACGCCTATCTCGATCGTGGCGGCAATTTCATCGACACCGCCGACATCTATTCGGGCGGGGTCAGCGAGGAGATGGTCGGACGGTTCATCGCCGCGAGCGCCACGCGCGATCGGGTGGTGTTGGCGACCAAGTTCGGCTTCAACGGTTCGGCGAGCCCGCTCTCTGCGAGCACGGGGCCGGCCGGCGACCCCAACGCCGGCGGCGCGGGCGCGAAGAACATTCACCGGGCGCTCGACGCCTCTTTGAAGCGGCTCGGCACCGACTACGTCGACCTCTATTGGATGCACATCTGGGACGGCGTGACCCCGGTCGAGGAGATTGTGCAGACGCTCGGCGATCTCGTCCGCGCCGGCAAGATTCGGTATTACGGCCTCTCGGACATGCCGGCGTGGCTGGCGATGAAGGCGGCGACGATCGCGTCGGAGCGCCGCGTCCCCGGACCTATCGCGCTCCAGGTTGAATACTCGCTCGTTGCCCGCGACATCGAGCGAGAGCACGTTCCTGTCGCGCTTGAGGGTGGCATGGCGGTAATGCCTTGGAGCCCGTTGGCCGGCGGCTTCCTGACTGGGAAGTATGCGCCAGGTGCAACAGGCGACACCGGCCGGCTGAGCGGCGCCAATCCGTTCGGCGACACGAAATTTACCGAACGGAATTGGGCGATTCTGGACGCGGTGAAAGCCGTCGCAGACGCGGTCGGTCGACAGCCAGCCCAGGTGGCGTTGGCCTGGGCATTGGGGCGGCCTGGAGTCGCCTCGGCCCTTATCGGCGCGCGCAACGTCACTCAGCTAAGCGGGAACCTGGAGGCGTTGGAAATTCGCCTCACCGGTGACCAGAGCGCTCAGCTCGACGCTGCCAGCGCCTTCAGCCCAGGCTTTTCTGATGCGCTCGTGGCGCCTGGAATCCGACGCATGGTGTTCGGCGGCCATGACGTGCGCGGATGGGGACAATAGCGTCCGTTTGGATGTTCGACCGTTTCGCATGGGCGAGACTTGCGCCAAGCCGTGAGTGCAAGCTGCAGTGAGCGCCAGCGATATCCCACGCCCACCCGTCGGCAACCCTGTGGCTTAAGACCCTCTCGCCGCCCGTACCGCATAGGCCGAGCGAGCCGCTTCGATCCGAGGGGCGTTCTCGAGAACCCACTCCGCAAGCCCCCTCATCGGACAGAGGAAATCTTGGCCAAGATCGGTAAGCGCGTACTCGACTTGGGGTGGATTAACCGGTGTTACCGTGCGGGAAACGAGGCCGTTCTCCTCTAGATCGCGCAGGGTTGAAGCGAGCACCTTCTGGCTGATCTCGCCAACATCTCGCCGCAGTGCGTTAAATCGGCGCGGTCCGCGCCCGAGCACGCGGATAATCAGCACTGTCCACTTATCGGTAACTCTTCCCAGCATGCGCCCAATGAGCACGCATTGGCTGGTTTCCTCCTGGTAATCTGGTGCGTGCAAAGTGCCTCCTTGTCCGCCGTCACGAACTATCCGAAATCTGGTTTCAGACGGATACCGCACCGCTAGGCGGAAGGACAGAGCCATGACGCAAGCGCGAATGCCCACATATTTTCTGTCCCACGGCGGAGGCCCCTGGCCGTGGTTGAAGCACCTGCGGCCTGGAACGTACGATCAGCTCGAAGCCTCGCTCCTCGAAGTGAGGCGGGAGCTTGGAGAAGCACCCCGTGCCATCCTGATTATCTCCGGTCATTGGGAAGCAAGCCGCTTTCTCGTTTCATCGGCTGCCCGGCCGCCCATGATTTATGATTACGGCGGCTTTCCCGACCACACTTATCAAATCCGCTACGATGCGCCCGGAGCACCTGCGTTGGCCGAGCAGGTCCGCAGCATGCTGGAGCGGGGCGGCATGGCGACAGGCCTCGATCCCGCCCGAGGGTTTGACCATGGCACGTTCAGCCTCATGCACACCATGTACCCGGAAGCAGAGATGCCGCTTGTACAGCTCGCGCTCCAAACGGATTTCGATCCAGCCGCCCATGTCCGCGTCGGCGAGTTGATTGCGCCGTTGCGCGCCGAGGGCGTGGTGATCGTCGGCAGCGGGTTCAGCTTTCACGATACGTTGGCGATGCGCAGCGACACGGGAGCCGCCTCTTCAGCAATATTCGACCGATGGCTGAACGAGACCCTAGTCGGCTCGTCCCCCGGCCAGCGCCGCAAACGTGTAATTGACTGGGCGACGGCACCCGCAGCCCGCGCCGCGCATCCGCGCGAGGATCATCTTCTGCCGTTGATGGTGGCGCTCGGCGCGGCCGGCGACGATCTTGGTTCCCGCGTCTACCACCAGGCTGACTTTATGGGCGCGATCACCGCATCGAGCTACCGCTTTGGTGCAGCCGTGTCCCAAACGCAGCGGACGCTTGCGACTGCCTGACGCCGCGTCAGACATCCCCCGGCCAGCGGCTTCATTCGAGCGGGAGTGGCTCGGCGATGCCAAGTCGTACGGCCGAAGGCATCACAGTCATTAACCAGCAACTTCTCCCAGCAAAGCAAAGTGAGTATAACATGAGCACCAAGCCACGCATCGCCCTTGTCATTGGCTCTACGCGGCCGACGCGCTTCGCCGACAAGCCGGCGCAGTGGATGCTGAAGCAGGCGCAGGCCCGTGACGACATTGATGTCGAAGTCGTCGACCTGCGGGACCACCCGCTGCCCTTCTTCGCTGAGGTGGCGTCTAATCTCCACGCGCCCAGCAAGGACCCTGAGGCAATCCGTTGGCAAGAGAGGATCGCCGGCTTCGACGGCTTCATCTTCGTCGTCGCGGAGTACAACCGCTCGGTTACTGGCGCGCTCAAGAACGCGCTCGACCAGGCCTACAAAGAGTGGAACAGAAAGCCCTTCACCGCGATCGCCTATGGCGGTGCGGGTGGTGCGCGCGCCTTGGAGCATCTGCGCGGGATTGGCGTCGAACTCCAGATGGTCTCAACCCGCTCGGCTGTCCACATTGGTGGCAGTGACTTCATGGCGGTGTTCCCGATGGGCGGCAACAAGCCGATCGAAGAGATCGAGGCGGGCATTCTCCCGGCGGCTAAGGCGGCGCTCGACGATCTGAGCTGGTGGGCGAAAGCGACCATGGCTGCGAGAACAGCAACCGTCTGATCACCTCGGCGCGCCCTAAAGCGACCATGCCCGCCGACGCGCTGGCGCTCACGCACGCGGCGATCGCCGACTGCTCCCGTGCAACGGTAGGAGATGATCGCCGTCATGAGCGGGCTAGACCTGAAGGGCATGGCGGGGGCGTTCGATGAAGCTGTCACCACCGGCCTGCAGCGAGCGCAGCTACGGAGCAGAAGACGCGCTGGTTGAGGTCGCGATCCCGCCGCATGTCGGTCGTCAATCTTTCCGCCCGTCTTTCGATCTACCCCGGCGTGGGTCACGCATTATTCCTCAAGAAGCCGACCCGGTTCAATTGTGAGACCACCGAATCCGTTTCGGAGGCCGCTCACCCTTGAAGCGCATCAATAGGCTGACCGATTCCACTTTGGAGGCTCGATATGATCCTGAAGACCTATACGCGCATCTTTACTCATGATTCCGAACAGACATTAGCGATCCTGCGCAAGCTTCACGACGGTGAACCGCACTTGCAAGTTCACTTCGGCCCTTGGGAGTTGGTCGGGATAGGCGACATACTCGTCGTTTCCGGCAACGAAGAAGCCTTAGCGCCCATTCGCGGCAGCTTCGGTCCGTGGATCGTCACCGACCTCGACGAGACGCGGCGGGTACTGGTCGAGTCCGGCGCCGAGATCACGCGCGAAATCGAGCCCGTGCCGACGGGCCGCATGCTCTACGCCCGGCATCCAGACGGGTCAGTGGTGGAATACGTCGAATGGACGCCTGAGCTGGTTGAATTGCTCATCACGGCCCCCCAACGCGCAGGCAAGCTCGCCTCCCAATTATGAGCCGGAACAGTGGCGCACCGCTTGTCATCCCTGAACCGGACAGCACAACGTCACGGTGACGTGTCCTCCTCACCGCTGCTGCGCAGAATCGGGTGCCGATTGCCGCACGCGAAAGCGCCAGCCGTCCGACGTTCGCTCCAGCTTATCGAGGTAGCGTCCAGCCATGACCACGCTGACGCGCGGCTCCTCGCCCATCTCGGCGGTGACGGTGGTCATCATGAAGTTGCAATCGGCCGTCGCTTGATCGCCATCAAGGATGATGACCGGCGCGGTCGCCTGGTGCCGCAGGTTGGTCCACTTGCGCTCGAGCTCACGAGTGTCCGCCTCAAAGCGGGCCAGATCGGCATGCACGTCATACCTGTCGAACGCACCTTCGAAGCGGCCACCGGGGGCAAAGCAGGCGGCCCGGCCGGCGAAATCAAGCGCGTCGATCGCCTGGTAGTATCGAGAGATTAGCTGCATGATCGCGAGCTGGTCGTCGATTTGCGACATTGTCGTCTCCTTCATGAGAGAGGCTGGCAGTCGCCGGTCTCGGCCGCGCGGGTCACTGCGGCCATCAGCCGCGTCAGGCGGGCGGCGTGCGTAAAGTCGGCCACGGTGCGCGCGCCCTCGCGAATGTTGCGCCCCAGCTCGGCATAGACCTCGCCCACGTTCGCCGCCGCGCCGCTGAGGCCGCCAACGGCAAGCGGCGCCTCGAGCGCTTCCGCGACCCCGTCGACCTCCAGCCTGATCTCGCCGGCCTGGAAGCCGTGCGGGTGCCCGCCGACGAGCCGCAGCGTCGCGTCCGTGCCAATGACCTCGCAGGTGAACGGCGTGTCGCCCGGCCGATCGCCGCCGACCTCGATCGAGGCTATGCAGCCGCTAGGGAAGCGGCCGGTCACGAAAAGCTGGTCCGGCGTCGTGCGCGCGATGACGGCGCCGCTGTCGGTCAGGCGGATCGCGGGATGCTGGATCGCAGCGAGTGCACTGACCTCTTCGACGGGGCCTAGCAGCCGCTCGGCCAAGTCGAGCGTGTGGCCGCCGAGGATCGTTGTCAGATTCGCGCCGTTCGCCGGGTCGTTGAGGTAGGCGTAGGCGCTGGGCAGCTGCGCCGCGTAGCCGACCGTAGTCGACACAATGCGAGCGGACCGTAATCGCCCAAGGCGCCCCTCGCTGATGAGCGCTCGTGCGCGCCGCGCCGCGGGTGACGCGCCACCCTGGAGCCCGATGGCATGGTGCACGCCCACATACTCCGCCGCCTCAGCCAGAACCTCCGCCTCCGCGACCGAGCGTCCGAGCGGCCATTCGCAATAGAGATGCTTGCCGGCGGCCAACGCAGCGCGGACCACAGCGTCGTGCTCGGGAACTTTGACGCATACCGCCACCAGATCGACCGCCCCGCTGGCGCACAGCGCGGTCGCGTCGGCGAACCAGTGCTCGGCACCGTAAGCCGCAGCGGCGGCGCGTGCGCTGTCCTCACTGCGGGTGGCGACGGCCGTAAGCGTCAGCCCCGGCAGCTGAGCGATCGCCGGTATGTGCGAGTCCTTGGCCCAACTCCGCCCAGGATGCGCGCCGACCACACCGACCCTGATCTCCTGCATTTTTCGGCGTTCCTTCTCAAACGGACGGACATTGACCACTTAGGTATGGAAGCGGACTCATCTTGTCCAGATACAAGGTGCCTGATATTAGTCGTTCATGCAGGCGCTTTCACACGAGGAGGCCGACACCTCAGCCGCTCCGCTGCGGGCAGATGCACGACGGAACCAGGAAAGGGTTCTCGAAGGGGCGCGGCTTGCCTTCGCGGGGGGCGGCTTCGAGGCGAGCTATCATCAGGTCGCCCGGCTCGCCGGCGTCGGCGTGGGCACGGTTTACCGCCGCTACCCGGAGCGGGCCGCCCTGATTGAGGCGGTGCTGCTCGACATCCTCGGCGAACTGACGATCAAGGCGCAGGCGGCTTGCGCCGAAAATGACGGCTGGGCGGCGTTCACACGCTTCTTCAGTGATCTGTCAACCTATGTCCGCCGACACGCCGGCCTATCCGCGCGACTCGATGCGCGTGGCGGCGAGAGCGTGGAGCAAGCACGGCAGCGTCTTCTAGACGCAATTGAGCTGCTGCGCCGGCATGCGCTGCGAGATGGCCTGAGGCCCGATATGGATTGGCGCGATATCCTGTTCCTGGCCCAAGCCGCGGCGATCGAAGGATGCGGATTCGGCGTGGAGGCGAGTGAGGATCAACGCGCCCGCGCAGTCGAGGTCATCCTGGACGGCCTGCATACGGCGCGGTGAGGCGCCGCGTCGCTGCGAATGGTCTCGAAGAAGGATATAGAAAACTGGTTTCATAATATTAGCGGGAAAGGTGGCGTGGCGATATGCAATGTATCTGTGGGCTGCTCGACGACTGGGACGAAACGGAAGCGAAGTCCAGACGAGCGCGATTGATCAAATGCTAGGACTATAGTGATACCATGCTGACCAGTGGACACATTCACCTAATTGGGACGTATACGATCGGCTGCATTGCGACAATGCGCCAGCTCTCAGAGCGGATCGACAGCTATTCCGTCGGTATCTTAGTCTGGCGCACCGGGCATCTTTGAAGAAAATGCTGGATTCACTATCTGTTCAGTATGCACTGATCGTCTCCGAGCATCTCAGCATTCGGGGCGCTGCCGCGCAATTAAACCTACAGCCCTCGGCTAAGCGCCTTGGAAGAGCAAATAGGTGTATCGCTCTTTGAGCGTCGCAATTCTGGTGCGCAGCCGACCTTTGCGGGCCGGCGCTTTCTCGATCGGGCGCGCTGGGCCTTGGCGGAGCTCGATCAGGCGGCCCGTAGCGCCGCGAACTTGCAGAAGGATGGGGTTGGGGCGCTCAGCATTTCCTTGTATCCCTCGTTTGCGTCGGGCCTTCTGCATCAAGTCCTAGCCGAACATAGGGCTCGTTTTCCGGCCTTGAACATCACGTTTCGGGAAGGCGCCTCGGCGGATCAACTCGCCGCGCTGCGCCAGCGTCAGATCGACGTCGCCTTCCTAATGGCGGTCGACGGCGCGCCCGAACTGCCCAGCGAACATCTATGGGACGAACGCATATATATCGCTGCTCCCGAGCACCATCCGATAGCCGCGCGAGATGCGCTGACTTGGACGGAACTGCGCGAAGAGGTGTTTGTGGTGCGCGCCTCCGGGTCCTGCCCGTTAATTCACGCCTGGTTTGCCGGCAAACTCGATCCTAGCGGTCTTCCTCCAACCATCCGCCAACACGACATCTGTCGTGAGAGTCTGCTTGGTTTGGTAAGCACCGGCTACGCGCTGACCGTGGTCCCTGAGTCCGCGACGGCCATCGCTATTCCCGGCGTTGTCTACCTTCCCGTCGTCGACGATGACGCGACCGTCTCGGTGCGCATGGTATGGCTGAACGGGAACGAGAACCCCGCTTTGGGTCCGTTTCTCAGTCATGCTCGTCGTGTCACGCGCGGGAAGACGAAGCAGCCCTGAAGCCCGACCAGTGTCGATAGGCTACGGAGCCTTCCGGGCCTTGGCGAACTCCCGATCTGTTACCATGAACCGCGCCAGCATGGGCGCCACCAGTCTCGCCGGCTCGGCGGGGTGGCCCGTCTCGCGGCCGAGCACCTCGGCATAGGCGACGAGGTCGCGATGCACCTGGGCCGGCAGCTCGACGGTTAGCTTTACCGGCTTGTCGTCCGTCAACGGGCCGAGCTTCAGCTTTGTCATCGTATGCTCCCTCAGCCCGCGTAGGGCTCCATCACGAGATCGCGGGTCACGATCACGCGGACAGGAAGCCCAGGCCGCACCGTGATCGTCGGCTGGACCTGCAGCGAGCGGCCAACCACCTGGCGTCCGGTCTGGCTGAAGGAATCTGACGAGCCGCGCCGGATCGCGTCGACGAGGCTGGTCTCGCTATTCGACGACGTGCCGGCCTCCGAACCAACCGATAGGATCGTCGAGAGCAGCGCCGCCTTGAACAGGGCGCCCCAGTGATTGTCGACCTGGTCCTCCAGTCCGCCATACCCCTCGGGGTCGGTCCCGGGCTGGCGTTCCAGCACGATAGAGCGGCCGTTCGGCATGACGATGCGGTTCGAGCCGAGCCGACGCAGCGCCCCGTTCAGCCGCGCGGTGGTCGAGACCAGCTCGGCCGGGGTGGCGCTATCGAGGTCCGGTCCGCGGAAGCGGGCGGTGCGCTGGAACGAGCCGTCCTTGTTGGCGACCACGCCTGTCGCGACCAGCGCCGCCCAGGGTAGGAAATCGGCGAGGCCCTGCGGCTTCTTGCGGTACTCAGCGAGGTTCAGCATTGCGCGCGCCTCAGCAGCCGAGATGGGCGGGGTAGCGGAGATGGCGGCGCACCACGTCGACGAAGGCCGGATCGCGGCGCGCCGCCCAGACCGCCGCCATGTGGCCGATCAGCCAGAGCGCGGCGCCGACGATCCAGAGCCGCAAGCCGAGACCCACGGCAGCGGCGAGCGTGCCGTTGATGATCGCGACCGTGCGCGGCGCGCCGGCCATCAGGATCGGCTCGGTCAGGCTCCGGCGCACGGGCGCGTAGAAGCCGACCGCGGGCTCCAGCTCGGTGCTGATGCCGTCGCTCATCAGACCGGCGCCCCACCCGAGAAGGAGAAGAAGCTCAGGAAGAAGGAGCTGGCCGCGAAGGCGATCGACAGCCCGAACACGATCTGGATCAGCCGACGGAATCCGCCCGAGGTGTCGCCAAAGGCGAGCGTCAGGCCGGTGACCACGATGACAATCACCGACAGGATTTTGGCGACCGGCCCCTGGATCGAGTCCAGGATCTGCTGGAGCGGCTGCTCCCACGGCATGTTGGACCCGGCCGCATAGGCGGGCGCGGTAACGAGCGCTAGCGCGAGGAACGACGCGCCGGCGGCGAGCCGACGACGAAGACGGACGATCATGGACGGTCTCCTGCGGGGATAAGGACGTAGTCGCCGTCGGGGCCGAGGCCCTGGACGTCGGCGAGTTCGGTGAGCCGGCGGGCGGAGCCGCGGCCGGTCAGCACGGCGATGAGGTCGATGGTCTCGGCGATCAGCGCCCGGGGCACGGTGACCACCGCCTCCTGGACGAGCTGTTCGAGCCGGCGCAGCGCGCCGATGGCTGAGCCCGCGTGCAACGTGCCGATCCCGCCAGGGTGGCCGGTGCCCCACGCCTTGATCAGGTCGAGCGCCTCGCCGCCGCGCACCTCGCCGATGGGGATGCGATCGGGGCGCAGACGCAGCGCCGAGCGGACGAGATCGGTCAGGGTCGCGGCGCCGTCCTTGGTGCGCAGCGCCACGAGGTTCGGCGCGGCGCATTGCAGCTCGCGGGTGTCCTCGATCAGCACAACGCGGTCGTCGGTCTTCGCCACTTCGGCCAGCAGCGCGTTGACCAGCGTGGTCTTGCCGGTGGAGGTGCCGCCGGCGACCAGGATGTTGGCGCGCGCCGCGACCGCCTGGCGCAGGACCTCGGCCTGACCCTCCGCCATGATCCCGGCCGCGACGTAGTCGCCGAGCGTGAACACCGCGACGGCCGGACGCCGGATGGCAAAGGCCGGGCCGGCCACCACCGGCGGGAGCAGACCCTCGAACCGCTCCCCCGTGCCGGGCAGCTCGGCCGAGACACGGGGATTACCGGGATGGACCTCGGCGCCGACATGGTGGGCGACGAGGCGAATGATGCGCTCGCCGTCGGCGGCCGAGAGGCGCTCGCCGGTGTCTTCCAGCCCGCCCGCGAGCCGGTCGATCCAGAGCCGGCCGTCGGGATTGAGCATGACCTCGCCGACGCTGGCGTCGTCGAGCCACCCGGCGATTGCCGGCCCCAGCGCGGTGCGCAGCATCCGCGCACCGCGGGCGTGGGCTCCGGACAGGAAGGGGACGGTGGACAAGAAACTCTACCCCGCTCGTGCGCGCCAAGGCGCGGCTGGCTGACGGGGTGAATAGAAATCGCCTGATCGGGGGCCGCTCAACAAGGATGATCGGGGCGTAGCGCGCTGGCGTAGAAAGAGAAGCGCGCAGGCGGGTCGGCTCAGGTCTCGGCTGCGGAACCTTCGGGGTCGATATCGCGCGAGACCTCGTCGGCGAGCGATTTGCCCTTGGCGAGTCGCCGCCCGAGCGCTTCGACGAACCCCTCGTAACGCTCGCGGCCCTTGGCCTGGGCGGCGGCCTGCGCGCTGTCGGGCAGCGGCGGCACGCTGGTCAGCCAGAAGCGTACGAACAGGGCCAGCGCCTCGTTGCCGATCGTGCCGTGTCGCTCCAGCCGCTCGATCGCACGCGTCATCCGGTCGAGGCGACGCGCGAGCGCGGCCTCGAGCCGATCCGCCGCGTCTGGCGACAGATGCGAGGCGAGCGCCGCCTCCACCACCTGCGCCTGCGGCACGCGCGCTCGCGCCGAGTAGTCGGCGAGCCGGGCGGCGAGTTCGGTCGACAGCCGGAAGGTGTATTTGCCGCGCGCGACCATGGTCAGAGCGCCATGCCGTCGCCGGGGTCGAGCGAGACCTGCCGCGCCAGGCTACGGGAGGCGCGAGCCTGCAGCACGCGGGCCTTCACGGCTTCCTGCTCGGCGTCCGGCTCCTCATCCAGATCCTCAAACTCTCGCGCGGGACGGGCGGGCGGCGCCTCGGGCGCGATCGCTTCGTGTTCGGGTAGCTCGGGTTCGCGCCGGATGCCGGCGTTAGCCGGGTCTTCCGTCTCGGCCGGCTTCGCGGCAGGTTTGCCGGCTGGCGCGGGAGTCGGCACAGGCGGCGGAGGCGCCGCAATCGGTTTCAGCGCGCTCCAATCGTCAGCGGGCGCAGCCAAGTGGCTCCGCCCCGGCTTGCGCTCGGGCGGCGGCAACACCCGCGCGGCGAGCTGCCGGTCGGCGTAGTAGCGTGCCTTCTTGGCGCGGATCGGGGCGAGTCCCGACACCAGCACCAGCTCGTCGGTGGGCGGAAGTTGCATGATCTCGCCAGGGGTGAGCAGCGGGCGCGCGGTCTCCTGGCGCGACACCATCAGGTGACCGAGCCAGGGCGAGAGGCGGTGGCCCGCGTAGTTCTTGGCGTCGCGGATCTCGGTCGCGGTGCCGAGCGCGTCGGACACCCGCTTGGCCGTGCGCTCGTCGTTCGCGGCGAAGGAAACGCGGACGTGGCAGTTGTCGAGAATGGCGTTGTTGACGCCATAGGCCTTCTCGATCTGGTTCAGCGATTGGGCGATCAGGAACGAGCGGATGCCGTAGCCGGCCATGAAGGCCAGCGCCGACTCGAAGAAGTCCAGTCGGCCGAGCGCCGGGAACTCGTCCAGCATGAGGAGGAGCTTGTGGCGCTTGCGCTTGTCCTCCAGCTCCTCGGTCAGCCGCCGCCCGACCTGGTTCAGGATCAGGCGCACGAGCGGCTTGGTCCGCGAGATGTCCGACGGCGGCACGACGAGGTAGAGGCTGACCGGCCGAGCGTGGTCGACGAGGTCGCGGATGCGCCAGTCACAGCGGCGCGTCACCTGCGCCACCACGGGGTCGCGGTAGAGGCCGAGGAACGACATGGCGGTGGAGAGCACGCCCGAGCGCTCGTTCTCGCTCTTGTTCAGGAGCTCCCGAGCGGCGCTGGCGATCACCGGATGCGTCCCGGCCTTACCCAGGTGCGTGGTGGTCATCATCGCCCGCAGCGTCGTCTCGATCGGGCGCTTGGGGTCGGAGAGGAAGTTGGCGACGCCGGCCAGCGTCTTGTCGGCTTCGGCGTAGAGGACGTGCAGGATGGCTCCGACCAGCAGCGCGTGGCTGGTCTTCTCCCAGTGGTTGCGCTTTTCCAGCGCGCCTTCGGGGTCCACCAGGATGTCGGCGACGTTCTGGACGTCGCGCACCTCGTTCGGCCCGCGGCGGACCTCCAGCAGCGGATTGTAGGCGTCGCTGTCCGGGTTGGTCGGATCGAACAGGACGATGCGGCTGAACCGCGCCCGCCAGCCCGCGGTCAATCCATGGTTCTCGCCCTTGATGTCGTGGACGATGACCGAGCCGGCCCAGGTGAGCAGCGTCGGCACGACCAGGCCGACGCCCTTGCCCGAGCGGGTCGGGGCGAAGCACAGCACGTGCTCGGGACCGTCGTGGCGAACGTAGGCTTTGCCGAGCTGGCCCAGCACCGTGCCGTCTGGCCCGAGCAGGCCGGCGGCGCGCACCTCCTTCTCGGTCGCCCAACGGGCGGAACCATAGGTGTCGGCGGTCTTGGCTTCCCGCGCCCGCCACACCGACATGGCGATCGCCACCACCACGGAGGCGAACCCGCCGGCTGCGGCGATATAGGCGCCGTGCTCGAACACGTGCGGGGCGTAGGCGTCGTAGGCGAACCACCACCAGAAGAACGCTGGCGGGTGATAGACGGGATAGCGACCGGCCATGAACCAGGGATGGCCGAGCGGCTCCTGATAGCCGAGCTGCGCCGCCGTCCACTGGGTCGCGGCCCAGACGAAAGCCAGCGCGATCGAGCAGACGGTGAGGACTTGGCCCCAGAGGATGCGGGTGGCGTTCACGAGTGACCCCGTTGAGAAAGACGGGGCGTGACTGAGGTGGTTCGTGGCAGGCGATGCAATGGCGAAGCCGAGGCGATCGCACGCTGGCGAACAATGGCGTGCAATGACCGGGATTGGTGGAGAGCGGTCCGGCGGGTTCAGGAAAGCAGGTGGCGATAGCTGCCGCTGGCAGGCGATGCCGGCTTGCTCGTAAAGGATGGTTTTCCTGGAAGCCTTCCAGTCCCATGAAAGGGGTCAGGCTTGGTCGCTGCGGGCGCACAGCGCAAAGCCTTGCTCAGGTTCGCGTTCAAGAGCGAAAGCTATCCGTCAAGTCATCAAGGTAAGGCTCTGCATTTCATCGTAGGCGCGTTCAAGGTGGTCTTCGATCGTTGAGCCTGGGTCATCCAACCAACCGTTGACGGCGCTGTGGAAAACCGCGATGCCCACCTCCGCAGCCAATGTTGCGGAGGCCGTACCGACACCTCGTTTATTGAGCGCATCTGACAAAGCTCTCACAAATCCGGCGGTCTTCGCCGACAAACGTTCCTGCAACGCTGGCGTGCGTGAAATCACTGATCGCCGGGGCTCCGAAAACGCGCGGTTCTGCTCCAGCAGCGGCGCGACCGAGCGGAACGAGGAGAGCAGCGCCGCCATCGGTGCGAGCTGGGCTGGCGCCCAGCGTACGCCCTCCACCAGCGCCTGACGGAACGCGTCCTCCCCGTCGAACAGCACCTCCCGCTTGTCTGCGAAATGCCTGAAGAACGTTCGCTCCGTCACGCCCGCGTGTGCGGCGATCCCGGCTGCCGTAGTCGCCTCGAAGCCGTTCTGTTTGAACAATTCCAGCGCCGCCAGCTGCAGGCGATGGCGGGCGTCAGCTCCGCTTCGTGGCATAACCCATAGTAGCCGGGTTGTCAGCCGCTGTCGCTAAACCTTATGTGTCAGTGACTGTCGCAGGGTGTGTCGGTATTCTGGTCGCGGCGCATGCACCGCATATTGTAAAGGACAATCGCTATGTCTTTGAATCACTATGTAACTCTTGGTCGTTCCGGCCTGCGCGTGAGCCCCTTTGCACTGGGTGGCATGACGTTTGGAAACGATCTCGGCTGGGGATCTGACGTGCCTGAAGCAGAGGCCGTGCTGCGGCACTATCTCGAAGCCGGTGGCAACTTCGTCGACACTGCGAACAGCTATACCCGTGGCCACTCCGAAAAGATCATCGGCGACTTCTTTGCTCGGGGCGAGGGCAAACGGGATCGCGCTGTCCTCGCCACCAAGTTCTTCTTCAATCTCTTCGCCGGCGATCCCAATGGCGGCGGTGCCGGACGCAAGGCTATCGTCGCGCAGTGCGAAGAGTCCCTCCGCCGCCTGCAAACTGACTACATCGACTTGTACTACTTGCACAATTGGGATCGGTTCACGCCTGTTGAAGAGACCATGCGCGCCCTTGACGACCTGGTTACGGCCGGGAAGGTTCGCTACATCGGCTTCTCCGATGCTCCTGCCTGGAAGGTGGCGCAGGCACAACTCATAGCGCAGTTCCGCGGCTGGGCTCCCCTGGTTGGCCTGCAGGTGGAGTACTCGCTAATGGAACGAACGGTTGAGGGTGAGCTGATACCGATGGCGGAAGAGCTTGGCCTCGGTGTTTTGCCCTGGAGTCCATTGAAAATGGGTGCCCTCTCCGGCAAATATACGCGAGCGAACGGCCAGAAGATGCAGGGCTTCCGCGGAAATTTCATAGGAGAACTTACTCCCAACCAGCTGGATATCATCGATGTTGCCCAACAGATCGCAGCCGAGGTCGAGAGTGATGTGCCTACAGTTGCGCTTTCCTGGGTCCAACACAAGTCAGGCGTTACAAGTACGATCCTCGGCGCTCGGACGGTAGAGCACCTCAATGCAAACCTGAAGGCGCTCGATCTTCGTCTCACCCCTGAACAAGTCGGCAAGCTCGACACCGTTTCGAAGCCTGTGCTAAACTTCCCGGCCGGCTTCAACGCCAACCTTTCACCGAGTGCCGCGCATGCGGGAACGACGGTGAACGGCATACCCAGCAAATTGGGCGGCAATGTACCGAAGGACGACACAGAGCGCTGGTAGAGATCGGGCCAGGTTCTGTTGACGGACTCCCCCCCGTCGGGTGACCCGGATGGACTGTGAGTGGAACACGCGCTTCAACGCCACGTCTGGGTTGGCCGGCGGCGCGCCATCCAAAGCTGGCGCACCCGGCCAGGCGCGACCGTTCCGCTGCGCCAGAAGCGGTCCTGCCCCGCACGGTGTGAAGTGCCGTCGCTAACTCTCGATCAGCACCTCGGCATCGCTTAGCGCGACGCGGCTGACATTGCTGCCGACCGTATTGATCGCAGTCGGAAGCGCTGTGCTGCTGCGCTCCGCGCTGGGGTCGGATAGCGAAGCACATTCCCGATTGGGATGGCGAAACGGGAACTCGACCTCACCGCGCGATCACCGCCACCGCAGCGGACACGATCGCGTCCACGAACCGGGCGTCGATCGGTTCGCGGGAGAACCAGCGGCGGTAGAACAACGCTCCGGCCGTCGTGGCGATCATGTCTTGCGGATCGGCATTGGACGGAACCTCGCCCGTCGCTTTCGCCTGTTCGACCACGGCGCCGAAGGGCTCCATGAGCGCCTTGTGCCACCCGGTCTGCATCGCCAGCACCTCGCTGTCGCGCTCGGCCGCGTCCACGATCGACGGCACTACCGCGCTCCAACTGGCTGTCTGCAACCGCTCCGCCAAGCCTGACAGGAGCGCGTGCAGGTCGCCGCGCAGGCTGCCGGTATCGGGCACATCGGTCGTTCCGCCGAGCCGCGAACAGGCGTCGATCAGCAGCGCCGATCGCGACGGCCAATGGCGGTAGATCGTCGTCTTGGAGACGCCCGACACGCGGGAAATCTCATCTATGCTGACATTGGCGAGGCCGCTCTGCGATAGCTGCCGGTATGTCTCGGCCAGCACCACCGCCTTGGACCGCTCCGTGCGCTTGGCGGGCTTCGGCGACTGGTTCGGCACACATCACCCCTTGAACAGAACGATACCGTAGCGTAGCTATGCACGCCAGGGAAGGATAGCGACGGTGCTTCCTCCTCATTGATCGAACCACGGCCAGGATTAGGAACAGCACATGAAGACTCTCGATGGCAAGATCGTCCTCATCACCGGAGGAACGAGCGGCATCGGCGCGGCCACGGCGGCGCTGTTCCGGGACGAGGGCGCGACGGTCGTCGCGACAGGATCGAGCGCGGCGTCCGTCGCGGCGGCGCAGGAGCAGATGCCCGGCATCGAATTCATCGTATCGGACGCGGGCGATCCCGCTGCCGCCAAAGCGTTGGTCGACCATGTTCGCGTCACTCACGGGCGTCTGGACGTGGTGTTCGCCAATGCCGGGACGAACCGGCTCGCGCCGATCGAGGACGTGGACGAAGCGACCTTCGATTTCCTCCTCGGGCTGACGTTGCGCGGCCCGTTCTTCCTGTTGAAGCACGCGGTCGGCCTCATGTCGCAGGGCGGATCAATCATTCTCACCTCCTCCACGGTGGCGATTCGCGGTATGGCGACCACCAGCGTGTATGGCGCTGGCAAGGCCGCGCTTCGCGCCCTCGGCCTCAACCTCGCCGTCGAGTTCGCGCCTCGCAAGATACGGGTCAACACCATCACTCCCGGACCCGTGGCAACGCTTATCGGTCAGAAGCAGGGCCTGACAGAGGAGCAGATCGCCGGGTTCGGCACGATGATCGGTCGCGTGCCGCTCGGCCGCATAGGCGATGCCGGCGAGATCGCCGCCGCGGCGCTCTACTTCGCCTCCGACGCATCCGGCTTCACAACTGGCGCGGAGTTGGTCGTGGACGGTGGCCTCACCATCACCTGACCCGAGAGGCCAACCATCCCGGGAGCACTGCAATAAGGTGTTCCCGGAAAGGGGCTCGGAGTGGAAAGCAGGTCACATACCGCTGGCGGATCGCCGCCCGAGCAGCCGTTTCCCAAGAGTGGTTCCCAATTGACATTTCCCAAAATCGGCCGACGTACACGGAGACACGGGAAGAGCGCGCCGGGTGCAAACGACCGGTTTCGGGACGGCCCGTGACAGGGTGGAATGACGGAGAGTGGGCGCGAACGGTCGCGGCGGGCAGTAGGCGAGAGATCAGCCGATCCCAAGTCCCCGTTTGCGGCCGAAGCTCCAGTCCACCCCGCCTCCAGGCAGCACGACCCCCGACACCTGCCGCCCGAGGTGCTCCTCCAGCGCCGGCTTCCACGGCACCAGCTCGAACCCGAGCCCGTTGTCGATCGTCGCAAACCGGCCCGACGCGAGCTGCACGCGCTGGCGATAGACGCCCGCGACGTGCTCGCCCTCGACCGCGCTCTGGCGCGGTAGCCCCGTCTCAGCCGAGAGCTTCCCCGCGGCCGCATCGAGTTCCTGCCGTTGCAGCGTGTCGAGCAGGTCGCGCGCGAAGATGGTGCGCTTTCCCTGCCGCGTTGCCAGTCCTTCGGCGGCCAAGTGATCGGTCCGGCGTTCGAGTGCTTTGCGCACCTCGGCCCCGAACCCACTGCCGGCGAGCGGAGCCGGCTCGCGCGCCAGCAATGTTCTGTCGAGCCAGGTCGCGCCCGGCGAGGTCACCTGGGTCGCCAGCGGCAGGTCTGAGCGGACGGCGAGACTCACCCGG
This sequence comes from Beijerinckiaceae bacterium, assembly GCA_965277355.1. Taxonomy (GTDB): domain Bacteria; phylum Pseudomonadota; class Alphaproteobacteria; order Rhizobiales; family Beijerinckiaceae; genus RH-AL1. Next base: position 286,532 of record CBDICN010000001.1, read on the forward strand.
CGCTGCCCGTCGCCGCCGGTGAACGGCCGAACCTCCACCACCGCGCCAATACCGGCGTCCCCGGTCGCCTCCAGGCTGCCGAACCGGATGTGGTGCGCCCGCCCGTCCACGCCCTCGATCACGACATAGGCCGAGCCCTTCAGCTCGTCTTGAAGGCCGCGATCCGCAAGCCGCCCCAGAACCGCGGGTGCGTCCTCGCCGTGGATGGCGAAGGCACCCACATCCGCCTCGAGACCGCCACGGCTGAGCGCCCGGTTCATCGTGCGGATGATGTCGCCGCAGTCGCCGATCGCGCGCAGGGTGGGTTCGATGTCCGGCTTGAGCGTCCACTGCGCCGGCCCGACCGGCTCCGCCAAACCGAGCCGCTCCAGCACCTGGGCACGCCCGATCATCAGCCGGCGCAGCTCCGGGTCGAGTGGCGCGACGCCTCCCGGCCGGAGATCCACGATGCCGGCACTGTCGTCCGCCGCCGCTCGAAGCGCGCGATCAAGCCCCGTCCACCGCTCTGCTCCAACCTCCTGCTCCAGGCCTGCCCGTATCGCCTGCTCGGAACGTGGCCCCAGTTCCAGCCCGACTAGCTCCTCGGCCCGGGCGCGGAACCCGCGGCTGATGTACTCGCGGCTTATGACCAAGTCCGATCCGTCCTCGGCGATCCCGCGGGCAAGAACATGGACGTGCGGCTGATCGGTGTTCCAGTGGTCAACCGCTACCCAGTCGATCTTGGTCCCGAGGTCTCGCTCGACGCGGGCCATGAGGTCGCGGGTGAAGGCGCGTAGGTCCGTCATCTCGGGGGCGTCTTCGGGCGAGACGATGAAGCGGAAGTGGTGCCGGTCGTTCTCGCAGCGGTCGGCGAACGCGGGCACGTCCGCCGCGTCGCCGCGCGCGTCGAACATGCGCGCGTCCGCCCCGTCCCGCGTCACGCCGTCGCGTTGAAGGTAGCTCAGGTGCTTGTTGAGCGGCGCGGAGCGGAACCGCGTGCCACGCTGGCGCACCACGCGCGCCTTGATGACGACGCGGCGCTGAGGCGATCGGAGCGCGAGCGCAGCTGCGGCGGCGCGTCCGCGCCCAAAGCCGGCGCTACGGCCGGACGAGACACGGCCGAGCCCGGGACCCGTATGCCCAGCCTTCCTGGCGGCGCGCATGACCTGACCCACGAAGCTCTGCGGCTTGCCGGCTCCTCGTCCTCCTTCGCGGACCCGTCCTGGCCGAATCCGCAACTCGTCGTCGCGGGCGCTCACGAGGCGCGACTCCCGCCGTTGCGCCCGAAGCTGGCGGCCAAATCACTGACACTGATAGTAAATGTGAGTGTCGCGCCAGCCGGAAGAGGGCGGGAGCTGGCAGCCCAAGGGTCGCTAAGTCGTTGATCTGAGGTGCGCAGCGCACCATCCGACCACCCAAGGCTGGCAGCCGTTTTATCTCGCCCTCCTTCCCCCGTTGCTTCTACCGTGCTCCAACCTGCCGATCCCCTGTCCCGCCAGTTCTTCCCGGAGCAGCCCGCACTACTCCACAGCGCGCCACGGTAGCCGATGACGCCCTGATGCGGACTGGGTGACACGGATTGCGCCTTCACGGCTGCGATCCTGCGCTTGGACGGTCGGGAAACAGCGGGTTGTGTGACGGTCGCGCGGCTTGCGATGATTGATCCGCACGTGCTGCATCCGTCGGTCCACCGTCACCGAGCTGCGGGTCCGATGGCGACTCGGCCCCGCGCGATCGAGGCACGAAGATCGCCGCTGGCCGGTCGATCACCGTGGCGTTTGCGAGGATGATGCGCGCGATGCGCTCTCGCTCGGCCGCGCCCTGGACCGGAGACTCCGAGCTGTTCAGCGCGACGAAGATCGACGGCATGGCGGACGCGCGGCCGACCGTCCGGCCTGTGAACTCCGGCAGGGACGCGACTCTGCCGCCGACCACCGGACCGAGCGTGGCGAGGTAGCGAATCGTCTCGTCGGGCAACGGTCGCGCGCCCGACAGATGGTCCTCCCAGCGTCCCGGCCCCGCGTTGTAGGCGGCCAACATCCCAGTGGCGCCGTAGCGGTCGAACATCTCACGCAAGTACGCCGCGCCCGCCATGATGTTGTCGCGCGGGTTCCAGGGATCGGGGCCGAGACCGTGACGAAAGGCGAGCGCGGCGTAGGTCCGCGGCATCACCTGCATGAGTCCGATCGCTCCCTTGGGCGACACGACGTTCGCGCGGCCACGGCTCTCGACCTGCATGACTTCGGCGATCCAGGCCGCGGGTACGCCGAACCGGCGTGATGCTTCCTCGATCAGCTCAGCGACGGTCTCGCTGGCCTCCGGTGAGCGCGTGGGTGTGGGGGACGCCGGCTGCGCCGTGGCCGTTCCGGTCGTTGCTGCGATCACCCCGAGGAGCGCGATGGCTGCAGTCCATCGGCGGCCGGGCTCCTGGGCGAATGGCCGGGAAGAGAGAGGAGCCCTCACGCTCAGCGCTCCTCTCCGGTCCACACCGGGCGCGCCCTGCCGACGATGGTTTCGCGCGGCAGCGGTCCGAAGTAGCGCCCGTCGAGCGAGTCCGGCCGGTCGGGGTTGAACAGGAACACCTGCGCGCCCGTCAGCACGGTGCAACCCTGCCAGACCGGCAGCTGCCGCCCGCGCCGGTCGCGGTCCAGAGCGTCGCCGAGCGGCACGCCGTCGACCGAGACGATGCGTCCGTTGCGGCAGACCCGCTGCCCGCCGAGTGCAGCCACCCGCTTCAGCAGCGGCACGCCGCGCGGCAGGTAGCCGCCCTCGGCGAGAAAGCCTGCGAGGGCCTCCGGGGGACGCACCACCATCAGCTCCATCAGCTTGGGGCGCGCAACCGGCTCGACGCGATAGAGCCCGATCGGTGCGCTCGCGGTGGCGTTCCAGACGAGCGAGGGCCGCACCGGGGCGTCGGAGATCGCAACCGCGCCGCTGGCCACGAGGGTGGTGACGAGCGTCTTCCAGGGCAGCGTCATGCGGTGATCCTCCGTCGCAACAGCCAGGCGCGATGCCGGTCGAGCGCGTAGGCGCGAGACGGCTGGCCGGCTGAAATGCGGTTTTGGACGTGACGCCAATGATCCGGGCAGGCGTCCTCGGCGGCGAGGCCGAGCGCCTCGACCTGGTCGATGGCGGCGAGCACCTGTTCGACCTTCGGCCAGCCGGAGATGTGCAGCAGGATCTCCGCGCCGGGCGTCACGAACGGCACGGTCGAGAAGGCCGCGCCTGGCTCTACGGCACGCAGCACGTCGATGCGGCTGACCGCGGTGCCGTAATCGTTGGCCGCCCAACGCACGAAGGCGAACACGGCATCCGGCGCGAAGGCCAGCACGCGCCGGCGGCGGTCGAGGATGCGCTCCTCCCGCTCCCGGCCGAAGCGAACCCAGCGCTCGATCCGCCCTTCGAGGTGCAGGAGCTCGACTTCGGTGAGGGCGGTCACGACGCGCCTCCCGCGCTGTCCTGGCGCTCGCCGTACTCACGCTCCAGCAGCGAGCGGAGCATGTCGGCGACGGTCAGGCCGCGCTGGAAAGCGGTGACCTTGATCCGCGCCCGCAGCGTCGGGGTGACGTCGATCGTCAGCCGCGCGGTGAAGGCCGGCGATGTCGCGGATCGAGCGTCGGCCACGCTCACCCATGCGTCGGCTGCGCTTCTCGTGGCGCCTGGGCGCGTCGCGAAGGGCGCCTTGGAGCCGGCGCGGCTCATGGCGCGAGGCCCTCCACCTCGGTCGCCATCGCCGCGATCTCGGCGGCGGCGAGGCAGCCGGGGTCCAGCTCTTCGGCGAGGCGTCCGGTGCGCGCCGCGTCGGCGAAGACGATGCGCTGGCCGATGCGGGCGGCAAGCACCGGCGGGTCGTGGTCGGCCAGCGCGTCTGCGGTCGCCCGCGCGATGACGGTGCGGGCCGCGCAGCGGTTCAGCACCATGCCGGCGGCAAGCCCGGGACGGAACATCCGCGCCTCCTCCAGCAGCCGCAGCATCTCGGCCGACGCCCAGCCGTCGAAGGGCGATGGCGTGGCCGGGATCAGCACGAGGTCGGCTGCGAGCAAGGCGGAGCGCGCGACACCGGCGGTACGCGGCGCACCGTCGACGATGATGTGGTCGGCGTCCGCCGCGATGGCGGGCAGCTCGCGGTGCAGCGTCTCGCGCGCCAGGCCCAGCACGCCGAACAGCCGAGGCAGCGCCTCGCGGGCGCGTTGCTCGGACCAGTCCAGCGCCGACCCCTGAGGGTCCGCGTCGACCACAACGACCCGTTTTCCCCTACCGGCCCAGCGCCCGGCGAGGTGCAGGGCGAGCGTCGTCTTGCCGACGCCGCCCTTCTGATTGAGGAGCGCGACGATCACCGCTCGTCCTCGCCGTCGGGTGCGAAGAGGTCCCGGGTCCTCGCAAGACGGCCCTTCGTTCCGGTCGTGGAGCGCGAGACACGACCATCGGTCAGCGTCTGGCGATCCGGCGCGGGAATGAGTGTGGGCGGACCGTCGCCTACAACAGACTCAGAGTTAGACTCTAAGTTAGATAAGTTAAGGGCGAGAGCCGACGGCGTAGGTCGCTGAATGTGCTCGGGATTTTCGCCATCCGTATTTACGGCTTGCGCCCGAAGTCCCGATAGTGGTGCGCCCGAAGTCCCGATACCGTTTGCGCCCGAAGTCCCGATAGGGCGACGCGTTGTCCCCGGCTTGTCCACAGCCTTGTCTACAGGACGGATGAGGACGAGATCGCGGACGGAGGCGTCAGTGTCGATGACGCGCTCCAACGCGAGCGCGTAGCCGGGCAGCGGCTGGCGGGCGACGATGCCGCGGAGGTCGAGCGCGAAATCCGAGAAGCGGGCGGTGCTCGCGCTCTTGGCGTGGAGGTGGCGCAGATCGAAGCGCCAGCCCTCGGCTTGGCGGCCGGCGTGCTTGCGCGCGACGCGGTAGAGCCAGCGCTCGATGCCGCCGGTCAGAGCGAAGTAGCCCGGGTCGATGGTGAGGACGAGCCGGCGGTCGAGGACGCCCTGGTAGAACCAGTCGGGCAGCACGAACTCCATGCCCTCGATCCGCCCGGCGCGCGTCGCGAGCTCCTCCCACTCGTTGATCCAGGAGAACTGCTGGCGTCGCCAGTGCTCGCCCTGGCGGACGGTGGTGCGGATTACCGTCGACTGCAGGCGCGCCAGCGCGCCGCGCAACAGACCGTACTCACGGTTGCCGGTGGCACGGCCGATGGCGGTCAGCAGCTGATAGGGCGTGAAGCGGAAGAAGCGCGAGGTGGGCAGGCCACGATCGGCGGCCTCCACGAGCTGCGATCCCGCCCAGATGAGCACGTCGGCGTCCCAGATGGTCGCCATGCCGTGCTCGGGCACGGCGTAGACCTGCACTTCCGTAGTTCCGGCTTTGTAGGAGATCGGGGTCACGCGCTTAACCTTGGCAAGGGAGAAGAAGGGCCGCTCCATGAGGTCGCGTTGATCGCGGGACGCGATAACGCCGCTCAGCGCCTCGAAGACATCGAGGGACGCGCGCTCGCTGGAGGGCGGCGGACGACGCACGGCTGCGAGAGCTCAGCCGCGCCGTTGGCCGGCGTAACGGGCGAGCGGCGCCGCGTGCGGCTTGGCCGGCAGCACGGTCTCGCCGGTGTCATCGGAGGTCGACGCCTTGGCGCCGCGGCTGACCCAGGCCTGGAGGTCGTCGATCCGGTACACGACGCGGCCGCCGAGCTTGGAGTAGCGCGGCCCCGTGCCGTAGGTGCGGTGCTTCTCCAGCGTGCGGCCCGATAGGCCGAGGAAGTGCGCCGCCTCGGGCGTGCGCAGGTAGCGGGGCGGCAGGCCGGCGAGCGGGTCGGGCATCGAAGGGGCTCCGGATCGAGGGGGCCGCTCCCGACGGGAAGCGGCGTTCGGCGGAGACCCTGGCGAAGCAGGCCCGGCAGGGTGGATGACGAAGTTATCTGCGAGATGGCGTCATCCCCGGCGGTCATCGTCGGGCGTGGGGCGACGCGTCAGGTACGGCGCGGACGCCGCTTCGTCGCGTGGCGCTCGGGCCGGAGTAGGTCGAGATAGCCGCCGCGCATGAGAGTGAGCCCGTATCGGAGAGGCGGATCGCCTGCGCGCGCAGGCTGTCGTCACGGAAGGCTGAGCCGGGCGGCACACGGTCGCCGAAGAGAGCCTGGGCGATCGCACGGTAGTCCGCGCCGTCCAGCGCCCCATCGAGCGCCCGCAGCGCGAGCTTCAGCCGGCGGCGACGATAGACCGTCAGCGTCGCGGGCGAGGCGTGGCCGTTCACCAGCAGACGGTGCAGCCGCCGTGCGGTGTCGAGGCGATCCTCGAACAGGCGATCGAGCGGGAGCACGACCGCGACCACGTCCCGAGCCTCGCTTGGAAGCAGGAGCGCGGACCGCGAGGGCGGCAGCGCGAAGAGGTCGAGGTAGTCGCCCTCAGGGGCCGCGCGGACGGCGACGGGGTTCCCGGGCGCGAGGGTGGGCCCGTCGCACAGCCCGGACGGCAGCGACGTCAGCAGCGCCAAGCGCGGGTTGTGTCGGGGAAGCCAGAGGATGGCGGCCTGGTCGGCCCGGAGGCGTGGATCCACCGCGAAATCGCAACCCCCAGCGCGCCGGGACCGGCGCGGGATCGACCGCGGGCGGTTGAGCGCTGAGGATTTTGTAGTCGGCGGCGTACTGGTCGTGACGCCGCAGGAACTCGAACGACACCTGCTCGGGCGCGAGTTCGTCGAAATAGTCGTAGGCGGGGCCGCTCCGCCAGTCGCCGCCCGTCCCGGACATGCGACGTTCCTCCCTTAGAGGACGCCTACGCCGGACTCGGGAGGAACGCCCCGCACAGAGCTACACACCTGGAGATTGGATCGGGAAGACGCGCGCGCGGCAACGCGCGTTGCGCCGCCGGCAACATCAATGGCTGGAACGGGAGTGTAGGAGGTCGCGATAGCCCGTGTGGGTCATCCAGCGGGCGCGCTCGAGGTGGGCGGCGTGGACGCGGCGGCAGCGCTCGGGATCGGCGCCAGGATCGAGCCCCAGCACGATCTGGGCGACCTCACGCCAGTCGGCGGCTTCCGCTGCTGCGTCGAGCAGGCGCGCGTAGGTTTTCAAATGGCGGCGATCGTAGTCGGTCAGGTGGTCGCAGGCCGGAGGGGCGTCGTTGATCGGCTCCGATGCAGCGTTCATCCGCCCCTCTCCCGTCGTGTGCGGCCCAGACGGGCGCGAGGGTTATGCTTGACCAGGGCCGTTTCGCAATCTCGGAACGCCATCGGTGACGCGCGCTCCCGAAGCGGCCTGCCGCTGTCGGGAATTTTAATACGTAGCAGCAGAATACGCGAGTGGTGTCCATCCTGGCGATGGACATACGCCAACTCTTCGGGGCCAATCTGCGTCGCCATCGTCTCGCGGTCGGACTGAGCCAGGAAGCGATCGGCGTGCGTATGGGGGTCGATCGCGCCCACATCTCCAGCATGGAGCGCGGTCGGCAGAACGTCACGCTGCTCATCCTGCACGAGGTCGCGCAGGCGCTCGGCGTCGAGCCAGCCGCGTTGCTGGATGCGAGCCCGCAGCCTCCGCCGCTCGAGGGGAAGGCGCCGCGCACACAGCGCGCAGTGCGGCCGCGTGGGTAGCCGTAGGTTCGGCAACGGCGCAATCCGTAAAGCCGCAATTATGCTCTTTCGGCTTTCAGGATGCGAAGTGGGAGAACGCCCTGCTCCGGGTGGAGCGGGGCGTTCTCCCGGTCAGTCGCCATTGCGGCGGGAGCAGATGAGCAACTGTATTGTGGCGATCGCCACCATAGAACGTGGGGTGGCTCAGAATCGCTCTCGGACCATCTCCTCGCTCTTGAGCCACAGTGCCTTCGCATGCTCGGAATTCAGGGCATAGCTGCGCACGCCAAAGGAGGCGGCCGGATCATCGATTACGTCGGCGACGTGACAGTCTTCGCAGTAATGCGCACCGACCTCGTCAGCAGAAGCAACGAACCGCGCCCACACAGACGTTGCCGCGCCCTGCGCGACCGTCTTCCATGCAAAGGCGGACGCGGCCGAGGGCTGGGCTTCGATCATCTTTCGGGTGGTGTCGGTCAGCACGGCGCCCGGGTGGACCGCCGTCGCCCGAACGTCTCGAGCCCTGTGGCGGCGGTCGAATTCGACGGCGAAGAGGATGGTCGCTGTCTTGGACCGGCGGTAAGCCGAGAGCGGATCGTAGGGCGTCCGCTCGAAGTTCGGATCGTCCAGATCGACGTCGGCGCCGCGATGGCCGGCCGAGGAGACCATGACGAGCCGGCTGCCGGGTTTGAATAGGCTGGCGATCCGGTTCGCAAGGACGAAGTGGCCGAGGTGGTTGGTCCCGAACTGGGTCTCGAACCCGTCCGCGGTTGTTCCCTTGGGAATCGCCATCACACCGGCGTTGGCGATAACGGCGTCGAACGGCTCGCCGGCCTCCAGCAAAGTGTCGGCGCAGGCCCGGACGCTGGCCAGAGACGCGAGATCAAGTTCGACGAGCTGAAAGCCGCCTTTCGACCCTGCGTCCGCGCCGACTTGCGCCGTTGCGGCTCGCGCTTTGCCGAGATCGCGGGCGGCGCCGACAACCTGGGCGCCATGGGCGGCGAGCGCGCGAGCGGTTTCCACCCCCACTCCAGCCGATACGCCGGTCACCAACACCCGCAAGCCGGTTAGATCAATCTCTTGCAGAACCTCATCCGCCGTAGACGTCGCTCCGAATGTCCTCGTCATGGTTTTCTCTCAGCTGTCTGGGGAGCGCCAACCCTCTGGATGGCGCCGGCATCTCGCACGAGCAACGCTGTGAAACCGCAGACGCGTAGTTCCGGTTCGCAGTAGAACCGACCCTCCTGCTCTGCGCTTTTCCTGAACGCGCGAGGACGCCCCGCTCCGGGTGGAGCGGGGCGCGGCCGGATCAGTCGGCGTTGCGGCGGGACCAGATCAGGCTGTAGCTGCCGGCCTCCTCGCCCTCGACCAGGGTGGCGTAGATCGGAGCCGGGAAGCTCGGATCGTCCAGCTTGACCGAGAGGTAGTCGCGGCCCTCGTTCGACTTCTTCTTCCAGGCCGCGCCGAACTCGGTGGAGCCGGCGAAGACGCGGTAGTCGGGGGCCTTGTCGCTGGCCTTGTCCGCCGCCTTGATGGTCGTCTTGGCGTTGATGTTGAGGGTCTTGACCGAGCCGGTGAAGGTGTCGCCCGAGCGGGTGAAGGTGCCGATGGTCGCCATGATGAAGTCTCCTGTCTGTTCCTCGGGACCGCCCATCGCGGCCTCGATGGCGATCGACAGGCCGGAAGCGATCGACGCCGCAGCGTTCACGCCCGCAGCGCAGCGGAGGACGGCGGCGGGCGGCTTTCTTGCCTCGCGAGGAATGACCGCTCGCGGTCAGGGGAAGAAAGTCGCCCGCCGCCGTTGCGGCTGAGGCGATCGAGGCGAAGCCGTCCTTCGGCCAGATCAGGCCATGAGAGGTCGTGTGGGTCGCACCCGCCGGACAGGCCCGGGGACAAGCTGGCGACAGAGGTCACCCGCCCACAAGGGCGACCCCGGCTCGGTCGCATGAAGACCCGCATTCGCGTGCGACCGATGGTGAACGGGACAGCGACACCCACCCCGCCCCGCCTTTCGCCGTTTCTGCCCGCCGCCCGGCCTGGCAGAAGACCTCGAACGAGAGCCGCCTAATCCGCCGACAGGCGAGCCGGGCACCCTGATCCAAACGCCACCTCTGTCGAGGGATTGGCCGGATGCCGTTGCCTGCTTCGCTGTCCCGCTCGGTGACCCTAGCCGGTCTGCGGCCCGCTCCACCCGGAGCGGGGCGTCCTCGCGCGCCTTCCCGCGTCAGGGATCGAGCCCGGGAGGGGCGAAACGGCGCCAGCCGGTTCGAGCGCAGCCGAAGAGCCCGGCCCGAAGGGCGACGCCCGGCTCCTCCTACCGGACCTGCTCCACGTTCAAGCTGCCGGCCTGGAGAGGTCGTAACAGCTCGGCTTCCGGCCGCGACAGATCCAGCCATGCACGCCAGTCCGCCCGATCGAGCACGACCATCTGCCGGTCGTGGATGGGCGCCACGTCAGGGCCGGGGGCGGTCGTGAGAAGGGTAAAAGCCTCGGGCGCGTCGTCGGTCGCCGGCCGCCAGAGCCCGGCAAAACAGAACCAGTCCTCGCCCGCCTTGGTGACGCGCCACTTGGATTTCGGCGACTTCGCCCCGGTGAACTCGAAGAAATGCGAGGCGGGTACGAGGCAGCGGCCATTGGGAAAGCGCCGGCCCTCGCTACGGAAATTGATGACGGGCGGCGGCTTGGGCCGGCCTGGCGCGAAGCCCCAGCGTAGGTGCGCCAGCTCCACCCCGCTTCCGTCCCGCCGGATGATGGGTGCGGTCTCGGTCGGCCAGATGTCCTCGCGCGGCTCCAGGTTGGGGATGGCGCCCCGCGCGATCAGCGGCAGCTTGATCTGGCTGAACGCCTCGACATAGGCGTCGTAAGGAACGCGATTGCCGTAGTCGTTGCACACCGGCCTGCGCCGCGTGGATCGGCGACGGCGCCTCGCCCAGCGGCGTCGCCAGCCGCATCAGGGCGGCGATCGCGATGATCACCGCACCGATCCCGGCGAAGACCGGCTGCCACACCCCGTGTGCGCCGCCGATGCGGCTGAGGCCGAGCACGACGTGGTAGCCCGCGAAGGCCGCCGGTGCGGCGAAGGCGATCGCGACCGCGAGCCGGAGGGCGTTCGACTTCGTGAAGCCGAGGATGAGTTGGCCAAGCCCGAAGGTCAGGCCCGCGGCGACGATACCAACGAGGATGGCGCCAAGCCAGCCCGCGCCGGTGTCGTGGGCGAAGCGCCCGGCGGTGACGCCCGCAAACAGTGGCAGGGCGAAGATCGCCATGTTGAACATGAGCGCGATCAGGAGGCAGATGCCGGTCAGGCTGACGATCACTCCGACGATCATGACGTCTTCTCCTCATGCTGATTTTGCCATTTTCGGGATTATAAGTCATGCAGAACCTGACGCGGGTTCGGGCCTCAGGCGTAGTTCGCGATGGTGGAAACGGGGCCGCCCGAGCGGCCCCGGGCGCCTCACCGCTCATACGGATCGAACTCGGTGACCAGGGTGGCGGGATCGCCGTCGAACTCCGCCGCGGGCATGGCGCCGTACCCGTCACCGGCCCTGAAGATGACGATGCAGGTCATCAGCGTGGTGGCGAGGCTCCAGGCGAACTCTTGTGCGGTGGAAAATGGCATCGGACCGGCTCCTGTTCGGGAGCGGGGACCGCCCCCGCTCGACAGGCGCCCCATGAGTCCGACGCGGGACCGCGATCACCCGGAGGCGAAGCCGGAGCGGTCGCAAGCTCTGCTTAGCGAACCCCCTGCGGGTTGATCGAACAAGGTCCCGGATCGGACCAAGGGTCAGCGGCTGTGAGTGGGTCGGTCGCTGCGGACGGGAGCTATCGGCTTCGCCTCACTTTGCTTGCGTGCTGATGCCTGAGATTGGTGGACTTCAGACGGGAGGGCCTCGGTTGGCAGGGGCGGGCAGCGGACGTATCAGCTAGGCATGACCACAGCGATCACGGTCCGAGCAGAGCGGCCTTGCGATGGCCTGACGATTACCAATGTCGTGAAGCGCGCATACGCCGATGTCTCTTACAGCGATCACCGTGAGCACCTTATGATCGACCGTTTGCGCGAGTCGGATGGTTATATCCCGACACTGTCGCTATTGGCGGAGAAGGAGGGCGAGGCTATCGGCCACGTTCTACTGACGAAGGCACATATTCGGAATGATCATTCGACCGTAACGACGCTGGCGCTGGCGCCTTTGTCAGTAGTGCCCGAGTTCCAGAGGCAGGGCGTCGGCAAGTATTTGATCGGCTTAGCCCACGAACGAGCCAGCTCGCTCGGCTTCGGCACGGTGCTGATCGTCGGCATACCCACCTATTATCCGCGATTCGGCTACGAGCGATTGAGCCGCTACCCTATCGAACTGCCATTCGAGGCACCAGACGAGAACTGCTTTATCCTTCAACTACAGCCGGGCGCGCTCAATGGCGTGTCGGGCAGGGTGGAGTATGCCCAAGCATGGCTGGATCATTGAACAACCGCTTTCAGCGTCGCCACGAAGCAGATTAAGCGGCACAAATTGGGGCGAAAGCGGAAATGGCGCTCACGCGCCACCTCCCTTGCGAAAGTCGAACAGCGGGATGCCCATTTTCTTCGCCTTGTCGGCGAGGTTGTCCTGGATGCCGGTGCCGGGGAACACCACGACTCCGATCGGAAGGACGTCGAGCACCTGGTCGTTGCGCTTGAACGGTGCGGCCTTGGCGTGGCGGGTCCAGTCGGGCTTGAACGCCACCTGCGCGACCTTGCGGTGGTCGGCCCAGCGGGCGGCGATCAGCTCGGCGCCCTTCGGTGAACCGCCGTGCAGCAGCACCATGTCGGGGTGCTTGGCGTGGACCCGGTCGAGCGCGGCCCAGATCGCGCTGTGATCGTTGACGTCGGCGCCGCCGGTGAAGGCGACCTTCGGCCCGGGGGGCACCAGCACCTGCGTCTCGGCGCGCTTGCGGGCAGCGATGAAGTCTCTGGAGTCGATCAGTGTCGCGGTGAGCGTGCGGCGGCTGACCATCGAGCCTGCGTGCGGCCGCCAGGCTTTGCGCAGGTGGTGCTCGAAGGCGTCGGCGGCGAGGTCGCGCAGGACCTCGTGCGCGTTGCGGCGTTCGATCAGCGTCAGCCCCTCGGCCAGGAGCCGCTCCAGTTCGACCGACTTCACCTCGGACCCGTCCTGCTCGCGCTGACTGCGCTGCTGCCCCTGCTCATTGTCGTCGAGCTCGCGCTCGATGCGGCCGGTGGCGCGATGGAGGACGTTGACGATGCCCCAGAGCAGGTCTTCGACGTCGGGCTCGAGGCGGGTGTCCTGGAAAGCAGTGATGAAGGCGTCGAAGGTGTCGGCGACGACGGCTCGGAACAGGTCGGCCTCCGGCATCGGCCTCGGGTCGGGTTCGCCCTCGAAGGGGCGGTGGCCGTAGAGCTGGAGTTCGGCAAGGAGGTGGGCGGTTGGGCTGGCTTCGTGGTCGGGCTCGTGGTCGTCGGTGTTGGGATCATGGGTCATGGTGTTCGCCTCCGGCAGGTCGACCGCGCCCTTCGCGGGCTCGTGGGCGACGAAGAGCGGGGACGGACCGGGCCTGCATTCTCAGGGGTCCCCGTCGCGCCCCGCGCGACGGGGTGGAACCGGAGCGCAGCGGAGGACGGCGAGCACGTCTTTCTTGCCTCGCGAGGAATGACGCGCTCGCGCGGCAGGGGAAGAAAGTCGCGCGCAGCCGTTGCCGTCCCGGACCGGCTCCGGTCCGATCGCCCCTCTCAGAGGCCAGGGGCGCGGCTCTCCTGCTGGATCGGGAACAGCCCACGGCCGCCTCGCACACCGGCGATCACGCCACGCTCAGGCTGCGCGGCCGCTCTCCCGTGCCGGCGCCCAGAACCGCTCGACGTCCTCGGGGGCGAGCTGCACACGCAAGGCCGCGTGGAGCGCCTCTCGTCGGAGCCGCTGGAGGTCGTCGTTGAAGTCGCCCAGCGCCGGGATTAGCCGCATCGCCTCGATCCCGGCCGCCTCCGCTCTGGCCATCACCGACGCTGTCGCTCGTCGTCCGGCGGAATCGTCGTCCTCGGCGACATAGAGCCGGTGCAGCCCGTCCGGCAGGAGCAGGGCGTCGAGGTGGTTGGCCGATCCCGCGGCGATCATGGGCATGGTGGGCAGCACGACCCGCAGCGACAGCATGGTCTCCAGCCCCTCGCCGACGGCCATGATCTGCGCCGCCCTGCCGATGCGGACCCCGTGCCCGAGGATCAGTCCCATCGAGCGTCGCGGCGACGACACCGCAGCCTTCGCGTTGCCCGAAGGATTGAGCCAGGTGCGGTGGACCCCGGTGATGGCGCCGTTCGCGTCGGTGGTGGCGGCGATCAACGCTGGCCAAGCGTCCCAGGCGCCATCGGCCGGGTCGTTCATGTCTCCCCGATAATAGCAGCGCGGATGGAACCGCAACGCCGTGCAGTCCGGCAGTTCCGTAATCCCGCGAGTGCGCAGATACGCTTCTGCGACCGTGCCTCGGATCGGCTTGGACATGGTGAACAGGCGGCGTGCGGCTTCGGGCGACCCTTGCGGAACGGGTTTGATACGCTCGTGGCGTTCCGGCTTCGGCAGGGCGAGGAAGCGTCGCGCCTCGTCGAGGGTGTCGTGCAACGTCGTCAGGCGCTGGTTGGCGGCGATCAGGTCGAGCAGGTCGCCATGCTCGCCCGTCGCGGCGTCGGTCTTATGTTCAACTGCACATAAGACCGATTATGTTGCGCCGGGGATTATGTTGCGGCCCCGCGCCGGGCGGCGGTGTTGCGAGGGATCGGCAGCTTCTCCGCAACATAATCTCAGCCCATCTGGGTGGGTCGCGTGATGCCGCGCGACGCTTCCGAGCTGGCGCGTCGGCTCGCCCACGACGCCGAGGCGGTTTGCCGCCATTATCTCTCCAAGGGGCGCCGCCAGGGCCGCTACTGGACGGTGGGCGACGTGCGCAACACGCCCGGCCGGTCGATGTTCGTGCGGCTGAGCGGGCAGGAGTCCGGCCCCGGTGCCGCCGGGCGCTGGACCGATGCCGCCTCGGCCGAGCACGGCGACCTGCTCGACGTCATCCGCGAGAGCTGTGGGCTGGTCGAGTTCCGCGAGGTTGCCGAGGAGGCGCGACGCTTCCTCTCGCTGCCCCGTGCCGAGCCGAGGTCTGCACCAAGACCGCCCGCACAGCAGGGCTCGCCCGAGGCAGCGCGCAGGCTCTGGGCCATGGCTAAGCCGCTCGCCGGCACCTTGGCCGAGGCCTACCTTCACGCCCGCGGGATCAACGATCTGAGGAGCTGTGAGACCCTCCGCTTCCACCCGCGATGCTGGTATCGCGGCGACGATGACGACCCTCGCGATCGGGCTCGGGATGCCTGGCCCGCGCTGATCGCGGCGGTCACGGCGTTCGATGGCGCGATGACCGGTGCGCACCGCACCTGGCTCGAACCTGCGGCGGCCTGCAAAGCGCCGGTCTCGACGCCCCGCCGCGCCATGGGCCTGCTGCTTGGCAACGCCGTCCGGTTCGGCCGCGCGGTCGACGTCATGATCGCAGGAGAAGGGCTGGAAACGATCCTCTCGCTTCGGCAGGTCATGCCCTCGGTGCCGGCGGCGGCCGCGCTCTCGGCCAGCCACCTCGCCGCGCTAGAACTGCCCGCCGGATTACGACGGCTCTACCTCGCGCGAGACGACGATCCCGCAGGACGCCGTGCGGTGGAGACCCTGGCCGACCGCGCGCGTTCTGCTGGCGTCGAGGTGCTGACGCTCGTGCCAGCGCTGAACGACTTCAACGAGGACCTGCGCCGGCTCGGCGCCGAGGTGCTGTGGGACGGACTGCGCGCCCAGCTCGCGCCGGATGATAGGCCTCGCGTGCGACCAACATAGCTTCCGCCGCCCCGCTCCGTCGGGAAGCTCAAGCCTCCAACTGCATGGAGGCCAAACGTGTTAGACGACATCTTCTTCGCCCACACTGCCGAGAGGTATCGCGCAGCGCCGCTCGTGGAGCAGCGGGAACGCTACCTCGTTCATCTCAAGGCGACCGGCTCGAGACGATCGACGTTGCGCAAGTGCGCCAACGATCAGCTGAGCTTGGTGCGCCTTCTGGACCTTCAAGATGGCGAGCGGGTGAGCCGGTCGCAGATCGAGGCTGCGGCGGTGCTGTGGGCGCAGCCGAGGGGACGCCGGTGCGATCGGACCGCGTCGCCAAAGACGCGCGACCGCTTCGTCAGCCACGGTGTTCGATGGCTCGCCTTCCTGGGCTGGCTCGATGAACGCGACGACGGCCGCCACCCGCATGACGCCGAGATCCAGGCCTTAGCACGATGGTTGCGCGAGGAGCGCGGTCTCTCCGCGGCGACCACACACGACTATTGTCGGGCTGCCGACCGCTTCTTCCTGTGGCTGGCGAGAAGAGGCACACCGCTGGTTGCCGTCGGGATGACCGACATCGACGACGCCGTAGCGGCGGAGCACGAGCGAGGCGCCTGGGGCCGCCGGACGAGACACGATTATGCGCAGCGTCTGAGGGCGTTCTTCCTGTTCGCCGAGACGCGCGGCTGGTGCCGAGCTGGCCTCGCCGCAGGTATCTTAGCGCCCCGGTTCATGGCCGACGAGACCGTGCCGAAGGGGCTGCGGCGCGAGGATGTCGTGCGCCTGCTGGCGTCGGTTGGGGGCGAGCGCCCGGTCGACAAGCGCGATCGGGCGATCCTGATGCTGTTCATCGGGTACGGGCTTCGGACCGGAGAGGTCGGCGGGCTGCGGCTGGACGATCTGGACTGGGAGAAGGCGATGCTTCGGGTCCGCTGCCCCAAACCGGGCCGCACCCATCTATGGCCGCTGTCGCAGGGCGTGGGCCACGCCATCCTGCGCTACATCCGGGAAGCGCGGCCGTCCGGCTTCGGGCGCAGTCTCTTCTTTACGATGCACGCGCCAATCTGGCCGCTGGGCCGAACAGCCCTGGGCAAGATCGTCCGCGACCGGCTGGCGGGCATCGGCGTCGTCAGCGGCCGACGCGGGCCCCACGCCCTTCGGCATGCTGCGGCCCAGCACCTTCTGGATCAGGGCACGCCGATGAAGGTGATCGGCGACTTCCTCGGCCACCGCGATCCGTCCTCCACCACAATCTACGCCAAGGTCGACCTCGCCGCGCTTCGCGAGGTGGCCGCTCTCGACCTGGAGGGCCTGGCATGATCCTGCGCGAGGCGATCGAACGCTATGTGCTCTGGCGACGAGCTCATGGCGCGAAGTTCACGACTGGGGCGAGCCTCCTGCGCCGCTTCCTTGACCATGCCGATGGCGACGCCGCCTGCGACGCGGTCACCACGGGGCAGGTCCTGGCCTACCTGGCGGGCGAGGGCCCGCCGACGCGTCACCGCGAGAACAGGTGCTATGCGCTTGCCGGCTTCTGGCGTCACGCGATCAGCCGCGGCCATGCGGCCCGCTCGCCCATGCCGGTCGACGCGCCGAGATCGCCGGTTCGGCTGCCGCCCTACATCTACTCGCGCGATGAGCTTGCGCGCCTCTTCGACCCCGCGACCTTGGAGGCAAGTCGGCGCGGCGCGGTCCAGCTGGATGCGGTGACGTTCCGCACCCTGCTTATCCTGCTGTACGGGGCGGGGTTACGCTTCGGGGAGGCGACCCGCCTCACCTTGGCCGACGTCGATCTGGCGAACGCCGTCCTGACCATCCGGGCCACGAAGTTCTACAAGAGCCGGCTGGTCCCGGTCGGACCCCAGCTTGCGACGGTGCTGGACAGCCACGTGTCCCTGCGCCGGCGAACTGGGCTTTTGGACGGTCGGAACGCGTTGCTCTTGGCGAACCGCGACGAAACGCGGCTCGCCAGCAGCACCGTGCAGGCCGCGTTCGACAAGCTACGGCGCGTCGTCGGGGTCCGCCGCGCGGCAGGCGGTCGGACGATCCCGCGCCTGCACGACCTTCGGCACAGCTTCGCCTTCCACCGGCTGACGAGCTGGTATCGGCAGGGCGCCGATGTGCAACGGCTGCTGCCGGTGCTCTCCACCTATCTCGGTCACGCCGATCTGGAGGGCACGAAGGTCTATCTGTCGATGACGCCGGAGTTGCTGGAACAGGCGTCGCTGCGGTTCGCCCGCTATGTGGAGGGAGGTCGGCATGTCTGACCTCGCAACCCTCGGCCCCTGGCTCCGCCGGTTCTTGTGCGAATACATCGTCACCGAACGCAATCTCGCCCGGAACACCCGCAAGAGTTACCGCGACACCTTTAGCCTGTTGCTGCCCTTCATCAGCCGGAAGGTGCGCAAGCCGGTGGACCGGCTGGCCGTGTGGGATCTCACGTCCGGACATGTGCTGCAGTTCCTCGCCTATCTCGAGACGGATCGAGGTTGCACCGCCCGGACCCGCAATCAGCGGCTTGCCGCCATCCGGGCGTTCGCCCGCTACGTGGGCAGCCGCGACCCTACCCATGTCGAATGGTGCGGTCACGTCCGGGCCATCGCGTCGAAAAGGTCCATGCCGCCGCCGGTTGGATGGCTGACCAGGGCGGAGATGGAAGCGATGCTGGCTGTGCCCGATCGCAAAACTCGGCGCGGCCGGAGCGAGTACGCGCTCCTGCTCTTCCTCTACAACACGGGCGCAAGGGTCTCTGAAGCCACCCAGCTGAGGGTACGCGGCCTGCAGATCGGATCGCGGAACGGCGGCCACGATCTCGCCACCTTGCACGGCAAGGGCGGCAGGACGCGGCACTGCCCGCTATGGCCGGAAACCGAGCGCGTTCTGGTGGACGAGGTCGCCGGTCGCGCGGCCGAAGACGCCGTGTTCGTCAGCCGGCTCGGGACGCCGTTCACCCGCTTCGGCGTGTACCGCCTCATCGAGCGTTGTGCGGCCCAAGTCCCGGGACTGGCCGATCGAACGATAACCCCGCACGTGATCCGGCACACGACGGCCTGCCACCTGGTCCTCGCCGGCGTGGACATCAACACTATCCGCGCCTGGCTCGGACACGTGTCGATCAGCACGACCAACATCTATGCCGAGATCGACCTCACGCTGAAGGCTAACGCCGTCGCGCTCTGCGAGGTAGGGCAGCCACCGCTCGCACGCTCATGGAAGGAGGACAAAGACCTGATGGCCCTCCTGAAGGCCTTGTGAACCGGGGACGGGGCGCCGACTTCGGTTATCCCGTCCTCGCCATCCTCCGGCGCATAAAGCGCACCGCGTCCTGCGGGGCGAGCTGGATGCGCATCGACGCGCGAACGGCGCCGGAGCCGAACGCCTGCAGATCCTCGTTGAAGTCTCCGAGCCGCGGCGAGAGGACCAGCGCCTCGATGCCCGCGGCTCGGGCTCGCTCGGTTAGCGCGGTGACCGCCATCTCGCCCGCGGCGTCGGCGTCGCGGGCAACGTAGAGCCGTCGGAGCGCCGCCGGGAACTTCAGAGCGGCGAGATGGCTGGCTGACAGCGCCGCCGCCATGGGCATGGCCGGCAGCGCGCACCGAAGCGACAGCATCGTCTCGATGCCTTCGCCGGCCGCGAGGACGTCGCCAGCCGCACCGAACCGGACGGCATTGCCGAGGAGGTCGCCCATAGCTCGTCTGGGCGTGTCGATCGGCGCCTTGCCCGAGCCGTCCGGGGCAAGCCAGGTGCGATGCACGCCCTTGATCGCGCCCCAAAGATCGGTGACGGCGGCGAGCATCGCCGGCCAGGTCTCGGTCGGCGCGTGCTCATCCGCTCGATAGTAGCACTGCGGGTGAAACCGCAATGCGCCCGCATGTTGGACGGTCTCAATCCCGCGGGCGTGAAGGTAAGCCTCGGCCAAGGTGCCGGCGAGCGGCTTAGCCATGGCCCAGAGCCTGCGCGCTGCCTCGGGCGAGCCCTGCTGTGCGGGCGGTCTTGGTGCAGACCTCGGCTCGGCACGGGGCAGCGAGAGGAAGCGTCGCGCCTCCTCGGCAACCTCGCGGAACTCGACCAGCCCACAGCTCTCGCGGATGACGTCGAGCAGGTCGCCGTGCTCGGCCGAGGCGGCATCGGTCCAGCGCCCGGCGGCACCGGGGCCGGACTCCTGCCCGCTCAGCCGCACGAACATCGACCGGCCGGGCGTGTTGCGCACGTCGCCCACCGTCCAGTAGCGGCCCTGGCGGCGCCCCTTGGAGAGATAATGGCGGCAAACCGCCTCGGCGTCGTGGGCGAGCCGACGCGCCAGCTCGGAAGCGTCGCGCGGCATCACGCGACCCACCCAGATGGGCTGAGATTATGTTGCGGAGAAGCTGCCGATCCCTCGCAACACCGCCGCCCGGCGCGGGGCCGCAACATAATCCCCGGCGCAACATAATCGGTCTACTTGCCGGCCGCGCCTTTGCCCGACTCGGGACCGCGCAGGCGGACATAGAGGCTCCGGCCGGGCGAGTTCTCGACGTCGCCCGCGAGCCAGTATCGGCCTTCCCGCCGCCCGGCGGGAAGGTAGTGGCGGCACACCGCCTCGGCATCGCGCGCGAGACGGTGGGCCAGGTCGGCAGCTGCGCTGTCCATGGCGTCAGGCCGCGGCACTGAGGGTCGAGGTCTTGGCGATCACCCGGGCGAGCGGGTGCCGTTCCATGAGCGCCGACAGGATCGTCGGACCCTGCGGGCCGACGGGCACGAACAGCCGCAACCGCCAGCTGATGATCTCGGACACGAGCCCGGTCGCCTTCAGGCGGTCGACCATGCCATCGGTGAACCCGGCCAGCTCGACGCGCTGCATGCCCATGGCGAGGGAGCGACGGACGGTGAGCCCGTCGGCTAGCTGGAGCATCGCCCCGCGACCCACCACCTGGTCCCACGCGTCGTCGGCCGACACGGCGGGCGTCTCGGCTCCGAGTGCGTCCGCCACCCAGGCCGGCGACACCAACCGCCCGATCACCCGCTCGCCGTCGTCGGTCTGCAGGCGGTAGACCCGGCAGCCGTCCTCGGGCAGCCGTCGCCAGATCGGCAGCAAGAGGCCGGTGACGACGTGAAACGTGCTCTCCACGAACTCGGGCAAGCCGTCCAGCTCCGCGGTCCAGGCCAACACGAACGCCGCGCGATCGACCTCCTCCCAATGCGATCCGGCGAGCGCCCCCTCGCTCAGGTTCTTGCGCTCCGTCGGCCGGATCAGGCGCACCCGCCGCTCGACCTCGCCGTCGTCCAGCGTGACGCTGGCGGCCGGGACCTGCACGGCGGCGTGGCCCGATCGGGCGTTGACCAGCAGCCGGGTCCGCGGCTCCTCGACCCTGGCCAGGGCGTCGGCCAGCGACAGCGCGTCGGTGCGGTCGCGCCGGGCCACAGTGAACGCCTGCGTCTCCGCGCCCGTACCCGGGTGCGTGTAGACGGTGCGCCGGTCGACGATCCGCAGGCTCTCGGCCGTGACCGTCTCGACGCCGAGGTCGTAACTGCCGGCCGCGATCGCCGCTTCGACACGCGCGGTCAGCAGGCCGTCGAACACTTCGAACAGCAGGTTCTGCAGGTCGATGGTGAGCGCCAGCACCCGGTTGAGGAACTGGGTGATCGGCGGCAGCTCCTCGCGCACCGCGCCGTCTCGCGTGGTGAGCGACAGCCCCGTCGCGTCCTCGAAGCGGCCGAGCGAGCAGCCTTCGACCTTGCCGAGCAATAGCAGCATGTAGAGCTGACGGAGCGCGGCGCGGGCGTATTCGCTCTCCAGGTTGTCGGAGGCGCGGAACAGCCCCTGGCCGCCGGTCTGGCGCTGGCCGCGCGTGATCGCTCCCAGGGTGTCGAGCCGGCGAGCGATGGTCGAGATGAAGCGCTTCTCGCCGCGCACGTCGGTGGCGATCGGCCGGAACAGCGGCGGCTGGGCTTGATGCGTGCGGTTGGTGCGCCCGAGCCCCTGGATGGCGGCGTCGGCCTTCCAGCCCGCTTCGAGCAGGTAGTGGACCCGTAGCCGGCGGTTCTTCGCCCCGAGGTCGGCGTGGTAGCTGCGCCCGGTGCCGCCCGCGTCGGAGAACACCAGGATGCGCTTGTCGTCGTCCTGGAAGGCGGAGGTCTCGGCGAGGTTGGCCCCCGCGGGGCGGCCCTCGACGGCGAGGCGGTCGACACCATCGTCGCCGCGCTTGCGCACGATCCGCCGCGAGCGGCCGGTCACCTCGGCGACCTGGTCGGTCCCGAACCGCTGCACGATCTGGTCGAGCGCGCCCTGGACGGGCGGCAGGCTCGCGAGCCGCTCGATCAGCCGGTCGCGGCGGTCCACCGCATCGCAGAGCACCGGCTGGCCGTCGCGGACTACGGGGCGCGAGGCGAGGTTGCCCTCGCCATCGGTGAACGGCTCGTAGAGCTGCACCGGGAAGGCGTGGGCAAGGTAGTCGAGCACGTACTCGCGCGGTGTGATGTCGACCTGAACGTCCGCCCATTCTTCGGCCGGGATCTCGGCGATCCGGCGCTCCATCAGCGCCTCGCCGGTCGAGACGATCTGGACGACGCAGGCGTGCCCGGCCGCCAAGTCCGTCTCGACCGAGCGGATCAAGGTCGGCGTCTTCATCGCCGTGATCAGATGGTTGAAGAAGCGCTGCTTGGAACTCTCGAAGGCCGAGCGCGCCGCCGACTTGGCCTGGGCGTTCAGCGTCTTCGCGCCGCCGTCCGGCCCCGTGCCGGTGACGCCCGCCGCTTCCAGCGCGGCCCCGAGGTTCTGGTGGATGACCTGGAACGCGCCGGCATAAGCGTCATAGATGCGCGTCTGTTCAGGGGTGAGCGGATGCTCGACAAGTTCGTACTCGACGCCGTCGTAGGAGAGCGAGCGCGCGGTGTAGAGGCCGAGCGCCTTCAGGTCGCGGGCGAGCACCTCCATGGCGGCGACGCCGCCGGTTTCGATCGCGGTGACGAACTCGGCCCGCGTGGCGAACGGAAAGTCCTCGCCGCCCCAGAGCCCGAGGCGCTGGGCGTAGGCGAGGTTCTGGACCGTGGTAGCGCCGGTCGCCGAGACGTAGAGGACGCGGGCGTTGGGCAGCGCGTGCTGAAGCCGCAAGCCGGCGCGGCCCTGCTGCGAAGGGCCTTGCTCGCCGCGCGATCCCTTGGCGCCGGGCGTTCTGCATGGCGTGGCTCTCGTCGAAGACGATCACTCCGTCGAACTCGGCCCCCAGCCAATCCACGATCTGCTGGACGCGGGAAACACGCTCGTCTCGGGCGTCGGAGCGCAGCGTGGCGTAGGTGGTGAAAAGGACGCCGTCCTCCAGCCGGACGGGCGTACCCTGGCGGAACCGGGACAGCGGCTGGATGAGCAGCCGCTCTTGCCCCAGCGCCGACCAGTCGCGCTGGGCGTCCTCGATCAGGGTGTCGGACTTGGAGACCCAGAGCGCGCGGCGGCGGCCCTTGAGCCAGTTGTCGAGGATCACGCCCGCGACCTGGCGGCCCTTGCCCGCGCCGGTGCCGTCACCGAGCATGAACCCGCGCCGGAAGCGCACCGCGCCCTCGGCGTCGTCGGGCGCGGCCGCGACCACGTCGAAGGTGGCGTCCACCGTCCACGCGCCCGCGAGGATCCCGGCGTTCGCCTCGCCGGCGAGGATCACCGTCTCGAGCTGAGCGTCGGACAGCAGACCGGCCGGGACCAGGCTTGCCGGCAAGTGTGGCCGGTAGGTCGGCGCGGGCGGGCGCACGCTGGCCATCGCGGCCGACTGGACCAGCGGGGTGGGATGCGGTCTGGCGCCCGGCACGCGCAGGGTCTGGAGCGCGAAGGGCTCGTAGAGGGCGTCGTTCAGGCGTGCGGCCGTCTCCGGCGCGGACGCGATCAGCTCGTAGCCGAGCTCCACCGCGTCGGCGGCCACCGGAGCGAGCGGGCGAGCGCTCGGACGAGCCGCGGCGCGACGCACGGCGCCGGCTCCGTGCGAAGACGCAGAACCGGAGGGCCGGATCGGCGTGCAGGCGGCGCGTGGCGGGACGTGGGCCTCGACCCAGGCCAGCAGGGTGGCGGTATTCGGCGCCATCCCGTGCGAGGCCGGAAAGGCAGCCGGGTCGGCCGCGGGCATGCGGTCGATCACGGTCAGCCGCGTCTCGACCGTCGTGCCGTGCCGCGCGAATACGCGGCCGTCCACCGCCGCGCTGAACACCACGCGCCCGCGCTCCTGCAATCGAACGAAGGCGGAAGCCCAGGTCGGGGTGTCGGGGGCGAACGACGCGCCGGTGATCGCGACCAGCCGCCCGCCGTCCTCCAGCCGCGCCAGCGCGGAGGCGATGTGGCGATAGGCGGCGTCGGCGACGCGCCCTTCGACGTGCGCGCCGACCGAGAAGGGCGGGTTCATCAGCACCACGTTCGGGCGCACATCGGCATTGAGGTGGTCGTGGATCTGCGCGGCGTCGAAGCGCGTGACGGGGGCGGCCGGGAACAAGATGGCGAGAAGGTCGGCCCGCGTGGCGGCCAGCTCGTTCAGCGCGAGCGAGCCGCCCGCAAGATCGGCGAAGGCGGCGAGCAGGCCGGTGCCGGCCGAAGGCTCGAGCACGAGGTCACCGGGGGTGATCGCCGCGGCGCGGGCCGCGACGAACCCGAGCGGGATCGGCGTCGAGAACTGCTGGAGCGCCTGGCTCTCCTCCGAGCGGCGGGTGTGGGTCGGCAGCAGCGCCGCGACCTTGCCCAGCATGGCGAGCTGCGAAGCGATCGGGCGCGCCAGCAGGGCGGGGCCGAACCGGCGCAGGAACAGCAGCTGCGCGACCTCGCACGCCTCGTAGGCGTCCTTCCAGCTCCAAGCGCCCTCCGCGTCGGAGCCGCCGCAGGCGTGCTCCATGGCAGCGCGCAGCGTGCGCGCGTCGATCGCAGCGCCGCGCGCGAGGTCCGGCAGGAGGCGCTCGGCTCCCGCGAGCAGCGCCGAGGCGGACGGAGAGCACGCGATGGGGGATACCGCCGGCGCAACGGTGGCGGCTGTGGAACGGGTGTTCAGCATGGCGAGGGATCCCGGAGAGCGGAGACGGGCGAGCCGTCCGGGCGCTCTCTCCAACCCGCCGGCTCACTCGCCTTCCGGCCGCCCTCTCCCTCTCAGAGGCCCGGCATGAAGAAGGGGCCCGGCGCGGAAGCGCCGAGCCCCTCGGTCGGTAGGGGATGGTTCAGGCGCTCGCCTCGATCCTGAAGCTGCGAGCGTCGAGGTTGCCGATCCGGTAGAGGCCGCAGCCGCCCGGCGGCCGCAACCGCACGGCGCGCGGCCGGCTGGGATCGATCACCACCTCCAGCCGCGCGTACGAGGCGCCGTCGGTGAAGGTGACCGGCTCGTCGAACACCAGCGTCCAGCCGTTCCGCAGGCGCGGTCGCGACGCGCGGCGTGTGGCCGCGGCCCTGCACCGCTCCCGCCAAGCGAGCGCGTAGGCGTTCTCGGTCGGGGTCAGCAGGTCGAGGATCGCGGGCGGGCACTCGGCCTCGCACGGGCCCATCGCTTCCTCCATGTTCTTGTAGCCGAAAACATAGCCCTCGCGGTCGCGGGGGTTGTAGTGGACGAGGCAGACCAGCGCGAAGACCTCGCGCTCGCGATCCGGTCGCAGCACCTCGACTGCGGCGTAGTAGGTTCGCATCCTGACCAGCGCGGAGCGGAGCACGGTCGAGCGGACCGTCTCGCGCGTGTGGGTGAACTGATCGTCGAGGTATTGGCGCGGGCCTTCGAGCCCGCGCAGCGATTGCATGTAGAGCCAGCCCATGAGGGGTCTCCTGAAACGACGAAGCCCGGCGCGAAAGCCGGGCTGTCGGAATGAATGGGAAGGGATCGGTCGATCAGGCGAGGACGAGGCCTTCGTCAGGATCGACCGCCGGATCGAGCATCGCGGCGAGCCAGTGATCGCAGTCGGTCCAGGCGAGACTCTTGCGCGCGCCGAGGTCGAGCACCTGCCCGCCACCGCCGAAGCCGTCGAGGCGCGACGAGGAGCACCAGAGTCCCCAGACGAAGCCCCAGCGCCCCTCAAGCCCGAACGTCTCGGCGCAGCGGAGCACGAAGGCGATGACGTGCTCGGGCTCGCCGAAGCCGTCCCCGTCCGAAATCAGCAGCGCGCCGGGGCCGCTGTCGGGATCAAGCTCCATATCGAAGCCGAGGGCCGCGCCTTCGGCCTCGTCGAGAGCCGCGGCCTGGGCTTGGCGTATCTCGACGGCGCGAGCGGCGTTCTCGGCCGTTCCGACGTAGAACATGCAGCTGAAGCTGGTGAAGTAGTCCGCCATGTCGGGTCTCCAGAAACGACGAAGCCCGGCGCGATGGCCGGGCTTCGTCAGCTTGGTTGAGGTGAGAGGAGGTCAGGCGGCGGCGGTCGCCGCGAACGGATCGACGAGCTTGTGGATCGGCTGGGCGCGACCCATCCAGGGTTCAGGCCGAATGCAGCGCACCCAGTCGGCGAAGCTCGGGATGAAGCCGAGGTCCTCGACGATGTGCTGCTCACCGATCAGCCGCACCGGCACGACGCGGCCCGTCGAAACGGTGACGGTCGGGCCGAACAGGCGCTCCAGCATGAAGCAACCCTCGGCGTGATGTCTGAGCGCACGGTGACGGAAGTCGGCCGTGATCAGCTTCGAGGGTTCGTCGAACCATTGGTGAAGGCCGAGGTAATCTTCCGCGGTCCCGCCCCACTTGCGGACCGACGAGAGGGCGTGGTGGTAGGGGTGTCCCATCGATTCCTCCTCACCACTCATGGCCGGTGTATTCGGAAGACTCGACCCGCTCGTTGTAGTCGAGACGGATCGCGCCCTCGGCGACGTCGAAGGTGAACTCGCCGAACGCACCCTCGTTGATCTCCCAACCGTCATGGGTGTCTTCGAGGAGGTCGTAGGCGAGCTGCTCGATCGCCTCACCGAGCGGGAGCGTCCGGGTCTCGACGCCCGAGCCGTCCCAGAGCGGCGAGCCGATCTCGACGGCGGTGGCGGGCAGCTCGGCCGCGGTCTCGCCCGTGCGGGTCTCGACGCTCTCGATCTGACCGGAGTCGCCCGAGCCGTCGAAGGTGACGACGACGCTGGTGACGGCGGCAGCCGCGAGCGCGGCGAGGATGGCCGCCTTGTTCACGGGTCCGACCTCGTCGGCGAGGCGGGAGCGAGCGGCGTGCTGGGCTTCGATCGCCGCCCAAGCGGCCGCGGGATCGTACGAGCTGGAAGCTTCGGTCATGATCTGTCTCCTGATGAGAAGGGGTGCGGGACGGCGTATGCCGCCCCGCGAGGATCGATCACTCGGCGGCGATGGCGTGGGCGGAGGCCGGGTCGGGCTCGTCGCCCTCGGCCGGCTCCTCCTCGTCGGCGAGGAAGTCCGGCAGGGCCTCAACCTCGCCGGGTCCGTTGGGTGCGTCCGCGTCCGCCCCGGCCACGACGAGCGGCTCGGGAACCCAGCCGGTGTCGGCCAGGAGCCGTTCGGCCTCCTTGGCCATCTCCGGCTTCTTCAGGTGATCAATGAGCTGCGCCGCCATCTCGTCCTTGGCCTGCCGGACCGCTTCGAGGATGCGGACCTTCGGCACCCGGCCGAGATAGGTGTCGACCGTGGGCCGCCAGCCGGCCGCCGTCATGTCGAGCCCGACCGCCTGCGCCAGCACCTCGCCGTGCGCGATCGCCTGCGGCCGCCGGTTGAACGGTTCCCGCGTGACGTTGACGGTGAGCGAGGCGGCGTGGGCGAACAGGGCGTGGCGCTCGTCGGGCCCGAGTTCGACCAGCGCCGGCCATAGCGCGTCCGACCGCTGCGGCAGGCGCTTGGCCCAGAAGTCGTGGCGGGCGTCGATCGCCTTGGCCGAGGCCGAGTCCGCCAGCCCCGGCGCCTGCGTTTCGAAGCTCGCCGACTTGGCGCTGAGCTCCAGGCAGGTGTCGGAGCCGAAGTGGTAGAAGGCCGGCAGGCAGAGCGCGTGCAGCACGGCCAGATGCGCCGTGTCCGGGTCGATGGCGACGGCGTCCCGGAGCGCCAGCGTGCGATGCGCGGTGAGTTCGGTCACCAGCCGCTCCGACAGCGGTCGCAGCGTGTCGTCCTCCTCACCGTCCGGCTCGGGCAGCGGCTGGCCGCCGACGGTGATCATCGTGCGGGTTGGAGCGGCCGGGTCCGCCATCGCCTCGCCCTCGACCGGATCAATGACGACGGGCGGCTCGTCTTCCGGCCGCACGAAGCCGCGCTCGACCCGGAGCTGGCCGTTGGCGTCCACCGACACGAACGCGCCGGCGCGCGCGACTTCGGCAGGATCGTAGGTGACCGGCGGGTTGTTGAACGCCTCGATCGCGGCTTCCAGCTCGGCGAGGCGGACGTCCACCTCCTCGGGCAGGTCTCCGTCGCCTTCATGCGCCGCGTAGAGGCATTCGAGTTCGTCGGTCAGCGCCTCGTGCGTCGCCTGCGCCTCGTCCGACACCTCCCGCTGCTCGCCGTAGATGCGGCGCAAGCCGATGGCGTGGCCGTAGGGGAAGTCGAGCGCGGCCTCGACCCACTTCCAACCCTCGGCCCCGACCGTCTCGGCCTCGCGCGCGAGCTTCTCGGCCGCGAGCCGGTCGAGCAGCGCCACGTCGTCGAGCCAGCCGCCATCGTCATGAGCGAACAGGTCCCGGCTCACCGCGCCGCCCGCCGCCTCGTAGACCTCGACGCCGATGAACTGCGCGCGGCGGTCGGCGGCCCGCACCGCGCGCTCGGTCAGCAGGCGCCGGATCAGGTAGGGCTCGCGGTTGTAGCCCTTCTGGACCGCGTCCCAGACCTGCGCCTGGCGGGCGTGGTCGGCGCTGACCGTGAAGGCCATGAGCTGGTCCAGCGTCATGCTATCTTTGGCGTAGACGTCGAGCAGCGCCGGGGCGACCGACGCCAACCGCAGCCGCTGCTTCACCACGGTGGGCGACACGAAGAAGCGGGCGGCGATCTCCTCCTCGCCCAGCCCGCGGTCGATCAGCGCCTTGAAGGCGCGGAACTGGTCGAGGGGGTGCAGCGCCTCGCGCTGGACGTTCTCCGCGAGGCTGTCCTCTTCGGCCGAGATGGGCGAACCGGCCTCGCGGACGTTGCACGACACAGGCGCGGTCTTGGCCAGGCGCTTGGTCCTGACCAGGATCTCCAACGCCCGGAACCGGCGGCCGCCGGCCGGCACCTCGAACATGCCGGTCTCCTGGCCGGCGGCGTCCACCACCGGGCGGACGTTGAGGTTCTGCAGCAGACCGCGCCGGGCGATGTCCTCCGCGAGCTCCTCGACCGAGACGCCGGCCCGGACGCGCCGGACGTTGGCCTGGGAGAGGACGAGCTTGTTGAAGGGGATGTCGCGCGACACCCCGAGCGAGGTAATCTTCTGAACGGCTGACGCCATGACGGTGGACTCCGCGACGGGCGGCCGGGAGACCCTCTCTCGACCTCCAACCCGTCACGGAGCGAAGCGCAGCCCTCTTCCTCTACGCCGCCGCGGCGACCGGATCCGGCGGAGGGAGGTTCAGCACCTCCGCACCCGCCTGCCGGTCACGGGCAGGCCGGCGGCGACCGCCTCGGCCTTGATCTCGTCGGGGATGCAGCCCGACAGCCAGCCCCGGCCGAAATGAGCGTCGCGCCGCCATGGCCGATGGCGAGGTGGCCGCCTTCGGTGGCGAGCGCGCGGGCGATGTATTCGGCGTGGTCCCTAGAACCGCAAAGGCGGGAGCGGGCATCGGCGTATCTCCGTTGGACGGGGCAGCCGGCGCCTGCCGCCGACCGGACCCGCGTCACGACGGATCGGGCCGCCCCCGAACCCGAGGACGGCCCGAGATGTGCTGGAGGCGTCGGACTACACGCCGCACAGGCCCGAGCACTCGTTGGACCAGAGGTCGAGTTGTCCGGCGTGGCGGGCGTCGACAGGTCCGCCTCGTCGAGCGGGACCGCCGAGCGGTGCAGGAACACTTCGCCACGCACGCCGCGCAGGCCTACCCGGATGGCGCGGTCGACCTCGACCGCCTGCGTCCACGCCGTCGCGTCCTCGTCCCGCAGGGTTCGCCATACGTCGTCGCTGTGGAATGGACAGCCGACGCAGCTCGACTTCGGCGGGATCGTGTAGCCGTGCCGCTCCAGCCAGCGCAGGCAGTCGCGGCGGCTCATCCGCTGCTCGATCAGCGGCCAGCGGTTGACCTGCCAGTCCTCGAAGCTCGGCTTCATCCGGATCGCCTCGTCGAGCGAGATGCCGATCCACTGCTCGACAACGGGCGCCTTGGGCGAGCGGCGGCGGGTGAGGCCCGCCAACGCCCGGACCTGCCGCCGGATCGGCACGATCTTGTAGTCCTTCGTGCATTGGCGGCGGATCATGCCGATCTCCACCCGCACGCCGCGCACGGTGCGCGTGAAGGCCGGGATCGAGGCCCAGCGCTCGCCGCGGCCCGCGCGCAGCAGGTCGGCGTGGAGATCGCCGCCTGAGACCACGTGTACCGGGAACGGCAGCACGTTGCTGGAGCGGAGCCAGGCGAGGTGCTCATAGACGGCGCTCGGCTCCCAGCCAGTGTCGGCGAAGATGGCGCAATCGGGCATCGGCCCGACCTCGCCGTGCGCCGCCATCAGCGCGAGCGTCGTGGACTGCACGCCCACGCCGAGGCTGAGCACCCGCAGGCGGATGCTGTCCGAGGCAGGAGCGGTGAAGGTCGAGGCTGGCGCGAGTGCGTTCATGACGCCGCCTCCTGCTCGGCGTCGGCCGGAGCCTCGGCACCGGGCCGGAACGCGAGCAGGTAGTCGGCCGCCTTGGATGCGGCCGAGGCGGCGCGCACGATGGCGTGGTCGTCCTCGCGCAGCACGTCGAGCCAGGAGCCGATATAGTCCGCGTGGCGCACGGTCGGTGTGATCCCGAGCGTGGCGCAGCAGAAGGCCGCGCACATCTCGGCGACGAGTTCCTCTCGCGCGTATTTGCCCGAGCCGAACGCACCCGACAGATCCCGGTCGAGGCGGTGCGGGGCGCCCGACCAATGGCCGAGCTCGTGCAGCGCCGTCCGGTGCCAGTCGATCGGCGCGAAGAAGGCGTCGGGCCGAGGCGCCTGGATGTAGTCGAGCCCGGGCGCGTAAAAGGCCTTCGGGCCGCCGAGCCGCAGGTCGGCGCCCGAGCGGCGGATCAGCGCCTCGACCTCCGGCAGGATGAGGCCCGCGGGCACGGGCGGCGGTGCGGTGACGAGGTCCTCGGGCAGGCCATCGCACTGGTCGACCGAGAACACGGTGAAGCGCTTCAGGAAGGCGATCGTCCGGACGTCTTCGCCGGATTCATGGGCGCGCTCCAGTTCGTCGCCAGGTACGAAGCGATCGGCGTAGACCACGGTCGTGCCGCGCTCGCCTTTGCGGACGCAGCCGCCGAGCGACAGGGCTTGGCGGAAGGTGAGCCAGCTCTGGCAGGAGTAGCCGCAGGCCACCACGGCGCCCCAGAGGATCAGGACGTTAATGCCCGAATAGCCGCGGCCAGTCGCGGCGTTGCGCGGCATGGCGAGCGGGGCGGCCACGCCGGTGCCGCCCCAGGGCTGGACCCAGGGGAGTCGCCCTGCCTCCAGCTCGGCGATGACCTTAGAGCACTTCGAGCTTGCATGGAATCGACGAGTCAGATTCGAGAGTCTTGTTCAGCGGCGAGGCTCTCATGGTTGCACCTCTTTCCCAGGATTTGCGCAGGCGGCTCGTGGAAGCCGTCAACGACGGCAGTTCGGCGCGCGAGGCGGCGCGTCGGTTCGCGGTCAGCCCGTCGGCGGCGATCAAGCTGATGCAGCGTGTACGCAGAACCGGCAGCACGGCGCCAGCCCGGATCGGCGGCTATCGGCGGCCACTCCTCGAAGAGCACGCCGATGTCCTGCGCGAGCTGACGCAGGCTCGCAAGGGCATCACGCTCGCCGAACTCCAGGCGGCGCTCGCCGAGCGTGGCGTTGCGGTCTCGACGACGGCGATCTGGTCGACGCTGCACCGGCTCGGCCTGTCACACAAAAAAAGTCGATGAGAGCCGCCGAGCAGGATCGCCCCGATGTCGCCGTGCGTCGGAAGCGGTGGCAAGCTTGGCAGCGCTTCATGGATTGCGCCGCCTTCGTCTTCATCGACGAGACCGGCGCCGCGACCAACATGGCGCGCACTCACGGCTGGGGACCGAAAAGCGAGCGGCTCGTCGATGCCACCCCGCACGGCCACTGGTTCACGACGACGTTCGTCGGCGGCCTGCGCGAGAGCGGCGTCATCGCGCCGCTGGTCCTCGACGGCCCGATGACGGGCGAGATCTTCCTCGCCTACACCGAGCAGTTCCTGGCGCCCGCTCTGTCACCAGGCGACATCGTGGTGATGGACAACCTCTCCGCCCACAAGGTCGTCGGCGTCGAGGCGGCGATCAGAGCCGTCGGCGCCAGCGTCCTCTACCTGCCGCCCTACAGTCCCGATCTCAACCCCATCGAGAAGATGTTCGCCAAGTTGAAGGCCGAATTGCGCAAAGCAAAAGCCCGCACACAAGACGCCCTGTGGAAGGAAATCGGCCGGATCATCAGAGCGCTGGGTCCCGACGAATGCCGAAATTACATCGCAAGCTCAGGCTATGCGTGCGACTAAGCCGGAAATGCTCTAGCGGTGATGTCCTGGTATAGGCTGGTCCGGTCGGCTTGCGGGGACCGGGAAGAGGAACGAGGCATCGCGAACACTCCGCGACGGGCCGGCCGGGAGCCTCTCTCCCCGCCTTCAAACCCGTCACGGCGACAGCCGCAGCCCTCTCGCTCTCCGACGTGCGCCGGAGAGAACGGTCACGCTCACGTCCTCCCGTGTCCCGGGGGCGTTGCGGGCGCTCCCGCAGAAGGGGTCGAGCGAGACGGCAGGCTCGGTCGCAGGGGGAAGGCTTTCCCCTCCGCGTTCCTGTCGCTAAGAAGTTGCCAGTCACTCAAAGCCTGTCGAATCGACTTTGAACTTGAGCTGGCGGGCGTTGTCGCGAACCACGCCGATATCCGCTTCCTCGAAGCCGGCGTCAGCCTCGGCCTCGATCTCGATTGTGACCTTGACCGTGGAGCCGTGGGTCCGTTGCAGCTCCATGACAACAGCATTCAACACGGCGTCGAATGCCTTCACCGGCCGGACCATGTCGAGCTCGACGGCGCCGAAGAAGCGTCGCGGCTTACGTTGGCTGGCCGGCACTACACCGTTCGTCACAAGGTCCGACTGCTCCTCCCCCGACTGAGGCGCCCCACCTCCCACCGTTGCATTGGCCGTCGATAACGCGGGCGCCGGGCTCGCCTGCGCGGCGGCTACTTCCGAGCGGACCAGGACCGCCGTCGACGGAAAGAGATCGGGCGCTCCCTTCGCCCAGGCTAGGCCGACATATCTTCCCGCCGCTTCGTCAAAGCTGTCGGCATAGCCGAAGGCGGGATCGAGCTTGCCTACGGCATCGCGGATCGCATTCTCCAGCACCACGCGGTCGCGCAACTTGGGCAGGTAAGCGTAGGAGGCGAACCAGTCGGCGACCTCGCTAATGCCGAGGTATGGGCGATCGTCAGGCCACAGAGGCTTTAGATGAAGCGCCAGGGCGTCAGGACCGAGCCGCTCCTTCGCGATGCCGTCGCCGCGCGGACCGGCCTTCTCATAGACGGCGGCCGGGATCGCGGCCCGGTCTTTGGACGCGAGCGATAGGTGGTCGAGGTCGAACGCCACGCCAGCGGCGGCCGCCTTGACCGGAAAAAGGATGTGACTCCACGCCAGCCGGACGGCCTTCGCCGCGCCGTCGCGGCTGGTCTTGGCCTTGTCGCGCGTGTCGGCGATCTGCGCCTGGGTGAGCTGGTCCTGGAGGCGCTTGTCGTCGCAGATGCCCCGCCAGGCCAGCGCCTTGCGCATAACCTCGCGCGCGGTCGCCAGCAGCACCTCGTCGGCGGCCACAAACAGGAGGGTGTTGCGGAATCGGCGCTGCGCCGACCGGCAGCGCATGAGCGTGTCGGTCGCGATGTCCGTGGCGCTCGACTTCGCCGCGCCCTTGCCGACGTGCGGGGTGGCGGGTCCGAGGACCACCAGCGACAGCGCGCTGGCCTCGTCGATGGTGATGGGATCGTCGGGCGCGGCATACACGCGATGGAAGCCCGCCTTGGTCGCGCCGTCGTCGCGCAGCGCTTTGGCGATCGCCTCATCCACTTCGTAGTCGGGCAGCGCCTTGGCGCGGTCGTCGGCCAACCGGTTCAGCGTCGGCTGGGTCGAGAACCAGTATCGGCCGGCTTCCTCGTAGAGATAGGTCGCGCGCTCGGTCAGCTCTCGCAACGCTTCGCCGAAGATGGCGAGCTGATCGCCGGGTTCGGCGCAGGCTAGGCGCAGGCCAGGCCCGGTCAGTCCCGCATTTGGCCGCCCCGCAAGCGGCGCGGAGCAGATGAACACGGCGCGAGCCGCACGAGTCGCCGCCTGGAGTTGAGCGATTCGGCGGGATGGGTTCGCTTCCATGCGCGCCGGCAGAGAGCTTTCGCCGTCGACCTCCTTGTCGACCACGGCGTTGAAGTTGGCGTCGAGCGGATAGAGCACGCTGGCCCGTACCCGCTCGTGAGAGATCGGTACGCGAGCGGGCGTAATCAGCGGGTCGCTGACCTGCATCTGCCAGAGCGTGCCGACGACGTTGGCCATGAAACGCAGCACGCCACGGGTGCGCTGGAACTTCTCGAGGCTCGCCCAGTCCTTTGACAGCCGGTCGAACAGCTCCGGATGGATGGGGTAGGAAAGTTTCAGCAGCTCGCGGTAGCGAGCTTCCTTGGCCTCGGGCGGAAACTCGGCCGGATTGTTCTTGTAGAGGTCCGCGAACGCTTTGACGGTTTCGTCGCGCGCCCGCTCGCCATCGCCATCGAGGGTCTGGAACAGACGACGGCGGATGATCTCATAGGTCTCGTCGCCGGATGCCGGCAGCCAGGCCGACTGCACCCGTCCGAACACCTTCTCCAGCCGCAACAGCGCCGCTTCGCCCTTCGGACCACCGGCCTCGGCGACGCTTTCGGGTAGCGAGCCGATAATCAGCACGCCCGGCACCATCTTGGCGGCCTCGGTTAGAGACTGAATGAAGGAAAGGAACGCCTCGAACCGATCTTCGGGAAGCTGACGCGCATAGGCCACCAGTTCGTCCAGCAGGATCAGTGCAGGGCCCGAGAGCTTGAAGAGTTCGACGAGCAGATCGGATCCGGGGTTTGTCCGCGCGGCCTCCGCGTCGGCCATCAGGTCCAGCCCCGCCTGTCCGGCGATCCGCCAGGCGATATAGCCCCAGAGCGTACGAACCTTCGGCCCATCGCGCAGGATCAGGGGGGTGTCGGCACCCTTGGACGTGCCGACGAAAACGGCGACCTTCGGCGGAGTCCAGTCCTTGATCCCGGCCGTCTGCGCCAGCAGCCCGACACCCTCCAGGATAGACAGGTCACGCGCCTTGGCAAGATGATAGACCGCGAGCATGGTGTGCGTCTTGCCGCCGCCGAAGGCGGTCTGCAGCCCGATGACCGGATCGCCGCCGGTGCCAGACATGCGCTGCAGGCTGGTGGTCAGGATGCGACGCAGCCCTTCCGTCAGGAACGTGATGCGGAAAAAGTCCTCGGGGCGTTTGTAGTCATCGGAGGCATGGCCCGCGTCCACGGCGAAAAGGTCGGCTGCGAACTCCGCTTCTTTGAAGCGGTTCTCCAGGACGTCCGGGTGGGGAAGCGCCACCTCGCGCCATGGGCGTAGCGCACGCTCTACGCCGGCGGGCGGCGCGCCTGCGGCTACGGCGTCGAGCTTCAACGACAGCGTCTCGCGCGGCGGCGCCGCAATCGCGCCGGGTTCGGAAGCTGCGGGGACTGGCGTCAGCCCCGATCGCCGCTGCTCTTCATAGAAGCCCTTCGCCTGTGCGATGTCGGCGTCTGGCGCTTTCACAGCGAGCAGAAGCGCGTAGATCGCGTCGAGATACCGGAGCGCTTCCGCATCTTGCAAAGCGAGCGTTAGATGCGCGGTGGCGTTTCGGGCGTCGAGCGCGGTCGAAACAAAGTTGCGTACCTTGAACCGATCTCGCTGACCGAAGGCCTCGTCGAACGTGAAGCGCCAGTTGTCGACGATCGTCTTTAGCAGGCCGTAGGTGTCCAGCGGTCCGCTCTGGTCGCCGCCCGAGGCACGGCTGGCTAGTTTCCGCCAGTCGTCGCCATGCTTTCCCTTCATCCGCGCCTCGACGAACGGCGTCAGGCCGCGGCGAAGGGCCTTCAGTGCGTCCTCGACGCGGCGAGCGGTTAGGTCTTCGATCGACATCACGCGCTCCCATCGAAGGCGAAGGTGGTCTGGTTAGGACCGGGCGCTCGACCGGCATCGTCGAGCATCGCCGCGCGGTCCTCAAGCTTGGCCCACTCCTGTGCGAGTTCGTTATAAACCAGCGCCTCGGGGGCCCAGCCTTTGTTGGTGGCGATCTCAAACAACCGATAGGCGAGTGCGCGAGCCTCCTCAGCCTTTGGGCCCATCTGCGCCACCAGCGCCGCCGCCGCCTCGCCGCCGCCATCGGAAGCGTTGAGCACGCGGGCGGTGTGCTGAACGCATTCCCAGGTGGTAAGCGTCTTGTCGTTGGCGGGAGACCAACCCGGCGGAAGCTCCTCGCGCGGCGTCAAGCCCGCCTTGCCCTTCATGTCCTTAAACACACCGGAGGTGAACAGCTCCCGGTCGGAAGTGTTTTTGGCAGTAGCCAACGTGATAAGATCTCCCGAGGCTCGTGCATCGAATCCATAGGTGGCGTACCAAGCTAGCGCGACCTGCGTCTCCGGGTCGAAGGCCTGGTCCAGCTCGTTCTCAATCTCCTCCCAGACGCGATTGATGACGGCCAGCGCGGTCTTGACGCTCATCGCGCTGTCGTCGTCCTCCAAAACCTTGGTGTACCGCGAGAACACGCCCATGCCGGGCCCGATCACCGACTGCTGCATATCGACAGGGCCGACGCCGGCCTTTCGAATTGCGTCGATCGCCGCAGGCATTTCGCGTTTGAGCGCCCGGATGAAGTCAGCGCGGATAGTAACATCAGCGTCGGACGAGCGCTTACGGCAGACTAAAACAATCGAGGACGCTAAAGCATTAGCTCCTTGTGCTATTGATCGACTAGGGTTTTCGGTACGAACCGGCCACGTTCCGTCAATACTAAATCCAGAATTAACAATGGCCTGAAGAAATGATGCCCACCCTGCGGAGGTCGTGCCCGTGTCACTTTGCTCTTGTTGCTTGAATGCGTAGTAAATGACTGCAGGATATTTGCCATCGATTTGCTGCATCCGTTCCAGCGCGACACCCATGCCGCGCATGAAAAAGCTCTCAGCAGCGTCGCTTCCGCCGTGCCTGTAAGGCGTAGCTACTAGTGGATAGATTCCAACACTTGGTGCCCGCGTTTGACGGCGGCGATGATTTTGTCCGGATCGGCTTTCCAATGGAAGGGTTTCGGGGCCTCGTTGGTCTCGGCGAGGAAGCGGTTGATGGCGGCTTGAAGATCGACGATCGAACGGAAGACGCCGCGCTTGAGCCGTCGCCGCGTGAGCTTGGCGAAGAAGCCCTCGACGGCGTTCAGCCAGGAAGCCGATTTCGGCGTGAAGTGGAAGGTGAAGCGCGGGTGGCGGCCGAGCCAGGCGAGAACCTTCGGGTGCTTGTGGACGGCATAGTTGTCGAGGATGACCTCGACCGTCTTTCCGGCCGGCACCTCGGCCTCGATGGCGTTGAGGAAGCGGACGAACTCCTGATGCCGGTGACGCTGCATGCAGCGCCCGATGACCTTTCCCTCGAGCACGTCGAGGGCGGCGAACAGCGTCGTCGTACCGTGGCGCTTGTAGTCATGGGTCATGGTGCCGAGCCGGCCCTTCTTCATCGGCAGGCCGGGTTGGGTGCGGTCGAGCGCCTGGATCTGGCTCTTCTCGTCGAGCGACAACACGATGGCGTGCGCCGGAGGATCGACGTAAAGGCCGACGACGTCGCGCAGCTTGGCGGCGAACAGGGGATCGTTGGACAGCTTGAAGCGGCGGACGCGATGCGGCGCCAGCCCATGCGCCTTCCAGATACGCTGAACCGAGGAAACGCTGATGCCCATGGCTTCGGCCATGGCGGGCGCGGTCCAATGCGTCGTCTCGCCGGGCGGCTCGGACTGCGTCAGGGCGACGACCTTGTCGACGACCTCCCTCGGCAGCGGCGGCTTGCCGGGCGGCCGCGTCTTGTCGCGCAAGAGGCCGGCGACGCCCTCCCGCATGAAACGCTCCTGCCAGCGCCACACCGCGGTCTTGGCGACGTTCGCCTCGCGCATGATCGCGTTGGTGCCGAGCCCGGCGGCGGTCAGCAGCACGATGCGGCAGCGCCAGACATGGTTCTGCGGGCTGCCGCGATCGGCGACGATCGCCTTCATGCGGGCTTCGTCGGCAATGGTGACTTCGATCCTGATCCCTGTGCGCATCCCGAAGATTCGCACGACCGCGGCCCAACGGGAATCCCACGACGGACTCTATCGAATGACGTTATCCACTAGCTCGGCGTCCTTCGGCGTGGCAAGACGACGGAATAAGTCCGGATATATCGTTGATAACGATGCCTTCATCCAAGGATAGAAGAAGTCTGAAAGCTCCGCGTATCCAAAGTTATCATAATAGGGTGGATCAGTAGATATTAGGCCATCTTTATCGTAGTCTACCATACAAGCATCGGATTGGGAGACTTGTCCACCAACGGATGATCTGAGCACTTCGACGCAGTCTGCCACGGCTCTAGTACAAGTTAACGCGTCTGCACTCGATTTTCCAAAAGGATTTCCTTCTGCAAAGTCCCAGCTCATCGCGAGAGCCTGCTGGGGCATGGACTTCCCCATCGCATTATCTTTGGCTAGCCAGCCACAAAGTGAAGATCCATAGAAAACCATGCGATCTACCATCAAGGTAAGGTACGTTGCGAGCGCGTCACCATACGCCGCTCTGCCACTTCCGCCTTCGCAGAGCGAGGCCGGATCATCAGCCAAGGTCGATTGTGCCGTGTCAGCCACTACCTGAAGGCGGGCCTCGGTAATCAAATCGGAGAACGTGGTGTGAGCCACGAGTTGCCGCCGTGTGAATAGCGATCCGAACGTTCGCATGCCGTAGTTTGGCGTTTTGAAATCCCGGGGATTACTTGGCAATTCAGCGCCGGGTTCCCACGTCGGAGTGGCCGTCAGCGCAGCATTCTCATGTTCATCCGTTGGCGAGATGTAGACGCGTCCCGAGCGGCTCTCAGCGACAACAGCCATGAGGCGTTGACCTAGACCGTGGGCTTGGCCGTACTCGCGAATATAGGAAAAGGGCATGGATGCGCCCGTTAGGATGCAGGTGCCACCTCCGCTCCGCCCGATAGTCCCTTTCTTGAGAACTGCCTCTTCATTCTCAGACAAAATGCCAGACGAAACCTCAAATCGCCATCCATCAGGGGCGGAGGGATCGAGGACGGGACGAACGCAAACCTTCCGACCTTCTTTGTTCGACAGAATGAAGGACGAGACTAATGGAACCATCGCTCCCATCGCTGCCGGATCGGGCGATTTCACGGTTCTGGCCCATAACCAGGCGACGACGGTGCCCCGTGAATTGTCAGTTAGCTGTGCCTGCGGATACAAATCGCCGATCCGGGCGAGCGCCCGGTCCCGCATCCACTTTCCGTAGTACCTGACGTCTTCCGCCAGGCCTTCCGCCCCCTTCCAATCTCGGATTTGACCGTTGATAGCCGTAGCCCGAGCATCAGGATTGACAGGCGGCAAACCGAAAAATCTGGGCGGAATCTCGACTAAGGCCTTTCCGATAAGCACGGCCACTGGATTTAGGTCCGAGGCACGGGTACGCAGGCCGAGCCGCTGCGCCTCCAGTGGGATCGATGCGGCACCTGAGAACGGATCGTAGACAGGTGGTCCTTTAGTTTGAAGAAACTCGAGTATCGCCCGTCCATCTTCAGGCGGCGGCGGTTCCTCACCTAACCCCCAGGCGATGGAGCGGGCAATTTCCCACCGCGCAGATTGCAGAACCACGTCGTTATTTGATGCCTCCCAACGCAGCATTTGTTCCATTATCTTATGGAGACGCTTGCGCTCGTCATCTTGGGCGGCTTCCGTACTGAAGCGATCTGGCCAAGCTGAAGGGTCATCAACAATCTGCGCGAACAGTACGGCACGACAGGCCGCGACTGGACGTTGAGCCCAATACTTATGGATTGCAGTCGGATAACCCTTGGGCGCCTTTTGCTTGCGCTGCGACGACTCTGCGTTGATCGCCTCCAGTGGAATGGAAACTTCAATTAACTTTTTTCGGACAGGCGTCGTCATACGGCTCGCTTAATATCGGTCTGTGAAAAGTCGTCGCCCTTGAAGAGCAAAGGTTCGCCGGTCGCCTTGGCGAGCGCGTAGGAGAAGCAGTCACCG
Source organism: Beijerinckiaceae bacterium (assembly GCA_965277355.1). GTDB lineage: Bacteria > Pseudomonadota > Alphaproteobacteria > Rhizobiales > Beijerinckiaceae > RH-AL1. The sequence continues at coordinate 326,235 of CBDICN010000001.1, forward strand.
TAGTTCAGGCCCGCTGAGTGTCGTCCCTTGCCGAAGCGTCGGAAGGCCTTGATGGCGAGTTTCGCGTGGTCATCCGAAAGTGGGACGACTTCCAGCTCGAGGCGCTCGATCAGGGCTTGCATCTGCTCCAGGCCGGGTTCGCCCCGGCGTCCCAGCGCCACCATGCTCGCCTCCACGCGAGTGGGTGCGCCGAGGAGGCGGTTGGGGGCCGTCCTGATCGCGTTGCGGAATGCGGGCTCCTCGGGTTCTCCTCGCAAAATCGCTATGAGCGCTGAGCTATCGACGACCATCAGGAGGGGAGGCCGTTCTCATCATATCCCAAGATCTCGTCATCGGTACGCTCGTCCAAGACAGGCAGCGCCTTAAACCGAGCAATGATCGCGTCGATCGCGGCGTCGTCCCAAGGCTGCTTACCGCGCTTGAGCTGCTCGTCACGCAGCCGCAGCCGGAGCGCGCCGCGCACCGCCTCGGTCAAGCTCTCGCCGGTTAGGCTGGCGACCTGACGCGCGAGGCTGTCCGTTTCCTGGTCCTTCAAGCTGAGCGCCATGCGACTCGTCCCGTATAGAATTACTGGCCAATTATATACATCGCGGGCCGTGAATGTCGAGGCGAAGCGTCAGGCGGCTTTCGCCCTCAAAGAAAGCAGGTCGTTCAGATTGAACACGACCGCCGTCTCCGCAAAGCCCAGCTCGCGCTTGAAGAAGCGCTGCACGTAAACGGGCTGGTGCGCGAATCCGTTGGACACGGCGACCAGCGCGAGGTGGAAGGCATCGGGAGCGTTCAGCGAGGCGAGGATTTCGTTCTTGGTGATGATCACGTCGCGCGCATCGGCGTGCCGGCCTTTCACCTCGATCAGCCGCAGCGGCCCGCCAGCGCCGTCCCGGCTCTCGATGTCCCAGCCCTTCTTCTGCGCAGACACGTCCACCGGCGCGTGGCCGAGGCTCCGTTCGTGCGCCATGACCGCCTCCATCGCAGCAAGCTCGACGACCACACGGGCGGCGGGATCTTCGCAGAAGCCGGACGCTACCGGCTCGGGGGCCGGTGCGGTCCGTGCGCAGATAAGTCCGTTGGGGATCACCAGGGCTGCACCCTTCAGCACCGGGGGAAGCGCCGTGATCTGCCGCTCACGGTCCAGCTCCTCCTGGCGCTTGTGCAGCCGCTCCACTAGGCGTTGTGCGGTCGCTTCGGCGTTGGATGCGTTGATCCGCTGCTCCTTGCCGGCACGCTCCTCTTCACGCAGCCGGGCGGCGCGGGCATCCCAATAATTGATCTCCCGAGTTAGGCGTGCGCGAACCTCGCGCTCGACCTTGTCGATCTCGGCCAGTTTTCGCGACCTAACTTCGGCCAGATGCGCTGGGACCAAACTGGCGATGGCGTAGCCGAGAGCGCGCTGCTCGACACCGCCCGCAAGCCACGGAGCATCGATCACATCCGATACTGACGCACGCTCGTCAGCCGTGATCGGCCGATAGTCGAGGTAGGGCGCCGAGCCACCGTCCGCAGCCGACCCGTCCGCCTTGAGGTGGATGAACTGGAGGCGTTGCGAGATCGCTCTCGGTTCACCCGATCGAGCAACGCGGCCGTCACGTACGGCGTGTTCGAGGTAGACAAGCAGGCGCGGGTCGGTGCCGTCATCGGCTTCGTCCACCAGCACCGCCCCTTGGCCGAGCAGGGGTCCGAAGCGCTCCAGGACGACGTCCACGACCGACTCGAGCAGCGGGTGGCCGGGAGCCAGCAGCTCTGCTTGCGGCTGCCCAACGATCAGGGCCTTTTCGAACGTCACCCGCGCATAGCGATCGAGAACCGGATCACCGCGGCCTATCAGCCGGTCGCGCTCCTTCAGCACCGACGGCACGCGCGTAATCTCGAATCGTCCGCGCTCGCGTTCGGCGATACGACCGCCGAGCAGAGTGAACGCTTCACGGAAGAACGAACCGATGAAATGCGGTTGAAGCCGTCGCGCCTGCGCCCGCTCCATCTCCTCGCGCACCGCCGACACCGCGTTAGGATCCATGCCCTCGCTGGTCAGCTTACGCTCGGCAACCAGCGCTTCGATCGCGCCGACATCGACTGCGCCGTCCACCTTGCGGAACAGCTCGGCTTTGGTCTCGGGGCGATCGCCATAGCGGATGGCATCGACGAGAAGGTCGCGGAGCGCGTGGCCTTCGAACAGCTCGCCCAGCACGTCGAAAACGCGGCCGCCAAGCGCTTCGCGCGCCTCCTTCAGCTTCTCCAGCAACCGCCCGTAGACTTCACCCTCACGCGTGTTGGAGGCGCATAGATTCCAGAGGTGGCAGACTTCGGTCTGGCCGATGCGGTGAATGCGCCCGAACCGCTGTTCCAGCCGATTCGGATTCCAGGGCAGGTCGTAATTGACCATTAGGTGCGCGCCGCGTTGCAAGTTCACGCCTTCGCCGGCCGCGTCATTGGCGATCATCACCCGCACCACGGGATCGCTGTTGAACGCGGCGATGGCCGCGCGCCGGGCTTCGCGAGCAACGCCGCCGTGAATGACGACCACGCCAGCCGGATCGCCAAACCGCGCCGTGATCTTCTGCTGGAGGTACTCCAAGGTGTCCTTTGGCTCGGTGAAGATCAGGATCTTGCGCCGCAGCCCGGTAGACGCGTCGATCATGATCGGCTCGTCGAGGATCGACTCCAGCTCCCGCCATTTCGCGTCCTGTCCGGACAGCTTCAGCCGCAGCGCTCGCGCTTCCAGGTCGCGCAAGATCACGATTTCAGCTTCGAGCTCGACCAAAGTCTGGGCGGCCGTCGCCGCATCGACGATGGCCTCTTCTGCGGCCTCGGCTTCCTCGCCGGTCGCTTCGTCGAGATCGTCTGGGTCGTAGGAAGGGAGGGATGGCGGCCGGGATAGCGGAGCGGCCCCGGTTCCACGGCCAATCCGTTCTTCTCGCAGTCGCTCCTCAAGCCGCTTGCGCCGCCGCTCTAGCGAGCGGTGGATCGCCGCCGGCGACGAGGCAAGCCGCCGTTGCAGGATCTGGAGCGCGAAGCCGACACTGTTTCTTCGGCCGCCGTCGCCACTCCGGTCAGCGCGATTCATCTCCTCGCGCACGTACGTCGTCACCGCGGCGTAGAGGTCCGCCTCGTCCGGCGAGAGCTCGTAGCTGGCGGTATAGGCGAGGCGTTCCGGAAACAGCGGAGTGCCGTCGAAGCGGTAGAGCTCTTCCTTGGTTAGCCGCCGCATCATGTCCGACACATCGGCCTTGTGGACGCCCTCGCGGAAGCGGCCCTCGAAGCGATCGGCGTCGAGCAGGCCCATGAAAAGCTGGAAATCGGCTTCCTTGCCGTTGTGCGGGGTGGCCGACATCAGAAGGAGGTTGCGGGTATGCGCGCCCAGCAGCTTTCCGAGCTTGTGCCGCTGCGTCTCCTTTACCTCCCCGCCGAAGTAAGACGCCGCCATGCGATGCGCTTCATCGCAGATGATCAGGTCCCAGTCTGGCGCGGCCTGGAGCTTCGCCTTCAACTCGTCCGACCGCGCGGCCATGTCGAGGCGCATGATAAGGCGGTTGCGTTCGACGAAGGGGTTTCCAGTGATCGAACTCTCGATCTGATCCCGCGTCAGCAGGTCGAAGCCAAGACCGAATTTCTCGGCCAACTCCTCCTGCCATTGCTCGACCAAACTGCCCGGTGCGACGATGAGACAGCGCTCCAGGTCGCCCCGGATCATTAGCTCCTTGACCAGCAGGCCGGCCATGACTGTCTTTCCTGCGCCAGGATCATCGGCGAGGAGGAAACGCAGCGGCTGCCGCGGCAGCATCTCTGCGTAAACTGCTGTAATCTGGTGCGGGAGCGCCTCGATCTGGGAGGCGCTAACCGCGAGGTAGGGATCGAACAGATGCGCCAAGCGGATGCGGCTGGCCTCGGATGCGAGCCGCAATAAGGCCCCGTCCGCATCGAACGCATAGGCGCGCCCGCCCTCCACGAATTCGAATGCGCTTTCCTCGCCGCGGTAGAGCAGCCGCTCGCTGACCTTGCCGTCGGCCCGGAACACGAGGTTAAGCGCGTTCGCGCCGAAGCGCGAAACCTGAACGATCTCGGCGACGCCGGTCGGGGTCAGGCCGCGCAAGCGCGTGCCGGGCTTCAGATCATCGAACACGCGCAGCCCATATCCAAATTCTCATCCAGCCACCCTATCCGGGAGTGCCGCTCGATTGAAGCGGTAAGGAACGGCGTCGGGAGCTGTTGCGAAAACGAGGGATATCGGTGAAGAAGTCCGCCGGTGTCGGGTGAGGGCTGCGGGTAGGGCTCGGCGCCGCGGAGAGCTTCACTTGCTCACTGCCTCGTCGAGCTGTTGGGGGCGGCTTTCCTTAGGCCAGGGCGGGTGCTGGGCTGGTGGGTGGCGAGAGCTTGGCGAGCTTGCGGAGGTTCTGGGCCGTGGCGGCGAGCAGGAACTCCTCAGAGGCGCCCCGCAAGCCGCGTAGCCGCAGGCGGGTGAGGTTCAGATGGCGCTTGAGGTGGGCGAAGAGCATCTCGACCTTCTTCCGCTCGCGGCAGGAGCGAGCGTACTCAGGCGTCCCGCGCAGGCTCCGGGCTTGGTCTCGGGCGTCCTCGTCGAAGAGGCGCACCACAGTTCGGACCTTGCCGCTCGTGCAGCCTTCCCAACCCGGGCAGGCGGCGCAGTCTCGCGGGTTTGAGCGATAGGTGCGGACGCGTGAGGCGTATGAGCGCCTTGGTAGGTCAGGGCGTGGCCGGCCGGACAGGTGAAGCGGTTGCGTTCGCGGTCGAACGCGAAGGCGTCGCGCGTCAGCTTGCCCTCGGTCTGGTGCTTGCGCTCGAGCACCGGGATGTGCGGCTGGACCTTGCGCTCGATCAGCCATGAGAGGAACGGACCTGCCCCATAGGCTCCGTCCGCCGCGAGGCGATCCGGCTCGAGGCCAAGGCGCTCTCGGGTCCGCTCCAACATGCGCTTGGCCGCGACGATCTCCTGGCTGAGCCGGGCCGGCGTCGCCTCTACGTCCAGGATGACGGCGTGAGCCGTGTCGATCAGGTAGTTGGTCTCGTAGCTGAAGTGGCCGGCCCCGTGCTTGATCGACCAGGCCGCGTGGGGGTCAGTCTCAGAAAGGTGCTTGGGAGCGGCATGCCTGGGCTCGTCCTGCGCGGGCGGCGTTGTCGCGTCGAGCGCCTCAAGGTACTCGCGGACCGGTCGCGTCTGGGCTTCTCGATCCGACCAGGCCTCGGGCACACTGTCACCGGGCAAGCGGCGCTCGCGGCTGGCGTCGGCGGTGATGACGCTTCCGTCCACGGCGGCGCCCTCGCCAGCGACCAGGCCGCCGGCCATGCACTGGCGGACAACCTCCTCGAACAGCAGACGGGAGAGCTCACCCTCGCGGAACCGGCCGTGGCGGTTCTTGGAGAAGGTGGACCGCTCCGGCACATCGCCTTCCAGCCCGAGGCGGCAGAACCAGCGATAGGCGAGGTTGAGATGCACCTCGTCACAGAGGCGCGTCTCAGACCGGATCCCGTAGAGGTAGCCGATCAGCATCATGCGGATCATCAGCTCGGGATCGATCGAGGGGCGCCCCGTGTGGCTGTAGTGCTCGGCCAAGCTGGCGCGGACGAAGGAGAGGTCGAGCACGGCGTCGATCCGACGAAGGAGGTGCTCGGCGGGAACGTGCGCCTCCAGGCTAAACCGGTAAAAAAGCTCCGCCGCGCTCTCCTGCCGACCCATCATCACGGTGCTCCATCGCTGGCCCACCCAGACGGAATCATGAGCCGTCGCCGCCTACAACCGCTCGTTTTTCACCGGTATCGAGGGTTTTCGCGACGACAGGGCAGGGGCACGGAACGGGCATTTTAAGCTGTCGCAAAAGTCGTCGATCAATCAACGTCGCGAGTCGAGAAGCGTCATCGGGTTCCACGACACCGCTCTTCTTCTAGAAAGTGTCGCTTATCACTCGTGCTCCAGCTTGGTTGCAACGCAACTACACAGTTTGACTCAATGAACGATAATATCGGCGCTGCCCCGTTCCTGCCGGATGCTCGAACTGGAAACACGCTGCGAAAGTATCAATCGCCTGCATTACTCCTCTGAGAGAAGGGGCCGTGAAGGCCTGCGTTTGTCCTGTCGACCAATGCGATAGGTAGTTGCTAACGATGGTCGCGACTGCCGTGCTTAGCCCGGCGACCTGATTAGGCTCCAGAACGAGCTGGTTGGCGGCTCGGTGAAGTGCGACGGCGCTGTTGATGGCGTCTATAAGGTTCTTGGCCATGTGCTTATCATCATTGAATGCGATGCCGATCGGCACGGGGATGTTGACCCTCGCGATGACTTCCTCGAGCTTGAATTCGAGGTATTGCCGCACGCGCGGCGCGGCATCGGTCGTGTTACCGGTGTCGAGGAAGCCGATGGTGGCGTCGCGGATCTTGTGGATCGCGCCCGACTGGGGCAGCACCGACGTGCGCGCGGTGCCCTGAATGCACTGATGCCACCAGCCGTCGCCATTGGAGTGGGTATTGAACAGCTTTTCCAGCGCCGTGTCGTGGCTAAGCAGGATCACTTGCGGGCCATTGGCGACAGCCGGCCGGGCGAACTGAGATTTGATCACGTTCATCAGGTGGAATTGGTGCCCGGAATCGAAGCTCGAAGTGACGTCGTCGAGGATCAGGAATTTGGCGCCGCCGCCGTAGAGCGACGCGGCGGCTAGGTAGACGCTAATCGCAAAGGCGTTGCGGTAACTTTCGGACAGCACGGCCTGCGCCGAGACATCGGTCAGCGACCAGAATTCGGCGAGCGATATGGAAAGATCCTCGCTGCCGGCCCGCTTTTTCAGCGCTGGCACCACGTCGCTGAACATGATGGCAGCGAAGATGCTGCGGGTGGCGGGCTCGATCGCTGCAAGCCGCCTGGCCCCGGCGTTGGATTCGGCGGTCGCGAAGGCACCGCATGCCGTGTCGAGGAAGGCTTTGACCCGAGCGATGCGGGCAAGCTCGGCGCTGGCTGTGTCAAACTCGCTCTTCGCCGTGCGCAGATCGCGAAGGTTGGTCTGAAGCCGCCGCGCAGCCTCGGCCTTCTCGACCACGGCGGTCAGCTTCTCGGGAAGAGCGCGCTCGAGCGCGTCCTTGGCCTCGACAATCTCGTCGAGCTTGTCGCTGGCGCGGGCGGCGAGCAGCTTGACCCAGCTCGCCAACGCCCGGGCGATCGCCGCGCTGAGCCGCCCCTCAGTGCCGCTAGTCCGGGTCTCCGCCAGCGCCGCAGGCTCTTCCGGCAGGCGGGCAAGGGTCTCCAGCGCGTCGAGCTGGTTCCAGCCCTTGGCCGACCACGCCTCCGACACCGCCTTCGACGTCTGCTCGACGGCGTCAAAGGCCGCGAGCTTGGAGCGGACATGGTCCAGGACTGAACCGTCGCCGGCCCGATCGCAGGTGGGGCACAGCGCGGGGTCCCCCCAGCCCGGATCGCTGAGGATGGTTTCGCTTAGCCCGTAGAGCTGGCGGAAGACATCGCCCTGGGTCTGCAGCAGGGCCGCGTCGCGGGCCTCGGCAAGCGCGATCAGCGCCTCGGCGTCAACCGCGCTGGGCGCGGCCTTGGCGGCGTCCGACCAGTCCGTGTGCTGGCGGAGTAGCTTGGCCAGCTCGTCGCGCTTTTCGCCGCCCTCGGCCGCCTTCGCCGCGTCGACGCAGGCGGTGGGATCGATCGCCTCAAAGACCCGGCCCTCGCAGAGCGGCCGGAGAAGCTCGATGCCGTGCAGGGCCGAATGCGCCTTCGCCAGGAAGGCCGCCTCGGGCTCCGCCGGATCGAATGCATCGCCGACGAGCGCCGTATAAGCTTCTTTGATCGCGGCCTGCGCGCGCTGGCTGCTGACGGCGGCGCTGTTGCGGGCCGTCTCCTTGGCGCCGACCCCGAAATGGTTGTTGAAGGCCTTGGCGTGCGACAGCGCGGCGAGCGCCTGGCGCAGCGCCGAATAGCGCTTGAGACCGAGCAGGCCGGCGAAGGACCGGCCGCGCTTCTGTGGGGTCAGGTCGATGAAATCCTGGAAGGTGCGGCCGTCGAGCAGCACGAACTCGCGGTTCAGATCTGCGAGGATTGCGGCGCCGTCGGCCCCGCCGGTCGCGGACACCGTTCGTCCGCCGGCCGCGTCGCGTTCCACCGTGACAGTGACGGCGTTGCCGGCGGCGGAGGGGGACAAGGTCAAGGCGATCCGTCCGACGCCGCCGCTGTGGAAGCGGTTGAGATAGTAGGACGCCCCCTTCTCGCTCGCGGGCAGATCGTCGAGCTTCGCGATGCGGCCGGTGATGGCGTAGACCACGGCGTCGAAGATCGAGGTCTTGCCGACGCCGTTCGGCGCCGAGATCGAGTTGATCTGATCGGGCTGGAATTTCAGGACGAGCGGCGCGCCCTCGTTGTTGATGCCGCGGAAACCCTCGATGGAGAGCTCCTTCAGATACCAGCCGCTCATTGCGGCTCGCCCGCCTTGGCATCGGGGGCGCCGTCTATGACTGGGACAGGTGCGGTCGCGACGTAGAGCGCGTCGAGAAGCCGATCCTGATCGACGGCGATGTCCTGGCTGAGATCTGACAGCACGGGGGCGAGGACCTCGGCCAGGGGAGGATCGGCCCGCTTCAGCGCTTCGGCAAAAGCGGCGAGCGTCTGGTCGGCGGTCAGATTGTCGTCGATCTCGAACGCGATTGTTTGCTTAAGCATTCCCATCCTCCCCCTCGCGCGAGGGTGCGGCCGACTCGGGCGGCTGCACACTAACGCGAGATTGCACGATAACAGAGTTAGAGTTAGTGTGCATGACCATGTTAGCGAAATCGACAGACCAGGCTAAGGCGTTGCTGACGGCGGCGGCGACCTATGTCGAGACCGTCCTGCAGGCGCAGCTAATCATTAACGGGCCTGTCGCCGGCTCCAAGCTGCCGGCGTTTCTGACCCAGCGCTATGCCCTAGTCGACGGCGAGATTCTCGGCCACTCGTGCATCCTGATGCTGGGCATCGACATCCAGGACGACACGCCGGCCAAGATCGCCAAGCATCGCGATCTCCTACGCCGACAGACGCCCGGACGCGTGGTCATTTTGGTGACCGATCGCCTGAGCAACCACAATCGCCATCGCCTGATCGCCCAACACATCCCCTTCATCGTGCCGGGCAATCAACTGTTCGCGCCGGAGCTGGCCTTGGATCTGCGCGAACATTTCCGCAGCGAGCGAGACGCTCCGGCCGACGGTCTCGCGCCAACTGCGCAGCTGATCGTGCTGGCAGCGGTGATGGGCAGCATCGCGCCCGAGACGACAGCGACGGAACTAGCGTCGCAATTCCACTACAGCGCGATGAGCATGGGCCGAGCGATCACCGAACTCGAGGCGTTCGAGCTGGCGCAGACCGAGGCCACCGGGCGCTTCCGCCATGTCCGCTTCACCCTGCCGCGCGAGGCGCTGTGGGCGCGCGCGCGCGACCATCTACGTTCGCCCGTGCGCAAGCGCCGCCGTGTCCGGCGTCCGCCACACGGCCTCGACCTGCCACTGGCGGGCGAGACGGCGCTTGCCGAAAGGACTGACCTGTCGGCCCCGCGCCTCGAAACGCGAGCGGTGGCCGCGTCGGCCTGGAAGGCGATCGCGACGTGCTACGATCTCAATCATCCGGTGAAGTGGGACGAAGCGGTGATCGAGCTCGAGACCTGGACCTACGATCCCCTGCTGCTGGGAGACGCCGGATTGGTGGACGTCCTGTCGCTGTGGCTGAGCCTGCCCGACGGCGCCGACGATCGCATTGCGGCCGCCAAGGACGCACTGCTCAGGCAGGCCGGCCTGTGAAGGGCCTCGACGTCTTCAGACGGCATTTCGATGGCTTGTCGCATCACTATGTGCTGATCGGCGGGGCCGCCTGCGAGATCATCATGGAGGAGGTCGGCCTGGATTTCCGGGCGACGAAGGACCTCGACCTCGTCATCCTGGTCGAGGCGCTCGACGCCGGGTTCGGCGCGCGCTTCTGGGCGTTTGTCGAGGCCGGCGGCTATCAGCAGCGCGAGCGAAGCGGCGGCGGGCGTGAATTCTATCGCTTCCAGAAGCCCGCCAATGCGGACTTTCCGGCGATGCTTGAGCTCTTCTCGCGGGCGCCCGACGCGATCACGCCGGCCGAAGGCAGCGCTTTCACCCCGCTGCCGATCGACGAGGACATCGCCAGCCTGTCGGCCATTCTGCTCGACGACGCCTATTATAGCGCGCTCGTCGAGCACGGGCGCACGGTCGACGGCGTCGCGGTGCTCGATGAGCGGATGCTGATCCCGTTCAAGGCCAAGGCGCATCTCGATCTCGCCACACGGCGCGATTCCGGGGAGCCGGTCGACCAGAAGACCGTGCGCAAGCATCGCGCCGACGTCTTCCGTCTGCTGCAGTTGCTTGCCGACGGCGAGCGGGTCGCCCTGCCGGAGGCGATCGCTGCGGACGTGGCTGCGTTTGCCGTCAAGGTCGATGCGGATGGTGACTTCCAGCCCAAAGATATCGGCCTGGCCGGCAACTCCGCCGCGCAGACTGCGCGGCTGCGCAGTATCTATGGCGTCGCCGCCGCGTGACGGCCCAGGGCGCGCAAACCGGACCCGCAGTCCCGCGCGAGCGCCGCGCGCACGGCCCCTGGAGCGATCTGGCGCTGCACACGATCGGCTGGCGCGCCTTCCAGGACCTCTGCTCGCAAGTGTGCGAGGTGGTGCTGGGCCGCCCGGTCGAGATCTTCCGCGAGGCCCAGGATGGAGGTCAGGACGCGGTCTTTCTCATCCCCTCGGACTCCGATGCGCCGCCTGTCGGAACGGTCCAGTGCAAGCATGCGTCGGAAGCGGGAAAGGCGCTGAAGGTCGGCGACCTCACGGCCGAGATCGGCCATGTCGAGGATTTGGTCAAAGCCGCGCAGGCAGACACGTACGCCTTCATGACCAACATGAGTGTGGATGCGCCCGTCGCGGCTGCGATGCGCGCGAAGCTGCGCGCGCTCGGCGTCCGCAAGCCTCACATCCTCGGCCGCCAATATATCGTCCGCGTCATCCGAGGCAGCGCGCGCCTGCGCGCCCTTGTCCCGCAGGTTTATGGCCTTGGGGATCTCACCTCGATCGTTGACGAGAGGCTAAGCGAGCAGAGCCGGGCGCTGCTCGATAGCTGGGTTCCAAAGCTGCGCACCTATGTTCCAACCCAGGCGCATCGCGACGCTGTCAACGCCATCTCCGCTCATGGCGTTGTGCTGCTGCTCGGCAATCCGTCGAGCGGCAAGTCGGCGATCGGCGCGATCGTCTCGACCATCGCTTCGGAAAATCCGGCTAACACCGTTTTGGCCCTGACCAGCCCGCGCGATTTCGAGGCCGGCTGGAATCCCAACGACCCGGGTCGCTTCTTCTGGATCGACGACGCCTTCGGGTCGAACGTGCTGCGCGACGATTACGTCCAGGACTGGGCGTCGGCCTTCTCCAAGCTGCGCGCGGCGATCAAGCACGGCAACCGCTTCCTCCTGACCTCGCGCAAGCACATCTATGAAGCGGCGCGGCGGCGGCTCGGGCAACGCAATCTCGCGCAGTTCGCCGACGGCAGCGCCGTAGTGGACGTCGGCGATCTGACCTTCGAAGAAAAGGCGCAAATCTTGTATAACCACGTAAACTTCGGCGAGCAGAGCCAGAGCTGGCGATCAAGCGTCAAGCCGCACCTGGCGGCGGTCGCCGCGGTTGACGACTTCCTGCCGGGCATTGCCGAGCGCCTCGGCGATCCGAATTTCACCAAGGGACTAGCGCCGCGCGAGACCTCGCTCGTTCGTTTCATGAAGGAGCCGACCGAGCACCTTATCGATACGGTCAACGCGCTGGACGATCCGCTGCAAGCGGCGCTCATACTCGTCTATGTGCATCAGGCCGGGTTCGATCCGAACGAACATGACCCCGTGGCCGCCCAGGCGGTCGTTGAGTTGACCGGCTTCAGCCTGATCAGGATCCAGGATTGCTTCGCCGAGCTGAAAGGGTCGTTCCTGAAGCTCTCGGGGGCCAATTGGACCTTCGCCCATCCGACGATCTCGGACGCCCTAACAGAGATTCTGCGACAGAAGCCGCACATGATGGCAGCGCTCATCCGCGGCGCGACCATCGATACTATTCTGAATAGCTTCACTTGCGAAGGCTCACCGCTAATTCGGGACGCGCTGGTTATCCCTTCCACGCTCGACGACGCGCTGGTCGTCCGACTCGGTCGGACACCTGACGAGCGGCACCGCAACTGGTTACTATTCCACTTTCTTTCCTACCGCGCCAGCGGTGCGGTGTTCATCAAAGCGGTCCAGCAATTTCCGGACCTGCTTCGGCGATCGTGCTGGCTAACTGACCTTGTTGGCAACGATCCCCGACTGGCCGCCTACGCCCGCGCCCATCACCTAGGTCTGTTCCCTCAGGACCTGCGCCTAGAGGCAGCGGACAGCCTCGAATCAGCAGCGCTTAATGGCCTCGACGTGTCGTTCTTCGACGAAGACACGATTCTGGCCCTGGTCCCGCCGCTGCGCCTCATTGGAGTCGGCCTGGCTTTGCGGACGACCGTCTTGCCATCGCTTGAGGATCGGATCGACGAGATCGCCGCAGACGCCGACCTGGACGAAGAACCCGACAGCCATTTCAAGAAGGTGCTCGCCGTACTCGACCGCGTCGAAGAGATCGGCGTCGACGCGGATGCCACCGCCCTGATCGACGACGCACGCGATCAGGTGAAGCACTCGGTCGAGGCGCTTGAGGAGCGCAAGCGGGAGCGCGACGAAGAGGCCAACAACGACACAGACTGGACCCATATCGTGACGCAGAAGAAGGAAGAGGCTCCTGCTCCACGTCCTGCCGCTAAAAAGCGCTCGGTGTTCGATGATGTCGACAAGTGATGGCTCCACGGGGCACGTTCGACTAAGCGTTGCCCCGTGTGCATGCCGCGATCAGCGTTCCATGAAATCAATGAACTCCGCAGCTCAGTTTTCTGACGGTATTCTCGACGGTATCCTGATTTCCTGTTACAAAAAGACTAAGGCATGTGAGGTGGTTATCAAGACAGGAAACAATGGAATGGAATGATTTTCGCCCATCCGAGTTTATCCGAGGATACACCAGAATACGCCTTAAATAATTTGATATAGAACGATAGCACCATCGATGACTGTTGGTGACTATCGAGGGGCAGAAATCCGCTCTTACGGACTGCCTGACGGCCGCCCTGCGTCGCGATCCATTCAGTGGCTAGGGATTCGGCGAGGTCTCCTGAGCGGATCGCTTTGCTCGTTGGCAGTTTGCCTTCGACGAATTTCGTCGCTTCGGGCTTCCGAGCCGCCGGAGAATCCCGCGACGCGCTTTGCGGCGGCGTAGTAAGTTCGTACGACCGCGGCCGTGCGGCAACGCCAGCGTTCAGTCGTAGAGGGTCGCCGGACAGAATGCGAAATCCGTGTGCGCCTACGGTGCTGTCGGCCGCATCGCACCAGTCGTTGAACTGCACCACTTCGATCCGGCTCCTCGCCTCAATGAGAAAACAGATCGCGGACGCGAATGAATGGAGAGCCGGTCTCAGCTGCTCGGCGCAGCTTCCGTTCCAGGACGTGGTTTAAGGGAATTTCGCGGTCCAGCGTCTCGTAAAGATCGAAGCCGTCCATGCAGATGACCCGCTTGCCGCGGCCGAAGGCGTGGAGTCCCTCGTCGGTGAATCCGCTGTTGCTAACGAAAAGGCCGCGCGTCCAGGCGGCCTTCTGCTCGATCTTGCCGTGGAACGTATGAAGCTCGGCGACTCCGATCGGCTGACCGAGCCACTTCGCCTCCACAAGGTATGTCTCGCTGCCGAACTGGAAGCTGCCGTCAATCTGCTCGCCCCTCAGCCGGAAGGGCTCCTGTGCCGCGAGGCCATAGGCGTCGAAAAGGTCCTTCAAGAACTTCTCGAACGCGCAACCGCGTGCCTGCGGGCGAGCGCTGACACGGCGACGAGATCCTTCCTGATCTGGGCGAGGCGGGGACGATCGAACGCGGGGCCGGAGGTTTGGTGTGGGCGGGAGCGTTGCCGGGCCGCCCTTCGATGCGGTTGATCAGCGTCAGCAGTCGACCGCCGGCGTTTTCGACCTTGTCGGCCTGACCGGCGCGCTGTCGCAACGCCTCGCGATATTCCCATAACGCGTTCAGCGTTCGCACGACCGCAGACTTGTCTACAGTCTGGAGGAAGCAGCGTAGGCACTTGCCCTTGGAGCTTCCGTTCTGCGCATAAAGCGGATCATCGATGTCGATGTTGAGCTCTTCGGCGAAGAACTGCGAAAAGGTTCGGTCGGAGAAATTTAGGACATAGCCGCCGCCCATGCCGAAGACCTCGTCGAGGAACAACATGTCGACCGAGCGGATGTTTGTCATAGTGGGGTCGCGCGAAGGGGGTTGATCGTCTCGATCCCGGAAAAGTCCTTCTCGTTGCCCGTGACGACGATACAGCCGTTCGCCTCAGCGACGGCGGCTATAATCGTATCGAGTGCGCTGCGTGGCTGACCCCGAGTTTTGCCATCGGCCATCAAGCGCGCCCATATCAGGGCAGCTGCTTCATCGAAAGGAAGCACGCGGCCAGCAAATAGGGCTTGTGGTCCTTCCGGCCCCTTAAACCACGCTTCGAGCCGGTCGCGCCGTTTGCCGGGAGGCTTCTCCAGCACGCCGCGGCGGATTTCCGCGACCGTCAGCGAACTGATGTAAAGATTATCGTCATCCTGCTCGGCCATCCACGCCAGCAACATTTCGGAAGGCGTCGTCTTCGTGACGTTGCTGATGACGTTGGTGTCGAGCAGATGGCGCATCAGATCTCGACGATCCGTCCTTCTTCGCGGGGGCGAGTCACGTCGAGGTTGGCGCCGACGAGCGGGGAGCGGCGTAGCGCGGCCACGATGCCGCCCTTCTTGGGCGGTTCGCCTGCGATTGTCCGACTGACGGTGGCGCGCAGGCGCGAGGCGTCCGGACCGTCTTCAGCCAGTCTTCGCGCGAGTGAGCGAATAAGGTCGCGATCGGCGTCGCGGCCCAACACCTCAAAGCGCGAGAGGCCGCGCTCGCTGAGACGGGTGCGATAGTTCTGAATGGCGCGCTTTTGCGAGGAGCCCATGACGATTTCCGGCTATTTCCAGTAATATATCCGGAAGCGAGCTTGGATACAAGAGGACGGCTTTCTTCGGCCTAAAAATCCCTTAAAATCAACAGTGTAGCTTTTTGACGGCCTGCGAGCCGGCGTTCGGTCCAGGGACGGAGGAATGTCGCATCAATTCAATGGCTTAGGTGGCCCGAGACAATCGAGTGGGAGTAGAATAGGCCCAGCCCAGCATCGGATCAGATCGTACCCGCCACGATCAGAGCCGGAAGGCGTCCGGCAGCAGCGCCTCGAGCGCGAAGGATCCCGCCCCGTCGACGAAGACGGGCGTGGCGGGCGCCCCGAATTCCGCGATGACCTGCCGGCAGGCGCCGCACGGCATCGACAGGCTCCGGGCGCCGGCCATGGCATCGATGCAGGCGACGGCGATCGCCTCGATGCGGCGGTGGCCGGCCGCGACCGCGTGAAAGATCGCGTTGCGCTCGGCGCAAATCGACAGGCCGTAAGAGGCGTTCTCGACGTTGCAGCCGATGTAGACCGCGCCGCCGGCCGCGACGGCCGCTCCGACGCGGAACCGCGAATAGGGCGCATAGGCCAGCAAGGCGGCGGCGCGTGCGGCGGCGAGCAGTTCTTCGTCCAGGGCGTCGATCAATGCGCAATCTCCGGTTCTCCCTGCGGCAATGCCAGGCCAACATCATGACGAACGCTCGCGCGGCTCCGGCTGCAGGGCGGCGGCGAGCGTGGCGACGGCGAGGATGCCGGCGGAGAGCCACAGGCCGGAGCGGATGCCGTCCGGGCCGTCTGAGACGAAGCCGCTGAGGATCGGGCCGATGGTCTGGCCGGCGCCGAAGGCGACCGTCAGCGCGCCGATCGCCGCCGTCCAGTGCTCGGGCGCGTAGATCTTGCGCGCGAAGGTGCTGACCGCCGCCACCACCGCGAGGAAGGAGCCGCCGAACAGGAGAGCGGAGAGATAGGCCGCCGGCCGGTCCCCCAGCACGAGCGGCAGGACGGCCCCTAGCGTCAGCACGCCGAGCGTCGCCGCCGCGCCCAGGCCACCGCGCAGCCGCGCCAGGATCGGCCCCCAGGCGAACGCGGCGACGATCCCGGCGATGCCGAGCAGCGCCCAGAACAGCGACACCTCGAGCGGCGTGAACCCCTGCGTCTTGCGCAGGAAGGCGATGATGAACGTGCCATAAGCGATGTAGCCGAGCCCAAACAGCGCGTAGCCGATCATCGCCCCGGCCATCGCGCGCGGGGAGAATCGCGCGTCCGCCGCCGCGAGGTCGGGCAGGGCGGCCGGCGCCGGCGTCCGGCCGAGCGCCGGCAACGCGAGACAAGCGGCCAGCAGCGAGACGATACCGAGCGCGGCCCAGCCGCCGCGCCAGCCGATCCGCGCGAGGAGCAGCGGTACCACCAACGCGGAGATCGCGATCCCCATGCCGCCGCCGGCGTAGTACAGCCCGAGGACGAGCGGCGCGCGGGCGCGACCCCCGCCGGCGCCCGCCGTTGCCGCGAGGGCTCCTCCCGCGATGAAGGCGAAGGCGCCGAAAACGCCGGCGGCGATGCGAAGCATGAGGAGAGCGAGGACGTTCGACGTGGCGCCCGACAGGCCGATGATGATCGCGGTCGAGAACAGGCCGACGGCGAAGGTCCGCTTAAGGCCGAACCGCCTGGCGACCGGCGCCGCTGTCAGGGCGCCGGCGAGGTAGCCGGCCGAGTTCGCGGTGTTCATCGCGCCGGCCTCGGCATAGTGCCAGCCGAGATCGGCGACCATCGCCGGCAACAGCAGCGCGTAGGCGAAGCGGCCGATCCCCAGCGCCGCGGCCGGCGCCATCGCCAGTCCGGCGACGATCCACAGCGAAGTCGTCGATTGGGAGATCGTCGCTTGGGAGTTCGCCGCCTGGGCCGGCAGGACCGTTGCGAACGCGCGCGTGCCTGCATCGTCGACCAAGCGAAGCCTCCCTGTTGCGGCTTGCCGAGGATCCGGCTGCCAGGGCGGTACGACCTTGCGGCGGCGCGACCGGCGAAGCAAATGATAGGCGAGCGTTCGAGGTTTGACACCGCCCGGATTTCGCATGCCTTGTGTCACACGCAAAGGAGGGCTGAGCTTGTCGTCCGAGCCGCGCAGGCCGATCGCCGACGATGTCAGGGTCGGCCACGTTCACCTCAAGGTCGCCGATCTCGAACGCGCGATCGGCTTCTACCGCGACGTGCTCGGCTTCGCCGTCACCCTGCGCGTCCGGGATCGCGCCGCGTTCCTGTCCGCCGGCGGCTACCATCATCACATCGGGCTTAACACCTGGGAGAGCCGCGGCGGCCTGCCGCCGGCGCCGGGCACAACCGGGCTCTATCATGCGGCCTTCCTCTACCCGACGCGCGCGGCGCTCGGCGACGCCCTGCGGCGAGTGCTCGCCGCCGGCATCCCGCTCGACGGCGCGGCCGACCACGGCGTCAGCGAAGCCCTCTACCTGCGCGATCCGGACGGCAACGGCGTCGAACTCTACCGCGACCGTCCGCAGGCGGAATGGCCGCGCGATGCCGACGGCAGCCTCGCGATGGGCAATCGCCGGCTCGACCTCGACGCGCTGTTGCACGAGGCGGCGTGATCGCGCCCGACGCCGCGCTGCGTCGCACGCTGAGGCTGGTCGTCGGACTGAACATCGCGATGTTCCTCGTCGAGGTCGCTGTCGCGTTCGCGTTCGGCTCGGTGTCGCTGTTCGCCGACAGCGTCGATTTCCTCGAGGACTCGTCGATCAATCTGCTCGTCTTGGCGGGGCTCGCCTGGTCGGCGCGCTCGCGGGCGCGCCTCGGCATGGGGCTCGCCGGCATCATCCTGGTGCCGAGCCTCGCCACGCTGGTGATGGCTTGGATGCGCTTTTCCAGCGGTACGCCGCCGGAGCCTTTGGCGCTGTCGGCGACGGGCCTCGCCGCGCTGGTGGTGAACGGCGCGTGCGCCACGCTGCTGGCGCGCCATCGCGACGAGGCCGGCAGCATGATGAAGGCGGCGTTCCTGTCGGCGCGTAACGACACGCTCGCCAACGTCGCGATCATCCTTGCCGGCCTCGCGACCGCCGCCACCCGCTCGCCGTGGCCGGACCTCGGTGTCGGCCTTGCCATCGCAGCGCTCAACGCCGGTGCCGCCCGGCAGGTCTGGGACGCGGCGCGGGAGGAGCACCGCGCCGCCGGCGTGCCCTGAAGCCATTGCCTCCGCGTCCCGGCAGGGCTAGCTAGCCGCTACCCCGAACGCCCACACGCTACGCTAGTGGATAACGTCATTCGATAGAGTCCGTCGTGGGATTCCCGTTGGGCCGCGGTCGTGCGAATCTTCGGGATGCGCACAGGGATCAGGATCGAAGTCACCATTGCCGACGAAGCCCGCATGAAGGCGATCGTCGCCGATCGCGGCAGCCCGCAGAACCATGTCTGGCGCTGCCGCATCGTGCTGCTGACCGCCGCCGGGCTCGGCACCAACGCGATCATGCGCGAGGCGAACGTCGCCAAGACCGCGGTGTGGCGCTGGCAGGAGCGTTTCATGCGGGAGGGCGTCGCCGGCCTCTTGCGCGACAAGACGCGGCCGCCCGGCAAGCCGCCGCTGCCGAGGGAGGTCGTCGACAAGGTCGTCGCCCTGACGCAGTCCGAGCCGCCCGGCGAGACGACGCATTGGACCGCGCCCGCCATGGCCGAAGCCATGGGCATCAGCGTTTCCTCGGTTCAGCGTATCTGGAAGGCGCATGGGCTGGCGCCGCATCGCGTCCGCCGCTTCAAGCTGTCCAACGATCCCCTGTTCGCCGCCAAGCTGCGCGACGTCGTCGGCCTTTACGTCGATCCTCCGGCGCACGCCATCGTGTTGTCGCTCGACGAGAAGAGCCAGATCCAGGCGCTCGACCGCACCCAACCCGGCCTGCCGATGAAGAAGGGCCGGCTCGGCACCATGACCCATGACTACAAGCGCCACGGTACGACGACGCTGTTCGCCGCCCTCGACGTGCTCGAGGGAAAGGTCATCGGGCGCTGCATGCAGCGTCACCGGCATCAGGAGTTCGTCCGCTTCCTCAACGCCATCGAGGCCGAGGTGCCGGCCGGAAAGACGGTCGAGGTCATCCTCGACAACTATGCCGTCCACAAGCACCCGAAGGTTCTCGCCTGGCTCGGCCGCCACCCGCGCTTCACCTTCCACTTCACGCCGAAATCGGCTTCCTGGCTGAACGCCGTCGAGGGCTTCTTCGCCAAGCTCACGCGGCGACGGCTCAAGCGCGGCGTCTTCCGTTCGATCGTCGATCTTCAAGCCGCCATCAACCGCTTCCTCGCCGAGACCAACAAGGCCCCGAAACCCTTCCATTGGAAAGCCGATCCGGACAAAATCATCGCCGCCGTCAAACGCGGGCACCAAGTGTTGGAATCTATCCACTAGTAGCGGCTCCAGAAAGGCGCTTGGTTGCTTCGACGGGGACGAGAGGAACGTCATGAGCAACATCCCACCCTTCTTCGCCGGCACCTTGTACACCGACTTCCTCGCGGACCTCTGCAGGCAGAGAGAGTCGCGCGTCTACCTGGAGATCGGTGTGCAGACCGGGCAGAACCTCGCGGCGATCAAAGTCGACATGGCGATCGGCATCGATCCTGGCTTCATCTTGAGCGTCGATCCGACGGTCGGGAAAAGGAAGCTGGCGCTGCACCGCCTGTCGAGCGACGCCTTCTTCGCGAGGGAGGCGGCGAGCCACGTCGACTTGGCTTTTCTCGACGGAATGCACCTGTTCGAGTTCCTGCTTCGCGATTTCTACAACGTCGAAGCGGCATCGGGACGCAACGGTCTCATCACGATGCACGACTGCATGCCGCTCGACGACAGGATGATCGCGCGGACCGACGTCGGCATCTGGACCGGAGACGTCTGGAAGGTGGTCATGATCCTCGAGCGCTACCGGCCCGATCTGCGCGTCCTCTGCGTCGACTGCGCGCCGACCGGCCTCGTCTGCGTGTCGAACCTCGATCCGACGTCGACGGTCCTGAGGGATCGTTACTGCGAGATCGTGGACGAGTTCGCCGCGATGCCCAACGACAAGGAAGCGCTGGAAGCGTTCTACCAGGACCGCCGGATCGTGAGCGCGGCGGAGGTCACATCTGACTTCCGCCAGTCGCTGTATTTCCGATCCTGAAGCGTCCAACCGCTCCTGGCTTTAAGGACGCCTGCCGGTCGCGAGCCGACGAGCCGTGGTGCCAGCACCGGGTTTCCACGGCGGGCGTCACTCACCGACGTTTCAAGATCGCCGAGTGCTTCCGGATCACGTCTCGACATAATGGTGGGCGTTACGGGCCCGAATGGCCCACCTACCGGTGTAAACGAGATGCTCTACCAACTGAGCTTACCGCCCCGGCTGCCGACCGCGTAGCAGTTGCGGCCGTACATAAGAGTACGCCGGGCGCTGATTGATCGTGGTGGGCGGTGACGGGCTCGAACCGCCGACCCTCTCGGTGTAAACGAGATGCTCTACCAACTGAGCTAACCGCCCGGACCGTGGCTCATGAACCGAACTCCGCCTGCTTAGCAAGGGCGGCGGCAAAAATGAAGGCGCCGCGCGGGCAGGTCTCCGCGCGGCGCCTTTGTCGTTATGGCCGCGACTCAGTGCGCGACGACGCCGGAGCCATCCTCCTCGCCGGGAAGCGGCGCCGAGGATTTCACCGGCTTCACTTCCTCCTCCCAGACGATCGGGGTCGGCTGGCGGGTGAGGGCGTGCTGCAGCACCTCGTCCATTCGCGCGACCGGCACGATCTCCAACGCGTTTTTCACGTTGTCGGGCAGTTCCGCGATGTCCTTGGCGTTGTCCTCGGGGATCAGCACCTTCTTCAGCCCGCCGCGCAACGCGGCCAGCAGCTTCTCCTTGAGGCCGCCGATCGGCAACACCCGGCCGCGCAGCGTGACCTCGCCGGTCATCGCGATGTCGCGCCGCACCGGAATGCCGGTCATCGTCGAGACGATCGACGTCGCCATCGCGATGCCGGCGGACGGGCCGTCCTTCGGTGTCGCGCCCTCCGGCACGTGCACGTGGATGTCGCGGCGATCGAACATCGGCGGCTCGATGCCGAAGTCCACCGCGCGCGACCTCACGTAAGAGGCCGCCGCGGAGATCGACTCCTTCATCACGTCCTTGAGGTTGCCGGTCACCGTCATGCGGCCCTTGCCAGGCATCATCACGGCTTCGATCGTCAGCAACTCGCCGCCGACCTCCGTCCAGGCCAGCCCGGTGACGGCGCCAACCTGGTCGTCCTCCTCGGCCATGCCGAAGCGGTACTTGAACACGCCGAGGTAGTCGGCGAGGTTGTCCTCGGTCACCGCCACGGTCTTGCTCTTGCCGAGCAGGATGTCCTTCACCGCCTTTCGGGCGAGATTGGAGATCTCGCGCTCCAAATTCCGGACGCCGGCTTCGCGCGTATAACGGCGGATCAGCGTCAGCAAGCCGGCATCCTCGATCGACCATTCGCTCGGTTCGAGCCCGTGCTTCTTGATCGCCGCCGGGATCAAGTGGCGGCGCGCGATCTCGAGCTTCTCGTCCTCGGTGTAGCCGGCGATCCGGATGATCTCCATGCGGTCCATCAGCGGCGGCGAGATGTTCAAGGTGTTCGCCGTCGTGACGAACATCACGCTCGAGAGATCGTAATCGACCTCGAGATAGTGGTCGGCGAACGCCTTGTTCTGCTCCGGGTCGAGCACCTCGAGCAGCGCCGACGACGGGTCGCCCCTGAAATCCTGCCCCATCTTGTCGATCTCGTCGAGCAGGAACAGCGGGTTCGACGTCTTGGCCTTGCGCATCGACTGGATGATCTTGCCGGGCATCGAGCCGATGTAGGTTCGACGATGGCCGCGGATCTCCGCCTCGTCGCGCACGCCGCCGAGCGACATGCGCACGAACTCGCGGCCGGTCGCCTTGGCGATCGACTTGCCGAGCGATGTCTTGCCGACGCCGGGCGGTCCGACCAGGCACAGGATCGGCCCGTTCAACTTGTTCGCGCGGCTCTGCACGGCGAGGTACTCGACAATCCGCTCCTTCACCTTGTCGAGGCCGAAATGCTCGGTGTTGAGCAGTTCTTCGGCAATGTTGAGATCCTTCTTGACCTTGGAGCGCTTGTTCCACGGAATCGACAGGATCCAATCGAGATAGTTGCGCACCACCGTCGCCTCGGCCGACATCGGCGACATCTGGCGCAGCTTCTTCATCTCGGCAGTCGCTTTGTCGCGGGCCTCCTTGCTGAGGCGCGTCGTCTTGATGCGCTCCTCAAGCTCGGACAAATCGTCCTTGCCGTCCTCCGAATCGCCCAGCTCCTTCTGGATCGCCTTCATCTGCTCGTTGAGGTAGTACTCGCGCTGGGTCTTCTCCATCTGACGTTTGACACGCGTGCGGATTCGCTTTTCCACCTGGAGCACGGAAATCTCGCTCTCCATCAGCGCGAGGCACTTCTCGAGCCGCTTGGCGATCGAGGTCATCTCGAGAACCGCCTGCTTATCGGCAATCTTGACGACCAGATGCGAGGCCACCGTGTCGGCGAGCTTCGAATAGTCCTCGATCTGGGTGACCGCAGGCACGACCTCGGGCGAGATCTTCTTGTTGAGCTTCACGTAGCCTTCGAACTCGCCGACGACGGACCGCGCCATCGCCTCGATCTCGACCTCGTCGACCTCCTCGTCGGCGACCGTCTCAGCGTCGGCCTCGTAGAAATCGTCGGTATTGGTGTAGTCGTGCACCTTGGCGCGCGCCTGGCCCTCGACGAGGACCTTCACTGTCCCATCGGGAAGCTTGAGAAGCTGCAGGACGGAAGCGAGCGTGCCGGTCTGGTAGATCGCATCCACCGCCGGATCGTCGTCCGAGGCGTTCATCTGCGTTGCCAGCAGGATGAGCTTGTCGGCCTTCATCACCTCCTCGAGCGCCCGGATCGATTTCTCGCGGCCGACGAAGAGCGGAACGATCATGTGCGGGAACACGACGATGTCGCGCAACGGCAACACCGGGTAATTCTCGACGACGCCCGGCGGCGAGGGCTCACGTTTCTGGCTTGACATATTGGGTTCCTACTCTCCGGCGAGGCCGTCCTTCCGTAAGCAACGGCAGCCGGAAACTTCGTTCAGCTTCGGAAGGGCAGATGGCGACGCCGTGCCGAGCTTTCAACATTCATGATGAAGCAGCCGCAAGGTGCAGGCCAGGGCGCCCTTCGGGGGATTCCCGGCGCAAGTCAAGGCGATCAAAACGGTGAGGACGAACCGCGGCTCGAGGCGACCCGGACCAAGCGTCGGAGGCCTGCCGGCAAAGGTGTTCGCCGGCAGTAACGATCTCTTTGGATAAAGGCCGCCCTCAAGTCCCGGTGTTGGACTTCTCGCGCTCGGAATAGATGTACAGCGGGCGCGACTTGCCCTCGATGACATCGGGCCCGATCACCACCTGCTCGACTGAGTCGAGCCCCGGCAGATCGAACATCGTGTCGAGCAGCACGCTTTCGAGGATAGAGCGCAGGCCACGGGCGCCGGTGCGTCGCTCGATGGCGCGCTTGGCGACGACGTTGAGCGCCTCGTCCTGGAAGGTCAGCGACGTGTTCTCCATCTCGAACAGCCGCTGGTACTGCTTGACGAGCGCGTTCTTCGGCTCGGTGAGGATCTTTTTCAGAGCGCTCTCGTCGAGGTCCTCGAGGGTGGCGATCACCGGCAGGCGGCCGACGAACTCGGGGATGAGGCCGAACTTCAGGAGATCGTCCGGCTCGACCTTGCGCAGCAGTTCGCCGGTCCGTCGCTCGTCCGGCGCCGAGACCGTGGCGCCGAAGCCGATCGAGGAGGACTTGCCGCGCGTCGAGATGATTTTCTCGAGCCCGGCGAAGGCGCCCCCGCAAATGAACAGGATGTTCGTCGTGTCGACCTGGAGGAATTCCTGCTGCGGATGCTTGCGACCGCCCTGCGGGGGCACCGAAGCCACCGTGCCTTCCATGATCTTGAGAAGCGCCTGCTGCACGCCTTCGCCCGAGACGTCGCGGGTGATCGACGGGTTGTCGGACTTGCGCGAGATCTTGTCGATCTCGTCGATGTAGACGATGCCGCGTTGAGCCCGCTCGACGTTGTAATCGGACGCCTGGAGAAGCTTCAGGATGATGTTCTCGACGTCCTCGCCCACGTAGCCCGCCTCGGTCAGCGTGGTGGCATCGGCCATGGTGAAGGGCACGTCGAGGATGCGCGCCAGGGTCTGGGCAAGCAGAGTCTTGCCGGAGCCCGTCGGGCCGATCAGCAGGATGTTCGACTTCGCCAGTTCGACGTCGTTGTGCTTCGTCGCGTGGTTGAGGCGCTTGTAATGGTTGTGGACGGCGACGGAGAGAACCCGCTTGGCCTGGAACTGGCCGATCACGTAGTCGTCGAGAACCTTGCAGATCTCCTTCGGGGTCGGGATGCCGTCGCGGCTCTTAACCAGCGCCGATTTGTTCTCCTCTCGGATGATGTCCATGCAGAGTTCGACGCATTCGTCGCAGATGAACACTGTCGGCCCGGCGATGAGCTTGCGAACCTCGTGCTGGCTCTTGCCGCAGAAAGAGCAATAGAGCGTGTTCTTCGAGTCGTTGCCGCCGACCTTGGTCATGGCTTGTCTCCGGGGCCGTGGGCGCGTGCACGCCAGCCGGGCATTATGATCTGACTGGCACGACAGAGGCAAATACGACGCCACAGTCGACCCCTGCGCACCGATGGCGCTGCACGCGTTCCCATCGACACAATTTACGGCCCTGTCGGAGCCACTCCCTCGGCCCGCGCCGGTTCTCGGGCCGCGCCGTTCTCGGCCCGCGAATCCGCGAGCCCGATCTATGCGCTACTTCAAGCCATGCAGCGGCTGGTGGCGCGAACACCTTGTCGTACACGCCCTGCCATCTCACGCAACGTGTCGCACGGATGGGCAAGGTTTCTGGTAAGGGCTTCGGCGAATGTCGAAGCAAATCAGTTAACCGATCCTAAAGGAAGACCTCGGATCGACGCAATTCCCGCGGGAGCGCCGCCGGCCTCTCGTCGGCAACGTGCCTATCCGCTATCCCCTTGAAGGGGGGCGCTCAAGCCGCAGGCCCGGCCGCCTCGATCAGACGCTCTTGATCTCGGGCTTGTCGTCGGGCCGCTTGGTGATGACGTGATCGACGATGCCGAACTCCTTGGCCTCTTCCGAGGTCATGAAATGGTCGCGGTCGAGGGTCCGCTCGATTGTGTCGTAGTCGCGCCCGGTGTGCTTGACGTAGACCTCGTTCAGCCGACGCTTGACCTTCATGATGTCCTCGGCATGGCGAAGGATGTCCGAGGCCTGACCCTGGAAGCCGCCGGAGGGTTGGTGCACCATCACGCGGGCGTTCGGCAGACAGTAGCGCATCCCGGCCTCGCCGGCGCACAACAGCAGCGAGCCCATCGAGGCGGCCTGGCCTGTGCAAAGCGTCGAGATCTTCGGCTTGATAAACTGCATCGTATCGTAGATCGCGAGACCCGCCGTGACGACGCCGCCCGGCGAGTTGATATACATGTTGATCTCTTTCTTCGGGTTCTCGGCCTCGAGGAAGAGCAGCTGAGCGATGATGACCGAGGCCATGTGGTCCTCCACCGGCCCGGTCAGGAAGATGATGTGCTCGCGCAACAGGCGCGAATAGATATCGAAGCCGCGTTCGCCACGCGTCGTGTTCTCGATGACTTGCGGGATCAGGTACTGGTCGTAGATCTCGACGGGATCGCGGTCGCGCATGGGCTGGCTCTTCTTCGGGGGTCGCGGGTCGACCGCTGGCCGGAACAACATAGGATGCCGGGTCGCGCCTTGCAAAGGGCCCGTCTGGCGGCGGCGGGACCTTCTTGCCGCGCGTCGGCAAGCGCCTCCGGCATGCGTCCGCGACGAGCGTGTCAACGTCTCGCAGAGGAGCGCGCTCTCTTCCGACGACGGATGCGACCTTGTGAGGCTCAGGCCTCGGTGTGCGTCTCGGTCCCGGCATGCGTTTCGGGCGCGGCGTGCGTCTCGCCGTCGTCGTCCGGATCGGGCGCGATGTGCGGCTCGGTCCCGGCATGCGTTTCGGGCGCGGCGTGCGTCTCGCCGTCCTCGTCCGGATCGGGCGCGACGAGTTCGTCCTTCGAGACCTTGCGCTCCGTGACCTTCACCTGTGAGACGACGTGGTCGATGACCTTATCCTCGAACAACGGCGCCTGGATCTGGGCCATGGCGCGCGGATTGGCGCGGAAGAAATCGAAAACTTCCTTCTCCTGGCCCGGGTACTGGCGCAGCCGATCCATTAGTGCCGCGTTCAGCTCTTCCTCGCTGACCTTGACGGCGGCCTCCTCGCCGATCTCGGCCAGCACGAGGCCGAGGCGCACGCGACGCTCGGCGATCTTGCGGTAGTCGACGCGGGCGGCCTCTTCGGTCGTCTTCTCGTCGGCGAAGGTCTTGCCGGTTTCCTTCTGCTCCTGCTCGACCTGCGCCCAGATCGCGGAGAACTCCTGCTCGACGAGTCCCTGCGGCAGCTCGAAGGCGTATTTTTTGTCGAGCTTGTCGAGCAACGCGCGCTTCCATTTGGTGCGGGATGCCTGGGCGAACTCGCGCTCGATGTTGCCGCGGATCGACTCCTTCAATTTGTCGAGGTTGTCCATACCGAAGTTGCCGGCGAACGCATCGTCGATGGCCAGCGTGCCGGGCGCCGACACGCTCTTCAGCGTCACGCCGAAATTGGCGGCCTTGCCGGCGAGCGCCGCCGCGCCGTAATCCTCGGGAAAGTTCACGGTGACGGTGCGGTGGTCGCCCGCGCCCATGCCGACGACCTGGTCCTCGAAGCCGGGGATGAATGAGTTCGAGCCGAGCACGATATCGACCGATTCGCCGGTGCCGCCCTCAAAGGTCTCGTCGTCGATTTTGCCGACGAAATCGATCGCGACCTTGTCGCCTTTCTCGGCGATCGCGCCGTCGCCTTTCGGCTCGTAGGCGCGATTCTGGTCGGCGAGCATGGCGACGATGCGCTCGACCTCCTCGTCCGGCACGTCGGCGACGAGCTTCTCGATCTCGATGTCGTCGAGCGTGCCGACGTCGACCTTCGGCAGCACTTCGAGCGCGACCTTGAAGGTGAGGTCGCCCTTGGCCGCGAAGGCGCGCTCGAGCGGATTGTCGTCGCCGTCGATGTCGAACTTCGGCTCGCTGGCGAGGCGCAGCTTGTTGTCCTCGATCATCTTGGTGCGGGCCTCGCCCACCGCCTCCTGCAGCACCTCGGCCATGATCGAGCGGCCGTAGAGACGCTTCAGATGCGCGACCGGCACTTTGCCCGGGCGAAACCCCTTGATCTGCGCCTTCGCCTGCATCTCGCCGAGCTGGCTGTCCATCTTGCTGGCGAGTTCCTGCGCCGGCAACACGATCTCGAACTCGCGCTTCAGCCCATCGGCATGGGTTTGGGTGACTTGCATCGGGGAAAAGCCTGGTTTTGTCGGGACGAGCCCGTAGGAAGAAGACGCGACGTTGGTCGAACGTGTGGTGCGGGCGGAGGGACTCGAACCCCCACGATTTTCACCACCGGAACCTAAATCCGGCGCGTCTACCAGTTCCGCCACGCCCGCGATCGACCGGGACCGGTTCCTCGCTTCGCTCATCCACCAAATCGACTGGCGTCTATAGCAACGCCGACCTCTGTGCGCAGCAAAAAAGTTGGGCGGCGTTCCTGTTCCGGCGGCCTATAAGCGCGCCGCGACGCGGAGGATGCAGGGTGGCAAATCGACGAGTGTTCCTCGGTGGGTTGATGGCCACGATCACTCCGCTGCCCGCCCTCGCCGACTCGGCGGCGTCCGGGCAGCCGACCGTCCTGGAGGCGCGCCCGGGAACGGTGGCGCTCGGCGGCTCGGCGCCAACGCACGCCTGGACCTACAACGATGCGGTACCAGGTCCCGTGCTGCGCGTGAAGAAAG
Organism: Beijerinckiaceae bacterium; assembly: GCA_965277355.1. GTDB lineage: Bacteria > Pseudomonadota > Alphaproteobacteria > Rhizobiales > Beijerinckiaceae > RH-AL1. The sequence continues at coordinate 354,205 of CBDICN010000001.1, forward strand.
GCGCGCCGGTCGCCGTAAGGCTGGTCAACAAGCTCGATCAGCCGACGACCATCTCCTGGCACGGGGTGCGGATCTTCAACGCGATGGACGGCGTCGCCGGCCTGACGCAGCAGCCGGTGCCCCCCGGCGGGAGCTTCGGCTATCGCTTCACGCCGCCCGACGCGGGCCTCTTCTGGTACCATCCGCATGTCTGGCCGGTCACCGCCGAGCAGATCGGACGCGGCCTCTACGGAGCGCTGATCGTCGACGAGCCGAATCCGCCGGACGTCGACCAGGACCTGCTCGTCGTCCTCGACGACTGGGTTCTCGACGCCCAAGGCCAGATCGCCGGCGGCGTCCTCGATGCCGAGCCGACGCTGCACGAGGGTCGGATCGGCACGATCCTGACGGTGAACGGCAAGGCCGTGCCGGCGTCGGCCCATGCCAAACCCGGCGCGCGGCTGCGCCTGAGGCTGCTCAATGCTTGCTCGGCGCGCATCGCGCTGGTGAGTTTCGTCGGCATGGCGGCGAGCGTCATTGCCATCGACGGGCAGCCGAGCGCGATCTTCCAGCCGTCGCGCGCGACGATCCCGATCGGTCCCGGCGCTCGGTTCGAGGTGATCGTCGATCTCCCGGCCGAGGGCGGCAGGACGGCGAGCCTGATGCTGCGCGGGGAGGGCGGCCGGGACCAGGCGCTGATGATCTTCACAATGCGGGGCGCGGCGGCGGACAAGCGACCGACGCTCGCCAAGCTGCCGGACAATCCGCGGCTGCCGACGCGCATACCGCTCGAGATATCGCTCCGGCGCGACATCGTCCTCGGCGGCGGTGCGCCGGCGGTGCAGCTCTCCGTCCGCCCGACGGCCCGGAGGCTCGAGCCCTACTGGACGATCAACGGCGTCGCGTCCGACGGCGTATCCGGGAAGCCGCTGTTCGTGACTAGGCGCACGACGGCGGTGACGTTGACCTTCGTCAACCGAACCGCGTTCGCGCAGCAGATGCACATCCACGGGCATGTGTGGCGGCTTCTGCACGACCTCGACGACGGTTGGGATCCCTACTGGCGCGACAGCGTGCTGCTCGCGCCCGGCAAGACGAAGCACGTCGCCTTCATCGCCGACAATCCCGGCAAGTGGGCGCTGTGTTCCTCCATGCTCGGCCGGCAGGTGACCGGCATGGCGACGTGGTTCGAAGTGACCTGAGATTTTCGCCGCGAGAAGCGCGTGCTTCCAGCCCGCTGCTTTGCGCTGCGCAGGCAGGATCGGCACTACGTCAGCCGTGTCGCAAGCGGCATCGCCGCACGGAACCGTTCCACGGCTTCGGCGGCCGCCAGACACTGGCGCAGCGCAACCTCGCCGCCGAACTGGAAGCCGAGCTGGCTCGCGTAGGCGGCGGCGGCCTCGGTCTTCGCCGCGCTCGCCGGCGCATCGAGCGTCATGTGGACCTCGGGCAGCGCGGCGAACCGTGGGAAGGGTTCGGCAGGATGCGCCTCGCGGTCGGTGTAGGGGAAGTCGCGCCACCACAGCATCGGGAGCGGGCCGAGCGCGTCGAGCGCATGGACGACGGCGACGTGGTCGACATGGCCGCCGATCGCCTGCGGCGCGAAGATGAGCCGAGGCTGCTCGTCCGCGATCACCGCCTTGAGCGCGGGCACGAGCGCGGCCACGATGTGATCATCGTCGTGCAGCCCGGCGAAGAGCGCGCGCGCTTCATGGTAACCGCGGTGCGGCGCCTCCTCGAACGGAAGCCAGCGCGCCGTCGCGCCGAGATGGCGCGCGGCCATGACATCTTCGGCCCGGCGCAACGCCATGTAGTCGGCCTCCGCCGACAAGCCCTTGTCGAGCTGGCAGGCCAGCGGGAAACCCTGCGGCTTGGCGACGCTTGCGGTGAACACGGTCACGATCGCCACCCGCCACCCCTCGGCGGCAAGTCGCGCCAGCGCACCGCCGGCGGAGAAGGCGGCGTCATCGAGATGCGGCGAGATCGCCAGTGCACAGGGTGTGGTCACAGGAGATGCGGCGCCGAGCGGAAGCGACAGGGAGTCATCGGCACGTCGAGCGGGAAATCCGTCGCCGGCCTGGTGCCGAACAGGTCGCGATAGATGCCCATGATCTGCGCGCCGACAGTGCTCCAGGCATAGACCGAGCGTGCCTCCGCCAGCGCGCGCCCCGCGATGGCGCGGCGCAACGCCTCGTCCTCGATGAGGCGCCGCAGCGCCTCCGCGTGGGCCGCCACGTCGCCGGCCTCGGTGAGCAGGCTGTTGTCGCCGTGACGCAGGCAGTCCGTGACGCCGACGACCCTGCAGCTCGCGACCGGCAGGCCGCAGGCCATCGCTTCCAAGATGGTGTTGGAGAAGCCTTCCGCGTAGGTCGGCGCGGAGAAGATATCGGCCGCGGCGTAGACCGCCGGCGCCGTCTCGTAATCCGCGTAGCCGGAGAAGCGCACCGCCGCCGGTTTGAAGTTCTTCTCGCGCGCGAGCGCCGTGGCGCTCTCGACGTCGGGGCCGATGCCGGAGATCGTCGCGGCGAAGGCGACCCCTTGCGCGCGCAAAAGGGCGAGCGCCTCGATCAGGTCGAGCACGCCTTTTCGCGCGTCCACCCGACCATGGTAGAGGATGCGCGGTGGCGCGGCAATGCTCCCGGGCAGGTGGCCCGGCCTGAAGCGCTCGGTGTTGACGGCGCCCGGTACGCACGTGAAGCGTTTTGGCGAAACGCCCATCCTTTCGGACACTTCATGGATAAAGCTCTCGCCCCCGATGAGCAGCGCGCCGGCATGGTCGAGCACCCGGCGGAAGGCGTTGTAGTGCGTCTCGCAGCACGAGCCGACCCAATGCCCGTCGCCGCCCTGGATCGAGACAACGTTCGGCACGCCGAGTTCGGCCGAGGCGAGAAGCACCGCCCAGCCGGTTGGGTAGCCGTATTGCGCGTGGAGGATGTCGAAGGGACGGATCGCGTGCTCGCGCCTGACGGCTGAGACCATCGCCTCGATGTCGTGCTCGTAATCGCCGCCGTTCTGCTCGCCGACGGCCTCGAGCCCGATGACCTTGACGCCGGGGACCGCAGGGGGCGGGCCGCCGCCGTAGACGGTGGCGTGGTCCCCGCCGTAGTACTGGCTGACCATCGTGACGTCGTGGCCGGCCTCGACGAGCTCGCGCAGCAGGTTAACGGCATAGATGCTCATGCCGCTGATCGCCGGGAAATAGCGGCGCGAGACGAAGCAGATCCTCATTCCGGCGTCCTCACGCCGCCGCGCGCCGGCAGGCGCGCAGCCACTCGATCGAGCCGGGGATCGCCTTGTCGGCGGTCGGGCTCTCGCGGGACAACTCGACGCAGACGAGACCTTCGAAGGCGACCGCCTCGAGGGCGTCGAGGACCGCCGGCATGTCCATGTCGCCGCTGCCGAACGGCAGGTGGACGTGGATTCCGCGGGCCATGTCCTCGATCGAGACGGTGCCGAGGCGGTCGGCGTAACGGCGTACCGCCTCCGCCGGATCGATGTCCTGCGTCACCAGGCAATGCCCGGTGTCGAGCGCGAGCCCGAGGCCGGGGACATCGAGCGCCTCCCATTCGGCGGCCGTCTCGATGAGCATGCCGGGCTCCGGTTCGAAGGCGGCGGTGACGCCTTGCGTGGTCGCGTGCGCGACGATTTCGTGCAGGATATCGATTAGCCAGCCGCGCGCTTCGGCGCGGTCGACACCGGGCTTCGGCACGCCGGCCCAGAACGACACCGCCTCGGAGCCGAGGATCGCGGCGATGTCGATCGCGCGCTTGAGGAAGGCGAGGCGGCGAGCGCGACCGCGGCCATCGGCGGTGACGAGCGTCGGCTCGTGCTTGGCACGCGGATCAAGCAGGAAGCGCGCGCCGGTCTCGATGACCGAGCCGAATCGGAGCGCCGCGAGACGCGCGGCGAGTGCGTTCGCTTGCGCCTCCCAGTCCGGCGCGAACGGGTCGAGGTGGTGGTGGTCGAGGGTGAGGGCGACGCCCGCGTAGCCGGTTTCGGCCATCAGGTCGAGCGCGTCGGCCAGGCGATGGCTGCCGCAGCCGTTGGTATTGTAGGCGTAGCGCAGGCTCATCGTAAGCTCATCATGGCGCGAGAGCCTCCGCCATCGCGACATGGTGCGCTTCCGGTTCGCGGTAGAGCGGATAGAGCGGACCGACAATGCCCTCCGCGAGCGTGGTGTCGAACAGGGGCGGCGCGGCGAAGCGCTCCATAGCCTCCGGCGTGAGGCGGACGGGCTTCAGCGTCGGCGTCGGGGTCCCGAAGCGGATCAACGGATGGTCGCGCTCGATCAGCTTGCGGGCGTTGCGTTCGCCGATGCGATGGTAGCTCATCGTCTCGACCTCGAGACCCGGCGCGATCACCTTGACGACGGCGATCGAGCGGTCCTGCGGCGACATGTCGACGTAGAGCACGTCGAGCCCCGCCGCCTCCACGCGCCCCCGCGCGATGCGCCCGGCGGCCCGGGTATCAGCGGCGGGGGTGGACGGCAGCGCCGCGAAGTCCTTGTACCTGCGCACGGCGTGCATCGTATCCGCCAGCCAGGCGCGCATCTCGCCCGCGTCGCGGCGCGTCCAGTCCAGCATCGCCGTGAAGGCGCGGCTCTCGCCGGTCTTGGCGTTCCGCCCGCATTGCGCCATGAAGCGCTTCGCGTAGCCCGCCGGCGCCACGCGGTCGGTCTCGGCAGCGGGCCCGTGGGCGAAGGCCTTGCGTACCCGCGAGGCGCCGAACTCGGTCATCGCCTTTTCGAGCGCGCGCTCGCGATCGGGGTGGCAGCCTTCGCCGCAGCCGGTCAGCATGATCGGGCAAGGCGGCATGCGTCCGTTCTCCTCGAAGCCGACGCAGTAGACGTTGACGAGCCCGAACTCGTCGGTGGCGTATTTCGGGATCGCGCGAATGCCGGCCTCGGCGAAGCGGCCCAGCGTGGCGCGCATGCCGTTTGTCGGCGGGGCGGGCAGGTCGAGCGCGACGCCCTGGTCGAGAGCCTTGAAGAGCAGGCCGTTGCCGTCGCGCTGCAGCAGCTCCAGGAGGCCGTGGCCGACCGCCCATTCGACGTCCGGTCCCGCACCCATGCCGTTCGAGATCAGCGTCGTGAACGGCCGGTAGCCGGGCGAAAGCTCCTTGGTGCTGTGGCCGGCGACATCCATTGGCACCAGCACCGTGGCGCCGTCGCGCGCGCGCGTCGCCTCGACCCATTCGAGCGGCGTGTCGTGCCCGACCGGCGAGCCGGCCGGCAGGCACAGCGTCAGCGGATCGGCGACGGCCTCGGCACCGAGCGATGCCGTCAGCTCGCGCCAGCTGCCGCGTGCGCGCGCGGCATCGGCAAGCGCCAGCGTCGGCCAGATCATCTCGGCGCATTCGCCGAGGCCGCCGAGCACCGCCTGCGTCGCATCGGTGCCATAGCCGACTCCGTAGGGCATGATGCCTTCGAGCCGCGGGTCGTCGGGAAACAGCGCGACGACCCACACCGGCAGGCCGGTGCGGTCGAGCGACGTCAGCGGGAAGGCGACGACCTCGCCTTTGGGGAAAGCGTCGAGGTAGGCCTGCGCGGCGTCGCCCAGATCGTGCGGCAGTCCGGTCATAGCGCGATCCTCTTCACGCCCGGCGGCCGGGTCAGGCCCTCCTCGAGCGTGGCCAAAGCGATGTCGTGCCCGATGTCCGGCGCGTATTCGAAGGGGGTCAGCAACGCGTCGAAGGCGAGCGGCGCGATGACGTCGCGGTAGCGGCGGAGTTCGGCGTGCGTCAGCGGAATGTCCTTGTGGTAGGCCTTGTGGCTCGACACGGCGTGCGAGTGGCCGTCCGCATCCTGGTCGATCTTGAACATGTCGCCGCAGAACAGCCGCCGCCCCTTGGCATCGTGCAGGGCCGCCTGACCTTCGTAATGGCCGCCGACGTGGTGGAAGGTCAAACCGTCGCCGATCTCAAGCACGTCGTCGAAGGGACAGGTCACGCGCATGGCCTTGGTCATGCGCAGGTCGTCCTTGTGGATCGCCAGCACCGGATCGAACGCCTCCTGCAGCTGGTACAAGGCGCCGTAGCCGTGGACGTGGCTCGACGACAGGACCTTGATGCCGCCGCGCCGGGCGATCTCGTCGAGCATCGCCGGCGTGTAGTGCGGCGCCGCCTCGAAGGCGACGTTGCCCTCGGGACGCAGGATCAGGTAGCCGGTGCCGTCGAGCCCGAAGCGTGGCGCGGTGTTGAAGGCCATCAGGTCCGCCGCGAGATGGCGCCAGCGTCCTTCGAGCGTCGCCGCCACCTCGTCGAGCGAGAGGAACCGCCAGCCGTCCTCCGGCAGGTCGTTGCGGGTGTCGGTGCAGACCGGGCAGCTCGGCGGGGAGGCGAAGTATTTCTGCCAGAAACCGCAATTGCCGCAGGCGTAGGGGGAGAGCGGCATCAGGCCACCGCCTCCAGCCGGGTGTGGGCACCGGCGGCATAGACGCCGGCGAGCAGGCGCAACGCGCCGAGATCGCGCGCGGCATCGAAATCATGGGACGCCCCGGCGATCGCGGCCTGGAAGGCGTGGGCCTGCTCAGCGAAAGGCGAAGTGACCGCGTCGAAGGCGAGCGGCGTCGATGCTCCGGTGGTGCCGTCAACGTGCCGCAGCGTGCCGCCGGCGCTCTGGCCCATCGTGTCGTGCGCGACGAGTTGGCCGCCGGAGCCGACGACCTCGAGTTCGCGGCGCGGCAGGGCGTCAGGCGTGTTATAGCTGTTGTGCAGGCTGACGAGCACGCCGGAGCGGGTGCGCCCGACCAGCATGCCGCCATCGTCGACGGCATAGTCCTGCACCCGGCTCTGCAAGAGGCCGGTGAGATCGACGATCGGCTCGCCGAGCAGGGCGTCGACGAGGTCGAGCCCGTGCGGCGCGAGATCGACGAGGGCGCCGCCGCCGGCCTGCCGCGCGTCGATCCGCCAATTGACACTTTCGCCCGCCGACCAGTCGCGGCCGAGCCAACAGCCGTAGACGATGCGTACCGCCGTGACCGTCCCAACGCGGCCGTTCGCGATCGCGTCGCGCATCGCACGGTGCGCGGGATGGCGGCGCTGATCGAAAGCTGTGCCGAGGAGGACGCCCGAGCTTCGGCAGGCCGCGACCATCGCCTCCGCATCGGCGAGAGTGGCCGCCATCGGCTTCTCGCACAGGACGGGCACGCCGCGCGCGGCACACGCCTCGACCGTTGTGCGGTGGAGGTGGTTCGGCGTCGCGACGTAGACGGCGTCGAGACCGTCGTCGAGCATGGCCGCGAGATCGGCGGAGGCGCGCGCGCCGATCGCCCGCGCGGCGACCTGCGCGGTTGGTGAGGGATCGCACGCGGCGACGAGCCGTCCGCCGGCGGCGGCGATGCCCGGCGCCATGTGGTCACGCGCGACCCAGCCGAAGCCAACGATTCCCCAACGGGTCGGATCGCGGCGCACCATCACCAGCGCTCCGGGAGATCGACCAGCTCGCGCGAGCGGGCCATCGGCTCGGTCTCGGGCGAGAGGCAGGCGCGCGCCGGCACGGAGGAGCGTGCGGGATAGGTCGCGCGCGCGGCATATTCCGCGCGATAGCGCTCCGACGGCCAGGCGAGCGCGCCGTCCGCGCCGTAGAGCGGGTTCCTCGAAAGCGCGGCTTCGGCCGGCGGCATCGCGAGTCCGGCCACGCACGGGCGCGGCGGGCAGCCGGCCTCGACGAGCGAGACGGCCTCGACTTGCGCGAGCTCGGCCCAAGACGTCGGCCGGGGCGCCCGGCCTTCGGCGACGGCCGCCGTCAACTCGGCATCGTCGTAGGCGACGGCCGCCGGGAACAGCAACGCCAGATCGCCGACGCAAGCGGCGGCGCCCGAGGAAAGGTTGGGATGATCGCGGTTGTGGATGTGGGCCGCCGCGAGCGCGCCGCCGTCGGAAAGGAGGTTTCGCAAACCATCGACGATCGCAGCCTTCGGCTCGAGGAAATAGAGCGCGTCGTGGCAGAATACGAGGTCGAAGCGGCGTCCGGCGACCGGCCAGGAAAAGGCGGCATCGAAGCAGACGAGTTCGACATCGGCCTCGACGACCCAGTGCCGCGCCAGCCAGAGCTTCGCGAAGACGACGTCGCCGCCACTGCAGCGCACGCCGTGCCGCGTCAGCTCGCGCAGGTAGTGACCGGCGCCGCAGGCGAGCTCGAAGGCATCGCGCGGCGCCCCCCAATGCGCTTCCAGAAGCCCGAGTCCGGCGAGGAAGGTCGGATCGCTCCAGCGATGGGCGAAATAGTCGCCGACGCGGCCGAGGCCGAGGTGCTCCATCGCGGCACGAAAGCTCAGGCGATCGACGTCGCGCACCAGCGCGCGCAAACGTGTCGGCTTGGCCGTCGGCCCGAGCCACCAGTCGTCCTGGTCGGCGAGCAGGGTGACGAGCGCGCTCTCGCGATCACCGCGATCCAGCGCCGCCAGCGCTTCCGAAACGAGCGGCTCGCGCCCGATGCGCAGGTAGGCGATGCCATCGATGATCGGCCAGCGCTCGCCGGCTTCGCCGCGCAGCGAATGCGGCGTGTCGGGCGCGAGCGGCCGGCCGGAGAGCGGCGAGAGCAGGGTCACGGCAAGCCCATCGCGGCAAGGACGCCGCCGTGGAACGGCTTCACGGGACCGTCGTGCACGAGCTCGAACTCATCGAGGACGCTCGCCATGGTGATCGAAGCCGCGCGCAGGTGCTGGGTGATCTGCAGGACGCGGTCGATCACGTCGGCGGCATGGAACGCGCGACCCTCGGCGCTTTGCGCATCGGGCAGGATCGTGCGGGCGCTCACGATCGCCTCTCGCAGCGGAGCGTCGAGCTGATCGAGCGCGAGCGCGGTGGCATGCGCGCACACGGCATCGAGGCTGTCGCCCAGCAGCATCTCTCCGGTAAAGCCGCTGTCGGGCATCGCCGCGTTGTGCAGGTGATGCGCGAGCGCGGCGAGGAAGACGGTGACGGGATCGGCGCGGTAGTGCGGGCTGAGCAGCACGCCGTAGACCGCGACGGCCCAGCAATGCTCGGCATGGTTCTCGGGCGGCTCCAGCACGAGGCGCGGCTTGCCCGGGCAGGTCGCGCCGGCGCGCGGCTGCGCTTCGAGATCGGCGATGAAGGCCGGAACATCGCCTCGTTCCGGCAACTCGACGGTGAGACCGGCGCGGAGCGCATCGGCGAGCGTGGGGTCGAGGGGCTCCGCGACCGCGTCGAAGCCGCGCCGCAGGATCATGTCGGAAGCAGGCGCGTCGAGGCCGAGGCTGCAAAGCTTGCCGCGGTCGAGGTCGCCGAGCCGAGCGGCGGCGAGCGCCGCGGCCACCGTCGCCCGCATCACCTCGAGCGGTTCGCGCCCGGCCGCGAGAGCGCCCCAGGCGCGACGGAATCCGCGCTGCGCGATCGAGCCTTGCCGTCGGGCGGAGCGGACCCGCTTCAGGTCGCCGAGTTCGCGAAAGAGGTTGCGCAGGTCGGCGAGATCGTCCGGCGCGGTCGCGGGCGCCGGCGAACGCGTCAAGCGGCCGTGTCCGGCGCGCGCCGCCGGCCGGACATCCAGTCGAGCAGACTGGTCTGCTGGGTGTGGAAGGCGTGCTCGGGATCGTGTCCGTTGGCCGTCATCGGCGCCTTGAAGAAAACGCCCATCTGCTCCTGCACGCCGCCTTGGCCGCGCCGGTCGGCAAGGCCGAGGCACCGCGCGATCTCGATCGCGAGCGGCGCCGCGAGGATGGAATCCTTGCAGAGAAAGTTGACCTTGATCTGCATGCGCTGACCCATGAAGCCGGTGACGTCGATGTTGTCCCAGGCCTCCTTGTCGTCCCCGCGCGGGCGATAGTAGCGAATGTCGATGATGTGGTCCTCGACCGGATAGCCGAGCATCTGGTCGAGCACGCTTTTCTTGGTGGCGAGCTTCGACTTCAACGAAGCGGGGTCGTCAAGCGCCAGCCCGTCGCGGTTGCCGAGGATGTTGGTCGAGAACCAGCCGTCGACGTGTAGCGAGCGGGCGCGCAGCGCCGGCGCGATCACCGTCTTCATGAACGTCTGGCCGGTCTTGCCGTCCTTGCCGGCGACGGCGACGTTTCGCTCACGGGCGAACTGCATCAACGGCTTCAAGTCGGCCGCGACCGACGGCGTGAAGTTGGCATAGGGGCTGCCGGACTTGATCGCGGCATAGGCGTAGAGCATTGCGGGGCCGATCGCCTCGTCCGACTCGTCGAGCCCGCGCTCGAAGGCCCTCAGGCTCTGGAACGGCGCGGCTTCAAGGTCGGCGTAGCGCTCCGTCGAGGCCAGGTTGACCATCACCACGCGATCGACGCCGCTGTCGCGTTTGAAGCGGGCGAGATCGTCCGCGATCCGCTCGATCGCCTCGCGATGGCTCGCCGCACTGTACTTGTTCTCGCCATCGATGTTCTTGCAGAAGCGGTCCGAGCCCACCGCCTTCATCGGACGGATGCCTTGAAGGGCCTTGCCGCCGCCCTGGATCGTGTCGCGGTCGAGCACGCCGTGACGTTCCGCGGCCGTCGCCAGATCCTCGCCATTGACGTCCCAGCCGGTGAAGACGATGTCGCGATAGTCCGCGAGGCCCGGCACGGACAGCTCAGCGAGCGGCAGGCCGGTGCGGTCGTTCTTGCCGGACTTGATCAGCTCGATGCCAGCGATCGCGGTCGTGGCAACGGCGCCTCCGACGCCGACCAGGGCGACGCCGATCCGTTCGCGCCCGCCTGGTCCGGCCGCTCGGCCGTTCGCCTCAAGTCGCGTCGTCATACTCGTCGGCTCCACTCTTGTGCTCCAATCCTGGGGCTTCCTAGAACAGGCCTATCGTCGCGCCTGCTAAACTCGGCCGAAACCAACGGACTACAGTCGAAATCCGCCGACCTCGTCGGGCGACTTAGCACCGGCCTTCGAGAGCCGCACCGCGACAAAAAGAACACGATGGCATTTGATGCAATGCGCGCGTCATCTGCATCGCCCCGTGAAACTCTCCCTCATACAACCTTTATCCGCGGACAAACGCCGCTTTCGATCGGGCCGATGGGAGCATTGCCGCTGAGAGGAACAGGCTTTTTGAATCTCGTTCTTGAACGAAGAGCTTGCGCAACGTGATCTGACAGCCATATTCCATCCATACGGATGGCCCACGGATGGCGAAATGGCGGATCTGATGAAGCCCAGGGACAGCGAGAAGATCACGATCAATCTCGGCTTCATCGACCTTGGCCATATCGACCTCGCGGTGCGCGACGGTTTCTATTCGAACAGGAGCGACTTCATCCGGACAGCGATCCGCAACCAGCTCGAGCGTCATGGCGAGACGCTGAAGAAATCGGTGGCGCGCGAGGCGATGGACCTCGGCCTGCGCCGCTTCGGCCGGGAGGAACTGGAGGCGGCGGTCGCCGCCGGCCGGCCGCTCAAGATCCACGTCCTCGGCCTCGCCAGCATCGCGTCGGACGTGTCGCCCGAACTCGCCCGCGAAGCGATCGCCTCCATCGACGTGCTCGGCGCCCTGGACGCGAGTGCGGCCGTCAAGGCCGCTCTCGCCGACAGGATGCGCTGAGCGCCCAAGGCCACATGCAAGCTATCGCCCGGCATCCCGCCAGGCCTCAACCGATAGGTCCAGACATGAACGCGATCCTCGGCATCGACATGACGAACGTGCTGCGCCTGACCCGCTCCGGGCAGGTGAGGGAGGCGACGGCGCTAATCCAGCAGGGGCTGACAGGGCCACGGCGGCCCGCGTCGGACGCAGCCACGGACTCCGGCGAAGCCTCGCCGCAGGCGCTCGCGGCGCCGGACGTCATCGACATGGCGCCGCCGCAACAGCCCGGCGCGGCCTGGACGGCGCGGTCATCTGGTCAGGACGCCAGGGCAGCGCCGGCGAAGACGCGCCGCCCATCTCGCCGCGAGACACCCGACGCATCGGGTCGAAGCGAGACCGGCGCGCAGGGCGCCCGGTTCGAGACGCGGTCGCTCGCCAATGCCGCCGGGCGCCGACGTTACAAGCTCTACGTGCCGAGCACTTATCGCGGCGAGCCGATGCCTCTCGTGGTGATGCTGCACGGCTGCACGCAGACCCCCGACGATTTCGCCGCCGGCACGCGGATGAACGCGCTCGCCGAGGATGTCGGCGTCCTCGTTGCCTATCCCGAGCAGACCAAGCAGGCCAATGCGTCCAAGTGCTGGAACTGGTTCAACGCCGGCGACCAGCGCCGCGACGGCGGCGAGCCGTCGCTGATCGCCGACATCACCCGGCAGATCATGGCTGATTTCGCCGTCGATCCCGCCCGCGTCTTCGTGGCGGGCCTGTCGGCCGGGGGAGCCGCGGCGGCGGTGATGGCTGCGACCTATCCCGATCTCTACGCCGGCCTCTGCGTCCATTCTGGGCTGGCCTGCGGAGCGGCGCGCGACATGCCGTCGGCCTTCGCCGCGATGAAGAGCGGCGGGACACGCAAGCGGGTCGAGCAGCCGGTACGCACGATCATCTTTCACGGCACCGCGGACAGGACCGTGCACCCGACGAACGCGGCCGACGTCGCCGTGCAGTTCGGGACCAACGGCGGAAGCACCGTCGTGACCGGTCGCTCGCCCGGCGGAATGGCCTACACGCGCACCATCGCGACGGATGGGGAGGGGCATCCTGTGCTCGAGACATGGATGCTGCAAGGTGCCGGGCACGCCTGGTCCGGCGGCGACCCTGCCGGCTCCTACACCGATCCGCGCGGCCCGGATGCCAGCCGCGAGATGATGCGCTTCTTCCTGAAGGAATGACGGCGGAGAGGGGCGCGCGAGCCGCGTTATGCCGCGGGCGACCGCTCCAGCCGCGGCAAAAACCAGGCGAGCAGGCCGATCGCCGGCAGGAAGGCGGTGATCCCGTAGACGGTGGTGATGCTGGTGTGGTCGGCGAGTGCGCCAAGGCCGGCGGCGCCGAGGCCGCCCATACCGAAGGCGAAGCCGAAGAACAGGCCGGTCACCGCGCCGATGCGCGCGGGCATCAGTTCCTGCGCGAAGACGATGATCGCCGGGAAGGCCGACGACAGGATCAGCCCGATCAGCACGGCGACGAGGCCGGTCAGCGGCAGGTTGAGGTAGGGCATCGCGAGCGTCAGCGGCAGTACGCCGAGGATCGAGCCCCAGATCACCGCGCGGCGCCCGAACCGATCGCCGATCGGACCGCCGAAGAAGGTGCCGACGGCCGTCGCCCCCAGGAAGGCGAACAGGAACAGCTGTGCGGTGCGCACCGAGACGCCGAACTTGTGGATGAGGAAGAAGGTGAAGTACGACGACAGGCTCGCCATATAGACGAACTTCGAGAAGATCAGCGCCATCAGGATCGCGACCGCCACGATGACGGTCCGGCGCGGCAGCGCCACCGTCTGACTTTGGGCGCGGCGCTTGGCGCCCGCACGGGCGAGATGCGCCGCATACCAATGGCCGATCGTCGCCAGCGTGACGATCCCCACGAACGCGATGGCGGCGAACCAGCCGATCGCGTGCTGGCCGTAAGGCAGGACGACGAAGGCGGCAAGCAGCGGTCCGATCGCCGCGCCGGTGTAGCCGCCGACCTGGAACAGCGACTGGGCGAAACCGTGCCGCCCCCCCGACGCCGCGCGGGCGATGCGCGAGGCTTCGGGATGGAACACGGAGGATCCGACGCCGATCATTGCCGCGGCGACGAGGATAGTGCCGAAGCTTTGCGCGCGCGACAACAGCACCAGCCCCAACAGCGAGGAGGCCATGCCGAAGGCGAGCGAGTAGGGCGCCGCGCGCTTGTCGGTAAGATGGCCGACGATCGGCTGGAGGAAAGAGGCGGTCAGCTGGAAAGCCAGCGTGATGAGGCCGATCTGCCCGAAATCGAGATGGAACGAGGTTTTGAGGATCGGGTAGACAGACGGCACCAGCGACTGGACCGTGTCGTTGACGAGGTGCGAGAAGCTCAGCGCGAACAGGATCGCCAGCACCGTCTGCTCGTCCGACGCGCCGGCCGGGCCAGGCTTCGCCGTCAGGGACCTGGGTTCCGCGCGGATGTTCATGCCGGGACCTTTCGCGACTTCGCGGACGTAAGGTTCGCGGACGTAAGGTTTGTCGTCCGATGATCGGGAGCCGGCGTTGGCGCTGCCTGCCGGGGCCGAAGTCCTGCTCCCGAGCACGTCCTTTCTCCCGAACGGAGTCGTTTGGCAAGTCGGGATGGTGCCGCGGCGCTTGCCTCCCGGCGCGCCGATCACCGTCGTTGTGCCGAGCGATCGCTTCCGTTACGAGCGAACAGGTTCGTCAGCAGGCATTTCAAAGATGGCCATCCCTGATTTTCAGACGCTGATGCTGCCGGTGCTACAGGACGCTTTGGCGGGGGAGGTCCGCATAGGGGATGTTGTCGAGCGGCTAGCGGAACAGTTCGGTCTCTCGATCGACGAACGATCGCACCTTCTCCCCTCGGGACGACAAACCACGTTCGCCAATCGCGTACACTGGGCGAAGAGCTACCTGGGCAAAGCCGAGCTCGTCGAGCTTACCAGACGTGCGCACTTCCAGATAACGCCGCGCGGTCGTGAGGTTCTCGACCAAGCTCCCGAGCGGATCGACATCAAGTTTCTTGCTCGGTTTCCCGAGTTCCAGAGCTTTCGGTCGGCGCAGGACGACTCGGGTGAGCAGGTTCAGACGATTGCGGGCATAGGCGGACCTGGCGCCAGTCTGACGCCCGACGAAGCGATGCGCGCTGCTGCACGCCAGCTTGAGGGTACCCTTGCGAGCGAACTGCTCCAGCGCGTGCAGGCGGGGACACCCGCGTTCTTCGAGAGCCTCGTCGTTCGACTGTTGATCGCTATGGGGTACGGTGGGTCGATCAACGATCTTGATCGAGCTTTGGTCGGCAAGTCCGGCGACGGCGGCGTGGATGGGGTCATCGACCAAGACCCGCTCGGGCTCGATCGGATCTACGTGCAGGCTAAACGATATGCGGTGGACAATAACGTCGGGGCATCGGCAATCCGAGACTTCTTCGGAAGTCTGGATCGCTTCAAGGCCACCAAGGGCCTTTTCGTCACCACCTCCTCGTTCTCGTCGGCCGCACGTGAGACCGCCGACCTTCTCAGCAAGCGAATCGTGCTGATCGATGGCACCCAGCTCGCGCGACTGATGATTCGCCACGAGGTTGGCTGCCGCGTGGAGGAGACATTGACGATCAAGAAGCTCGACGAAGAGTTCTTCGAAGGGTGACAGGTTGCTCGGCACGGAAGCGATCGCGGTGATCAGCTTGCGGCTGGTCAGCAGGAAGGAAAGGCGGCGTCATGACTTCTAAGACCAAGTGCACCGAAGAGCGCGACCCGGCGTGTGGCTATATCGATGCCGAAATGGTCGAGGTGAGCGACAATCCCGAATGGACTGAGGAGATGTTCGCAGGGGGGAAGCCATTCGCCGAAGCGTTTCCGGACCTCGCCGCGAGCATCAAGCAGGTGCCATGGGCAAGGCGTCGCGGAAGGCAGCCGGGCTGTAACGTCGCGCCTGTCGGCGATTTCCAAGGCGCTCTTGCCCAAACAAGCTTGGTGACCTCTCCGGGACTCGAACCCGGACGCCTTGTGGGCTCAGCATTTTAAGTGCTGTGCGTCTACCGATTTCGCCAAGAGGCCGCAGTCTCTCTTTTCCATCCCGGCCGCCGCTTGGCAACGACGCGTTATTACGTCAAGCCGCCGATGACCTTGTCGAGGAGCGTCAGGAAGCGCGCCTTGGATGTCCCGATGAGACGTTCGATCTCGGTCTCGTGGTCCTGCGCGCGGACCTGCAGGCGTTCGAGCGTGCGCTCGCCCTTCTTGGTGAGCGCGAGGGTGACGCTGCGGCGGTCGCTCGGCGAAGGCTTGCGGCTGATCAAGCCGTTCTTCTGCAGGTCCTTGATGAGCGGGCTCACCGTCGACTTGTCGCGGGCGATGGCGCGCCCGAGCGCGCTCTGCGAGATGCCGGGGTTGAGATGGATGATCGCCAGCGCCGGAAAGCGGCCCGGTTTGATGAGGTCCTTGTCCCGGTGGCGCGCGAAGGCCCGGTAGGACGCGTCCTGCGCGAGACGAAGATGGAACCCGACGTAGCCCGCGAGGAAGCCGAGCTCGACATGCCCGCTCGACTCCGGCTTCTCCGAAGGTTTCTTCTCTGACGGCTTGCGGACGGCCGGCTTCTTCGCCGGCGTCTCCTTCGCGGCCGCGGCGGTCTTGCTCGCCGCGGCCATCCTGCCCGACCCGCCGGCTTTGCCGGGCGCGCCGTTCCTGCCCGACGCTCCCGTCTTGCCGGCTAGCGCCCTCGCCGTCGACTTTCGCGCGCGTTCAACCATTCGTCTCCTCCGCCTAAGATCCCGCACTTGACCTAGGCCATCGAGCCGCTATGGTCGAAACTGAAATGCCTTTGGAATCAAGCTTCTCTAGTTTGCTATCAAACCTCTAGGCGGTATTGAACTGGGATGCAAGCCAAACGTGTGAAGAATCAGCGACTTTGCTCATGATTCTCTTACATTGGCCGGCGTCTCGATGCGAGAGGCCAGAAACAGTCCGAAGTGATGTCTGGCGGCAATGAGACTTTCGGGTAAGAGCGCGGCCTCGCCTTGGCGCGTTCTGGCTGCGAGCTTGGTCGGAACGGCCGTCGAATTCTACGATTTCTACGTCTACGCGACGGCTGCTTCGCTTGTGTTGGGACCGCTGTTCTTCCCCGCCGCCTCGTCCTCCGCCCAGCTTCTCGCATCCTACAGCAGTTTCGGTCTCGCGTTCGTGGCCCGGCCGCTCGGCGCTGCCGTGTTCGGTCATTTCGGCGACCGCATTGGCCGCAAGTCGACGCTCGTCGCCTCGCTCCTGGTGATGGGCCTGTCGACCGTCGCGATCGGCCTGCTGCCGGGCTACGCCGCGATGCAGGCGATGGGACTACCTGGTTGGCTGGCGCCGCTTCTTCTGTGTGTCCTGCGATTTGGCCAGGGCTTCGGTCTCGGGGGCGAGTGGGGCGGCGCCGCGCTTCTCGCTGTCGAGAACGCGCCGCCGGGCTATCGCGCGCGCTTCGGCATGGCGCCGCAACTCGGCGCACCCGTTGGCTTTATCGCCGCCAACGGCCTGTTCCTCATCCTCGGCGTGCTGCTCACGCCGGCCCAGTTCGAGGCGTTCGGCTGGCGCCTGCCGTTCCTCGCCAGCGCGGCGCTTGTCGGCGTCGGCCTTTGGGTGCGCCTCAAACTGACCGAAACGCCGGCCTTCGCCGCCGCGCTCGCCGAGGCGCCGCCCGCGGCGGTGCCGATGGGAGAAGTGCTGCGCGATCACTGGCGCGAGACGATCGCCGGCACCTTCGCCGTCGTCGCCTGTTTCGCGCTGTTCTATCTGTCGACCGCGTTCGCGCTCGGTTATGCGACCGGCACGCTGCATTACGACCGCAGGCTCATGCTTGGCGTGCTGCTCGTCGCCATCCTGTTCCTCGCCGCCGGGATCGTCATCGCCGGGGTCTGGGCGGATCGCGGCAACCCGCGGCGCGTTCTCGTCGCCGGCTGCTGCGCCACCATCGGCCTTGGTTTCCTGATCGCGCCGATGCTGTCCAGCGGATCGCTCGCGCCGATCGGCGTCTTCCTCGCCGCCGCCTTGTTCGTGATGGGCTTCGTCTACGGACCGCTCGGCGCGTGGCTGCCGGATCTCTTCCCCGCCCGCGTGCGCTACACCGGTGCTTCGCTCGCCTTCAACGTCGGCGGCATCCTCGGGGGCGGCGTCGCCCCGCTGCTGGCGCAGATGCTCGCGAACCGCGGCGGCCTCGCACTCGTCGGCGTATACCTCGGCGGCGCGGCGCTCCTGAGCCTGGTGGCGCTCGTTGCCGCGCCGGCGCGTCTGGCGGGCGATCGCGTGATGCCGGCGGAGCGCGGTTGAACTCTGGCGCTTCAAGCATTTCGAGCTTGCGTGTGTCGAAGGGGCTATCGTTTCGGCGAAAGTCGCCTTTGCCCGGCAACGCTATATATGCGAAAACACATCGCTCCGCGGCGCTACCAAGGAGCGGGCGAACGAGCCCGCTCTGCCACGGACGATCTCATCAAAAGAGGAGACGTCATGAACAAGCCGGAATTCCTGGGCCAGACCCATAAACCGCCGTTCCAGTCGCGCTACGGCAATTTCATCGGCGGCAAGTTCGTCGATCCCGTCGAAGGCAAATTCTTCGAGAACACCTCCTCCATCACGGGTCACGTGATCTGCGAGGTCGCGCAGTCCGGCGCGCAGGACATCGAGCGCGCGCTCGATGCCGCTCACGCCGCCAAGGAGGCTTGGGGCCAGTCCTCGCCCGCGTCTCGCGCGGTGATCCTGAACAAGATCGCCGACCGCATGGAGGACAACCTCGACATGCTGGCGCTGGCCGAGACGTGGGATAACGGCAAGCCGCTGCGCGAGACGACCTTCGCCGACATGCCGCTCGCCATCGATCATTTCCGCTACTTCGCCGGTGCCATCCGCGCTCAGGAAGGCGGCATTTCCGAGATCGACCACGACACGGTCGCCTACCACTTCCACGAGCCGCTCGGCGTTGTCGGCCAGATCATTCCGTGGAACTTTCCGATTCTGATGGCGGTTTGGAAGCTCGCGCCGGCGCTCGCCGCCGGCAATTGCGTCGTGCTGAAGCCGGCCGAGCAGACCCCGGCCTCGATCATGGTGCTGATGGAGCTTATCGGCGATCTGCTTCCGCCGGGTGTGCTCAACGTCGTCAACGGCTTCGGCCTCGAGTGCGGCAAGCCGCTCGCCTCCTCGAACCGCATCGCCAAGATCGCCTTCACCGGGGAGACGACGACCGGCCGCCTCATCATGCAGTACGCCTCGCAGAACCTGATCCCGGTCACGCTCGAGCTCGGCGGCAAGTCGCCGAACATCTTCTTCAAGGACGTCGCCGACGAGGACGACGACTTCCTCGACAAGGCGCTCGAAGGCTTCACTATGTTCGCGCTGAACCAGGGCGAGGTCTGCACCTGCCCCTCGCGCGCGCTGGTGCACGAGTCGATCTACGATCGCTTCATGGAAAAGGCGATCAAGCGCGTCGAGGCCATCGTTCAGGGGTCGCCCTTCGACATGGCGACGATGCTCGGTGCGCAGGCCTCCTCCGAGCAGATGGAGAAAATCCTCCAGTACATCGACATCGGCAAGCAGGAAGGCGCCAAGGTGCTCACCGGCGGCGAGCGCAAGCACATGGAGGGCGAGTTCAAAGACGGTTATTACGTCCAGCCGACCGTCTTCCAGGGCCACAACAAGATGCGCATCTTCCAAGAGGAGATCTTTGGGCCGGTGCTCTCGGTCACGACCTTCAAGGACGATGACGAGGCCCTCTCGATCGCCAACGACACGCTCTACGGCCTCGGCGCCGGCGTGTGGTCGCGCAACGGCAATCGCGCCTATCGATTCGGCCGCGCGATCCAGGCCGGCCGCGTATGGACGAACTGCTACCACGCCTACCCGGCGCATGCGGCCTTCGGCGGCTACAAGCAGTCCGGCATCGGCCGCGAGAACCACAAGATGATGCTCGACCACTACCAGCAGACCAAGAACATGCTGGTCAGCTACAGCCCCAAGAAGCTCGGCTTCTTCTAGGCTCGAGCTTAAGACAAGCCGGCACCCCGGTATCGTCGGGGCGCCGGTTCTCGTGTCGAGAGCCGCCGGCATCGCGCGGCTCGGACTTGCCCCTGTGATCAGTGAGGAACGTCATGAAGGAAGACGAGGTCGTCCGCGTGAGGGCGACGACGGAAGCACTCGACCTGATCAAGACCTTGAAGGACAAGCACGGCGATGTCCTGTTCCATCAGTCCGGGGGCTGCTGCGACGGCTCGGCGCCGATGTGCTATCCTGTGGGCGATTACATGGTCGGCTCTCGCGACGTCCATCTCGGCGGGATCGGCGGCGCGCAGGTCTACATCAGCGCCTCGCAGTTCGAATATTGGAGACACACGCAGCTGATCATCGATGTCGTGCCCGGGCGCGGCGGCATGTTCTCGCTGGAAAACGGCAGCGGCAAGCGCTTCCTGACCCGCGGTCGCGTCTTCACCGACGAGGAGGTTGCCGCGCTGGCGCCCGTCGCGACATACGGGTGAGGTCGTGCTCGTCGTTGCTCGAGTGGCGCCGCGCGCGCCAGACTACAGCTTCGCTTTGAGGTCCCGCGCCACGGCGAAGCCGACGCGCTTGCTGGCCTTGATCTTCATCGGCTCGCCGGTATTGGGGTTGCGGCCCTTGCGGGCGGCCCGCTTCTTCACCTGGAAGACGCCGAGGCCGGACAGTCGGACCTTGTTGCCCTTCTTCAGGTGCTTGCCGATCAGCGCGACCGCCTCGGTCAGGTAGATCTTCGCGTGCGACTTCGGGATGTCGAAGGTCGAGGCGAGATAATCGCCGATCTCGGTAGTTGTCAGGGTTGTGCTCGCGCCCTTCTTGGTCGGCACCGCTTCCTTCTGCGCTACAGCCTTCTTGGCCATGCGAATCATCTCCCCTCAAGCTTCCGTCGGGCATCTTGCTCGCACGACGAGGGGTTGCAAGGCTGCGCCGGAGACCATCTTCGCACCATCCCCATGGCATTGCGCTGCGCCCGTAGCGCACAGCCGGCTCACCGCGCCATCGATGATATAGTATATCGTGACATAGATCGAAGTACCCAGCCCGCTGCCACCCTTTTGGCTAGAAAAAGAACGCCTTCGCCGCTATGAGGACTGGCCCGAGCGCTTTGATGCACGATGCATCATCTCGCGGGTTGCGCTTCCCACGACAACCCGGAAGCACGAACTCCAGCGGAGATTTTCATGTCCCTTCATCCCTCGATCGACAACGGTTTTCAGAAGGGCACGCCGAACTTTGCCGGCGGCAAGCTTCATTGCCATTGCGCTACGGACAAGGTCGAGGTGACGATCACCGGCGATGTCGTCCATAATCACGCCTGCGGTTGCTCGAAGTGCTGGAAGCCGGCGGGCGCGGAGTTCTCGATCGTCGCGGTCGTGCCGCATGACCATCTGAAGGTGACAGCGCACGAAGAGAAGCTGCACATTGTCGACGAGTCGGCCGCGATCCGCCGTCACGCGTGCAAGGCGTGCGGCGTCCACATGTACGGCGACATCGTCAAGGATCATCCCTTCAAGGGGCTCGACTTCGTCCATGTCGAACTGTCGGACGCCAAAGGCTGGCAGGAGCCGCAGTTCGCCGCCTTCGTCTCGTCCATCATCGAGCAGGGCCACGACCCCAAGGACATGGCCAGCGTGCGTTCCAAGCTGAAGTCTGTCGGGCTCGAGTCCTATGACGTGCTCTCGCCGCCGCTGATGGATGCGATCGCCTCCTTCACGGCGAAGAAGGCCGCCTAAGGCGGCCTCAGATACGGGCGGCCTCGGCCGCCCGTTCTCAGGTCGGCCGAAACGCGTTTATTGGCGCGGCTGGTCGAGAATACGCACCACGACGCGCGTGCGGGGATCGGCGACGACGATCTTGTGGTCGACGGAGATGAAGTAGGCGTAGCGCGACAGCGCCGCGATCCTCTCGAACGGCCGCAGAGGCACCGCCTCCGGTATCACGCTGCCCGGACGCAACGTCATGTCCTGCTCGATGATCGGCGGCGGCTCCGGGCTCTCACGGACGTAGCGCTCGACGAGCACCGTCTCGTCGGGCGTGATCTCGATGAAGCGCTGCGCGAGCGCAGGCGCGGCAATGGCGAGAGCGGCGATCGTCGCAAGGGCGGACGTTGATCTCATGAATCGGCCTCCGGAAGCTTGGCCAAACAATCGGGGTTGATCTAGCAGGGTTCCGCGGCCTGCCGAGCCGGTAAACTTAAGACTCGCGTTTATGGCCGCCGTTGTGCCGGTTATTGACACGCCGGCTTGGCCTCAAAGCCCGCAGCGATGCCGCGATATACGGCGTGATAGGCCGGGACAAGTCCGGCGATGAGGGGAAAGAGCAGCCTAGGCGGCGAGGGCCGCCCGTAGCGCGTCCTCGACATACGGCTTCGAGAGGACGTGCACGTTCTTGAAGCGATCGGGCACGGTGACCTGCTCGCCGTAGCCGGTGGCGAACACGAACGGGATCGCGCGATCCTGCAGATCCTCCGCCACCGCGAAGCTGGTCTCCGTGTAGAGATTGACGTCGAGAATGGCGGCATCGAAGTGGTTGAGCTTGATGGCGCGCCGGGCATCCCGAGCCGTCGACGCGACCTCGACCTCGGCGCCGCAGTTCTGCAGCATTGTCTGCGCATCGAGCGCGATCATCATGCTGTCCTCGACAAGCAGCAGGCTCTTGCCGGCGAGATCGGCGCGTAAGGTGGGCACCAGCATGCGGGTCTCGCGCTTCTCGCCGACCCGAACGAATTCGGCCGGGATCAAGAAGGTGGCGTGAACACCCTCCGGTCGATATTCGATCTTGGCTTCGCCCCGCAGTTCGAAGGGGACGGATTGCTCGACGACGATCGAGCCGAAACCGCGGCGCGCCGGCGGCGACACCTTCGGTCCGTTCTCTTCCGACCAGGTGAGCTTCAGCTCGCCGCTCGTCCCAAGCGTCCACTCGACCGTGAGTCGACCGCCGTCCACGCTGAGCGCGCCGTATTTGGCGGCATTCGTCATCATCTCGTGCAGCACCAGGGCGAGGGTTTGGAAGGCGCGCGCCTCGATCAACACCGGCGGACCGGCCAGCGCCAGCCGCGTCGCGTCGGTGTCGATCCAGGCCTTAGCCTCGGCCTCGATCAGCGTTTCGAGGGGCGCAGCCTTCCAATGCGCTTGCGTGAGTTGATCGTGCGCGAGCGAAAGCGCGTGGATGCGACTTTGCAGATCGGCCGCGAACGAGTCGGGCGTATGCTCGCCCTGCCGGCTCTGGCGCACCAGCGAGCGGATCACCGCAAGGACGTTCTTCACGCGATGGTTCAGCTCGGCGACAAGAAGCAGCTGACTTTCCTGCGCGATTCGCATCTCGCGATCGACCATGCTGGCCCGGCGCAAGATGACGTCGAGGAGCGACACGCGCAGGCTCTCGGCGATGTCGATCTCGCTCTTGCGCCAAGGCACAGCGAGGCCGTGCACCTTCTCCTTCCACGCTGCGAAGCTGGCGCGTGGGCCAAGCACATGACCGTCGTCGCCGGGAAGGACGGCTTTGTTCGGGTTGCCGCCCCACGTCACCGTCCGAATGACCTCGCGACGGAACAACAGCAAAAAATCGGCGGGATCGCCCGAGAACGGAATGGCGATCAGCCCGCTCACGCGGTCGCAATAACGCTGCGCGTCCGGCAGGTCTTGCCACAGCCCGTCGCTGACGAAGAGCCGGTCGCTGCGCCGGCCGTCGAGGTAGGCGACCAGAGGCTTGATCGCGTCGTCAGGCGGCACGATGCCGTCGCTTTCGAAGCGGCCTTTTGTCCAGACCCCGATGCCGTCGCAGGCGATCAGCTCGCGAAGCGGTCCGCTGAAGCGGCGCAGGTTTTCGAAGATCGTTTCCCGCGGCTCCATAGCGGCGATCAGCCGATCGTGGCTCTCGCGCGCTTTGGCGATATAGGCGAGTTCGTCGTGCTGCTGCTTGGCCTCGATCTGCGTGGAGAACACCTGGGCGAGAAGGTCCACCGCCGCGCTGGTCGACGAGGACAGACGCCGCGGCGTCTCGTGATGACAGGCGATGAGACCCCAAAGCTTGTCGTCGACCATGATCGAGACGGTCAGGGTCGCGGCGCTGCCCATGTTGCGCAAGTACTGCAGATGGATCGGCGAGGCTGCACGCAAGGTCGACAGGCTGAGGTCGAGCGCCAGGCCTTTCGGCGTCAAGTGCGGGACGATCGGCACAGGCTCGTGCTCGACCTCAGGGATCATGCGCAGCCACTGCCGCTTGAGCAGGGCGCGCGCCTGAGCGGGGATATCGCTGGCCGGGTAGCGCAGGCCCATGAAAGGCGGCATCCCGGCGCGAACCGCCTCGGCGACCACTTCGCCGCTGTCGTCGTCAAGGAACTTGTAGATCATGGTCCGGTCGAAGCCGGTCACGGCGCGGATTTGACGCGCGGCCGAATTCAGGAAGGCTTGGAAGCTGGTGGCGCGCCGGAGCCGCTCGAGGATCGTCTTGACGAGCGCGGTGGAGTCGGCCCGGGAGCTTTCCGCGTTCTCACAAGGCAGGAACTCGGCGATCGCGAGCTGCCCGGACGCGTGGACGAAGACGTCGTGTTGCTCTTGCGCGATCCCGACCGGCACGCCCGAGAGCCGCTCGGAGAACCCCGAGATCATCGCCGACTGAAAGGTGTTGCGCAGATCGTGGATGATCGTGGGCGGGAGCACCGTCTCCATCGGCGCGTCGATCATCGCCACCGCCGATTGCGCGCCGAACAGCGGCGCGGCGTTGAGCGAAACGTGGGCGATCGACCAGGTCGGAAGGCTGAAGGCGACGAGAGCCCCGAAGGGCTGGATGGCACCGGGGCTATGGACCGCTTCGCGCTCGCATTCCGAAAGGTCGACCGAAGGGGTCTCTAGCACGCAGCGTCCTTTGACAATCGCAAGCGGGCGAACCCGCCCGTCAGCGCGGCGAGCTTAGGGCCGCTGAATTGTTAGGGCAATCACCCGTCGGCCAATCGTGCGCGACAAACCTTTTTCGCCTCGCCATGGCCGGAGGGTGATCGCGGCCGTCTGGACCCACGCCAGGGGCTGCCCGCGCTAGAGCACTTCGAGCTTGCATGGAATCGACGAGTCAGATTCGAGAGTCTTGTTCAGCGGCGAGGCTCTCATGGTTGCACCTCTTTCCCAGGATTTGCGCAGGCGGCTCGTGGAAGCCGTCAACGACGGCAGTTCGGCGCGCGAGGCGGCGCGTCGGTTCGCGGTCAGCCCGTCGGCGGCGATCAAGCTGATGCAGCGTGTACGCAGAACCGGCAGCACGGCGCCAGCCCGGATCGGCGGCTATCGGCGGCCACTCCTCGAAGAGCACGCCGATGTCCTGCGCGAGCTGACGCAGGCTCGCAAGGGCATCACGCTCGCCGAACTCCAGGCGGCGCTCGCCGAGCGTGGCGTTGCGGTCTCGACGACGGCGATCTGGTCGACGCTGCACCGGCTCGGCCTGTCACACAAAAAAAGTCGATGAGAGCCGCCGAGCAGGATCGCCCCGATGTCGCCGTGCGTCGGAAGCGGTGGCAAGCTTGGCAGCGCTTCATGGATTGCGCCGCCTTCGTCTTCATCGACGAGACCGGCGCCGCGACCAACATGGCGCGCACTCACGGCTGGGGACCGAAAAGCGAGCGGCTCGTCGATGCCACCCCGCACGGCCACTGGTTCACGACGACGTTCGTCGGCGGCCTGCGCGAGAGCGGCGTCATCGCGCCGCTGGTCCTCGACGGCCCGATGACGGGCGAGATCTTCCTCGCCTACACCGAGCAGTTCCTGGCGCCCGCTCTGTCACCAGGCGACATCGTGGTGATGGACAACCTCTCCGCCCACAAGGTCGTCGGCGTCGAGGCGGCGATCAGAGCCGTCGGCGCCAGCGTCCTCTACCTGCCGCCCTACAGTCCCGATCTCAACCCCATCGAGAAGATGTTCGCCAAGTTGAAGGCCGAATTGCGCAAAGCAAAAGCCCGCACACAAGACGCCCTGTGGAAGGAAATCGGCCGGATCATCAGAGCGCTGGGTCCCGACGAATGCCGAAATTACATCGCAAGCTCAGGCTATGCGTGCGACTAAGCCGGAAATGCTCTAAGCCTCGTCGGCCTCCGACGCCAGCCGGCGATAGCGGCCGTCGAAATGGATCAGCGGTCGTCCCGAGAGTTCGATGTGGAGCGCGGCGACGCGTCCGGTGAAGATCGAATGATCTCCCCCGCCGTTGTGCGTCTCGAGGTGGCAGGCCAGGGTGACCATGGCGCCGGCGAGCACCGGGATGTCGGCAAGCGTGCGGAACCGCGGATCGGCCGCCGGAAGGCGCCGACCGCCGAAATGACGCGACAGGTCGGTCTGTTGCTCCGTCAAGACGCTGACGCCGAACCGTCTGCGCGCGACGACATGCCTGTGACAGCGCGTGCCGTGCGCGATCGCGACGAGCACCAGCGGCGGCTGCAGCGACAGCGAGCAAAACGCCGTCGCCGTCATGCCATGCACCGCACCGGACTCGTCGTAAGTGGTAATGACGGTGACGCCGCTCGCGAACTGGCTCAACGCGGACTTGAAGTCGCGCTCGTCGATTTGGTCCTGAGGCGGCATCAGCATCTCTAGCATCGGTGCTTGACGGCCTTCGCCCCGATGAGATCACTCGGAATGGGTTAGATCGAATGTAGAGCAAAGCGCGTCCCTTGTATTGCGAAGCCTACGAAGATGGCGAACGCGTTGTCGGTGGGGCCGTCATGGACAACAGGAACCTTCGCGGAGCGCGCGGCATTTTCGGGCGGCAAACCGACAGGCATCGCGCTGTCGCGCCGGGAGATCGATCGTGGCTTTTGACATCTCGCAATACGCCAGCGCCAACCCCCATCTGTCCTCGGGTGAGCGGGCGCTCTCCATGCTCCTCGGTCTGGGCTTGACGTCGATGGCGGCTCAGCCGCGCCCGAACGTCTTCACGAGCATGCTTATGCTTGCTTCGGGCTCCTATCTTGCCTACCGCGGCGCGACCGGCTACTGCCCGATCAAGGCTTCGCTCAACGGCGACGCCAAACCGACAGCTCACGCGCGGCTCGGCTGAGCCGCTAGGGTTTCGGTGTGCGGCAGCTCATCATCCCAGGCTGGCAGGCGATTCCGGGAAGCGAGCAGGCCTCCGTGCTGTGGGCTTGGCGTAGACAGACCGAACAGCCGTCGCTCCATTCCGTGCAGGCCGGATGAGTGGTGCCGAAGCTGCGAAGAGTTTCCTGCTCCGCCTCCGGCAAGGCGCCTGGTTGCGCCTCGACTTGGCCCGAAGCGAAGGCTAACAAAAGTCCCACGAGCAGCCTAACGACCATGGCATGGCTTTAGCTGCCTTCCCGTCGCCAAAGGCAAACGCAGGAGAGCAACGGCACGAGGCTGCGTTGAATACGGTGGCCGTGCGTGCTAGGCGCCGTGATGCTCGAAGGTCTCCCTCCCAATGGCGCAGCCCATCTCATGCGGCTGCGCTGCGACGAGGCGACCGCCCGGCGCGTCGCCGATATCGTCGTCGAGACCTTCGACCCGGCGGAGACGGCGGCCGCCGCTTTCGAGGAGGCGGTGGGCACGCGTACCTGGTCGAGCGGCCCCTGGATCGTCGAAGTCTATTTCGGTCGCGCGCCCGAAGAGGGTTTGGTGCGTGCGCTCGTCGCGAGCGCCGCCGATGCCGCCACCGCCGCGAACGCTACTTTCGGGGCGGTGGAGAAACGCGATTGGGTCGCCGCGTCCCTGGAAGGCCTGGAGGCCGTACGCGAGGGCCGCTTCGTCGTCCACGGCTCGCACGGCCGGGCCCGCGTCGCGATCGGCGACATCGGCATCGAGATCGAGGCAGCACTCGCCTTCGGCACCGGCCACCACGGGTCCACCCGCGGCTGTCTCGCCATGCTGAACGCGGTCGCCCGCCGGCGGCGACCCCGCCGCATCCTCGACATCGGCACCGGCACCGGCGTTCTGGCGATCGCCGCCGCGCGTCGCTTCCACCGGTCCGTCGCCGCAGGCGACATCGATACCGTGTCGGTCGTCGCCGCTCGCGGCAATGCCAGGCTGAATCGGGCTGGAGCCTATCTGCGCCCGGTCCGTGCCGCCGGCGTTGCGCACCCGCGGCTGCGGGCAGGGGCGCCCTACGATCTCGTGTTCGGCAACATCCTGGCCCGTCCGTTGCGCGCGATGGCGCACGCGGTGTCGCGCCTGACGGCGCCCGGCGGCGAGATCATCCTGTCCGGCTTGCTCGCCGGCGACGTACCCGGTATCGTTTCGGCCTACCGAACGCAGGACTTCTGCCTCGTCGCTCGCCGCGACGTCGATGGCTGGGCGACGCTCCTAATGCGGCGGCCGTTCAGCTCGTCCTGAAGCGCGCGACGACCGGGCGGAGCCCGCCGAGGACGAGCGTGCGCAGGGTGGCGATGTCGAACAGGGCGACCAGCGCGCCGTAGACCAGCATTCCGCCCGCGATCTGTTCAACGAGGGTTACGATGCCGGGCGGCTGCGCGCGCATCGGCATCAGCACCGCGGCCATCGCCACCGTGGCGAGCGCGGTGGCGAGGAGGTCGCGCGTCCTGGGCCAGACCGGCTTGGCCACGCCGGCGATGGCGATCAGCGTCACCAGCGCCACGGCGAAGGCGCCGGACTGGGCGATTGCCAGGCTCGAGGCATCCTTCGTGCGCGGCAGCGCGAGGAGGATCAGCGGGTCGGCGATACAGGCGACCACCGCCGCCCCGATCAGCGGCGCGGTCCGCTTGGCGATCTGGAAGATTGGGTTGATCGCATAAAGGATCATCGCGAAGCAAAACAGGCCCGGCATCATCAGGGTGAGCAGTTCATCGAACGGGCCGCGGTACTGCACCGGGACGATCAGGATTTGCAGCGAGGGCAGGATCAGCCAGATGCCGGCGCAAGCCGGCATGATCACCGCGATCACGATGGCCATGTTGTCGGCGATCCGCTGCTTGCCGTGGTCGCGGCCGTGACTATCGTGCGCCAGCACCGCGATCTGGAACAGCAGCACGTCGAGCGTCGAACCGATCGCCTGCACCGCCTTGGTGCCGATGTCGTAGGCGAGCGAGAACTGTCCGGTTTCCGAGAAGCCGTAGAAGATGGCGATGAGCGAGCGGTTGGCGAGCGGAATGCAGATATAGAGGAGGTTGGCCGTGACGATCGGCATCGAGTAGCGCAGGATCGATTTCGCGATCGAGAACCGGGCGAGATGGGCGTCCGCTCCGGGATCGGCGAGCGCGGCGCGGGCGGCCACGACCGACCCGGACAGGCTCACCACGCCGCCGATCAAAGCCATCTTGGCCGAGCCGAAGTAGAAGGCGCCGCCGCCCGTCAGTGCGAGGGCGAGCAGGTTCTTCACGACGACGAGCTTGATGTAGAGCGTGTCGTGGAAGCGGGCGCGCACCAGCGCCGTATTGAAGTCGAACAAACCGTTCGCCACCGCCGCGCCGAGCGCCAGCGCGATCAGTCCGTTGGAGAGCGGGAAGTGGACGCCGGTGAGGAACAGCAGCGCGGCGCCGACGGCGAGACCGCCGGTGACGAGCGCGAAGGCAATGTCGAGCGTGGCGCGAAGCGATGGGTTTTCGTCCCGCGAGCGCTCCGAGTAGAAGCGGGTGGCGCCGAGCCGCACCCAATCGAGGAAGGCGGCCTGCACGGCCATCGCCGTGGCGAGGGCGAGAGCGAATCGGCCGTATTCGGCAGGCCCGAGAAACTTGGCGACGAGCAGTCCGACGGCGAAATTGAAGATGACGTTCAGGAAGAACGCTGAAAGGACCATCATGCCATTAGCGGTCCATCAGCTGAACGGGCAGCGGCTCGGAGATGCACATGCTCGTCCTTAGCAAACGAGCCATACCAGAGTCTTGCACCCGTATGTGGCGTTCTAGAAATTGGCGGGATCGTCGTAGGTCATCCGCCCGCTCGCTCCACGGTGCCACACATAGACGGTGAAATCGGGTGTTTTCGGGTCGCCTTTGGCGTCGAAGGCGAGGTTGCCCAGGACGGTCCTGAAGGTCATCCCGGAGTGCATCGCGCCCGCGAGCTTCACCGGATCGAGCGCGTGCGCCGCATCGGCCGCCTGTTTCACGACTTCCACGGCGGCATAGGCGTAGAAGACGGTGCCATCCGGATCGATACCCTTCGCCTGCAGGCGCTTCAGCAGATCGGCGGCGGCCGGGTTGCGGCGCGGATCCTTGGCAAACACCATCAGCGTGCCGTCGGCGGCCGCGCCGGCATCGGCGAGTTCGTCGGACGCGATCGCCATGCCGCCCATCAGCGTGATGCGCGCGCCGGTGTCGCGGATTTGGCGCACGAGCGTAGCGGCATCGGAAGCGCCGCCGCCCCAGAAGGCGATCTGCGCGCCGGAGGCCTTCAGCCGCGACACGAAGCCGGCGAGGTCGTGCGAGCCCTTCTCGAAGCTACCGTAGAACACCTCGTGCACGTCGGCGGCCGCCAGCTCCTTGCGGACGGCATCGGCCAGCGCCTTGCCGTCGCTGGTGCGGTCGTGGAGGATCGCGATCTTGCTTTGGGTGCGATGGAGCAGGAAGCGGGCCGCCACGCCGGCCTGCTCGTCGGAGCGGCCGCAGGTGCGGAACA
Organism: Beijerinckiaceae bacterium; assembly: GCA_965277355.1. GTDB lineage: Bacteria > Pseudomonadota > Alphaproteobacteria > Rhizobiales > Beijerinckiaceae > RH-AL1. Next base: position 384,260 of record CBDICN010000001.1, read on the forward strand.
CTGTCGCGAGGCCGCGGTCGGTCACGAGCGGCTCGATCGCGCTCGGCGTTAGGTCGAGCGCGCCGGCATCGGCGTAGATCGCGGAGGCCGGCACCGTCACAGCGGAGGAGAAGTGGCCGACGACGATCGGCACGTGCGCCGCGACGAAGCGCCGGGCGACGCCGTCGCCTTTCTTCGGGTCGCCTCCGTCATCGCCCCGCACCAGCTCGGCGCTCTGGCCGAGGAACCCACCCGCGGCGTCGATGTCGACGATCGCCTGCTCCACCCCGAGGCGGATCTGATCGCCGAACACCGCGTCCGGGCCGCTGAGTGGGGCGCCGACGCCGATATGGAGCGGCTCGGCGCACGCCGGCAGCACCAAGCCGAACGCGAGGACGACGGCGCCCCACAGCCTCATCGCGCGCCGCGGCGGGTCGGTGGACGGCCAGGCTTTCGCGGCGCGACCGATCTCTTCGCGGCAGCCTTGGGCGCCGTTTTCTTGGAAGCGGTCGCTTTCGCGGCCGTCTTCTTCGCGGCGGTCTTCTTCACGGCGGCTTTGGAAGAAGTGCGCGACGTCGCGGCGGTCGTGACGCGGGTCTGCTGCTTCGCGCCGGCTCCCTTGGCCGAGCGCGTCGCCTTCGCGGCCAACGACGCCGCCGTTCTCCGCGGCGCGGCGGACTTGGAGGTGCGCGTTGCCGTCTTCGCGCTCGAAGCCGCACTCGCCGGTTTGGCGCTCGACGACGCGGCCCTCCGTGTGGTCGTTTTCGGCACCGAGGCCGGCCTCGCCGCACCAGCCGCTCGGCGCGGTGTGGCGGCGGACGCTTTGATCGCCGATTTGGTGATGCGCGAATGTCTGACGGCTGAACCCCTGACGCCGGCAGACTTGACGCCGGCAGACTTGACAGCCGCCGGCTTGGCGGCGAGTGCCTTCGCGGCGCTCGATCTAACGGCAGCCGGCTTGGCGGCGGCCCGCTCAGCGGCGGCTCGCTTGCCGGGCGGTGACTTAGTGGCCGGTCGCCTGGGGGCCAGTGGTTTGACGGTCTTCGATTTCGCGGCGGCTGCCTTCGCCCGACCCGCGACGGCACGCCGGTTTGTTTTCGCCGTGGTCCGCTCCGGGAGCGGCGCGCGCGCCGCGATCGAACGGCGCCCCTGCCGGCGCGCCGGCGCCGAGCTTACGGGACCCGGCTTAGATCCGCGTTTGGTACGCCGCGCGGGCATCTCGGCCAGAAGGAAATCGAGAACGGCCTGCGTGAAGGCGGCTTCCGCTTCGATGTTGGAGATGTGGCGCGCGGGCAGTTCGACGTGCCGCGAGTCGACGATCGCGTCCAGGAAGTGGGCCGTGTCTTGCGCCGAAATGGCCGCATCGTCGGCCCCGGTCAGGATCAGGACGGGGTGCTCGATCGCGCGGATGGCTTCGCGCAGGTCGATGTCGCGGAGAGCCGCGCTGCAAGCGGCAAAGCCGTGCGGCGCCGTCGACCGCATGACAGCCTCGACCGCCGCGACACGCTCGGCCGCCTCCGCCCTGAAGGTTTCGCCGAACCACCGCTCCATCGTGGACGCCGCGACCGCGTCCATCCCCTCGCGCAGCACCGTCGCGATGCGTCCGTTCCAGACCTCCGGCGTCATGAACCGCGCCGTCGTGTTGGCGAGCACGGCGCGCGCGATCCGGTCCGGTGCGTTGATCATCAGCCATTGCGCGACCGCACCGCCCATCGAGACGCCCATTACGTGCGCCGTCGCGATATCGAGCGCATCGAGGATCGCCAGCGCGTCGCGGCCGAGCTGCTCGATCGAGTAAGGGCCGGGACCGGCGACGCTGGCGCCGTGGCCGCGCGCGTCGTAGCGGATGACGCGGAAATGCTCGCTGAGCGCCGGCATCTGCCCGTCCCAGAGCGACAGGTCGGTCCCGAGCGAATTCGACAGCAGCAGCGCCGGCTTGGCATCGTCGCCTTCGACCTCGACCCGGAAGGTGTCGCCGTCGATCGTGAGGTCCGTCATGCGTGTGTCCAGGTTAGCGGCTCGGACGACGTGCTCTAAACCGTTTCGCTGCGAAACAAAACGACCGTGCGAACCTCATCAACAGGTGGCGCGAGGGCGACGGGCGCGTATCGCCCGCTAAGTCTCCGCGATGCGCCGCAGATAGTGGCCGTAGCCGGACTTGCCGTAGCGCTCGGCGCTCTCGAGAAGCATGGCGCGATCGATGAAGCCCTGATTGTAGGCGATCTCTTCGAGGCAGCTCATCTTCAAGCCCTGGCGGCGTTCGAGGATCTCCACGAACTGTCCGGCTTCGGCGAGGCTGTCGTGGGTGCCGGTGTCGAGCCACGCGAAGCCGCGTCCCATGATCTCGACATTGAGATCGCCGCGCTCGAGATAGACGCGGTTGACGTCGGTGATCTCGAGCTCGCCGCGATGCGACGGCTTGATCGAGGCGGCGATGTCGAGCACGTCGTTGTCGTAGAAGTAGAGGCCCGTCACCGCCAGGTTCGACTTCGGCTGCGCCGGCTTCTCCTCGATCGAGATCGCGCGGGAGCGGGCGTCGATCTCGACGACGCCGTAGCGATGCGGGTCGGAGACGACGTAGCCGAACACCGTCGCGCCGGTCTCGCGCGCGGTCGCGAAGCCGAGCAGCTCCGGAAGGCCGTGGCCGTAGAAGATGTTGTCGCCCAAAACCAGGGCGACGCGGTCGTCGCCGACGAAATGGCGGCCGATGATGAAAGCCTCGGCGAGCCCGTTTGGCTGCGGTTGCACGGCGTAGGAGATCGAGATCCCCAGCGCCGTCCCGTCGCCGAGCAGCTGCCTGAACAGCGGCTGATCGTGCGGCGTCGTGATAACCACGACCTCGCGGATGCCGGCGATCATCAGCGTGCCGAGCGGATAGTAGACCATCGGCTTGTCGTAGACCGGCAGCAGCTGCTTCGAGACGACGAGGGTCAGCGGATAGAGCCTGGTGCCGGATCCTCCGGCGAGAATGATGCCCTTCATCGAGGCCCTTTCCTGCTACGCCGACCCTTCGCACGTCGGACCGGCCGGCGCGGGGACGCTCGCTTCTAGAGGAAGGGGTCTCTCGGCTCAACCGGAGCATCGGCTGGCTGTCCGGGCGCCGGACACAAGCCCGGCGGCCCGCCGCGGTGATCGGCGTCTCGTGCGAGCCGACCTTGTTCCGGTGCCGGATTGGACTATTCAAGGCATATGGCACCGGCCCGGCGGATGGACATCGATCGAGTGATGAGTAGCGACGAGCGAGCGTCTGGCGAACCGAAGCCCGGGCAGCCACCCTCGCGAGACCACTACCTGTTCTCCGTCGCGCCGATGATGGACTGGACGGACCGGCATTGCCGCGTCTTCCATCGCGTCCTTTCGCGTCACGCCCGGCTCTACACGGAAATGGTCACCACCGGCGCCGTGCTCCATGGCGATCGCGGGCGGGTGCTGGGCTTCGACGATCGCGAGCACCCGGTCGCGGTGCAGCTGGGCGGCAGCCATCCGGCGGAACTCGCCGCCTGCGCCCGCATCTGCGCCGATCTCGGCTATGCCGAGGTCAATCTCAACGTCGGCTGCCCGTCCGACCGGGTGCAGAACGGCGCCTTCGGCGCCTGCCTGATGCGCGAGCCGGCCCTAGTCGGCGAGTGCGTCGCGGCGATGAAGGCGGCGGTGTCCGTCCCGGTCACCGTGAAATGCCGCCTCGGCGTGGACGACCAGCCGCCGGAGGCGCTCGACGCCCTCGCCGGCAGCGTCGTCGCCGCCGGCGTGGACGCGCTCCTCGTCCATGCCCGAAAAGCTTGGCTGAAGGGGCTCTCGCCCCGCGAGAACCGCGACGTGCCGCCGCTCGACCACGCCATCGTGCGCGCCCTGAAGCGGCAGCTGCCGCGGGTGCCGATCGCGATCAACGGCGGCCTCGCAAGCTGGAGCGCGATAGAGGAGGCGCTCGCAACGGGTGACGTTCAGCTCGACGGCGTGATGGTCGGGCGTGCCGCCTACGGCGATCCCGCGCTGCTGCTCGAGGTGGATCGGCGGCTGTTCGGCGCGCGGATGCCAGATATCACGCGGGGGGAGGCGGTGGAGGCCTATCTGCCCTACGTCGCCGCGCGGCTCGCCGAGGGCGTCCCGCTGCACTCGATGACCCGGCATATGCTCGGCCTCTTCAACGGCTGGCCGGGAGCGCGCGCCTGGCGGCGCCATCTCGCGACGGAGGGTGTCAAGCCCGGCGCCGGGCTGGGGGTGATCCGCGATGCCATGGCCTACGTGCGCGCCCCCGCGGAGCGCGTCGCCGCCTGACCGGGGAGCCCCCTAGCCGTTGCCGAGACTCCGTCGAGGCGGCCACAATGCCGTAAAGGCGGTGCGGAACGCGTGCGAGGGGCCACCGTCGGGCATCACCATCGCCGGATCGTTGTTCGATCGCACCGCCGCCATGCGCGCCGTGAGATGGCGTGCGACGGCGCCGATCGTCGGTTCGCTGACGATGCCGCTGTGATTGCCCCTAAGGGGGACGACTTCGATCGAGGAGGCGATCGCCCGCCACGCCGCCCCGATCTGGCGCAGGTGGTAGAGGGGCTGCGTGAGCGTCTCGAACACCAGCACGCGGCCGCTGTAGGGCGCCGGCACGTAGCCGATCATCGCTTTGTACATCGCGTACATGAAGGCTTTCTGGTCGGGCGTCCAGCCGCTCGAGCGCATCAGGCCGTCGACCGTCTCCGCATCCATCGTCTGGACGTTCGGCAGCGCGGAACCGCCGATGCCGAAGCGCATCGCGAGCTTGCCCTCGAGACGATTGTAGATGCCGCGCCACGACCAGTCCTGTTCGCGATCGTCCCTGATCCAGCGCGGCAGGTTCGCGATGAGCTTCAGCGTATAGAGGGGGTACCAAACCTTCAGGCCGGCACCGGTGTTGCACGGGGCGCCGTCGAGCGCGACGAGCAGCGGGACCTCGCGACCGAGGCCGCGCAGCTGGCGCGCCATCTCGAGCGCGATGATCGCGCCGGCCGACCATCCGGCCAGGGCGAACGGCCCATCCGGCTGGAACGCCACGAGGAGATCGACATAGGTCTCGGCGATGAGCTCGATCGAACCGCCGAATTGCGCGTTCATCTTCTCCTTCGGCACCTGGATCCCGTAGAAGCGCTGGTCACCGAGCAGCTTGGCGAAGTCGCGCAGTCCGACGACGTCGCCGCTGATCGGATGGATGCAGTAGATCGGGCACTCCGGCCGGCCTTCGTTGAGAAGCACGAACGGGTTCGCGCGCTTCAGCGCCAGACGCCAGATCGGCGCGATGACCCGCTCTGGCCTATGCGCGTCGACGGATCGGGGCTCGCAAAGCGACATACGCGGACTCTGGCGTGGACTCGGGGGCACGACGGCCGGCGGCGAGACAATGTGCCGCCGACCATGGATTAAACACTTCGTCGAGCGCGAAGTAACCATTGACTTAAGTCTGTGGTTAAACGGTCGGCCGGGCGGCAAGCCGGAAACCCTCGAAGCCGTTACAGGTCGAGGATCCGCATCGGCGAGGAGCGGCCGCGCGCGAGGTCGATCAGGCCGTAGATGTTGCCGAGCAGGCGCCCGCGGCGGTCGATGTAGGCTTCGGAGCAAACGAGGCCGCGCAGATTGGCGAGCACGTTGCGGCCGCCGTAGATCAGCGCGAGCTTGGTCGTGATCACGCCCTTTCGCCGAAGGTAGACCTGGTTCGCCACCTGGGAATAGCCGAAGCGCAGCCCCGAGGTCCTCCCACGCTTGATGGCGAGGTGCACGCCCTGTAGGGCGCCGCTTTTCACGAGGCGCCCGAAGGGCGCGACCTGGCGCGAGAACTCGACGTCCTCGGCCCAGCTGTAGAGCGGAAGGTTCTCGTCGAACCACAGGCCGCTTTCGGCGATCACCGACCAGCGCACCGCCATGTTGCAGCCGTAGCCGCAGAACACCGACTCGATCGCCGGGTCCTTCTTGCGCAGCGACCGCCGCTCGAGCGCCGCGGCGATCATCGCGCGCGCTTCGGCGGGCGTGAAGCCCGGGCCCGTCGCGCCGTCGGCGATGAGGGCGCCCGTCGCCAGCATCACGTCGGGCTCGCGCTCGAACAGCGCCACCACCTCCGCGACGTAGTCGGGCGCGAGGAAGCAATCGTCGTCGAGGAACAGCACGATGTCGACCGGCGGCATGTCGCGTAGCAGTGCGTTGCGTTGGGCCGATGCGCCTTTGTCGCCGCGACTGTAGGCGATCGGGAGTTCGAGGGCGGCGAGCGCCTCCCGATCGATGTCGGCGTCCTCGGCCGGGCAGATCGCGACATGGTCGGGGCGGCGGGTCTGGCGCGCGACTTCGCTCAGCGTCTCGGTCAGGATCGCGGGGCGACCGGTGGTGGCGATCGCAATGGCGACTTTGAGCGCGCTTGTCATGCTCGGGTCCGTCAGGTTCGGTCGGGATCGGCCCAGGGTCGCCTATCTCTGACCGCCGCTGCTGAAGGAAGCGTTAGAGGGATGCATCGGTCGACCCGGTCGCTGTTCCGCGGGCTCCCGGCGGGCGGTGAGCGCCGCGCCCGACGCGGCGATGCCGATCAGCACGTAGAAAAGGGTGCCGAGATCGTAGACCGTCCCGACGAGAAGGCTCGGCACGAGGGTCGTGAGGACGCCAATGCGCGCGGCCCAGACGATCGCGCGTTCCTCGTCGTGCATCCCTTCAGCTATTGGGCTGAGGGTCACGCGCAGCAGCATCAGGACGAACAATGCGAAGCCGATCGCGCCGAGGTTCGACAGCAGCACCAGGGCGTAATTCGAGCCGCGCGTCGAGCCGATGCCGGCGCCGAGCCAGTGCGTGTCGGCGAAGACCTCGAGGGCCTGCGCATTCCAGCTGCCGCGTTCGATCGCGGAGTCGGTCGTGGCCTTGTGGAGGAGGCTCTCGTCGATGACGGTTTGCGCGACATTAGCCATCGCCGGCAGGAACAAGATGACCATGCTGACGGCGAGCCCGCCGGCGCCGAGCGTGGCGGCGGCGATGGTGACGACGCGCCGGCGGCGCCGCATCAAGCCGACGGCGGCGTAGAGCAGGAACGCGCCGAGGACGGCGGCGAGACCGGCGTACCCCGCGCTCGACGTCGACAACGCGATGAAACCGGTCAGCATGAGGCTGGCCGGTCCCGTGAAGCGCGGCTTCACGCCCGATACGAACAGCGCGAAGTTCACCGCGAGCAGGGTGAGCGAGTAGCTCGCGAAGCCGGACGCCTCGGAGAAGCTGCCCGAGATACGCTTGAGGCCGCCCAGCTCGTCCTCGGTGAGGAAGGCGTAGCTCGCGGTGTGGACGACGTCGAGAATGAAGCCGGTGTGGGTCGCCGCGGTGAGCACGTCGAGCAGGGCGAAGCCGAGGTCGAGCGTGGTCGCGAGCATCAGCGCTGCGAGAAGCGCGCGGGAGCCGCCGGGCTTGCGCGCGAAGGCGCAGGTCGCGCAGGCGACGAGGAAGCCTCCGACGGCATAGACCGCCTGCGAGAGGTTGCCGCTGGTGGGGTGCAGCGGCGAGGTGCCGTCGCTGTCGTCCGAGCGCGACAGCGAAAAGACGTCTACCGCGCCGTCGAACAGGCGCGGGAGCAGGAACGCCGAACCGAAGATCCAGATGACCAGCAGGAAGAAGGGAAACAGCGTCCGTCGCGGCGCCACTTCCGCGATCAGCGCGGCGCTCCCGCCGCGCATCGACACGAGGCGCAGGAGCACGAACAAGAGAAAGAAGTTCGCCGGCGTGATGGACGAGCCGCCGAGCGCCGGCAGGTCGAGCGCGGAGGCCGCGCCGAACACGGTGAGGCCGACCATCGTGACGACAGTGCGCCGGTAGGAGCCGAACTGGCACCAGATGCCGATGAGGGCGACGAGCGCGCCGAAGAGGGTGAACTGCACCGCGCGCCCGCGCCGCTCAGGACGTCGGCTCGCGCGCGGTGCTCGCCTCGAGCGCCGTTCGCGGCTGGCCGGCGTGAGCTGGCGAGAGGGTCTGCGCCAGCTCGAGGTAGCGCCATGCCCCGTCCCGCCACGAGAATCGTTCGTAGCGGGCGCGGCCGCGCGCGATCAGGCCCCGGCGCAGCGCGTCGTCGGCGGCGAACCGTTTGATGTGCTCGAGCCAGACCGCGGGCTGATCCGGCGGCGCGTAGAGCGCGGCGTCGCCGCACACCTCGGGCATGCTGCCGCAATCCGACGTCACGATCGGGGCGCCATGCACCATCGCCTCGAGCAGGGGCAGGCCGAAGCCTTCGGTCCGCGAGGGGAAGGCGAAGCAGAGCGCCCTGCCGAAGAGGGCGGCGAGGTCGTCGTCGCTGACGAAACCGAGCGGAAAGACGTTGCCGGTGCGCGTGAGCGCCATCTCGGCGAAGATCGACGATGTCCCGCCCGACACCATCAAGTCGATGCCCGCCGCGTCGAGCGCCGGTGCAAGGCCGAGCAGCAGCCCGAGTTGCTTATGCTTGGCGCGGCTGCCCAGCGCGAAGACGAACGGCCGCTTGAAGCGGCCGGGGTCGTCGAAGCGGGAGGCGGCGGCGGTCCAGCGTAGGGCGTGCTCGTGGCCGTTGGAAATGACCTGTGCGGGCCTATGGCCGGTCACGCCGTGCTTCTTCAGCATTGCAGCCGAGAACTGCGACACGGTGGTGAGCGCACAGGCCCGGCGCGCCAGCAGCGGGAACAGGGCTCGGTAGGCGAGGCGGAAGGCGCGCGAGTAGCTGCCGGGTTCGAGGAAGACGTTGGCGTCGTGCAGGCAGACGATCTGGCGCGGGTGGGCGAGCGGCCCGAGGTTGGCGAGATTGACGAGGCCGCCGGTCGCCATCGCCGGGAGCACGACCTGCTCCCAGGCGTAGCCTTTTCCGTGCGGGCCGCTGCGGACCGCGATGGCGTCGAGGCGCGGCGCGGCGCAGCCGGGCGGCAGGATGAGCTCCCAGCGCATCCGGCGGGCGAGATGCTCGTCCGCCGCCAACGCCGTGTCGACCGCGCGGGTGATCTCGCCGGCGTAGCGCTGGACGCCCGTCTGCGGCTGCGTCAGGTAGCGGCCGTTGATGGACCAGAGGGCGGGCGAAGCGCGGGTCATTCGGCGGCTTCGGCGAAACGGACGCTCGCCCTGCGCTTGGAATGCGCGTCGATGAGGCAGGCGTCGATGAAGCCCTTCATCTTGCGGCGGAAGATCTCGCGGCCGAAGCCGGCGGCGTGGCGCCGAAGCGCGTGCGGCTCGAAGCCGTCTTCGGTCGTCTCGAAGCGCAGCATGGCATTGACGAGGTCGTCCACGCTCTGCCGCTCGAAGAAGACGCCGGTCTCCCCCTCGACGACCGTGTCGAGCGCGCCGCCGGAGCCGTAGGCGATGACGGGCCGGCCGGACGCCATCGATTCCAGCGGCACGATGCCGAAATCCTCTTCGCCCGGGAAGAGCAGGGCGCGGGCGTTCTGGTAGAACGTCTGCAGGTCCTCTTTCGAGGCCCAGCCGCGGAACTCGATGGTCGGGCCGGCCATCGCGCGCAGCCGCGCCTCTTCCGTGCCGCTCCCGACGACGACGAGGCGGCGTCCGAGCTTGGTGCAGGCGGCGACGGCGATGTCGACGCGCTTGTAGGGCACGAGCTGGCCGATGCAGAAGTAGAAGTCGCGCGAAGGATCGGGCGCCACGGAGAAAGCCGCCAGGTCGACCGGCGGGAAGATCACCTCGGCCTCGCGGCGGTAGACCTTGGCGATCCGCCGCGCGATGAAGCTCGAGTTGGCGACGAAATGGTCGACATGCGCTGACGATGCGACATCCCAGGCGCGCAACGCCGGCATCGTCAGCGACATCACGAGGCGCGTCAACCGCCCGGCGGTGCCGCGGTAGGTGTGGTACTGGTCCCACAGGTAGCGCATCGGCGAGTGGCAGTAGCAGACGTGCACCGCGTTGGGGTGGGTGATCACGCCCTTCGCCGGTCCCGATTCCGACGAGATCACGAGATCGTACGAGGTGAGATCGAGCTCCTCGAGCGCCGACGGCATCAGCGGCAGGTATTTCTGGTACAGTTTGGCCGCGTACGGCAGCCGCGAAATGTAGGTCGTCGTGATCTTGTGCGCGTTGATGAGCGCACTGGTGCGCTCGGGCAGATGAACGTGGGTGAAGATGTCGGCTTGCGGGAAGAGCAGGCAGAACTCTTCGAGGACCTTCTCGCCGCCGCGCATTCCAACGAGCCAGTAGTGAACGATCGCGACACGCATGGCGGCACCCTTTCGCGGCCATCAGGCCATAGAAGAGTTACCGAGACATGCTCGCGGCAGCCTGAGGTTCGCGACATCCGCATGCGGCATCGGCCTTCTCCGGGGGCATGGCGTCACTTCCGGCAACGACCCTTAACAGACGTTTGATGCGCTTCCAGCACGTAGGCTTCGTCGGGCACGATTCACGCATTGTTCAAGCTTCCGCCCCACAGTCGACCGGCGTGCCCCGGCGAAGCGCGCGATCGCCATTGGACCCTCCATGACCGCAACCGACCGCCAAGCGACCGCAGACGCGGGACGGCCGCGACCGGAGAGCCGGGCGGATGCGCTGCGTCTCACCGACAGCCTCACCGTCGCGCGCAACGCATTCTGGAACATCGCCGGGCGTGCGGGTCCGATGGTCGTTGCAGTCGTCGCGACGCCGTTCCTGTTCCACGATCTGGGGCCGACGCGCTGGGGTCTGTTCGCGCTCGCGTTGAGCCTCATCGGCATCTTCGGGATCTTCGATTTCGGCATTGGCCGCGCTTTGACGAAGCTGCTCGCCGAGAAGCTCGCGCTGGGCGAGGTCGAGGGTGCGGCCTCGCTGACGCGCACCGGCCTCACCCTGCTCACGCTGTGCGGGATCGCCGGCGCGATCGTGCTGGCCTCGCTGGCCCATCTGTGGACGGACCACGGGCTGAAGATCCCGCCGGCCGAGCACGACGAGGTGCTGCACGCGCTCTACGTCCTGTGCTTCGCCGTGCCGTTCGTCATTCTCAACGCGGCGCTGTGGGGCGTGATCTCGGCGTTCCAGAAGTTCCGCGCGGCGAACCTCGTCAACATGCCGATCCTCGCCTTCTATTACATCGGACCGCTGATCGTGCTGCGCTTCGTCGACAGCCTGGTGGCGGTGATGCTGGTGCTGGTCGCCTGCCGGCTGGTGATGACGGTCTGCTACTGGCGCATCTGCATCGAGGCGATGCCTTCTCTCGCGAGAGCGCGATCCGACTGGCGCCACGCTCGGGAGCTCGGCAGCCTCGGCGGCTGGATGACGGTGTCGAACCTCGCCTGGCCAGTCCTCATGTATGTCGACCGCTTCCTTGTCGCCTCCGTGCTGTCGGCGTCGGCGGCCGGTTATTACGCGACGCCGAGCGACCTGCTCGCGCGTTTTTCGCTCGTAACGGGCGCGGTGATGGGCACGGCGTTTCCGGCGATGTCGGCCTCCCATCGTACCGATCCCGCCCATGCGGCGACGCTGGTGCGCCGCTCGATCCTCGCGATCGCCGGCATCCTCTTTCTCCCCTCGCTTGCGATGGTCGCCTTCAGCCACGAGATCCTGGCGCTGTGGGTCGGACCGATGTTCGCCGATCACGCCGCCCCCGTCATGCGCTGGCTCGCTCTCGCCGTGATGCTCGCGGCTGCCGACGCGGTCGTCAGCGGCTTCATCGACGCGATCGGACGACCGGACATCAATGCCAAGTTCTCGATCGCGGAACTGGTGATCTATCTCCCCGTCGTCGTCGGCCTGCTGTTCGCGTTCGGGATCGACGGCGCGGCGATCGCCTGGACGCTACGCGTCGGGGCCGATCTCGTGATCCGCACGCTGATCGCGGGGCAGTTGGTGCCGAGACTGCGTCCCGTTCTGGAACGAACGCTCGTCGTGGTCGGCGTCGCGACCGTGACGCTGGCGTTGCCGCTGCTGGCAGGCTCGGCCGTGGATCGCGTGGTGGTGATGACCGTGTCGGCTGCAGCCTTCGCGATCGCGCTGTGGGCCTTGGGCGCCAATGCCGACGAGAGAGCCCTCTGCTCGACGCGCCTGCGTCCGCGGACCTCGTCGTAAACGGTTTGGTAACCTTCTGCTCGGGAAAGCGCTGCCAATGGCGCGCCCGAAGCCGGCCCGGCATCCGTTCTGCAGCTATGATGTCGTTTCGAGACAAAGGTTGCAAAATGGACCAGCTCCGTTTCCTGGCCATCGCCGCATGCTGTGCCGCGCTCGGCGCCTGCGACGAGAGCCCCGCCCGAACCGCAACGCATTCGGGCGATCTCGACATCTCGCGCTATCGCGAGACGTTCGTCGAGAACTTCGATCGTCTCGACATTTCGGCCTGGGGTCCGGGCACACGCTGGATCGCACACACGCCCTGGGCCGGCGACTTCGGCGATGCCCAGTTCTCCGATCCGCTGCCGAATTTCCCGTTCGCGACCGCCAGCACGATCCTGCGCATCGAGGCCCGCAAGGAAGCCTCGGGCAAGTGGCGTTCGGGCCTCATTTCGTCGCGCGACCACGATGGTCTCGGCGGCAGCGGCTTCGCGCAGCAGTACGGCTACTTCGAGATTGAGACGAAGTTGCCGAAAGGCCCTGGCGTGTGGCCGGCTTTCTGGCTCGTCGGCGTGACCAAGCAGCCGCGCGCGGAGATCGACGCCTTCGAGTACTACGGCAACGCGCCCGATTCCTATCACGCCAACGTCCACGTCTGGGCCGACGACGATCGCAAGTTCGGCGATGGCAAGATCATTCAGATCCCACCGGGCAGCGCCACCGAAGCCTTCAACCGCTACGGCGTCGCCATCGATCAGGATCGGGTGACCTTCTATTTCAATCGCAAGGAGGTCTGGCGCACGCCGACGCGGCCGGAGTACCGCCAGCCGATGTACATGCTCGCCAATCTCGCGCTCGGTGCCGGCTGGCCGATCGACAAGGTGCCGAACCCCTCCTTCATGTACATTAAGTCGATCACCGCTTACCGGAAGATCAGTTCCGCGGATCCCTCGTGACCGAGCTCGCGGCGCGGCATGGCGCGGATGCCGCGGTGTCCGACACCTCGGCCGCGCTCGCCAGCGTACGCACCTTCCACACGCTCGACGCCTTGCGCGGCCTCGCGGCCGTCGCGGTCGTGCTGTTTCACACGGCTTTCATCTACGGGATCGCGCGGCCGGCCGAGGGGCAGGTGGCGGTGGATCTGTTTTTCGTGATGAGCGGTTTCATCATCGCTCACCGCTACGGCGACCCGTGCCGCGCGATGTCGCTCGCAAGCTTCATCAAGGTGCGGCTGATCCGACTCTATCCGCTGTGCCTTCTCGGCAGCGTCCTCGGGGTGGTGCCGCTCGTCCTCGCCATGGCCGCCGGCCACCACGATGCCGTGCACAGAGGGCTCGTGGCATCGTTTCCTCTGGCGGTGGCGATGCTTCCTTCGCCTTTCGCCATGCCCACCATCGACGAGATCTATCCGCTGAACTACGTGGTCTGGTCGCTCTCGCTCGAGATCATCGTCAACATCGTCTATGCGGCAACCATCAGCTTCTGGTCGCCGCGACGGCTCGTCATGCTGCTGGCCGCCGCCTTCGTCGCGCTTTGCGTCTGCGCGTGGTGGTATGGGACGTTGCACGGCGGCTTCGACTGGGCGAACGCGCCGCTCGGGCCGCCGCGCGCGATCTACGGCTTCGCGATGGGCGTCCTCATCCATCAGCTTCATATCCGTCAGGTCCATTTGAACCGGCGGCTCGGCTTTCCCGCGCCCTGGTGGGCGCTCGTCGTGATCTGCGGCGCGATGTTCTTCTGCAACGCACCTTTCGGCCGGGCGTGGTGGGAGCTGTTCCTCGTCACCATCGCGGTCCCGGTCATCGTCGTCGCGGCAGTGGGCAGCGAGCCGCCGCGCGCGGCTCGGAGTGCCTGCGCGATCGCGGGCGTGTTCTCCTACGTCGTCTATTCGCTGCACATGCCGCTCGTCGGCTTCATCCTGCGCGGCGAGGATGCGCTGCGCCTCGATTCGCACAAGCAGACGGCGACGGAGGCGATGATCTTCACGGCGCTTCTCGTCGCTCTCTGCCTCGTCGCGCACTATGCCTACGACAAGCCTGTGCGTCGCTTCCTGTCGCGGAGCCTCGCCGCCAAACGCTACGCCGCGCCGTAGCGGCGGCCCGGACGCCGGTTCGAGCGGACGAAAAATTAAGGTTGTTTGGTCAGGCTTCATTATCGCAGCCGCGATCGTCGCGCGGTCCGTCAGCCGCGCGGGCGGCTCATTGAAGTCCCTGCGAGACGCGCTGCTCATGTCGCAACCAGGCACGATGACCAACGATCTCGACCGGCTCGACCTTGACGAGGTAAAGCGCTTCCTCACGCGGCAGTGGAGGCTCATCGTCGGCGTCGCCATCACCTGCACGGTGCTCGCCGGCGTCTTCTGCTTCTCCGCCACCCCGATCTTCACCGCGACGTCGCAGATCCTGCTCGATCCGCGCAAGCAGCACGTCTTCGGTCAGGATGCGGTGACGCCGGACCAAGCGCTCGACTCATCCATCGTCGACAGCCAGATCCCGATCATCCTGTCCACGCGTCTTCTGGCGAAGGTCGTCGTCAAGGAGAACCTCGCCGACGATCCGGAATTCGCCGCCCCCGCTAAAGCCGGTCTTCTCGACCGGATTTTCGCGCTGCTTCACCTGAAAAGCGCGGCGAAGGTCGCCGTGCCGTCGGTCGACGGCATCGATCCCAAGCTCGCGCCGGTCATCCTCCACCTGTTCAAGAGCATCGAGGTCACGCGCATCGCGAAAAGCAACGTGCTCTCGCTCGCCGTCTCCTCGCGCGACTCCGCCAAGGCGACGCGCCTTGCCAACGGACTCGCCCAGACCTACGTGGAGGACCAGATCGACGTGCGCGCGAGGGCGGTGCAGCAGGCGGCGGCCTTCTTCGAAGATCGGCTCGGCAGCCTGCGCGATCAGGTGCGCCAGTCTGAAAGCGCCGTCGTCGACTTCCGCCGCACGCACGATCTGCGCACCACCACGACGATGGACGGCAAGATCACCGTTGGCGAGCAGCAGCTACAGAACCTGAACGAGAAGCTCGCCACTGCGAGTTCGGACACCGCCGAGAAGCTCGCGGCCTACCAGCAGGCCTTGCGCTTCAGCAGCCGCGGCGCGAGCCTCGACTCGCTGCCGGAGATGATCCGCTCGCCGGTGATCACCCAGCTACGCGGTCAGCAGGCCGATCTCATGCGACGCGAGGCCGACCTTTCGGCGACCTACGGGCCGGCCTATCCGGCGATCACGCAGATCCATGCGCAGCGCAACGGCATCGAACGCTCCATCGCGGCCGAGATGAAACGCCTCGTCGCCACCCTCAAGAACGATTACGAGGTCGCCAAGGCGCGCGAGGATTCGCTGCGCAAGACGATCACTTCGCTTTCCGCGATGGCCGGCGGCGACAACGAGGTCGGTGTCGAATTGCGCGAGCTCGAGCGCACCAATCTCGCCAACAAGGCGCTGTTCGAAAACTTCCTCACCCGAGCCAAGCTCACGCAGGAGCAATCGACCTTCGAGGAGCCGGACGCGCGGCTGATCTCTCCGGCGCTGGAACCGACGGCACCGTCGTCGCCGAAGACCAAGCTTATCCTGCCGGTCGCCGCCATCGCCGGGCTCCTCGCGGGTCTCGGTCTCGCGGCGGTCCTCGACCTGATGGGCAAGAAGAGCAGGGCGACGCCCGCCGCCAGGGCCAACGCCTTCATCCTGGCGCGCATCCCTGGCATCGATTTCGTGCGGGGCGCCCGCGCCGATTGCCTCGGCTACATGGAGGACAATCCGCAATCGGATTTCGCGCGGAAGATCGAGCTGCTCGTCGGCAAGCTGGCGCCCGAGCCCCTCGCGGGCCGCGGCCGGGTGGTGGCGCTCGCGCCGCTTAGCCTCGGCGAGGGTTCGACGAGCATCGCGCTGTGCATCGCCGCCGCCGCTGCGAAGGCGGGTCGCCGCGTCCTGCTCATCGACGCGGACCACGAGCGACGCGGGCTCTCTAGACGCCTCGACGCCAGCGCCAAGCCCGGTCTCGGTGAAGTCGTCGGCGGTGTTATGTCAGCCGGTGCCGCCGTCCTGATACAGCCCCGCTTCGCCTTCCTGGCCGCCGGCCAGCGCCCTCTCGACGCGGCGCAGGGCAAGCCGCTACGGGCGTTCCTCGCGGAGGCCCGCACCCGTTTCGATCTCCTGATCATCGACGCGCCGGCCTTCGACGACGGCGAACAGGCGCTCGGTATCGGTGCCTGCGCCGATGCCATCGCGATCGTTGCCTGCTGGGATCAGTTGTTGCCCGACACGTTCATCGCCGCGATCGACTCCGTCGCCGATCGGGACAATTTCGCCGGGATCGTCCTCAATCGGACTCGCGCGGCCGAGCCTCAGGACCTCGCGCTCGCGAGCTAGCCGTTCAACTGCGAACGAGCCGCGAAAGCTTTTCTCAACGAAGACGCGGCAGGATGGTGCGACTTTCGGCGAGACGACGCCCCGTCTCGATCGCGTGCGAGGGGTCATCCATGTACGTCTTGTCCTCGGCCGAGAGCGAGCCATCGCCCGTCTTGGTCCCGGAGGGCTTGCATTACGGCGTTCCCTGCGCCTTCAAGGGTTGCAGCGGCTTCTACCATCCGGCCGGCGGCACCGTCGGCGTCGTGCTCTGCTCGCCGTGGGGCTTCGAGGAGCTGACGCTTCGCAAGAGCTGGCGGCTGCTCGCCGAGGCCATCGCGCAAGCCGGCTTCCCCTGCATCCGCTTCGATTATCCCTGCACCGGCAATTCGCTCGGCGACAGCGGCGAGATCGCCTCCGCCGACCGCTGGATCGAGTCGATCGACGCGGCGGCGGACGTGCTGCGTCTCAACAGCGGCGTGCGGCGCTTCATCTTCCTCGGCCAGTCGCTCGGCGCGACGCTTGCCGTAGAGGCCGCGCGCAAGCGCGCCGACGTCGCCGCCCTGCTTCTGATCGCCCCCGTCGTGAAGGGTCGCGCCTATGTCCGCGAGCTTGCCGCAACGGCCACGTTGGTCGCCGAAAGGATCGGCATCGCTCTCGAGCACGGCCGCGAAGGTCTCAGCGTACTCGGCTTCGAACTGCCGCAGGCGATGATCGATAGTTTGAAGACTCTCGATCTCACCAAGCTCGACCGTATCGACGTCGCCTCCGTCACCCTGTTCGACCAGCCCAATCGCAAGGCGGCGGCGGAGGTGTCGGTGCATCTTCGCAAGCTCGGCGCCGGCGTGCGTCTCGATCCGGTCGAGCCGTTCCACGTGATGGTATCGGATGCGACCGCGATCCAGGCCTTGCCGGTGTCGAGCGAGAGGGTCATCGAGGTGCTGCGAACGGTTCATCCGCTCGCGCAGCCGCAAACGAGCGCTGCCGTGTCCAACGTCCCGGCCGCGCTCGTCGGTCCCGGCTTCCGCGAGGAGCCCGTCCGTTTCGGCCCCGAGCGCGCCCTGTTCGGCATGCTGTGCCGGCCGGCGAAGCCGAAGCCCGGCGCTGCGGCCGTCATCCTGCTCAATCGCGGGCTCAACTCGCATATCGGCTGGCGCCGCTCGTCGGTCGAACAGGCGCGCGGATTGGCCGCCGCCGGCATCACGAGCCTTCGCTTCGATCTGGCGGGCCTGGGCGAAAGCCGCGACGAGCCGGGTCGCGCGGCGGACCTCATCTATTCCGATCGCCTGCTGCCGGATATCTCGGCCGCTGTCGACCTCGTCGCCGTGCGCGGTCACCGGCGCATCGCGCTCGCCGGCGTATGCAGCGGCGCCTATATGGCGCTCGCCGCCGCACACGCCGATCCGCGCGTGACCGACGTCTTCGTGGTGAACGCGCAGCGCTTGCTCTGGAACCCGGCGGAGAGTGCCGAGGAGGTCATCCGCTACGGTCTGCGCTCGATGAACGACTACGTCGGCGACATCAGGGGCCGTAACGCGCTGAAGAAGCTCGTGCGCAGCCGCCACCGCATCCTGCCGGCGATGCGTTTCCTCGCCAAACGCAACGTCAAGACAATGCTCGCCAAGGTCCCGCTGGAGCTGCGCTCGGCGGTGATGCGCAACTCGATGACCGCTCGCGTCCACGGCTTCTTCACGACGCTGGCCGCGCAGGGCACCCGCGTGTCGCTGCTCTACAGCGTCGGCGATCCAGGGCTCGTCGAGCTGCGCAACTATTTCGGTCCGCAGGGCCGCGATCTGCGCCGCTTCGGCAACGCGACGGTGGCCCTCATCCCCGACGCCGACCACAATCTCACGAGCGCGCCCGCCACCGCGGCGATGCTCGACCACATGATAGCCTCCGCCATCGGCGAGCCGGCACCGCGCGAGGTCGCCACGAGCCGTCTCGACCGGCTGCCGCAGGCGGTGGTGTGCCCGACCTGAGACAGCTATCGTCGGGTCGCCGTCCGCATAGCCAGCCGCACCCGCGCCGGCCTGTCGAGAGCCACTCGCGTCCCTTTGCAGCGTGCCACGGCCGGGAACCGTGCCGCCGGAAGTACCGTTCGGAGACGACGAACAACGGGATGCAGCCTTATGCGCAACGATGCTTCGGGTCTCTATCGTGTGCCCGGCCGATCTTTCTACGCCATTTTGGTCCCGTTCTCGATCGCCTGTTTCATCGGCACGTTGCTCACCGACCTCGCGTATCTCGCCACCGATTCGGTTCTCTGGGAGACGTTCTCGGTTTGGCAGCTGACCATCGGTCTCGTCGTGGCCGCGCTCGCGGTCGTAGGCGGCATCGTCGATCTCGTGCGCAGCCGACGCGTTCGCGGCCTGGCGCAACCCTGGCTGCGCGTCCTTGGCCAGTTCGTCGCCTTCGGATTGTCGCTCCTCAACGTCTTCGTCCACAGCCGCGATGGCTATACGGCGGTCGTGCCCGAGGGATTGATTCTGTCGGCCCTCGTCGTCCTCGTGCTCATCGTGACGTTCATCCTGGAGCGGCCCTTGAACGCTTATCGCAAGGAAGGTTTGACCTGATGCGCGCGACCAACCCAAGCAACCGGCTTCTCTTCCGCGCCGCAGGCATCGGGCTTGCCGGCATGGCTCTGATGGGCTGCGAGGACAAGCGCATCGATCCGGCCGATCAGCTCGGCGCCAACCCCGTGCTGCCGGCTCCGCAGGAATATCTGCTGCCGCCGATGGCGCTCGCGCAGGCGGCGCCGTGGCGCGACGACACCCCCAAGGCACCGGCGGGACTGCAGGTGCGGCTCCTCGCAAGCGACCTCAAGAACCCGCGGCAGATCTTCGTCCTGCCGAACAACGACATCCTGGTCGTCGAAACCCGTGGTCCCAAGCCGCCGCTGAATCGGCCGAAAGACTACATCATGAAGGTCGTCCGCTCGTTCGTCGATCCTGGCGCCGAGGGGGCTAACCGCATCACGCTGCTGCGCGACATCGGGCCGGACGGCGTCGCCAAGACCCGCACGGTGTTCCTCGATCACCTGACATCACCCTTCGGCGTCGCGCTCGTCGGGGGCGACCTTTACGTAGCCGATACCGATGCGCTGCTGCGCTTCCCCTATACGCAGGGCGACACGAGCATCACCGCGCCCGGCAGCAAGGTCACCGACCTGCCGGCCGGCCCGATCGACCACCACTGGACCAAGAGTCTGGTGGCAAGCCCCGACGGAACAAAGCTCTACGTCGGCGTCGGCTCCAACTCGAACATCACGGAGAACGGTATCGGCGCCGAACTCGATCGTGCCCAGATCTGGGAGGTCGATCGTGCCACCGGCCTGAAGCGCCCCTACGCCACAGGTTTGCGCAACCCGACCGGGCTGCAGTTCGAGCCCAGGACCAACAAGCTTTGGGCGATCGCCAACGAGCGCGACGAACTCGGTCCCGACCTCGTGCCGGATTACCTCACCTCCGTGCGGGACGGCGCCTTCTACGGCTGGCCCTACAGCTACTGGGGACAGCACCTCGATCCCCGTGTCATGCCGCAGAGACCGGATCTCGTCGCCACGGCGATCCCGCCCGATTACGGGCTCAGCTCGCACGTCGCCCCGCTCGGCCTGGCCTTCGCCACCGGCACGAGCTTTCCGCAGAGCTACCAGGGCGGCGCCTTCGTCAGTGAGCACGGCAGCTGGGACCGTTCGCCGCTTAGTGGCTACAAGGTGGTCTACGTGCCCTTCACCGAAGGCAAGCCCAGCGGCAAGGCCCAGGACTTCGTCACCGGCTTCCTCTCGGCGGATGGCCACGCGCGGGGCCGCCCGGTCGGCATCGCCGTCGACAAGGACGGTGCCCTGCTGATCGCCGACGATTTGTCCGACAAGGTTTGGCGCGTATCGGCGACGGCTAAGCAGGCGAACCGCTAGGCCGACACCCTCTAACGACGCATTTGGCGTGCTTCAGACTCTGCCTAACAGTATCGATGCCGGCGGCCGCCGTGCACTTGTCTGCCTGGCACAGTGTACGGTTCAGGCCGGCCGCTTCATTGGGCGAACAGGCAAGTCGCGACGCATCTCGTGACGCGCATGGCGGTGGGGCGGGACCCGCGGGTGGTCACGGCTTCCGCCGGCGAGGTCTTCGATACCTATGGGCTGCACGAGCGCGACGCGCAGGCGATCTACCTCATCCGCCCCGACGGCTAAATCGCGTGGCGCGGCAGCCGGCCTCGACATCGACAGCTGCGCGAGGTTAATGGCGCGCTTCGCCAGCGCGTCGATCCTGTCCGCGAGCTGCGGTATGCTGTAGGGTTACGTGCGCCGACCTTCGCCGAAACCGTTGAAGGTCTCGCGGTAACGGCTCGGGCTCACGCCGACATCGCGGCGGAACCGGTCCCGGAAAGTCGACGCGCCCTCGAAGCCGGACGCAGCCGCGACCGCCTCGATCGAGAGGTTGGTGGTCTCCAGAAGCTGTTGCGCCTTGCGCGTGCGTGCGCCGATGAGCCATTGGCCAGGGGAGACACCGGTCTGCGCCTTGAAGCGACGCGACAGCGTCCGCGTACTGGTCCCGGCTTGTTTCGCCAAGTCGACGAGCGAGAGCGACGACGCGGCATGGGCCTCGATCCAGGCCAGCAGCCCGGCGAGGCTCGCGTGCGACTCGGGAGGCTCGTGCCGGATGAACTGGGCCTGGCCGCCGGCCCGGTCGAGCGGCGCCACCGCGAGCCGGGCGGCGTAAGCGGCGACAGCCTGGCCGTGGTCCCGCCGCACCAAATGCAGGCACATGTCGAGCGCGGCGGAGGCGCCGGCGGAGGTGACGAGCTGCCCCTCGTCGACGAACAGCACGTCGGGCAGGACGATCACCGCGGGATGGCGCGCGGCGAGCTCCGGCGCGGCGCGCCAATGCGTCGTCGCCCGGCGTCCGTCGAGCAGACCCGCCGCCGCCAGGATGAACGCCCCGGTGCAGACCGAAACCACGCGGGCGCCGTTGGCGGCGGCGGCACGGACGGCGGCGACGACCTTGCGCGAGGCGAGCGCGCTCGGGTCCGCCACGCCGGGCACGATCACCGTCGCCGCCGCGGCCACCGCCGCGAGGGTTTTGGGGGCCTTGAGGGCGAACGCCTCGCCGCGCACCTCGCGCGCCTCGCCGCAGACGCGCACCCGGTAGCCGGCCGTGCCATCGGCCAGGCGGACCCGCCCGAACACCTCCAACGGCGTGGCGAGATCTGCGGCGACGAAGCCGTGCATGGCGATGATCGCGACCTCATGCATGGCCGGCCTCCGAGCCTGTTTCGCCCGCATTGGCAAGATCTCGGCGATCCTTGTCAATTCGGCCACTGGCCCGTGGTCGTGCGCACCCGCTAAGGGAAGGCGACAGAAGCAGGACATCAACCATGACCCTCCCCTCTTCAGGGCCGGCCGAGATGCCGGCGACGGCTCGGATCACGCCCGAGCGGCCATGTGGCGGTGCGAGCGAGCTCGAGTTCGACCAACTGCGTCGCCTCGAGATCGCGTCGATGGTCGAGGCCACCACCTTGCTCGTGCTCGTTTGCGTGGCCGTCCCGCTGAAGCACCTCGCGCATTGGCCGCTCGGGGTGAAGGTGATGGGACCCCTCCACGGTCTCGCGTTCGCGGCCTACGTCTGGACCGTGATCGAGACCGTCTCCGGCGGCGGCTGGAAGCGGCGCGACGCCGCGCGCCTGTTTCTCGTGGCTTTCCTGCCGTTTGGCGGTTTCGCCAACCTGCCGTTCTTGCGGCGTCAGGCCGGATCCTCGCGGCGCGAGCGGGCGTGAGCGCGGTCCTCTACCTCTGGATGAAGGCGCTGCATGTCGCCGCCGCGATCACCTTCGTCGGCGGCGTTCTCGCCGACGCCCTGGTCCTGGCGATGATGGCCCGGACCGAGCCGGCGGCGACCGAGCGAGCGCTCCCGCTCCAGTCGCTCCGCGGCTGGGGCCAAGCCGTGACGACGCCGGCCATGCTGCTGGCGTGGACGCTGGGCCTCGTCCTGGCCGTCCAGGGTGGCTGGTTCGCTTTCGGCTGGCTGCGCGTCAAGCTTGCCGCCGTGCTCGCGCTATCCGCGATCCACGGTGTGCAATCGGGGCGCTTGCGGCGGCTCGAGGGCGGTGGACGAGCGTTGACGTGGATGCGCCTGGCGCCGGTCATCCTCGCGATGGTCGTGGCGATCTGCGCCCTCGCCGTCGCCAAGCCGTTCTGACGGGACGGCTTGGAGGCAGTGCGGCGCTTTTGGTCCAGCGCGCCGTCGTGCTAAGAGCCCAACCGCTTACGCCGATTGGTATCGGCGAGTGAGCGGCAGGAGCCAGTCGTATGATCACCGTGACGTTTCCGGACGGCGCCGCGCGCCAGTTCGAGGCCGGCGTGTCCGGCGCCGAGATCGCCCGATCGATCTCGCCTTCCCTCCTCAAGCGCACCGTGGCGATGACGCGCGACGGCGTGCTCGCCGACCTCTCCGACCCGCTCGAGCGGGACGCGACGCTGGAGTTCCTGACGCGGGAAGACCCTCGGTCTCTCGAGCTCATCCGCCACGACGCGGCCCATGTGATGGCGGAGGCGGTGCAGTCGCTGTGGCCCGGCACGCAGGTGACGATCGGCCCGGTGATCGAGAACGGCTTCTACTACGATTTTTTTCGCGCGGAGCCGTTCACGCCCGAGGATTTTTCCGCGATCGACAAGCGCATGCGCGAGATCATCGCCAAGGACCGGCCTTTCACCAAGGAATACTGGACGCGCGAGCAGGCCAAGGCCTGGTTCGCCGAGCGCGGCGAGGACTTCAAGATCGAGCTCGTCGACATGATTCCGCCGGGCGACGACCTCAAGATCTACAAGCAAGGCGACTGGCAGGACCTCTGCCGCGGCCCGCACATGACCTCGACGGGTCGTATAGGGGGCAACTTCAAACTGATGAAAGTCGCCGGCGCGTACTGGCGCGGCGACTCGAACCGCCCGATGCTCCAGCGCATCTACGCCACCGCCTTCGCGCGGGGCGAGGAGCTCGAGGCCTACCTGAGGCAGCTGGAGGAAGCCGAGCGCCGCGACCACCGCCGGCTCGGGCGCGAGATGGACCTGTTCCACTTTCAGGAGGAGGGGCCGGGAACCGTGTTCTGGCACCCCAAGGGCTGGACGCTGTTCCAGACGCTCATCTCGTACATGCGCCGCCGCCAGGAGCAAGCCGGCTACGTCGAGGTCAACACCCCGCAGATCCTCGATCGCGCGCTGTGGGAGACGTCGGGCCACTGGCAGACCTACCGCGAGAACATGTTCGTCACGACGACCGAGGACGAGCGCGTCTTCGCGCTGAAGCCGATGAACTGCCCCGGCCACGTCCAGATCTTCAAGAACGGTTTGAAGTCATACCGCGACCTTCCGGTTAAGATCGCCGAGTTCGGCGTGGTGCACCGCTACGAGCCGTCGGGCGCGATCCACGGCATCATGCGCGTGCGCGCCTTCACGCAGGACGACGCGCATATCTTCTGCACCGAGGACCAGATCCGGGACGAGGCGCTGGCGATCAACGCCATGATCCTCTCGATCTACAAGGACTTCGGCTTCGAGGATATCGTGGTGAAGCTGTCGACCCGGCCGGAGAAGCGCGTCGGCGCCGACGAGGTTTGGGACAAGGCCGAAGCCGCGCTTGCCAAGGTGCTGGAGGCCATCGCCGCGCAAGGCCTGAAGACCGCCGTCACGGAAGGCGAGGGCGCCTTCTACGGCCCGAAACTCGAATACACGCTGCGCGACGCGATCGGCCGCGAATGGCAGTGCGGCACCACCCAGGTCGACTTCAACCTGCCCGGCCGCTTCGGCGCCTTCTACATCGACGAGCACTCCGACAAGGTGACCCCGGTGATGATCCACCGCGCGATGTTCGGCTCGCTCGAGCGTTTCACCGGCATTTTGATCGAGAACTTCGCCGGCCACCTGCCGCTGTGGCTGTCGCCGCTGCAGGTCGTGGTGGCCACCATCACCCAGGAGGCCGACGCCTACGCCCTGGAGGTGCTGGCCGCCGCCCGCAAGCGCGGCCTGCGGGTCGAGGGCGACCTGCGCAACGAGAAGATCGCCTACAAGGTGCGCGAACACTCGCTGGCGAAAGTGCCGGTGATGCTGGTGGTGGGCAAGAAGGAAGCGGCCGAGCGGCTGGTCTCGATTCGCCGGCTCGGCTCGCAGGCGCAGACGAGCCTGGGGCTGGAGGAGGCGTTGGCTTTGCTGGGAGATGAGGCGACGGCGCCGGACGTGAAGCGGGGGCGTGCGGGGGCTGGCGAGGCGCGGGCGGCGACGGAGTAGGCGATGTGCCGCGAGACTGGGCCCACGAGCCGCCAGACGGTTTCGATTGGGATCCGGACAAATATGTGGAAGCGCGCAGAACCCATCGCGTCAGGCTGGAGATCGCCGCTCTTGTCTTCAATGACCCGCATCGACTCGAAAGCTACGACGATCGGGATGAATACGGCGAGGACCGCTTCTATGTTATAGGTCTGGCGGACGGTAGGATGTTGCGCGTGGCGTTCACCTTGCGAGGCGAGCAGGACGAGACGACGCGCATCATAACCGGGTTCGACGCGTCCCGGACAGAGCGAAGAGCATATGAGCGAAGTCGAAAGCGCAGATAACGAAGAGCGCAGGCGGCGGGCCGAAGCACGGCTTGCAGCGTCGCGTCCTCTGCGCGAAGCCGCCGCCGCCGCGCACGCGCACGACATGGCGGACGAGGGCGAAGGCGCTGTCGTTCGGACTTCGCTCGCCGAGATCGCGGCCGACCCGCGACGCTTCACCGAGGCCGAGCGCGCGCGCCTGCTCGCCATGACCGAAGAGGAGATCGAGGCCGCCGCCCTGGCCGATCCCGACAATCCGCCTTGGACCAACGAGGAACTCGCCGAAGCGCGTCGCGAACGCGACGAGCGGCTCGCGAAGGCCAAGCGGCGAGCGGTGTGCGTAGACCCGCGTCGCGACGACTAGGTGGGCGAGCACTCGCTCGCCAAGGCGCAAGTGATGCTGGTCTGCGGCAAGAAAGAGGCGGCCGAGCGCCTGGTCTCGGTGCGGCGGCTGGGGTCGCAGGCGCAGACGAGCCTGGGGTTGGAGGAGGCTTTGGAGTTGCTGGGAGATGAGGCGACGGCGCCGGACGTGAAGCGGGGGCGTGCGGGAGCGGGTGAGGTGCGGGCGGCGGCGGAGTAGGGTTCGATAACGCCGAGCGACGTCACCTGGGACGACAAGAATGAGGCGGATCATGTCGCTCGGCGGCCGATCCCGTTCGCGATCGGCGCCGATGTGTTTCTCGATCCATCGCGCGTCGAGCGGCCAGCAAAACCAGACAAGTACGGCGCGCCACGCTTCAAGACGGTCGGGCTTGTCGGCGGCATCACCTACGCCGTCATCTTTGCCATGCGCGGCGACACGGCGCATATTGTGTCTGTTCGTCGGGCGAGCAGACGGGAGCGCTCATGGCTTTGATCAGGAAAACGCTGGAGGAGCTACGTGCCAATCCCTACCGGATGACGGATGCGGAGCGGCAGCGC
Source organism: Beijerinckiaceae bacterium (assembly GCA_965277355.1). Taxonomy (GTDB): domain Bacteria; phylum Pseudomonadota; class Alphaproteobacteria; order Rhizobiales; family Beijerinckiaceae; genus RH-AL1. The sequence goes on from CBDICN010000001.1 coordinate 410,047, forward strand.
ATCCTCTCGATGACGGAAGAGGAGATCGAAGCCGCGGCGCTGACCGATCCCGATAACCCGCCCTGGACCGACGAGGAACTCGCCGAGGCGCGTCGCGAGCGCGACGAGCGGCTGGCGGCGGAGAAACGACGCGCCTGACGGCGGCCATTCGCCCGCTTACTGTTCGTCCCGCACTACGCCCGCGCCGCTCTCGGAATGGATCGCGAACTGGAGATGGCGGAACGAAGTCTTGCCTTTAATCGGTGTCTCTGTGTGGTCGATGCTACTCAACGATTGATGTTGCTACGCAATGATAGTTAGCAACTCTGATTTCAGGGGAATTAATGGCGCAGAATGGACCGGCCCTGCCTATCCTTTTTCTCCACATCGGTTGGGCGCGAGATTACCGAGGCGCCAAGGATGATCTGCCTCAGGGGACGTTCGGCTACATTCTCGACGGCAACGATGACGCGGGCGAGGCCCTGAACTTCAAGCGCTTCAATGGGCGGTGCTTTGGATATGCGCCCGCCCGGACGATCAACATGAACAGGCTCGGCGGCGACGCCGATGACGATCATGTCGACGGTGTCCTGGTCGTCTGGACCGCGACCGCGCCTGATCGCAGCGGGCGGTTTGTTGTCGGCTGGTACAAGAACGCACGGGTATTCGCCGAGATGAGTAATGTGCGTCCGCATAAAATCTCTTGGGTCGTTTGCGAAGCGGCGGCCGTCGACTGTCACATGGTGCCGATGGTCGCCGCATTGTAGCGCGTGCCTTCGAGGGCCGCGATCGCCCTGCCGCCGAACCGGCCGCGGAGCTCCTCGGCCGTCCGGCCCTTCCAGGCCTCGAAGCCGCCCGCCCCGTTGCCGCAGGACGCCGCCGCGGCAAGATTCGCCGAACCAAGCAGCGCGAACGCGGCCGCCATCGAGCGGACCAGAGATAGTTTCATCGTCATTTCCCTAAAAGCGGCAGCGCCGATCCAAAGCCTAAATGTGGGAGAAACTCCAGAGTGATTGGCAATGGACCCTCTGGGAGCCGTGTCTGGATAAACGCGGCGTCCGGAACGAGGCATCGTCTCCCACGCAGCGCCAGCGCCGGTAAAAACATCAGTACTCCTGCCCGATTGCGAAGTCCGTTTGGTCCATGGCGCCCCTCGCCGAGCCTTGAGGCCGGGTTTGTGCGAGGCCGCGCCGGCGCGGGCGCGCTAATGGAGCGTCATTGAGAGCGCAGCGAAGCAACTTAGGGGCGAACGCTTCGGTAGCGCGGCCCCTGGGTTGCTTCGCCTTCGGCTCGCAAGGACGGCCAGGGACGCCTTCAATCCGTCGCGGCCTATTGCTCTTGCGCCGTCAGCGTGCACCCTTCGAGATCATATTCGTCGAAGACGCATTCGGCCACGGCGTAGGGCGGCCCGTCGAACCATCCTTCGCGCTCTGCCTCCTCCGTGTCGATGGTGCCGGACGTCTCGATCCGCGTCTCTGTGTCAAGCGAGACGACCGTCGTCTCGTCCACGCGAATGGCGACGATGACGCGCCGGCCGATGTCCGTGCAGCGCCAGCGCCGGTCCGAACACCAAAATCCTCGCCCGATCGCGAACTCCGAATGGTCCATGGGCCCTCGTGTGATCTTTACTTCAATGATTACAAAAGGATCGCGAACGCGTCGCCGATCGTCAGCTGAGCATCCTTTAAAGAAAGGGCAGACCCGAACTCATCCTGACTTTCGTGTCACGATCTGCGACGGGCGGAGCCGGCGAGGCTCCGCCCGCGTCCTTGACACGGAAATCAGGAGGGATTGCGGTGCCGTCCAAGGCGGCTCCCGCGCGGTGCGCCGGCGCTGATCGTCGTCATTGTGAGCGCAGCGAAGCGACCCAGAAGTCGCCGTGCGCGACCTCGCAGGACCGTGACACGCGGCCTCTGGGTTGCTGCCATGCGCTCGCAATGACGGCCGCCGACCCGCCCGTCAGTACGGCTGCGGCGTCCGCACCCGGTGATGGCGGTGGCGGGCGTGCGGCGCCGGGGGCGCGGCCTGCCCGTACACGGCGGCGGGCGCGGACTGGCCGTAGACGATGCGGCGCGCCTCCTCGACGCTCAGGCCGCACGTGCTGGGGATGCCCTGGAGGACGCCGACGGCCCGATAGTACTCGGGAAGGTCGGCGCAACCGGCGCCGGCGCCGAACGCCAAGGCCGTGGCAGGCGCCGCCATCGTCGCCAGAGCCACCACTGCAACGTGTTTGAGAGACAAGGCCTATCCTAATTGCAATCGGGCGCGCGGGACCGCCCGGAGCGAGTTGCGACCCGATCGATATGGGGAGCGTATCGGCATTCTACCCGTCGACGCCTCGAAGAGGCGCCGGCGGCCTCCAGGCGGGCTCGGATCGTCTCGCTCCCGGCCAAGGGGACGGTCACGCGATGTCAAGACCGGCGCGGCCAGCCCATCGCCCAAGGCTCATGGCCGTCGGACCGAGCGCTCTTTCCACGGGCGGCGGTCCGTCGGATAGCGGGGTGCTGATGCGAAACTGTCGCACGCGCGTCGTGGCTAGGAAACCGGCGCAGGCGTGCCGTGTTATATCGACAACGAAAAAAACTGAGGGAGGATTCCATGCGTCGAGTTTGGGCGCTGGCTGGCCTTTGCGCCGTCAGCATCGCCGGAAGCGGGCTGGTGCTCGCCGATACCGCGCCGTTCACGCAGCAACAGGCCGACGACGGTCACATCAAGTTCAACAACCTTTGTGCGCAATGCCACAGGCCGGATCTCTCCGGCGCGATGGGGCCGGCGCTGACGGGGCCGCAGTTCAAGGCGAAATGGGGCGGCAAGTCGATCGCGGAACTTCGCGACTTCATCAACCAGAACATGCCGAAGACGGCTCCGCATTCGCTGACGCCGGACAAGCTAGACCCGATCGTCGCCTGGATCATCGCCAAGAACGGCGACAAGCCGAGCGACAAGCCAATGAGCGCGGACACTGCTAAGCAGGGCACGATACCGAAGTAGCCATCGGACGCAAGCGTACGCCGCTGCGAGCGCAGCGGCGTATAGCCGGTGGCGCGGTACGCGCCAAGGTCGGGTTGCTCTTGCGAGACCGCCTCGCTCCGTCCAGGACCCCAGCGGGCGAGAGCCGCGCAACCGGCTTTAGGAGAAAACCTCGAGCCCCTCTGAGGCCGCCGACCCGCCGTCGCGGAGACAGGCGTTTGGTTAGCGACGCTTTCTCGGTGAAGGCAACTAGACGAGCAATTGTCGTTTCGGCTCGCGAAGAGCGTTGGCGGCTTGCTTGCGGCTCTCTCCATTCGCTACATCATCCCGACCGCCCCTCGGGCGTTGATCGCGCGAGCCCGTTTTGAAGACGATAGCAGTGACTACCGAAGCAATTCGCAGCGCCGTCTCGTGGATCGCTTGGCCGACACTCCTTGCCGCTTGCGCGGGCACGACCGCCGTCGGCTTCGCCGCCGGACAACCGGTGATCGCCTTCAATCTCACCTATCTGGCGCTGGCGGCGGCGCTGTTGATTCTCGAGCGATGGACGCCACACGAGCGGGAATGGTCGCGGTCGGACGGGCAACTCCATCTCGACCTTGCCCACACGCTCTTCACCAACGGCACCATCCAGGTCTTGGTCGCGTTCGGCGGCGTGATCGGGCTCTCCGGCCTGGTCGCCTCGCAAGCCGAAATCGGCGTTTGGCCGCGCCATTGGCCGCTCGCTTTCCAGATCGCGCTGGGGCTCGCGCTTTCCGAATTCGCCGGCTACTGGGCGCACCGCCTCGCGCACGAGTGGCGGTCGCTGTGGCATTTCCACGCCATCCATCATAGCGTCGAGAAGCTGTGGTGCGTGAACTCCGGCCGGTTCCACTTCGTGGACGCGCTGAAGAGCGTGGTGCCGGGTGCGGCGATCCTGGTGATCGCCGGTGCGCCGGCCGAGGTGCTGGCCTGGCTCTCCGCGCTGACCGGGTATGTCGGCATCCTTACGCATTGCAATGTCGCGATGCGCTTCGGCGCGCTCTCCTACGTCTTCAATACGCCCGAACTGCACCGCTGGCATCACAGCAGGGATCTGCGCGAAGGCAACAAGAACTATGGCGAGAACATCGTGCTGTGGGACCTCGTCTTCGGCACTTATTTCAACGAGGCCCGGCGTCCGCCGGCCGATATCGGCGTCAGCGAGACGATCCCGTCGCGCTTCGGCGCGCAACTGGCGTGGCCGTTCCGTCAGGCGTTCGCTGCGCCGCCGCCGCTGCCAGACTTGCCGCCAGCGGCGGATTCGCTCGAGGCAGCGGCGAGAGCGCGAAGTGAGTTGCGGAGGGCGTCCCCGGGTGACACAAGCACGCGTTCCGCTCGCTTCGCGCGGTTGCTCCGTGTTGGGACGTCGCCATGCAAATGAGATTGCTTGTTGGTCTCGCGCTCGCCGCAAGCCTCTCACTGGCCGCGTTCGTGGACGGCCCGGTGCGGGCGCAGGGCCGATCCGGTCAGTTGCGCTGCACGGTCGCCGGCGGGTTCGGCCTCGTGGTCACATCGGGGCGCGCCATCAATTGCGTGTACTATCGGCCGGACGGCGCGGTAGAGTTCTATCTCGGACAGTCGAGCCACTTCGGGATCGATGTCGGACCGACCGACGCGGTGCGACTGGCCTACCATGTCATCGGCGCCGATCCGGAAAGGCTCGGCGAGTTGGCCGGCAACTTCGCCGGAGTCGGCCTCGCGGCCACGGTCGGATCCGGCTTTGGCAACGATGCGCTCGTCGGCGGGGCCGACAACCGGGCCAAGCTGCTGCCGATCGGCAACCAAGCGGTCACCGGCCTCAACGTGGAGGCCGGCGTCAGCGTCCTCTCGTTGCGCTTCGCCGGTAGCGAGCCAAGGCGGCGCTACGGGCGCTGACCACGCCTCAGATCTTTCGAAAAGCCGAGGTCGGGGGAATGCGGAGGTCTGTCGGGAAGATCGTCACGTCGCGATCCGCGCCACGGACGAGTTTGATTTCGTCGACCCTGATCTCCGGAGCGTGCTTCAGGTACCCCATGATGTCGGCGGCCTCGTCCGCGAGTTTTATCGCGTCAATCGAGGTTCGCAGGCTTTTGCCGAGCTTGAGACGGCTCCGGCCGAGATTGTGCACGAGGCAGGCGAGTTCCGTCTTCTCGGCAGCATCGGCATCATCTCCGACACCGCACTTTTTTAGCGCCAGCGTGTAGGCCGCCGTGAGGATCTCGACCTCCTTCGGCTCGAAGACCGCAGAGTCCTTTGCTATCGCGTCGAGCATCGTTGTCCTCCCCGCATTGTGTCAAAACAACGACCACGATCATGGTTTAGAAGGTGCGCTATCCTGTCGCAGGAGTAAGCCGTTTGGCTTACACGTAGTTCCGTTTCCATGAAGCTTTTCGATCGCGACGTCCTCATCATTGTCGACATGCAACAGGACTTCTTGTCCGGCGGCGCGCTGGCCGTACCTGCGGCCGACAGCATCGTCGCAACGATCAATCGCCTCGGCCGTCGCTTCGAACATGTCGTCCTCACTCAGGACTGGCACCCGGAAGGACATGTCTCGTTCGCTTCGCGTCATGGGATGGTGGCGGGCGCGGCGATCGTGCTCGCGGACGGGCGCACGCAGATGCTGTGGCCCGACCACTGCCTGCAAGGCTCGAAGGGTGCGGCGATCACAGCCGCGCTCGACGTCCCGCATGCCGAGCTGATGATCCGCAAAGGCTATCGCCGCGACCTCGACAGCTACTCCGCCTTCCTCGAAGCCGACGGCGCCACAAAGACCGGCCTCGCCGGCTACCTGCGCGAACGGGGTCTGACACGCGTCTTCGTCGCCGGTCTCGCCACCGATTTCTGTGCCGGCTGGACGGCGATCGACTCGGCGCGGGCAGGGTTCGAGACACTGCTGGTCGACGATGCCGTCCGCGGGATCGACGTCTCGGGCTCGATGGCTCGGGCGTATGCCGACATGGCGGCGGCCGGCGTGACCCATGCGGCGTCGGCACTCGAGTGAAGGGCGACGCCGCGGCTTCTTCGCCGCAGGCCGCCTGCCGCATAGGGTGCTGGCATTCCAGTAGCGAGTCGTCACCATGCCTGTTGTGTCCGCGTTCCCGACCGCCCGTTCGATGGCCGTGGCCTTAGCAGAAGGTCGGGGCACGGCAGAAGCTTACGTGCGGACCTGCCTGACGCGCATCGCGGAGCGGGAGGGCACGGTCGGCGCCTGGATCGCGCTCGACGAGCGAGGTGCCCTGGATCAGGCCCGCGCCGTCGACAAGGCGCGCTCACTCGGTGACAAGCTGCCGCCGCTCGCCGGCATCCCGATCGCGGTCAAGGACAATATCGAGACGGCCGACCTGCCAACCGGCTTTGGCTCCGAAATCTACGACGGGTATCGCCCGCGCGCCAACGCCGCCTGCGTGTCGCAGGCCCGCAATGCCGGCGCGATCGTGCTCGGCAAGACGGTCACGACCGAGTTCGCCTATTACCGTCCCGGCAAGACGACGAACCCGCACGGCCCCGCGCATACGCCCGGCGGGTCGTCGCAAGGATCGGCCGCGGCGGTCGGCGCCGGGATGGTGTCGCTCGCGTTCGGCACGCAGACCGCCGGCTCGATCATTCGGCCGGCGGCCTATTGCGGGGTCGTCGGCTACAAGCCCACCTGGGGCCTGATCCCGCGGGCCGGCGTGAAGCTCCTGTCGGACTGGCTCGACACGGTCGGCGTGTTCGCCGGCGACGTCGAGGACGTTGCCTTCTTCGTCGCCGGCCTCACCTCACGGCCGGCGCTTCGGCCGAAGCGTCAGGGTGATCGCTACCGCATCGCCGTGCTGCGCGAGCCCTATCCGGGCGTAGCCGAGCCGGAGGCGATCCGCGCCCTCGACCGGGCGATGGAGGTCCTACGCCACGCCGGGCATACCGTCAGTGACCTGCCCACGCCGGCGGCGTTGCAGCCGATCCCGCGACTGCAGCGCCTCGTCATGGCCTACGAGATGGACAAGGCGCTGGGCCACGAGCGTCGCCACCACGAGGCGAGTCTGTCGTCGATTCTGAAGACCTATCTCGACGAGGGCAGGGCCACATCCGCGCGGGCCTACGATGGCGCGATGGCGACGACGCGCGACGTCATGCGCTCTCTCGACGCCATCTTCGGCGACGTGGATGTGATCCTCTCGCCATCCGCGCCCGGCGAGGCGCCGAAGGGCCTTCAGGCCACCGGCGATCCGGCCTTCAATCGCAGCTGGTCGCAGTTACAGCTGCCGTGCCTCACGTTGCCGGCCGGCAAGGGTCCGAACGGCCTGCCGGTCGGCGTCCAACTCGCCGCCCGCGCGGGTCAGGACGCTCTGCTGCTGGCCGCCGCCCTGGCAACGGAAACCGCGCTGAAGACCTAGGTTGCAGCTAAGCCGCGCAGGTGCTTTCGACGAACCAGGTCGCGGCTGGGCCGTGCAGGTGGTTTTGACGATCCAGCTTGCGGCTAGGCCGCGGCCGCGCCCTCGAGTCCTGGCTTGCCCATCGATCCAAGCAGGATGCCGAGCATATCGGCCGCGCTCATCAGCGACGGCCGGACAACCCCGCAGACGGTGAAGCGGTCGAACAGGGGACGGGTGAACGCGTTAGGGCGAGCCAAGCGCATCGCCCATTCGCCGAAACGGCGCGTTTCGACGGCAATGCACTCCGCCAGAACGACGTCGCCGTGGCGGGGATCGTCCATGATCGTCGTGAAGGTCTTCCAGACAGACTCCCGCTCGCCTTCGAGCGCCTGATAGAACCACAGGTCGTCGAAGACGAGCGCGCCGGTCAGGCCGCGTCTGGCGTTGTTGCGCTTCGAGGCCTCAAGGATATCCTTCAGGGCGTCCAGCTGGGACAGTCCGCCGGAATGATCGTGCCTGTTCTCGCTGTAGTAGATGAGGCGTACGAGGGGCATGGGTCCGTCTCAGTAGGGTGAGATGACGGCGTAGGGCGGCACGTTGTAGTACGGCGGCTGCGGCGGCGTCGTGTAGACGCGGATCGGAAACGGCGTGCGGTAGGGTGGGATGACGACCGCGCGGCCGGTGAGCGTCGAGCGCCGGAACGGGTAATGCGGCGTGGGCGCCGGAAACTCGATGTAGTCTCCTGCCAACGCAGGCGCGGCGACGAGGACGGCGAGGGCGGCCGCGGCGATTGCTGTCTTCATGGCCGAATCCTGATGCTGGCCCCTAAGCTACCGTCCGATTGGTTAACGCGGCATTAGGGCGTGAAACCTTCGAAGACAATCTGCGCCCTTGCCGCCAGCGCGGTAGCCTGCTGCGCCGGTGTACGGACGGTCCAGGTAGTCAGCCGCGGGGCCGGATGGCGCGCGGCGAGCGTCGCGACGGTGTCAATGTTCCACGAGAGGAGATCGTAGCCATCGAGCGACGAGCTCTCGCGACCGATCTCCGGCGGCCCGACGAGGCCGAGTGGACAAAGCACACCCGCCTGCCGGCAGACGGCGACGAGCGCCGGGTCGAAAGATTCGATCGCCACCGGTCCGGCGTAGGCCGCGACTACCTCCAGCGCACGTCGCGGCAGCCGCATGTCGCCGTCGTACGCGCTCTTCAACTCGATAACGATCGGCGCCCGGCCGCGGACCGCGGCGAGGAACGCCGCAAGCGTCGGGATCCGGTCTTGGCTTCCGCCCAATGCGAGCGACGACAGTTTGGCGGCGTCGTGATCCGCAAGCCGGCCCGAGCCGCGTGTGAGCCGCTCCAGACGCGCGTCGTGAAAGACCATCGGCTCGCCGTCGCGCGACAGCTGGAGATCGCATTCGATGCCGTAGCCCGCCGCGATGGCCGCTTCGGCAGCGCCGATCGAGTTCTCGACAGGCCCACCACCCGGATCGCCGCCCCCGTGGAGACCGCGATGGGCGATCGGCGCCGCGACCAGCCGGCGCAATGTGTCTTGCATCGTCAAATGATGGCGAACATCGCCTCGATTTCCACGGACGAGAACATCGGCAGTTCCGCCACGCCGACGGTCGATCGGGCATGGCGGCCCTTGTCGCCGAAAAGCTCGACCATCAGGTCGGAGGCGCCGTTCATGATCGGCGCGATGGCGGTGAAACCGGGTGCCGTGTTCATGAAGCCGCCAAGGCGGATGCAGCGCTCGATCCGATCGAGGTCTCCGACGGCGGCTTTGGCCTGGGCGAGGATGTTGACGGCGCAGAGCCGCGCCGCCGCCTGGGCCGCGATGTCGCTGACACCGGCTCCGATCTTGCCGCGATGTTCGGGCGCGATCTTGCCGTTGGCGTTCATCGCCAATTGGCCGGAGATGACGAGCAGCGAGCCGCTGATGACGAATGGCACGTAATTGGCGACGGGCGTTGCCGGAGCGGGCAGGGTGATGCCGAGGGTCTTCAGCCGGTCTTCGGTCACGCTCATGCACGCACTTCCTGGTTGGAACTGTGGCAGTGGTCTATGCGGATCGCCAAGGTCGGCGCAAGATCGACCTGCGAGTTCGCAACCGACTCCGGTTGCCGATGGGCGCGCCGACATCCGCAATTTCGCCATCGCGCCTGCTCAAGGCTAGCTCCGAACGGGGATAATTGTGATCAATGATCGCTGACACGAAACTAGCGCGCCGGACCGGGCTCGTCGCATTGGTGCTGCTGGGTCTGTTCGCAGCCGGTCTTCCGGGTGCGCGCGCGGAGGGCGCTGCGCTGCCTCCGGCGGCGGCGAATCCGTCGGGCGCGCTCGACAAGGAGCCGATCGTCCCGCTCGCCGCGCACCGCGCGGTCTACCGTGTCGCGCTGTTCAAGTCGGTCGGTTCCAAGAGCCCCACCGCCGCTCGCGGGCGCGTCTCCTACGAGTTCACCGGCTCGCCGTGCGAAGGCTACAGCCAGATCTTCCGCCAGATTACCGAGCTTCAACCGGCAGAAGGTTCGACTCGCATGTCCGACATGCGCTCGGCCACGTTCGAGGACGGCGACGAGAAATCCTTCTCCTACGACGTGAAGACCACGCTCGACACGGCCATGCCGGAGGTCGTCGACGGCCAGGCGATCAAGAAGGGCGACGACGTGCTCGCCATCCACCTGTCCAAGCCGACCAAGCAAACGGTCGACGTGGACAACGAGGTCCTCTTCCCGACCGCACATCTGAAACGCATCGTCGCCGCCGCCAAAGCCGGGCAGCACATCCTCGCCGTCAAACTCTTCGACGGCTCCGACGACGGCAAGAAGGTGTTCGACACGACGACGATCATCGGGCGTCAGATGACGACGCCTGCCGACGACAAGGGTGCGGCGCATGTCGTGATGCTCGACCAGATGCGCCGCTGGCCCGTGCAGATCAGCTATTTCGAGGAAGGCAAGATGGACGAAACACCGGCTTACACGTTGGGCTTCGAACTTTACGAGAACGGCGTGTCTCGCGCCTTGCGGTTCGATTATGGCGAGTTCGTTCTCTCGGGCGAACTTACGAGCCTGGAACTGCTGCCGACGAAGACATGCTCGCGGTGACCTTGCGCGTCGCGCGCTTCGCGACCGACGGTGCATTGATGCGAAAGGCTTGATTGAACTCGTCGGACGCGACGAAATCGAGGACTTCGCGCAGGTGCGCTGCCTTCTCGGCGCCCAGAGCCTCATCGAAGCGGCGCTGGGCGACCTGCCACAGACCTGCCGTTTCAGAGGTCTTCGCCTCCCCGAGCGGCGTCAGCCGCACGCGCTTGCTGCGGCGATCCGCTTCGTCGGGGGTCAATTCCACGTAGCCGTCGCGAACCAGCGGCTTCAGCGTATGGCCGAGCGCGGACAAATCCATGACGAGAGCATCCGCCAGCATCTTCATCGTCGGTGCGCTCATTGCCTTAATGTGCGCCAGCAGGCCGAACTGTGTCGCCTTCAGGCCGCTAGGCTTGATCACGTCGTCGAACAGCTGACCTATGTGGCGGGTGGCCTTACGCAAACAGCTGTTGTTGCAATAGATGATCGCCTTCTTGAACGCGGCCGCGTCGTGAGCCTGAGAAGCTTTTGTCATGCCAATAACGTAGTGGCCTATGCCACCAACATCAATTGGTCGCAGATCCGTCATTCGATTGATGGACAATTATTCACGCGCGTTGGCCCGTTATCGTCGTTTTAACGCGCGCTGAAGGGTGATTCCGCGGACCAGCGCCTCGTTGCCGAACCGCGAGCGCACCGCGTCGATGGCTTCGGCGGTGGCTTTCTCGCGCGGCAGGCGCGCATCAATCAGGTCGGCGTGGTCCGCCTCCGCGGCCGGGCGCAGATCTGAGCTTCCGAGACCGATCAGCCTGTAGCGGGTCCCGTCGAGCTCGGCCAGCAGCAAGGCGCGGCCGGCCTCGAAGAGCCGCGAGGCGAGTTGCGTCGGCGCCGTGAGTGCCCGCGAGCGTGTCCGCAATTTGAACGTGCCCGTCTTCAGCTTCAGCACGGCACCCCCGGCGGCATAGCTTCCGGCGCAAAGCCGCGCGGCGACTTTCTCGCACAGATGGTAGAGGATCGGAAGCAACTCCTCGGCCGTCGCGAGATCGGCGCCGAATGTCGTCTCGGCCGACACGCTCTTGGTGTCGCGTTCCGGCGAGACCGTCCGGCCGTCGATACCGTGGGCGAGCCGCCAGAGGCTCGACGTTTCCGAGCCGGCGCGCCGGGCGAACTCCGCCTCCGTGCAATCCTGGATATCGCCGATCGTGACGAAGCCACGGGCGGCGAGCCGCGCTTGCGTCACTGCACCGATGCCCCAGATTGCCCCGACCGGTCGCGGACGCAGCACGGCGACCGCCTCCGCCCGCCCGATGACGGCGAAGCCGTTCGGCTTGTCGAGTTCGGAGGCGACCTTCGCCAGGAATCGGCAGTCGCTGAGCCCGATCGACACCGTGATCCCCATCTCGTGTCGTACGCGGGCCGCGAAGCGCGCGAGCGTGATGGCGGGGATCGCGCCGTGCACCGCCGCCGTGCCGGAGAGATCGAGGAAAGCCTCGTCGATCGAGACCGGCTGCACGAGCGGCGTCAGCTCGCCCATCTTCGCGCGGACTTCGCGGCCGATGCTGGCGTATTTTGCCATGTCCGGCCGTACGATGGTGGCATGCGGGCAGAGCGCGAGCGCCTTGAACATCGGCATCGCCGATCGCACCCCGTAGGTGCGTGCGATGTAGCAGGCGGTGAGCACGACGCCGCGCTGGCTTCCCCCGACGATGACCGGCTTGTCCCGCAACGCCGGCTGGTCGCGCTTCTCGATCGTGGCGTAGAAGGCGTCGCAATCGACATGGGCGATGGCGAGAGCCCGGAGTTCGGGATGCACCACGAGGCGCGGCGACCCGCATGCGGGACACCTGGACGACGGCGGCCTCGTCAAGTCGGCAAGACAGTCGCGGCAGAAGCCGGCCGGCATCAGCAGTCGTCCCCTCGCGGAGCAAGCGACTGACGATAGGCTTCGAGCCGGGCCGGATCGAGGGCCTGGTCCTCGGCGAAGGCGGTGAGCAGCCGTTCGTCTGTCGCGAGGTAGTCGAGCAGGCTTTCGCCGAAACCGCTAGCGTTTGCGGCTGCCCTCAGTGTCGCCGACGTCAGCCCGGTTATTGCTAGGAAGCGCTCGAGACGCTCCGGATCGGCGGCGAGGAAATTCAGGATACCCACGCCGATTTCCTCAATGTCCAAGGCTGGCCGACCGTCTCTCCTGTGGAGCGAAGCGGAAAGCGGTTTCTTCACCTTGCCGGTTGTCCTTTCGTCAATCCGTGGAGTCTAGTGTGACGAGAGAAGCGTGGCAGTCTCTCATTGATCGGATCAAGGCGCGGGACTCTGAAAACAATGGCCAAGACCGTCCTGATCGTGGAAGATAACGAGCTGAACATGAAACTGTTCAACGATCTGCTGGAGGCGAATGGCTATGCCACTCTCCAGACGCGCAGCGGCGTCGAGGCTGTGGAACTCACGCGCAAGCACATGCCCGATCTCATCTTGATGGACATCCAGCTCCCCGAAGTGTCGGGGCTGCAGGTCATCCAGTGGATCAAGGACGATGATGCCCTGCGCCACATCCCAATCATCGCCATCACCGCGTTCGCGATGAAGGGTGACGAGGAGAAGATCCGACAAGGGGGCTGCGAAGCCTACCTCTCGAAGCCGATTTCCGTCGTCAAGTTCTTGGAAACCGTTCGCCTCTATTTATCCGACTCCACCTGAGTCGAGAGTGTCTTCCGCATGTCAGCGCGTCTCCTGATCGTCGATGACTTCGCCCCGAACCTTAAGCTGTTGGAGGCCCGTCTCAGTGCGGAATATTTCGATGTGATCACCGCTTCGAACGGCCCCGAGGCTCTGGCCATCTGCTCGCAGGGCCTGTGCGACATCGTCGTCCTCGACGTGATGATGCCGGGCATGGACGGCTTCGAAGTCTGCCGTCGCCTGAAGCGCGATCCGAAGCTGCAGCACCTCCCGATCGTCATCGTGACGGCGCTCGACGAACCCGCCGACCGCATGCGCGGCCTCGACGCCGGCGCTGACGATTTCCTGACAAAGCCGATCGACGAGCTCGCGCTGATCGCAAGGGTGCGCTCGCTGACCAGGCTCAAGGTAGTGCTCGACGAGTTGCGCGCGCGGGCCGACCACTCGCGTCATCTGGGCATTCCCGACGCCCACGTGATCTCGATGCGCGCGGAGGTGGTGGACGCCAACATCCTCCTCATCGAGGATCGGGCCGCTGTCGCCAAGATGATGAAGGGCGCGCTCGAAACCCTCCACACCGTTCATGTCGAGAGCGAACCGCAGGAAGCCCTTTTCAAGGGTGTCGAGGGCAGCTACGATCTGTTCATCGTCTCGCTCGGCCTCACCGGCTACGACGGGTTGAGGCTCTGCTCGCAGTTTCGCTCCCTTGAGCGCACCCGACATATCCCGATCCTGATCCTGGCCGAGGCGGAAGATCGATCGCGCGTGCTGCGCGGTCTTGATCTCGGCATCAACGACTACCTATCGCGCCCCATCGACCACCACGAGTTGATGGCTCGGACGCGAACCCAGCTACGCCGCAAGCGCTACGCCGACTGCCTCCGCGAGAACGTGCAGGCGACGATCGAGATGGCGGTCGTCGACGTGCTCACCGGCCTGCACAACCGCCGTTTCTTCGACACCAATTTCGCGCCTCTGCTCGGCCAAGCCTGCAACGCCGATCAACCCTTTTCTCTAATGATTCTCGACATCGATCACTTCAAGCAGGTCAACGACACCTTCGGCCATGACGCCGGCGACCAGATCCTGAAAGCTTTCGCGACCCGCGTGCGCCGTGTCGTGCGCGCGAGCGATCTCGTCTGCCGACTCGGCGGTGAGGAATTCGCTATCATCATGCCGAACACGCCGATCACCGTCGCCCAACGTGTCGCCGAACGCGTGCGCGGCGTCATTCAGCGGAACCTGTTCAGCGTTGCCCAGGACAAGCCGCCGATCGCGGTCACTGCCTCAATCGGTCTCTCGGAACGACGGCAGGCCATTGATCCCGAAGGGCTAATCCGTCGTGCCGATCTCGCGCTCTATCAGTCGAAAAGCGCAGGCCGCAATCGGGTCACGGCCGACGCCGCCTGAGCGGAATAACATCAGCGTCGCGCGATTTTAACCACGCCAATTTACGGTAGATGGATTATGAAGCGCCCTCCGGCGTTTCCAGTTTGCTTTTCACGTCGGCAGGGCTAACGTCGCCAAGTCGCCGCCGAGAGGACCCGACAATGCGGGACCACGGGTTCGGACGCCGCGTTCGGATCCGGACGGTTTGGCGCGTAAGTTTCAGGAATACCCTACGGAGTGCTCAGGTCCGCCGCATCTCCTGGGTCCGTGGGGTCGGCCGGTCGGCGGGTGGTTAGGAGTGGCCTCCTCGTACCATCCGCCGCCGGCCACCATCGGCGGCGGCTCGAGCAGTAGCAACGTGAAAGCGACGGTTGATAGCGCGGTTATGAGGAGCGCTTCCCCCTTTTCGCGCGGTCATCCAGAATGGCGGTCATCGAGAATCGCGCCCCACTTCCCAATCGAGCCAGCGCGGGCCGGGACGGCAGCGCCGGCCGTGGGACTTTACTTGATCTTGGCTTCTTTGAACTCGACGTGCTTGCGCGCGACCGGATCGTATTTCTTGAAGCTCAGCTTGTCGGTCTTCGTCCGCGCGTTCTTCTTCGTGACGTAAAAATAACCCGTGTCAGCCGACGACACGAGCTTGATTTTGATCATCGCTGCCTTGGCCATAACACCTTGATCCCATGCTGACTCGAAGGCCCGGCTGACTCGAAGGCCCGCAAAAACAAAAACAGCGGACAATCCTCGATGAGGTGCCCGCGGCGACGTCACCATAGGCCCACTCACTCGCGTGTCAAGGAAGGCTCGGCGCTTGGTACGACGGGCGCGCGAACGATCTGGGCGACGGCAACAACGAGGTAAAGCGCGATCATCGCGGCGATCGACCAGAAGAACCCGCTCGGCGACAGGGCATCGAGCCCGGCGCCGATAATGGGCGGCCCGGCGAGCATGCCGACCGCGTAAGTCATCACGAACGCGGCGTTGGCGCTGGCGAGGTCGCCGCCGCGGTAGCTGGCGCCGAGAAGGCCGAGCCCGACCGGGTAGAGGGCGCCGACGCAGCCCCCCCACAGCAGCAGCACGGCCTCGAAGATTACCAGATTACCAACACCGACGATGCCGAGAAACGCCGCGCCGACAAAGCCGGCGGCCGCTAGGCCCAAGAGCAGCTTGCGCCGGTCGAGCCGGTCCGCCAGCAGGCCAAGTGGAAGCTGCAGCGCGCTGTTGCCGAGGATGAACAGGCTTGCGAACAGAGCGCCGTTGGCGATGCCGACTCCGGCCCGCAGGGCATAGACCGCCAGGAGGCTCATGCCGGCCACCTCGATCGCGCCGTGTAGCAGAGCGGCCAGGGTGGCGACCGGGGCTTCCCGCAGAAAGGTCAGCAGGGTCTTGCGGCTCCGGGTCTTCAGTGCAGGCGCATCGGCGGCATTCAGCATCAGCGGGCCGGCCGCGCCGATGAACAGCGCGCCGCCGAGTGCGAAGGGCAAGGCACCGGTGGTACCGACGGCCACGAGCGCCAGCGGGCCGACCGCAAAACCGGCGGCAAGGCTTGCCACGTAGATACCGATCCACAGGCCGCCGCGCTCGGGCGGCGCGAAGGTGGTGATCCAGAATTCGCTGAGGACGAACATGACGGTGACGGACGCGCCGACGACGAAACGCAGCGCGAGCCAAGCCGTGTAGCTCGACGTGAGCGTGAAGCCGAGCAGGGCCGCGCCGCCGAATAACAGCGCGATGAGCAGCACGCGGGCGACACCGATTTTCTGCGCGCACCAGGGAATGAAAGGAGCGATGACGAGAGTCGCCACGCCGCCCGAGGCGGTATTGAGCCCGATCGCGCGAGCGCTGTAGCCGGCAGAATCGAGCCGAACGGCGATCAGCGCGATGGTGAGAGACAGGCCGCAGCCGACGATCGTGGCTACGAGGATCGCGCCGGCCAGGGTTCGGACCGAGCGCGTCGCCTCGGTGATCGGGCGCAGCTTGTCAGGCCGCCGAGCGCTGGGCCGAGGGCAGCACGAGCGACTGAGCCGCAGCGAGCCGGGGCCCGGCATGCGCGGTCTCGAACCCGTGCATGCGCAAGGCCCATTGATACGCGACAAGGGCGCCCTTGAAGATCGGCAACAGCCACAGCGACATGACGATGCAGAGCAGCGGCCACGTCACGAAGTGGAACGCTACTGGCAAGTCCGGCCAAAAATCGTCGACCGTGAACATGGCGGCACCAAGGACGTGCCCAACAACGAAGATGGTCAGGTAGGGTGGAAAGTCGTCGGCGCGGTGATGGTGGAATTCTTCGCCGCAAACGGCGCAGACCTCGTTCACCTTGAGGTAGGAGTGCAGGATGCGACCATCGCCGCAAGCCGGACACCGTCCGCGCAGACCGCGCTTGATGGCCGACCAGGTCTCACGGCGCGGTGCCAAATCCAGCGCGCGCCCGTCTCCGGTCTCGAGTTGACGATCGGTAAAGCTCATCGTCAGAATAATTCCATAAAAGCCTGAGATCCCACGTAAATTAGCTAGACTATCTATCGTCTTGCGCCAGAGGACCGAACGTCACGGCCGCGTATCGCGCCGCTCCCCCTCCGGCGTCGCCGCTCGGCGCTGGTCGATTCGTCGGCCCGATCCGCCAGTTCGAAACGAAGGGCGCCAGCGAACGGCGCAGCTTCCACCAGCCTGACGCGGATCGGATCGCCAAGCCGGAGGACCGAACCAGAGCGCGAGCCGGTCAGCGCATGATGCGCCTCCTGGTAACGGAAGTATTCGTCACCCAGCGTCGCGGCGGGAACGAACCCGTCGGCTCCAGTCTCGGCAAGCTTAACAAAGAGTCCGGCGCGGGTCACCCCGGCGATGCGGCCGGTGAACGTCGCGCCGATCTGGCCGGCGAGATGACCGGCGATGAGCCGGTCGATGGTCTCGCGCTCCGCAGCCATCGCCCGGCGCTCCGCCGCCGAGATCTTCTCCGCGATATCCGCCATCTCGTCCTTGCCCATGTCCGGCAACCCGTCGTTGCCGAGCTTCTCCGCCCGGATCAAGGCGCGATGGACGATGAGATCCGCATAGCGGCGGATCGGAGAAGTGAAATGCGCGTAGCGGCGCAAGTGCAAGCCGAAGTGCCCGTAATTGTCGGCGCTGTACTCGGCCTGAGCCTGGCTGCGCAAGACCACGTCGTTGACGATCTGCTCGTGCTCGGTGCCGCGCACTTTGGTGAGGATCCCGTTGAACTGCGCGGTCGTGATGACCTGCCCCTTCGCGAGCTTGATCCCGATCGTCTGCAGGAACTCGGACAGGTTGTGCAGCTTCTCGAGGCTCGGCTCGGCATGGGCGCGGTAGACTAGCTGCTGGCGCCGCTCCTCCAAGAGCTCGGCAGCAGCGACGTTCGCGAGGATCATGCACTCCTCGATCAGCCGGTGCGCTTCGAGCCGTTCCAGCGTAACGATGGTGGCCACCGCGCCGTCGTTGTCGAGCAGTATTTTGCGTTCGGGCAGGTCGAGATCGAGCGGGGCGCGCCGTTCCCGCTGCTGCTTCAGTGCGGCGTAGGCGGCGTAGAGCGGCCGCAGTACCGGCTCAAGCAGCGGCAACGTCGTCTTGTCGGGCGCGTCGTCGATCGCCGCCTGCGCCTGCGCGTAGGCGAGCTTGGCGCGCGAGCGCATCATGATGCGGTGCAGGCTGTGGCGTCGCTTGCGGCCGTGCGCGTCGAGGATCATGCGCATCGCCAGCGCCGGGCGGTCCTCGCCGGCGCGCAGCGAGCAGAGGTCGTTCGAGATGCGCTCCGGCAGCATCGGCACAACACGGTCGGGGAAGTACACCGAATTGCCGCGTTCCAGCGCTTCCCGGTCGAGCGCCGAGCGGGGTCGCACGTAGGCGGCGACATCGGCGATGGCCACGGTGAGCACGAAGCCACCCGGATTGGCCGGGTCGCGGTCGGGCTCGGCGAAGACCGCGTCGTCGTGGTCCTTGGCGTCCGGCGGATCGATGGTGATCAGCGGCAGGTCGCGCCAGTCCTCGCGTCCCTCCATCGTCATCGGATGCGCCGCGTCCGCCTCGGCGATCGTCGCCGCCTGGAAGAGGTTAGGGATCTTGTGGGTGTGGATCGCGATGAGGCTCACCGCTTTCTCGCTGGCGTAGGTGCCGATGCGTTCGCGCACCTTGGCGAGGGGCAAGCCGAGCCGGCTCGAGGCGAGCACGTCGACCGCGACGATGTCGCCGTCCCGCGCCTCGCCCTCGTCGCCCTCGCGCACGGCGAAGGCGCCGCGGTTCGCCGTCTTCTTGTCGACGGGGAAGATCTGACCGCCGGAACCTGGACCCGCGCGGAAAATGCCGAGCACCTGTGTGCGGGCCTTCGCGAGCACCTTGACGATCCGGCCCGTGTAGCCGGGCTCGGCCGGTCCGGCGTCGCGGATGATTTCGGTGCGCACCAGCGCGCGGTCGCCGAGTCCCGGCAGCGCGCCGGGGCTGCGCGCGTTGCGCCGTGCCCCCGGCATATGCAGCACGATCGTCGGGGCGCGGCCTTGCGCCTCGGCCCAGTCCACCGGCCTCGCTAGAAGGTCGCCGTCGCGATCGCGGGTGTACACTTCGGCGACGATCGTCGGCGGCAGCACACCCGGCCGCGTCAGCGTCTTGCGCCGTCGCTCGACGGAGCCTTCCGCTTCCAGCTCCTTCAGGACCCGCTTCAGACCGATCTTGTCGGCCCCCTTGATCTGGAAGGCGCGGGCAATTTCGCGCTTGCCGATCTTGGTCGGCGCGCGCTCGCCGGCCGTCTCCCGCTCGCGCGCGACGAAGGCTAGGATCTCCTCGCGGGAGGGGAGAGGGACGGACGGAGCCTCGGCCTTGGTTTTCTTGGTCACTGGTCTCGGCTCCCCCTCTCCCGACCGCGGGCGAAGGTGGCCCGACGGGGTCGGGTCGGATGAGGGAACTCTCGGCCGCTCCGACCCGTGTACCTCAAGCGGCACAGGCCCTCAACCCACCGCGCTCCGCAGGGACACCTTCTCCCGCGGGCGGGAGAAGGATCGCGCGCATCATTCCAGTCGAACGACCTCAAGCTTTTTTCGCCTTGGCCGCCGGCGCCCTCTTCGCCGGCGCCTTCTTTGCCGGGCCTGGAGCGGTCACTTTCGTGGCGGCCTTCTTCGCCGCGGGCTTCTTCTTCGGAGTGCCAGCGCCGTCCTTATCCTCGATCAGCCGAAAGGCCTCTTCGAGGCTCAGGCTTTCCGGCAACATGTCTCGCTTAAGTGTCGCGTTCGTCTTGCCATGATTGACGTAGGCTCCGAAGCGGCCCTGGCGCACGGTGATCGCGCCGCCTTGCGGATGCTCCCCGAGCAGCCGCCCCTGCGCCGCGCCGCCGCCGGAGCCTTCGCCGCTCGCCTTTGCGGCCAGCATGGCGATCGCCTCCTCGAGCGTGAAGGTTGTCGGGTCGGCGTCCTTCGGCAGAGTCGCGTTGACCTTGCCGTGATTGACGTAGGGTCCGTAGCGCCCGGCCTTGAGCGCGACCGCGCCGCCGGACGGATGCTCGCCAAGCACCTTGCCGGCCTGCTCGCCGCCACCGAAACGCCGGCCGGTCAGCCCGCTCTCCTTGGCGACGATGAGATCGATCGCCCTGTTGCCGCCGATCGTCAGCACGTC
Source organism: Beijerinckiaceae bacterium (assembly GCA_965277355.1). Classification (GTDB taxonomy): domain Bacteria; phylum Pseudomonadota; class Alphaproteobacteria; order Rhizobiales; family Beijerinckiaceae; genus RH-AL1. Next base: position 430,106 of record CBDICN010000001.1, read on the forward strand.
GTCATCCTTGCCGAGGTTCGCGTAGGTCTTGGCGTGCTGCACGTAAGGCCCATAGCGCCCGAGCGCGGCGAGGATCGGCTGCTTGGTTTCCGGATGGCTCGCCACCTCACGCGGCAGCGACAGGAGCGCTAACGCCTGCTCCAAGGTGACGTGCGCCGGCGCCAGCCCCTTCGGCAGCGAGGAGCGCTTCGGCTTCTCGCCCTCGGCCGGCTCGCCGAGCTGGATGTAGGGACCGAAACGACCGTCGCGCAGCGTCACCTCGAGCTCGCTCGAGGGGTCGAGGCCGAGCACCTTCGGGCCGCCGGCCTCCGCCTCGATGCCGTCAGCTTGCCCGATCTGGCGCGTGTACTTGCACTCGGGATAGTTCGAACAGCCGATGAAAGCGCCGAACTTGCCGAGCTTCAGCGACAGCTGCCCGGTGCCACAGGTCTGGCACTGACGCGGATCGCCGCCGTCCTCGCGCTGCGGGAAGATGTGGGGTCCGAGCACCTCGTTGAGGTTGTCGAGCACTTCCGTCGTGCGCAGGTCCTTGGTACCGCCCACCGCTTCCGAGAAGTCCGCCCAGAAGTCGCGCAGGACCTCCTTCCAATCGATCTCGTGGTTGGAGATTTGGTCGAGCTTCTCTTCGAGGTCGGCGGTGAAGTCGTAGCCGACGTAGCGGGCGAAGAAGCTCTCGAGGAAGGCGGTGACGAGCCGGCCCTTGTCCTCCGGCACCAGCCGCTTCTTGTCGAGGCGCACGTATTCGCGCGCCTTCAAGGTCTGGATCGTCGGGTCGTAGGTCGAGGGCCGGCCGATGCCGAGTTCCTCCATCCGCTTGACGATGGTCGCTTCGGTAAAGCGCGGCGGCGGCTCGGTATGATGCTGGTCCGCCTCCACCTTCCCCTTGGCGAGCGGGTCGCCATCGGCCATCGGCGGCAGGCGCGAGCCCTCTTCTTCCTCGCCGGCACCGGCGTCGTCGCGGCCTTCCTGGTAGAGTTTTAGGAAGCCGTCAAACTTGATGACCTGGCCGTTGGCGCGCAGCTCGAGATTGCGTTCGCCGGACTCGGCGAGGATGTCGACGGTGGTGCGCTCAAGATCGGCCGATTCCATCTGGCTCGCCACCGTGCGGGTCCAGATGAGCTCGTAGAGCCGAGCGAGGTCAGGCTCCATCGTGCGAGCCACCTGCTTGGGCAGGCGTGCCAACTCCGTTGGGCGTACCGCCTCATGCGCTTCCTGCGCGTTCTTCGCCTTGACCGTGTACTTGCGCGGCGCTTTCGGCACGTAGCGGTCGCCGAATTCCTTGCCGATCACCCGCCGCGCGCCATGCACCGCCTCCGGCGCCATGTCGACGCCATCCGTGCGCATGTAAGTAATGAGCCCGATCGTCTCGCCGCCGATGTCGACACCCTCGTAGAGGCGCTGCGCGAGCTGCATGGTGCGGTTCGGCGGAAAGCCGAGTTTGCGGGAGGCCTCCTGCTGCATCGTCGAGGTGGTGAACGGCGGGTAGGGGTTGCGCCGTGCCGGCTTGGCCTCGACCTTGGTGACGGAATAGGCGCCCTTCTCCAGCGATGCCTGCAGGGCCCGCGCCTCCGCCTCGGTCTTGATGTCGAGCCGGCCGAGTTTCTCGCCGTCGGCGCCGACGAGGCGGGCCGCGAAAGTGCCCCCGTCCTTGGTCTTCAGCGAGGCGATCAGCGACCAGTATTCCTGGCGGACGAATTTTTCAATCTCGAGCTCGCGCTCGCAGATGATGCGCAGCGTCACCGATTGTACGCGGCCGGCGGAACGCGCTCCGGGCAGCTTGCGCCACAACACCGGCGAGAGCGTGAAGCCGACCAGATAATCGAGGGCGCGGCGGGCGAGATAGGCGTCGACGAGGGCGGCGTCGATTTCTCGGGGGCGGGTCATCGCCTCACTGACCGCCGCCTTGGTGATGGCGTTGAAGGTGACGCGGGACACCTTGACGTCCTTGAGCACCTTCTTGATCTTGAGAACCTCGAGCACGTGCCAGGAGATGGCTTCGCCTTCACGGTCGGGGTCGGTCGCGAGGATGACGCCGTCCGATCCCTTCACCGCCTTGGCGATGGCGCTCATGCGCTGGGCGGATTTGGTGTCGACGTCCCATATCATCGCGAAATCGTCGGCGGGATCGACCGAGCCGTCCTTTGACGGCAGGTCCCGGATGTGACCGTACGAGGCGTAGACCTCGTAGCCTTTCCCCAGATATTTGTTGATCGTCTTGGCCTTGGCGGGCGACTCGACGATGACGACTTCCATCTAGTTTCCTTGATCAGAGGCTGGCGTCGCGGATCTCGCCCATGACGAACCCGTCTTCAGGACGAACATCAGCGGAACACGACTGGCATATGGTGAGCGCGTTCGGCCGTGCCAGCGGCGGCCGGACGCCCGGGTCGAAGCCGGCCTAAGGGCGATTGACCGGCCTTGCAATGGGTCTCATTGGCTAGGGCGACGCGACCGTCTCGGCAGGTTGCCCGCAATTTCCTCGTGATGGCGCGCGTTTCAGATGGAAGGCGCAGAACCTTGGCCTGCGAGGATCGAGGCACTGGAGACTTGCGGAACAAACGCGGCGAGGGCCGGGGTTCGGGCAAGCAATCTGATGGGATTCCTGGCCCGCGATTTGCTCGTGCGGCACTCAAGCATTGGTGGAGTCTGTCGGATGGTGGATGCGGTACGGCCGGCGCAGGTTGTGCAGGCGATGATAGAGCTTGGCGTCGCCAAGACGCGGCTTTCGATCGGCGAGCTGTTCGTGCGATCGGCCTTGGCCGGCGCCTTTCTCGGGGTCTCGACGACGCTGGCCTTCACGGCGGCGACTCAGACCGGCATGCCGATTGTCGGAGCCCTGATCTTCCCGGTCGGCTTCGCGATGATCGTGGTACTCGGGCTTGATCTCATCACCGGCAGCTTCGCGCTGCTGCCGCTAGCGGTCATCGCCCGCCGGGCGACGCTCGGCCAGCTCGCCGCGAACTGGGCGGTCACTTTCATCGGCAACTTCGCCGGTGCGCTCGTCCTCGCCGGTCTGATGTATTTGTCGCTGACGAAGAGCGGCCACGACACCGCCGATCCGATGATCGCCAAGCTCACCGCAGCAGTGACGGCGCGCTCCGCCGGCTTCTCCGATCTTGGCACGCTCGGGTACTGCACCGCCTTCGTGCGCGCCATGCTCTGCAACTGGATGGTATGCCTCGGGGTCGTAATGGCATTGTGTGCCTCGACCTCGGCCGGCAAGATCATCGGCTGCTGGCTGCCGATCGTGATCTTCTTCGGCCAGGGTTTTGAGCATGCCGTCGTCAACATGTCACTGTTCCCGCTCGGGCTGATGCTGGGCGCCAAGGCCACCGTGAGCCAGTTCCTGCTGGCAAACGAGTTGCCGGTGACGATCGGCAACCTTGTCGGCGGCTTCCTCTTCACCGGGCTGGCGCTCTACCTCGCCTATCCGGCCGGATCCGCCGCACGCGGGCAGGACCCGGTAGCCAGCGCGCGCGCGATCCCCGCCGAGTAGGCGCGGGCGCTCTGTCGATCGTTCGGCGAAGCCGTAGGCTGGTTTCACAAAGCTTCCCGCTACTCGCGGCCGTCGCTTGGCTTTCGCAAGTTTGCGAGAGCAGGCCTCGGTGTTCCCCGTCATCAACTAATGGCTCGGACCCAAGAAGCCACGCGCTCGACCGGGATCGCCGGCCTGACGTTCTCGGCCAAGCCCGACCATCGACCCGCTTCCAACGTCGCCCTCCCCGTGGGACGGTTTCGCGAGCGCCGCCGATGACGCGCCACCGGCACGTTACCGCGATCCTCTCCGTCGAGGAACGGAGCATGGCGTTTGGGAAAGGAGAGCCGATGAAGATCTACGATTGGCATATCGCGCCCAATCCGCGGCGTCTGCATATCTATCTGGCCGAAAAAGGGATCGAGGTCCCGCTCGAAGAAGTCGGTGGCGACGATTTCAGGTTGAAGCGCGCCTACACCGAGAACTATCCGCACGCGATGGTGCCGATGCTCGAACTCGACGACGGCACGCAGATCGGCGAGGCGATGGCGATAGCCCGCTACTTCGAGGAACTGCATCCCGATCCGCCGCTGATGGGCACCGACCCCAAGGACAAGGCAGTGGTGGAGATGTGGGAGAAGCGGGCCAACGAAGAGGCGATGCTGGCCGCCTCCGAGCTGTTCCGCAACACCGACCCGGCGTTCGCCGACCGCGGCCTGCCGGGCTCGGCCGAGCCCATCAAGCAACTCCCCGAGCTGATCGCGCGGGGCAGGGAACGCCTGGCGCGCTTCTTCAAGAAGCTTGATCGACAGCTCGCGGAGAACGAATTCGTCGCTGGCCGCCGCTACTCCATTGCCGACATTACCGCCCTGTGCGGCATCGATTTCGCGAAATGGAGCAACGTCGACATCCCGTCCGAATGTCGCCACGTTCGGCGTTGGTACGAGGCGGTTTCCGCGCGGCCGAGCGCGAAAGCGTAGGCGAGGAACGCTGTCGGCAGGGAATTTTTGACTTGACGCTGCCGCTGGCGGATACACGTCGCTTTGATGACAGCCGCGCCGACCTTCAACCATCGCCACCTGCTCGGGATCGAGGGCCTCCAGATTCCCGACGTTATCGCGTTGCTCGATCTTTCCGAGGAGGCGGTCGCGGTGTCGCGGCAGGTCGAGAAGAAGCGCTCGACCTTGCGCGGGCGCACCCTGATCAACCTCTTTTTCGAACCGTCCACTCGCACCCAGTCCTCGTTCGAGCTCGCCGGCAAACGGCTCGGCGCGGACGTCATGAACATGTCGGTCGCGACCTCGAGCGTGAAGAAGGGAGAGACGCTGATCGACACGGCGATCACCTTGAACGCGATGCACCCCGACATCATCGTGGTCCGTCATCATCAGGCCGGCGCGGTGCATCTGCTGGCACGCAAAGTGGACTGCGCGGTCGTCAATGCCGGAGACGGGGCGCACGAGCATCCTACGCAGGCGCTCCTCGACGCGCTCACCATCCGCCGCAACAAAGGGCGCATCGAGGGGCTCGTGGTCGCGATCTGCGGCGACATCCTGCACTCGCGGGTGGCGCGGTCGAACATCATCCTCCTGTCGCTGCTCGGCGCCCGGGTGCGCGTCGTGGCACCCTCGACCCTGTTGCCGGCCGGCATCGAGACGATGAGCGTCGAGGTTCATCGCGACATGAAGCGCGGCCTTCGCGATGCCGACATCGTGATGTGCCTGCGGCTTCAGCGCGAGCGCATGCGTGGCGGCTTCGTGCCGTCGATGAGGGAGTATTTCCACTTCTACGGCCTCGACGAGGCCAAGCTCGCGATGGCCAAGCCCGACGCGCTCGTGATGCATCCGGGTCCGATGAATCGTGGCGTCGAGATAGGCTCGGCGGTCGCCGACGGCGCGCAGAGCCTGATCCGCGAGCAGGTCGAGATGGGGGTCGCCGTCCGCATGGCGGTGCTGGAAGCGCTCGCCCAGCATTTGCCCAACGCGTAGGCGACAAGGCGGGTCTGACGACGCCAGGAGCGGCGGCCGGATCGCGGTTGAGGAAAAACACTTGTTGGACGTCGAAAAAAGTCTCACGCTCGACAAGCTCGTCCGTACCCGGTGGGCCTTCGGCCCGTCGGACGGCGAGCCGATCACCACCCGTTTCCGCTTCGGGAACGGCGGCGCCATCGAGGGCTATTCCCACCCCAACGAGGCAAGCTGGACCTTCGAGAACGGGCGGCTCGAGATCCTCTCGGCCGACGGCTCGCCGATGTGGCGCTCGGACCACCTTTTCGTGCGTCAAGGCAGCCTCCACATCGCGTTGACGGCGCCGAAGCACCCGGGCGCCTGCTTCACTTTGTACGAATGCACCGCCGACGGCCGGCTAGGCTACGGCGGCGCCACCGGCCTCTCCACGGCCGAATTCCTGTTCCCGAACGACCTTCAGGTCACGCCAACGGCGGTGAAGCGCGTGTTGCTGGTGGGCTCGTGCCTGACCGAGCTCTACCATCGCACCTTCCAGGCGCGGTTCCCGGAGATCCAGTTCGACTACATCCTCATGCATAACGCGAGCGACGTGCCGGAAACGCCGCCGTCGCCGGTCGAAAGCTACGATTTCCAGTACCTGCAGTTTCCGCTGCGCACCGTGATCTCCGACCGGATCGTGACCCGCCTCAGGCTGAGCGACCCGAGCTTCGTCGAAGAGCTTTATGCCGACGGCTGCGCCATCATCGACGCGATGCTCGAAGCGAGCATGGCCTACAACAAGGCGCACGGGCTCCTCGCTTTCGTCTCGACCTTCATTGTGCCGCAGGGAGACATCGTCCCCAGCATCGGCAAGCGGATGGGACCGTGCGACCTCGTCGCGCTAGTGCGCAGGCTGAACGATCACGTCGCGGTCGCCGTGCGGCGCTATCGGAATGTCTACATCTGCGACGTCGACGCGGTGGCCTCCAGCATCGGCAAGCGCTTCTTCCTCGACGATGTGACCGGGTTCTACGCGCACGGCTCGACCTTCGGGCAGGATGGCGTCGATCTCGTGCCCGGCGCCCGCATCGAAACGGTGCCGCACATCAGCACCTTCTACGAGTCGAAGGCGGACGAATTCCTCGAGGCGGTGTTCCTCCAGGCGGTCGCGACCTACCGAACCGTGCGCCAGATCGACCAGGTGAAAGCGGTGGTGTTCGACCTCGACAACACGCTATGGCGCGGCCAAATCGCGGAAGACTATTCGCCGGAGCGCGCGCCCTGGCCGCGCGGCGGCTGGCAGATCGGCATCTGGGAGGCGATCCAGCATCTGCGCGCCAGGGGTATCCTCGTCGCGGTCTGCTCCAAGAACGATCTCGACGTCGTGCAGCGGCACTGGGACAACGTGATCGAGCCGCCGTTTGTCAGGCTCGACGATTTCGCTAGTCTGAAGATCGACTGGAAGCCCAAGGCCGAGAACATCGAGGAGATCTGCCGAGAGTTCAACATCCTGCCGAAAAGCGTCGTCTTTGTCGACGACAACCCGGTCGAGCGGGAAGCGGTGCGTTTCGCGATGCCGGACATCCGGACGATCGGGTCCAATCCCTATCTGACCCGCCGCATTCTCCTTTGGGCACCGGAGACGCAGGTCGCGGAGCTGACGGCCGAGACCGCTGGCCGCGAAGCCTCAATCCGCGGCGCGATCAAACGCGAGCGCAACCGCGCGCAGATGAGCCGTCAGGAGTTCCTCGCGAGCCTCGAGTGCATCGTCGCGTTTATTCCGGTCACGAGCGTCGAGCAGCCGGAATTCGCGCGCGTGCTGGAGCTGACCAACAAGACGAACCAGTTCAACACGACCGGCAAGCGCTGGACGATGGGCGAGACGAGCGCCTTCATGGCCGGGGGCGGCTCGATCCTCGCTTTCCGCGTCATGGACAAGTTCTCGGATTACGGGCTCGTCGGCGTACTCTACGTCAAGGACGGGGTCATCGTGCAATATGTGATGAGCTGCCGGGTCTTGGGGATGGACGTCGAGGTCGCAGCGCTGGCGCGCGTCGCGAGCCTCGTGCGTGCGGACGCAGATCGGGAGATCACGGCGGAGCTGCTGGAGACGGCGGCGAACGGACCCTGCCGCGACGTCTTCTCGAGGGCTGGCTTCGAGGAGATCGCCTGCGCCGGCGAGCGGCGGCGCTTCCGCTTGGCGAGCGGAAAGCGGCTGTCCCCGCCGGGCCATATTCGTATGATGCCGACCGGCTCTCGCGAGGAGATGCCGGCGAAATCCCGGGGTTCGACCGCGTACGATTTCCGCAAATGGCTCCGAACGATGGGTCGGGCGCCGTACGAAGAGAAGCGATGAAGACAGCGCGCCTCAAACTCTCGATCCGCGGCCGGGCAAGCCGATGATCCAGTCGACGGCTTCTTCCGGCGCGCTCGCGCTCGTCAACGCCCGCCTGGTCGATCCCGTCGCCGGAACGGAGACGCAAGGGGGCGTGCTGATCGAGCAGGGCTACATTCGGCAGGTTGGGTCGAACGTTACCGCATCAAGCCTGCCGGGGCAGGTGCGCACCATCGACTGCCGCGGCGATGTCGTCGCGCCGGGTCTCATCGACATGCACGCCTTCGTCGGCGAGCCGGGCGCCGAGTACCGCGAGACGATCGCTACCGTCACGGCGGCGGCGGCGGTCGGCGGCGTCACCTCCATCCTGGCGCTCCCCAATACCAAGCCGCCCGTCGACGATCCGGCCGTCGTCGACTTCCTGCTGCGGCGCGCACGCGACACAGGTCGCGTCCGCATCCTGCCATCGGCCGCGATCACCAAGGGACTGCGCGGCCAGGATCTGGCCGAGATCGGCCTCCTGCTGCAGGCTGGCGCGATCGCCTTCTCGGAAGGCTCGCGCTCGATCGCAAACGCGCTGATCCTGCGTCGCGCGATGGTCTACGCGCGCGACTTCGATGCGCTCATCATTCACTATGCCGAGGATGCCGATCTCGTCGGCGACGGCGTGATGAACGAGGGTGCCTTCGCTTCCCGGCTCGGCCTGCTCGGCGTCCCGCGTGAGGCGGAGACGATCATCCTCGAACGTGACATGCGCCTGGTGGCGCTAACGGGCGCACGCTACCACGCTGCGCTGGTGACGACGGCGGATTCGCTCGCGATCATCGCCGAGGCGAAGAAGCGCGGGCTACCGGTGACCTGCGCCACTTCGGTTAATCATCTCACGTTGAACGAGAACGACATCGGCGACTACCGGACCTTCCTCAAGCTCGCGCCGCCGCTTCGCAACGAGGAGGATCGGCGCGCCCTGGTCCAAGGCGTCGCCTCCGGTCTCATCGACGCGATCGTCTCCGACCACAATCCACAGGACGTCGAAGTTAAGCGGCTGCCGTTCGCGGAGGCGGAGGCGGGCGCGATCGGCATCGAGACCATGCTACCTGCGGCGTTGCGGCTCGTCGCCTCCGGCGACCTGACGCTTTCGCGTCTGCTGAGAGCGCTGTCGAGCCGCCCGGCCGAGATCCTGCGGGTGCCGCAGGGCCGCCTCGACGCCGGCGCGCCGGCCGACCTCATCCGGCTCGATCCCGACGAGCCCTTCGTCGTGGATCCGCTGCGGCTGCGCTCACGATGCAAGAACACACCCTTCGACGGCGCCCGCATGCAGGGCAGGGTGAAGCTGACCTTGGTGGCGGGCGAGCCGGTGTTCGAGGCGCGCTAGCCCAGGCGTTTCGCGTGAGCTCGACAAGCGATCGCGATCGGCTGCCTACAGCGCCTTGACAGCCGCCAGCACCTCGTCGACGTGGCCGGGTACCTTCACCTTCGGCCAGATCCTGGCGATCTTGCCGGCCTTGTCGATGAGCACGGTGGTACGCTCGACACCCATGTATTTGCGCCCGTACATCGATTTCTCGACCCATACGCCATAGGCCTCCAAGGTCGCCTTCTCCTCGTCCGAGGCGAGCGGGATATGCAGATCGTGCTTGGTGCGGAACTTATTGTGGCTCTTCACGGAATCCGGCGACATGCCGAGGATCGCCGCGCCGGCTTTCCCAAAATCCTTGGCCTTGGCGTTGAAGGCGATCGCCTCGGCGGTGCATCCGGAGGTGTCGTCCTTTGGGTAGAAGTACAGGACCACCGCCTTTCCCGCGAACGAGCCCAGGGCGATGGTCTGGCCGCCATGGTCGGGCAGTAAGAAATCGGGAGCGGCATCGCCCTCCGCGAGCTTGTGAGCCATGTCGCCTTCCTTTCGACCAATAAAAACGGGACAGTCGCCGTCAGTCGGATTTGCCTTGCGCCGACCGTTCTGCCGTGCGGCGATCCCATCGGCGTTGCTTTCGCCGCCGCAGTCAACCTCACAGGGGCTCCTTCCGTTTGGCCGATTCGAGAGTTTCGACGAGAACCGCCCGAAGTGGAGCTGTGACCCGCGCGGTGAGACGCGACCCGTGAGGCGTCGCCGCAATGGCCGCCAGCGCAGCGTCGGGCATTCGATTCTCAAACTGACGGGCGGCCTCGTCATTCTGGTCGTCCTTGCCGCCGGAGCCCTCGCGGTCAGGCTCGGCAACGGGCCGATCGCCGTCGAAGGGGTCGGTCGCAAGATCGAGGCAGGTCTTCACGATAAATTCGGGAACGGGCTTCGCTTCTCGATCGGCGCGACGGCCCTCGTCCACCACGGTTTCGGGCCGGCGCTGGCGATCGACGGATTGTCGGTGAGTGCGCCAGACGGTCAGCCGATCCTTACCGCGCCCAAGGCCGAGGTGTCGGTGGACACGTTGTCCCTTCTCGTCGGGAAAATCGTGCCCAAGCGGCTCGAGGTGTTTGACGTGACATTACGGCTCGCCGTTCTGAAGAATGGCAATCTGGCCGTCGAGGCGGGCGGCGGCAGCAAACCGCTGTTCGAGATCGGAGGCAGTCCGGGCGCATCGGCATCCCCCGCGGCGGCGCCGATCCCAGCCGAGCCTCCGACTATAGGCAACGCGGCGAACCCCGATCCGCCCGAGCCTCCGCGTCGGGCCGCGGTAATGCGCGAGGCCGCCGCCGGCATCCTGCGCTTCCTTGATCTCCTGACCGATCCCGGCAGCGCGATCGCCGCTGTTGACAGGCTCGGCATAGCGCGCGGCACGCTCGTCATCGAGGATCGGGAGACCGAGGCCAGGACGGTCTACAAGGATCTCGAACTCTCCTTTGACCGGCGGCGTGGGGCCATGACGTTCGGGCTGTCGGCCCGGGGTCCCGATCGGCGCTGGTCGATCGTCGCCGTCGCTAGCGGCGCGCCGAAGTCCAACCGGCACTTCAAACTGGCGGTCGACAATCTCTCGGTCGACGAGCTCCAGCTCGCCGCCGGCACGCGCTCGCTTGGCGTCGACACGGACATGCCGATCGACGTGAAGCTCGATGTCGGGCTCAAGTCGGATGACACGCTGGCGGAGGCGAAAGGGGGCTTTCATCTCGGCCCAGGCTATATCCGCAACGACGATCCCGATATGGAGCCATTGCTCATCAGCTCGCTGCAGGGCGGTTTCCATTGGGATGGGGCGCATCGGCGCGTTGTGGTCGAACAAACCCGTTTGATCGAGAGGGGAAGCCATTTCACGGTCGGCGGCGAGGTCGTCCCACCGCTTGACGGAAGCGAGGCCTGGGCGGTCAATCTCGGGCTCATCGAGCCGGGGCTGCTCGCGCCGGACCGCAAGGGACAGCAGCCGGTCCCGATCATGAGCGGCGATTTCAAGGGCATGCTGCTCGTGGATCAGAAGCGGTTTCGCATCGATCGCTTTGCCTTCAAGGCCGCCGAAGGTGGCATGGCGATGGCAGCGGACATCGACTGGATCAAAGGTCCGCACATCAGGCTCGGCGCCTCGATCGATCCTACGCCGGTGCGCGTTGCAGAGCGGGTCTGGCCGAACATGATCGCCGCGCCTGTGCGGGCCTGGATCCTCAACAATTTCGAAAGCGGAACGCTGCAAAGCGGGACCATCCAAGTCGATTTCGACGGCGAAGCCCTGAAGCGCATGCGGGCTGATCGCGCACCCTCGGATCGATCCGTCTCGCTCGACTTCGCCGTCACCGGCGGCCGGGTCGCCTTCCTCGACGGCGTGCCGCCGCTGGAGGATGTCGCGGGCGTCGGTCACATCACGGGGCGTACGACGCACTTTGCGGTTAACTCCGCCAAGATCCTCGCGCACGGCAAGACGATCACCGTCGATGGCGGCTCGCTCGTTGTGCAGAACGCCAACAAGCATCCTGTCGCCGCAGTAATCTCGGCCCACCTAAACGGGAGCGTCGAGGCGGTCACCGACATCCTTTCGCGCGATGCGCTGAAACCCTACGCCTCGATACCGCTCGACCCCACGACCCTGCACGGCCAAGTCGATGGCAGGCTCGAAGACACTCTCCTGCTCGGCGGTCCGACGAAGACGGACGGGGTCCTCAAGGTGAATGCGAAGATCACCAACTTCACCGCCGAGCACCTCATCGGCAAGGAGAGCCTCGATAACGGGACGCTCAACATCGTCGTCGACGACGGAGCGTTGAAGGCGACCGGCCAGGGCCGCTTCTTCGGCGGACCCGCGACCTTCGATGTTACCCGTGTCGGCACCATAGCGCCGCCGAACGCCTCCATCGCCCTCACCCTCGATGATGCGGCGCGCGCCAAGGTCGGGCTTTCTGCCATTCCCGGCGTGACAGGTCCGATGACGGCCCATGTGACGGCGGCTCTCGGCAATCTTGACAAGATCCGAGCCCAAGTCGAACTCGACCTAACGAAGACGAACATCTCGGCCGCCTATCTCGGGCTCTCCAAACCGGCCGGACGAGCGGCCAAGGTTAGCTTCACGGCGCTGTCCAACAATGATCGGCTGCAGATCGACGCGCTCAATGTCGACGTCGGATCACTTCAAGCCCGTGGCATGATCGAGCTCGGCCCCAACAACGGCTTCCAGGCGGCCCGCCTGTCGTCCCTCAAGGTCTCGCCCGGCGACGACATGAAGCTCGACGTCACCAAAACCGACGACGTCCTCAAGCTGACGATCCGCGGATCGACAATCGACGCGCGTCCCTTCCTCAAGGCGCTCACCTCGAGTCCGGGTGACAATTCCGCGATGCAGCGGAACGCCAAGGCCGAGAAGCGCGAGGTCGACGGCTTCAAGGGCTTCGACGTCGACCTCAAGTCCGGCATCCTCACCGGGTTCAACAAGGAGGTGATGAGCGGCGTCGACTTGAAGCTGTCGAAACGCGGCGGCCAGATCCGGCAGTTCAATGTGCAAGGCCGCTTTGGGCGCTATTACGTGTCTGGCTCGATGGGCGCGAGCCAAAAGATCAAGATCGCCGCCTACGATGCCGGCGCTTTGGTGTCGTTCGTCGACCTCTACAAGCATATGGAGGGGGGCCAGCTCGACGCCGTGATGCAGATGGACGAGGACACGCTTTCCGGCAATCTTGAGATCCAGAATTTCGTGCTGCGTGACGAGCCGGCGATTCGGCGCCTCGTTGCCCAGAGCACGGAGCTCAGCGCACCGGGTCAGGATGCCGCGGCGGCAAAACGGATCAACGCCGGCGCCGTGGACTTCAAACGGCTGAAGGTCAACTTCAACCGCGAGGGCAGCCGGCTCGATCTTCGCGACGCCACCATGTACGGACCCGAGATCGGACTATCCGTCGATGGATGGCTCGACTATTCGCACGATCGTGTCGCGATGAACGGCACCTTCGTCCCGGTCTTCGCCCTGAACAATCTCTTCGCGCAGATTCCGGTGCTCGGCGCGTTCCTCGGCGGCAAGTCGAACGAGGGTCTGCTCGCGATCACCTTCCGGATCTCGGGAACGACCAGCTCTCCGACGCTGAGCATCAACCCGCTTTCGGCGGTGACGCCCGGCTTCCTCCGCAACATCTTCGGCGGCATCGTCGACACTCCGCTTCCCGCTCCGCCGGGTGCCGCGTCGCGGTGATGGTCTCGGCGGCTTGAGGCGGATGCGGGCGCTCAGGCGTTAATCGACACGGCTCCGAAGATCGGCTGAAACGCGGTGCGCAAGGCGTCGTCGAGGTCCGCCATCGTCACCACGTGGCCGAGATCGGCGAGACTGGTGACTCCGAGATGCGCGGCGCTGATGCCGCATGGCGCGATCCCAAGATAGTGCGAGAGGTCCGGTTCGACGTTGATCGCGATGCCGTGGAACGTCACCCAGCGCCGGATGCGGATGCCGATGGCCGCGATCTTGTCCTCCGCCGGCGAGCCGTCGAGCCCCGGCGCCTTGTCGCGGCGCATGATCCAGACGCCGACCCGGTTTTCGCGGCGCTCGCCGCGGATCGCGAAAGCCGCCAGCGTGTCGATGACCCAGCGCTCGAGCGCCGCCACAAGGGCGCGGACGTCCCGCCGGCGCCTGGTGAGATCGAGCATTACGTAGGCCACGCGCTGGCCCGGGCCGTGATAGGTCACCTGCCCGCCCCGCCCGCTACGATAGGTGGGGAAGCGCGCGCCGACGAGATCGTTCGCGACGCTCGACGTCCCTGCCGTGTAGAGAGGCGGGTGCTCGACGAGCCACACGAGTTCGGAGGCCTCGCCGCGCGCGATCGCCTCGGCGCGCTTCTCCATCGCCGCGACGGCGTCGTCGTAGGCGACGCGCCCGTCCGCAATGCGCCACTCGACCGGAACCCTGTCCTGCCGGACCATGGCAAAAACCGTCCCCGCCAAACGCGGGCCGGACAGGAGCGAGGTCGTCATGCGAGCATCGCCCGCGTCTCCGCCCACAGCCGGCGCACCAGGTCTGCGGCCGGCTCCGCGCGGGCCAGCGCCGCGGACTGCCCGGCCCAGGCCTGCATGCGCTCGATGTCGGCGTTCGTCTTGGCCGCCGCCCGCATGGCGGCGGTGAGGCCGCGCTGCACGGGGTAGGGCGCCGGGGCAGGCGCGTCCGGTGCCGCGGCGGCTCGGGCGTAGCGCGTCGCGAGGCTGCGCCCGGCCCGGCCGCTGAAGGCGCGCGTCAGCATCGTGTCTTCCGGGGCGGTCCTCGCCAACGCGTCGGCCCAGGCCGGCTCGGTCTTGGCTTCGGGGCAGCGCAGCAGGCCGGTTCCGATCGTCACGGCGCTGGCGCCGAGCGCCAAGGCGGCGACGATCCCGCGCGTGTCCGCGACGCCGCCGGCCGCAACGATCGGCACCTCGACTGCATCGACGAGCGCCGGCAGCAGCGCGAACAGGCCGACCGCGCGACGCTCGGCCTCGGCCGCCACGAAGGCGCCGCGATGGCCGCCGGCCTCGGCACCCTGCGCCACGATAACGTCGGCACCGGCCGCCGCCGCCGCCCGCGCCTCGGCCACGGTCGTGACGGTGGCGAACCAGGCGACGTCTCGCGCTTTCATCCTCTCGACGAAACCTGGCTCGAACAGACCCATGATGGTGGAGAGCACCGGCGCGCCGGAGGCGAGCATCGCCTCGCACTGGGCGTCGAAATCGAGCGGCTTGGCATCGCCGGCGTCCCGTGGCACCTGCGGACCGTATCCGCCGAGGAAATCGCGCACCCGCGCCTCGTGCGCAGCATCGCGCGCCGGCGGAGGGTCCGGCACCCAGATGTTGATCAGGAAGGCGCCGTTGGAGCCGGCGCGCACCTCGCGAGACCACGCCAGGATCTCGTCGGGCTGCCAGAGTAGCGCGCCGCCGGCGCCCATCCCGCCGCCGTCGGCCACCGCGATCGCGAGCGAGGCAGGGCATGCGCCGGCCATCGGAGCCATCAGGATCGGTGCCTGCAGGCCGAAGCGGCTGCAGAAGGACTCGGTATGGGAAAGGATCGCGCGCATCGTGGTTCCTCGCGCCTCATATCTCCGCCCGCGCGGACATCTTCAAGCAAACCCGCCGTCGGTGCGCGTCTCCATTTGAGACGTTCGTCCGCTTTTTGCTGTCGACAACGAATTAAGTTGGCCGATTTTGGTAGCACATCAAATGTCCGCTTATTCTGCTTGTTCGCCTGTGGGCGGGATGGGCAAGTGAGAGAGTTGTTGATGCCGTGCACAGGCTCGCCGCCGAGCAGGCTCTCGAAGGCCGATGACGAGGGCGGCCGATGACAAACACGTCGAGCGTGGCGATGACGCGGTGGACCAGCACCTTGTCGATGACGACCTGGACAAACTGCGGCGTGGTGAGCCGCGAACACCTGAAGAAAGAACGAGGCCCGCAGCACCTCGCCGAGCGATCCCCGATCACTTCTCAGATCGCTGCGGCCACAGTCCCGAACCTGAGCCTATCAGGTCCTCTTCCGCGTTTGATTTGCGATGCTTCGCGCCCGAGGCCAGCGCGGGGCGGCAGGTTGGTAAAATCTCCGCTTGCCGAGAAAGGCTGCCGTGCGCACACGCCTCGTGTTGAGAGCGTTATTCGGCGGCTCTCGACATTGCCTCGCTGTAGTAGGATTCGACCTGCTCGGCTGCGGCGCCGAACAAAGCGATGCCGCGAAGAACCAAGTCCTCGATACGCTTCGGCGAACCGGAGGTGTCGTAAGCCCGGGCAAAATCCATGACGATATCCTCATGAGAGGGCTCGCCATCATGAGGCACCGTGTGGACTTCCATCCAAACCGCCCGGCGCCGATCGAAAAGCCGCATATAGGCGGGAGCTTTCGCCAGGATCGCGCCGAGTTCTTCCGCAATGAATTCGGTCGGAGCAAGTGAACCGGCAAAGAACTCGACCAAGTCGCCGGTTTCCGTACTGTCGATCAGTTGCTGGATAAGCGGCAAGGGCGGCTCGGCCTGCAACACGTCGAGTGTCAAGCCGAGGTTCCGGGCATCGGCTTCCCAGTGCTTCGAATGCCTGAACTCGTCCTTCTGCATTTCCATTAGATGGGACCGGGCCTCTTCGAAGACACCTGCGATCTCGCTGTCGAGGAGATTCTTTATCGATCTCGCGGATTCGCGAAGTGCTCCCCTCGTTTTGTTTCGTCCGAACTTCGCGTAGAGGGGCTCGCGCGGCAGGTACGCCGAATTGGCCCTACGATCGATGGCTTTTTCAAAATCGCGGGTGAACGGCCAGAAGCCTTTGCTCAGAGCGATAGCTGCCGAGCGATCACCCTCGCGCGCGCGGCGGACGATCGAAAGATCATGGAGCATTTCGCGAGCTGCATTGGTCAACTTTTCCATGTCAAAGTACACTTGATTGTCGTCATGAAAAAGACACATGGTGCACCCCCGGAAGCCTCGTTTCTCCTCAAAGCTTTCACGAAAAATTAACGTTTGCAAGGTCGAAAACGAGGCTCACCGGTCGACGACCGCCCAATGAGGTCTCATGTCGATGGAGCCGGGAAGCAACCTGCCCGCTCATTGCGCTGGCAAACCGGGGGTCCATCGCGGGTGCGCTCAATGCGCGCCGGCGCGACAAGTTCAGGCGCGCCGGAGAAGACCGCTCAAGGTTGGATGTCGGACCGCCCGGGTCAGCGCTTCGAATCGCGGCGTGAAGGGCTTCGGCCTAGCGATCCCGTATCCTTGAGCGTAATCGATCCCGATGTCGCGAAGCGCGTCCGCGAGCTCTTCCGTTTCGACGAACTCGGCGACGATCCGCTTACCCATGACATGGCCGACGTGATTGATCATCTCGACCATGGCGCGGTCGGGGCGATCCGTCAGAAGGTTCTTCACGAAGGCGCCGTCGATCTTGAGAAAGTCGACGGGCAGTTCCTTCAAATAGTTGAAGGACGACATGCCCGAGCCAAAATCGTCGAGAGCAAAGGTGCAGCCGAGCGCCCTGAGATCCCTTATGAAGGCGCGCGCGGCCTCGAGATTGACGATCGCGGTCGTCTCCGTGACCTCGAAGCAGACCAGTTGTGGCGGGATCCGGAATTCGGCGAAGGCGGCTTTGAGAAAATCGAGGAAGGCATCGTCGCCGACGGTCGCGCCTGACAGATTGATCCCGCATTGCGCGATAGGAACCGCGTGTTCCAGCGCCCTATGGTCCGACAGCGTCTGGAACGCCCGGCGCACGACCCAGCGATCGATCAGCTTAATCAAGCCGAACCGTTCGGCGGCCGGCAGGAAGCTCGATGGAGGCACGAGGAGGCCGGATTCGTCCGTCATACGGATTAGGACTTCTAGGTGAACCCCCGGTTCGCCGGTGTCGGAGAGCGCGACGATCTCCTGTGCATAGAGGCACAAGCGATCCTCCGTGAGCGCCTGCTGTATTCGCTGCACCCAACTCATCTCGAGAATGCGGCCGTGCAGCTCTCGATCCTCTTTGCCATGCGAATGGACGCGATTGCGTCCTTTCTCCTTGGCCATGAGGCAGGCCATGTCCGCCTTCGACATCATCTCTTCGGCCGAAGCCAGCCCGGCATAGTCAGACACCAAACCGATGCTTGCGGTGACTGCAAATCGGCGGCCCTTCCAAGCAAACTCGATCTGCTCGACGGCTGCGCGGATGGCTTCCGCCACGACCAGCGCTTGGCCCAACTCGCTTTTAGGCATCAGGATACCGAATTCATCGCCGCCGAGGCGCGCGATGAGGTCGTCCGATGTGAGCAGACGCTGCAAGGGTGGACCGATCCGCCGAAGCATCGCGTCGCCCGCGGCATGTCCGCAGGTGTCGTTGATGATCTTGAATTGGTCCAGGTCGATGAACATGAGCGAGCAGGCGGTCGGCAGTTCGCCCTTCGCGACCGTGGTCGCCCGGATCAGTCGCTCCCTGAATACGCTGCGATTGGCGAGGCCCGTCAGTTCATCATGCGAGGCTTGCCAGGCGAGCGCGTTCTCGAAACGTCGGCGCTGCGTGAGAACCTTGCCGACCCGCCAGATGGTGATCCCGGCGAGCAGGCCGGCGAGCACGAAATTCGCAAAGAACAAAAGCCTCTCGATCAACCGCGCGCCGTCATCGAGCGCCTGGGAAAAAGCAATTGCGCGAGGCGTGATCTCGGCGTCGATTTTCTCGACGCGATCTCGGAGTTCGTCGACATGGCCGTTCGGGAATCGAGCGCCGACGGAGGCGCCGAGATCGTCTAGCTCGAGAAGGAAGGGGTCCGCCTGTTTCCATTTGGCGAGCGCTTCTTCAAGGTAAGGAAAGCCTCGGAAGGTCCGGAACAACCAAAGGACGCTAGGGATGTCCTCTGGTGCGATTCCCCCGGCGATGAACGCGCGACCGGCGGCGGCCGGGTCCGAGAGCGTTGTCTCGAGAAGTATTTGACGTCCTCTGCGATACGACAAGGGGATCGCAATGGTTCGCCTGAAGCCTTCAAGATACTCTCGATGTCCGGTGTCGAGATAAAGGGTGAGAAAGTATTCTGCCTCATGCTGGCCCTTCGACCACAGGCTCTCGCCAGTGACAAAGGCTCGGATCGCGGAGAGCGTGTACACGCTGAAGCCGCCGACCGCCATTTGCGTGCAAATCACAATGACGAACGGCCAAGCCGAAATCGCCGGATTCCGGCGGATGACGGTCCGCCAGTCGCGCTTTTGCGTCCGGGCAGAAATCGACCTCTCCTCCACCAGCGTAGCCCATGAACACCATCGTAGAGCGCTCTTAAGATTGTCTTGCCGATTGCACCGCAATGGTAGAATGGCGCGAGATGCCGCGAACGAGGTCAAAAGTTCTTTCAAAAGGCGGGAGGCGTTCGCAGGCTGAACCGCGGCAGGAACTCCGGCAGGGCGACGAGGTCGGCGTGACGTCCTCGTCGCGTTGAGACGCGCGGACGGAAGAAAAAGGCCCGCCGTCGCGGCGCCTTTTTCCGATTGCGCGCTTGCTGGCCCCCGCGATCAGCGGTGCGCGGGCGTCTTGTTGTTGGGGATGCCTTCGATCGGCGACTCGTCGGTGCCGACCGTGTCGCGGGTCATCGCCTCGACCATCTCGCGGGTGCCTTCCGGATCGGCGATCCATTTCGAGTAGAAGTCGTAGGGGCACGCCGCGACGCCCTTGTCGCCCTCGCCGGAGTTGATGACACCGGTGTAGCCGCGGTGCAGCAGTTTGAAGAGGTGGTTCTCGGACTGGCCGTGCTTCCGCGAGTCGCGGATGAGGAACTTCGAAAGCTGCGCGTACTGGATACCCATCGCCTCCTCGCCGCATTCGCCGAGCGTGCGGCCGTCGAAGCCGATTATCGCCGAATGACCGAAGTAGGTGTAGACGCCGTCGAAACCGGCGGCGTTGGCGACCGCGACGTAGCAATTGTTGGCCCAGGCCATCGCCTTGGACATCACGATCTGCTGTTCCTTGGCCGGGTACATGTAGCCCTGGCATCGTATGATCAGTTCGGCGCCGCGCATCGCGCAGTCGCGCCAGATCTCGGGATAGTTGCCGTCATCGCAGATGATGAGGCTGATCTTCATGCCCTTCGGGCCTTCGGACACGTAGGTGCACTCGCCGGGGTACCATCCCTCGATCGGCACCCACGGCATGATCTTGCGGTACTTCTGGACGACCTCGCCCTTGTCGTTCATCAGAATCAGCGTGTTGTAGGGCGCTTTTTTCGGATGCTCCTCGTGTTGCTCCCCGGTGAGCGAGAACACGCCCCACACCTTGGCTTTGCGGCAGGCTTCGGCAAAGATTTCAGTCTCGTCGCCCGGCACCGTCGAGGCGGTCTCGTACATCTCCTTGGAGTCGTACATGATGCCATGGGTGGAATATTCGGGGAAGATCACCAAGTCCATGCCCGGCAGGCCGGACTTCATGCCGACGACCATCTCGCCGATCTTGCGGGCGTTGGCGAGCACCTCGGCCTTCGTGTGGAGGCGTGGCATCGTGTAATTGACGACGGCGACGCCGACCGTGTCGTTGCTTGAAGAAATATCACCGTGCAACATGTCGGAGTTCCTTGCGTTTGTTTGTTTGTCCGGTGTTTTCCTAGCTCGCCGTGCCCACCGGAGGCTACACGGCAAGATGGCGATGGATGAGATCGTCGCTGAGGTCGGCCCCGGGTCCAGAGGCAGCGACACGTCCCTTCTCCAGGATGGCGAAGACATGGGCGGCCCTGCGAGCGAACCGGATGTTTTGTTCGACGAGGATGATGGTCAATCCCTCGTCGTGGTTGAGCCGCAGGATGATGGTCTCGATCTCCTCCACGATATTGGGTTGGATGCCCTCGGTCGGCTCGTCCATCAGCAGGATCTTCGGCTTGGCTGCGAGCGCCCTGGCGATGGCGAGCTGCTGTTGCTGGCCGCCTGACAGAAGACCGCCCTGCCGATCGAGGTTGGCGAGAAGGTAGGGAAACAATGCTTCGACGAGATCAGGGATCTCGCGCTTCTTGTTCGGCCGCGCGAAGGCCCCCATCAGGATGTTTTCGCGGACGGAGAAGTCGGGGATGATCTGGCGCCCTTGCGGCACGTAGGCGATCCCGGCTCGAGCCCGCAGGTGTGTAGGCCTGTCGCCGATCTCGTCCTCATCGAGCCGGATGCGGCCGGTGGATCGGTCGGTCAGCCCCATCAGGGTCTTGAGGAGCGTCGTCTTGCCGGTGCCGTTGCGGCCAAGCACGGTGAGAATCTGACGATCCTCCACCGCGAGGCTGATGCCGTGCAGGATGTGGCTGCGGTCGTAGAAGCTGTCGACGTTGGCGAGGCTCAGCATCAGTGAATGCCTGCGGAGCCGAGATAGGCATCGCGAACCTTCGGATCGCTCTCGATCGCGGCGATATCGCCTTCGGCGATGATCTGGCCGAGATGCAGCACGGTGATCCGCTCGGCGATCTCGCGCACGAAGGCCATGTCGTGCTCGACGACGATGATCGTATGCCGGCCTTTCAAACTGTTGATCAGCCGCGCCGTCTTCAGGGTCTCGCTCTGTGTCATGCCGGCGGTCGGCTCGTCGAGCAGCAGGACCTTGGGATCCTGCATGATGAGGAGGCCGAGTTCGAGCCATTGCGTCTCGCCATGCGAGAGGTTGGCGGCGGTCGTGTCGGCGACGTGCCCGAGGCCGGTCATCCCGAGGACCTCATCGAGCCTGTCGCGCCGGGCGCGGGAATAGCCGAAGCCGAGGTTGGCGAGGACGCCACGGCTCGGGCAGTTGGCCACCTCGAGGTTGCGGCGGACGGTAAGCTCCTTGAAGACCGTCGGTATCTGAAATTTCCGGCCGAGGCCGGCGCGCGCGATCACGTGTTCGGCCTTGTTCGTGATGTCGCGCGCGAAAAGGAAGACGCGGCCCTCGGTGCTGCGGGTGCGCCCGGAAACGAGGTCCATGAGGGTCGTCTTGCCGGCGCCGTTGGCGCCGAGCAGCACGCGCAGTTCGCCGTCCTCGACGACCGTCGAGACGTTGGACACCGCTTTGAAACCGGCGAAGGCGACGCCAAGCCCGTCGATCGTGAGAGCCGCGGCCATCAAAGCCGGCCCTCGCCGGTCGCCGGAACACCGTCGTGCTCGACGGAGGCGGAACGCGACGCCGGCTTGCCGCCGATCGTAGCGACGATCCAGTCGCCCGCGACGCTCGCCAGCCCGGCGATGCCGCGCGGAAGGAACAGCACGACGAGGATGAAGATAAGCCCGATGATCGCCCGCCACGCATCGAGGAACATCGCGCTCTCGCTCATCGTCGCCTCGATCATGTTGATGAGGATGGCGCCGATGCAGGCACCGAGCAGCGAACTGCGGCCGCCGACGGCGGCCCACACGACCATGCTGATCGAGAAGGCGAGGTCCATGAAGGTCGGCGAGGCGAACTGTGCGACGTTGACGTAGAGCAGCCCGGCGACGCCGGCGATCGCCGCCGACATCGAGAAGAAGAAGATCTGATAGGCCGGCACATCGAAGCCGAGGTAGCGGGCGCGGCTAATGTCATCGCGCGTCGCCTGCAACACGAGGCCGGCGCGCGTCTCGACGAGAATGCGCGACAGCACGAGCGTCAGCGCCAGGGCGCCCGCGACGACGTAGTACGTCGTCCGGCTGTAGGGATCGAAGGTGAAGTCGCCGATGGTGAAGCCGCCGAGGTCGGTCAGGCCGTTGAAGCCATTGGTGAGCGGCTGGGCGTCGATCACGAGAAGGCGCACGAGCAGGACCACGGCGAGCGTGATGATCGAGATGAAGACGCCGGTGATGCGCTTGCGGAAGATGATCGTGCCGAGCAGGTAGGCAATCAGCGTGGGCACCACGATCGCCATCGCCAGGCCGAACCACTCGGACTGGAACGGGGTCCAGACGAACGAGCCCCTCGTGATGCAGCAGAGGTCCTGCTTGGCGCCGGGCTCGGCGTTCCAGAACATGAAGTCCGGAATCGGACCGCCGCTGCCTTGCTGGCTCGTCGTCGAGGTGAGCTTCAGCGACATCGCCATCATGTAGGCGCCGGCGCCGAAGAACAGGCCCTGGCCGAGATTGAGGATGCCGGCGTAGCCCCACGATAGGCAGATCGCGATCCCGAGCATGCCGTAGACGAGATATTTGGCGAGCCTGTTGAGCCAGAATTCGCCCAAAAATAGCGGGAGCACCAAGATAAGGGCGATGAAAATAAGGTAGGTCGCGATCTCGAGGTTGCGCTTGCTCACCATGACTCAGCGCCCTTTGAACGAGAACAAGCCCTTGGGCTTGAGGACGATGATCGCAATGACCACGGCGAACACCACCGCTCGCGCGATGATGTCGTTGGCGCCGGTGGCGACGACGCTGTTGATCTGTCCAAGCAGCCCCGACGCGGCGACCGAACCGAACAAACTGCCGACGCCGCCCACGACCACGACGAGGAAGCCGTCGATCACGAACGGTGGACCCATGTCCGGAAAGACCGTCTTGAAGCCCGAAAGCATGACTCCTGCGACGCCGGCGAGCCCCGAACCATAGGCGAAGGTCAGCGCGTTCACGCGCTTCACGTCGATACCGCAGGCCGCGGCCATCTTCGGGTCGCGCATGATCGCGCGCACCTGGGTGCCGATCGGCAGCCGGTACATGATGAACCAGGTCACGGCGGTGAGGACGACGGTGACGAGGATGATGAAGGCGCGGAAGATGTTGATGTCGACGCCGAGCAGGGTCGTCGAGCCGGTGAGGTAGTCGGGCACGTTGACCTTCTGCAGCCCTGGTCCGAGGCCTTCGATGTTCTTGCCGAAGAAGGTGGCGCCGAACTGCAGACGCACCGCTTGCTCGAGCAGGATCGCCACGCCCCAGGTCGCGAGCAGCGTGTCGAGCAACCGCCCATAAAGGCGTCGCACGATGAGCCGCTCGATGACGAGGCCGAGCAATGCCGTCACCGCGAAGGCCAGCGGGATGGTCGCGAGGAAATTGAGATGGAGCCAGATCGCACCCATCACGGTCGTGTAGGCGCCGACCATGACGAGGTCGCCATGGGCCATGTTGATGACGCCCATCGCGCCGTAATTGATGGCGAGCCCGAGGGCCACGAGCAACAGGATCGAGCCGAGGCTGAGACCGATGAAAATGACGTCTGTCATCCGCTGTTTACGCTCTCTTCCGCCGGCCTGCCAACGATTGGGGGCGGCCGGGTGGGGCGCCCGCCATCTCCCCCATGCAAGAAGCCATGCAAGAAGCGGTCAACCTCTGAGCTTGGCGCGGTCGACGCCCTTGGGCGTGCAGATCAGGTTGCTCGAGGTCTCGCCGTAGGCCGCGTAGGGGAGCGGCTCGATCGGCGCGGGATAGGCGTTTACGATCTTGCCCTGGCCGTCGGGGAGCCACTGCGCGATGCGCGGCGTCAGCCAGGTGTGCAGGTTTTGCGGCTCGATCTTCACGTGACCGCCCGGCGCGTCGAACTCCTGCCCGCGCACCGCGGCACGGATGGCGTCGGCCGAGATGCTCTTCGCCTTCTCGACGGCCTGCTTCCACAGGTAGACCTGGAAGTAGGAGCACTCCATCGCGTGATGGGTGACCGCGGCCGGATCGTTGACGAACTTGCGGTAGCGCTCGACGAAAGCCTTGTTGGCCGGTGTGTCGATGGCCTGAAAGTAGGGGAACGAGGTGTAGCTGCCGACGGCGTTCTCGGCGCCCATCGCCTTCACCTCGATCTCCGACGTCACGGTCGCGCAGATCGGCAGCTTGTCGTGCGTCAGGCCCTGGTTGCGGTATTCGCGATAGAAGGCGACGACCGAGTCGCCGACGACGTTGGACAGCACGGCGTCGCAGCCCGACGACTTGATCTTGTTGACCATCGAGCTCCACTCGGAATGGCCGAGCTCGAGGTACTCGTCGGCAACATATTCCGCGCCGTTCTGCTTCAGCAGGATCTTGCAGACCTTGGCCATCTCGCGGGGGTAGATGTAGTTCGAGCCGACGATGAAGAGCTTCTTCTTACCCAGGGTCTTGACGATCCACGGGATGAAGTTCGACAATTGTTGGTTGGGGACGGCGCCCGTGTAGACGACGTTCTTCGAGCACTCGTAGCCTTCGTAGTAAGTGGGGTAGAACAGCATGCTATTGCGCCGCTCGAACACCGGGAGCACGGCCTTGCGGCTCGCCGAGGTGTAGCAGCCGAACACCGTCGTCAGCTTGTCCTCGATGACGAGCTTCGAGGCCTTCTCGTTGAAGACCTTGGGGTCGGATGCGCCGTCTTCGACGGTCGCCTGGATCTGTTTACCGAGCACGCCGCCTTGGGCATTGATCTCGGAGATCGCCATGAGGGTCGCATCGTGCAGCGACTTCTCGATGATCGTCAGTCCGCCTGTCAGCGAGAACAGCACGCCAACATCCACCGTATCCGCCGCAGAGGCGGCACTCGTGACGAACTCGGCACCGACCAGCGCGGTCGCGGTCGTAAGTCCCCCACGCACAACGGCACGACGATTGAAAAGCAAAGCTGCAACTCCTGGCGAACGAACGCCGTGCAAGCCGAAGACCGCACGTGCCGGACTTGTGTTACGGGGTTTGAAGCGGACGCTTTTGTCCGGCGGGTCGCTCGCTCGAGCGAGCAGGGGCTGCCCGTTTGCGTAAAGCCGTCGACAGCTGTCGCCAACGTCGCAATCGATCCAGCGCGAGCGCGCCGGGCTCCAAGCTAGAAGCTGAGCATCTTCATTGTCAAGCGTTGATCTCTGTCAGTCTATGTCAGTACTCTATCACCGCGCGACGTTCGTCAGGAGCATATCAGGAACGGATCAGACTCGATCGGCGCCTTGGATTCCCAAACGAGATCGAACTGACCGGCTTTGTTGGCGCGGCCGATGCGCGTCCACAAGTCGGCATGTCCCGATGCTGGATTGATCGTGATGCGGCCCTGCGGAGCGTCGAACGACGAGCCGAGCACGAACGGCCGCAGATCGTCGGTCGCGGCCGAACCCGATTGGGCCAGCGCCTGCGCGAACAGACGGACCTGGAAATACGCAGTCTCCGCACAGACATTAGTCCGCCTGGAATCTCCGAACTTCTTTCTATGGAGCGCGACGAAGGCCTTGCTCGCAGCCGTCGATATGCCTTCGAAATAGCTTGCTGCGGTGATGTGCGCCTCTCCCACCGCCGGTCCCATCGCGCCGATCTCTGCTTCGGTGGTGGTGATGCTGGCGATTGGCATGGTCTTGGGATCAAGTCCCGCGTCCGCGAAGGCTTGGTAAAGGTGGCTGGTGCCCTCGCCCACAACGGTTGAAAAGATCACGTCGCCCCCCGATCGTTTGACGTCGGCAATCACCGGCAGGAAGTCGCGACGAGACGCTCGGATATCGAGGTAGCGCTCGGACACGATCGTGCCGCCGTGTCCGGCCACGTGGTCGCGAATGAGCTGATTGGTCCGGCGTGGATAAATATAATCGGAGCCGACCAGGTAAAAACGCGGACCGTGACTTTTCATCAGGTAACGGCAGAGCTCAAGGCAGTTCTGATTGGGTGCCGCGCCCGTGTAGATGATGTTGGGCGAGAATTCGAAGCCCTCGTAAGTCGTCGGGTACCACAAGAGTCCGTTGAAGCGCTCCACGATAGGCAGCACTGTTTTGCGGCTCGCTGATGTGTAGCAGCCGAAGATCGACGAGACGGCATCCTCCGTCAGCATCTTCTTCGCGAACATCGCGTAGAGGAGATCGCTGGCACCCGGGTCGTAGATCACCGGCTGGATTTCGCGCCCCAGCACGCCGCCCGCTTCATTGATCTCCTCGATCGCGAGCAGTGTCCCGCACAGTTGCGTGCGTTCTGTCTCCGCAGTGCATCCCGTCTGCGAAAAGAGAACACCGACGCGCCAAGGCGCTTGCGTCGCCTTTTTCGCGCTTGCCATCGTCAAAACCCCGAAAGTCTTGAAGCCCGAAAACTCCTGCGCGGCGCTCGTGCTTCGCGCACTCCCGCACCGTCGCGTGATTTCCTCCAACGCTAAGCAGAACTTATGCCCGAAGAGGCTTTGTCGATCCAGCGCGATTGAAACGCGTCGCGGTAAGTTCGGGCAAACCAACCGGCCGATCGACATCGTTACCTCAATACCGGGGAAGGTTCCGTTCAGTCTGCGCCGAGAGGTCGAGGCGCTTACGGCTCCAGCTTACAGCGCTCGCTACGGCGCATCACCGCCTAGGAGTTCGAATGACGAAACGATGGCCGCGGCCAAGGAACTGACCGACGTTCGGCGCGCCATCGCCTGGCTGCGGATGTATTTGTAGGCATCCTCGTCGCTCAAGCCCCGCGATGACATCAGCATCGCCTTGGCGCGCTCGACCACCCGCATGGACCTGAGGTTCTCCTCGAGACGTTCGATCTTCTTCAACAGACGCTGCTCGTAGCGAAATTGCGTGCGGGCGACGGTGAGGCTGGCGAGGACGGCGTTGGATGTGAACGGCCGGGCCAGCACCGCATGCGGGGCGGCCGCAGCGAGAGCATCGCCGAGCACCGTCATCGTCTGCGGAAGAAGGACGATGAGCGCTGCGCGGCCGTCCCCGGTCAGCCATGGGATTCGGCGTGACAGGTTCGGCTCGTAATCGCACAGCACGACGTCAGCATTGGCTGGAAGGGGTTCAACCGAAGGAAGGATAGCGTGAACGAGAATTCGATGGCGTTGCAGTTCCCGGATCAGAAAGTCGCCGGCATCGTCGCGGGACGTTACCACCGCCGCGGTAAGGCCGACGAACGACATCCGACGCTCCGCCGCCGTGGCCTCGGAGGAAAGCTGGGAGCTCGATTGGTCGAGTTCTTTCATTGATTTCATCGTGATCTGCACCACGGGACGGCCAATCTCATGCGCGGACGCGGCGACGAGACGAACTGAAATTCCCTCGTTTGTCGAGGAGATAGCGTCTACGACCTGGAGCCGAACGCCTCTGGCTCGATTTCAATCGCAAGCATGCCCTCACAATTGATCACATCAAGAGATCGAGCAAGCAATTTCCGGGATTTCGATGAGGCGCCTTATATTTCGGCAGCTTTCGCGCACGAGCGTGCCTCGATCTTGTGCGCTTTGCCAATAAGTAGATCGTTTGATGTTCTGCTACCCTGCTGCGGCGCGCGCGGTATCGTGTCGATCCTCTGAGCAATGCGGATCGCTCCGGTCGGAGGAGCCAATCGGCAGCCGGGAAGAGCAGTTGACAGTCTTGAGCGCGGCCCTATCTTGCATACAGGCACCAGCGCCACCTTCTTTGTCGGCAACAAAGCCCCCGTTCAGCTCGCAGACTTGCGAGATGACCGGGGGCTTTGTGTTTTCGATGGGTTGGTAGTGCTCTTGCGTGTTCTATTCCGGAGGACTTCACTGCATGGCGACTACGGAAGAACGGCTCGCCAAGCGGAAGCTCGACGCGCTCAAGCGCGGTATTCACCGCGTCAACACAGAGCAGTCCGTCCCTTTTTCCATCAACATCCTCGGGGTCGGCAGGGCGGGTGCGGATGTCGTCGCCGGCGTGTTGCGCGGTCTTGGCGAGACGGGCCCGGCTTTGTCCGCCCTCGTCGTCGACGTCGATGATGGTGGGCTCTCCGAGCTACGCGCCGCGTCATCCGAAACGCCCGCCTCTCGCGCTAGCGTGGAGATCGTTTCGCTCCCTACGATCCCGGTCGCCGATTTGGTGGCGACGATGGCGGACTATGGCCGCTTTCTCGAGCTCGAGTACCCACTGTATCAAGGTCCCAGGGACGGTCACGGCTGGCTCCCCGCATCCTTCGATCCGCAGGCTCAAGGTGCATCGACGACGCGGGCTTACGCCAAAGCTTTGTATGGTCGCGCCTACTATGACGGCGCGCGCGAGATGAGAGCGGCATTTCGACGCTTCGGCGCCAGAGTCGTGTCGTCCGAAGCGCAGCCGGTGGTGTGTATGGTCTTCGACATGGGCGATGGCGCAGGTGGCGGCATTGTCGTCGATGCGGCGCGGCATCTGTCCACGGTCGCGCTCGGTCGCGCCGCCCTGACGGTGGGGATCGGCATTCTACCCTGTGCCGGAGACGCGCCGGAGCGTCGCGGCGGCGCCTTGTACGCCTGCCTCAACGAACTCGATTGCTTCGGCGACGAGGCCAACAACGAGGGCGTGGTACAGGCTTGCGGCGAGTTGTTCCGCAATCCCTTTACCGCCGGTTTCATCGTCGTCCCGCAACAGCATGTCTGGGAGGCCACCAAGGACCTTGCGCAGACGCAGGCCCGCGCCAAGCGCGAGATCATCGATCTTCTTTGTACCCGCGGCGGCGCCAACTTGATGGAGGTCATGCGGCTTTTGAATTGGGTCGCGGCGCCGTCGACGCAACATTCGGCGGCGCGTACGCCGTTCGGTTCCAAGTGGATTCACATGCTCGGCTACGCTGACATCGAGGGTGCGCTTGCGGTCGGCGCGACGACGGCGAAGCGCCTCGGACTCCGCGACAGCTATCATCCCGAATACATAGAGGCGCGTGTTGCCGCGATGAACGCGAACGCCCAGATCACCGCCGCGAAGCTCGCCGCGGCATTCGCGCCGGACGTGCCGCCGCAACTCGTGGAGGGCGGCGAGCGGGCCGGAAGCGTGCAGTACATCCTTCCGTGCATCGGCAAGTTCGACCTCGATATCTTTTTCAAGGCGCGTGACGCCTACGATGCCGAGACTCCCGACGAGAGGGTGCTCGATCATTCGCTGCTCCTCGAGCAGGGAGTGGTGTTGAGCGAACCATCGACGAAACTCGCCGGCATGGCTGGCGCGAGCCTCAACGACGGGGAGGGCTGGGTCGCCGTGCCGTTCGAGCGGCTGCGCGGCGGCAGCGGCGGTGCCCAGCCGGCCAAGCGCACCAAGCTGGCCGTGGTTTGATCGTACAGGAGAACAGTCGATGCCGCTTGATTGGTCGATTGTCATGGAGAAATACGGGTTTGGTGCGGACATCCCGACGATCACCGGCGGCAAGTTCCTTCATGTTTCGCGCACCACCGACGAGGCGATTTACATAGAATGCCCGATCTGGTCGGCGCGGCTCGCCCGCGAGGACCTCGAGAAGGGCGTCCAGCTCATCGAGGACGGCACGATCTCGACGGATCCAGGCCTCTTCGTCGAGGACTACATGATCTACGTGTCCAACAATAGAGCCACTTCGGTCGCCCACATCATGCGCGATCTCGGCTATCTAGATTTGACGGAGACGTTCTCCGTTAGATGCTGAAGGTCATTCCCTCAGTATATGCGAACCGCCCGTACCCTATAGGGCTGACTACAACGAACCGTTCAGATTGGAGAATCCATGACATCATCACTTTATCATAGCGCCACCGGCACGCAGGCTCCGCACTGCATGCATGTGATCGGTGTCGGTCGTACCGGCGCCGCCTATGTCGAGGCGCTTCTGCGCACCGGCGAGGTCGAGGACCATCTCGCCGACCCGCGCGCGACGTTCGCTGCCATGGTCGTCGATATCGGCGATCAGGACATGGGTCTGGCGCAGGACTATGCCGCCTCGTTCGTCAAGCGCCTCGAGTCTCGCGGCATCCCGACCGATCGCTTCTCGTTTCAGGCGATCGCGTTGCCGGTGCCGTCGAAGGAAGAGTTCTTCGAGGGCATGAACCGCACCCGCGAGTTCCTGAAGCTCGAATACCCGCGCTACTATTGGAACCCGAACTTCGAGTCCTACGTCCCGAAGAAGTACGAGATGCCGAAGCCGGGCGAGCATTTCCCGCGCGCGGTCGCCAAGGGCATCTACGCCAACGCCTATTACGCCGGCAGCCGTCCGATGGACAAGGCGTTGCGCACCTTCGTCGACATGATCGACAAAGCCGGGCTGCCGTCGCTCGTTACGGTTTGCTTCAGCCTTGCCGGGGGCACCGGTAGCGGCATGGTCGTCGACCTCGCCCGCCACCTGTCGAACGTCAAGCTCGGCCGTCGCATTCCGGTGATCGGCGTCGGTCAACTCCCGCACTCGGGTGATCCGGACACCTACAAGGACAGCCCGGCGCTGTACACGACCTTGAACGATCTCGACTGCATGCTCGACGAGGAGAAGAACGCGGGCGTCACCGCGGTGTGGGGCGACCTTTACCGCAGCCCGTTCACGGGCGGCTTCTTCGTGGTCAATCCCGAGCAGAGCTGGCAGCGGCTCACCGCCTACACGACCACGGGCGAAGCGGCCGTTCGTCAGAACATCAAGGAGATGGTCACCAACCGCTTCGTGGCCGATTCCTTCATGCGGTTCGCGGTCGTCGACAATTGCCGCGACCTGTTCCGGGCACTGCGTCCTTCCGGCATGACCGGCGCGCCGCACGAGACGATCACCGCCAAGTCGCGCAACTGGACGATGTTCAATGTCGCCAAGCTGACGCATCCGGGCGTGCAGGTGCTTCCGGGCGAGGCGCCCTCGAAGTGGGACTCGGTGATCGGTCAGTGGATCGATTTCACGGAGAAGTACGACGGCCTGAAGAACGACTTCAAGACGGACTTCGCCGAGGTGTTCATCTACGGATCCCGCAAC
Organism: Beijerinckiaceae bacterium; assembly: GCA_965277355.1. Classification (GTDB taxonomy): domain Bacteria; phylum Pseudomonadota; class Alphaproteobacteria; order Rhizobiales; family Beijerinckiaceae; genus RH-AL1. Next base: position 461,193 of record CBDICN010000001.1, read on the forward strand.
ATGGATCCCGCCGAAATGAACACGAAGTTCAAGGCAATGATGAAGAAGTGCTACATGCTCGACTCGGAGTCGACGTTGCAGATCGTTAACCACGAGTTCTTCGATGCGCTGACGGCCTACGGCAACGTGATCCTGCCCGGCGTGGCCAAGACGGACCTCGAGGCGTTCTGGTCGAGCCAGAAGGTCTACGACAAGCTGTCGTGGGAGGATAAGCTCAACGAGCATGCCTGGCTCGTCGACATCGGGCCGATGCTGTCCGAGCCGGCGATCCGCTTCGAGGGCATGGCCGGCGAGTGCATCTGGGGCTGCGCCTGCTGGGTCGTGGTGCCCTACGACCAGTTGCGCGGCGACGTGCTGCCGCCACCGAACCGCAAGGTCATCCTCGAGCAGCAGATCGCGGCGATGACGAAGACAGTCGTGGCGACCCCCGGTGGCGAGGCGCCCAAGCGCGTCGCCGTGGCCGCCGTGGCTCACGGCTAGAAAGCGCGGGCGGGAGGACTCCAGAGTCTTCCTGAGCCGGATGAACCGATCGCAGACGGGGCCTCGCCCCGTCTGCGTCGCCATTTGAAACACACCTTCTTCAAACGAGTGGAGCGACCCATGGCAAGCGCAGAGATCGTCACGCCGAAACGCAATGCCATCCCCGCGACCGTGGTCACCGGTTTTCTCGGGTCCGGAAAGACGACCCTGATCAATCGCATCCTCAGCGAGCAGCACGGCAAGAAGATCGCGGTCATCGTCAACGAGTTCGGCGAGGTCTCGATCGACGGCCAGCTTGTCATCCGCGAGGATCAGGCCGAACTCGTCGAATTCAACAATGGATGCCTGTGCTGCACCGTGCGCGGCGACCTCGTCGACACCTTGGGCCGGCTGCAGGAGCGCGCCGGTGATCTCGACGGCATCCTCATCGAAACCACGGGTCTCGCCGATCCCGCGCCTGTCGCATCGACGTTCTTCGTCGCCGAGGAGGTCAAGGCCGGCATCAAGCTCGACGCCTTCGTCACCGTGGTCGACGCCGTGAACCTCGAGACCAACCTCGCCCAGAGCAACGAGGCGGTCGAGCAGGTCGCCTTCAGCGACATCGTCCTTATCAACAAGGTCGACCTCGTCGGCCCTGCGCAGATCGCCGCCATCGAGGCGCGCATCCGCAAGCTGAACCCGCTCGCCGTGATCCACCATACCGTCAACGCCGAGATCGACGTCGCCAAGATCATCGGTGTCGGCGCCTTCGACCTCGTGCAGAAGCTGGAGGTCGATCCGGAATTCCTGGGCGATCACGAGCACGAGCACGACGCGTCCGTGACCTCCTTCGTGCTGGAGGAGACGAGCCCGATCGACATCAACAGTTTCGTACTCTGGATGAACAAGATCGCATCCGAGCGCGGCGACGATCTCTACCGCACCAAGGGCATCTTCGACGCGCGCGGCTTCAATGAGCGTCTGGTGTTCCAGAGCGTGCGCATGCTGACCACGATGCGGCCCGACAAGCCATGGCTGACGGGGGAGCCGCGCCGTTCGCAGTTCGTGGTCATCGGCAAGAACCTCGACCGGGCGGAATTCGCAGAGGGCCTCGCGCGCTGCGTCGTGCGCCCCGCCAAGGTCGCCTGATGTCGCAACCCGACCTGCCCGCAGTCCTCGATGGGGAGCCGGTCTACCGCATCCACGTGTTCTGCTGCACCAATCAGCGGCCGGACACCCATCGTCGCGGGTCCTGCGTCGGTCGCGGCTCGAAACAGCTGTGCGACTACATGTGCCGGCTCGGCATGGCGCTTGGCGCTAAGCGCGTTCGCATCAATCACGCGGGTTGCATGAACGTGTGCGAGCACGGGCCCGTCATGGTGATCTACCCCGAAGGCGTCTGGTATCGCTACGAGACGGAAACCGACATCGAGGAGATCATGCGCTCGCACGTCATGCGCGGCATCCGGGTCGAACGGTTGCGCCTTTCGATTGACCCGGGCACGCTTCACGCCTGACCCCGGCACCGCGCGAGGCTCGGCGCGATCGCCGCGAAGTCCCTCGAGACCGAGCCAGAGCACTCAGCGGCAGTGGCGACCAAGCGAAACGACGCCGATCCGAACGCTTTCGTGTTCGAGGGCCTGCGGCAACGCATCAACGCCCCGCTCGAGGGGCCGCCGGCTCAGCCGCATTCGCCGGACATCGGCGACCTGCAGCTACTGTGGTGGCATCACGTCGCCTCTGGTTGCTCGCAATCCGCCGATGTCGTGCTTGCCATGCTGGACGCGGTATGCCGCACGCGGATGACGGATTGGATGCCGGGAGGCATGCCGGCGGTCGGCGCTTCCTTCGCGCGACCCAACACGCTGCGCGACGATGCCAAACTCCTCGAGCTCCTGACCTGGGTTTGGCGTGTGCAACGCTCGGACAAGATAAGAGCCCGCGCCGAGAGGATCGCTGAAAGGGTGGTCCGCGACCTGGTCGTGGCCGGCGCCGGTTTCGCGTCGAGCGCCGCTGCCGAGCAGTCGGGTGACGCTTGCCCGCGCGGCGAGCCGGTTCCGCGCGACGCCACGGTCAGGGCGGATTGGAACGGCCTCATGCTCGTCGCGCTGCTCGAGGCCGGCAGTGTCCTGGAGCGTCGTGACTGGCTCGGCTTGACGATGAAGATGTTCGACGCGCTCGTCACGCGGCTCGCGGCCGGTCCGGTGCTTCATCATAATGTCTTCGGCGATGACGTCGGCGAGCCGGGCCGCCAGGATGATTACGCTTCGATGATCCGCGCCGCGATGCGCCTTTTCACGGCCTTCGGACGGCCGCGGTATCTGGCGCAAGCCGAGACATGGGCCGCGACGCTCGAGGCTCAGTTCTGGACCGACGATGCGGGATACGGCGCGACCTCCGCGCGGGCGCTTGCCCTTCGACGCGATTCCGAGGCGACCGACGAAAACGCCATGTCCGACAATGTCCGGATGATCAATGTTTTGGTTCGGTTGCACGATTTGACCGGCAGGGAGCACTACCGACAGCGGGCGCAGCGATTGGCCGACCTGATCGGCGGTCACGGCCGAACAGCGCTCGTGCCGGCAGCGGCCGTCGCGGCGCTGGTCACCTGCGCCACGCGCGTGACGATCAAAGTCTCGGGCAAACCGAGGGATCCGGACACACGAGCGTTGATGCGTGCGGCCTTGGACTATGGCTTGCCCGACCGGCTAGTGCTTGGCCCCGGGGCCGGCGAGCGGCCACGGGATCAGCTGCCGGCAGCGGTGGAGATTGTCGTCGGCACGACGCGCCTCCCGGCGATGGGCTTGGATGCGATGCTTGGCTTTTCCGCACCAGGCGGCTTGCATCAAGCGCTTCTTCGATCATTTGCGCCAGGAAGCGGCCCACCATGACGAGTGCCGGCCGTGAATGGTCAGCCTACCGATCGAGTATCCGCGATCAGTCGCAGTTCGATGCTCCGGGATTGCTCCGGGTGGGTCGGTTGACAAGGGAAATACGCGGGGTAGGCTGTTAATCGGCAGCAGAGCCAGTCTTCGCGGCATCAAAGCCCTCGTTCCATTCGCTATTTGCGGATGACGAGGGCTTTCGTCGTTTGGCATCGGGTTTTGTCGTTCTTGAATCGCTCGTCATGCGCATAGATGGTGACAGTTTGGGTCTAAACCTTGCTTGCAGGGCTAATGCGGGATTCTCGCTCTTCTTCGGTGACGGTCGATAGACCGCCTGTGAAAAGGCGTTGTACCTCGCGAGACGTCAGATGGGTGAGGTGAAGCATGACAATGCGATCGTTCGTGCGACCTGGTGATGTCGATCAAACAGATGTCGGCGCGCAATCACGGAGCGCCGACAGCGATGGGCGATGACAAGATCATCAGTCTGCAGCAGCGGATGGCACAGGCCCAAGCCAGCAAGCCAGCCCGACCGGTCGACCTGAACACGGCCAGGGTACGCGATCTCTCGGTCAAGGCCGTCATCTACCCGCAAACCATTTTGCCGAGCGAGGCGCAGGAATTGGGCGCCGCGATCCTCTACCACCTGAAGAAGTACTACCCGACGATCGACGAATGAATTCGATGAATCCGAACTGGTGTTGAACGGGCGCAGCGCGAGCCCGCCGGATGAGCGCTTCACCGATCCGCGACGCGAACGCGCCGCCAGACTAAGTAGGAGTCAAGCAGATGACGTCATCGACCGAGAAAGCGAATGGTGAGGCTCCCGACGCGCCGTGCATGCACGTCATCGGCATCGGGCGGACCGGGGCCGTCTACGTCGAGGCGCTCCTGAGGACCGGCGAGGTGGAGGACCTTCTCGCCGATCCGCGTGCGACTTTCGCCGCCCTCGTCGTCGACATTGGCGATGATGACATGTCGCTCGCGCAAGACTACGGCGTCTCATTCTCCAAGCGGCTCGAATCCCGCGGCATCCCGACCGATCGTTTCCTGTTTCAGTCGATCGTCCTCGATACGCCATCGGCAGACAGCCTTTACGAGATGCTGAGCCATACGCCGGACTTCCTCAAGCAAGAGGGCGGCAAGGGCGAGGCTTCGGGGTTCGAGCCCTACGTTTCGAAGACGGCGACCATTCCAAAGCCGGGCGAGCATTTTCCGCGCGCGATCGCCAAGGCGATCTACACAGGCGCCTATCATGCCGGCGAGCGCCCGATGAACGTGGCGCTCGACGCCTTCGTCGCCCAGGTCAAGAAGGCGACGCTGCCCTCGATCGTCGCCGTCTGCTTCAGCGTGGCCGGCGGCACCGGCAGCGGGATCGTCGTCGATCTCGCGCGGCATCTCTCCGCCAAGCTGAGCGGCGATGTCCCGTTGATCGGTGTCGGACAGCTGTCGCATACCGGCGACCCGGAGACCTACAAGGACAGCGCGGCGCTCTACACCACCCTCAATGACATCGACTGCATGCTCGACGACGACAAGAACTCGGCGATCGTCGCCGCCTACGGCGATCACTATCGCAGCCCGTTCACCGGCGGCTTCTTCATCGTCAACCCCGAGCAGAGCTGGCAGCGGCTGACCGCCTACACCACCACCGGCGAGGCGCGCGTTCGCCAAGCCATCAAGGAGATGGTGACCAACCGTTTCGTCGCGGATTCTTTCATGCGCTGGTGCGTGTCGAACAAGAGCCACGATCTGCGGAAGATCTTGCGGCCTGCCGGACGGACCGACGATTCGCACGAGACCACCGCCAGCAGGTCGCGCAACTGGACGATGTTCGACGTCGCCAAGCTGACCCATCCCGGTGTTCAGGTGCTGCCCGGCGAGGCGCCCTCCAAGTGGGAAGCGGTGATCGCGCAATGGATCGACTTCACGCCGAAGTACGACGGTTTGAGGGACGATTTCAAGACGGATTTCGCCCACGTCGCGGTGTACGGCTCTCGCAACATGGCCCAGGAGACGTTGATCGGCGGTTTCAAGGACGTGATGAAGTCGCGCTACCTGCTCGACGCGTCCGCCGACCTTCCCATTTCCGTGACCGAATTCTTCGACACCTTGACGGCCTACGCCAATGTTGTCCTGCTCGGCGTGGCGAAGACCGATCTCCAAGCCTTCTGGGCCGGTCAGAAAACTTTCCAGGCATTGTCCGGCGAGAACAAGCTCGCAGAGCACTCCTGGCTGATCGACGTCGGACCTATGCTGTCCGATCCCTCCGTCCGCTTCGACGGACTCCCAAGCCAGTGCCAAACGGCCATCGTCGTCCCGTTGGAAGAGGTGCGCGGCGACAATCCCCCTCCGCCCAACCGCAAGGCCGATGTCGCGGCGTCGGTGCCGGCGCATTAACGGCGATCCCGGCAAGTGGACGGCGAAGCCCGTCGGGTATGGGTTTTGCCGGGTTCCGCAGCCTGCGTCATGGGGTGCGTGAGGTCTCGCATTGACCTGCGGTCGGTCTGTCGCGGATGAAACGACGTTCGTCTCGGTCTTGAGGTCGCGACGGTGCTTGACGATCCGATCCGATGTCCGAATATCGGCTGGTCGCTCCTTGCACTGGAGCGCCGGAGACCTCGCGATGATCTTCCGTCCGACCCCACCAGGCCGGATCGCCAACTCCGCAGAGGCCTCGTCGCGTGCCGTCGTCGCCGCACCGACGTCGGTGCTTCGAACCCACGACGTCACCAACCAGCCGAGCGCGCTCGGCGGCATCAACCTTTATCTCCGCGACCGCGCGCTGCGCGAGGCGGTCGTCCGCGAGGCCGGCGAGTGGCTCGACGGCCGCTGCGAGGCGCTCGGCGCCGCCGCGGGATCGGACGAGGTTCTCGCCTTGGGCGAGGACGCCAACCGCAACCGGCCCGAACTCGTCGGTTTCGATCGCTTCGGCCGGCGCCTCGACGAAGTACGCTTCCACCCGAGCTACCATGCGCTGATGGCGCTCGCGATGGAGCACGGCATTCATGATGTCGCCTGGGTCGAGCGGCGTGCCGGCCGCCACGTCGCCCACGCCGCGCTGCTCGCCATCTTCACGCAGGCCGAGGCCGGCACGATGTGCCCGATGAACATGACCTACGCCGCCGTCCCGGCGCTGCGGACGGACCCCGACGCGACCGCACTCTGGCTCGCGAGGCTGCTTGGCGGCCGTTACGATCCCGCCTTGCGCCCGATCGCCGACAAGAGCGGGCTCACGCTCGGCATGGCGATGACCGAGAAGCAGGGCGGCAGCGACGTGCGCGCCAACACGACGCGCGCGATCCCAATCGGCGGCCGGGACTATAGGCTGAACGGCCATAAGTGGTTCTGCTCGGCGCCGATGAGCGACGGCTTCCTCACCCTTGCGCAGGCCGACGGCGGCCTGAGCTGCTTCCTGGTCCCGCGCATCACCCCGGATGCGCAGCGCAACGCCATCAGGCTGATGCGGCTCAAGGACAAGCTCGGCAATTGCTCGAACGCTTCTGCCGAGATCGAGTACGAGGACGCGTTCGCGACGAGGCTCGGCGCGGAAGGGGCGGGCGTTAAGACGATCATCGAGATGGTCCACCACACCCGGCTCGGCACCATCGCCGGCACGCTCGGCATCATGCGTATGGCGCTGGCGCAGGCCGTTTATCACGCCGAGGAACGCCGCGCCTTCCAGAAGGCGCTGATCGACCAGCCGGCGATGGCCGGCGTGCTCGCCGACCTCGCGGTAGAATACGAGGCGGCGGTCGTTCTCGTCATGACCGTCGCGCGCGGCTTCGAGGCCGAGGACGAAAGCGGTCGCGCCTTCGCCCGGCTCGCGGTGGCGCTGGGCAAGTACTGGTTGACGAAGCGGTGTGCCACCTTCGTCGTCGAATGCATGGAGTGCCTCGGGGGCGGCGGCTACATCGAGGAATCGATGCTCCCGCGCCTCTACCGGGAGGCGCCGCTTAACGCGATCTGGGAAGGATCGGGCAACGTCATCGCGCTCGACGTGCTGCGCACGTTGCGCAAGGAGCCGGCGGCGCTGGCGGCCTATGCCGCCGAGATCGAGCGTGCCGGCGGTGCGCATGCCGGCTTCGACAAGGCCGCCCGTGCCGTTCTCGTCATGGCTCGCGCGCCATGCCGGGAGGATCAGGCGCGGCGGCTGGTCGAACGCCTCGCCGTGGTGCTGCAAGGCGCCCTCCTGCTGCGCCACGCGTCCGCGGCCGTATCCGACGCCTTCTGCGGTACGCGCCTCGGCGCCGACGGCGGCACAACCTTCGGAGCGGCGACCGGCCTCGACGTACCGGCGATCCTCGACCGGCAGCGTTGGCGGTGATCGCGACCTGCGAGGATCGCTACACGTCGTCGATGATGCCGGCCAAGACCTCGAGACACGCGTGACCCAGCGCTTTGCATCGCTCAGGCGACCAGCCGAATTCCGCATCTGGGTTGGTTTCGCAGTCCTTGAACGGCATCTCGAGCGTCATCGCCACCGCGCCGTAGCGTTGCGCGACCTGGTTGGTCGAGATGGTGAGGTTGGCTTTGCCGGCGGGCACCTTGCCATAGCCACGCTCCGTCTGGAAATCGGGCGTTTGCGCCGCAAGACGGTTGGCGTAGTCTCGGAAGAGCGCGCCGCGCGCTTCGTCGTAGGCCGGGATCCCGTCGAAGCCAACGAGGAAGTTGGCTGGGATGGCCTCGTCACCATGTACATCGATCGCGAAAGCAACGCCGGTCGCATCCATCGCGTCGCGGACGCACAGCACCTCCGGGCTTCGTTCGCGCGTTGGCTCCTGCCATTCGCGGTTGAGGTTGACCCCGGCGGCATTGGTCCGCAGGTGGCCGCGCCTGGTGCCGTCGGGGTTCATGTTGGGCACGACGTAGAGCTTGGCCTTGGCGAGAAGAGGCGATGCGGGGGAACTCGTCAGCCACTCGAGCGCACCCTCCATCCACCACTCGGTCATCGGCTCGCCGGGATGCTGGCGTCCGTAGAGCCAGACCGGTTTGGGACCTTGGCCGAGCACGAGGCAATCGATCGCCTGGCCTTCGAGGGAGATGCCGAGTTCGCGGTGGCCCACGCCGGGGCACGCGGCGATGCGGGCGACGAGCGCGTCATGCCGCTCCATCGGATAGGGCGCGAAATAGGCGAACCAAACGAAATCGCTGTCTCCCATCCAGTCGAACTCCAGCACGCCCTCGGCGTAGCGCGTCGGGATCGTGCGCCAGGCAAGCCTGTCCGTACTGGCGCGAACGTTGTAGCCCGGCCATCCGGACGGGAAGGCCGACCCGGCGGCGTTGAGGATGCGCAGACGCAGGGTTCTGCCACGCGCCCCGGCGAGGCGGAAGTAGAACCATTGATAGAAGTTGGACTGATGATCGCGGGCGACCTCCAATTCGATCGCGTTGCCATCGAGCGAGATCACGCGGATGTTGCCGCCGTCGAAGGCAGCGTTGATCGAGAGGGCCATCGGCTGTGGTAGTCCGCCGTTATCGCAATGGGAAGCGCGGCGTGGCGCCCGGCGAAAACGTGACGGCAGCCATGCATGCCCCGATGACAAACCAGCCGAACGGACGTGCCGATCGCACTTAAAGATGGTACATACCTGTATTGCGCCTGTGCACGCTCGAATGGCGCGCTTCGCAATCGGGAAAGACACTTTGGCCGGATCATCGACGACGTTGCCGCTGAGCGCGACCGGCCCCGAGATCGAGCCGCAGCCGGCGGCTCCGGTCGCGGCGGCCTCCGCTTCGGCTCACGGCGCCCGCACGATCATGCTGCTCGAGGCGCCGATCGTGCCGACCCTCGCCAAGCTCGCTCTACCGAATCTCGTCGTCATGCTGATGCAATCCTCCGTCGGTCTGACCGAGACGCACTTTATCGGCAAGCTCGGCACGGACGCGCTCGCCGGCATGGCGCTGGTATTCCCGCCGCTGATGCTCGTCCAGATGATCTCGGCGGGGGCTGTCGGCGGCGGCATCATGACCGCCGTGGCACGCGCCCTGGGACGTCGCGACACGGCCGGCGCGGACGTCCTCGTGTGGCAGGCGGTGTGGACCGCGCTCGCGCTCGGTCTCGCAACCTCCGCCATCATGCTCGCGTGCGGCCCTGCGCTCTACGCCGTCATGGGCGGCAGCGGCGCGTCGCTGCGAGCGGCCGAGGCCTATGCCGCCGTGGTGTTCGGCGGGGCGACGCTGATCTGGCTGTTCAACTCGCTCGCCGCGGTCATCCGCGGCACCGGCAACATGATGCTCCCGGCGCTGGTGAGCGGCATCGGCGCCGTGCTGCTCGTGCCGGCCTCGCCGGTCTTCATCTTCGGTCTCGGGCCGTTCCCCGCGCTCGGCATCGTCGGCGGCGGCGTGGCCGTGCTCATCTACTACGGCATCGGAAGCTGCGTCTTCGCCCTGTATCTCGCGGCCGGGAAGGGCGGTGCAAGGCTGAGCAGACGGCCGCGGCTGCCGCACGGGGCGGCCCTGCGCGAGATCGCGGCGGTCGGCGCTCTCTCCTCGCTGGTGACCATCAGCACCAACGTCACCATTGCCACAGCGACCGGTTTCGCCGGGCACTATGGCGATAACGCGGTGGCGGGCTACGGCACGGGTGTGCGGCTCGAATACCTGCTCGTGCCGCTGGCGTTCGGCCTGTGCACGCCGGTCGGAGCGATGGTCGGGACGACGCTCGGCGCGGGTGATCGCGCGCGGGCGGTACGGGTGGCGCTCGCCGGGGCCGCGATGACCGGGCTCGCCACCTTCGCCGTCGGGATTGTGGCTGCGATCCTCCCCGCCCCATGGCTCGCGCTGTTCGGCCGCGACCCGGCGATGATCGCCACCGGGAGCGCCTACCTGCGCCTCGTCGGACCGTTCTACGGGTTCTTCGGCCTCAGCCTCGCCTTCTACTTCGTGGCGCAGGGAGCCAGACGGTTGCTCTGGCCGCTCCTCGGGTCTTTCCTGCGGGTGCTGGTCTCGATCGGCGGCGCGGCCCTGGCGGTCCGGCTCGGCTACGGCATCGACGGCGTCTTCCTGTCGCTCGGGATCGGCTTGCTGGTTGCGGGCCTCACCGGGGCTTTCGCCTTCGCGCTGGGCGGAATCATCAGGCGACCGTGACTTCGCCTCGAGCCGGCATCAACGGGGAAGCCAGAACGCTGCCTCGTAAACGAGGGCGGCGACGCCCAAGAACCGTCGCCACGGGTTGACGCCCCGCGCGATTTCGTCGAGCGCCCAGATCGTCAGGCTGGCGGCCTTGGCTCCGACGAGAACCTGCCTGGAGGGGCTGCTCGGTGGCACGAGCCGCTCCCCGAGCATAGCGGCGAGGAAAATCCATACCCAGACATTGGGAAACTGGGCGACGGTGACGCGGCCGGTCAGGCGGCTGTCGAAGGTCCAACGAAAGGCCTTCTGGAAGGACAACGTCCGCGCGCTCATGCGACCGAGAACCGGTAGACGATCGTCGCCGCGAACCGCTCGCCGGGCCTGAGGATCGTCGAGGGAAAGCTCGGCTGGTTCGGGGCGTCGGGGAAGGCCTGCGCCTCGATCGCGAGCCCGGCAGTCATGCGGTAGGTGCCGCCGTGGCCGACCAGCGAGCCGTTGAGACTGTTACCGGTGTAGACCTGGAGCCCGACGCGATCGGTCTCGACGTCGAGCACGCGACCGCTCGCCGGATGGACCAGCCGTGCCACCCGTCGCAGTGTGCCGGCCGCGCCGTCGAGGACGAAGCAATGGTCGAAGCCGCGCGCGACCAACAGCTGCGGGTCGGCATCGCGGATGCGGGAGCCGATCGCCACGGGTCCGCGGAAGTCGAACACGGTGCCGTCCACCTTCAGCCGCTCGCCGGTCGGGATCTGCTGCGTATCCGTCGGGAGGATGTGGTTGGCCTCGACCTGCAGCGTATGATCGTGGACGTCGAGCGCCGCCGCGCCGGCGAGATTGAAGTAGGGGTGCGCGCTGAGGTTCAGCGGCGTTGGCTTGGTGGTAATCGCCGCGAGGTCGAGGTGCAACGCGCTGCCGGTAATTTTGTAGGTGGCCTCGACGCTGACGTCGCCGGGGAAACCCTCGTCGCCATCGGGGCTCTCGAGGGTAAAAGTTACCGCGTTATCAGAGCGTTGCGCGAGAGCCCAGAACTTCTTGCTGAACGATTGCTTGCCGCCGTGAAGCGTGTTGTCGCCGTCGTTGCGCGAGAGCCGGTAGGTCGTGCCGTCGAGCGTGAAGCGGCCGCCGGCGATGCGATTGGCGTAGCGCCCGAGCACCGCGCCGAAGGAGCCGGCCTTCAGCACCATGTCGGCGCGACGAAAGCCGAGTAGCACGTGATCGTAGCGCCCGTCGCGATCCGGCGCCTCGATCGACAGCATGCGTGCGCCGTAGTTCGTAAGCCCAACGCGCAGGTGCTCGCTGCCGAGCTTGACGAGGCCGACGCTGCTGCCGTCCGGCGCCTCGCCCAAGGTCGCGTCGAAGGCTGGTGTCGTCACGGTCGCCTCATCGGTTGGTCACGCCGCACGGTCCGGTAACGGATGTCGCCGCAGCCGCCGCTCGCGCAGCAGCAACAGCCCCACCGTTCCGCCGATCAGGATGATCGTCGCTGCCGCGGCCATCATCAGCACGCGCTCGACGCGCAGCGTGTAGAGGCCGGCCGCCGGGTTCCAGCCGTAGCACAGCAGCAGGGCGTGGCCGATCAGCGAATTCGATGCCGCGCCCGTCTCGGTGAGCGCGAGCTTCAGATCGAATGGGTCGAGCGCGAAGGGGCTGAGAACCCGTTGCGCCTTGCCTTGCGCGTCGACGAGGACGAGGCCGGCCGGATGGGCGAACTGCTTGTGCTCGGCATCGAAGGGCGCGACGAGCCCGACGCTCGCCTCCAGCGTCTGCAAGGCTGCTGCATCGTTGGTGAGGAATTCGCCGCGCTGGGCGAGGCTCGTGCCCGCGGTATGGGCGTCGCGGAAGCGGGCGGCGTCCGCCTGCGTCTGGGTGCTGTCGAGCGCGACGGAGATGATGTTGTAGTCCCGACCGAGCGTGAGCGGCACCTTGGGCAGGGTCTCGGCAAGCTGGTCCAGCACGACCCCGCAGAGCGACTGGCACTTGTAGTCCGTAAAGACGAGCAGCGCCGGCTTGCCTTTGAGGGCGGCGCCGAGCGTCTCGTCTCCGTGCGCGTCATGCAGAACGGCACTTTCCGGCAACAGGGTGCCGGGAATGAGATGGAAGCCGGCGTCGGCGAGATCGCGGCGCGTCAACGCGGCGGCGGCCGGCGCCGTCCCGCCGAACACGAGGAAGAGTAAAGCGAGAAGAGGTGCGAGCCGCAACACGTCATCCCATGGCTGAAGGCTTGTAGGCCGGTACATCCCGCTGGGCAATGAGGCCGGATGTATGATCGGGCGCAAGTCAACCATGTGCTCGCTTCGCGGTGCTGGCCACGGAACCGCTACGCTAAGTCGTTGTTTCCTCGTCGAGGCGCCTTCCCTCACCCCGGAGTTCTTCATGAATATCATGCGCGCCGTCGCCATTTCGTTAATCGTCGCGGCAGCCTGCAGCCTACTGGTTGGTGAAGCTTCTGCGACAGCGAGGCACGGCGGTCGGCATCTCGCGTTCGTGTCCCAGTCCGGCAGAGGTGTCCGCTACGCGCCGGCGCCGCGGCACGGCGGCTATCAGCCCCTCGTCAGCGACGGCTACGGCACCGGGTTCGGGTTCCACCGTAATCCCGCGCCGTTCCGCGTCGGGGCGGCCGTTGCCCGTGACCGCCAGCGCGGTGCCGTGAGATCCGCCGTGCTCAGCGACGCGATCGAGTCGCAGCCCTATGACTACGGCTTCTACGGCGACAGCGTCTACGGGGAGGGGGCCGGCGCGGCCTACGGCGTCTTCAACGGCGCGGATGGCTACGGCTCACCCTATTTCGCCGGTTACTATGGACCGGGCGACGGTGCCGACTACGGCGCGTTCGGACACGGCTACGCGAACTGAGCGGTCAGCCCGAACGCCGCCAACACGGCGGCTTCGGCGCGATTTTCATCAAGCTTGGCGAAGTCGCCAAGCTGCGTCCGCGAGAAGGTGTCCTGCCGCTTCAGATATTGTCGGGAGCGCGCCTTCGCTTGCACGACCGCCTCGCCGAGCGTTGATTCTCCCGAGAGGTGACGAAGCAATGGGCTGACGCCAAGCGCGCGCATAATGGGGAGGTCGCCGGCGAGGCGGCGGGTTGCCAGGACTTCGACCTCCGCGAGCGCGCCGTCTTCCATGATGCGATCGAAGCGTTCGTCGACCGCGCCGCGTAGACGGTCGCGCGGCACGTCGAGGCGCATAGCGAAGCAGGTGTCGCTCCGCAGAAGGGGTGGGTCCCGCTCCTCCTGATACGAGGTCAAGCTTCGTCCGGTGGCGGCGTGGACTTCGAGCGCGCGGATGAGCCGCTGCGGATCGGTCGGTTGAAGCTGCGCCGCCGTCGCGTGATCCCGCCGTGCGAGCTCGGCATGAAGCTCCTGGGGGGAGTGGGTTCCCGCCCAGCGCCTGGTCGCGGCGCGAATCTCTTCAGGGACGGTCGGGATGTCTGACAGTCCCTTTGTCAGCGCTTTGAGGTAGAGCCCGGTCCCGCCGACGATAATCGGCACGCGATCGCCGTCGCGCGCCGCGCCGATCTCGCGCCCGACGTCGCGCAGCCACAGGCTAACCGAGTGGTTGCAAGCGCCATCAACGGTCCCGTAGAGCGCGTGTGGGACCCGCCGCTCGTCTGCCAGGCTCGGGCGGGCCGTCAGGATGCGCAGGTCGGCGTAGACCTGCATCGAATCGGCGTTGATGACGACGCCGCCGAGGCGTTCGGCGAGGCGCATCGCGAGCGCCGACTTGCCGCTCGCGGTCGGCCCTGCGATGAGGATGGCCTCTGGCCGCTCTGTCCGTTCTGTTGTCATGACCCACGTTGCGACGTTGATTGCCTGCCCCTCGGATGTGCCGCTGACGCCGATGCTCGTCTCGCGTGTAAGCGCCGTGCTGCCTGGATGCGGGGAGCCCGCCTGGCTTGCGCCGGACGTGGCCGCGGATCTTCCTTTCGCACTGCCGGCGGGGTCAAACAATGCCGCCTGGACGGAGGCGGTCCGCGCGACGCTATGCGGAGCGCCGGTGGATGCCGTGGTGCAATCGGCGGAGGGGCGCCGCAAGCGGCTCCTGATCGCCGATATGGATTCGACGCTAATCGAGCAGGAGTGCATCGACGAACTGGCCGACGCGGTCGGCTTGAGGGCGGAGGTGTCAGCCATCACCAAGCGCTCGATGCGCGGCGAGATCGATTTCGAAAGCTCGCTACGGGAGCGGGTCGCGTTGCTGCGCGGTCTCGATGTCGCCGCCGCCATGAAGGTCGCAACCGAGCGGATCGTGATGACGCAAGGGGCGCGCAGGCTGGTGGCGACGATGCGCGGTCACGGCTCGACCACGGCGATCGCCTCGGGCGGCTTCACGTTGTTCACGGGCTTTGTCGCGCAAGCGCTCGGCTTCGAGCGGCATTACGCCAACACGCTCGTCGTCGAGGACGGTCGGCTGACCGGCACGTTGCGGGAGCCGATCCTCGGCCGTGACGCTAAGCGCGAGATCCTACGAGCCATGCGGATGGAGCGCGGGCTTGAAGCGGTCGAGACGCTGGCCGTCGGCGATGGCGCCAACGATCTCGCGATGCTGGCCGAGGCCGGTCTCGGCGTCGCCTTCCGCGCCAAGCCGAAGGTGGCCGCAGCCGCTGAAGCGCGGATCGACCACGGCGACCTCACCGCTCTCCTCTACCTGCAGGGCTATACCGCCGCGGAGTTCCTCGCATGATCCGCAACACCATCACCGATGTCGCGGGCGTCGGCGTCGGCCAAGCCGAGGACCGGCGCCTCGCCTCGGGCGTGACGGCCGTCATCTTCGACGAGGCCTGCATCGCCTCGGTGTCGGTCGGCGGTGGCGCGCCAGGCCTACGCGATGCGGCGCTGCTCGAGCCGGGGATGACGGTCGAACGGGTCGACGCCCTGGTGCTGGCGGGCGGCTCGGCTTTCGGTCTCGACGCGATGGGCGGCGTGCAGGCGGCCTTGCGCGCGCAAGGCAGGGGCTTCCGGGTCGGTCAAGTCGACGTGCCGATCGTGCCGGGCGCAATCCTATTCGATCTCGCCAACGGCGGCGACAAGGACTGGGGCCTGACGCCGATCTACTGGCATCTCGGCCGCAAGGCGACGGAGAACGCGAGCCTCGATGTCGCTTTGGGCAGCATCGGTGCCGGTCTCGGCGCGACGACGGCAACGCTGAAAGGCGGCCTCGGCTCGGCAAGCGCGGTAACGGGCGGTGGCTTCGCGGTCGGCGCGATCGCCGCCGTCAACGCTCTTGGCTCGGCCACTATCGGCGAGAGTCGCTATTTCTGGGCAGCGCCTTACGAGCGGGACGGCGAATACCGCGGCCTCGGCTGGCCGGTGCCGATGCCCGCCGACGCCCTGTCCTGCCGCATCAAGGGGCACGCGCCGCGGGACGACGCGCCGCGGAGCACCACCATCGCCGTCGTCGCCACGGATGCCGCGCTGACGAAGGCCGAGGCCAAGCGCCTCGCCGTCATGGCTCAGGACGGGCTTGCCAAGGCGCTGCGCCCAACCCACGCGGCGCTCGACGGAGACACGGTCTTCGCCGCCGCCACCGCGCGGAAGGGCGTGCCGTCGCCGTTCGACCAAGTCGAACTCGGAACGCTCGCCGCCGATTGTCTGGCGCGTGCCATCGCGCGCGCTATCTATGAAGCCGAGTCCTTGCCCTCCATTGGCGCCTTGCCGAGCTGGCGCGATCGCTTCGGATAACGGCGGATCGCGAAGGCTAGATCATGACCGCTTCAGACCTCACCGCCCCGGCCTCCGCCGCTCCCGCCGCGCTGGCGAACGAGCCGTCCCGTCGTACCGTGGCACGTGCCCTGTTGCTCGGCGACCGCATCGACGCCGCGGGTCTTGAGCGCGCCGACATGATCTCGGCCAATCCGCTCGCCTTCCATGCCGGCTCGTCCGGGTTCGTCGTGCTGTACCGGTTCGGTGTCGCGGTCATGGTCGGGCTGTCCCCGCTCGAGGAGGACGACGTCCTCGGCAAGATCAAGATGCGCCTTTCCGGGCCGCACGCACACGTCGATGACGAGACGGTCGAGCTCACGATCTCGCCCGAGCACGAAGACAAGATCCCACCGGGCGGCGCCATAAACCTGCGCGATCTCTCGCCGGCGCGCCTCCTCGTGGTGGCGGATGCCTTGGCAAAGACGGTGTCGCTCGGCCGCGACGAGCGCGAGGTCAACGCCGTCTTCGACGTGATCGAACCCTTCGCCGCGCGTCTCTTCGAGCATGGTCGAACACCGCGACGAAGACGCTCGATGCTGAAGCTGATCGGCCAGACGCTTCTGGTGCAGCACCGCGTCTCGGGTCGCGTCGCCGTCGAGGAGAAGCCGGACGTGCTGTGGGACCGGCCGGACCTCGAGCGGCTCTACGCGCGTCTCGAGGACGAGTACGAGCTGAAGGAGCGCGCCGGGACCCTGAAGCGCAAGCTCGACGTCATCGCGGAGACCGCCCGGGCTCTCACCGACATCATTGATGCCGACCGCTCGACCCGGCTTGAAATCGTCGTCGTGCTGCTGATCCTCGCCGAGATCCTGCTGACGCTGGGCCAGATCGTGTTCTGGCGGCACTGAGCCGAACACAGTCGCGTGTGGAGAGAAGATCGCGGGAACCGCAAAATCATCTGCGGCTTGCCCTCGCAACGAGAGGAGCGAGCCATGAGAATCCTTCTGACCTCCACTGCGGTCGCCGGTCTTTTGATCGCGGCCGCGTCTCCAGCGGCAGTGGCGCAGGTCGGGTACCGCGGGGCGGATGCGCCGACGTCTTCCGGTGGGATCATCGCGCGTCAGACCGAGCGCGCGCAGCACGAGCCGGGCGTCACCTCGGAGCTGGCTCCGGACGCCAAGCAGACGGCGACCGGCGGTCCTTCCGGCGGCGTACCCGGCTTCAGCGGCGGCCACTGAGACCGCCCCTTCAGAAGTGTTGCTTATACGGAAACGGCCGCTGCAAAGCGGCCGCTTGTCTTATCGATCAGCCGCCGAGCGACGCCTTGGCGCGCTGCCACCATCCGGACCGTTTCGGTCGAGCCGGGTCGAGCTCGGAGGAGACCGGTTCGAGCCGTTTGGGGGACGGTGGCGCCGACGGCTCCGTGTCGAGAGTTTCAGCAGTCGGCGGCGCGGCCGTCTCCGGAGCGTCGACAGGATCCGCTGCCGTCGCTGCGGGTTCGACCGGGATCGTCACCGACCCGAGCGATCCAAGGGGTTGCTCCGAAGACGGTTCGCTGGCGACCAAGGCCGGCGGATCGGCGATCGGAGGGCCGGCATTCCGCTCGGCTTCCGCATGGCCGTGCACCGCCTCGGAGGAATCGTTTTGTTCATCCAAGGCGGCGAGACCATGCGCCGGCTTGGCGCCGTGGCCGAAACTGTCGTCCGCACCTGCCGCAGAACCGATGCCGTCCTCCGCGCCGAGCATACGCTCACGCCCCTCACGCGCGCGTCGGCCCCCACGACGGGACCGCCGCCTGCGCCCTTCACGGGGTGCGCCGCCGTCTTCGCCCAGCGGTGGTTCGCCGCTCTCGTCCGAAGTCTCGCTCTGCTGCGCGGGCTGAACCCCGTCGATGGTGGCCACGTAGGCGAGCGCATCGTCCGCCGGCTGCGGCGCGTCCTCGGAGATGCCTGAACTCTCGCGATCCCGCCCGCGTCCGCGCCGGCGTCGACGCTTGCGGCGGCCTTCGCCGTCCTCGCGATCTTCGATGTCGCCGTCGCGCGCGCCGGCGACATCGGTGGGGGGCTCCTCGGCACCCTCATCCTCGATCGTCGCGTCGACGATGATGTCCTCGGGTTCAGGCTCGTAGATCGGGATCTGCTTGACGGGGCGAACGATGCCAAGCGCCGGTTCGCCGCGCTCGATCGCGCAATATTGCATTCCGGTGAGGGTTTCGTCGCTGTCGATAGTGATTTCGACGCCGAAGCGGGCCTCGAGATCGGCGAGGTGCGAGCGCTTGTGGTTGAGGACGTAGAGGGCGACGTGGCTACGCGCCCGCGCCACGATGTTGCGCGAGGAATCCGATAGCAGCGCGTCCTCCAGCAGGCGAAGGACGTGCAGCGCGATCGACGACGTCGAGCGCACGGATCCGGCGCCGGCGCAGTGTTCGCACACCACCGTCGAGCCTTCCAGCACGCCGGTGCGGATGCGTTGGCGACTCATCTCGAGCAGGCCGAAATGTGAGATGCGGCCGACCTGGATGCGGGCGCGGTCGTTCTTCAGCGCCTCCTTGAGGCGCCGCTCGACGGCGCGGTTGTTGCGGCTCTCCTCCATGTCAATGAAGTCGACAACGATGAGACCGGCGAGATCGCGCAGCCTCAGCTGCCGCGCCACCTCGTCGGCCGCCTCGAGATTGGAGCGCAGCGCAGTGTCCTCGATGTTGTGCTCGCGCGTCGACCGGCCCGAGTTGACGTCGATGGCGACCAGCGCCTCGGTCTGATTGATCACGATGTAGCCGCCGGACTTCAGAGTCACTTGGCTCGAGAACATCGCGTCAAGCTGCGCCTCGGCACCGGCCTTGGCAAAGATCGGGGCCGGGTCGCGCCAGGGCTGGACGTTCTTGCTGTGGCTCGGCATCAGCAACCGCATAAAGTCTTTGGCTTCGCGGTAGCCCTCTTCGCCGGAGACGATCACCTCCTCCACGTCCTTGTTATAAAGGTCGCGGATGGCGCGCTTAATAAGCGAGCCCTCTTCGTAGACCAGCGTCGGCGCGGTGGATTTCAGTGTGGTCTCGCGCACGGTCTCCCACATACGCATCAGGTACTCGAAGTCGCGCTTCACCTCCGGCTTGGAGCGGGAAGCGCCAGCGGTGCGCAGGATCACGCCCATGCCCTCAGGCACTTCGAGGTCCTGCGCGATCGACTTCAGCCGCTGGCGGTCGGTGGCGTCGGTGATCTTGCGAGAGATGCCGCCGCCGCGCGCCGTGTTCGGCATGAGCACCGAGTAGCGGCCGGCGAGCGAGAGGTAGGTGGTTATGGCAGCGCCCTTGTTGCCGCGTTCCTCCTTAACGACCTGCACCAGCAGAACCTGGCGGCGCTTGATCACCTCCTGGATCTTGTATTGGCGCCGCGCGCGGTGCGCGCGGACGGGGATCTCCTCCATCGCGTCGCCACCGAGCTGCTCGACATGCTCGACATGCTCGGCTTCGTCGTCGTGCTCATTCTCGTCGTCGTGGTCCGAGCGGCCACGGCGGCGCGAGCGACCGCGGCTGCCCGAGGGATGCTCCTCGTGATCGACCTGGCGCCCGTGACCGGTGTCATCGCCAGGCTCGGCGCCGTCCTCATGGCCGACCGGCTCGGAGAAATCGACGGCGCTGCCTTGAACGTCCTCTTGGCTGACCAACGCATAGATTTCGTCGCCATGCTCCGACGTGACCAGGGCGCTCGCGCGGTTTTCGAGCGCTGCCGCCTCTGAGGCGACCGTCGCCGACGCCTCATGCGGCTCGGGCTCGCCGTACTCGGCCCGCTCATGGACCGCGCTGGCGTGCGCGATCAGATCTGGCGTTGGGTCGTCGTATGGCGGCTTGACCTCCGCGTCGCGCTCGACCGGCCTACGCTCCGCATCGTCGCTTGCACCCGTCCTCGGCGCGGCGGCGCGAGGTTCGTCATCGCGAGGCTCTTTGTGCGCGCCGTCGGTCTGCGCATCACGCGTGGCGCCGTGCGCGGTGTCGTCGTGCTCGGCAGGCCCATGTGACAGCGCCTCGCCGTCGTCGGAGGGTGCCTCCGCGTCCTCGCTGACAGACTCGTCGTCCGAGCGATGCGCGGTCGCAACGGGGCTGTCACCATTGCGCCGGCGCCGGCTTCGCTTCGGGCGGCGGACGACTTCCTCTTCCGGCTCTTCCTCGGCCTCGGCATCGAGCAAAGCCTGCCGGTCGCTGAACGGGATCTGGTAATAGTCGGGATGGATTTCGGAGAAGGCAAGGAAGCCGTGGCGGTTGCCGCCGTAGTCTACGAAGGCGGCCTGCAGAGACGGTTCGACCCGGGTAACCTTGGCGAGATAGATGTTGCCGCGCAGCTGCTTCTTGTTGACGGATTCGAAATCGAACTCCTCAACCCGACTGCCCCGCAGGACGACGACCCGGGTCTCTTCCGGGTGCGCCGCGTCGATTAGCATTTTGTTGGCCATTGTGGACTCGTGAGAGCGTAAGCCGCAGCGGGCGTAGGAACGCGGCAGGGGCTTCGCTTGAAAGGAGGGAAGAATACGTCGATCCTCTGGAGGATCGCGCTTGATCTGAAACGCGTTTTGGAAATACCGCCGAGTTCGTGCGGGCGCCCATGGACCTGCCGCGTCCTGTGAACAGGCGCAGCGAAGCGATCAGAACTTCAATCGCCGAGGCGACCGAACACTCAGGGAACGAGAACCTGCATCCAGGACACATCATGTCCACTTCGGCCCATGCTCGATGCGTCACCGCATCGGAAGGTCAGGCACTCGGCGGTACGCCGTCAACGATTCGATCGCAAGCCTCGGTCGGACAGCAGTCCCATCGGCCGTGACCCGAAGGTTCGGACGAAGACCGAAGGTCAGGATCTGACAGCCGAGGCTGTCTTCGCCGAAACCAAACCTTGCGATACTTAGCGCAAACTGACGGCAGTTGGCAAGACGGCTGTGTCATGCTCGCCACAGAGCGGCAACAAGGATCGGACAGGGCTTATGGGCTGTTAACCCTCGGCCGCTAACTTCGTAGTCTCCCGCGTCGACGCTCTTGCGCGACGCCTGGCACCTGGGACGGATATGAATCGGGAACGATTCGACTGGCATCGGCTGGGACGAGCCTCTCTGCTCGCGTTCGCCGCCGTTGCGATGCTCGGCGCGGCCGGTGGCGCTTCGGCGGCCGGCCTCATCGGCGCTCGCGCGGCGCATGTCGCGGCCGTGCAGAAAAGCGCCGCTGACCGAATGCCACCCGTCATCGCGACGAAGAGTTCGCTCGAGAACGGCGCCGAAAGCGCCAAGCTGAGCTTCGACCTCGCGGGCGCGCCAGGTGCGTCACCCCTCAAGGCCTTCGTTCTCAGCAATCCCGACCGCGTCATCGTCGATGTCCCGCATGTCGCCTTCGATATCGATCCCAGGGCCGGCAAGCTCGGAGCGCTACGCAGGCGGCACGCCAGGAAGATCGGGCTCGTCGCCTCGTACCGATTCGGCCTTCTCGCGCCGGGCCGTTCGCGCATTGTGATTGACCTTGGTACGCCGGCGCGCATCGTCTCCGCGGCGTTCGAGACCTCCGACGGCAGACCGGCGCTTGTCGTCACGCTCGCCAAGACGGATCGGGCCGCGTTTCGCGAGGCCGCTCGCAGGATGACGAGCGCGGCACCCGCCGTGGCGGATATAATGCCGACCGCAACGGCCGCGGGCAAGCCGATCATCGTCATCGATCCCGGCCACGGCGGTCCCGACACCGGCGCCATCGTCAACGGCGTCGTCGAGAAGGATGTCGCGCTGGCCTTCGGCAGGCTGCTGGCGCGCAAGCTCGAGGCCAGCGGCGCCGTCAGCATCGTGATGACGCGCGATTCGGACGTCTTCATACCGCTCAGCGAACGTGTGCGCATCGCGCGCAACTCCAGGGCCGCGCTGATGATCTCGGTTCATGCCGACACCTTGACCGAGACGTCCGACGTTAGCGGCGCGACCGTCTACACCGTGTCCGACAGGGCGTCGGATGCCTATGCGGCCAAGGTCGCGGCGAAGGAGAACGAAGCCGATGCGAGCGTCGGCATCGACGGGCAGTCCGATGTCGCCGACGTCAACGACATCCTGTTCGATCTCACTCGGCAGGAAACCCGCGCCTATTCGCACGTCTTCGCCCGTACGCTGGTGGCCTACTGGAAGGTCGCCGGCCGGCTCAACAAGAATCCGCAGCGCGCCGCCGGCTTCGTCGTGCTGAAGGCGCCGGACGTGCCCTCCGTCCTGCTCGAACTCGGTTACCTTTCGAGCCCGACGGACGCGGCCGACCTTACCTCCGAGGGTTGGCGCGACAAGGCGACAGGTCGGATGAGCGAGGCGATCCTCGCCTATTTCGCCGATCGCCATGGCGTTGCCAAAGCGGCGGCCGGCGTGTCGATCCCGTTGAAGCAGGCGATCGCGGAGACGCCGGCCCGGAACTGACTCAAGCGCCCCGGCGCGCTTGGCGTAGCCCGCCGGCTACGCTCCCGCGATCGCCGTCAGGGCCTGTCGATGATCGAGCCTCACCGATGATAAGCCCTAGTGGGAACACAAAAAGGCCGTAGCATATCGCGACGACATGGGCTGCGCTTCGGTCCTTCGGCCGTGGCGTATCGGCGACACAAGCCGCCCCAAAGGCTCTCCAAGCATGCGTCTGATTGCCCGCTTCCTCGGCTTGATCTTCGCGACCGGCACGATCGTGTTCATCGTCGGAGCGGCGGCGGCGGGCATGGTCATCTGGAAGTATGAGCAGGACCTGCCGGACTACACGCAGCTGAAGACCTACGAACCGCCGGTGATGACGCGGGTCCACGCCGGCGATGGTTCGGTGCTCGCCGAATACTCGCGCGAACGGCGGCTGTACCTGCCGTCGTCCGCCATCCCCGCGCTCGTCAAAGAGGCCTTCATCTCGGCCGAGGACAAGAATTTCTACACTCACAGCGGCGTCGATCCCGAAGGCATCGTGCGCGCGGCGATGGTGATGGTGGAGGGCGGCCATCACGTGCAGGGCGCCTCGACGATCACCCAGCAGGTCGCCAAGAACTTCCTCCTGACGAACGAGCGCTCCTTCGACCGCAAAATCAAGGAGGCGCTGCTCTCCTTCAAAATCGAGCAGGCCTACTCGAAGGAGAAGATCCTCGAGCTCTACCTCAACGAAATCTATCTTGGCCTCGGCAATTACGGAGTCGCGGCGTCGGCGCTGAATTACTTCGGGAAATCGGTTCACGAATTGACCGTCGCCGAGGTCGCCTACCTCGCCGCCTTGCCGAAGGGACCCAACAACTATCATCCCTTCCTTCACCGCGAGAAGGCGCTCGACCGCCGCAACTGGGTCATCGATCGCATGGTCGAGAACGGCTACGTTTCGAAGGCCGACGGCGAGAAGGCCAAGCAGCAGCAGCTCGGCGTGACGCCCCGCGTGCTGTCGCCCAACACCTATTCCGCCGGCTTCTTCGCCGAGGAAGTGCGGCGCGAGCTGAGCGAGAAATACGGCGAGAAGAAGCTCTACGAGGGGGGGCTCTCCGTTCGAACCACGCTCGACCCGAAGATGCAGCAGATCGCGCGCAAGGCCCTGGTCGACGGTCTCGTGCGCTACGACGAGGCCCACGGGTTCCGCGGCCCGATGCGCCATATCGAGACCGCCGGCGACTGGGGTCCGCCGCTGGCCGACGTGCCCGCGCTCGACGATGTCGCGCCCTGGAAGCTCGCCGTCATCCTCGACATGAACGGCAACGACGCGCGGATCGGGATTCAGCCCAAGCGCGATCCCGACGGCCGCGTCAACCGCGAGCGTGTCACCGGTACAATGATGCAGACCGGCCTGCACTGGACCCGCGGCAACGGTCGCAGCGGGCTCACGCCGGGCGACGTCATCTACGCCGAGCCGATCGACACCAAGCCGGGCCAGTACCGCCTGCGCCAGATTCCCGAGGTCGGGGGCGCGATCATCGCGATGGACCCCTACACCGGTCGTGTCTTCGCGATGGTCGGCGGCTTCTCCTTTTCCCAGTCCGAGTTCAACCGCTCGACCCAGGCGAAACGCCAGCCGGGCTCGTCGTTCAAGCCGTTCGTCTACGCGACCGCGCTCGACAACGGCTACACGCCGTCCTCGATCGTGCTGGATGCGCCCATCGAAATCAGCCTCGGGCCGGGCATGGGCGTTTGGCGCCCGGAGAATTTCGAGGGCAAGTCCGGCGGTCCGCATACGCTGCGCTACGGCGTCGAGCACTCGATCAACCAGATGACGGTGCGCCTCGCGCGCGACGTCGGCATGCCGCTGATCGCGGAATACGCCAAGCGGTTCGGCATCTACGACGACCTGCCGCCCTACCTTTCGATGTCGCTCGGCGCCGGCGAGACGACGCTGATGCGCATGACGACGGCCTATTCGATGCTCGCCAACGGCGGCAAGAAGATCAAGTCGACGCTGATCGATCGCATTCAGGATCGCTGGGGTCACACGATCTACCGCCACGACGAGCGCGTCTGCCAGTCCTGCGACGAGGCCTCGTTCAGCCCCGACGAGGAGCCCAAGCTGATCGACAAGCGCGAGCAGGTGCTCGACCCGCTGACCGCCTACCAGATCACCTCCATCATGGAAGGCGTGATCCAGCGCGGCACCGGCGTCGTCATCAAGTCGGTCGGCAAGCATCTCGCCGGTAAGACCGGCACCACCAACGACGCCAAGGATTTGTGGTTCGTCGGCTACGCGCCGGACCTCACCGTCGGCGTGTTCATGGGCTACGACCAGCCTCGTTCCCTCGGCGATTCGGCGCAGGCCGCGCTCTACACCGCGCCGATCTTTCGCGACTTCATGACGATGGCGCTGAAGAACAAGCCGGACATCCCGTTCCGCGTGCCGCCGGGCATCAAGCTGATCTCGGTCGACGCGCGCAGCGGCCAGCGCTCGAGCGGCAGCGGCTCGATCCTCGAGGCGTTCAAGCCGGGCACCGCGCCGCCCGAGAGCTACGCCGGCGGCGACGCAACGCCCCGCCGCGCCGGCCCCGACGCCAACGTCGACCAGGCGGTCGGATCGGGGACCGGCGGGCTGTACTGAGCGCTCGTTCGCAATGCGGTAATGCCCTGTTCTGGAGCGGCCTGAGAACCGCGATCTTCCCGACGACCATTGATGGAGCCCAACATTCCGCTCTTTGCGGCTTCCGGCGCGCCGACCTCGAAGGTCGGCGGCCTGCGAGTGGTGATCCCCCATCGAGGCGAACAGAATCGCACAAGAACTCGCAAGCGCAAGCCCGCGCGGTGAGAAGGGTATGTCCCCGCGTTGCATAGCCCTCGCGATCCGCCTATGTACTTTTGCCAGGCGATCCTATTCTCAGCGAGTCGAACCCGACATGCGCGCCGAAGCCGAAGCGCTCATCGAGACAATCAAGCAGTCCATGGGACTGCTGAGGAGGCATCTTTGACGTCGATGCGTCCACCCGCCGCCTCGCGGAACTGAACGCCAAGGTCGAAGATCCCGCGCTTTGGAACGATGCCGACGCCGCGCAGAAGATGATGCGCGAACGCACCGACCTCGAAGAGAGGCTCGGCTCGATTGCGCGTTTCGAGCGCGACCTCGAAGACGCCGCCACCCTCGTCGATCTCGCCGAGACGGAGGGGGACGCCGCTATCGAGAAGGAAGGGCTGGATCAGCTCAAGGCGCTGAAGCTCGACGCCGAGCGGCGGCAGGTCGAGGCGCTGCTGTCGGGCGAAGTCGATCCCAACGACACTTATATCGAGGTGCATTCCGGCGCTGGCGGTACGGAAAGCTGCGACTGGGCGCGCATGCTGCTGCGAATGTATGCGCGCTGGGCCGAGCGCCACAAGTACAAGGTCGAGGTTATCGAAGAGACATCGGGCGACGAAGCCGGCATCAAGTCGGCGACCCTGCTCGTAAAGGGCCACAACGCGCACGGCTGGGCCAAGGTCGAATCAGGGGTTCACCGCCTGGTGCGCATCTCGCCGTTCGATTCGAATGCGCGGCGGCACACCAGCTTCGCCTCCGTGTGGGTCTATCCGGTGATCGACGACAAGGTCGACATCGACGTCAAGGAATCCGACTGCCGCATCGACACCTATCGTTCGTCGGGCGCCGGCGGTCAGCACGTCAACACCACCGACTCGGCGGTGCGCATCACGCACATCCCGTCGGGCATCGTCGTCGCTTGCCAGGGCGAACGCTCGCAGCACAAGAACCGTGCGACAGCTTGGAACATGCTGCGCGCGCGTCTTTACGAGGCCGAGATGACGCGGCGCGAGGCGGAGTCAAATGTCACAGAAGCCTCGAAGTCGGAGATTGGCTGGGGCCATCAGATCCGCTCCTACGTGCTGCAGCCCTACCAATTGGTGAAGGACCTGCGCACCGGCTATACCTCGGGAGCACCGGACGAGGTGCTTGACGGCGACCTCGACACGTTCATGGAATCGGCGCTGGCGCAGCGCATCGATGGGGGCGGCCCCGACAGCATCGAGGACGTCGACTGACGCACGTTTCCCGCCCGGTGCCGGCCTTCCGCCGCAGCCCGGCTGCGGCCTTGCCGTCGCATGTCTGATTTCGTGTCCGACGACGATCCGGCGGCGTCCGAACCCCGGCGTCGGCGTGAACCTTTCTTCAACACGCCGCGGGTGGTCATCGCCTCGTGCGCCGTCCTCCTGATAATCCAGGCGTTACGCGGCGTCCTGCCCGTCGAGGTTGATGATCGGCTCATCGCCGAGCTGGCACTTCTTCCCGCCCGCTTCGCCCTCGCGCTCGACATCGAGCCGGGCCGTCTCGCATCGGCGTATAAGGCCGCGACAGGTCACAACCCGTTCGCGACCCAGCAAATCGACTTCCTCGTCGGCGATGGCGGCACGCGCTGGTGGACGCTTCTGACCTGCGCGCTGCTGCACGTCAGTTGGCCGCACGTCGGCTTCAATTGCCTGTGGCTGGCGACGTTCGGGACGGCGGTGGCGCGCCGGCTCCCGGCCGGGCGATGGTTCGCCCTCTTTGCCGTCTCGGTTCTCGGCGGTAATCTCGTCTATCTCGCCTGCAACGTCACGAGCTTCGACCTCGTGATCGGGGCCTCGGGCGGCGTTTCCGGTTTCGTCGGTGCGGTGACCCGCTTCCTGTTCAGGCCGTCGAACGAGGCGGTCGGCGCGTTCGACCTTCCAGCGTTCCAGCGGCCGGCGCTGAGCCTGCGACAACTGTTCACGACCAAGGCCGCCCTCGTCTTCATCGCGATCTTCCTCATCACCAATGCGCTTTCCGGCTACGTCCCGGCGATCGCCGGCCTCAGCGACGGGCCAGTGGCCTGGCAGGCACATGTCGGCGGCTTCCTGGCCGGCCTGTTCCTGCTCCCAATCTTCGACCGCAAGCTCGCGAATGCCGCTGCACCGGGCGACGGCCCCTCGGGCTGACCTGGAGGAAGATGTCTTGATCTCACGCCGCGGTCTCATTGCCTGCTGCTCGCTGCTCATGGGCACGAGCCTCTTTCGGCCTTCTGGCGGCAACGCCGCCGGCACGGATGCCATCGCCGATCTCGAACGCAAGCTTGGCGGTCGCCTCGGTGTCGCGATCGTCGACACCGGCAGCATGAAGCGAATCGCGCACCGGGGCGACGAGCTGTTTCCGATGTGCAGCACGTTCAAGTCTCTTGCCGCAGCCTTCGTGCTGGCTCGGGTCGATCGTGGGCAGGAAAGCCTGTCCCGTCGCATCGTCTACCAGCAAGACGTCCTTCTCCCTTACGCGCCGGTGACGCGGAACCATGTCGGCGGCGGCGGGCTGAGCGTCGGCGAACTCTGCGCCGCCGCGGTGACCCTCAGCGACAACACCGCCGCGAACCTCTTGCTCGACAGTTTCGGCGGTCCGCCGGCACTTACCGCCTATCTGCGTTCGCTCGGCGACGGCGTCACACGACTCGACCGCACCGAGCCGACGCTGAACGAGGCCACGCCGGGCGATCCGCGCGACACCACGACCCCCGTCGCCATGGCGGAGACGCTTCGCAAGATCGTGCTCGGGTCGACGCTGTCCGCGGCCTCGCGCGAGGCGCTGGTGGCCTGGCTCGTCGCCTGTACCACCGGCGGCAAGAAGATACGGGCCGGAGTGCCGGGCGGCTGGAAGGTCGGGGACAAGACCGGCTCGGGCGGCGACCATGCGACGAACGATGTCGCGATCATATGGCCGCCCAACCGCGCGCCGATCATCGCCACGACCTTT
Source organism: Beijerinckiaceae bacterium (assembly GCA_965277355.1). Lineage (GTDB taxonomy): Bacteria > Pseudomonadota > Alphaproteobacteria > Rhizobiales > Beijerinckiaceae > RH-AL1. The sequence goes on from CBDICN010000001.1 coordinate 489,425, forward strand.
TTCATCCGCGCCCGGGGGTCCGATGACGATCGTTCGGCGATCCTGGCCGGCGTTGGGCGGATCGCGACGGCGAGTTGAAGGCCGCGCCTCCAAGCCTTTTCGCGCCTGCGGACCTTCTCAGGTCCTGGTGCCGAGATTCTCGCGCAGCACGTTTGCCAGATCGTCCATCCGAAACGGCTTCTGCAAAACGGGACGGTCGGCATGGCCAGCCGGAATGCCGGAGCGCCCGTAGCCCGTCGTGAAGATGAAGGGGCAGTTGCGCGAGGCCAACAGATCCGCGACCGGATCGATCTTCTCGGACCCGAGATTGACGTCGAGAAGCGCGCAATCGACCGGCTCGCGGCCGATCAACTCGAGAGCCTCGCCAATCTGCGACACGGTCCCGGCTAGGGCGAAGCCAAGTTCGTCCAGCATGTCCTCGAGGGTCAGGGCGATGAAAGGCTCGTCCTCGACGATCAGGATACGCGATTTGGGTTCGCCGTCGCTCATGAACGCAGTCGACACCTAAGCTTGAGTGTGTGCGCGGAAAGTGCCTGCTGCACGAGCCAAAGTCCAGCCCGAGCTACGGACCACCCCGGCTCCGGCAAACCTCACGCCGACAAGGTCTTAGCGTGCGCCCGGCGATTTACCAAGCGCGATCGGCAAGGTGAACGCGGCGACGAGCCAGCCGAGGATCATCAACGTGCCGCCGATGGGCGCCGCGCTCTGAAGCAGGTCGACGCCGGCCAGCGTATGCAGCGCCAGCTCGCCCGAGAAGAGCATGGTGCCGAGCGCGACGATGGAAGCCGCCAGCAGCACGCCGCGGCTCCTGCGCGACGTAGCCAGGCCGCAGAAACCGACGAGGGCGGCGGCGTGGAACAGAAGGAAGTTAGCGGCAGTCGTCACCGTCGAGCCGCCCGAGACATGCGCGCCGGCCGCCGCCAATCCAACACCGGCGGCGCCGAACAGCCCGGCCAGAACGGCGAGCCCCATCATCCAGATACGCACGAAAGCCCTCTTCGGTCGTCGAACCGGCTTCAGGCGCGAACCACCGAAGCGTCCTCGGGCCGGCGCGAGCGCAGCCATCTCAGCCGTGCCGCTTCCATACCCCAGACGGCGCCGAAGCACAGGAAAAGCTGGCGCCAATGATCGACATCGATCTGGAAGCCCTGGACCAGAAGGACGAACATGGTCGGCGTGTAGACCTGCGCGAGACCGCGGAACGGCGAACGCACGAACATCAGGCGAAAGCCCACGAAACAGGATAGCACGACGACCCCGATCCAGGCGAAGCCTCCGATCCAGCCGTCGTTGGCGAAGCCGCCGATGTAGGAGTTGTGCGGCTCGAGATCGAAGACAAGCCGGAAGCGCAGCGGCCCGAAGCCGAGGAAGCGATCGAGCAGCATCGGCAACGAGCGCACCTGATTGCCGAAGCGGCCGGTCGGGCCCTCGTCGTAGTGCTGCTCTACCGCGGCGCGCTGGAAGAAGAACTCGCGCACGGTGGGAACCGAGAGCATGCTGCCGAGGGCGAGGATGCCGACCAAGGCGGCGACGCCGGTCATCTTGACGATCCGCGCGCGCAGCCGCGCCGTGTCGGCGGTGAGGTAGGCCGACACGATGACGAGGACCAGCGCGCCCAGCGTCGCGCCCCACGAGCCGCGCGAGAACGAGATGAAGACCCCGATCATGATGATGACGAAGCTCGCGGCCGTCACGAGCATGCGGCGCGTGGAGCCGAGCAGGAGAAGCTGCAGAAGGTAAGCCGCCGCGAGCACGAGATAGGAGCCGAACACGTTCGGGTCCTTGAACGTGCCGGCGACGCGGCCCTCGTAGGTCGTCAGCGCCGGACCCAATCCGAAAAGGTTCAGGTAGCCCATCACGCCGATAATCGCCGACACGACGGCGCCAAAGGTGAACGCCTGCAAGCAGAGATTGCCACGCTCGAGCGTCCGCTCGCTGAAGAAGATCGTGAAGAAGACGGTGGTGACGAAAAGATAGAGCGACTGCAGCTGGTAGAGTTTTGCATCGTGCTCGTCGAAGTAGGGCATCAGCGACAGGAAGCCCGCGGCCTCGAACACCGTCCACAGCAGAAGGATCGGCACTAGCGCCCGATGCAGCGAGAAGCCGCCGATCGCCCAGAGCGGGATCGCGAGCAGTGTCAGGAAATCGTAGGGCGACGGCTCGATCAGCGACAGCATTCCGAAGAAGATGAAGACGGCGAACACGCCGTCGACGAGCCGCTGGTAGTCGAACAGCAGATGTTTGCGCGGGGACAGCGCGGTCGCGCTCATGGAGTTCGCCCCACCTTGATGGTGACACCCTGGCGCACCAGCAGCCGCTGACCGGTCTGGCAGCGCTCGACCTCGGCCGAGGTGAACAGAAGGTCCGGATGGTCGCCGACATCGTCGAAATTGCGGCTCGTCGAATGCGCATCGATGAGGGCGGGATAGGCGATCACCGAGGCGCCGGCCTTGCAGAGATCGCCGTAAAGCGTCTTGCCCGGAACCAGAAGCCGCGGCGAGCCCCAGTGCAGGAGATCGCGGCTTACCGCGTAATAGAAGCCGTCGATCGGGAACACGCCGCCGGCCGAGGCTTGGGTGATCGCGATCCACGTCTTCGAGGCGCGGTGGCGGACGAGCGAACCGACTGCGAAGGTAAAGGGCCCGATCACGTCGCATGGCTTGGGCCTTGGCGTCGCGGCCTTGTAGGGATCGTCGTAGCGGATCGAGAAGGCGCGCCCGTCGAAGGCCCGCCAGGAGCCGGCCGTCGCGGGATCGTCGGTGCGAAACAGGCAATTGCCGAACGGCTGCCCGCTCCATCCGGTTGTCGAGATCAACGCGTAATAGTGCCCGGCGTCATGCACGATGTTTGACGGATTGAAGAAGCCGCGATGGCGGCCCTGCCCGAGCTCCTGGCGGAAGGGCGCGACCGCCACAATGGACGGCGCCGTTTTGGCGAAGCTGCCGCCGCCGTTCTTCGAGCGATAGGAGAGGATCGTGTTGTACCAGCAGCCGATGTCGCCGGTCACGCGGCAACGGTGGAACTGGTCGGCGTGATATTCCTCGTGGACGAGCGCGCTCACGGTGCGGCCGTCGCCGGTCCAGGTCGCCGCGATGAAGTTGCGACCATTGTAGTGCGCAGGATCGGGATCGTCCCGCGAGTCGAGCGCCGAGCGGCAGTCGATCGTGAGGTGCGCGATGTCGGGTCCGCGCAGCGGATGGGCGACGTGGTGCAGCGCGAACATGACGATCCGGCCGGACGCGTCACGGAAGGCGCGAGGATTAATGTCGGGAACGTCGACCGACGAGCAGCCGTCACGCGCCGAGTCGAAGACGATGGATGGGACGCCGGTGATCTCGACGCTCACGTCCAGCGCCAGCGCCAGCGCCTGCGCCTGCGTTGCGAGAAGGGAGAAAGCCAGCCAGAACGCGCGCATGCTTGGTCCCGGGCCGGCAGGAGAGATCAGTACGCGTTCTTCGCCGTGACAAGCGCGACCGGGGTCATGATCAGCACGTAGAGATCGAGGAAGATCGACCAGTTCTCGATGTAGAAGAGGTCGCATTCGACACGCTTTTGGATCTTCTCCGACGTGTCGGTCTCGCCGCGCCAGCCGTTGATCTGCGCCCAGCCGGTGATGCCCGGACGCACGCGATGGCGGGCGAAGTAACCGTCGACGACCTCGTCGTAGAGCGCGTTCGCCGCCTTGGCGTGGACCGCGTGCGGACGCGGGCCGACGAGGGACAGGTTGCCGTTGAAGACCACGTTGAGGAGCTGAGGCAGCTCGTCGAGCGAACTCTTGCGGATGAAGCGTCCGACGCGCGTCACCCGCGGGTCGTTTTTGATCACGAGCCTGTCTGCTTTGACGTCCAACTGGTTGGTGTACATCGAGCGGAACTTGTAGACCTCGATGAGCTCGTTGTTGAAGCCGTAGCGTTTTTGACGGAACAGCACCGGGCCGCGCGAGTCGAGCTTCACGGCGAGCGCGACGGCAAGCATCACCGGCGCCAATGTCAGCAGGCAAAAGGCGCCGACGAGACGGTCGAAGATCGTCTTGACGACGATGTCCCACTCGGCAAGCGGCTTGTCGAAGAGATCGATGACCGGCACCTTGCCGATGTAGCTGTAGGCGCGCGGGCGGAAGCGCAGCTTATTCATGTGCGCGGCCAGCCGAATGTCGACGGGCAGCACCCAGAGCTTGCGCAGCATGACGAGAAGCCGCTGCTCGGCCGAGATCGGCAGCGTGAAGATCACGAGATCGAGCGGATTGCTGCGCGCGAACTCGACGAGATCGTCGACGTTGCCGAGTTTCGGGAAGCCGGCGACGACAGGCGGCGAGCGCTCGTCGGTGCGGTCATCGAAGAGACCGAAAATGTGAAGGTCTTCGCTGCCTTCTTCGGCGAACTCCTGCAGCAGCTGTTTGGCGGCGGGGCCGCCGCCGACGATGACCGTGCGGCGGCTGAGCTTGCCGGTACGGGTGAGATAGCTGGTGACGAACGACATCGTCGTCCGCTCCACCGCGATCGCGGCCGCGCCGAACAGGCACCAGTGTGACAGCCACGACCGATAATGAACGTCGACCTTGGCGAGCAGGCAGGTGGCGAAGGTCACCGCGAAGACGCCGAACCACGCCGCTGCGATACGCGGCACGAAGCGGGTCGGCGCGCGCAGCGCGGCAACCCTATAGGCGCCGAGCGACTGCATCATGATGATAGTAAGGACCGAGATAAAGAAAATCGCCGCCAATGCCAGGAGGGAGACGTCCTCGGCCGTCGCGACGATGGCTAGGTACGTTGCAAAGCCGGCGATCGCGCCGATCACGAGCTCGCCGAGCCGCACCAGCCCTTCGAGAATGGTCGAGGAGATGATGCGGCGCCCTCGGTGCCCCGCCATCGATTCGGCGAGCGCGTTGAGTTCGCGTGCGTGCGGATTGACCCGCGCGGCCGGCTCGGCCTGTGTCGTCTCGACGGAACGTAGATCCTGAGCGGAAAACGCAGCCATGTCATAAGCTCGCTGAAGGCGTCATGACGGGGAAAGGGTGTGGGGCGTCGCGGCGACCGCGACCGGCGCGAGTGCGTTCGGCCGGCGCGCGAAACCCTCGTGGTAGCCGGCGATCACCGCGCTCGCCATGTGCGGGATCGAGAAACGCGTCGCGACGAAACCGGCGAGGTCCTCCGCCTGGCGACGGACCTCCCCGCGGTCGGCATCGAGCATCCGCTCCATGGCATTGGCGAGCGTCAGGGGATTGTCGCGGGCGATCAGGCGGTCTCGATAGGGGCCAAAGATCTCGCCGATGCCGCCGACATCTGTCGCGACCATCGGGATCTGCGCGCCCGCGGCTTCGAGCACGATGTAAGGCAGCGACTCCGCGCGGCTCGGCACGACGAGGGTGCGCCCGAGCGCGAAGGCGTGGCGTACCGGCAGGACGCCAGCGAAGGAGACTTGCGACTGAATGCCGCGCAACCTGGCTTGCGCGGCGAGCTTATCCTGGTCCGGTCCCGAGCCGACAAGAACGAGCCGGGGCGCGTGATCGAGCCGAGCGGTCAGCAAGCTGATGGCGTCGATCAAGGTGTCGATGCCTTTCGCCGAGCGCAGCTCTCCGACATAGAGAAAGTCGGCGGCATCGGCATTCGGCGAGACCCGCACGAACTCGGCAGATCCGATGCCGTTCTGCACGATGCGCACCGCCGCATTGGTCTCGCCGATGCGCTGGCGGAAGCGATTGGCGATGAAGACACTCTCGAAGAGCAGGACGTCGGTGCGTGTCGCGAGCACCCGCTCGACGCCCATGTAGATGGCCCGCACGAGCGGTGGCGCGACATGGTTGAAGCTGCCGCCATGCGGCGTGTAGCAGCGGATCGAGCGACCGCGACCCAGAAGGGCCGGCAGCCGTGCGTAGAGGCCGCCTTTCGAGCCATGGCCATGGATCACGTCGGCGCCGAGCTTGCGCGCATGTCGGGCGACCTTCATCATCGCTTCGAGATCACGCAGATGCGGCTGGCGGAGCATCGGGATGCGCTTGACGCCGAGTTCCAGCGAGCGCTCGAGCTCGTCGAGTTGCTTGGAGGAGCGCTCGTTACCGGTCAGCGAGTCGACGACGAGACCGACCGCGTGGCCGCGCGCGACCTGTTCGTGGGTCAAATCGAGGACATGACGAAAAAGGCCACCTAGCGGCGCGCGCAGGACATGCAGGATGCGGAGCTTGCGGTCGACCGGTGCTTGATGATCGCTCATGATGGAGCGACCATATGATCGCACCTTTAAAAAAACCGTTCCCGGACAAAGATAGTATCGCCGGGTTTCACCGGCTGATCGACCGGCACGCTGGCGGTCACCGGATGGCCGTCGACGACGCGCGTGAGGTCAACCTCGTATTTGTTGGCGCGTGGCGTGAACCCGCCAGCGACCGCGACCGCCGTCTCCGCCGTCATGCCGGCGATGTAGGGGAACTGGCCGGCGGTGGTAACCTCGCCGAGCACGAAGAAGGGTCGGTAGGCGTCGACTTCGATCGACACCTTCGGCTCGCGGATGAAACCCTCGCGGAGCTTCGCCTCGACGCCGCGCTCGAGCGCGGCCGTTGTGAGCCCCTGAGCTCGCACGAGGCCGATGAGCGGCATCGAGATCGTGCCGGATGAATTCACCGCATAGGTGTTGCTGAGCGCATCCTGGCCGAACACGATGATCCGGAGCCGGTCGCCGCTCGCGAGCGTGTAGGGTACATCGGCCTTGAAGTCGGCATAGCCGTTGGGGCGGGGCGCGCAGCCTGCGACGACGAGTGTCGCGGCCAAGCAGAAGGCACTGATCCAGCGTCGCATCGGACCTACCGTCATAAATGCTAAAGCAAGCGATAAGCTCACGCTTGCTACAACCTAATGTATAGCAAGGCATGGTTAACAAAGCCTTTTATGGTAAATAGTCTCTGCTCGATTAACCGCGTCTCAACCTTAATAGCGTTGCATGGCACCGTAGATCGACGGGTGACATGACATGACGCGTTCCATCGACGTCCGACAGCGGCCGGCCGAGCCAATCAGCGAAATCGACGTGCGCGTTCTCGGCGCGGCGATCAAGCGCCGCCGTCGCGCGATCCTCATTCCGGCCCTTCTGGCGTTCCTGCTCATCGCCATCTACGTCAACGTGACGACGCCGAAGTACACATCGGCGGCGCAGGTCCTGCTCGAGAACCAGGAGACGTTCTTCACCCGACCCGATCGCGTGAACCTACCGTTGGAACAGACCTCCCTGGCCGATCCGGAGGCGGTCGCAAGCCAGATCCAGCTCATCGAATCGCGCGACCTCGCGCGGCGCGCCGTCAAGGAACTCGGCTTGCGCGGCAATCCCGAGTTCGATCCGGAGGCGAAAGGCTCAAACCCATTCACCCGCGTTCTGGTGCTGCTCGGCATCATTGCCAACCCGACGAACGACACCGTGGAGGCGCGCACCGTCACGGCTTTCCTCGATCGGCTGACCGTCCTGTCGCCCTCGAAGACACGCGTCATCACCATCGAATTCACGAGCCGCGACTCCGAGCTCGCCGCGCGCGGCGCAAACACGGTGGCGGAGCTCTACCTGCAGGAGCAGTCCGCCGCCAAGCGCGCCACAGCGAAGAGCGCGGCCGACGCGCTTGCCGCACAGATCGCCGACCTTCGCATCAGGCTTGCCGGAGCGGACGCCGAGCGCGAGCGCTACCGGCTGCAATCCGGCCTGCTCGCAGGCTCGAACAACATGACGATCTCCGGCCAGCAGCTCGCCGACATCAACACCGACCTGTCGAAGGCGCGCTCCGCCCAGGCCGACGCGCAGGCCAAGGCCTCGATGATCCGCGAGCTCGTGCGGGACGGCAAGTCGGCCGACGTGTCGGAGGTCATCAACAACGACATCGTGCGCCGCATCTCGGACCAGCGCGTCGTCGCGCAGGCGCAGCTCGCGCTCGAGTCCCGCACGCTGCTGTCCGGCCATCCCCGCATTAAGGAGCTGACGGCCCAGGTCGCGCAATATGACTTCGCACTCAAGACCGCCGCCAAGCAGGCGGCCGTCACGCTCGAGAACGAGGCCAAGATCGCCGGCCAGCGGGTCGCCAATCTCGAGGCTGTCCTGAAGCAGCAGAAGCAGACAGCAGGCGTCGCTAACGCCGACGAGATCAACCTGCGCGCGCTGGAACGCACCGCGCAGAGCTACAAGGACCAGCTCGAAAGCTCGACGACGAAGTACCAAGAGGCGCTGGCGCGCCAGTCCTCGTCGGCAACGCCGGCCGATGCGCGCATCATTTCGCGCGCCGTCCGCTCGCAGGATCCTTCCTTCCCCAAGAAGCTGCCGTTCATCATCTTCGGCACCGTCGCGACGCTAGTGTTTGCGCTTGGATACGTCTTGGCAAGCGAGCTCATGTCCGGTCGTGCGGTCGTCGAAGAAGAAGCGCCCATCGAGGAAGACGCGGCCGCCAGAGTCGCGCCCGTGACGCCCGCCGAGCCTGTCGCCCCCACGCAGGCGAAGGACGAGCCGGCGCCCGCGCGCGACGTGCAGGAGCCGGAGGACATTCCTGCCACCGTCTTCGCCGATCTCAAGAAAAGCACGCTCGCCGGAACGCGCAAGTCGAGCGCGCTCCGCTTCAACATCGCCTCCCGGTTCTCGCGCGCGTCCGTGGAGGATCGCGTCGATCCGACCGATCTGGCCTTCGAGCCGCTCGCGCCGGCGGCGTCGAGCCCTAACGTCCAGGCGAACCGCGGTGCGTCCGCGGCGGCTCGGAAGACCGTCGCTGCCGGTGGCGTGCTTGCGGCCGTAACGGCCTACATCAAAGCCTTCGGTCAATCGGCCGCGGTTTCCAAGGGCTCCGAGGCCGCAGGCGTGGGAGAGACGCCGGCCGTCGAAGGCGTCGGCTGGGATACGGGCTCGCCCGCCGCATCGAGGCTCGGCGACGCGGTGCGCGAACAGGAGCGGGGCGCTTCGACGACGGCGCACGACGCCGCGCCGGCGAGCCAAGCAACGCATACCATCGCCGACGGGGAGGGTGCGCCCGGCGACACCTCTTGGCTGGCGGCGCGGATCGTGGCGGCGCACGTGCCGGGTCGCGGGCTGCATGTCGTCGGCACCAGCCTCGGTAGTAGCGATGCGACGAACATCCTCATCGATCTGAGCCGCCATCTTGCCGAGAAGGGCCGCTCGATCATCGTCGATCTCAATCGCACGCCGATGACGCTCGCGACCCTCGCCGCCCAGGGGACGAGCGGCCGCGATGCCGTCGCGATGATGCATGGCCTCTCTGAACTGCTCGCCGGCGAAGCTTCGTTCGCCGAGGTCATCCATCGCGATCATGCCTCGCGTCTGCACTTCATTCCGACCGGCCTTCAAGAGGCGGATTTTCGGGACTTCGATCTGATCCTCGATGCGTTGTCCGAGACCTACGACTTCGTGGTGCTTCTAACCCCGGCCTATCCCCAGAGCGAGATTGCCAAAGTGATGGCGCCGTATGCCGAGTTCGTGGTCTTGACCGCGGCGACAAGCCCTGACGATTCGATGCTGGCCACGCTCGAGAACGAGCTCATCGACGCCGGCGCCCAGGAGGTGCTGGTCGCCGGCATCGCAGTGCGAGACCACGCAAAGGACGTCGCCTGAGCGCAAAATTGAAAAGCGATGAAGGTAAAATCACCATGCAGATTCTCCTCGTCGGACGCGTTCATCCGTGACGTCGACGAGGGCAGCTTTTGCATCAAGCCGATGGGTGCTGTCGCTCTGGAGTCCGTTCTCGATCTTAGCGACGCGGGCGGAGCAGGCTTGAGAGCTAGCGCGCGCGTGCCGCGGCCGTGCGCAGCGCCTTCGCCAGTCGGAACAGACGTTGGTTCTGTTTGACGACGCGCTTGGCGCGCTGCCGCGCCGCGAGCAGAATCGCGTAGAGCCGGCCACGCAGCGTCAAAGCGATGAAGCCGTCGAAGAGCGGGATCGCCTCGTCGCACAACGCCGTTTTGTAAAGCGCCTCGCCGACGCCGAGGTCCAAGGTATGGATGCCATCCGCGCAGAGCCGCGCGACGAGGTGCATCAACAGAAGATCTCCGGGGCTTGACCGCGCGACCTCCTCGCTGCCATCGAAGGAATTGAACATGCCGCTCCACCGCCCGGCCTGCGCGCCGCCGCCGTAGACGGCGACGATGCGGCCCCCCGCTCTGAGGGCGTGAAGCTCGATGGCGCCCTCTTGGTGGGCCGCCTCGATGAAGGAGCGCATCTCCGGCGCGCCGAAGTCGGAGGCGATGCCGAGGGTTCTCAAGCGGGACGTCTTCTGCGCAATGAACGCGTCCAGCACCATGGCGCGCTCCGCGACGTCGCGCGCGATGATGTGGGTGACGGGACCGAGCAGGGCGGCGAGCCTCGCCTCCTTCTTCCGCAGTTTCTTGCGCGCGGCCTTCGAGAGCTTGCCGGCAAGAAATGTTTCGGGGTTGTCCGTGAGGACCGTGCAGAAGGCCGCGCTCGGGCTCGGCTGGTGTCTAAGCCTTGTCATCGGATTGGCTCGCTCGCCCCACGCAACCGGCTGGTTCGGCAGCGCCAGGCAGTCGGGCGCGTCGCCCCCGCAGGCCTTCGCGGCCTCCCGCACCAGCCGATGCAGCTCGCCTGCGCTCCATTCGGAGCCGGGATGAAGAAGCGCCAGATTGACGTTGGCATCCTTGCCGCCGAGCCAGGATGCGACCCGGACGGGTCCGACCCGTCTCGCGCCGAGAAGCAGGAGCGCGACCGGTCTTCCGTCGCGCGCGCGCGCCAGCACGAATAGTGGCGTGAGGCCGGCCTTGCTCCCGAGCGTGTTGACCCATGGTATGAGCCAGGCGCGGGTCTGGTAGATCGAACAGGGTGCGGCAGTCTCGAGCGCCGCCCAGGAGTCCATGACCGGCTCGGCGTGGCGATGGACCTCGACGGTCGCGAAGGCACCCGCAGCGCTCTCGGCCGAGGGCCTTGAGGCGGTCCCCCTGTTGATGAGCAACGTTGAAGTGGGGCTCACGTCCATGACGCCACTGCTAGCAAGGAAAGCTCAACGCCCTCTTGCGAGACTGGGTTAATCGACCGGCAGGCAAGTAGGCTCCGAGATGCGCGACGTAAAACAGCAAGTGATCGGCGCAGGCTTCGCCTTCTTCCGGGCAACGCGGCTGCATCGCCGCCTGGCGCCCTGGACGCGCGGGCAGGGCGCGATCCTGACCTTCCACCATGTGCGCCCGTTCGAGTCCGGAGCCTTCGCGCCGAACCGTCTGCTCGAGATCGAGCCGGCCTTCCTCGATGCCGCGCTCGGCCGCATTAGGCGGGCCGGGTTCGATCTCATTGCGATGGACGAGGCCGTGCGCCGGATCGGCGCGCCGGGAGGTCGCCCCTTCGTGGCGCTAACCTTCGATGACGGCTACCGGGACGCCCTCGTCCATGCGCTGCCGATCCTCGAGAAGCATGCGGCGCCGTTCACGATCTACATCACAACCGGCTTCGCGGACCGCGGCGCACGCTTGTGGTGGGTCGAGCTGGAGCAGGCGATCCGCGCCCTCGATCGCGTCCGCCTCGATCTCGCCAGCACGAGCCTGGAGCTCGACGCCGGTGACGATGCCGCCAAGGCGAGCGCATTCCGCACGCTCTATTGGCTGCTACGGGGCGGCCCGGAGCGATGCTTGCTCGACGCCATCGCGCGCCTGGCGACAGAAGCCGGTCTCGATCCGGCGGCCCTGGTGGCGGAGCGCTGCCTCGACTGGGACGAGATCCGCGCGATGGCCCATCACCCGCTCTGCACGATCGGCGTGCACACGATGACCCATCCGATGCTGGGCAAGCATGACGAGGCGTTCGTCCGGCACGAACTCGTCGAGAGCCGGCGCCTCATCGAAGTCGCGACCGGCTTGCCGGCCCGTCACCTTGCCTATCCGGTGGGGGATGCCGCCAGCGCCGGGCCGCGCGAGTTCGCGCTCGCCGACGAACTCGGTTTCGCCAGCGCCGTCACCACCCGTCCCGGCATGATCTTCCCGAAGCATGAGGCGCATAGGACCGCTCTGCCGCGGGTGTCGGTCAATGGCACCTGGCAGAGCCTCGACAACCTCGAGGTACTGCTGACGGGCGTACCCTTCGCGCTTTGGAATTGCGGCCAGCCGATTGACCAGCGCGGGTGCGCGTTCAGGCGTCGCTTGCCAGGGCATCCCCGTCGGGCCGCTCCATCCAGCGAATAAGTGGCATCAGCGGTACCACCCACCCCATGCCGAACACGATGTAGTAGACCCATTTCAGGACTTCGGGCGCGGTCTTGAGAAGCTCGGTTTGCGCCACCGCCATCACGATCAGCGCGTAGATCGTGACGAAGGCGAGCGTCGCGACGACCCCGATGAGCTTGCGTTGGCGGCGACGCATGAAGACGCTCCCTGAAGGCGGACCGGCGAGCGAGGCGGCGACAAAGCGCGCGCGGCGCGACCATGGACTTGCCTCAGTCGGTTGGCTTATCTGCCGGCAGGATGAGCCGTCAATGCGGCGTCGGACCCCACGATCTGGATCGATCTCCCATGCTGGACAGAGTCACCACCTCAATGCTCGGCGATCGGTGCGGCAGTCAGCGCGCCGGTTCGCGTGCGATCGCTGCGTGGTTGTGGAGCGTGGCGGCGCTGGTGTTCCTGATGGTCGTGGTCGGCGGCGCGACGCGATTGACGGAATCGGGCCTCTCTATCACCGAGTGGAAGCCGATCACCGGCGTTATCCCGCCGCTCACCCATGCCGCATGGCTGGAGGCGTTCGGCAAGTACAAGCAGATCCCGCAATACGAAAGCCTGTTCCCGACGATGGCGCTCGGCCACTTTCAGGCGATCTTTCTGATGGAGTGGACGCACCGGCTGATCGGTCGCCTCGTTGGCGTTGTGCTCGTCGTGCCGATGGTGGTGCTCTGGATCCGACGGGCGCTGTCGACGCGGCTGAAATGGCAGCTCCTCGCTATTTTCGCGCTCGGCGGACTGCAGGGCTTCGTCGGCTGGTGGATGGTGTCGTCTGGACTCACCGGCCGCGTGGAAGTCGCGCAGGAACGGCTCGCGGTTCATCTGCTACTCGCCTCGATTACCTTCGCCGCCTTGGTCTGGCTCGCGTCCTCGCAGAAGCGGCTGCTCAGCCGCGAGACGACGAGCGGCGCCTTGCGCCCTCTCGCGACTGCGGTTGTCGTGCTAGTCCTGGTGCAGATCGGCTTCGGCGCGCTCGTCGCCGGGCTGCGCGCGGGCCAGGCCTACAACACGTGGCCGCTGATGGATGGGCACCTGCTGCCGCCGGCCGACGTACTCGGCGCGATGACCCCACTGTGGCGCAACCTCGTCGACAACGTCGCCGAGGTGCAGTTCCAGCATCGCATGACCGCCTACCTGCTCCTCGCCGTGGTCGTCGCGCAGGCGGTCTGGACGATGCGGGTCGCCGCCGGCTTGTCGGCGTCGCGCCGCGCCGTCGCGCTGGTCGGTCTCGTCCTGGCGCAGGCGACGATCGGCATCGTGACGCTGGTCCTCGTCGTGCCAATCTGGGCCGGCCTGCTCCACCAGGCCTTCGCGATGGTCGTGCTCGCCATGGCTATCCTCCACCGCCAGCACCTCTCGGTCGGATCGGCGGTCGGCGCGTCGGCCAGCCCAGGCCGGGTCGCCCAGGCGTTCTGAAGCGCCCGGCGGATCCTCTCGCGCTACGCCGCGCTTCGCGCGGGAGGATCCGAGGCATGCATCCGGCATGAAGCTCGCTGCCGGTCAGACCAGCGCCTGCTCCAGATCGGCGATGATGTCGGCGGCGTCCTCGATGCCGATCGAGAGGCGCACCACGTCGTCGCCGGCTCCGGCCGCGACCCGCTCCCCGGCTTCAAGCTGACGGTGGGTCGTCGAGGCGGGATGGATGACGAGCGAGCGCGTGTCGCCGACGTTCGCCAGGTGCGAGAACAGCTTCAGCGTTTTCACCAGCTTGATGCCGGCATCGTAGCCGCCGGCGAGGCCGAAGGTGAACACGGCGCCGGCGCCCTTCGGGCAATAATGCTTGAACAGCTGATGGCCCTTGTCGGTCTCGAGACCGGCGTAATGGACCCATTTCACCGACGGGTGACGTTCGAGGAATTGCGCGACGGCGAGCGCGTTCTCGCAGTGCCGCTGCATGCGCAAGGGAAGGGTCTCGATACCGGTGAGAATGAGGAAGGCGTTGAACGGGGACAGCGCCGGACCGAGATCGCGCAGGCCGAGCACCCGGCAGGCGATCGCGAAGGCGAAATTGCCGAAGGTCTCGCCGATCACCATGCCGCCGTAGCTCGCCGAGGGCTTCGAGATCATCGGGTACTTGTCGCCTTCCATCCAGTCGAAGGTGCCCCCGTCGACGATCAGGCCGCCAATCGAATTGCCGTGGCCGCCCAGGAACTTGGTGGCGGAATGCACGACGATGTCGGCGCCGTGCTCGAAAGGCTTGACGAGGTAGGGCGTGGCCAGCGTGTTGTCGACGATGAGCGGCACGCGGGCGCGGCGGGCGACGGTCGCGATCGCCTCGAGATCGGTAACGTAGCCGCCGGGGTTGGCGATCGATTCGCAGAAGATTGCCTTGGTCTTGTCCGAAAGCGCGTCGACGAAGCTCTCCGGCTTCTCCGGATCGGCCCATTTGACGATCCAGCCAAAGCTCTTGAAGGCATGGTTGAACTGGTTGATCGAGCCGCCGTAGAGCCGGCGCGAGGCGATGAACTCGTCGCCCGGCCGCAGCAGCGTCTGGAACGCGACGACCTGCGCGGCATGGCCGGAGGCGACCGCCAGCGCCGCGGTGCCGCCCTCGAGCGCGGCAATGCGCTCTTCCAGCACCGCGTTGGTCGGATTGGTGATGCGAGTATAGATATTGCCGAAGGCCTGCAGGCCGAACAGCGAGGCGGCGTGGTCGACGTCGTCGAAGACGAAGCTCGTTGTCTGATAGATCGGCGTCGCCCGCGCCTTGGTCTCCGGGTCGGGCTTGGCCCCGGCATGGATGGCGAGGGTGGCGAAACCCGAGCTTGCTTGCTCGCTCATGGAAACCTCATCCGTTGATGGCGCGCGACGATAACCGACACGGCCGAGGAAATCAGTCCATAGTTCCCCGTCCGAAGGGCAGGATGTGCTCCGCCGAGGCAGGAGCTTGCTGCCAAGGTTTGCGGGGAACAAGCCTTCGGCAAGGCAGGCAAATTCTTGCCAAGGCGTCCGGTTCGGGTTGAGGGGCGGAATGTTGCCGGTGGCGAGATGCGTCCGCCGAGTCCATTACGGTCATTTTGCGTCACCTTGCGTCACGCGCCTGCCCCTCCGTCATCGGATACAATCGGATCGCGCGATCACCCCCGGGGTCGCGCCCGTGCCTTGGCTGCGTTCATGATGCGCCCCGCCGCGCCCCGCGCAAGTTTCACCGGTTGGCGGTCTTACACACCTTACACATGGCTGGGATGACGCTGGATGACGCGGCGCGTTGCGCGCAGCGTTCTCGAATGTGGAGGCGCTTGTTTGCTTCGCCGGCCCGTCTACAACGCGGCTTTGACCCTTGTCTTCGGGCAGACTCCCACTAGAGATGTCTAACCTGTTGCCACGCTAAAACACGCGTTAAGATGTGGGCGTTCTCCAAGTCGAAAAACCCGTGTCGCTCGGGCTATGATCCACGTAGACGCGGAGCCATCACGTGCAAGCCCTCACGCATCGGCGGCCGTTACCACGTTGAAGATCGCCTGCATCGCGTCGGCGCGCTCCGGGCGGCCGACAACGGCGACGCCGTCGCCGCTCTGGATCCTGGCGTCGGGCGGCGGCTGCATGATCGTCCCCCCGCTCTTGCGTTCGATCGCGACGATCATGAAGGCGCCGGCGGCGAGGCGCTCGATCTCGGCGACGGTTGCGCCGACGCAGCGGCTGCCCCGTGCCGCCGCGACGATCTCCATGTCGAGCCCGAGCCGGCTCAGGTTGGCCATCACCGCCTCGCTCTGCAAACTGACGCGCAAGCTCGCCATCTCGGCGAACAGCAGCAGCTCGGCGATGCGCTCGGCGCCGATATGGGTCGGCAGCACGACGTGGTCGGCGCCAGCCTGGATCAGCTTGCGCTCGGTCGAGGGCGCCTCGCCGCGCGCGATGATGGTGAGCTTCTCGTTGAGGCTGCGGGCGCTCAGCGTGACGAAGACGTTGGTGGCATCGTCGGGCAGCACGGTGGCGAGCGCCCGCGCTCGGCCGATCTTGACCTGGCGCAGCACGGCCTCGTCGGTGGCGTCGCCGAGATAGGTGAGGAAGCCGTGATCCCTCGCCAGCTCGAGCCTTTGCTCGCCGCGATCGAGGATCACGAAGGAGGCGCCGCCGCTCTTGAGGTCCTGCGCCAGGCTCCGCCCGATGCGGCCATAGCCGCAGAGGATGACATGGCCGCTCAGCTTGTCGATGTCGCGTTGCATGCGTCGGTCTCCGAAGAACCCCTCGAACTGGCTGACGGTGATGAGCTGGACCAGGCTGCCGGTGAGAAAGAGCATCCCGGTGCAGCCGGTGACGATCAGCGTCACCGTGATGACGCGCAGCGCGTCGGTATTGATGGGCCGCACTTCGTCGAAGCCGACCGTGTAGACGGTGAGCACGACCATGTAGATCGCGTCGCCCCAGTTCCAGCCTTGCCACACGTAGGCGACCGCCGCCGCCGCCATGACGAACGCCACGAAGAGGCTGCCCACGACGAGGTTGCGGAACGGGGAGGAGAGGGCTTGCAGCATGGGGCCGGTGAGACGAGTCGGCGCCAGTCTACCCCAAGCGCGCGAACTTGGCTGGCGCTAAGGACTCGTCCGCAAATAAGCGAGTCATTAGCCTCATGGTGAGGAGGCCGAAGGCCGTCTCGAACCACGAGGCGGCCCCGCGAATGTTTGGGTTCGAAGGAACGACGGATGGGGAGCCCAACTCATGGACGGTCTCTGGCGACCCGGGGGTTGACGGTCTCCCACCCGACACCGCGACGGATACCTTATCCGATCGCGGCAAGATCGAGTTAAAAGGGACTGAAGCGTTTATTCCTGGACGAGCCCTAACCTCGCGGATGCTCCCGAGCGCGACGATCGTCGCGCGGGACCGGGCTCGTCTCTTCAGACCAGGGCCTGATCGATCAGGGCGTCGATATCGTCGCGCTCGGCGTAGTCGCGAATGGTCTGGATCATCTGGGCCATGCGATGCTGCGGCATGTGATTGTTCTTGACGAAGAGGTGGCGCTGGTGGACCCCCTCCGGTCCTCCGGCATCGAACCGCTCGACGCATCGCTTGTAAGCCTCGGCGACGCTGTCGATCGACCAGTCGTCGACGACGACGATTGGAAGAATCTCCTGCATCTCTCGCGTGATGACCAGATCGAGGTCCGCCGGCCGTTTGGCGAGCAAGGGAATGGCGCCGCTGAGGAGCGCGTCGAACATCCGCATGGTGATGTCCTCGTCGACCGAGACGCACAGCGCCACCTTGTGTCGCATCCACTCCGCGATCCGCTCGCTGGTAGGCTTGCTGTTGTAGGGATGCTCTTTCGTCGGCGTCCCGCTTGGCGTCAGGAAGATCCTATGATCGGGCAGCCGCTCTTGCACGGCCCTGATGAATCGGTCGCGATGGGAGAATTGCGGGTACGAGTTGTAGCCGCCGTAAAGTCCATCCAAGCGCGGCGCCAGCAGGGCACGTTCGGCGGCTTCCTCGACCTCGCGCGAGGTCCAGGCGATCGGCAGCATCGGAACGAAACCGCCGCCCAGAGAGAACTGATTTCTGAGATACGCCGAGCGGTAGGCATGACCGCAAAAATAGACGTCTGAGATCAAAGCCATATACATGCTCTCGGCGATCTGATGATGATTGTCCCAAAACCAAGTCGCCAGGATCTTGGCTCTCCCGGTCGATTGCACGTACAGTAATTTCGGGATGTCAATGCGATTTCCGGCACTGAAGAACAGGTCGCATGTGAAGTTTTGATTGTTGCGGAAATCCGTGTCGCTGGCGTAGCAAATCTCCACATTGGGGATGATCTGCTCCATTGGGAAATACGGTTGGACGACCTTCAGCTGCTTTCGGCCTCTGATAGAAAGTAGAGCCTTCTTCAGCTCTTCCCGTCGCGTATCGGCCCATGACGTCATCGCTGCTTTCCCTCTCTCAAGCATGCGCATGGAAGCGCTTGGTAGCGCAAGACGGATCGGGAAACCATTCCTCAGGACTAGAGCACTTCGAGCTTGCATGGAATCGACGAGTCAGATTCGAGAGTCTTGTTCAGCGGCGAGGCTCTCATGGTTGCACCTCTTTCCCAGGATTTGCGCAGGCGGCTCGTGGAAGCCGTCAACGACGGCAGTTCGGCGCGCGAGGCGGCGCGTCGGTTCGCGGTCAGCCCGTCGGCGGCGATCAAGCTGATGCAGCGTGTACGCAGAACCGGCAGCACGGCGCCAGCCCGGATCGGCGGCTATCGGCGGCCACTCCTCGAAGAGCACGCCGATGTCCTGCGCGAGCTGACGCAGGCTCGCAAGGGCATCACGCTCGCCGAACTCCAGGCGGCGCTCGCCGAGCGTGGCGTTGCGGTCTCGACGACGGCGATCTGGTCGACGCTGCACCGGCTCGGCCTGTCACACAAAAAAAGTCGATGAGAGCCGCCGAGCAGGATCGCCCCGATGTCGCCGTGCGTCGGAAGCGGTGGCAAGCTTGGCAGCGCTTCATGGATTGCGCCGCCTTCGTCTTCATCGACGAGACCGGCGCCGCGACCAACATGGCGCGCACTCACGGCTGGGGACCGAAAAGCGAGCGGCTCGTCGATGCCACCCCGCACGGCCACTGGTTCACGACGACGTTCGTCGGCGGCCTGCGCGAGAGCGGCGTCATCGCGCCGCTGGTCCTCGACGGCCCGATGACGGGCGAGATCTTCCTCGCCTACACCGAGCAGTTCCTGGCGCCCGCTCTGTCACCAGGCGACATCGTGGTGATGGACAACCTCTCCGCCCACAAGGTCGTCGGCGTCGAGGCGGCGATCAGAGCCGTCGGCGCCAGCGTCCTCTACCTGCCGCCCTACAGTCCCGATCTCAACCCCATCGAGAAGATGTTCGCCAAGTTGAAGGCCGAATTGCGCAAAGCAAAAGCCCGCACACAAGACGCCCTGTGGAAGGAAATCGGCCGGATCATCAGAGCGCTGGGTCCCGACGAATGCCGAAATTACATCGCAAGCTCAGGCTATGCGTGCGACTAAGCCGGAAATGCTCTAAAACACGCCGCCGGAGGCCCTCAAGCCCTGGCCGATCCGCGCCGCGAGCCAAATTTCACCGCGAAGCCGCTTGCCGTATTATCGAGAAGAAAAGCGGGGTGCCGGCTTCTCGTTCGTTGTGGCTCCGTGCCCGCAGCCCGCGAGCTGCACGTCAACCGCTGTTGCGCAGCCCGGCGGCAACGCCGTTGATCGAAAGATGGACGCCGCCGCGCACCTCCTCGTCGTTGGGATCCGCGCGCAGCATTCGCAGCAGCTCGACTTGCACGTGGTTCATCGGGTCGAGGTAGGGGAAGCGGTTGTTGATCGAGCGTTCCAGCAGAGGGTTCTGCTCGAGCAGCCGGCTCTGCTCCATGATCGAGAACAGGTGCTTGATCGTAAGATCGTGTTCTTTCGAGATCGCCGCGAAGATCGTGTGGCGCAGCGTCTCGTCCTCGACGAGTTCGGCGTAGCGCGAGGCGACCGCCAAGCTCGATTTCGCCAGCACCATGTCCATGTTCGCGAGCTGGGTGCGGAAGAAGCCCCACTCGCTGTACATGGCGCGAAGCAGCTCGATCGAGCCGCCGCCCGCGAGCCAGGCCTCGACGGCGGAGCCAAAGCCATACCAGCCCGGCAGCATGACCCGGCACTGCGCCCAGCTGAACACCCAGGGGATAGCCCGCAGATCTTCGATCGCCCGCGTCTTCTTGCGCGAGGCTGGCCGGCTGCCGAGATTGAGCGTCGCGATCTCGTTGATGACCGTCGATCCCCAGAAAAAGTCTTCGAATCCAGGGGTATCGTAGACGAGCTTACGGTACGCCGCGAAGGCGAGATCCGACAGCTTGCCCATCACATCACGGAATTGCGGCGGCGGCGGCGGCAGCTTGCTGTCGATCATCGAGGCCTCCATGGTCGCCGCGATGAGAATGTTGAGGTTGCGCCGGCACGAGTCCCGCGTCGAGTATTTCGACGAGATGATCTCGCCCTGCTCGGTGATCCGGATCTGGCCGGCGACCGCGCCTGCAGGCTGCGCGAGAATGGCGTCGTAGCTCGGGCCGCCACCCCGCCCGACCGAGCCGCCGCGCCCGTGGAAGAGGCGGATGGCTATTCCGTGTTTCCGGAACACCTCGATCAGCGCGATCTCGGCCTTGTAGAGCTCCCAGCCTGAGGTGACGAAGCCGCCGTCCTTGTTCGAATCCGAATAGCCGAGCATCACCTCCTGCTCGTTGCCGCGGGACTTCACGATTTTCGACAGGTGCCGGTTCTGGAACACGGCATCCATGATGGAGGCGCAGGCGCGCAGGTCGCCGATCGTCTCGAACAGCGGCACGAGGTTGACCGCCGCGTCCCCCTTGCGATCGACAAGGCCGACTTCCTTGAGGAGCACGGCGAGCTCGAGCAGGTCGGAGACCGACTCCGCCATCGAGATGATCGAGGAGTGGATGATGTCGCGCCCGTAGCGCTTCTGCGCCGTGACCGCCATACGGAAGACGGCGAGTTCCTTCTCCGTTTCTTCGGAATAGGTGAGGAAAGGCGAGGTCAGCAGCCGGGCGGTGTCGAGCTCCGTCTCCAGGATCGTCACGCGCGCGTCTTCGTCGAGGCCGAGGTAGTTGGTGCCGGGCAGCACCGCTTCGAGGAGCTCGGCGATGGTGCGTTCGTGCACGGCCGAGTTCTGCCGCATGTCGATGCTGGCGAGATGGAAGCCGAAGCAGTCGGTCGCGCGTATCAAGCGGTGCAGCCGTCCCCGGGTGAGGATGCCCGATCCGTTGTCGACGAGCGAGTGGCGGATCACCTCGAGATCGTCTCGGAGCGCGGTGGGCGAGGCATAGGGCTTGATCCCGCCCTGCGGCTGCGGCGCATCCTCGAAGCGCGCGAGCGTCGCGCTCACCCGCTTGATCATGCCGTTGACCGCGCGCCGATAGGGCTCGTTCTGCTGCGCCTCGGCGCCGTCGTCGCCGATGTCGGCGAGCCGCTTCAGAGCGGAACTCGTCGTGACGATGTTCTCGCTCAGCGTCAGCTCGCGACGCAGGGTGATGAGATCATCCCGGTAATGGCGCATGATCTTGAGGCCGTGCATCTTCGCCGCCTCGGCGAGCACCTGCGCCGTCACGAAGGGGTTGCCGTCGCGATCGCCGCCGATCCAGCTGCCGAGCCGCAGGAAAGACGGGACCGGCCGCGGCTCGGCGTTGCCGGCAAAGCCCGCGAGCTGCGTTTCGAGCGTCTGATAGACGCCCGGCAGCTCGGCGAGCAGCGAGTAGTCGTAATAGGTGAGGCCGTTGGCCACCTCGTCGTTGACGGCCAGCTTGCGCCGGCGCAGCAGGCTCGTCTGCCACAGCGACAGCACCGCCTCGCGGATCACCTCGCAAATCTCTTCGCGCTCCCCGGCCGTCACATCCTGCCCGTTGATGAGCTCGAGCTGGCGCGCGACCACGACCTCCCAGATCATCGTCGAGCGACGGCGGACCTCGGTCGGATGGGCGGTGAGGACGGGAGAAATGAAGGCTCCCTCGAAAAAGGTCTGCAGCTCGTCGCGAGTGATGCCGGCCTCTCGCGCGTCCTCGAGCGCGCGGGCGATCGAGCCGACCCGTGCCCGCGAGCCGGCGATCGCGTGCGCGCGGGTGCGGCGACGGTGATGGGCGTCCTCGGCGATGTTGGCGAGGTGAGAGAAGTAGCTGAACGAGCGTACCACCAGGCTCGCCTGGCGCGGCGACAATGCGCCGAGGATTATTTGCAGCGCCTGCTCTTCCCGCGCCTCGCGAGTGCGATGGAAGCGCACCGATGTCTGGCGGATCTCCTCGACGATGGCGAAGATGTCGTCGCCTTCCTGGTCGCGGATCGCCTCGCCAAGGATGCTGCCCAGCAGGCGAATGTCGTCGCGTAGCGGCAGGTCCTTGTCTGGGGTGCGGTTGAATTCCGCGAATTCGGCCATCTCGGATTTCACTGTCGTCACGGGCGTCCTCCGGGGATCGGGAGATCGACCCTCTCCCGTTCGGCCCATGACTACAGGCATAATCCGGGCCTCGCTATAGGGCAACGCACGCTAGCCCACCGTCGGGCGACCAGCGTTTCGACGAAGCGTCGGCGACTTCTTGATTTGCCAAGGGGGGGCGGCTCACGAGTGTCGGCGCTTCGAACAGGACGGCGTCGCAGCCGGCGATCTCGTCCATCGCGTCCGGTGCGAGGACACCGTTCGCATCGGCGGGGGAGACGTGCGCATCGACGCCGGCGACGGAGGCCGCGCCGGTCTCGAGAGCCTTGTGCCGTGTGCCCGTACCCGCTGTGGAATACGACCGCGATCTTCGCGATTGGCAAAGTGTCGAATGCTTCGCCTGGTCGAACCCGACCTAACAGACCAACGTCGCACGATACGACGCTGAGGTCGTTGCGGACTTCGCGCCGATCGCAACTTTTCGGGCTGGTGATGTCACTGGTCTTGTTGCGCGGCTCGTCCTAGTAGGGGCGACTGGCAGAAGAAGGACGACCCGTTGAAGACCATCCTCAATCGTCTTGCCGAGCGTCGCGCCGAGGCGCAGGCCGGCGGTGGACCGCGCCGTGTCGAGGCGCAACACGCCAAGGGCAAGCTGACGGCGCGCGAGCGCATCGAGCTCCTGCTGGACGAAGGATCGTTCGAGGAGTTCGACATGTTCGTCCAGCACCGCGCGGTCGATTTCGGAATGGAAACGCAGAAGATCCCGGGCGACGGCGTGGTCACCGGCTGGGGCACGATCTCCGGACGTACGGTGTTCCTGTTCGCCAAGGATTTCACCGTGTTCGGCGGCTCGCTGTCGGAGACGCATGCGGCCAAGATCATCAAGATCCAGGACATGGCGCTGCGCAACCGGGCGCCGATCATCGGCCTGTTCGACGCCGGGGGCGCCCGCATCCAGGAGGGCGTGGCGGCGCTCGGCGGCTACGGCGAGGTGTTCCAGCGCAACGTTCTGGCCTCGGGCGTCATCCCGCAGATCTCGGTCATCATGGGGCCGTGCGCCGGCGGCGACGTCTATTCGCCGGCGATGACCGACTTCATCTTCATGGTGAAGGGCACGAGCTACATGTTCGTCACCGGTCCCGACGTGGTGAAGACCGTGACGAACGAGAGCGTGACCGCGGAAGAACTCGGCGGCGCCTCGATCCATTGCGTGAAGAGCTCGGTCGCCGACCGCGCCTATGCCGACGACGTCGAGGCGCTGCTGCAGGTGCGCCGCCTCGTCGACTTCCTGCCAGCCTCCAACGTCGCGCCGCTGCCGCGGTGGCCGGCGCCGCTCGCCGAGGCCGACGACGCCTCGCTCGACACGCTGGTGCCGGACAACCCCAACAAGCCCTACGACATCAAGGAACTGATCCAAAAAGTCGCCGACGACGGCGACGTCTTCGAGATCCAGGAGGCGCACGCGAAAAACATCGTGGTGGGGTTCGGCCGCGTCGAGGGGAGCACGGTGGGCTTCGTCGCCAACCAGCCGATCGTGCTTGCCGGCGTGCTCGATTCCGACGCCTCGCGTAAGGCGGCGCGCTTCGTGCGCTTCTGCGACTGTTTCAATATTCCGCTCGTCACCTTCGTCGACGTGCCGGGTTTCCTGCCGGGTACGGCGCAGGAATACGGCGGCCTCATCAAGCACGGCGCCAAGCTCTTGTTCGCCTACGCCGAGGCGACGGTGCCGAAGGTGACGCTGATCACGCGCAAGGCGTTCGGCGGCGCCTACGACGTGATGGCCTCGAAGCACCTGCGCGGCGACCTCAACTTCGCCTGGCCGACGGCGCAGATCGCGGTGATGGGCGCCAAGGGCGCGGTCGAGATCATCTTCCGCGCCGACGTCAACGACGCCGGGACGATCGCCGCGCGCACCAAGGAATACGAGGATCGGTTCCTGTCGCCGTTCGTGGCGGCGGAGCGCGGCTACATCGACGAGGTGATCATGCCGTCGTCGACGCGGCGCCGCATCGCGCGGGGCCTCGCGATGCTGCGCGGCAAGACGCTGGAGAACCCGTGGAAGAAGCACGGGAATATCCCACTTTAATCTTTACAAAGGAATGCGACCGTGTGGTCTGAGCATGAGGAACTCAATCAAGTAAAGCGGGACTTGATGGAAGGCAAAACCGCTACCCCTGTAACGATACGAAAATTTCTTTCTTGGTTTGGTGCTCAAAGGCGCACCGTTTTAAACGTACAATATATCAACGGGGAGCTAGTAAAAGTCGGGGTGCATACAATTCCTGATTATCTTAATATATGGGTTGATACGCCTATAACATTCGAGCTAGACAAATTCGACGATGCTGGAAAGCAAATTGATAAAGAGGTTGAAGTCGAGGTCGACAAGGAAGATCCTCACTTTGAGGCTGACGACATGAGCCTCAAGAGTTCATCAGAACGACTTTCCTATAAGATTGGCAAACTAGCAGCCGCAAATAACGCTCCCGTTAGTGTTAAGCCCAATGCCACTCTCAAAGAAGCAATTACAATCATGATTGCGAGAAACTTGTCGCAACTTCCAATCATGACAAACGAGAGGGACGTCAAGGGTGTGGTAAGTTGGGCGTCGATCGGGACGCGACTCATCGCCGGAAAGGAGGGGGTGGATGTTCAGTTTTATATGGATGAGCATCATGAGGTCTCGGCATCCTCATCGCTTTTTGATGGAATAAAGATTATCATTGAGCACAACTATGTGTTGGTTAGATCAACAGATCGCAAGATAACGGGCATTGTAACGTCCAACGATATTTCCGAGCAGTTCGAAGAGATTAGCACGCCATTTCTGCTCATCGGCGACATAGAAAATAATTTACGTCACCTTATCGGTTTGAAGCTCAACCTGGAAAACATGAAGCAGGCCTGCGGAGAAAACAACTTGCCTTCCGACTTTTCTGGCGTCTCTGATTTAAATTTTGGCCATTATATCAGGATTCTTAGCAATGAAGCTAATTGGTACAAGGTCGGGCTGCATTTGGACAGAAGCGCATTTTGTGAGGAGCTGTCAGACGTAAATCGGATCAGGAATGACGTTATGCATTTCGACCCCGATCCGCTCACTGTGCAAGATTTGTCTAAGCTTAGAAATGTCGCTAAGATGTTTGACGTTTTGAAGATCATGCACGCTATATGATCTACTTCGGCCGCAACCGCGCCAGCACCGTCGCCGCCACGTCGAACGGGTTGCGCGTGAACCGCGTATAGGCCGAAAACGGCAGGGTGACGCCCGCCGTGCCGCCGCGCTCCTTCGCATCGTCGCCGCTCGCATGCAGCCGCCCGGCCGGGTTGACCGGCGCCTCGGTCTGCTTGGAGGCGGCGATCATCGCCGGACCCGCCAAAGCATCGAACAGGTGCGGCGAGGTCTGCGCCATCACGCTCAGCATCTTGCCGGCGCCGCCGACGTAGACATCGCGGCGGATCTCCGTGGCGGCGGACAGGATGGCGAGGGCCACCTCGTGCGGCGTGTAGGCCGGCGGCGGCAGCGTCGGCTCGCTTGCCATGTAGTTGCGGGCGCGGCCGGGCAGGGGCGTGTCGATCGAGGCCGGCTTGATCAAGGTCATGTTGATCGGCACGCGGTCCGCCTCGAGTTCCATCCGCAAAGCGTCGGTGAAGCCGCGGATCGCGTGCTTGCTCGCCGAATACATGCCCTGCATCGGGATCGCGAAGTCGCCCGCGACGCTGCCGACGTTGATCAGCGTGCCGCCCTTGTCGCGGAGATGGTCGACAGCCACGAGCGAGCCGTAGACCGTGCCCCAGAAATTAACCTGGAAGAGGCGCTCGTGGTCCTCGTCCGAGACCGCGTCCATACGGCCGAAAATCGATTGGCCGGCATTGTTGACCCAGGTGTCGAAGCCGCCGAACGAGGTCCGCGCCATCGCCGCGAGCGCCTCGACGTCGGCCCGCTTGGCGACATCGGTCGCGATGAAGGCGACGCCCGGCGAATGCGTCTCCAGCTCGCGCTGCAGGCGGCCGAGTTCTTCGCCGTTGCGCGCGGCGAGGACCAGCCTTGCCTGCCGCTTGGCGGCCGCGCGCGCGGTGGCGAGGCCGATTCCGCTTGTCGCTCCGGTGATGACGATGACTTGGTCGCGCAGGCGTTTTTGTTGATGGAACATGGACCCTCGCAGATGGTAGGCACGCGCGGCGGACGCCCGGACAGGGCACCCGAGCGCGCGCATCGAACTACGAACGCCGCGCGGCAGCAAAAGGAGCCCACCGTGATGGAAGGAAAGCGACGCAGGCCAGCGAGCGCCCATGATACGGCGGAAGCCGTCTTCAGGCCGGCGCCGCGCGAGGCGTCCGAACCCGCCGAACCGCCGACGGCCGTGCCCGGAGCGCGTGAACTGGTCTCGCTGCGTGTCGACCAGGACGTGCTCGCCCACTTCCAGGCGGACGGTCCGGGCTGGCAGGATCGGCTCAACGCGGCCCTGCGCCGAGCCGTCGGCCTCTAGGACCTGCGGAGGGCCGTCGGCCGTATCAGCCGTTCGCGCTGGGTGTTTCGGCGGGTTTGGCGCCGCCGTCGCCCTGTTCCGCCAGCGTCCCGAAGGCCGGAGCCGCGTAATTGTAGAGCTCGATGTCCTTCTCGAGGATCAGCTCGGCATCGTGGTTCTCGCGCAGGATCTGGCCGAGTTCGATGACGCGCTTGTACTCGTTGATGGGCGGCAACCGGGTCTCGCCGTCAAGGCCGAGAGACTCGGCGACGTGCTCGGGGAAATGTCCGGCATCCGAGCGCAGCGCGAGCACGTCGAACTCGGCAAGCTGCTGCAGCGCCGTCGCCATCGCGCCCTTGTTGACCATTTCGTCCGGCGTCGAGTTGGTCAGCAGCCGAAGCAGCGGGTTGGCCAACGCCGCGAAGACGGGCGGGGGTGCCCGCCTGAAGAAGCGCCGGCAGGACTGGCGGTCGAACGTCTCGATGTCGCTCAGGGCCTCCATGACGACCTCAAAGGTCATCGAATCGCGGGGTCCGAGCAGATCGCGGGTCTGTTGGTTCGCGCTCTTCAGGAAGATCAAACGTTCGGCGAGCTCCTCATAAGGCTCGCGGAACATCGCGATCGTCTTAAAACCTTTGCTGAGATGGATGTGGAGATTGTTGACGAGCAGGCGACCGCTGATGAACAGCGATTCCGCGTCGGGCAGGCAGAAGGCCTGGGTCGTCGTCTCCATGCCGTGGCGGTCTACCCCTTTGTACCAGTATTGAAAATGCGGCTTCAAAGCCTCGTCGAGACGCCACAAGGGCAGCAGATGGGTCTCGAGCCGGAACACCTTCTGCGCAAGGTAGGTCGGCCTTTTGCGCCGGTAGATGATGATGCCGGATTTCTGCTCGGTGATCTCCAGGTCTTCATACTGCTGCAGGTTCGGGACCATCGTCTCGTCGATGCGGAAGCCGCAAAGGCCGGTCGCATGTCGACCGGCGGCTACGAGTTCGGGCCGTAGCTCGTTGGCCTCCATCGTCAAAAGATCCGTGCCGTCGCCGCGAATCTTCATGGCGGGCGTGGTGCCGCCGGAATCGGGAATCAGGAAGGCGTGAACAGAGACACCGTCATCGTGGTGAATGCCGAACATCATGTACGGTTCGAACCCTTTGTACCCGAGCTGTTCGCCTAACCCTTCGGTATGTGAGGCGCGGCATTCTCTTATATGGTGCGACTTCGCATCGCTAGGTTGCCGGCGTCGAAGTCGTTCCGCAATTGCCACCGCGCGCCGCATCGCCGCTTGTCGTTGCGACCCCTTGCGCATAACACGACGCGCGTCGGGGTGGGGCGGGCATGTTCAAGAAGATCCTCATAGCCAATCGCGGCGAGATCGCGTGTCGGATTATCAAAACGGCGCGCCGGATGGGCATTGCCACGGTCGCGGTGTTCTCGGAGGCCGATCGTGACGCGCTGCATGTCGCGATGGCGGATGAGGCGGTGTTTATCGGGCCGCCTCCGGCCGCGCAATCTTACCTTGATATCGACAGGATCGTGGCGGCCTGCCGGGAGAGCGGCGCCGAAGCGGTCCATCCCGGCTACGGCTTCCTGTCGGAGCGAGCGGCCTTCGCCACCGCGCTCGAGGAGGCCGGCATCGTCTTCATCGGACCCAATCCGCGGGCGATCGAGGCGATGGGCGACAAGATCACCTCCAAGAAGCTCGCCGCCGAGGCCGGCGTGTCGACGGTACCCGGCCACCTCGGCACGATCGAGACGAGCGAGGACGCGATGCGCATCGCCGCCGAGATCGGCTACCCGGTCATGATCAAGGCGTCGGCCGGCGGCGGCGGCAAGGGCATGCGCATCGCCTACAGGCGCGAGGAGGTGAAGGACGGCTTCGACCGCTCGCGCTCGGAGGCGAAATCCTCCTTCGGCGACGACCGCATCTTCATCGAGAAATTCATCGAGGATCCGCGCCATATCGAAATCCAGGTGCTGGGCGACAAGCACGGCTCGGTGATCTACCTTGGTGAGCGCGAATGCTCGATCCAGCGCCGCAATCAGAAGGTGATCGAGGAAGCGCCTTCGCCGCTGCTCGATCCCGCGACGCGCAAGACCATGGGCGAGCAGGCGGTCGCGCTGGCCAAGTCGGTCGGCTACGACTCGGCCGGAACCGTCGAGTTCGTCGCGGGGCAGGACAAGAGTTTCTATTTTCTCGAGATGAACACGAGGCTTCAGGTGGAGCACCCGGTCACCGAACTCGTCAGCGGTATCGATCTCGTCGAGCAGATGATCCTGGTCGCCGCCGGCGAACCGCTCGACATCGCTCAGGAGGGCGTGAAGCTGAACGGCTGGGCGGTGGAGAGCCGCATCTACGCCGAGGATCCGGTCCGCGACTTCGTGCCCTCGACCGGGCGGCTCACGACATACAGGGCGCCTGCGGCGGGCCGGTGGGGCGAGAGCATCGTGCGCGTCGATTCCGGCGTGATCGAGGGCGGCGAGATCTCGATCCACTACGATCCCATGATCGCCAAGCTCGTGACCCACGCGCCGGACCGCTCCGGCGCCATCGCCGCGCAGGCCGAGGCGCTCGACTCCTTCGTCATCGAGGGAATCCGCCACAACATCGCCTTCCTCGGTTCGATCATGGGCAAGACGCGGTGGCGCGACGGCCGCCTGTCCACGCGCTTCATCGCCGACGAGTATCCGCGGGGCTTCGTAGCGGCAGCGCCGGAGGGCGCGATGGCGCGGACCTTCACCGGCGTCGCGATTGCGATAGACCGCACGCTCGACCGGCGCCGCGGCGCGATGGAGGGCGCGACGCGCCCGCATCCGGGCTACCGCGGCGGGCGCACGGTTCTGCTCGGGAAGGAGCGGCTCGACGTCGAGATCGGAGACGGGGAGCCGGGCGCCAACGACGACCTCAAGGTCGATTTCGCCGGCGGCACCACGCCCGCTGCTTCACTTGGGGTGTCGTCCGATTGGCGGCCAGGCGACAAGGTCTGGCATGGCACGGTCGACGGCAAGCCGGTTGCGGTCACGGCGCGCCCTATCCTCAACGGCTACGCGCTCAGCCATGCCGGCTTCGCCACCGATGCGCGCGTGCTTACGAGACGGCAGGCCGACCTTGCCGCGCTGATGCTCGATCACGAGGATGCCGACGACCAGAAGGCGCTGCTCTGCCCGATGCCCGGCCTCGTCAAGGCGATCCACGTCAAGGAAGGACAGGCGGTGAAGGCCGGCGAGCCGCTTTGCCTCGTCGAGGCGATGAAGATGGAGAACGTGCTGCGCGCCGAGCGCGACGTCACCATCAAGACGATCGAGGCGGCGGAGGGTGACACGCTCGCCGTCGACACCCCGATCATGACGTTCGCCTGAGTCGTTTCGGCGGACGCCAAGCTTAAGGACGCGCTAACTCGGCGCTGATATTGTCGTGCAATGGTCGTCCGCACGCGTCTTCGCGCCTTCCTGTTTCCGATGGTCCTGTACTGCGTGTCAGGCGGAATCGGCGGCTATTTCGTATGGCACGCCATCAACGGGGACCGAGGTCTCAAGGTGAGCGACGAGTACGAGAAGTCGATCGCCATGCTGACAAGCCAGGTCGTTGCCACCAAGATCGAGCGCGCGCAATGGCAGCATCGGATCGCGCTGATGAAGGGCGACGCCATCGACCGGGATCTTCTCGAGGAAGAGGCCCGGGTGACGCTCGATCGTGTCGGTAAGAACGACCTCGTCGTGTTTTTGCTCCAGCGGCGCTGAGACATACGACGAAGGTCGTAGGAATCGTTTGCTAAAACACGATTTTTCCACAGCGGCGGCCATGGCGGTGGCCATGGTGGCAGCGGCCATTGTCGCTGATGGTCGCTCCTGGGCGCGTCCGCCATGAGGCGCCCAGCCGAGCGTAGCAGCCATGCCTTCACGGAAGGCGCTGGCTAGACTAGAAAGATCAGGCACTTAGCTGCCGCGTCTCTCCCGTCCGGCGATCTCGCTTTGTGGTATGACCTGCGCTAGGTAAGTCCCTATATCTCATGTTTGCGCGAGGGATCACTCATGGCCGACCAAACGGCTCAGGACGCGCATGTCCCGGCCGCGCCGCCGCCGCCCGTCGAGTTCGACAAGGATCAGGAGCTCAAGGCCTACCGCCGCATGTTGCTGATCCGCCGCTTCGAGGAGAAGGCCGGCCAGATGTACGGCATGGGCCTCATCGGCGGCTTCTGCCATCTCTATATCGGCCAGGAGGCGGTGGTCACCGGGCTGATGCTCGACGCCAAGCCGGGCGACCAGACGATCACCGCCTACCGCGACCATGGCCACATGCTCGCCTGCGGCCTCGACCCCAAGGGGGTGATGGCCGAGCTGACCGGTCGCCGAGGCGGCCTGTCGAAAGGCAAGGGCGGCTCGATGCACATGTTCTCCAAGGAGAAGCACTTCTACGGCGGCCACGGCATCGTCGGCGCGCAGGTCCCGCTCGGCACCGGGCTCGCCTTCGCCAATCGCTATCGTGGCAACGACAACGTCTGCTTCACTTATTTCGGCGACGGCGCCTCGAACCAGGGTCAGGTTTACGAGGCCTTTAACATGGCCGAGCTGTGGAAGCTGCCGGTCGTCTACGTGATCGAGAACAACCGCTACGCGATGGGCACGTCGATCACCCGCTCGTCGGCGCTTACCGACTTGTCGAAGCGCGGCCAGAGCTTCAACATTCCCGGCTTCCAGGTCGACGGTATGGACGTGCGCGCCGTGAAGGCCGCGGCGGACTTGGCGCTCGAATGGTGCCGCGAGGGCAATGGCCCGATCATTCTCGAGATGCAGACTTACCGCTACCGCGGCCATTCGATGTCCGATCCCGCCAAGTACCGCACCAAGGACGAGGTGCAGAAAATGCGCGAGGAGCACGACCCGATCGAACAGGTCAAGGCGCGCCTCCTCAAGTCCAGTCAGGCGAGCGCGGACGAGTTGAAGGCGATCGACCAGGACGTCCGCAAAATCGTGGCCGAGGCGGCGGATTTCGCCACTCACGATGCCGAGCCCGATCCCTCGGAGCTCTGGACGGACGTGCTGCACTGATGGGATTTTCCTTTTCGCATCAGGCCGCTCGCCGCTCAGACGTCAACGCCTTCCCTCCCCTTTGCGGGCTATCGCGTTCACAGGTCTTGGTGCGCGAATCCTCCTCCACGAAGTGGGGGAGGGGGACCATGCGCAGCATGGTGGAGGGGGCGGCCACCGCGTCAACCTCGACGAGGAGTCGCGGCCAGGGAGGCAATGCCCACCGCGATGAGCCCGGCGGCCGCCCCCTCCACCGCCTCGCAGCCGAGTTTACGCTGGCTGCGCAAGCTTGCCAGCGGCGGTCCCCCTCCCCCGTGCTTCGCACAGGGGAGGATCCGCGCGCCAAGATGTGTGAGTCCGGTAGCCCTTGCGGGGCGGGGCAGGGGTGGTGGTCGCGGTGCTCTTCTGGGCGGTCCGCGAAGCATTGCACGACCTCCATCCCTAACCCCTCTCCACAAGGGGTAGGGGAAAGCGCGGCGTGTTTGCCGCCTCTCTTCGAAGGCATGTAAGGATATGGCCACCAACATCCTGATGCCGGCGCTGTCTCCCACGATGGAGCAGGGCACGCTCGCCAAATGGTTGAAGAAGGAGGGCGACAGCGTCCGCTCCGGCGATGTCATCGCGGAGATCGAGACCGACAAGGCGACGATGGAGGTCGAGGCGGTCGACGAGGGCACGCTGGCGAAGATCCTGGTTCCGGACGGCACCGAGAACGTCGCCGTGAACACGCCGATCGCCGTCATCGCGGAGGACGGCGAGGACGCGTCGAACGTCGAGGTGCCACCCTCGGCGACGCCGGATCCTTCGCAGGCCGCCGCCACCAGGCCCGGCACAGGCGAGGGGGCCGCGCTGGAGAGCATGGGCGGCGAGAAGCCGGCCGCGATCGCGAAGACACTATCCGACGCGCCGCTGCCGCCGCAGGCGTCCGCCGGAGAGACCGACGTGCCCGAGGGTACGCCGACGGTCACGATGACCGTGCGCGAGGCCCTGCGCGACGCGATGGCGGAGGAGATGCGCCGCGACGGCGACGTGTTCGTGATGGGCGAGGAGGTCGCCGAGTACCAGGGCGCCTACAAGATCACGCAGGGGCTGCTGGAGGAGTTCGGCGGCCGCCGGGTCGTCGACACGCCGATCACCGAGCACGGCTTCGCCGGCCTCGGCATCGGCACGGCGATGGCCGGGCTGAAGCCGATCGTCGAGTTCATGACCTTCAACTTCGCGATGCAGGCAATGGACCAGATCATCAACTCCGCCGCGAAAACTCTCTACATGTCCGGCGGCCAGATGGGCTGCCCGATCGTGTTCCGCGGACCGAACGGCGCCGCCGCCCGCGTCGCCGCCCAGCACAGCCAGGACTATTCCGCCTGGTATTCGAGCGTGCCGGGCCTGAAGGTGGTCGCCCCCTATACCGCGGCCGACGCCAAGGGCCTGCTGAAAAGCGCGATCCGCGATCCCAACCCCGTCGTCTTTCTTGAGAACGAGATCCTCTACGGCCAGAGCTTCGAGGTGCCGGAGGGCGACCATGTGGTGCCGATCGGCAAGGCGCGTATCGCCCGAGAAGGCAAGCACGTCACCATCGTCACCTTCTCGATCGGCATGACCTACGCGCTGAAAGCCGCCGACGCGCTCGCCAAGGAGGGAATCGAGGCCGAGGTGATCGACCTGCGTACGCTTCGCCCGATGGACACCGATGCGATCCTCGCCTCAGTTCGCAAGACCAATCGCTGCGTGACGGTCGAGGAAGGCTGGGGCCAGAACGGCATCGGCGCCGAAATCATGGCCCGCATCATGGAGGGAGCTTTCGACGACCTCGACGCACCGGTGATGCGCGTCACGGGCAAGGACGTCCCGATGCCCTACGCCGCCAACCTTGAGAAGCTCGCCTTGCCGACAGTCGACGAGGTGATCGAGGCGTGCAAGGCGGTGTGCTACAGGTAGGCACCTGATGGAGGCGTGCGATGGTCGAAGCCACCAACGAGTTCATCGTCGAGATGCTTAGACGCATTCAGGCCGATCTATCGGAACTGAAGGTCGATGTTCGCGAGGTTCGCACGCGGGTCGGTCATATCGAGGTCCAACTCGCGAGCCTCGAGACCCGTATGGCCGATCTGTCCAGCCGCATGGACCGGCGCGACGAGCAGATGGAGCGGGTCATTCGCCGGCTCGACCTCACCGAAGCCTCTCACTAGGATTCAGCCGACTCCATGGCCATCGACATTCTCATGCCCGCTCTGTCTCCGACGATGGAGAAGGGCACCCTTGCCAAGTGGCTCAAGAAGGAGGGCGACGCCATCAAGTCCGGCGACGTGCTCGCCGAGATCGAGACCGACAAGGCGACGATGGAGGTCGAGGCCGTCGACGAGGGCGTGCTCGCCAAGATCGTGGTGCCGGAAGGCTCGGCCGACGTCCCGGTCAACCAGGTGATCGGCTTGATCGCGGAGGAGGGCGAGGACGTCTCCGCCGCGGCGCAGCCGTCACCGAAGCTTGCCCCTGCCGTCGCGGCCCCGCCGACCGCGCCGGCCAGCGCCGACGACATGGTGCTGCGCGCCGAGCGACCCGGCGCCACGCCCGGCGACCCGAGCCCGGCGAGTGCGCCCGCGAAGGCCAAGCCGCAGGCGGGTGCGTCCGGAAAGCCCGAAGCGGCGGGCTCGCGGGTGATCGCCTCGCCGCTCGCGCGCCGCATCGCCAAACAGGCCGGCCTCGACCTCGGTGCCATCGAAGGAAGCGGCCCGCAAGGCCGTGTCGTCGAGCGTGACGTCCGCGCGGCCGAGACGGTCGGCCCGAAGATCAAATCGGCGCCCGCGACGCCGGCGCCCGCGGCCTCGGGCAAGACGCCGGACGTACGAATTGCCGCCGCGCCGACCGCGTCGGACGAGACCATCAAGGAAATGTTCGAGCCGGGCAGCTTCGAGGAGGTGCCCCACGACGGCATGCGCAAGACGATCGCGCGCCGCCTCGTCGAGGCCAAGCAGACGATCCCGCACTTCTACCTTGAAGCCGATTGCGACATCGGCGCTTTGATGGCGCTGCGCGCGCAGGTCAACGCGGCGGCTCCGGTCGATAAGGACGGCAAGCCGGCCTTCAAGGTGTCGGTCAACGACTTCGTCATCAAGGCGCTGGCGCTCGCGCTGCAGCGCGTGCCCGAGGCCAACGCCACCTGGACGGAGGGCGCGATGTTGCGCCACAGGCACTCAGACATCGGCGTCGCGGTGGCGGTCCCCGGCGGCCTAATGACGCCGGTGATCCGCCGCGCCGACACGAAGACCTTGTCGGTGATCGCCAACGAGATGAAGGACTACGCCGCGCGGGCGAAGGCCCGCAAGCTGCGCCCTGACGAGTATACCGGGGGCACCTCGGCGGTCTCGAACCTCGGCATGTTCGGCATCAAGAGTTTCGCCGCCGTGATCAACCCGCCTCACGCGACGATCCTCGCTGTCGGCGTCGGCGAGAAACGCGTGGTGGCGCGCGACGACGTCCCGGCGGTCGCGACAATGATGAGCGTGACGCTCTCGACCGATCATCGCGCGGTGGACGGCGCGCTCGGCGCGCAATTGCTTGGTGCGTTCAAACACCTCATCGAAACGCCAATGGGGATGTTGGTGTGACTGTTTCTTACCTTGAGAGCGATACGCCGGTCGTTAGCATGCCGAGAGTTCGGGAGTTCAGCCTTCTAACGTCGCAACTGACGCAGTCAGAATTTAATGCTGCCGTTGATCACATCAATAGGCCCATCTCAGGCCACGAAATTCGTACCTCTAGCTGGATGCCGGGAAGCGACGTCACAGGAACACCGCTGCAGGGCACTATTTCGATTTGGCCGGGCGTCTATTCGGATTGCTGGTGTTCCACACGTTCATGCAGAGAGCGGATGAATGGATGACCGGGCGTTTTGCAAAGGATGGAGAGCCGATCCCAGGAAGAACTTACTTAATGAAGCAATACTAAATGCCTGATACCTACGATGTCCTCATCATCGGCGGCGGCCCGGGCGGCTACGTCGCGGCGATCCGCTCGGCGCAACTCGGCATGCGCACGGCCATCGTCGAGCGCGAGCATCTCGGCGGCATCTGCCTCAACTGGGGTTGCATCCCCACCAAGGCGCTGCTGCGCTCGGCCGAGATCTATCACTATCTCCAGCATCCCAAGGACTACGGCCTCACCGTCGACGGCACGGTCGGGTTCGACCCGGGCGCGGTGGTCACCCGTTCGCGCGGCGTGTCGCAGCAGCTGACCGTCGGCGTCGGCTTCCTGCTGAAGAAGAACAAGGTCGACGTGATCTGGGGCGAAGCCTCCATTCCGAAACCTGGCGAGGTTTCGGTCGGCAAGCCGAAGAAGCAGCCGGTCCAGCCGCAGAACCCGCCGCCGCAGGGCACGCTGGGCGAGGGCACCTACAAGGCGAAGCACATCATCGTCGCGACCGGCGCGCGCCCGCGCGTGCTGCCGGGCATCGAGCCGGACGGCAAGCTCATCTGGACCTATTTCGAGGCGATGGTGCCGAAGACCTTCCCGAAGAGCCTGATCGTGATGGGCTCGGGCGCGATCGGCATCGAGTTCGCCTCCTTCTACCGCACGATGGGCACCGACGTGACCGTCGTCGAGGTGCTGCCGCAGATTTTGCCGGTCGAGGATGTCGAGGTCGCCGCGCTCGCCCGCAAACGGTTCGAGAAGCAGGGCATCACCATCCTCACCTCGACCAAGGTAACCAAGGTCGAGAAGGGCGCGGACGACATTACCGCGACGATTGAGGACGGGAAGGGCAACATGCAGACGCTGCGCGCCGAACGGCTGATCTCCGCGGTCGGCGTGGTCGGCAATGTCGAGGGCATCGGCCTCGAGGCGCTCGGCGTCGCGATGGAACGCGGCCTCGTCAAGATCGACGGCGTCGGGCGCACCAACTTGCAGGGTGTCTACGCGATCGGCGATGTGTGCGGGCCTCCGATGCTGGCGCACAAGGCCGAGCACGAGGGCACGATTTGCGTCGAGGCGATCGCCGGGCGCCACCCGCACCCGCTCGACAAGGCGATGATCCCGGGCTGCACCTATTGCCAGCCGCAGGTCGCCTCCGTCGGCATGACCGAGGGTAAGGCGAGGGATGCCGGCCTACAGGTGAAGGTCGGCCGTTTCCCGTTCATCGGCAACGGCAAGGCGATTGCGCTCGGCGAGCCGGACGGTCTGGTGAAGACGATCTTCGACGCCAAGACCGGCAGGCTGCTCGGCGCCCACATGGTCGGCGCCGAGGTGACCGAGCTGATCCAGGGATATGTCGTGGCGATGAACCTCGAGACGACGGAGGAGGAGCTGATGCACACGATCTTCCCGCATCCGACCCTCTCCGAGACGATGCACGAGAGCGTGCTCGACGCTTACGGGCAGGTCATCCACAAGTAGGTCAGCGGATCGGCCAGCCGAGCGGCGTCCCAGCCGCCGTGACGAGTTCGTTCGACGACGCGTGTCCCGTTAAAAAAGAAACCTGAGCCGAAGTGTGGGTCTGTTGGTTTCGGCCATGCTGAGCACCGTCCGGCGTAGAGCATGGCGCGGATTGTCCAACAACTTGGTACCGACCTTCGATCAGCACCGTCAGGCAGGTAACTCCGACACAAGACGAAATTTTTTCGCTCCTTACTGCGGCGATGCCCGTCAAAAAAGGTTGATCAGCGCCAGTCCACCGAGCATCAGTAGGCAGTCGGCGATGCGGCCGATCCCCGCCGCGTGCTGCTTGAAGCCGACCAAGCCGAAATGGTCCAAGATCACGGAGGTGGTGAGGCCGGCTGTGACGGTGAAACCGATGGAGACGGCGGCCCCGAGCTTCTCGGCGAAGAAGATCGAGCCAAGGATGTAGAAGCCGCCCATCAGCCCGCCGATTCAGGCCCACCAAGGCGCCTCCTGCAGGACCGCTTCCTTTGGCAACTTCATGCCGGTGGCGAGCGCCAATGCCAGGAACAGCGCGGCGGTGACAAGAGATACCACCAGCGCGGCGGCAATGGGCTGTCCTAACGACTTCGAAAGCGTCGCGTTCGACCCGGACTGCACGGTGTTGAGGACGCCGCCTATGAAGGCTATGGCAGCCATGATCCAGATCATTCCGATCCCCCCGGCGGACAGGCCGTATTCGCAAACTCGGGAGAGTGGATATCGGACGAGGCGAATCAACGCATTCCACAGATCGTCCCGCGATCAAGCGGCGTATGCGGCCTGTTCGAACGACGGCACTTTATCGGAAGAGGGAAGGGAGAAGGGACATGCTGCAGGCCATCATCTTCGACGTCGACGGTACGCTGGTCGACTCGGTGGCGATCCACGCCAAGGCTTGGCAGCGCGCTTTCGCGGAGTTCGGCCACGACCTGCCGCTCGGCGACATCCAGGGGCAGATCGGCAAGGGCGGCGACCAGTTGCTGCCCGTCTTCCTGTCGAAGGCAGAGATCGGGGCGCACGGTGAAGCGCTGAACAAGCGTCGCGCCGCCATCCTTAAGGAGGACTACCTTGCCGACATCGAGGCTTTCCCCGACGTGCGCGCGCTGTTCGAGAGGCTGCGGCGCGACGGGCTGAGGATCGCGCTCGCCTCCTCGGCGAAGGAGGACGAGCTCGGCACCTACAAGAAGAAGGCCGACATCGAGGGCCTCGTCGAGGAGCAGACCTCGTCGGACGACGCCGAGCGCTCCAAGCCGCACGGCGACATTTTCGAGGCGGCGCTCGCGCGACTCGGCGACCTCGACCCCGCCGCTGCAATCGTCGTTGGCGACACGCCGTACGACGCGCAGGCCGCCGCAAAGGTGGGCCTCCGCACCATCGGCGTGCTGTCCGGCGGCTTCCCAGAAGCGGAGCTGCGCGAGGCCGGCTGTATCGCCGTCTATCGCAACCCGCCCGACCTCCTGGCGCACTACGACGCCTTCCTCCGCGACGCGGGCTGGAGAGCCTAGCCCAGCCCACCACCACCGTCAGGCCTGGCTCGTCCAGCAATGCCTGGCATGACGAGGGGTGGCGAAGCCCTAGTTTGTCCCGTCGCGCAACGATTCGTCGCGCGGACCCTGCCTGTTGCCGAACACGCCGCCGCCGCCCGGACCATTGTAAACGTTCCCCTTGGTCACGAAAGCGTAGGTATTGGAGCCGATCGCGACGGCCGCGGCGTTGGCGAGATAGATGCCCCAATCCACCTTGAAGAACGAGTTGCCGTCGATGCGGTCTTCCATGAGGAAACTCGCCGGCTGCCGCGCGTCATCGATGTAGACGCCGTATTTCGGCGAGACCGTCGGCTGCGAAGCGTCGCAGGTGTTGCCCGAGATCTTGGCCCACATCGTCGCCGGCGACAGCATCGTCTCGGAGATGCACGCCCGGTACGGCGAGGTCGAGAAGCCGGCCTTGTCGTTAAGGAAGGTGTCGGTGCCGACGACGTTGACGTTGACGATGTTGATCGTCTCGACCCCGATATCCTCGACATGAAAATGGCTGTCGAGCACGCGAAGCCAAGCGCCGTCGTTGCCGGTCGCGGTCGCCCGCACCCCGACCCTGCAGACGACGCAGACCGCTTCCGAGATGGCGACGCCCTGCCAAGTGCCCTCGACGGCAATGCCCTGCTCCATGAAATAGGTGTCGATGTCGCGCAGCGTTATCTCGACGGGCTGACCGTCGCCGGTGATGACGATCCCGCGCGAGCCCAACTCGTAGCGGCCGCGATGGCCCTCGCAATTGACCATCTGGGCAACGCCGTTGCGCACGTTGTCAAGCCGGATGCAGACCGGCGCGTAGAAGGCTTGGGCCATCGGCTTCACCGCCACGTTGCGCAGGTCGAGCGTCGGGTCGGTCGAGCCGGCGCCCCCGCGATAGGCGATCGTCAGCGCCGGCCCGGCGAGCACCGCGGCCGGCGCCAGGCTGAGGTCGTGCAAGACCACCTGCGGCGTGTCGTAGATATCGGGCGTGCCGCCGCGGATGGTAATCCCGGCGGCGGGCGCCGCGAGCACGATTTTGCAAAGCTGGCGCCCGGCACCTTGCAAGGAAAGCCCGCCGCCCGGCTTGAGGTCGACGGCGATCGCGCGCGTCACCCGGAACGTGCCGGAACAGAACAGCGGCTTGTTGCTGCCGAGCCAGGCAACGAGCGCGGCGCTATCGTCGCCGCGACCGTTGCCGTAGGCGCCGAACATCTGGGGCGTCAGCGGCTGGCCGAGCGTGATCGCGGTGGCTCGCGCGGCGTCCGGCGCGCCTTGAAGGGCAAAGGCCGCGGCGATCGGTTGAAGGATCAGGACGGCGGCGAGGATGAGGCGGCGCATGGGCTCCAATCGGGCGAGAGATAGACGCGCGGCTGCACGGCGCGCGCGCGATACCTATCTCAACCGTATTGGCCTATGCTGTGGCGCAAGGCGGGAGTTTCGCGGTGACGGTTTCGTTCAACGGCAGCTTGGGGCGGGATGGGGAGGCGGCACGTCCGCGCCATCCCGAGAAGGCGCACAGGCCGGACCAGCCGCAGTTGAAGAAGCCGGACTGGATTCGAGTGCGGGCGCCGGGCTCGCCGCAGTTCAACGCCACCGACGCCATCGTGAAGCAGCACGGGTTGGTGACCGTGTGCCAGGAGGCCGGCTGCCCCAACATCGGCGAGTGCTGGTCGAAGCGGCACGCCACCTTCATGATCATGGGCGACACCTGCACGCGGGCCTGCGCCTTTTGCAACGTGAAGACCGGGCTGCCGCGTCCGCTCAATCCGCTGGAGCCGGCGCGCATCGCGGACGCCGTCGCCAAGCTCGGGCTGGCACATGTGGTGATCACCTCAGTCGATCGCGACGACCTCGCCGATGGCGGCGCCGCGCATTTCGCGCAGGTTGTGACGGCGATCCGCGCCCGCAGTCCGGCGACGACGATCGAAATTCTGACGCCAGACTTCCTGCGCAAGCCCGGCGCGTTGGAGGTGGTGCTCGCGTCCGGCCCCGACGTGTTCAACCACAACCTCGAGACGGTTCCGTCGAACTATCTCACCGTGCGGCCCGGTGCCCGCTACTTCCATTCGGTGCGCTTGCTGCAGCGGGTGAAGGAGCTCGACCCGAGCATCTTCACCAAGTCGGGCATCATGGTCGGGCTCGGCGAGAAGCGCAACGAAGTGTTGGCGCTGATGGACGACTTGCGCTCCGCCGAGGTCGATTTTCTCACCATCGGCCAGTACCTGCAGCCGACCAAGAAGCATCACGCCGTGATCCGTTTCGTCCCGCCGGACGAGTTCAAGGGGCTGGAGGACGTCGCGCTGGCCAAGGGTTTCCTGGTCGTCTCCGCCTCGCCGCTGACGCGCTCCTCGCATCACGCCGGCGAGGATTTCGCGCGGCTGAGGGCGGCGCGAGAGGCGATGCTCGCTCGCCGCTAGCGCCCTGTCAGCCCGCGGTTGTCATTCCGACGCACCGCGAGCAATTCAGATATCAACCAGCTCTCCCGCGAATGCGGCGCGGTCCTGGATGAAGGCGAAGCGCGCTTCCGGCTTGTTGCCCATCAGCCGCTCGACGCTGTCGCTGGTGCGCTCGCGGGTGTCCTCCATGACCTGGACCCGCAGCAGGCTGCGGCGCCCGGGGTCCATCGTGGTCTCCTTCAGCTGCGCCGGCAGCATCTCGCCGAGGCCCTTGAAGCGGCTCGTCTCGATCTTGCCCTTGCCCTTGAGCACCGTGCGCAGCAGCTCGTCGCGGTGGCGATCGTCGCGGGCGTAGACGGTGGTGGCGCCCTGGGTCAGCTTGAAGAGCGGCGGCACCGCCAAATAGAGGTGGCCGGCGTCGACCAGCTTCGGCATCTCTCGGTAGAAGAAGGTGATCAGCAGCGAGGCGATGTGCGCGCCGTCGACGTCGGCGTCGGTCATGATGATGATCTTGTCGTAGCGCAGCTCCGCCTGGGCGTAGCGCCCGCCGGTCCCGCAACCCAGCGCTTGGATGAGATCGGCGAGCTGCTGGTTCGAGGCGAGCTTGTCCCTCGTCGCGTTGGCGACGTTGAGGATTTTTCCGCGCAGGGGCAGCACGGCCTGGTTCGCCCGGTCGCGCGCCTGCTTGGCCGAGCCGCCGGCGGAATCGCCCTCGACGATGAAAATCTCGGAGCCCTGGGCCTGCGTGTTGGTGCAGTCTGCGAGCTTCCCCGGCAGGCGCAGCTTGCGGGTCGCGGTCTTGCGAGAAACGTCCTTCTCGGCGCGGCGGCGCAGGCGCTCCTCGGCGCGCTCGAGCGACCAGTCGAGCAGCCGCGTCGCCTGGGACGGCAGCGACGCCAGCCAGTGGTCGAAGGTGTCGCGGATGGTCTGGTCGACGATGCGCGAGGCCTCGGCCGTCATTAGCCGACCCTTGTTCTGGCCCTGGAACTCCGGCTCCTTGATGAACACCGAGATCAGCGCCGCGCATGACACCATCACGTCCTCGGCGATGAGCACGGACGCGCGCTTGGACTGGCCGATGCGCTCGGCATGGTCGCGCAGGCCGCGCAGCAACGCCGTGCGCAGCCCCGCCTCGTGGGTGCCACCATCGGAGGTCGGGATTGTGTTGCAGTAGGAATGGACGAAGCCGTCGTCGTCGGCGAGCCAGGCGATCGCCCATTCGAGCGAGCCGTGCCCGCCGGGCTTCGTCACCTTGCCGGTGAAGACCTGGTCTGTGACGAGCGTCTTCCCGGCGGTGTCTTGCGCCAGGTAGTCCTTCAAGCCGCCGGGAAAGTGGAACACCGCATCGCGCGGCATGCCGCCCTCGTTGTTGAGCGCGGTGTTGCGCCAGCGGATCTCGACGCCGCCGAAAAGGTAGGCCTTGGCGCGCGACATGCGGAACAGGCGGCCCGGCTTGAAGACCGCCTCCGGTCCGAAGATCCGCGGGTCGGGTTTGAAGCGTACCTTGGTACCGCGCCGGTTCAGCGCCCGGCCGACGGTGACGAGATCGCTCGTCGGCAGCCCTCGCGAAAAGGTCTGGCGGTAGAGCGTTTGGCCGCGGGCGACCTCGACCTCGAGGTCAACGGAGAGCGCGTTGACGACCGAGACGCCGACGCCGTGGAGGCCGCCGGATGTTTGATAGGCGCCGGAGTCGAACTTGCCGCCGGCGTGCAGCACCGTCATGATGATCTCGACGGTGGACTTCTTCGGGAACTTGGGATGAGGCTCGACCGGCATGCCGCGGCCGTTGTCGGTGACGGTGACGTAGCCCTCCGCGTCGAAGGCGACCTCGATGAAGGTGGCGTGGCCGGCGACCGCCTCGTCCATGGAATTGTCGAGCACCTCGGCGAAAAGATGGTGCAGCGCCGCCTCGTCCGTGCCGCCGATGTACATGCCCGGGCGCCGGCGCACCGGCTCCAAGCCCTCCAGCACCTCGATCGAGGCGGCAGTGTACTCGGCCTCGGGCAGCGTGCCGTTCTGGTCCGGTCCCTTGTCCAGGCCCTGTCCCTTGTGCCGGCCCTTGGCCGCACGCGATGGCGCGTCGGAGGCCGAAAGCTTGCGAGCGGCGCCGCCGAAGAGATCACGGGTGTTCGCCATCGTCGCTGGAACCTCCAAAATGATTCGCGTCCAGCTTAGCCCTAATGGCGAGCTGGCCGGAACATATGAACAACATCTCTCTAATGCGCTTACCGCTCCTTAAGAAGCGCGCTGATACGTTCAGCCACTGCAATCCGACCGACCGGCTCTTCATGAC
Source organism: Beijerinckiaceae bacterium (assembly GCA_965277355.1). Lineage (GTDB taxonomy): Bacteria > Pseudomonadota > Alphaproteobacteria > Rhizobiales > Beijerinckiaceae > RH-AL1. Next base: position 532,582 of record CBDICN010000001.1, read on the forward strand.
AACGTCCCTCACCGTCGTCATCTGCTTCGACCACGCGTCCATCACGGGCGGGCAGGCCAAAGTCGCCTTCGACAGCGCCGTGGGGCTGAAGCGGGCCGGCCACAACCCGATCCTCTTCGCCGCCGCGGGGCCGGTGTCGCCGCAGCTCGCCGAGGCCGGCATCGAGACGATCTGCCTCGACCAGTACGACCTTGTCGGCAACCCCTCGCGCGTGGCCGCGGCCATGCAGGGGATCTGGAACGGGACCGCGGAGAAGGCGCTGGGCACGCTGCTCGGCCGACTGCCGCGCGAGAACACGATCGTCCACGTGCACGGCTGGGCCAAGGCGCTGTCGCCCTCGATCGCGCGCCCGATCGTCCGCTCCGGCGTGCCGGCGATCTACACGATCCACGAATACTTCCAGTTCTGCCCCAACGGCGGCTTCTACAACTATCGCCAGCACCACGTCTGCAAACTGAAGCCGCTCTCGGCGGCCTGCTGGGCGACGGACTGCGACTCGCGCAGCTACTCGCGCAAGATCTGGCGCAACGTGAGACTAACAGCCGCCAAGCATGTCGCCCATCTTCCCGAGGCCTTCCGCGACTACATCGCCATCTCCGACTTCCAGCAGGCGATCGTCGAGCCCTTGCTGCCCGGCGGCGTGACGCTGCACAGGCTCGACAACCCCGTCAGCGTCCCGGACCTCGGCCCCAAGCCGGACCCGGCGTCCGGCGACATCATCTTCGTGGGCCGCCTCTCGCCCGAGAAAGGCGCCTTCGTCTTCGCCGCGGCGGCGCGCAAGGCCGGCCTGATCCCGACCTATGTCGGCGATGGCCCGGTCGCGGCGGATATCGCGAGCGCTTACCCTGAGGCGCGGCTGCTCGGCTGGCACGACGCCGCCGGCGTGCAGGCGAAGATGCGTTCGGCGCGGGCGCTCGTCTTCCCGTCGCTGTGGTACGAGGGGCAGCCGCTCACCGTGCTCGAGGCGAAGGGGCTCGGCGTTCCGGTCATCGTCAGCGATGCCTGCGCGGGCCGCGAGTCGGTTGATGACGGCGTCACCGGGCGTTGGTTCAAGAGCGCCGATGTCGACGATCTTGCCCGCATTCTCGTCGAGATGGACGATGACGCCATTGTCGCCGCGATGTCCCGGGCGGCCTACCGCGCCTATTGGGCCGATCCGCCCACGATCGATCGCCATGTCGAGCGGATCACTCGCATCTACGCCGCGATGCTCGAGCGAGCCCGCGACACGAAGCCGGTCACCGCGGCCCAACGCACCGTCAGTCGCACGCACCTTGAAACAGCACGATCATGAGCAGCATGTCTATATTTTAGTCAAACTAACCGGTTCTTCGCGGCCTGCCGCATGGACATTGTGCCTGCGCCGGCGTGGCCAGCTCCCCGCATCGGCTCGCTCCGCGCCGCGACGGGCTTTGAACCGGCCTGGCGCGGAGCGGCCGAAGAGCAGACCGCCGTGCCGTTCAATACGAGTAATACAACTCGTACTCGACAGGATGGGGCGTCATGTCGACCCGCATGACGTCGGCGAATTTCAGCTCGACGTAGGCCTCGATGAAGTCGCTGGTGAACACGCCTCCGGCGGTCAGGTACTCGTGGTCAAGTTCGAGGCTGTTCAGGGCCTCGCGGAGCGAGCCGCACACCGTGGGGATCTCGGCGAGCTGCGCCTGGGGCAGGTCATAGAGGTCCTTGTCCATCGGCGCGCCGGGATCGATCTTGTTCCGGATGCCGTCGAGACCGGCCATAAGCATCGCGGTGAAGGCGAGATAGGGGTTCGCCGTCGCGTCGGGGAAGCGGACCTCGACGCGCTTGGCCTTCGGATTCGTCGTATAGGGGATGCGACAGGAGGCCGAGCGGTTGCGTGCCGAATAGGCGAGCAGCACCGGGGCCTCGTAGCCCGGTACCAGCCGCTTGTACGAGTTGGTCGAGGGATTGGTGAAGGCGTTCAGCGACTTGGCGTGCTTGATGATGCCGCCGATGTACCACAGGCATTCCTGCGACAGATCGGAATACTTGTCGCCGGCGAACAGCGGCTTGCCGGCCTTCCAGATCGACTGGTGCACGTGCATGCCGGACCCATTGTCACCGAACACTGGCTTCGGCATGAAAGTCGCCGTCTTGCCGTAGCTCTGCGCCACTTGGTGAATGCAGTATTTATAGATCTGCAGGTGGTCGGCCATCTGCGTCAGCGGCCCGAACTTGAGGCCGAGCTCGTGCTGGGACGAGGCGACCTCGTGGTGGTGCTTCTCGACCTTGGCGCCCATTGCGGCCATTGCGGCGAGCATCTCGCCGCGCATGTCCTGCGCCGAATCTTGGGGGGGGACCGGAAAGTAGCCGGCCTTGGTGCGGACGCGATGGCCGAGATTGCCGCCCTCGTAGGGCGTGTCGGAGTTCGACGGAAACTCGCTCGAATCGAGGATGAAGCCGGTATTGTACGGCTCGGTCGAGTAGCGCACGTCGTCGAAGACGAAGAACTCGGCTTCCGGCCCGAAGTAGACCGTGTCGCCGATGCCGGCCGACGCCGCGAAGGCTTCCGCCTTCTTGGCGATCCCGCGCGGGTCGCGATGGTAGGGCTCGCCGGTCGACGGCTCGAGGACGTCGCAGACGACCGAGAGCGTCGGCGCGGCGAAGAAGGGATCCATCACCGCGGTGGTCGGATCGGGCATCAGCGTCATGTCGGATTCGTTGATCGCCTTCCAGCCGGCGATCGACGACCCGTCGAACATCGTGCCGTCGGCGAACATGTCCTCGTCCACCATCGTCTGATCGAACGTGACGTGCTGCCACTTTCCACGAACGTCGGTGAAGCGCAGATCGACGTACTTGATGTCGTTGTCCTTGATCGCCTTCAGCACGTCAGCTGCGCTTTTCATGTCGCTGGTCTCCACGGTGTCCCGGTACGAGCGAGGCAAACTCTCGCGGGACGGTGATAGTGTGATGATCGGCCTGTTTCCAGTCCGCTTTTCGAAAAGCGACGGCTCCGCGTCCGAGACATCGCGGCATACGCGCGACTCTCAAATCGGCGGCAATCGCATGCTCTCGACCATGCCTTTAGCCGCATCTCTCGCAGCGCTAGGCGGAATGTCTGCTTCTATACTTGCCGGCTAAAGTAGATAGTAGCAAGAGGGCTTCGCGTCGCGACATATAATGAAGCTGGGCGCCGACAGCGCGGTCTGTAGACTACCGCTTTCTGGCACGCATCATGCTTCCTCGTACCGCCCTGTAAGCGGGGACGCTTGGCAGATCGCCCGATCTCGCATCAGCAACAAACGAGAGACGTGAATGACGAAATACAAACTCGAGTATCTTTGGCTGGACGGGTACACGCCGACGCCAAACCTTCGCGGAAAGACGACCATCAAGGTGTTCGACAGCTTCCCGACCCTCGAGCAGCTCCCGATGTGGGGCTTCGACGGCAGCTCGACGAAACAGGCCGAAGGCGGCAGCTCGGATTGCTTCCTCAAGCCGATCCGCCACTTTCCGGACGGCACCCGCAAGAACGGCGTCCTCGTCATGTGCGAAGTCATGATGCCGGACGGCAAGACCCCGCACCCCTCGAACAAGCGTGCCACCATCCTGGACGACGAAGGCGCCTGGTTCGGGTTCGAGCAGGAATACTTCTTCTACAAGAACGGCCGGCCGCTCGGCTTCCCGTCGGAAGGCTATCCGCCGCCGCAGGGCATGTACTACACCGGCGTTGGCTACTCGAACGTCGGCGACATCGCGCGCAAGATCGTCGAGGAGCACCTCGATCTCTGCCTCGACGCCGGCATCAATCACGAGGGCATCAACTCCGAGGTGGCCAAGGGCCAGTGGGAATATCAGATCTTCGGCAAGGGATCGAAGAAGGCAGCCGACGAGATGTGGGTCGCCCGCTATCTCATGCAGCGCCTCTGCGAGAAGTCCGGCATCGACATCGAATACCACTGCAAACCGCTCGGCGACACCGACTGGAACGGCTCGGGAATGCACTGCAACTTCTCGACCAAGTACATGCGCGAAGTGGGCGGCAAGGAGTATTTCGAGAAGCTGATGAAGGCCTTCGAGACCGCTCGCGAGGATCACATCGCGGTCTACGGCCCGCATAACGAGATGCGCCTCACCGGCAAGCACGAGACGGCATCGATCCACGAGTTCAATTACGGCATCGCCGATCGTGGCGCCTCGATTCGCGTGCCCCACAGCTTCGTCAACAACGACTACAAGGGCTATCTCGAGGATCGCCGCCCGAACTCGGAGGGCGACCCCTACCAGATCACCTCGCAGATCCTGAAGACGGTCGCGTCGGTGCCGACGACCTGATCAAGATCGAGCACGCTGAAGAACGAACACGCCCAAGGAGGGAGCCAGGCAATTTCGTCCGGCTCCCGTTTCATTCGGCGGCGATGAATGTGCGCGCATGCCCTATAACGCGGCGGACCAGCACTGCAGCTCATTGCCACCGGCAGTTGGTCGGGGTTAACGGCGGGGCTGCATTGCGAGGCAGCCGCCTTCCTGGGGGTCCCGGCGCGCCCGGGGCCGCCTGCCCAAGCGAACTCAGATCGCGTCCGGGCCTGTCTCGCCGGTCCTGATGCGGACAGCGCCCTCGATCGCTGAGACGAAGATTTTGCCGTCGCCGATGCGTCCGGTCTGCGCCGCCGATCGGATCGCCGCCACCGCGGCCTCGATGGCGCTATCGTTGAGCACCACCTCGATTTTCACCTTCGGCAGAAAATCGACGACATACTCCGCGCCGCGATAGAGTTCCGTATGGCCCTTTTGGCGCCCGAAACCCTTGGCCTCGATCACCGTAATGCCCGCCACGCCCGCCTCGTGCAGAGCCTCTTTCACCTCGTCAAGCTTGAACGGCTTAATGATAGCTTCGATCTTCTTCATGAACGCCGCTCCCCACGGGTCTCCTTATCCGTTGCCGCGAAACTAGGCAATCATTTCTCGCAGAGCACCAGCCGTGCCAAGGGGTGCGCCAGGATCGGTAAGTTACCATCATCGAGCCGGTCCAGTCTCGATCGGAAGATCGTCGAGGGCACCCCATTCGGCCCATGATCCATTGTAGAGGATGCTGTCGGGCTTGCCGAGCTGGTCGAGAGCAAGGCAGATGACGGCGGCCGAGACACCCGAGCCGCAGCTCGTGATGATCGGGCGCCCGATGTCGACGCCGGCGTCCCGGAAGGCTTTCGCGAGCCGGTCCGCCGGGTACAGCCGGCCATCGGAGCCGACGAGGGTCCGCCACGGCACATTGCGCGCGCCCGCGATGTGGCCCGAGCGTAGCCCAGGTCTTGGTTCGGGTATCGCGCCGGCGAAGCGGGGCGCACTGCGGGCGTCGACGATCTGGGCGGTGCCGGAGCGGGCGGCAGCGAGCACGTCCTTCGCGTCGGCGACGGCGGCGCGATCGAACGTGGCGGCGAAGGTCCGCGCTGTCCGGTGCGCCGGGCCAGTCTCGAGCGGGTGGCCAGCGGCGACCCAAGCCTTCAGGCCGCCCTCAAGCAGCCAGACGTGCTTCGCGCCGTAGTGCTGGAACATCCAGTAAGCCCTTGCGCCGCCGAGAAGATCGCTCGCGTCGTAGACGACGATCGTGGTTGTCTCGCCCAAGCCGAGGGCGCCGACCTTCTCGGCGAAGGTCGCGGCGTCCGGCAGCATGTGGGGCAGGGGCGAGGACGTATCGGCGACCGCGTCGATGTCGAAGCGCACCGCACCGGGAATGTGGCCGGCCTCGAACAGCGCGCTGGCGTCCCTGCCTTCGTCCGGAAGGTAGAAGCTCGCCTCGACCGCGATGACGTCGGGCTGATTGAGATGCTCCGCGAGCCAAGCCGGCGTTACGAAGATTGTGTTCAAGAGGACCTCATCAAGCTACAGCCGGAAACTCTGGCGCGAGAACGGCGTGGGGTAGTAATCTACACGGGAGAGATCGGGTGGGAGACCGGGGCGGGAGAGATCGGACCCCCAAAAGGCACGCATCGTCGCTCGAACGGCCGGGCGGATGCTCTCAGTCACCGACTTCCACATAGCCCGGATCGATCCTGGGCGCGTGCCCGAACCATTCCGGCACCGGCAGATTTTTCTCGCGCAGGAAAGCCGGGTTGAAAAGCTTCGACTGATAGCGCGTGCCCGAGTCGCAGAGGATGGTCACAATGGTGTGGCCCGGGCCGAGTTCGCGGGCGAGACGCATTGCGCCGGCGACGTTGATGCCGGACGATCCGCCGAGCAACAGCCCCTCGTGCTCGGCGAGGTCGAACACGATCGGCAGTGCCTCCTCGTCGGTAACCTGGAAGGCGGAGTCGATCGGCGCGTCCTCGAGGTTGGCGGTGACACGCCCCTGGCCGATGCCCTCGGTGATCGAGCTGCCCTCGGCATGCAACGTTCCGGTCTTGTAGAAGTCGTAGAGAGCCGAACCCATCGGATCGGTGATCGCGATCTTCACCGCGGGATTCATCGCCTTCAGCGCCAGGCCGACGCCGGCGAGCGTGCCGCCGGTGCCGACCGCGCAGGTGAACCCGTCGACCTTTCCTTCGGTTTGCGTCCAGATTTCGGGGCCGGTCGTCAGCCTGTGGCCCTCGCGATTGGCCAGATTGTCGAACTGATTGGCCCAGATCGCGCCGGCCGGCAGTTCGCGCGCGAGGCGCTCGGCGAGCCGGCCGGAGAGCTTCACGTAGTTGTTGGGGTTCTTGTAGGGCACCGCCGGCACCTCGATCAGTTCCGCGCCCTGCAGGCGGAGCATGTCTTTCTTCTCCTGGCTCTGCGTCTGCGGGATCACGATCACCGTGCGATAGCCCAACGCATTGGCGACGAGCGCGATGCCGATCCCGGTATTGCCCGCGGTGCCTTCGACGATCGTGCCGCCCGGCTTCAGAGCACCGCGCGCGACCGCGTCCTTTATGATGGCGAGGCCGGCGCGGTCTTTCACCGAGCCGCCCGGGTTCATGAACTCCGCCTTGCCGAGGATCGTGCAGCCGGTCGCCTCCGAGGCGTGCCGGAGCTTGATGAGCGGCGTGTTGCCAATGGCATCGATGACGGAGTCGGCGACCATGCGGCCTTCTTCTGAATGGAGGAGTTGCACGCTTTCCACATATGTCGCCGCCACCGCAAGAGGTTGCCTCGGGGTTGCTCGGGCGCGAGAAAGTTCGTCATGTTCCGTGCCAAGCCTGAAGACGGTCCGGTCTGGATCACCGGCGCCAGCGCCGGCATCGGTCGCGCACTGGCGCTGCGGCTCGCCGGACGAGGTTTTCGCGTCGCCGCGACGGCGCGCCGGACCGAGGCGCTCGACGCCCTCGTCGCGGAAGGGCAGGGGCGCATCGTCGCCTACCCCGGCGACGTCACAAATGCTGCGCGCATGGCCGAGATCGTCGCCGCGATCGAGCGGGAGCAGGGGCCGGTCGCCCTCGCCGTCCTCAATGCCGGCGTCTACCATCTCGCGGAACGCGACGGGTTCGACGCGAGGCTGACTTGGCGCACGATCGAGAGCAATCTCGGCGGCACGATCTTCTGCCTCGAGCCGCTGCTCGCCGCGATGCTTCCGCGCCGCTGCGGGCAGATCGCGATCGTGGCGTCGCTCGCAGGCTACGGCGGCATTCCCGGATCGGTGGCCTACGGCTCGGCGAAGGCCGCGATGATCACGATGGCGGAGGCGCTGCGGCTCACTTACGCGCCGCGGGGGCTGACGATCCAGGTCGTCAATCCCGGCTTCGTGGCGACGGCGATGACGGCGCGCAACGATTACCCGATGCCCTTGATGATGAGCGCGGAAGCCGCCGCCGCACGCATCCACATCGGCTTGAGGCGCGGCGGCTTCGAAATCACCTTTCCGCGGCGCCTCGCCTGGACGATGAAGGCGGCCGCGCTGCTGCCTTACCCGCTCTGGCTGAAACTGATGGCGCAGGCCACGCGACGGGGCCGCTGCGACAGCGGATAGGTCCGGAAGACAAAGGCCACATCTGCTTGCAACCTGCGACCACGCAACGCATAATCTCCCAAAAGATAATCGGTAACGCGGTCGAGCGCGTGCCAGGGAACGAAACGGCTAGGAGACTCGGGTGAGCGACACGGAAGCGACTCCAAAGCATGTGGACCTGGTAAGGCTGATCTACCGCAGCCACAGCAAGATCCCGCATGAGACCATCAGGCAGCAACTTGGCGACATCCTCAAGAAGGCGCGAAAGAACAACGCGGCGAGCGGCGTCACCGGCGCACTGCTGTGCTACGACAACTGGTTCGCGCAAGCTCTCGAGGGTCCGAAGGACGCGGTCCACGACATCTTCTCGAAAATCCAGGCCGACGATCGCCACAACGCGCTCGAAGTGAAGTCCGACGAGCCAACAACGTCGCGGGTGTTCGCGCGCTGGGCCATGGCCAACGTCGGCGAGCACGGCGATCCCGACACGCCGCTGATGCCCACGCACGAGGGCGTCAGCGAGGGGTCGGCTTGGCACCCGTCGCCCGAGCAGGAGGCCGTGTTAGCCCAATTACGTGAAAGCTCGCGCGGCTACGGCAAAGGCGCTTGAGGCGCACTTCGGTTCAGCGCAGCTTTTTCCTAGGCAGCGCCTTCGAAACGTCTTGAACAGTCGCGCGTCTTTTATAATGCCTTAGTGGTACGCGCATCATCTCATTTTGAGGCATGACGACATTCCGGTCGGCGATCTAATGAAAACTCCTCCCGCCTTTAGAAATCATCTATGCCGCGTAGGAGGAAGACTTCGCCTTACTGCGGGTTCTCGAGGCTCAGCGTCTCGGAATTCTCGTCGTAGGCGAACAGCTCGCCGTAGCGGCCCCAGTTGACCACCGACTTCAGCGTGCGATCGGCGTATTCGTCCGACATGTGGTCTTCGAGTTCCCCGAGGAAGCGCGCCGAGCGCGCCGAGTGCGACGGCCGTTCGTCCAGCACCATCTTGATGCGCGCGGCGAGCGGCACGTATGTCAGGAGATGGTCGCCGAACAGCTTCTTGCGCGCGTCGATGTCCATGTCCGCGAAGCGCATGCCGGCCGGCGTTAGCTTGATGAAGCCGTCGCCGATCTCGGCGAAGCGCATCAGTTGCAGCGTCTCGGCGACCGGGAAGAGGTCGTCGATCTCCATCTGCAGGCTATCCGCCAGCTCAGGCATCCTGACCTGGCCGTTGTAGGGTGGCGCGTGGACCTCCTCGATCATGCCGGAGATCGTGTTGGTCGAGACGCGCGGCAGCGCCATGCCGAGGCCAAGGCCGGGGAAGGTGCCGTCGCGCCCGATCGGCTGCGTGGTCTGCCGCTTGGTCATCAGCGCGTAGATCTTGTCCACGAGCTGGCGGAACTCGGGGTCGAGGCGGTTGCGCGGATGCTGCAGCGTCACCGCGATCTCGGCGGAGATCCGGCCCGGATTCGAGGAGAGCACGAGGATGCGGTCGCACATCAGCACCGCCTCTTCGATGTTGTGCGTCACCATCAGGATCGACTTCGTCGGCATCCGGCCTTCGACCCAAAGGTCGAGGAGGTCGGTGCGCAGGGTCTCGGCCGTGAGCACGTCGAGCGCCGAGAACGGCTCGTCCATGAGCAGGATCGTCGGGTTGACGACGAGCGCGCGGGCGAAGCCGACGCGTTGGCGCATGCCGCCCGACAGTTCCTTCGGGAAGGCGCTCTCGAACCCGTCGAGGCCGATAAGGTCGATCGCCTTCAGCGCGCGCTTGCGGGCCTCGTCCTCGGGCACGCCTTTGGCCCGCAGCCCGATCTCGACGTTGGCGAGCACCGACAGCCAGGGAAACAGCGCGAAGCTCTGAAACACCATGGCGAGCCCGTCGACCGGCCCGACGACAGGACGATCCCCGTAGGTGACCTTGCCCTCGGTGGGAAAAGCGAGACCGGCGACGATGCGCAGGAGCGAGGATTTCCCGCAGCCCGAGCGGCCGAGCAGGCCGACGATCTCGCCCGAGGTGAGCTTCAGCGACACATGGTCGAGCACGATAGGCCCGACGTCGCCGGAGCCGGTGCGATAGCGCTGCACGACGTTGTCGGCTTCGAGCAGCGGTTTGAGGCGTTCTTCCAGCATACCGAGCTCCTAAAGTCGCAGGCGCTTCTCGGCGAGCGTGAACAGCGGACGCCACAGCAAGCGATTGTAGATGATCACGACGAGGCTCATGACGGCGACGCCGAGCCAGACACCTTCCGGTGCCTTCTCGGTCGCGATCGCAATGTAGGAGCCGACTCCCTGCGCGACCTCCGTGTAGTTCTTGATCTCGCCGCCCTGCTTAAGCCCGGCCTTGACGTATTCGGCGACGATGGCGGCATTCCACGAGCCGCCCGATGCGGTCAACGCCCCGGTCACGTAATAAGGGAAGATGCCGGGCACGATCACCTTCATCCACCAGTCGAAGCCGTGAATTCGGAAGCTGCGTGCCGCCTCGCGCATGTCGTTGGGAAACGCCTGGGCGCCCGCGATGACGTTGAAGAGGATGTACCATTGCGTGCCGAACACGATTAGCACGCTCAACCAGATGTTGGGGTTCAAGTCGAAGGTGACGATAAGCAGGACGGCCAGCGGGAACACCACGTTGGCTGGAAACGCGGCGAGGAACTGCGCCATCGGCTGGACCTTGTCGGCGACCCTAGGATTGAGGCCGATCCAGATGCCGATCGGCACCCAGATCAGGGTCGCCAGGATGATGCCGAAGATCACCCGTACCATCGTGTAGAGGGTGAGCACGAACACGTGACGGACCTCGTCCCACGTGAAATGGGCGGCGAAGAAGGTGATGATCAGGGACAGGGAATAGGCACCGATCGCCGCGGCGATCACGTAGAAGACGATGTCGCCGACAAGGCTGCCATTGCGGTCGGCTCTTTCCAGGCGCGGCGGCGATCGCTTCGGCGGGCTGAGCCGCATGAGGGCCAAGCGACGGAACGCGTTGGCCGGGATCATCGACAGCGGACGAAGCCAGCGCGTGCGCAGGAACGCGTCGCGAACCCAGGAGCGCTCCGGCTCCTGGCTGGCGGTGAGTTCGACGCGAAAGCGCGTCGAGAAGGCGACAAGCGGGCGGAACAGGAGCTGGTCGTAGGCGATGATGACGACCGCCATCATCACCACCGCCGCAACGATCGCGCCGTTCTCCCCCTTCGAGGTCGCGACATCGATGTAGGAGCCGATGCCCGGCAGCTTGATCGTGTTGTCCTTCACCGTGATCGCCTCGGCCGCGACGACGAAGAACCAGCCGCCCGACATCGACATCATCATGTTCCAGATCAGGCCCGGCATCGCGAACGGCGTCTCGAGCTGCCAGAAGCGCTGCCAGGGCGTCAGGTTGAAGCCGTTGGCCACCTCGATGAGGTCGAGCGGCACGTTGCGCAGCGACTGGTAGAAGGAGAAGGCCATGTTCCAGGCCTGGCTCGTGAAGATCGCGAAGATGCAGGCGAGTTCGTAGCCGGCGATGGAGTTCGGCACGAGCCCGACGAAGAATTGCACGAGGAAGACGAGGAAGCCGAGGATCGGCACCGACTGCAGCACATCGAGCAGCGGGATCATGATCTTCTCGGCGCGCCGGCTCTTCGCCGCCAGCGTCGCATAAGTGAAGGTGAAGACGAGCGAGAAGAACATCGCGATGAACATTCGCAACGTCGTCCGCAGGGCATAATAGGGCAGGTACAAAACGTTGAGATGGATGTCGGTCGCGCCGGGCGCTGAGGGCGCTTGGAGGACGCCGTGACTTGCGTGCACGATCGACAGAAGAAGGCCGAAAATGAGAAGGAGAGCCAGGATGTCGAACTGATTCGGCAGAGCCTTGCGCCCGATTGATGTGAAGGCGACGAATCTCTGCATGGGGACGTCCGGTGCGCGTTGCGGGTCTCCAACCATCAAACCAGGCGACAGGCAAGGGAGAGGGGGGCTCGGCGGATAAAGCGCGCCTGCGAGTTTGGTGGTGTGGCGGTCAGGCCGCGGCGGATTCTTGAACGAGCCCGCGGCGCCATGATAGGCGAGGGGCAGCCGCGGTCGACGAGGGCGCCGCCGAAACGAGGATGAACCAGGTTGGCCGCAGGATTTTTCGCCTCGGTGCTCGATCGCGCCGGCTGCGTTCCGGACCGGAGCGCCATGGTGGTCTACGCGCGCAATGGAGCGCGCGAGGTCACCCAAGGCGCGCTTGTCGCCGGCGCCCGACGCTGGGCGGCGGTCCTGCGCGAGCGGGGTGCGCGGCCGGGCGGCGTGGTGCTGCTCTCGCTGCCGCTGAGCGTCGAACTTATCGAGGCGTTCCTCGGTGCGCTATGGGTCGGCGCCGTGCCTTCCTTCATGCCGTACCCGTCCGCCAAACAGGATCCGCGGCTGTTCTGGTCGAGCCACGACCAGCTGTTCGGCCGGCTCGGCGGCGGCCTCATCGTCACCTCGGCCGAGACCGGGCAAGCCATCGCCGCCAACATCACTCAGGCTGCCATGGTGGTGGTCACGCCCGCCGATGCCGCGGCGTACCAGCCGGATGACTTGCCGGTCCATCCCTGGAGGAGCGGCGACATCGCCTGCCTACAGCACTCGTCCGGAACGACCGGGCTGAAGAAAGGGGTGATGTTGAGCTTCGAGGCCATCGATGCGCAGATCGCCGCCTATCGTCGGGCGCTCGGCATCGAGGCGGCGGACACCATCGTCTCGTGGCTGCCGCTGTACCACGACATGGGCTTCGTCGCCTGCCTGCTGATGCCGCTGTCGCTCGGCGTGACGACCGTGTTGCTCGACCCGTTCGAGTGGTTGGCCGATCCGCTGTCTCTGTTCGACGCCGTCGCGCGGCACGGCGGCAGCTTCGCGTGGCTGCCGAACTTCGCCTTCGCCCATCTCGTCAATGCCGCCTACGATGACGAGCGCCGGGTCGATCTCTCCTCGTTGCGCGCCGTGATCGACTGTTCGGAGCCTTGCCGCGCCGAGACGCTCGCCGTCTTCGAGCACCGCTTCGCCGGCTGGGGCCTGCGTCCGGGCCGGCTCGCGACCTGTTACGCGATGGCCGAGACGGTGTTCGCCGTCACCCAGAGCCCCATCGGGCAGCCGCCGCGGGTCGTCCATCTCGACCGTCAGGCGCTCGAGGACGGACGCATCAAAGAGATCGGGCAGGGCGGGGCGAGCGCACTCTCCTGTGGGCTGCCGCTCGAAGGCGTCGCGGTGGCGGTCTTCGACGACGATCTGGCGCCGGCGGGAGACGGTCGCGTCGGCCAGATCGCGGTGAAGGCGCCGTTTCTCTTCGCCGGGTACCACCTCGAGCCGGAGCGGACGGCGGCGATCTTCCACGACGGCTTCTATCTCACCAAAGATCTAGGCTTCCGGATCGGCGACGACGTCTTCGTGCTTGGCCGGCGCGACGACCTCCTGATCCTGCTCGGCCGCAACGTCTTCGCTCACCAAATCGAGCAGATCCTCGATGCCGTCGTTGGTCTCAAGCCGGGACGTATTCTGGCGATGGGGCTCGAAAACGAGGCCGTGGGCAGCCAAGACCTCGTGATCCTCGCCGAGCCTTCAGGAGAGGCGATCGACTCCCGGACGATCCGCGGCGAGATATGCCATCGCCTTGAGAGCATTGTCGGCATCACGCCCAAAAAAGTCGTGTTCGTCGACCAGGGGTGGCTGGTGAAATCGACCAGCGGCAAGGTTAGCCGCGCCCAGAACCGCCGCAAATACCTCGCGCAGGCGCAGGCGGCGCGTGAAATCCCGGCCGTCGCGCCGGCGTGAGGCTTGGATGAAGAAAGCGATGAAAGCGGCCGAGGTCGCCGCGAAGGTGCGCGAGACGGTCGCCGCCTCCTTCGAGGTCGACGCGGCGGCCCTTACCGATCGGACCACGGCGCGCGACGTCGAGGGGTGGGATTCGCTTGCGCACGCCACCTTGATCCTCCGGCTGCAGCGCATTTTCGCCATCAGGCTCGATGCGGCGGAGGCCAACGGCGCCCAGAACCTCGGCGCCCTTATCGCTGTCGTCGAGCGCGCGATGGGGTTGCATGGCTAAGGTCCTCGGTGCGGAGAACGCGTTCGTGCGTCCGCTGCGCACGCTGCAGGCGCTCGGCTACGGCCTCCTCATGAAGATGCGCGGAGCCGACAAAGCCCGCGAAGCCAGGGCGATCGCCGGTTTCGAGACGCGCTTCTGGTTCCAAATCAAGCCGTTGAAGGGCCGCGACGGCTATTTGTTTCATCGCGACCACGACGTGCTCGAGCAGCTTGCCGGCGACGTCGTGTTTCGCGCGCGTCAGATCGACGTCTGGATTCGCGCGCTCAAGACCCGGCAGGCCTGGTGCGCGGCCAACGATAGCGTGATGCGGGTTTTGCTCATTCCGGAGAAGCATGTCGTCTATGGCGACAAACTTCCCTTCCCTGTCCGCTCCGTGCCGAAACGGCCGGCCATGCAGCTTCTCGCGGCCGCCCAGTCCGACGCGAAACTCGCCGGCAAGCTCCTCTACCCGTTCGAGACCCTGCGCGCGGCTCGCGCGAACCGCCAGACCTACTTCATGACGGACACGCACTGGAACGGCTACGGCGCGTTCCTCGCCTACCGCGCGCTCATCGACAGCCTGGCGACCGAGATCCAGCTGGAAACCGTCGAGGAGTACGATCTCGTCTGGAAGCGGCGGCCCTACGTTGGCGACATCGGCGTGCGCTTCGCCAAGGAGCGCAGCGAGACCATGGAGGTCGCTGAACCCCCCGTGACCTACAAGCTCGTCTTTCACAACGAGAATTTCGGGCGAGGCGCCGTCCACGTCTACGAGAACGAACGCCGTGACCTGCCGACCTGCGTGCTATTTCGCGACTCGTTCTCGAATTTCATGATCCCTTACCTGATGCGCGGCTTCTCCCGTCTCGTCGCGGTGAGCTCTTTGACGTGCCAGTTCGATCTGCTCAACCAGGAGCGGCCCGATGTCGTCCTGTTCGTCACCATCGAGCGCTTCCTCGCCACGTTCGGGCGAGGCGTGACGATCGAACTGCCGGAGGACGAACTCGCGCACTCGTTCGAGTCGTTGTCGGGCACCGAACTCAAGGCTGTGCGGCGCGCCGCCGGCTAGACCGGAGGCACCCTAGTGCGTGGCAGGAAAAGCTTATAGGCTTTTTTCCATCGTCACGCCGTTAACGGGGTGTTTGCGTGTCGCCGATAACTTGAACATTATGAGTATCCGAGTAGCCCCTTCCGGCGCGCGACGCCTTGCGTCGTTCTTGATGATGGTCGTCGCATGCGCTTCGCTCGGCGTGGCCGGATGCTCGACCAACGTCGGCGACAGCGCGTTCCCGCTGGCTTCCGCTTTCGCGATCCAGGGCATCGACGTTTCAAAGTATCAGGGTTACGTCGACTGGAGCCAGGTCGCCAATTCCGGGGTTCAGTTCGCCTGGATCAAGGCGACCGAAGGCGGCGACTACCTCGACGAGCGGTTCCGCGAAAATTGGGAAGCATCGCGCGCCGCGGGTATCCGGCGCGGCGCCTACCATTTCGCCTACTGGTGTCGGCCCGCGCGCGAACAGGCGGCCTGGTTCCTCGCCAACGTGCCCAACGATCCGAGCGCGCTGCCGCCGGTGCTCGACGTCGAGTGGAACCCGACCTCGAAGACCTGCCCTCACAAGATCCCGCGCGAGGAAGCCCTCGCCGACATGAAGGTCATTCTCGACGCGATGGAGCATGCCTACGGGCGCCGGCCCGTCATCTACACGTCGGTGGATTTCCATCGCGACGTGCTGCAGGGCGAGTTCCTCGACTACCCGATGTGGGTTCGCAGCGTGAAATACTTCCCGACGGTCAAGTACGGCGACCGCCAGTGGCACTTCTGGCAGCATACCGCGACAGGCTCGGTGCCGGGTATCCGTGGCTATGTCGATCGCAACTGCTATGTCGGCACCGTCGCGGACTGGGAACGGTTCCTCACCATGCCGCCCCAGGGGTGATCAGCGGCTGCAGAGGCTTCAGCCCGTATGGAACGGCATCGCGCGAGCTCTCGCGGTGGTCGAACGCGCTGCGCCGTTGCTGCCGAGGCCGGCGGCTCTCGACGACAAGGACCCTTCGTTCATCCTGCCACTTCGCTTCCGCTGAGAAGCGGCGGGTGTGGCGTGACAAAAATCCGCCTTTCCACCTCTGGTGACGCGGTCTAGAACCTCGGTAACGTCGGGTCGACACCGGCGCGCGGGCGAAACGCGAGGACAGGTCGGCAGGCGCGCCTTGATCATGCTGTGGGTTACCTTCGCCTTGCTCACCGGTGCCGCTGTGTTCGCGGTGCTGTGGCCGCTGTCGCGCACCCCGTCTGTGCCGGATACGGGCGAACTCGATGTCGCCTTCTACAAGGCCCAGGCCGCCGAGATCGAGCGCGACAAGTCACGCGGGGTGATCAGCGATGCCGAGGCCGAGGTTGCGCGCAACGAGGCCGCGCGAAGGCTGATGGCCGCGAACGCGCGCGAGCGTGCGATGAAAATGTCGCCGACGCAGTTCGCCCCACGCGCCGTGGCGCTCGGAGCCATGCTGTTCATCCCGCTGGTGACGCTCGGCGTCTACACCAAGGTCGGGCAGCCGAACCTGCCCGACGAACCGCTCGAAACGCGTCTCAAGGCGTCGCCCGGTAAGATGGACATGGCAACCGCCATCGCGCGAATCGAGCAGCACCTCGTCGCCGATCCGAACGACCTGCGCGGCTGGCAGGTGATCGCGCCGATTTACATGCGGCTTGGGCGTTCGGACGATGCGGAGCGCGCCTACGCCAACATCCTCCGCCTCCAAGGTCCGTCCGGCGGCACCTATTCCGGGCTCGGCGAGGCACAGGTCGCCGGCGCCAGCGGCATGGTCACCGCCGACGCCAAGGCGAGCTTCGAGCACGCGATCGCTCTTGACCCGAAGTCGCCTCGCGCCGCCTTCTATCTCGGTCTCGCCGCCGAGCAGGACGGCGACAAGCCAAAGGCGCTGACGCTGTGGCGCAAACTCGTCGCCGAATCGCCGCAGAACGCGCCGTGGCTTCCGCTCGTCCAGAACCATATCGCCAGTGCGAGCGGGGCCGCAGCGTCCGATGCGGCGGCCCCCGAGACTGCGTCGACCCAGGGGGCGCCCGATGCCGGCGGACCGCCGGGCGGCCCGATGGCTGCGGCTGTGGCGGCCATGCCGAAGGACCAGCAACAGGCAATGATCCACCGCATGGTGGACAGGCTCGCCGACAAGCTCAAGTCGAACGGCAACGATATCGATGGCTGGCTCAGGCTTGTGCGCGCCTATCGCGTGCTCGACGAGCAGGACAAGGCCAAGGTCGCGCTCGATGACGCGCGCCGCAATTTCGCCGCCGACGCCGACGCTACGAAGCGTCTCGACACCCTCGCGCACGAACTCGGTCTGGAAAGCTGATGAACCGCAAGCAGAGACGGCTCGCTCTGATCGGGACCGCCGTCGGCGTGTTCGGGACCGCCGTCGGTCTCGTGCTCTACTCGCTCAGCGGGTCGATCGTGTTCTTCTACGGCCCGAGCGAATATGCCGCCAAGGCGCCCCAACCGGGAACGCGTCTGCGGATCGGCGGTCTGGTCGAGGACGGGTCGATCAAGCGCGAGCCGAACCAGACGGTCGTTTTCGCTGTGACCGACACAAAGCACGACGTCAAGGTCGCCTATACAGGCCTGCTGCCGGACCTTTTCAGGGAAGGGCAGGGCGCCGTGGTGGAGGGCGTCGTCGGCCGTGACGGTTTGTTCCGTGCCGACAGCGTTCTCGCCAAGCACGACGAGAACTACATGCCCAAGGAGGTCGCCGACGCCTTGAAGAAACAGGGCGTCTGGAAGGAAGGCCAGCCGATGCCGCAGGCAAACGCCGTCAGCGCGAGCGCGAAATGATCGTCGAGACCGGACACTTCGCTCTTGTCCTCGCCCTCGCCCTGGCGATGGTCAATGCCATCGTCCCGCTGATCGGCCATTACCGGCGCGATACGCGCCTCCTGGATGTCGCGCCGAGCGTCGCCATCGCCGGCTTCGTGTTAACCGCCTACTCGTTCGCGGCGCTCACCTACGCGCACGTCGTCTCGGATTTCTCGCTCGTCAACGTGATCGAGAACTCGTCCTCGACGAAGCCTCTGCTCTACAAGATCACCGGCGTGTGGGGAAACCACGAGGGCTCGATGCTCCTCTGGGTGCTCATCCTCTCGTTGTTCGCCGCCGCCGTCGCCTGCGCGTCGCGCGGCATGCCGGTCGACCTGCGCGCGCTCGTGCTCTGCGTGCAATCGTGGATCGCCTCGGCGTTCCTCGGCTTCATTCTGCTCACCTCCGATCCGTTCGCCCGCATCCTCTCGCCGCCGATCGAGGGCCAGGACCTCAACCCGCTCCTCCAGGACATCGGGCTCGCTATCCACCCGCCGCTGCTCTACCTCGGCTACGTCGGCTTCTCGATGACCTTCTCCTTCGCCGCCGCCGCGCTGATCGCGGGCCGCATCGACGCGGCATGGGCACGCTTCGTGCGGCCGTGGACGCTGATCGCCTGGATCTTTCTCACCCTCGGCATCGCGATGGGCTCCTACTGGGCCTATTACACGCTGGGCTGGGGCGGCTTCTGGGCCTGGGATCCCGTCGAGAACGCTTCCTTCATGCCGTGGCTCGCCGGCACCGCGCTGCTGCACTCCGCCGTCGTGATGGAGAAGCGCGAGGCCCTGAAGGTCTGGACGATCTTCCTCGCCATCCTCGCCTTCTCGCTCTCGCTCGTCGGCACCTTCCTGGTGCGTTCGGGCGTGCTCACCTCGGTGCACGCCTTCGCCACCGATCCAAGGCGCGGCACCGCGATCCTCGGCATTCTGGTGTTCTTCATCGGCGGCTCTCTCGCGCTGTTCGCCTGGCGCGGCAGCGCGCTGCGGCAGGGCGGTCTCTTCGCACCGATCTCTCGCGAAGGCGCCCTCGTCCTCAACAACCTTCTCCTCACGGCGACCTGCGCCACCGTCTTCGTTGGCACCCTCTACCCGCTCGCGCTCGAGGCGGTGACGGGCCAGAAGATCTCAGTCGGCGCGCCGTTCTTCAACGCCACCTTTATCCCGCTCACGATCCCGATCTTCCTCGCGATGCCGATCGGCAGCTCGCTCGCCTGGAAGCGCGGCGACCTGCTCGGCGCCGCCCAGCGCATGATGATGGCGGCGCTGGTCGCCCTCGCCGCGCTGCTGGGGTTCGCCGCCTGGAAGGGCGCGCCGGTTGCCTCCTACTGCATGGCTGGCCTGGCGATCTTCGTCATCGTCGGCTCGCTCCTCGATCTCGGCCGCCGTATCACCGGGGGCCGGGGGCTCGGCACGGCCTTGTCCCGCGCGCGCGGGTTGCCGCGCTCGGCCTACGGCACGGCGATCGCCCATACCGGCATCGGGGTGACGCTGCTCGGCATCGCCGCCGCCGGCTGGGGCCAGGAGAACATCCTCTCGATGAAGCCGGGCGACGTGGCCCATATCGGGCCTTACACCGCGCAGCTCGACGCCGTGAGCCAGGAGAACGGCCCGAACTTCACGGCGGCCGTCGGACGCACCACCCTGCGGCAGGGCAGCGTGGTGATCGCCACCGTGGACCCACAGTCGCGGTTCTATCCCGTCCGCAAGATGGCTCGCGCGGAGGCCGGTATCGTGACCCTCGGCCTCGGTCAGTTCTACGAGAGTATCAGCGTGCCGAACGGCGGCCTCGGCGGTGCACAGACGATCGACGTCAAGCTGTTCTGGAAGCCGTTCGTGACCCTGGTCTGGATCGGCGGCCTCATCATGGGGCTCGGCGGCGCGCTGTCGCTGTCTGACCGCCGGCTGCGCTTCGGTGTCGCGAGCCGCGCGCGGCGGCTGCGGACGCCGGCGGTGCCGGCGGAATGAATGCGCTGCGTCTCCGCGCCGCCTGCCTCGCGGCCGGTCTGGCGTTGCCGCTCGGCGTGGCTGGCGGGGCGCACGCCGTTGAGCCGGGCGAAATGCTTAAGGATCCCGCGCTTGAGGCACGAGCCCGCCAGCTCTCCGGGGGCCTGCGCTGCCTCGTCTGCCAGAACGAATCCATCGACGAAAGCCATGCCGAACTCGCCCGCGACATCCGGCTGCTGGTGCGCCAACGTATCGAGGCCGGCGACACGAACCAGCAGATCCGCGACTTCCTGGTGTCGCGCTATGGGCAGTTCATCCTGTTGCGGCCGCCATTCGAGCCGCAGACGCTGCTGCTCTGGGGCACGCCGCTAATCGTGCTGCTGCTCGGGGGGGGCGCCATCGCGCTGGCCGCGCGCCGCCGGCCCACCCGCGATCCGGCGCGGCCGCTCAGCGACGCCGAACGGCAGAGGCTCGACCAGCTCGTCGGCCATCAGCGCTGATCTCGCGGCATCGGCCGAGCCGTTCGCCGGCACGAACGTTACGAAGAATTCATCTCCGGGACATGCGCAGGTAAGCCGGCTTCCACCATCTTCATCATCGGCAGGGCGGTTGCATGATCGCCTTCACGTGAACGGAGACAGACATGATTTCGAACGACAATAAGCCCAAGCGGATCGCGATGCGCACGGCCCTGCTCGGCGCGACCGGCGCGCTTGTGCTGTCGGGTGCGATCGCCGGCGGCGTCAGCGCTCCGCGGTTCGCCTTCGCCGACGCCCAGCCCGCCGCAAACGACCGTGTCATCACAGTCAATCCGACGTCTTTCGCCGATATCGTCGAGCACGTCCGCAACGCCGTCGTATCGGTCAAGGTCAAGATGAGCGAGTCGGCCGAGAACGAGGAGGGCGACGGCGATCAGCAGCAAATGCCGCAGCTGAAGCCGGGCGATCCGCTCGAGCGCTTCTTCAAGCAGTTCGGCGAGAAGGGCGGCGGCGGTGGCATCCACAAACCGATGAAGCCGCACATGACGCAGGCCCAGGGATCCGGATTCTTCATCTCGGCCGACGGCTACGTCGTCACCAACAACCATGTCGTTGAGCACGCCACGGAAGTGACCCTTGTCACCGATGACGGCACCAGCCTCCCGGCTAAGGTGATCGGGACCGACAAGAAGACCGATCTCGCGCTCCTCAAGGTGACGAAGGCCGGTACCTATCCCTTCGTGCAATGGGCCAGCAAGGCGCCGCGCGTCGGCGACTGGGTGATTGCGGTCGGCAATCCGTTCGGCCTCGGCGGCACGGTCACGGCCGGCATCGTCTCGGCCCGCGGCCGCGACATCGGCGCTGGCCCCTACGACGATTTCCTGCAGATCGACGCTCCGGTGAACCGCGGCAATTCCGGCGGTCCGACCTTCAACGCCAACGGCAGCGTTGTCGGCGTCAATACCGCGATCTTCTCGCCCTCTGGCGGCAGCGTCGGCATTGGTTTCGCGATCCCCTCCGAGGTGGCGCAGACCGTGATCAAGGACCTCGAGACGAGCGGGAAGGTCGCGCGCGGTTGGATCGGCGTGCAGATCCAGCCGGTGACGGACGAGATCGCCGAGAGCCTGGGTCTCAAGTCGACCAAGGGCGCCCTCGTGGCGGAGGCGCAGCCATCCGGTCCGGCCTCCTCGGCCGGTATCCGCTCCGGCGACGTGATCCTAGGCGTCGACGGCCAGAAGGTCGACGGCCCCCGTGAGCTCGCCCGCAAGATCGCCTCGCTTGGCCCCGACGCCAAGGCGACGCTGTCCTTCTGGCACGACGGCACCGAGAAGACCGCCGACGTCAAGCTCGGCACCCTGCCGAACAGCGACCAAGTCGCCAAGGCCGAGATCAACGGCGAGAACGATAAGGCGACCGCCTCGGCGCTCGGCCTGACGCTTGCCCCCGCCTCGTCGATTCCGGGTGCCGGCAAGGATGGCGTCGTCGTCTCCGACGTCGATCAGGACAGCGCCGCGGCGCTGAAGGGTCTCAAGGTCGGCGACGTGATCCTTGAGGCCGGCGGCCAGAAGGTGGCGAGCCCGTCTGATATCACTGCGGTGATCGATGCGGCCAAGAAGGACGGCCGAAAGGCGGTGCTGCTCCGGGTCAAGAACGACCAGGGTGTGCATTTCGTGGCGCTCGGCACCTCGGCCAATGGCTGACGCGCTCGTAAGGCATTGCGGCGGCGACGTGATTTCTTTCCGTCGCCGCTGATGGAGGCATGTAGGCCGGGGCTCCGGTCTACATCCTTTTCAAGGAAAGCCGTTATATGTCTTCGATGCGAATACTGATTGTCGAAGACGACGTCGAGGCGGCTCAATACCTGGTCAAGGCGTTGCGCGAGTCGGGTCACGTGGCCGACACCGCGAGCGACGGCCTCGAGGGCTACGAAATGGCGCGCGACGAGAACTACGATGTGCTCGTCGTCGATCGCATGCTGCCGAAGATGGACGGGCTGTCGTTGATCGGCGGCCTGCGCGCCCAGAATGTCACGATGCCGATCCTGATCCTCTCCGCCCTCGGACAAGTCGACGATCGTGTGAAGGGGCTGCGCGCCGGCGGCGACGACTACCTGCCAAAGCCTTACGCCTTCTCCGAACTGTTGGCTCGCGTCGAGGTCCTTGCGCGGCGCAAGAAGCCGGGTAACGGCGAAGAGACCGTCTACACGGTCGGCGGCCTGGAATTGGATCGCCTCGCCCACAAGCTGACCCGCAACGGCAGGGAGATCGTGCTCCAGCCACGCGAGTTCCGGCTCCTCGAGTACCTCATGAAGCACAACGGGCAGGTGGTCACCCGCACCATGCTCCTCGAGAACGTCTGGGACTATCACTTCGACCCGCAGACGAACGTCATCGACGTGCACATCTCGCGGCTGCGTGCCAAGATCGACAAAGGCTTCGACCCGCCGCTGCTGCAGACCATCCGCGGCGCGGGGTACACGATCCGGGACAGTTCTGGCCGTGACAGCGCTCGGTAAGCTCTTTCGGACCACGGCCTTCAAGATCTCGCTGGCCTACCTGATCATCACATCGATCGGCGCCGTGCTGGTTCTCTTTAGCGTCGGCTGGAACGTGAAGGGGCTGGTCGAGCAGCAGATCACGCAGACGGTCGATGCCGATATCGTCGGGCTGTCCGAGCAATATGCCGAAGGCGGCATCACTCGCCTCGTCGACATTATCGAGCAGCGCGTCAAGCAGCCAAGTGCCGGGCTTTATCTCGTCACCACTCACGCCGGCGAGCCGATCGTCGGCAACGTCTCGGCGCTGCCGCCCGGCGCGCTCGATCGGACGGGTGTCGTGGAGACGACCTACAAGGTCAAGGGCAGAAGTCGGCGCGCGCTGGCGCGGGTGTTCGCGCTGTCGGGCGGCTTCCGCCTTCTCGTCGGGCACGATCTGGCGGAGGGCGACACATTGCGCCCCATTCTCTGGAACGCACTCCTGACGTCGCTAATCTGGCTGACCGTCATTGGCACCATCGGCGGCCTGTTGCTCGCCCGGCGGGTGCTGCACCGCGTTGATACGATCAACGCCGACGCGCGAAGGATCGTCGAGGGCGACCTCAGCGGGCGGCTCCCGCTCGCCGGCACCGGTGACGAGCTCGATCGACTCGTCGTCAACCTCAACGCCATGCTCGAGCGGATTGCCGAGCTGATGGCCGGCCTGAAAGAAGTCTCCGACAACGTGGCGCACGACCTGAAGACGCCGCTGACGCGGATGCGCAGCCGCGCCGAGCAGACGCTGCGGCTGGGCAAGAGCGTCGAGGATCACCGCGAGGCATTGGAGAAGGTCATCGACGACGCCGACCAGATGATCCGCATCTTCGATGCGCTGTTGATGATCGCGCGGGCCGAAGCCGGCGCCGGGCGCGAGGGCATGGTGGACTTCGATGCCGCCGCCGTCGTCAGCGACGTCGGCGAGCTCTACGAGCCTGTGGCGGAGAGCCGCTGCATCGCCTTCGAGGGCGCGGTCGACTCGAACCTTTTTGTCCACGGCAGCCGCGAATTGATCGGGCAGGCGCTCGCCAACCTCGTCGACAACGCCCTGAAATATGGGGTCGGCGACGAGGATGCGCCGGCCGATAAGCGACGCATCAGGCTATCGGCCGAGCGCCGAGGCGGCTGGATCGACATCGCCGTCGCCGATCACGGGGAGGGGATCGCTCCCGAAGACCGGGCACGCATTACCGACCGCTTCGTGCGGCTCGAGAATTCGCGCTCGCGGCCGGGCTCCGGGCTTGGGCTTTCGCTGGTCGCAGCGGTCGCGCGTCTCCACAACGGCGAACTGCGCATCGAGGACAACGCGCCGGGCCTGCGCTTCGTGATGGCGCTGCCGGCGCTGCGCCTCGGCCCTACCTTGCTGGCGCCCTCGCGCATGGCGGAGCCTATCCTGGCTTAAGGCCGCGCCTCACGCGCTACGCGATTGCTTTGCCATGGTTCGCTCGACTGGCTGCAGCGCGAAACGCGACGAACGCGAGGTGACTCGGGCCGCGCTCGCGCCGCTCGACGCGGCGACGCTGAGTTGGGGCTTCGGCCAGACCGCGTTGCGCTGGTTCGGCAGGCAGACCGTGACGAGGGTTCCGGCGCCCTGCTCGGAGCGGATCTGCATCGAGCCGCCGTGAAGGTCCACGAGCGAGCGCGCGATGGCAAGGCCAAGCCCGGAGCCGCGCATACCGTTCTTGAGCGTCTGTTCGGTCTGCTCGAAGGGGCGGCCTAGCCGCGCGATGGCCTCGGGCGAGATACCCACTCCCGTATCCTCCACGGCGATCTCGATGAAGTCTCGCACGAAATGGCTCCGGACCGCGACCGTTCCGTTGGCGGGCGTGTACTTGACCGCGTTCTCGAGCAGGATGACGAGGATTTTTTCGACCGCCGTTTGATCCGCCATCAGTTTGATGTCGGAGGACACGCAAAATGTCATCGAGATGGCGCCGGCTTCGGCCAGCGGCGCAACCAGCGTTGTGGCGGCGGCAACCGCTTCGGCGATGATGAAGTCCTTCTTCTTCAGTCGTACGCGGCCAGCCTCGAGGCGGGACATCTCGAGAACGTCGGCGATCACGTTGAGGAGGTGCTGGCCGCTGCTGTGGATGTCTTTGCAATACTCGCTGTAAAGGGGGGAGCCGAGTTCCCCGTAACACTCGAGCATCATAATCTCGGAGAAGCCGAGGATCGCGTTCAATGGCGTGCGCAGCTCGTGACCCATGTTGGCGAGGAAGTTCGATTTCGCACGATTGGCGTTCTCGGCTTCGGCCTTCTGCTCGCGATACTTCTCGGCGAGTTCAGCGAGCTGCTGGGCCTGCGTCTCGAGAACCTGGCGCGAGCGGCGCAGGTCGACGACCGAGTTCATCAGCCGGCGTTCGGAGTCGATCAACTGCTCCTCGTTGCGCTTCAGGGCAGTGATGTCGGTGCCGACGGAAACGTAGCCGCCGTCCTTGGTGCGGCGCTCGTTGATGTGCAGCCAGCGACCGTCGCCGAGCTGCGCCTCGAAGGTCCGCGCGCCCATCGGCTGCGTGTCACCAAGGGCGATCTGGGATTGGATGAGCACGGGCGCCCCGCATGCCATGACATCGACGTAGGGCGTCCCGATCGCGACGGCCTGAGACGGGAGATTGTGGAAGCGCTGGAACTTGGAATTGCACATGACGAGGCGGTTGTCGGCGTCCCACACCACGAACGCTTCCGAGATCGTCTCGATCGCGTCGCGAAGGCGCATGTCGGCTTTCGCGGTGCGCTCCTCGAAGGCCATCGTCTCCGACACGTCGATCGCGATCCCAACGAGATGGCGGTTGCCGTGTCCCTCCACGATCTCCGCCTTCGCGCGCAGCCAAACGAAGGCGCCGTCCGCCGCCCGCATCCGGAAGATTTCGTCGATCATCTGGAGCTTGCCGTGGATCAGGGCCTGGATGGCCTGTTCCACGCCGCTATCGTCCGGATGGATCAGGGCTCGAAATTCGGTCGACGACAGCCGAGCCGCGCGCGGCACCATGCCGACGATCTCGAACATGGAGAGAGACCAATCAACCTCATCCGCCGCGAGATCCCAGTCCCACAGGCCGCAGCGACCGCGGCTAAGCACCATGTCGACTCGGTCGCGCATGATCCGACAGGTGTTGTCGGCGGCGCGCGCACGCACGGTCTGCCTCACGTAAGCGTAAGACAGGGCGGCGAGCACGAAGGCCGTGCAGCACAGCAGCATGATCGTGCGGGTGAAGCCGGCGCGCCAGTCGCTGAGGATGTTGGCCATCGGATGCACGATAGCGATCTGGCCGAACGGTGCGCGCAGGGAGCGTACGGTGGCGAGGGTGTCGGACCCGTCGGGAAGGATGAGGCGCATCACTCCCGCCTTGTCGGCGAGGATCGTCAGCGGCTGCGTGGCGCCGAGATGATCGGCGATGGTCCCCCTCCCGCCGCTCGTCGTGCTGCGGTACGGGTAGCTTGCGATGATGGCGCCGGACTCGTCGCTGAGTAGCACCCTCTGCCCGCGGCCGAGCGCACGCAGGGGCAAAGCGTGGGCCAGGACCTGCGCGGGTGTGTTCGCGGGCGCCGTCTGGAGCTGGATGTCGATGTCGGCGGCAATGACGGCCGCGGAGAGCTCGATGTCGTTGGTCGCGGCGAGGACGACGCGATCCTGTTCGTCGTAGGTGAAGGTGACCGTGATCGCGCAGAGGATCGTGATGAAGGCGATCAGCGCTGCCGGAAAAGCCCAGCTGACTGTTCGTTCGGGGTTCAGGGCGCGCAACAAGCGCAGGCCCGGAACAACGACCGCCATCAGCTTCGCGGCGATGGACTCCACAAGACTGTGCCAGGTTTCCGCGCGTGCAGATACACCGGCCACGCTCGCACGTGACATCGTCGGCCCCCTCGATTGTGCCCCGGGGCGGATGTGCCGCATCTTCCCCGAGCCAGAATCATCTGAATCCGAAGTTAATGATTTGTCCAGACTTTCTTACGAAAGGGACGCAAAAATTAGGGTGACAAGCTTAGATGTTCACTTCGTCAACGCAGCGCCCCTCTGCCGCCTCGGCTCAGAGTACTTCTTTAGTATTGCGTGGTGAGACTATTGACGTTTCACGCCAGCGATCGCGTCACGATGTCGGCGACGTCGCGCGACAGGCGCTCCGTCCCAGCGACCTTTTGCAAGGCTTCGCGGGCTAGGGCGCGGCGACGCGGTTCAAGCGAACGCCAGCTCTTGAACGACGACAAAAGGCGCGCGGCGACCTGCGCGTTAAAGGCATCAAGCCTCGTCACCATGTCGGCGACGAAAGCGAAACCGGAACCGTTGGCCGCATTGAAGCGGCTGAGATTGCCGGCGGCGAAGGTGCCGATCAGCGCGCGCACGCGGTTAGGGTTCTTGATCGAGAACGCCGGATGCTCCATCAGTGCACGGATCGTGTCGATCACGCCGGGTTCCGGCTGCATGGCTTGCAAGGCAAACCACTTGTCGACGACCAGCGCGTCGCTGGAGAACTCTTCGTAGAATCGCGCGATCGCAGCCTCGCGCGCGGTCCCGGGCCTTTGTGCCAGCACGCCGAGGGCCGCCAGCTTGTCGGTCATGTTTGTGGCGGTTTCGAACTGCGCGTGCGCGTAGGCGCTCCCGCGCAGCTCGTCGCCTGCCGTGAAGAGATCTAGCGCGGTGTTGCGCAGCGCGCGGCGCCCCGCGGCGGCCGCCGTTGGCGTGTAGGGCTTGTGGTCGACAAGGCGCTCGTAGATCCTGATCAAACGGTCGCCAAGGGCGAGACCGAGGTCAGTCCGGAGCGCGTCGCGAGCGGCGTGGATCGCGTCGTGATCGAGATCCCGTCCGATCTCGCGGGCGATATCGGCTTCGCTCGGCAGCGCCAGCGCCAGCGCGGCGAAGGCGTGGTCGGCCTCGTCACCGTCGATGATGTGGCCGAGCGCTTCCGCGTAGCCCGGCTCGAAGACGGGCGGCTCGCCGGCCGTGATCGCCGCGATTGAGCGGCGCAGCAGGCGAAGCGCCAACGTCTGCGCGGCTTCCCAGCGGTTAAAGCTGTCGCTGTCGTACGCCACCAGAGTGAGAAGATCGGAGTCCGCGAGATCGGCCGTGAGAACCACCGGCGCGGAGAAGCCGCGGAGCAGCGACGGCACGAACGGCGCCTTCAATCCCTTGAACGTGACGCGTCGAGTGGTTTCGGACAAAACGATCAGCCCCCGCGACCTCTCGTCGTCCGTAAGATCCGCGCTCTCGATCGGTAGCGTGGCGCCATCGCGGGCGACGAGGCCGAAGGCGACGGGGATGACGAAGGGATCCTTGTGGTCCTGGCCGGGGGTCGGCGCGCAACTCTGCGCGAAGTCGATGGTCAGCGCGCCGCCAACCTCGTCGTAGGCGCAATGCGCGGCGACAGCGGGCGTCCCGGATTGGTGGTACCATCGCGCGAACTGTTCGAGGTCGCGCCCCGATGTATCCGCGAAGCACCGCAGGAAGACCTCGATGGTGGTCGCCGTCCCGTCGCACCGCTCGAAATATAGGTCCATGCCGCGCCGGAACGCGTCGTCGCCGATCAGGACCTTGAGCATGCGGATAACCTCCGCGCCCTTCTCGTAGATCGTCGCCGTATAGAAGTTGTTGATCTCGCGGTAGAGCGTCGGGCGCACGTTGTGGGAGAGCGGCCCGGCGTCCTCGGGGAACTGCGATAGGCGCAGCCCCCGCACGTCGGCGATACGGCGCACCGGGCGCGAGCGCATGTCGGCCGAAAACTCGTGATCGCGGAAGACGGTGAGTCCTTCCTTGAGGCAGAGCTGGAACCAGTCGCGACAGGTTATCCGGTTGCCGGTCCAGTTGTGGAAGTATTCGTGCGCGATCACCGTCTCGATCCCGGCATAGTCGCCATCCGTGGCGGTCGTCGGCGAGGCGAGCACGTATTTGTCGTTGAAGACATTGAGTCCCTTGTTCTCCATCGCGCCCATGTTGAAGTCGGACACGGCGACGATGTTGAAGACGTCGAGGTCATATTCGCGCCCGAAGGCCTCTTCGTCCCAACGCATCGAACGTTTCAGCGCGTCCATCGCGTAGTCCGCGCGGTCTTCCTTGCCCGGCTCGACGTAGATGCCGAGCTTCACGTCGCGGCCGGAGGCGGTGGTGAACGTGTCGTGGGTCGCGCCCAGGTCGCCGCCAACGAGCGCGAAAAGGTAGCAGGGCTTGGGATGTGGATCTTGCCAGACGGCATAGTGCCGTCCCGTGCCCTCGATCGCGCCGGCCTCGACCGCGTTGCCGTTGGAGAGCAGGATTGGCGCGTCCACACGCTCGGCCTCGATGCGTACCGTGTAAACGCTGAGCACGTCGGGGCGATCGAGGAAGTAGGTGATTCGCCGAAAGCCCTCGGCCTCGCACTGCGTGCAATAGGCGCTGCCGGAACGATAGAGCCCCATCAGCTTGAGGTTTGCCGCCGGATCGACCTGGGTCTCGATCTCGAGCGTGAACGGGCATGCGGGCGGCGCGAACAGGGTGAACTGATCGGGCGTGACGGAAAAGAACTCGGCGGCCAGCGTGGCGCCGTCGAGCTTCGCGCCCGTCAGGACGAGTTCGTCGCCGTCGAGCACCAATGCGCTGCCGCCGCGACCGTCCGGGTTCGGCCGCACGGCGAGCCGCGCGACGATGCGCGTGGCGTGACGATCGAGCGAAACGTCGAGCGCGACGGTGTCGATCAGGTAGTCCGAAACGCGATAGTCGGAGAGGCGAACGGGCTGGGCTTGATCGGTGCGCATGGAGGTCCCTTCGCGTCGGCCGGCAGGTTAGGGGTCAGCATAGTATGATGCACCGGCTCGGCGGCAAGACCGGCATCGTCCGAAACGCAGCCTTGCCCGCGGCTTTGGCGATCGGGTAAGAACCCGCAGCGCCGCCACTCTTTGTGCTCAGGCTTCCGCTTCAGGAGACACTACGGATGAATGGCTCTCCCGCCAAGATGTTGGGGCTCGCGGCGCTCGTTGCTGCCGGCCTGGTGCAGGTCGCCGAGGCTCATGGCCCCAGTCGCAAGAAAGTGGAGGAGACGATCACCATCAAGGCTTCGCCGGACAAGGTCTGGAAGGTGATGGGCGATTTCCAGGACATGAGCTGGCTTCCCGGCGTGAAGTCGACCACCGGCACCGGCGGCAACCAGGTCGATCCGAAGAACGACGACAACGAGGTCGCCAAGCGAACGGTCACGCTCGACGGCGGTGGCGAGATCCACGAAGGCCTCTACAAGTATGACGCGGCCGAGCACAGCTACTCCTACCGGATCGACAAGGTCGATCCGAAGGTGCTGCCGGTGAACGACTATTCCTCGACCATCAAGGTCAGACCGGCCGACGACGGCAAGGGCTCGACGGTGACTTGGCGAGGCGCCTTCTACCGCGGCTATATGAACAACGATCCGCCGCCGGACATGGATGACGCGGCCTCGAAGGCGGCGGTCGAGAAGATCTATAAGGCCGGCTTGGCAAACCTGAAGACCAAGGTCGAAGCGTCCAGCTAGGAGCCGACGCGATGCGCCAACCTCCTCGCGCCATCGTGGCCGGGCTTGCCCCGGACATCCC
This sequence comes from Beijerinckiaceae bacterium, assembly GCA_965277355.1. Taxonomy (GTDB): domain Bacteria; phylum Pseudomonadota; class Alphaproteobacteria; order Rhizobiales; family Beijerinckiaceae; genus RH-AL1. The sequence goes on from CBDICN010000001.1 coordinate 562,837, forward strand.
GGCTGCGACGACGCGGCTTGGACCGCAGAGATCGTGGAGACCTCTCGGCATGGACGCCCGGCGCAAAGCGCGGCATTACGACCTACGGGCGCGTCGCCAACTCACGGCCGGCGCCCTGCTCCTTTCCTCTGTTCTTTCTCCGTTGCTCGTCGTCCCCGCGCTGGCGCAAGGCTGCGGTCCGACCCGACTCAAGGTCGCCGAACACGTCTTGCTCGACGTTGCTCCGGCCAAAGCCTGGGCGCTCGTCGGTCGCTTCCAGGACATGAGCTGGGACAAAGCCACGCTCGCAACCAGCGGGCAGGGCGGCGATGAGCCGGACCGGGCGACCCGCAGCGTCAAGCTCGCCGGCGGCGCGACGTTCGGCGAGAGCCTCTACAAGTACGACGCCGGAGGGATGAACTACTCGTACCACATCGATGCGATCGACGTAGCGGCGCTGCCGGTTCAGAACGTTTCGGCGACGATCGAGGTCGTGCCGCGCGACAACGGCGCCAAGAGCGAGGTGCGCTGGCGCGCCGCCTTCTACCGCTACTTGCGGCCCGACGAGGGCGCGCCGGATGCCGCGGATGCGCGCGCCAGCGCGGCGGTGTCCGCCTATCTGCGCAACGGGCTCGAGGGCCTGAAGAGCAAGGTCGACGCGAAATCGTGATGCGCCAGTTCTGCCGGCTGCCGCGTCTGACCGTCCTCGCCGTCATGGCCGTCTTCGCGGGGGGAACTCATGCGGACGAGGCGTTCATCACCAATCAGAACGGCGACGATGTCTCCGTGGTGGACCTTGCCACGCGCCATACGGTGGCGACCATCGAGGTCGGCGGCAAGCCGGCCGGCATCGCGATGGCGCGAGACGGCCATACCGCCTACGTCTCCAGCACGAACGGCAAATTCGTCTCGAAGATCGACACCGCGACCCGCAAGATCATCGGCCATCTCGACCTTCCCGACGAGGCGGTCGGCATCGCGGCCTCGCCCGACGGCCGCTTCGTCTACGCCGCCGGCTTCTTCAAGGGCGCGCTTTTCAAGATCGATGCGGCGACGATGACGCTGGCCGCGACGGCGGAGGTCGGCGGCACGCCTTCGGGCGTCGCGCTGACGCCGGACGGATCGACCATCGTCGTCACCAAGCGCGATGCCAACGAGATGGCGATGATCGACCCCGCTAGCCTCAAGATCGAAGCGACGATAGCGGTCGGGACGCGGCCCTACGGGATAATCGTCGATGCGGAGGGCAAGCGCGCCTACATGGCCGATGTCTACGGCGACGAGGTGTCCGTCGTCGACCTGGCCGCGCGCAAGCTCGTTGGATCCGTGAAGACCGGCAAGCGGCCCTATGTCGTCGCTCTCGCCGCAGGCAAGGGCTTCGTCACCGACCAGTACGAGGGCAAGGTGACGGTGTTCGACCTTGCCACCTTGAAGCCGATCACGCGCGTCGCCGTGGAGGAGTATCCGGACGGCATCGAGGCAAGCTTCGACGGCAGGAGCGTCTATCTGGTCAATTGGGAGTCGAACTCGCTGTCGCAGATCGACACGACGACGCTCAAGGTCATTGCGACGATCCCGGTCGGCGACAGCCCGCGCTCGTTCGGCACGTTCTTGCGCCGAACCCCTTGATCCTCGCCGCAGAAAGGGGAGGAACGCACCTCACGCGTGATCGCGGGCCTTGAGCGGCTCGGCATGACCGATGATGCGCGCGATCCGCGGGCAGTCCTGCCGGACCTGGCGGTCGAGCTTGTCCACATGGCCGTGTACGGCATCGACCGACAGGGCAGGGTCGACAAGGCAATGGTAGTTCACGACCAGCCCGGCGCGGGTCTCCCGCACGCGCACCTCGTGAATCTCGGAGAGCGCGCCCGTTTCCGGGATGCGCCTCATCAAGGCGTTGCGCACGTGGCTTTGCACGGCCTCGGAGCAATCCTGCCCGTCGAGCTCGGACGCCTCCAGCGGCTCGATGTGGCTCTCGACCTCGAAATGGCCGCCGAGTTCGTCGGCGATCGCGTCCTCGAGGGCCGTCGCGAGCTCGTGGGCGCGCCAGAGCGGCATCCGGCCGTCGACCTCGGCATCGAAGCTCACCGACTGCCGACCTTCGAGCGTCTGCACCGTGACATGGTGGATCGGCACGAGCCGCCTGTTGGCGATGACGAGCACGCGCTCCACCACCGTCTCGTCGTCGAGCGCGATCGGATCGACGGTGACGATGATCTTGAGATCGGCGCTTTCGGCCTCAGCGGCGGCGACGACCGCGGATGTGATGGCGGCGAGCCGCTCGATCGACACAGTGCGCGAGACCGAGATCGCGACATCGCCGACGATGTCGGTGCCGACCGGACGCAGGCGCAGCGCGCCGACGGCGATCACGCCCGGCACGTTGCCAATCGCCTCGCGGACCTTCTCGCTCAATCCTTTCGGGGCGGTGTCGATGAGGGTGCCGACCGTCTCCTTGCCGAGCCTGTAGCCGGCGATGCCGACGAACAGGGCGACCCCAATCGCCGCTACGGCGTCGGCGAGCTTGTAGCCGAAGAGCGCGGCGACGAGGCCCGCGAAGGCAAGCAGCGAGGCGACGATGTCGGTGGCGAAGTTCAGCGCATCGGCGGCCAGCGCCACGCTGCGGGTCGTCTTCGCCACCTTATCGAGCTGATACCACCGCACGGCATCGACGACGATCGAGACGGCGAGCACGCCGAAGGCGAAGGGACCGGGCTCTACATCGGCGCTGCCGTTGAAGAGACGCTTGGCCGCCTCGATAAGAATGAAGGCGGCGAGCGCGACGAGGAAGCCCGTCTGGATTAGCGCGGACAGCGCCTCGACCTTGCCGTGACCGAACTGGTGGTCGTCGTCCGCCGGCTTCGCCGCCATGCGGATCGAATAGAAGCTGAGCAGCGTCACGCCCACGTCGCCGAGGTTGTTGGCGGCTTCCGAGAACAGGGCGAGCGAACCCGACAAAGCAGCCGCCGCGAACTTCGCGAGCGTGAGCAGGACCTTGACGGCGACCGACACGAGAGCGGCGCGTTGTTTGGCGCGTTCGATGTCGTTCAACATAGGGTCATCGGGGGGCGGCGGGCTCGGCGAGACGCAGTCGTCAGTTATGGATCGGCAGAGGACCGACGGCGTTCGGTTACCATCAATCGAGAGAGGAGGCACGTATGAGATACCTGCACACGATGGTGCGCGTCGAGAACATCGAGCGGGCGCTTGATTTCTGGTGCAACAAGCTGGGTCTCGAGGAGATCCGGCGCATGGAGAACGAGAAAGGCCGCTTCACACTCGTCTTCCTCGCGGCGCCCGACGACAAAGGCCGGGCCTCGAGCGAACGCGCGCCCGAGGTCGAGCTCACCTACAATTGGGATCCCGAAAAGTACGACGGCGGCCGCAACTTCGGGCATCTCGCCTACGAGGTCGACGACATTTACGCGACTTGCGACAAGCTGATGAAGGCCGGCGTGACGATCAACAGGCCGCCGCGCGACGGGCACATGGCTTTCGTGCGCTCGCCCGGCAACATCTCGATCGAGCTTCTGCAGAAAGGCGGCGCGCGTGAGGCGATTGAGCCGTGGACGTCGATGAGCAACACTGGCACCTGGTAACGTACTAGCGCCGCGTGCGCTCCGCTGGTTTCTTCTGGCGCCTTGCCTGAGCGATCTTCTCTCCGTCGATCCGCGCCGGTGCGGCAGGCTGCTTGGCGGTCATGCCGTAGCCGGCGAAACGCTCGATGGTGCGACCGATCTCATCGTCGGACAGGATGACAGGTTGGCCGCATGCCGAGGCGAGCAGGTACATCTTGGCGAGCGCTTCCAGCTCGGTGGCGCGCCAGATCGCCTGGTCGAGCGTCTCGCCCGTGGCGACCATGCCGTGGTTGCCCAGAAGCACGCCGTGACGATCGCCGAGATGCTCGATGATGAGATCGGATAGCGCCTGCGTGCCGAACGGCACGTACGGCGTGCAGGCGATCGTCGAGCCGCCGAACGCCGCAATCATGTAGTGCAGGGCGGGGATCGCGCGGTGCTGCGTCGCGAGGATGGTGGCATAGATGGAGTGAGTGTGGACGACGGCGCCCACATCGGGACGGTACGCGAGGATGTCGCGGTGGAGGCGCCATTCGCTCGAAGGTTTCGCGGGACCTTGCCACTCGCCGTGGCTGGCAAGCGGCATGCGCGCGATCATCGCCGGTTCGGTCAGCGACGGCAGGATCCCGGACGGCGTGATCAGCATCGCCTTGCCGAGGCGCGCGGAAATGTTGCCGGCCGTGCCCTGGTTGAGCCCGAGCCGGACGAGATGGAGGCTCGCCGCCACGAGCGCGCTGCGCAGATCGCTTTCCATGCGGCGCTTTTCGCATCAAACCGTCATGCGCGACAGTCACTTTGCAGCCTTCCAAACAGCCGGGGCACGACGATGAACGATACGTGGCAGAGCGAGATCGATCCTTCCCGCACAGCCTTCTTCCTCGACGTGGACGGCACCCTCGTCGGTTTCAAGGAGAGGCCCGAGGACGTCGTTGCCGACCGCTTTTTGGTCGCACTGCTCAAGCGAGTAAGCGAAGCCGCCGACGGCGCGCTTGCCCTTGTGAGCGGCCGGATGATCTCGGATCTCGACAGGATCGCGTCGCCGCTGGTTCTGCCGGCTGCGGGCGTGCACGGGGCGGAGTTGCGCTTCGCAGACGGGCGTCGCGAAAATGCCGATGCGATCGCGCTTCTCGATGCCCGGCCGGGGATCCAGGCTTTCGCCGAGAAGCATGCCGGCCTCAGGCTCGAAGAGAAAGGAACGGCAATCGCCATCCATTACCGCCAAGCGCCGCAATGGGAGGCGGAGGTCGCGGCGTTCGCGAGCCGTCTAACCGCCGACAGAGCGCTCGATGCACAACACGGAAAATTTGTCGTGGAAATCAAAGCCAGTCGCAACCACAAGGGCGACGCCATCGGCCGTTTCATGGAAACCAAACCATTTGCGGGGCGATATCCCCTCTTCATAGGCGACGATCTCACCGACGAGCACGGATTTAGGAGCGTCAACGAACTGAGTGGCATCACCATCAAGGTGGGCCGGCCCGCTGACAAGAGCGTCGCGAGTTACCGGCTGGCCAATCCCCCGGCCGTACACCGGTTCCTGGAATTGGTCAGCCGTTAGAGTCGATCGGTCTCAAAATCCGAGCACGAGAAGCCAAACTGGGATAACCCCTCCTCGAGGTCGTCCGACACCTTCGGGTTCGCCATCAGAAAGGCTGACGTCGTCGGCTCAGGGTGGGAGCCGGCCGCCTCCAGAGCCTCCTTCCACTCTTCCTTGGCATAGTCGCCGGCCCCGACGAGGCTGAGCGCGATCAGTTCGCGTTGCTCGTCTGCGTTCATCGCGTCGATTATTCCCTCGGCTTCGCCAACGACAGACGGAGAGGCCTCGTTGTTGTAGACCGCCACGAACTGGTCGTCCGCCGCATCCGACCCGCCGCCAAGGTTCGGCGTCGCCTGAATGCCGAACTCGCGCAGCTTGACAATCAAAAAACAGACCTTCTCTGGGCTAAGCTCCGCGAGCATCACGCCGACCGGCGATTGTCGGTTTCAACCTGTTCAATTTCTTCAATGATCTTCGCAACGAAGGCGTCGAGATCCTTGGGAGAGCGGCTCGTGATGATGTTGTCGTCAACGACGACTTCCTCGTCGACCCAGTCGCCCCCGGCATTCTCGATATCCGTCTTCACCGACGGCCAAGAGGTCAAGGTACGACCCTCGACGGCGTCCGCCTCCACGAGCAGCCAAGGCGCATGGCAGATGGCGGCAACGATCTTCTCGGAATCGAGGAAATCTAGCACCAGTTCAACCGCGCGCTCGTTGGTCCGCAACACGTCGGGGTTCATCTGGCCGCCCGGCAACACAAGCGCACCGAAGTCATCGGCGTTCACGTCATCGATCACGAGGTCGGACGCTACACTTTTGCCCCAATCGGTCTTGTCCCAACCCTTGATCTCCCCCTTCTTGGGAGAGGCGATCCGGACATTCGCTCCAGCCGCGCGCAGCTTTTCTAGCGGGACGAACAATTCGGATTGCTCGAACCCATCGGTCGCCATGATCAAGACCTTGGCTTCTTTGATACCTGGCATGAAACCCTCCTGCGCTGGGGTCAGGATTAACAGGGTTGCCTAGGCTTGGTTCCCGGGGATGCCGGAGCCGGTGCGCCTCGCCCAAGGTCTTGTTCCGGCGGGCATTTCGACCTTGAGCCCAGGCTGGTAGAAGCGATCGAACGTTGCCACGCTGCGCCCGCTCTCGAGCAGCTCGATGGTCGCCTTGTCGACGATCTCGAACGCGTTGAAACCGCAACGGCCCATGAACTGCATCTCGTCGAACAGGATGTCGCCGACGGCGCGCATCTCCCCCGTGTAGCCGAAGCGCGAGCGCAACAGCCACCCCATCGAATAGCCGCGGCCGTCGGTGAACTTCGGGAAGGCGACCGCGATCAGCGCTACGTCGGACACGACGCCGGCGATGGTCTCGACGGAAAAGCCGGGGTCCAGCCTGATCCCGAGTGGCACCGGCCAAGCGCCGCTCTGTCGCTCGTGTAGGTCGGCGATCGAGAGGATCTCGCGTCCTGACCAAGGGTCCTGAATGAAAAAACCATGCTTGTAGAGGGCCATTAGATGCCGGCCCCCGCCTCGGGGAAGTCGGTGTGGATTCCGCACTCGACCTTGGCCTTGCCGCGCCAGCGGCCCGCGCGGCGGTCCTCGCCGGGACGGACCGGGCTGGTGCAGGGGACGCAGCCTATGGAGAGATAGTTTTTGGCGACAAGGTCGTGGCGGGGCAGGCCGAAGCGATCCATCGCCGCCAGCACGTCCTTGGCCGACCAGTCGGCGAGCGGGTTGACCTTGACGCGCGTGCCTTCCGCCTCGAACACCGGCAGGTGCTCGCGCGTCGATGCCTGGTATCGCTTGCGGCCGGAAATCCAGGCATCGTAGCCCCCGAGGGCGCGTGCCAGCGGCAAGACCTTGCGGTTATGGCAGCAACGGTCGGGCTCACGCGCCCAAAGGAAGTTCTCGGGGTCTTCCGCCATGAGATCGGCAGCGTCCGGCGCGTACGACGTGACCCGCGTCAGACCCAGCTTGTCGACGAGGCGATCACGGTAGGCGAGCGTCTCGGGAAACAGCATGCCGGTATCGACGAAGACTACCGGCGTCGCCGCATCCACCTCGGCGACGAGGTGAAGCAGCACCGCCGAGTCGGCGCCGAAGCTGGAGACCAGCGCAATGCGGCCCGCAAACAGCTCCTTGATGGCGACCCGCAGTCGTGTCGAGGCGGAGGCCTCCTCGTAGCGGGCGGCGAGGCCGGCGGCGTGGCGGGCGATCGCGCCCGCACCTTCGTCGCCGGCGCCGATCGACGCGGCACCGACCTCGCCGAGGCCGAGCCCGTCCTGGCGGACGTCTTGGAGCTTGATGTCATCAGGCGCCCACATAGAGGGCCTCCTTGAACGGCTTCATGCCGACGCGCCGGAAAGCCTGGAGGAAGTCCTCGCGCGGATCGGTGCGCAGTTTCAGGTAGGTGTCGACGACCGTTTCCACTGCATCGACGATCTTCTCGGACGAGAAGCCACGGCCGGTGACGTCGCCGATGGAGCAGGTCTCGTCGGCCGAACCGCCGAGCGTCAGCTGGTAGCTCTCGACGCCGGCTTTCTCCAGACCGAGAATCCCGATGTGACCGACGTGATGATGGCCGCAGGCATTGATGCACCCGGAGATTTTTATCTTCAGGTCGCCGATCTCGGCGCCGCGTTCCGGCGCGCCGAATCGTTCGGAGATCCGTTGCGCAACCGGGATCGAGCGCGCGGTGGCCAAAGCGCAATAGTCTAGGCCGGGACAGCAGATGATGTCGGAGACGAGCCCGACGTTGCTCGTGGCGAGCCCGTGCGCCGAGAGCGCGTCGTAGACGGCGCCGATGTCGTCGAGCGCGACATACGGCAACACGATGTTCTGCTCGTGCGAGACGCGGAGTTCGTCGGCCGAATAGCGCTCGGCGAGGTCGGCCATCAGCTCCATTTGTGCCGCGCTGGCATCGCCGGGAATGCCGCCGATGGGCTTCAGGGAAATGGTGACGATCCCGTAACCCGACACCTTGTGCGGGAAGACGTTGTGTTTGGCGAACAGCGCGAAAGCCGGGTCGCTCTCGCGGCGCGCATCGAACCCGGAAGAGGTGGCCGCGCGCTCGGCTAGCTTCGGCACGGCGAAATAGGCCTTTATCCGCTCGATCTCCTCCTGCGGCAACGTCAGGCCTGGATCATGGCGCTCGGCGAAATCGGCCTCGACCATCTCGCGGACCTCGTCGGCGCCCTTCTCGTGCACCAGGATTTTGATGCGCGCCTTGAACTTGTTGTCCCGACGTCCCTCGAGATTGTAGATGCGCAGGACCGAGTTCGTGTAGGCGAGCAGGTCTTCCTTAGGGAGGAACTCGCGGATGCGGTGGGCGATCAGCGGCGTGCGGCCCTGCCCGCCGCCGACGTAGACCGCGAAACCGGTCTCGCCGGCCTCGTTCCTCACGACCTGGTAGCCGATGTCGTGCACCTGGATCGCGGCGCGGTCGGACGGCGCGCCGGTCATCGCGATTTTGAACTTACGCGGCAGGAACGAGAATTCCGGGTGAAGGGACGACCATTGCCGGATGATCTCGGCGTAGGGACGCGGATCCTCGATCTCGTCGTAGGTGGCACCGGCGAACTGGTCGGCGGTGGTGTTGCGGATGCAATTACCCGACGTCTGAATGCAATGCATCTCGACTTCGGCGAGTTCGTCGAGGATCGCGGGACAATCCTTCAGCGCCGGCCAGTTGAACTGCAGGTTCTGGCGTGTGGTGAAGTGGCCGTAGCCCTTGTCGTAGGTGCGCGCAATGCGTGCGAGCCGACGCATCTGTCGCGGTGACAGCGTACCGTACGGAACTGCGATCCGAAGCATATAGGCGTGAAGCTGAAGATAGACGCCGTTCATCAGCCGCAGAGGACGGAACTGTTCCTCGCTCAGGGTGCCGGCAAGGCGCCGCCCGACCTGGTCACGGAATTGAGCGACCCGCTCGGCGACGAAGCCGGAGTCAAACTCGTCGTATCGGTACATGGTTCAAGATCCTCCGACGCCGCTCTCGCCGGCTGGCAGAAAGTGTATCGTCGGACCGAAAGCTCTGATCCGATCGCGCAAACTCATAGAAGGGTTCCCGTCTGAGCCATCGGTCACATCGGTTACGAAAGGGTCCACGACAACGGCCTTCTCGGCATCCTGCTTCGCCCACTCGAGTTGGTCGATCGCCGCTGCGTCGTCAGAATAAGTCACAGCGTCTCCGAGTTTGCGCACCCAGCGTCGCCCCATTCCGAGGAAAACGACCGTCCCGGTCGAGAGAACATTCGCCGTGATTACCTTCGCCATGCGACGACTTCCGCCATGCAACGCCTGCCGCCATATACCGCCTGCGGAGGCGGTCATCTCAGATAAGGAATCCAGGGGGTGATTACGAGAGATGATTGAACCGTCCTCGACCACAACCGACTCGGCTACGTTCTCTTGCCAGAGACGATCTCGGACGATTGTTCTTCTCACGATCAAGTGTGCGGGGGCGATCATCGCCGAATAGTCTCATTGAAACGGGTCGCCAGCGTCGCGATATGGCACTTGGAGGGCTGTCCGGCACACCGCGCCAAAATCCCGGTGGAGCAGAGGCAAACGCCCGATGAAGCAAAGGGATGGATACTGCCATGAGGCTTGGTTTCTTCTGTGCTTTGCCACTTGTTCTTCTCGCGTTGTCGGCTTTCGCTGAAGGCGCCGGTTCCGCGGCGACCCAGCCCGCACCGAACTCGGTCAACGGTTCGAACGGCAAGAGCTTGAGCCGCCAACTCAGCGAGACCGGAGGCGTAATCACGCCGAAGCGGGACGTCGATCCGGGTATGGATGCGCCGGCTCCTGTCCCTCAGCCGAACTCGACGCCCGTTATCCCGCCATCCGCCACAGGCGGCAACACCGCCAAGTAAATGTGAATTCACCGTAAAGTAAAAACACCGCCAAACACCTGGAAGCGAAGACGGTCGCCGGACAAAAATCTGGCGGCCGCCTCGAACTAACCCCATGCTGGCTATAGGGTGGTCGTCGCTCGGTTGTTCATGACAAGATGATAGATCAACAAGATGATGATGGCGCCGACGACACCGCTCAGAAGCGAAACGCCATTCAGGCCGACGTGGTGATGAATCCACCCGAGCTTCTCGGCGACGAAGTTGGCGACAACCGAGCCGACAATTCCAAGGATTGTCGTCATAAAGAAACCGCTCGGGTTATTGGGCCCGGGCATGACGAAGCGCGCGATCAATCCCGCGATGAAACCGATGATGATCATCCAGATGATGTCGCCGATTGTCATGGTAGCCTCCCAACTGCGCTATGAACGCCGCGATCATTTGCCGGTTGCACGAACCTTCACGTCAAAGGCGATCGATCAGGTTCGCAAAAGGAACGCGGTCTGTCGCGTTCAAAGCGGCGACCCGGCCCTTCAACGGCTTGCCGGTCGCGTGTTCGACGAGCAGCACGCGTCGCGACGTGCCGGGTGCGAGATGGAACCAGTTCTCCACCGGGCGGTAGCCTTCGCACACGATGTGGACGGATTGCGCCATCCGCTGCGTGGAAATCTCGAGTGTCGAGCCCAACGGCCCATGCTCGAGCCGGGCCGCTAGGCCGAGATCGTGCCGCTCGTGGCCGCGGCCGAGCGGGAAGTGGAAGGCCTCCGCGATGATCGCACCGCTCTCCTGGTCGCGGAGGCAGGCCACCGTCACGTCATGGGAGGGCTCGCCGAAGCGGAACGCGTAGGTCGTGTCGAAGAAGCCGCCCCAGAGCGTCGTGGCTGCGACTGCGATCGTGCGACGCGGCTCGAGTTCGAAGTCGGCGCTTTCCCGCATCACCACCGTCGCACCCTCGCGCAGACAGGTCAGCGTCAGGGTGACCGCTCGGGACCTCGCCGTCTCGTTGACGAGGCTGACCTTGAGGCCGTTGAGGTTCTCGTCGGTCAGCACAACGGTGACCGGCCGAAATGCCCGCCGCAAGGCATGGTAGGCGGCTTTGGGCTCGTTCAAGGCATCGAGGACGCCCCAGCCGGCCCCCTCCTCGATGTCGCGCAGCCACCAGACGAGCGCGCCGCGGGTCGGCGAGCCCGCGCTGCGCCATTCCGCGTATGTCGCCTCCATCACCTCGGCCGTCGTCGCGCGCGACAGGTCGAGGTAGCGGTCAGGATCGTCTCGGCGCAGGCTGGCGACGTCGACCCCGTAGAGAGCCTCGCAATAATGATTCCGGATGCTCTCGAACCCGTAGACCGCACTCGTCTCGTAGATCGAGCGCTCGTCGGGGATCGGTTGCACGGTCGCCGCCTCGTCCGGCACCAGCGCCACCTGCGCGGCGTCGGGGACATTGGCGAAGCCGAGGCTCTCGGCGCTGAAGCGGACGTTCGCGCGGCGGGCCTCCTCGACCGGGCGGCAATGCGCGCTGACCCCGTAGTAGTGGCTGATACCCTCGTGCGCCACGAACGGCAGGTCGCCGCCCCAGGGCGAATGCGGCGTGTAGGGCACGTCCGGCCGCAGCGACTTCGCCAGTTCGGCCAGCACGCCGTCGAACAGGCTGTTGCTCCATAGCGCCGCCGGCATGCCGAGCATGGAGGCTTGCTGAGCGACTTCGCTGGCGCCGCAGAGGATCGCCAGACTCGCCGACGCCTGTGTCCGCGTAAGGAACTGGCGGACCTCCTCGGCGACTGAACTCACGAACGCCGGGTCGTTCGCCGGATAGTCGAAGTTCGAGAAAGCGAAGTCCTGCCACACCAGCAGGCCGAGCTCGTCGCAAAGCGCGTGGAAGGCATCGCCCTGGTAGCCCATCGTGCCGCCGACGCGGATCATGTTCATGCCCCCGTCCCGCGCGAGCGTCAGGATCGGCAGGATGGCCTCGCGTGAGAAGGGCAGGGCCACGATGTCGGCGCAGGTCCAGCACGCGCCGCGGCAAAACACCGGCTCGCCGTTGACGACGAGGCCGAAGCCTTTGCCGTCGTTGTCGCGGTCGATCGCGAGCGTCCTGAAGCCGACCGCGCCGAGGTCGAAGTCATGATCGCCGACGAAGACCTGAACCGGATAGAGCGCGGGCTCGCCGTGTGTATGCGGCCACCAGCGTTCGACGCCGGGCACCTCGACGCGACCGCGGAGCATGCCGTCGCCCTCGTCTACGAGCGCGAAGTCGATCGTGCCGCAGCGCGCCGTCACCCAGCCGTCCGTCCGCGCGGAGAGGCGCACCGCGACATCGAGCAGGCCGTCGTCGCCGTCGACGGTGGTGACGAGCGTCTTCTCCACGATCCGCGGCGATCCGGCCTCGACGAGCGAGACCGGGCGGTAAGGCCCGACCGCGTGGACGGGCAGTCCCCATCCCGGGATGTGGCCAAGTAGAAGCGTGCGCGCGAAGCGCAGCGTCGGCGGACGCGCGAGGCGCGGCCGCCAGCGCGCCCGGCCCTTCTTGTTGGCGAGCCAGGCTTCGAGGGAGCGAAACGCGATGTCGAGGCGATGCGCGCCCGACAGCGCGAGCTCGACCTCGTGGGCGAGGAACATGTTGTCCGAGGCCAGCACCAGCGCTCCGTCAATAGAGACCTCGGCGATCGTGGCAAGGCCGTCGAAGCGCAGGATTGCCGGCCCGTTCCCCTCGATCGTCGTCCGGTACCAGACGTCAAAGGCATCGACGCCGACATCGTCCTGCGGTTGCCAGCGACCCGCGGCCTGCAGCGCGGCGCAGACGGTGCCGGGGACGATCGCCGGCAGCCACTCGGCGGACTGATCTAAGGTGGCCTGATCGATGGCGGAAGGGTCGCCCCACGCGCCTGGCGCTGATCGGGCAAGCCTCCAGCGACCGAGAGTGGGCACGCTCACGCGTCAGATCGCGGCAAGACCCTCGAAGATCTTGGCATAATGGTCGACGAGCGGATCGAGCGCGAGGGCGATGCCGTCGAAACGCTTGCGGGTGACGGCGCGGGCGAGTTGGAACTGGAAGGTCTTTGCACCGGACGACAAGGCCTTGCACGAGTCGGTTGCGGAGTCGAGAAAGGCCCATCCCGCGCCCAAGCTGTCAAGCCATCGCAGATGGCTGCCGAGCAGCTCGAAGTTCATACCAAGCTGGCGCGCGGTGTTGAACGCGTACTTGTGGAGGAAGGCGTTCTCCCGCTCGGCCGCCGCCTCCGCCTGCTCGCGGACGCGCGCGCGAAAGGCGGCGATCGGGTTCTCCGCCGGTGCCCGGGCGAGATGCCGGCGCAACAGATGTATCGACGTCGTGGCGTCGAGCGGCTTGCGGTGGTCGAACTTGACGAACTCGGCATAGGGCAACAGCGCCGCGCCCGGAGGCTGGCGCAGGATAGCATCGTAGTCGTCGCCGCCGAGCAGGTGGAAGCCTGTCCCGTGAAAATAGTCGAGTTCGCGCTTGCCCGGATCAATTCGGTTGACCGCGATCGTCGTCTTGGTGTGCTCGAGCCCGTAGCAGACGCCCCGAGTATCCGGCAGGAAGAAGCTGTCGACCTCGACGAGCACCATGCGGCCGCGAGCGGCCTGTTCGACGACATGCGCCTCGAGCGTATCGTAGAGCGCGAGTTCCTGGACCTCGAGCCCGAACTGGTCCTTGAGATCTTCCAGCGGAAACTTCGTGAAGGTGAAGTGATCGCCCTCGAAATCCTGCGCCACGGTGAAGCCGAGCGCGGCGCTCGGATCCTCGTGTAGCGCGTGGAGGATCTCGATCCATACGTCGATATAGCAGTTCGTCTCCGGCCAGTCGCGGGCGCCGTCATGCAGCGGATGCGGCGCGTAGGATCGCGGCGACAGCGATGGGATGACGACGCACGGCGCCTTGGCGAGCATGGTCAGGCCCAGAGCGCGTCGCGCACGGCGCGCGGCCAGGCCGCAACGTCGAGCCCATGCGTCTTGAACAGGGCCAGGGCGAGCCGCTCCATTCCGAAGCCGACGCAGGCGGTGTGCGCGGTCGTGCCGTCCTGCATGCGCAGGTCCCAGGCCGAGCCGAAATGGTCCTGGTGGTAGTTGAAGCTGATGCAGGCGGTCGGCTTCTTGCCGTCGTTGATCGGCACGACCAGCTCGAACTTGAGTTCCTGGTCGCGCTGGCTCGCCTTCAGCATGCGGCCGGCGCGGCCGAAGAACGGATCGTTGGCGATCTCGACCTTGTGCGGCAGTTCGAGCTGGTCGACGAGCTCGACGGCCCGTTCCAGCCAGACCTGGCGGAAGGCGGTGACCTGCGCGGGGGTGCCGATGCGCACATATTCGCGCTGCCGGAACATCTGCATGCGGTCCGGGTCCTTCGAGGGCTCGTGGCGGAAGCAGTAGGAGTAGATGTCGTAGATGCCGCCGCTCTTCGGCAGCGCGCCGCGACGCGAGATCACAGGATAGAGCGGGTAGCAGGCCGCCGGCGCCAGGGCGACGTCGGTGACCGCCTGATCGCCGGTCCAGTCGAGATCGGCGTGGAGGCGTTCGAGGAGGACCGCATGTTCCTTGTCGTCGCCGCGGAAGCTGTGGATCGTCCCGGCCATGTCTGGAAAGTTCTTGAGGTAGCCCGAGCGCTCGAAATCCTTGCGGTTCATGCCCGGCGGAAAGCGCAGCACCTCGGGATCGGATTCTTTGCCGAAGCGGGTGATCAGCGCGGTGAGGCGCTCGATCACCTCCTCGAAGAGGCCGCTGCGGCCGTAGAGCCCGTCGACGCCCATGTCGAACAGGAGACCCTTGGCAAACATCTCATCGAGCAGAGGAGCGCAGACGACGCACATGGAACAGTCTCTCGAAGAAGGAGAACGGGTTTAGGCGACGAGGTTCGTATCGAGGCGGTGGACGAGCAGCATCTTCGATGTGTTTCCGTAGATGCGGTCATTGTTGATCATCAGCTGCGCGGAAAGGATGTCGCGATAGTGCCGGGCGACCGAGAACGGCGTGTCGTTCTTGAAGCCGGCGATGCCGCAGACGATCATCGCCTTGTTGACGATCTCGATGGCCATTTGCGATGTGGCGACCTTCACGTTGTTCATCGTGACGGAGAAGCCGACCGAGGTCAGCTCGTCGTCGTCGCGCTGAGCCTCATCGAAGCGGTGCAGGCCGTCGCGCGCCATCGACTTCATCATCTGCAACTGGCTTGCCGCCTCCGCGATACGGATGGCGCCGGGTGGCGTCTCGCTCGGGCGCTTGCGCGCGTCGGCCCTGACGAAGGCCTGCGCCTTGTGCACGGCGGACAGCGCGATGCCGTACCACAGCGCCGCCCAGAGCAGGTGCGAGGTCGCGAGCATCGAGCGCGCGGCGATCTCCGCGAACGGCCGCGGCATGATGTGCGACGCCGGTCCGGACGCCTTGAGCTTGAAGCCCTCGGAGCACGTGCCGCGCATGCCCATTGCGTCCCACGCGGACGTGCGCTCCAGCGAGCAATGATCCTTCATCACTACGACGAGGACCTGGTCGGCCGGCGGCGAGTTGGGTTCGCGCCGCGCTGTCGCGAGGATCGCGTCGGCATCGGCGCCGTAGGAGATCACCGACGCGTTCTTCTCGAGCCGATAGGTGTCGCCGTCGAGCTCGACGGCGCACAACGACGTCCGCAGGTCGCCGCCGACACCCGCCTCCGAGGTGGCGGAGGCCAAGAGCAGCTGCTCGTCGGCGATTCGGCGCAGGAAGGAGCGGTGCCACTCGCTCGCCTGCGCGTGCGACACGAGGCTCGAAATCTGGATCTGGTGCATGGCGAACACCATGCCGGCCGAAGAGCATTGCTGCCCCAGGAGCGAGCAGATTTCGGCGATGGTGGAAAGGGTCGCTCCTTCGCCGCCGAACTCGATCGGCAGCATCGCGCCGAGCAGACGTCCGGCTTTCATCGCGGCGATCGCCTCTCTCGGGAAGCGGCCTCGCCTGTCGACGTCGGCCGCGTGGAGCGCCGCCACTTTCGCGGCCTCGCTGCCGCGCTCGATGAGTCTCGTCCCGGTGCCGGACGCGCCGAACGCGGTCATCAGGCAGCGAACGCGGCACGGCTGAGCTGGCCGATACAGCCCGCGATGGCATCGACGCTGGCGAAGCTGCGCCGGTTCAGCATGTGCTCCGGGAATTCGACGTCTAAGCTGTCCTCAATGGCGAGCATAAGCTGCACGGCCGCGAAGGACGTCAGACCCACGGCGTAGAGGTCCTGGTCGTTGCGCAAGGCCGCAATCGGCAACGGCAGACGTCCGTGCTCGGCAATCAGTCCGCGTATGATCTCGATCATGTTCGTAAGCCTCCAATGCTGCGATAACGCCCTAGTAGACGAGCGTTTGCAAGTATTGAAAGCTAAACGCCGGACACTTTAAAGTTCCATGGTGCACAAACGTTAAATACTTCGAGATCGAAGCTTAAAGCGCTTTAACCACGAAACTTGGTGACTATGTCGCCTTGTCGGCCTTCGCGCTTCGGTAGCCGCGCGATCAACGCCGAGGTATCCCAGCGTCCGCCGCCCATCGCCTGCACCTCGGCGTAGAACTGATCGACCAGCGCGGCGACAGGAAGGCTGGCGCCGTTGTGTCGCGCCTCGTCGAGGCAGATCGCGAGGTCCTTGCGCATCCAGTTCAAAGCGAAGCCGTGGTCGAACTCGCCCGCGACCATCGTCTTGTAGCGGTTCTCCATCTGCCAGGATTGCGCGGCGCCCTTCGAGATGACGGCGATCACCGCCTCCGGATCGAGCCCGGCCCTCTGAGCGAAATGCAGGCCCTCGGACAGACCCTGGACGATGCCGGCAATGCAAATCTGGTTGACCATCTTGGTGAGCTGGCCGGCGCCGGCAGGCCCCATCAGCCGGCAGGCCTGGGCGTAGGACTGGATCAGCGGTTCGGTCTTGCCGTAGGACCCCTCGTCACCGCCGCACATGACGGTGAGCTTGCCCTTCTCGGCGCCGGCCTGACCGCCGGAGACGGGCGCATCGAGGAAAGCGAAGCCGTGGCTTTCTGCCGCCTGGGCGAGTTCGCGCGCGACCTCGGCCGAAGCGGTCGTGTGGTCGATGAAGATCGCACCCTGCTTCAGCACCCCGAAAGCGCCGCCCTCGCCGATCGTGACGGCGCGCACGTCTTGGTCGTCGCCGACGCAGCAGAAGACAAAATCCTGTCCCTTCGCGGCCTCGGCCGGCGTCTCCGCGACCTTGCCGCCGTGCTTCTTGACCCAGTCCCCCGCTCGGGACGCGGTACGATTGAAGACGGTGACCTCATGGCCGGCGGCGGCCAGATGGCCGGCCATCGGGAAGCCCATCATGCCGAGGCCGAGGAAGGACACGTTCGCCATCAATTGCTCCTGGGTGCGGGCAGCGGGTAGATCGGGAAGTCGAAATAGCGCGCGCTGATTCTGGCGAAAGTTCCGTCCGCCATGCTCTCGCCGATGGCCTTGTCGAAAGCCGCCTTGAGCGTCTCGTCGTCCTTAAGCAGGCCGACGCCGATGCCAGCGCCGAAGTAGGCCGGGTCGCGCGCGACGTCGGCGAGGATCCTGCAGCAGCGCGCGTCGCGTCGCGTCTCAAGAAAGGTGACGATGGCGTCCTTGTCGCCGACAGCCGCGTCGACCCTGCCGACCTCGAGGTCGAGAATCGCTTCGGAGAGGGTGGCGTAGGTCCTGATCTGCGCGTCTTTGTAGGCGTGCTCGACGAAGGCCTGGTGCGGTCCGCCCCGTTCGACCCCGATGCGCCTTCCGGCGAGGGCCTCGGGTGCGTCCGACGTGAGATTCGTCGATTTTTGCACGAGGATGGCCGATGGCATGAGAACGTAGGGCTTCGAGAAGGCGATCTGCGCCTTCCGGACCTCGTTGATCTCCATCGCCGCCATGATGGCATCGTAGTGGTGGTCGAGGAGGCCCGGAATCATGCTGTCCCAGTCCTGCGCGACGAAGGTGCAGGTCACCGCCATGCGCTTGCAGAGGTCGGCGCCGAGATCGATCTCGAAGCCGGCGAGCTTGTCGCCGTCCCAGTAGTTGTAGGGTGGCCGGGCGCCCTCGCTCGCGATCGTGAGATGGGCCGGGATGGTCGCTCTGGCGCCTTCGGCGGCCGGCTCACAGGACGCCGGCAGCGGCGACGGGAGCGATGTCGCGACGACGATCGCGATGAGCCACGGGCACGCGTGCGACATCCTAAACGAGATCAGCGTGACGACTCCGGCAGGGATGGGAGGCTCGAGCTTGAAAACAGTGCCTCAGATAGGCTCGCTCGCGCAACCCGTCCCATATAAGAGCCGGGCACGTCGAGGCGTATGGAGAAGGGGAGACATGGCGAGCGAAAAGGATGTACTCGATTCGCTGCGCACGATCGCGGGGCCGGACGGGCGCACATCGGTGTCGCGCTCGAACGGCATCGCCGGTCTCACCATTCGCGGCGACAAGGTCTATCTCGCGCTCGCCGGCGACCCGCGCCTCGCCGTGGCGATGGAGACGATGCGCAGCGAGGTCGAGAAGGCGGTGAAAGCCCTGCCGGGTGTCGCCGGCGCGATCATCAGCTTGACGACGGAGGCCGCACCGGCGCCGACCGCGGCGGCACACGCGCATGTCAAAGCCGGGCCGGCCGCCGCGCCGCGGCCGGCGCCAGCCCGCAATATCGCCATTCCAGGCATCGAGCGCATCATCGCGGTCGCGTCCGGCAAGGGCGGGGTCGGCAAGTCGACCACCGCGGTTAATCTCGCCATCGGCCTCTCCGCGCTGGGCTGGCGAATCGGCATCCTGGACGCCGACGTGTTCGGCCCTTCGCTGCCGCGGCTGCTCGGCCTCGACGAGAAGCCGAATCTGGAAGGCAAGATGCTGAAGCCGCTGCAGGCGTTCGGGATCAAGGCCATGTCGATTGGCTTCCTCGTCGAGGAGAAAGAGGCGATGATCTGGCGCGGCCCGATGGTGATGTCGGCCATCAACCAGCTGCTGCGGGAGGTCGACTGGGGCGAGCTCGACTGCCTCGTCGTCGACATGCCGCCAGGCACCGGCGATGCGCAGCTGTCCCTGGCGCAAGGGGTGCCGCTCGCCGGCGCCGTGATCGTCTCGACGCCCCAGGATCTCGCGCTGATCGATGCCCGGCGCGGCGTCGCGATGTTCGAGAAGACCAACGTCCCGATCCTCGGCGTGGTCGAGAACATGAGCTACTTCGTCTGCCCGCACTGTCAGGAGCGTTCCGACATCTTCGCACATGGCGGCGCGCGCCACGAGGCCGAGCGGCTCGGTGTTCCATTTCTCGGCGAGGTGCCGCTGTCGCTGTCGATCCGGCAGCAGGCCGATGCCGGCCGGCCGACAGCGGCGGTCGCGGCCGACAGTCCTTCGGGTCAGATCTATCATGCCATCGCCGCTCAGGTGAAAGCCGGTCTGGAAGGCACACGAATGCGGGCGGCGCCGCGCATTGTCATGGAGTGAGGCGCCTCGGAGTGAGGCGCGGCCTGGCCATGCTTCCGACGCCCGATATATCGCGTCGGGTGCTCGGCGCGACGATCGATCGTAACCCTTGCTCCACGACCCACGAAGCGGCTAAGAACCGGCCGCGTAGGAGTGTAGCTCAATTTGGTTAGAGCACCGGTCTCCAAAACCGGGGGTTGGGGGTTCGAGTCCCTCCTCTCCTGCCAAACGCTTCTCCTGCCGCCGACGCGAGGGCCGCGCCGCCGGTCCCGAGGCGAGGGTCAATCGCTTGGCGTCCAATGGTCGTGCGTCGTCCTCCTGTCGACGATAGGCTCGCGCCGACACTCCCGACGTGGACGCTCCTGACGTGAAAGAGGCACCGTAGGCGCGATGAACGAGACTGAGATCACGCAGAGCCTCAGCGCCATCTTCCGCGATGTCTTCGAGGATCCGGCCCTGACGGTTTCGCGCGACATGACGGCCGACGACATCGAAAGTTGGGATTCGGCGCGCATGGTCGACCTGATCATCGGCGCCGAAGAGCGTTTCAACGTGAGATTCACGACGCGGGAAACGGACGGCCTCAAATGCGTCGGAGACTTCATCGATCTTATCGCCCGCAAGACCGATGGCGCCGCGGAGGGCTGAGCCGCCGCCCACGCAAGGAGCGAAAAGGGGATGAGACACGCGGGTCCGCTCGATCTTCACTGGCTGCCGCGGATCGACGGCTGGGATGCGCGTCTGAAGGATCTCCGCGCCGCCGATGCAGCGGATCGAGCCGCGACTTGGAGCGCTCTCGTCGCGCTCGCCAACGCCAACCTCGACACGCTCGAGACGAACCGCCTCGACCGCGTCTGCCAGAGCCATTTCGCGGGGGCGCCCCCGTCCGGTCTCGCGACCGAACCGGTGCGGCTCGCGGTGCTCGCGTCCTCGACGGTTGCTACCCTGATGCCCGGGCTGCGCGTCGGCGCGCTGCGGCGCGGGCTGTGGATGCAGACGTTCGAGGCCGACTACAACCAGTACTACCAGGCTCTGCTCGACCCCGCGTCCGCGCTGGCGGCCTATGCGCCCACCAACGTGCTGTTGGCCTTCGATTCCTACCACATGACGCGCGGGTTGAACCCGCTCGCCGATGCCGAGGAGGTCGCGGGTCTCCGCGCCGAGAAGATCGCACACCTCCGCGAGGTGTGGCGGCTCTGCCGCGATCGTTGCAGCGGCCCGATCATTCAGCAGACCGTGCTGCCGCTGTTCGATCCGCTGCTCGGCGGCAACGAGGCGCGTCTGCCGGGCTCGCGCGCCCGTTTCGTCACGGCGCTCAACGAGGCGATCCGCGAGGCCGCGGCGCGCGACGACGTCGACATCCTTGCCATCGACGAGCGCTGCGCACGCCAGGGCTCAGAGGCCTGGCACGAGCCGATGCTGTGGCTGAAGGCCAAGCAGGAGATCGCGCCGTCCGCCGCCCCGCTCTACGGTGATCTGGTGGCGCGGCTGATCGCGGCGCGTCGGGGCCGGTCGTTCAAGGCGCTGGTGCTCGATCTCGACAACACGCTGTGGGGCGGCGTCATCGGGGACGACGGGCTCGGCGGCATTGTCGTTGGGCAGGGCAGCGCCTTCGGCGAATCCTTCCTCGCGCTGCAGGCCTACGCCAAGGAGCTGGCCGGCCGGGGGGTCATCCTGGCGGTCTGCTCTAAGAACGACGAGGCGAACGCCCGGCTGCCGTTCACCGATCATCCCGACATGCTTCTGCGCACGCAAGACATCTCATGCTTCGTCGCGAACTGGGACGACAAGGCGCAGAATATCCGGCGCATCGCGGGCGACCTGAACATCGGCCTCGATGCCCTTGTGTTCGTTGATGATAATCCCTTCGAGCGCAACCTCGTGCGCGCGGAACTGCCGATGGTGGCCGTGCCCGAGGTCCCGGAGGAACCGGCGCTCGTCGCGCGCTGCGTCGCCGACGCCGGTTATTTCGAGAGCATCGGCCTGACGGCGGATGATCGCCAGCGTACCGCGCAGTACAAGGCCAACGCGGAACGCTCCTCGTTCGCGGCCGACGCGGCCGACCTGCAGGGCTACCTCAGGGGCCTCGACATGAAGCTCGTGTGGAGCCGCTTCGACGCGCCGGGCCTCGCCCGCATCGTCCAGCTCATCAACAAGACCAACCAGTTCAATCTCACGACGCGGCGCTATGCCGAGCAGGAGGTCGTCGACATCATGCAGGCATCGGACGCGTTCGGCCTGCAGTTCAGGCTGATCGATCGGTTCGGCGACAACGGCATGATCTCGGTCGTCATCGGCCGCCGCCAGGGTGAGGACGTGGCGCTCGACACCTGGCTGATGAGCTGCCGCGTCCTCGGTCGCCAGGTCGAAGAGGCGACGCTCGGTCTCGTGGCCGAGGCGGCGCGGTCGCTTGGTGCGCGCAGGCTGATCGGAGTGTTCAAGCCGACTGCCAAGAACGCGATGGTGCGCGAGCATTACGGCAAGCTCGGCTTCACGCTCGATGCCTGCAAGGCCGACGAATCCTCGTCATGGTCGCTGGACCTCGCGCATTTCAAGGCGGCCGACGTGCCGATGACCATCGTGCAGGCTTAGCGCCCACCTCGGCATCGGCGCCGCGCTCAAGCCAGCGGTCAGGCCGTATGCGGGGGCGCCGCAAGCGCCGTCCGTAAGGACGACGAGGCGCCTTCCGGCACCGAGTGAAGGATGTCCTCCCCGAGCGGCCAGTCGTTGGGCACGCAGCCCTGCTCGACGCGCCAGGTCGAGACGTAGATCGTGGCGTCTTTCACTCCGGTGATCCGCAATCCCGCGATCGGCTGGACCTGCCCTTTCGGCATCCGCGAGGAGCACCATACGCGCTGCCAGACCTGTCGCTTCGTGAGGTTGGCCCGCATGATGAAGCCAGACGGGGCATTGATGAAATAGACGTCGATGAACGATCCCTGGAACGTGTCGGGCACGAACACCCACACCGAGAACGTCACGAACGATCGTGGTGTCACGGGCGCGAGCGCCCGGCGGGCGACGAGGGCGTCGGAGCGCTGGGTGTCCTCCGACAGGGTCAGCTTATAGACGGGTTCATGGATGAAAGACGGCCGTACGATCGATTGCGAGACGCATCTGGCCTCGATCTCCCACACCTGGTCGACCTGCACGATCTTGTTGTCGGTCAGCCGGTAGCGACACTCCTGCCCCTGCATGCCCTTGACCAGCGCGAGGGCATTGGCGCAGATCGTCAGCCAATCCCTCAGTTCGAAGGCATGCGCATCGTCGTAGGTCGGGAAGCGCGAGATGAAGCCTCTCAGCAGGCCGTCTTCGATGATCTCGACGAAACCGGGCGGATGGTCGTCGTCCGCCAGCTGCACCCAGAGCAGGACGTTGGGCCCGAGCTGGCGCATCGTCCTGTGCATATCGACGGCTGCTTGATAGGGGCCGCCTTTACGCACGAAGATCTTCTCGCCCGAGCGCAGATCGAGGAGCATGCGCTCCTTGAGATAGGCGACCTTGCGGATCTCGCGCGCTCGCAGGATATCGAGGCTGCCTTGGCCTTCGTAGACTTCGGTGTGGTACTCGAAGTCTTCGTAGCGGCGGCTTCGGCAGACGTATTCCTGGTCGTATGTCGTCGCGAAGATATTGAGATCCTCGTCGGCGCCGTATTCGTCGAGGTTGGTCGCGAACGCGTGCTGAAGATTGCGCGACTGGGTGCCGGAGAAGCGGAACAGCCCGAGGGGCTCGATGCCGCAGTAGCGCTGCAACAAGCCGAATTCGCAATTGTCGCCGAGGCTTTCAAACTCGGCGACGAGATCGGCGGGCGAGATGACGATCTCGGACGCCGCGGTCTCAGGCGTTTCGTCCCGATCGCGGCGCACCAGCGAGAAAATATCGGCGAGCGCCATGAAACCGGTATCGTCGGCGAAGCACTTGCGTGCCTCTTGAAGCACCGTTTCCGCCTCGTCCAGCCGGCCGAGCCTGGCCAGTGCGTCGATCCTCCCATGCAGCCAGTCCGGCAAGGGGTCTTCGTCGGCACTTGCCAGGGTCCAGAGATCGAGCGCCTCCTTGAAGCTCCTGCGCGCCATCGCCGTGCGCGCCGCCTCCGCGATCACCTCGACGGTCGTCGGAAAGCGTTGCAGCGCATCCGTCATCACCGCGGAGGCCTGCCAGATCTGGTGATCGGCACGCAGGTTGGCGCTGAGGGCGCAGACACAGAAGGGATTGTCGGGTTCGGCGCGCGCCGCCGCCTCCC
Source organism: Beijerinckiaceae bacterium (assembly GCA_965277355.1). Taxonomy (GTDB): domain Bacteria; phylum Pseudomonadota; class Alphaproteobacteria; order Rhizobiales; family Beijerinckiaceae; genus RH-AL1. The sequence continues at coordinate 586,427 of CBDICN010000001.1, forward strand.
AACGATCGATCGCGACCTCGAAGTCACCTCTGTCATGGGCGCTCGTCGCGAGGGCCCGGATCAGCGTGCCGTCGTTCGGAAAAGCGCCGAGGCCGCGCGAGAGCACGGCGTCGGCCTCGTCGAAGCGGCGAAACTGGATGTAGGCGTTGGCGGCGTCGACGAACGCGCGCCACACGGCAAATCCGGGTCGAAGGCGGCGGTTCAGGGCCTCGAGGTCGCGCGGCTCGAGCAGCGTGGTCGCGCTTCGGACCATCATGCGGACGATCCCGGGTATCACCCCGGATCGCGCAAGATAGACGCGATGGGCGGCGCGGCTTAAAGGCCACACCGCCGGCCCGGCATAATCGCTTCGCGACATCTCCGCGCGGCGACCGAGACTGCCGGACGTGCTGTCGCGCTCGGCTTCTGCCGCGCTGGCCTTTTCCTCGATCAATCCCTGCATCTGTTCCGTTTTTATACGGGCTCCCCGTGCGCGACAGCGAAGGCGATCCTCCGATGACGCTCGCCGTTCAGCTGAAGTCGCGAAGACGCCACCTTGCTGACGGCGACGCAGCCTGGCGTGACGAGGCGCGGTCATGCATGCCAGATTCTGGCGCGTCAAGTTTCGCCAGTTGAACGTTAAGCCGACGCGAAAAGCGAATGACGGCGCGGCGTCACCGAGTTCGCCGCCAGAAGCAGCATTTCGTGTCGACCCACTCGAGCGGCTCGTCGATGCCCCGCTCGCGGCGAAAATCGTCGACCGCCTTGGCGCAGTACGTCCAGCGGTCCTCGCCGTAATCGTCGATGATCGCGTAACCGCCGACCGAAAGCTTGTCGTAGAGGGTGGTCAAAGCGTCCCACGTCGACTCGTAATAATCCCCATCGAGCCGCAGGATGGCGAGCGACCGGATGGGCGCGGAGGGCAGGGTGTCCTTGAACCAGCCCGCGAGGAACCGCACCTGCTCGTCGAGCATACCGTAGGCCTCGAAGTTGCGCCGGACCCCTTCGATCGAGGTCGCCAGGTGATTGAGCGTCTTCGTCATGATGGGACCCTTGAAGTGCTTGGCTTCGGCCGGGAAGCGCTCGGCGTCGGGCTCGGGAAACCCCTCGAAGGAGTCCGCGACCCAAACGGTGCGATCGCTCACGCCATGGACCTTGAGCACCGCGCGCATGAAGATGGTGGCACCTCCTCGCCACGCCCCGGTCTCGATCAGGTCGCCCGGCACCCCGTTGGTCACGACGTCGGCGATGCATTGCTCGAGATGATCGAACCGGCACAGTGGCAGCATGGAAGCCGCCGGGCTGTTCACGTAATGCTTCGTGAACTGGTGGATGAAGCGAGCTTCGCTGTCTCCGTCCGCGTCCGGTTCCTGATCGTAGAGGGTGTTCGTCAGGGATCGCTTCAGGAGATCGAAGTAGAGCGCGGCGGCATGGGGTTGCGCCGGTCGGTCCAAATCTGACATCGGCAGGTTCCTTCAAGGCGGCCGGATTGTCCGTCCGCCGCGTCGGACGAGTTTAGCCTCGGCAGCCCTCGTTGTCTCGCCGCGTTCACTGGCGCGGCCAAGCGACGAGCCGCCGGCCGGTCAAGCTGCACGGTGGCACTTCGCCTCCAGACGCGCGTTGATGCGCCGGATGCGAGCTTCGAACCCGACCCAGAAGCCGCGACCTGAGCGCGCGGTGGCGGCGCGTCACACGACCGGGGCGAGCGACGCGGCGGCGAGATCGTCCGGCCGGATGGTGCCCGGGAGTGGCGAACCCTGTGCAACGAGATGGGCGCGGGCTCGCGCGCAATAGCTGGCCGACAGCGGCGACATCACCTCCTCGCCATGGCCGGCACGATACTTCATCAGCGCACGGCACAAGTCGCCGCCGGCGAGATGCCAGGCGTTGCCGAGGTAGGTCGCACCGTAAAGGATGTTGACGGCAGGGTCGGCGAGGGCTTCGGGCGCCGCGGAAGCCGAGCATCGCCGCCGTCCAGGCCTGATCTGCATCAGGCCGATCTCGCCGACATCCCCGACGCGTTCGGGGCGATAGTCGCTCTCGATCTTCATCACGGCGTCGACGAGCGCGTAAGGTAATCCGGGCGCGCTGGGCCTCGAAGTGGGCCATCAGGCGATAGGCGAGCATGCCGGCGGGTTTGGTGGCGGTCGACGGCGACGAGGGCGCTGAACGGCGCGCCGCCCGCTTGCGCGGAGGCGGAAACGACGACGAGCGCGGAGAGAGCTAATGCACGAAAGAGCCGGGCGGGCTTCACGGTGCGGGTATCTCCACGACAACCGCGCACTTTGCATGGCGAGCGTTAAAAAAGCCGCGAGCAGGTGCGGTCGTGGCAGCGCATGGCCGCTTAGGCCAATAGACAGCGTCGACCAATCTCTTATGCTGTGCCGAACTCGAAAATGGCTCAAGCCGCGGTCGTACCTGCGATGTTCAAGGTCCTGATCCTTATCTGTGCTGTGGGCGTTGATCGGTCCGCCTGTACGCCGGCCACCGCGGTCGATGTTGTCCGCGGGCCGCCGGCCCACACGCTTTCGCAGTGCGTGCACGAGAGCCAGACGACGTTGGCGGCGACGTCGATCGCGCCGGAGGCGGGCAAGCAGTACATGAAGATCGTCTGCGCGAGCGACCAGAACTCCTGATCGCCGCGCATTGCGCGCCCTACTTCACTCTTCGATAATACTCCACACTTCGGTAGAAGACGAAACGAGGAGCGGGAAGCATGTCGTGGCGGGTCGTCTTGATGAGTGGGGCCTTGATCTTAGGTTCGGGCCTGGCCGCGAACGCGCAGGTCGCGAGCGGCGGGTCCAAAGCCGATGCCGAACGCGCGGTCCAAAACTACCTCGCGCTCTGGTCGAGCAACGGCAACTTCAATGCCACGGTGGTCGACCGCTTCTATGCCCCGCGCGTCGTCTACTATGGCAAATCGTTCGCGCGTTCCCAGGTTCTCGCGGACAAGCGCGCCTACGCGAACGCATGGCCCGTCCGCAAATACCGCGAGGTGCCCGGGACGTTCACCGCCCAATGCAACGGGGATCGCAGCGTTTGCAAGGTTCGCATCTTGATGGCCTACCGGCGGGTCAGCCGCAACGACGCCGTGTCCAGCGGCACGGCTCGCATGCTGTTCGAGTTCGTGCCGGCCGACGGCCGCCGCAAGATCGCGCGGGAATCGGCCGTCTTTCTGCGGTGACCGCCTAGCCCGCTAGGGCTGGCGGCGACCGCCGGCCGGTGCCGCCGAGCGCGAGGCGCCAGTGCCGGCGCCGGCAGACCTCTGGCCGCCGGAGGAGCCGCGACGGTCTGCCCCGCGCGCGTGCGCCGGCGACGCGTGCTTGTGATCGAACGAGCGTTGCTCGCTGCGTCCTGGCGCGCCAGCCGGACCGTTCGCGGCCTTGCCACGAACGGCTTGGCCGTGCACGCCCTCGCCTTGCGCGGCTTTTCCCGGCGTACTTTTTCCATACGCGCTTTGGGGTTTGCGATTGCGCTGGACTCGGGGCGGCCGCCGCTCCTCGGCGGGCGCCTGCGGAGCATTCGGATCGCGGCGGTCTTCCGACGCGATCGTCTGACGCGTCAGCTTCTCGATCGCCCGCAGGAAGGCGCGCTCCTCGCCGTCGCACAGCGAGATCGCGCGCCCCTCCGCACCTGCGCGCGCGGTGCGCCCGATGCGATGGACGTAGGATTCCGGAATATTCGGCAGATCGTAGTTCACGACGTGGCTCACCGCCTCGACGTCGATGCCGCGGGCCGCGATGTCGGTGGCGATCAAGATCTTGGCCGTGCCGTCCTTGAACGCGGCGAGCGCGCGTTCGCGCTGGACCTGGCTCTTGTTGCCGTGGATGGCCACGGCCGCGATGCCGTCCTCGCCGAGGTGGCGCACGACCTTGTCGGCGCCGTGTTTCGTCCGCGTGAAGACTAGGGCGCGCTGCATCGCCTCCTTGCGGATGAGTTCGGCGAGCACGTAGCGCTTGCGGCCGGCCTCGATGAAGATGACGCTCTGGTCGACGCGCTCGACCGTCGTCGCCACCGGGGCAACGGAGACCTTTACGGGATCGCGCAGGAGGTCGCCCGCCAACGCCCCGATCTCCTTCGGCATGGTTGCGGAGAAGAACAGGCTTTGCCGACTCTTTGGCAGTAGCGGGACGATCCGCCTCAACGCCTGGAAGAAGCCCATGTCGAGCATCTGGTCGGCCTCGTCGAGGACGAAAATCTCGACCTTGTCTAGGCGCACGGTCCGCTGTTCGAGATGGTCGATCAGGCGACCTGGCGTCGCGACGAGAACATCGACGCCGCGCATCAACCGATCGATCTGCGGCCGGATCGAGACGCCGCCGAACACGGTCGCGACGGAGAAGCCGAGATGCTGGCCGTACACGCGGAAGCTCTCGGCAATCTGACTCGCGAGTTCGCGGGTCGGCGAGAGGACGAGCGCGCGGCAGGTGTTGCGTTCCGGGCGCACGCGCTCGGCGGCGAGCCGATGCAGGATCGGAAGCGCGAAGGCTGCGGTCTTGCCGGTGCCGGTCTGCGCGATGCCCAGCAGATCCCGGCCAACCATGACGTGGGGGATGGCCTGGGTCTGGATTGGCGTGGGGACGACGTAGTTTTCGGACGCAAGCGCCTTGAGAAGGGGTGCGGCTAGGCCGAGTTCAGCGAATTGGCTCAAGATATTCTTTCAAACGGGCATCAAGCCGCGAGAGCAGCCGATACGATGGCGATGGGGGAGATGCCGTGCGTGACCGGCTCCGGTCGATCGGCGGCTGGCGGCTCGCGTGCGCGCCTCGAGAAACGAGCGGCATACGATCACGCGGCCAGCGGCCAAGGTCGCTGAGCGACTGTCTCGCATCTGATGTGAGTCTCGCGGAAAAGCAAGGAATTTAATGCTGCGCCGCACAGCAATAAATCGCGGGAGGGGGCTGACAGAATCGCGTTCGCTGGTAATCTCTCTTCATGCGCAACCAACTGAAAGGAGGTGATCCAGTGTCTCAAGGTCATGTCGCGAGCCGGCTGGAAGTCTCTTTCAAGACCCAGGGTCTTGTCTGAGACGTCGGTGATCGCGCTGACGTTGCTCGGTATCGAGGGCTGTTGAGCTCCAGCCTGAGAACCTCCGAACATACGAAGCCCCGGCTCAGGCCGGGGCTTTTTTATGTGCGCCGGCCTTCCGAGGCTTTGGAGCCGGCCGAACCGAGGAGTTCCGACTGTGGCCCGAACACGACGGTTCCTGGTCTACGCCTGCGGCGCGCTCGCTGTGACGCGCAAGTCGCACCGTCGCCGAACCTTGGCCTTGTCCGCGCCGGTTCGGATCAATCTTTTGCACAACCGACCGAGAGCATTATAAAGCCGGGCTGCCGGATAGGCCGGTTTTGGAGCCAATGTGGCGACGCAATCGCACGAGAGCTTGACGAGCTTCCGCAAGGTCTCGATCAGTTCGGAGCGCCGCTTCGGGGTCACGGTCGGCTTGATCCTGGCCTTTCTCGCGGTGTGGCCACTGATCCGCCACCACCAGCCGATTCGGTTGTGGCTGCTCGCGGTCGCCGCCGTTCTGGTCGGGCTCGGGCTCGTCGCGCCGAAGCTGCTGGGACCACTCAACAAGCTGTGGTTTCGCCTGGGCATGCTGCTCGCGGCGCTGACCAACCCAATTGTCATGGGGGTCATGTATTTCGCCGCGGTGGTCCCGCTCGGCTGGTTCATCCGCAAGCGCGGCCACGATCTGCTGCGCCTGCGGCGGGACGACAAGGCCGGCAGCTACTGGATCGAGCGCGACCATGCCGTGCCGGCTTCTCTCACCAAGCAATTCTGAGGACGGGGCTCATGTCTATCCTGATGGAACTGTTCGATTTCATGAACCAACGCAAGAAATTCTGGCTGCTGCCGCTCCTGGTCATTTTCGTCGTCGTCGGCGGGTTGCTGGTGCTGAGCCAAGGTTCGGTCGTCGCGCCCTTCATCTATTCGATGTTCTAGGCGTCGATCGAGCACGTGCGTGTCCTCGGTATTTCGGCGTTCTATCACGATAGCGCCGCCGCGCTCGTCGACGGCGGCAGGATCGTCGCGGCGGCGCAGGAAGAGCGTTTCACCCGCAAGAAGCACGACCCCGACTTCCCGACGCAGGCCCTGCGCTACTGCCTGAAGGCAGCCGGCGACGGCCCGATCGACAGGGTCGTCTTCTACGAGAAGCCATTCCTTAAGTTCGAGCGTCTGATTGAGACGTACCTGGCGTTCGCGCCGCGAGGCTTCGGCTCCTTTCGCAAGGCAATGCCGCTGTGGATCGGCGAGAAGCTGTTCCAGCGCGACATGCTGGTGAAGGAGCTCAAGGCGGTCGAGCCGGACCTCGCGCGGAAGGAGAAGCTCCTCTTCGCCGAGCACCATTTCTCGCATGCGGCCTCCGCCTTCTATCCCTCGCCCTACCAGGAGGCGGTGGTGCTGACGATGGACGGCGTCGGCGAGTGGGCGACGACGTCGCTCGCCGTCGGTCGCGGCAACGATCTCCGAATCGAGCGCGAGATCCACTTTCCGCACTCCCTCGGGCTGCTCTACTCCGCCTTCACCTATTACACCGGCTTCAAGGTGAACTCCGGCGAGTACAAGGTGATGGGCCTAGCGCCCTACGGCGAGCCGGTCTACGCGGCGACGATCCTCGATAAGCTGATCGACCTCAAGCCCGACGGCAGCTTCCGGCTCGATCTCGACTTTTTCGACTATTGCACCGGCTTCACGATGACTAACGTGAAGTTCGATGCGTTGTTCGGCGGGCCGCCGCGCAAGCCCGAGGAGATGCTCGAGCAAAAGCACATGGACCTCGCCGCCTCGATTCAGGCGGTGACCGAAGAGGTCGTGTTGCGGCTGACCCGCTCGCTCGCCAAGGGCACCGGGATCAAAAATCTCTGCCTCGCCGGGGGTGTCGCGCTGAACTGCGTGGCCAACGGCAAGATTCTGCGCGACGGGCAGTTCGAGAATATCTACATTCAGCCGGCGGCCGGCGACGCCGGCGGCGCGCTCGGGGCCGCGCTGACCGGCTATTTCGACGCCAAGCCGCAACGCTTCGTGAACGGCCGCGACACGATGCAGGGCGCCTACCTGGGACCGTTCTACGCGCAACCCGACATCGAGAAGCGGCTCACCGACGCCAAGGCGGTCTACACGAGCCTCGACGACGATGGGCTGATCGAGAAGGTCGCACGCGCTCTCGCCGACGGCAAGGCGGTCGGCTGGCACCAGGGCCGCATGGAATTCGGGCCGCGCGCGCTCGGCGCCCGCTCGATCCTCGGCGACCCGCGCTCGCCGACGATGCAGAAGATCCTGAACCTCAAAGTGAAATATCGCGAGAGCTTCCGACCGTTCGCGCCGGCGGTGCTGCGCGAGGACGTGGCCGATTGGTTCGAGATCGAGACCGACTCGCCCTACATGCTGATCGTCGCGAACGTGAAGCCCGAGCATTGCCGGACGATGACCGACGACGAGCAGAAGCTGTTTGGCATCGAGAAGCTCAACGTCGCGCGGTCGTCGATCCCGGCCGTCACCCACGTCGACTATTCGGCGCGCATCCAGACGGTTCATGCCGAGACGAACCCACGCTTTCACGCGCTGCTGACGCGCTTCAAGGCTCTCACCGGCTGCCCGCTTCTCGTCAACACCAGCTTCAACGTGCGCGGCGAGCCTATCGTGGCGACGCCGGAGGATGCGTTCCGCTGCTTCATGGGCTGCGACATCGACGTGCTTGCGGTGGGCAACTGCCTGCTCGAGAAGACCGGCCAGGACCCGGCTTTGGCGAAGGACTACAAGGATGCCTTCGCCCTCGATTGAGGTGCCTTCGCCCTCGATTGAGGCCTTCATGGCCGCTTTGCCACAAGGCTCGGCAAAGCGAAAGCGCCGGAAATCATCCACAGAACGCCGCGCATTGCGGCTGTTGCCCGACGATTTCGATGGCTATTCTCGCATGTCCGCTTTGCAGGTGATTCGCTCTGAGCGGCAGAGCGAAGCGGCAGGGCGGACAGGCGTTTCGAGGACGTGTCCCTTGGCCACAAAGGATTTCTCAGCCCACCGCGGCGTGGAGGGAAGCGACGAGAGCAGCGAAGGCCTGCACCTCGTCGAGGTCGCTGGCCGCATCAAGTGGTTCGACGTTTCCAAAGGCTACGGTTTCATCGCGCAGGACGAGGGCGGTCCCGATGTGCTGTTGCACGTGACGACCCTGCGCCGCGACGGTTTCCAGGCGGCCAACGAGGGCGCCCGGGTGGTCTGCGAGGCATCCGTTCGCAGCAAAGGCCTGCAGGCCTTTCGCATCCTCTCCATCGACGACTCGACCGCGGTGCACCCGGCGACGCTTCCGACGCGCACCCACGTCAACGTCACCCCGAGCGGCGGCTTCGAGATCGTCGTCGTGAAATGGTTCAACCGCGTGCGCGGCTTCGGCTTCGTGACGCGGGGCGACGGCACCGAGGACATCTTCATCCACATGGAGACGCTGCGGCGCTACGGCATCGCCGAACTGAAGCCCGGCGATTCGCTCCTCGTGCGCTTCGGGGACGGTCCCAAAGGCCTGATGGCCGCCGAGGTTCGCCTGCTCGAGACGGCCTTGCCGTCGTCGCATTGATGAGGCTGTTGCTGCCGCACTCATGGGCTGGCAGGGTACTTCGATGACGGCGCGGCGCTTCCACGGCTTCGATCGGCGGTTCGGCATGGTACTGGCGGTCTGCGCCTTGGGCAGCGTCGCCGCGCGGGGAGCCGATGCCGACAAGAGCATCGAGCTCGACACGTCGAGCGGGCCGCACGTCTTCTCCGTCGAGGTGATGCGCACCGAGGCGGAGCGCGAGCAAGGGTTGATGTTCCGCAAGTCGATGGCGCAGGACCACGGCATGCTGTTCGACTTCGGGAGCGACCAGCCGCTGATGTTCTGGATGAAGAACACCTACATTCCGCTCGACATGGTCTTCATCGGCAGCGGCGGCCGCGTGGTGGGCATCGCCCGCAACGCCAAGCCGATGGACGAGACCGTCATTCCGTCGAAGGCGCCGGCCGCCCGTGTCCTCGAACTGAACGCCGGCGCCGCCGACAAGATCGGGCTGAAAGTCGGCGACGTGGTGAAAAGCTCGGTCTTCCACAACGCCGCCCAGTAGGATCCGAGAAGAACCCGTCAGGCTTTAAGAAAGCCGAGCAAATCCTTGGTGAGTTGTTCGGCATGGGTGAACGGTATCGCATGCGGCGCGCCCTCGTAGACCATCAGCCGCGAGCCCTTGATCATCTCCGCGGCGACTTTTCCGGAGATCTCGAAGGGCACCGTCTGATCGCCGTCGCCGTGAATGATGAGCGTCGGAATCGTGAAGTGCGCCATGTCGCCACGGAAATCCGTCTCACCGAAGGCCTTCACGCAATCGATCGTCGCCTTGGGCGAGGCCAGCATGGCGAGATTGCCGCACCAGGTCATCACCTCGCTCGAAGCCGGCTTCGAGAACACGCCGACGCCGAAGAAGCCCTTGCTGAAATCGGCGAGGAATTTGGGACGATCCTTGCGCAGCCCATCCATCATGCCGTCAAACAGGCTGGCATCGGCGCCGTTCGGGTGATCCTGTGTCTTCAGCATATATGGCGTTACCGCCGAGACTAGAACGACTTTGGCGACGCGGGCGCCGCCGTGGCGGGACATGTAGCGGGCGATCTCGCCGCCGCCCATCGAGAAGCCGACCAGCGTGACGTTGTCGAGATCCAGGCTGTCGAGCACGGCTTTCAAGTCATCAGCCATCGCGTCGTAGGTGTAGCCGGTCCAGGGCTGGCCCGAGCGGCCGAACCCGCGGCGGTCGTAGGCGATCGTGCGGAAGCCGGCGGCGGTGACATCCGGCATCTGGTATTCCCACATGTCGGCATCGAGCGGCCAGCCATGAATGAACACGACGGGCTTGCCGCTGCCCCAATCCTTGTAGAACAACTCGGTGCCGTCTTGAGCCTTGATGAAGGCCATCGAAAATCCTTTCGGGAAGCGCTCCGGCGAACACCGAAGCCGATCGCCCGGCGAACGGGGCGTTGCCGCTTCTGTTCCAATCTCAAATGATCGAATCGATCAGCGCGGCAGGCGGCCCGGCGCCAGGCCCGAGCGCTTGAGCCGCTGGATCGCGAGGTCGAGCGCGGACAGGAAGGCCGAGCGGTCGCGTGGCGCGAACGGTCTCGGGCCGCCCGTCACCTCGCCGGCCGAGCGCAGCGCGTCCATCAGGTCGCGGGTAGCGAGCGCGGCTCCGATCGACGCTTCGGTGAAAGCCTTGCCGTTGGGCGCGATTGCGCTGGCGCCGGCCTTCACGCAGCGCGCCGCGAGCGGGACGTCGGCGGTGACGACGATGGCGCCCGGCCGCGCCCGTTCGGCGATCCAGTCGTCGGCGACGTCAGGACCGGCATCGACGAGGATGCGCAGGACCCATGGCGCGCGCGGCACGGCGATCGCTGCGTTGGCGACGATCGCGACCTCGAGCGCGTGCCGCTCGGCGACGCGATAGATCTCGTCCTTGACTGGGCAGGCGTCGGCGTCGACGAGGATCACGATGCCGGTCTCGACCGCTTCCGACATCGTCAACTCGAGTCCACCCCGATCAAGTTTCGCGCCTGGGTTTATGCCGGCAAAGCGAAGGGCAACCATTGCCACTTGCTGGGCCGGCAACAGGCGCTCTATTCTATCGCGTCGGGATAGGCCCCGGGGTCGTACTGCCCGTTACGCCCGGCCGGAAGCGGCGCACGAAGAGGTTGGCGATCATCGCGCGCGCGACGTGCTCGGCCTGGCACTGCGTGCCGAGCTCGCTGAGGTGGTAATTGTCGCTCGCCATCAGGTGCACCTTGGCGCGGGTCTGGGCGATGAAGCGCATCGCGTCGTAGCGCTTGACGTAGAGGATGTTCTTGTTCTTGGCGATCTTCTCCAGCGCCTTGCGGATCGCGTAATAGCTCTCGTCTTTCGCGAAGCGCGTCGTGTACTGCAGACCGACGAGAACGACGTCGATGTCGTTGTCCCGCAGCCAGTCGATCGTGGACGCGACGATGTCGGTGAACTCGTCCGGGTCGACGCGGGCGAGGGCGTCGTTGGTGCCGAGCTGCCACAGCACCAAGTCGGGCTTCACCATCGCGACCTCGGTGCGGATGCGGTCGGCCGAGGTCTGCGCGACCTCGCCGCCGGTGCCGCGATTGATGATATCGACATCGACGCCCTTCAGCGCGTCCTTGAGCATGCCTTCGAGGCGGACGGGATAGCTCTGCACGCCCGAGTCCATGCCCAGCGACGCGCTCGCCGCCGAGCCGATGGCCAGGATCTGGACCGGCTTATGCTCAGCCAGCACTCTCGTGACATGGGGCAGAGGCGCATTGGCGGCGATGTCGGCGGCCGGCGCCTCGCACGAGGGGCTGAGCGCCGGGGGCGTCATGGCTGCCTGGCCGGCCGGCGCGGCCGCGGGCGGTTGTCCGGTCTGCTGCTGGGGTTGCGGGACGTTGGCCGGCGGCCGCGGGCTCAAAGGCTGCGAGTTGTCAGCCACAGGCTCGGCCGACGCGCCGGCCAGCGAAGCGGCAGCGAGGGCCGCGCCGGAGACCGCCGCTAGGACAAAACCGCCGGCGAGGACAAGGCCGACGCCTTGGCCGAGACGGCTTTCGAGCGGGTACGCCATTCCAACATCCATGCGGTGAGCGCCATGATGGCGACCCCAACGATAAACAAAACCACGTCCGTCACAACTGAACCTCCGTAGATGAATCGGACGATTTGGCCGCACAGGCTCAAAAGGGAGCCGGCGCAGAAAACCTGCAGTCCGTTGCGCCCGAGCAGGGAAAGGAAGGCGCCGAACCGCGGCATCCGGCGCAGCAGGTAAGGGAAGGCGCCGGCCATCAAGGCGCACGAAGCGAGGATGTGGATCAGCCGGTCGGGTGAAAGGAATGTCTTGTCGAAGACAATGAGGTAGGCCGGTGCTTTCGGAAGCTGGATCAGATCGGGAAAATAGCGGGTCAGGGATATCGCGATGCCGACGAGTATGATCGGGACGGCGGCAAAACGCAGAGCCTTGCTGTGACGTCGCGCGAACAGACCAAGGTCGGTGTGTCGCCCGGCGAGAAGGAAGCCCAGCACATAGATGAGCTGCCAGGCGCTCGGCGAGAAGAACCAGGTCCCCTCCACCGGCCAGGACGGAATGTTCCAGCCGAGCGCCAGTGTCACGACGTAGAGGCCGACGGACAGGGGCAGCAGCAGAGCAGGGAAGGTCCGGTAGATGATCGCGATCAGCGGCGCGGCGACCATCAACACGACGTAGAGCGGCAGGATGTTGAAGTAGCCGAGCTGATAGGTCAGCAGGACGAGACCGATGTGGGCCTCGACCGGCTGATGGAACACCGCGCCGACGTTGTGCCAATCGAGCAGGAACGGCGCGTCGAGCCACACCGAGGCAGCGGCGAGGATGAAGATCGCCATCTCGGTGATGAAGGTCTGCGCGACGTAGATCGTGAAGGCGCGGCCCCACAGCTTGTAGACGACGCCGGCCGTGGTCAGCGGGCTCTTGATCGAGTCGATCGAGAGCCGCATCGCGTAGCCGGCCAGCAGCACGAAGAGTTCGGCGGAGTCGGAGAGCGACAAATTGCGGTAGCTGAAACGCTCCAGGAAGTTGCCTGGAATATGATTGACGAAGATCGTGACGAGCGCGAAGCCGCGCCAAAAGTCGATCTCGTTCGGCTGGCGCATCGGCAGTCCATCGTTGAGGGCCGGTGCGAAACACCACCCAATTGAGGCCGTTTCGCGAGTCCGGCCGTTCAACTCCGTTGGCGATGCAAAGCGTCCCCGAAGAGATCGCGCAGGACAGTCGGGATCATCTCGGGAAGGTCCTCGGCGATCAGGCCGGGGCCGAACAGCCGAGCGGCTTCGGCATGGATCCAGACCGCGGCGGAGGCTGCCTCGAAGGCGGCCATGCGCTGTGCGAGCAGGCCGGCGACGAGGCCGGACAAGACGTCTCCCGAGCCGGCCGTGGCGAGCCAGGGCGCGTCGCTTGCCGCGATCGAGGCGCGCCCGTCGGGAGCGGCCACCGTCGTGTCCGCACCCTTGAGCACGACGAACGCGCCGCTGATCGCGGCGGCGTCTCGTGTTCGGTTCGGCTTGGCCCGCGTCACGTCCACCACCGTCCCGAACAGTTTGGCGAACTCGCCATCGTGCGGCGTCAGCACGACGGCATGGCCGCTCGTCTTGATCGCTTCGAACAGGGTGTGCGGCGCATCCGCGAAGCTCGTCAGCGCATCGGCATCAAGGACTACGGAGCGGGGCGGCGCGTCCGCTTGCGACTCCGGCGCCGCCAGAGCGGCAAGAACGAGCGCGCGCGTCCCCTCGCCGACGCCGAGGCCCGGCCCTAGGATTACGGCGTTCTTTCGGGTATCGGCGAGCAGCGCGCCGAGGGCCGCCGCGTCGTCAACGACGCGCGTCATGATCGCGGTGAGCGCGGAGGCATGGACGACGAGCGCGTCCGCCGGTGTCGCCACCGTGACGAGGCCGGCGCCGATGCGCAACGCGCCGCGCGCGCAAAGCCGCGCCGCGCCGGTCTGGCTGATCGGTCCGGACATCACGACCGCGTGGCCCCGCGAATATTTGTGGCCGGTGAGCGTCGACTTCGGCAGGTCCCGAAGCCACAGGCCGGCGGTATTCAGGAGCGTGCGCGGACGAATGGTGTCGAGAACGCCGGGCGAGATGCCGATATCGGCGAGCGTCACCGTCCCGCAGTGCAGCCGGCCCGGCATGAGCACGTGGCCGGGCTTGAGGCGGAAGAAGGTAATGGTCTCGCTAGCCGCGACCGCGGTGCCGCGCACCGCCCCGCTCGCGCCGTCGATGCCGGACGGCACGTCCACGGCGATCACCGGACGCCCGCCGGCCGCGGCCCACCTCGCGACCTGCTCGACCGTGGCCTTCGCGACGCCCTCGAGGTCCCGGGAAAGGCCGGCCCCGAAGAGCGCGTCGACGATGAGATCGGCGTCTTCCAGGTCCGCCTCCGGCAGGGCGACATGACCGCCGGTCCAGCGCTTCGCCGCCGCCGCCGCATCGCCGTTGAGGCTCTCGCGCGCCGTCAGCGCGGCAACGGTCACCCAGTATCCGGCGGCCGCGAGAAGCCGGGCGGCCACGTAGCCGTCGCCGCCATTGTTCCCCGGACCGCACAGGACGAGCACGCGCCGCCCTTGGCCAAGCCACCGGCTCACCGCCTCGGCGACTGCCTTCCCGGCTCGCTCCATCAAGGTCTCGCCGGGCACGCTCTCGTAGGTGAGGCGGTCGGCGTCGGCCATCTCCCGCGGCTCCAGCAACTCGGTAGGGAAGGCGGACCAGAGCGTTTGTTCGGATCGCCCGGCACTCATCGCTCTACCATCCAGCACGCTCCACACCGATCATCGTCATGCTCTCGCGAGCCGATGCGGGAATGCTACTGCATTGACAACAATTTGGTCGATGACTACCCAATGACCCTCACTCGTCCGGTGGGCCGGGCGCATGCGCCATATGTCGGTATCATGAAGCCCCGCAACGCTAAATTCGGTATCGGGCAGGTCGTCAAGCATCGGAAGTACGCCTTCCGCGGCATCGTCTACGACGTGGATCCCGAGTTCGCCAACACCGAGGAATGGTGGGAGGCGATCCCGGAAGAGGTTCGGCCGCGCAAGGACCAGCCATTCTATCATCTCTACGCGGAGAATGCCGACACGGAATACGTCGCCTACGTTTCGGAGCAGAACCTCTTGCTCGACGAATCGGGCGACCCGGTGCGCCACCCGCAGGTCGACGAGGTGTTCGTGCGCGCGCAAGACGGCGGCTACCAGATCAAGGCCGCGCGGCTGAATTGATGAGGGGCATGGCGCTCGCGAAGCCCGCGAGCGCCGCTCGTTGTTCAGAGGCGCTTGTTGTTCAAAGGCGCGCCTGACTTACTTGCCTGAGGGAGACGCGGCACCTCCGGTCGGGCTCGCCGTTCCTTTCGAAGCCTCGAGCTTCTTGCGCTCGTCCTCGGCGCGCTTCTGCAACTCCGCCTGCAGCTTTTGCTGCTGCTCCTGCAAAACCTTGGGGTCGACGGCCGGCCCGTCGTAGGCCTTGCCGAAGCCCTCGAGCGGGACGGCGAAGACGACTTCGGCGTTGCCCTGGTTGCGCACGCTCACGTTCATCGTCGTGCCCTTCTTCATGGCGTCGACCGTCGCAGTTTTGATCTTGGCCTCGGCGAAGCAGCCGTTCGGGAAGCAGATCTCGTAGGTCCCCTCGCTCATCGAGCCGCCGTCGACAGTAAAGCGGAAGCCCGGACGCAGCATCAGACCGATCGGCATCAGCATGCGCACGATCTTCGTGTCGTCACCCTTGATGTCATAGGTCGCGAGCGCAAGGACCGGCGGCTTGCCGGCCTCGGCCGAGAAGTCGCGGGTGGTATAGCAGACTTCCTTGTTTGCGGTCTGATCCTTGCCGCAGACCTTCGTCCACTCCTTCTGGGTCGCGACCAAAGCCAGCTTGTTGCTCGGAGCCGCGGTCGGCGCGGCCGGCGTTGCGCCCGCATTAGGGGAGGCGTTCGAGTCAGCGGCGGGAGCGGCCGGCGCCTTCTTCTTGGCGTAGACCGGCGCGGCTGCAAGGCAGAGCCCGATCACTGCGGCTGAGAAGATGCGCTGCGACATAAGCGACATTGATGGTCCTTTCGTTCGGGCGCTCGCCCTTCGAATTGTGCTGAATTCGCTCTGCGGATCGGGGCTGGATGCCACCACGCTTAAAGCGCTCATTGAGGCGACATATTGACGACGCGGTCCGTCTATAGACGAAGCGTCCTGAACGGGAAAGTCACGTCCGGACGCGTCATTCTTTCGTCGTTTACCCTTTCTAACGCAACATCGCGGCGATCCGCGCTCGGCGGACGCTGATGGAACGGGGCACATGATCATCCCGCGGCGAGCGGAGGCGAGAGGGTGGATTGCGGCCGCGCTTTCGCTCGTCGGCGTCTGGCTCTGTCCGCTCCCGGCAACCGCATCGGAACAGCCGGGGCTCGCGATGTACGGCGCCCCGTCCCTGCCGCCAGGCTTCGATCATCTGCCCTACACAAATCCGGTGGCACCGAAGGGCGGCCGGCTTGTCATAGGCGTTGAAGGCACGTTCGACGGCCTCAATCCTTACAACCTCAACGCGGGCTCGGCGGCGCAAGGGCTCACCGGTGCCGTGTACCAGACCCTGATGACCCGCTCGCGCGACGAACCGTTCACGCTCTACGGCCTCGTCGCGCGCACGGTGGAGACCGACGCCGATCGCAGCTTCGTCACCTTCCACCTCGATCCTGCCGCCCGCTTCTCCGATGGCACCGGCATCACAGCCGACGATGTCGTCTTCACCTTCGATCTCCTCAAGGCGCACGGGCGGCCCCAGCAGCGTCTGGCGTTCGCCGCCGTGCGCGCCGTCGCGATGCCCGACGCGATGACGATCCGCTTCGATTTACAGGGCTCGGACAACCGGGAGTTGCCGCTGATCCTCGCCCTCATGCCGGTGCTGCCGCGGCATGCGACCGACGCCGCGACCTTCGAGGAGGCGAGCCTCGCGCCGCCAACCGGGTCCGGCCCCTACCGCGTGGGCAAGGTCGAGCAGGGCGCACAAGTCGTGCTGCTGCGCGACAAGACCTACTGGGCGCGCGATCTCCCGACGCAGAAGGGCATGTACAACTTCGACGAGATCGACATCGAATATTTCCGCGACGGCAACGCCATGTTCGAGGCTTTCGAGGCGGGCTTTCTCGACGCGCGGATCGAGACGGATCCGCAGCGCTGGAGTGTCGCCTACGTCTTTCCGGCCGCGCGCGACGGTGGCGTGGCCCGCGAAGCGATGCCGATCGGCGGTCCGAAGGGCATGGACGGCTTCGCCTTCAACCTGCGTCGCCCGATCTTCGAGGACATCGTCGTGCGACGCGCGCTCGCCGGCGTGTTCGATTTCGAATGGATCAACGCGAAGCTTTTCGACGGGGCCTACAGACGGACCGTCAGCTTCTTCGACGAGTCCGCATTGTCGTCGGCCGGCGTGCCAGCCAGTGCCGCCGAACGTGCGCTGCTCGCCCGTTGGCCCGGCAAGGTCGATCCGGTCATCCTCGCCGGAAAAGCGGTCCTTCCCGTCAACGATGGGAGCGGCGCCGATCGCGCGGAAGCCAGGGCTGCGCTCGATTTGTTGCGGACGCGCGGCTACCGGCTCGCCGACGGCAAGCTGCAGCGCGACGGGCGGCAACTTGCGTTCGAGATCATGGCGCGCGACGAGGCGGAGCAACGGCTCGCGCTGATCTACGCCACCGCGCTGGCGCGCATCGGCGTTTTGGCACGGGTGCGCCGGGTCGACGAGACGCAGTACGAGCGCCGCCGCCAGACCTTCGATTACGACATGATCGTCGGTCGCTGGCTGACCTCGGCCTCGCCGGGAAACGAGCAGCGCTCGCGTTGGGGTTCCGGTAGCGCCGACAGGGAGGCGAGCTTCAATTTCGCGGGCGTCCGCGACCCGGCGATCGATGCTCTCATCGAGACGATGCTCGCGGCGAAGACGCACGAGGATTTCGTGACGGCCGTGCGCGCCTACGATCGCGTTCTGCGTTCGGGCGCCTACATCGTTCCGCTCTACCATGCGGGCAAGGAGTGGATCGCCTACAAGCGCGGGCTCGCGCATCCGCAAGCCTTGCCGCACTATGACCAGCCGGCCGGCGCCCTGCTGGATACCTGGTGGTGGAATCCGAGATCATGACGATTGCTTCGCTGAACGGCGACGGGCCGGACACTTTCGCGCAGAGCGGGCTCGATGCGCTGCTCGCGGCGGCGGTCCAGGATTGCCCGGATGCGGTGCTGGTGCGCGACGACCTCGGCGCGTCCACCGCCGCCGATCTCGAGCGGCGCACGCGGACCCTCGCACGTCACTTCCACGACGCCGGGCTCGCGAGGGGCGAGCGGGTGATGGTCGTCGTCGGTGCGCAAACCGATGCGCTGGTGGCGATCATCGGGTGCCTGCGCGCCGGGCTGGAGCCGGCGCTGGTGCCGTGCAGCCTCGGCGCCGTCGACTTCGCGGCCCACGCCCGCGCGGCCTTCGCCTCGGCCATCGTCGGTCCTTCGCGCTACGGGACGCTCGATCTCGGCGACGAGTACCTGTCGGCGGCGGCCTTGACGGACGCGATCCGTCTGGTCGCGACGAGCGGGCCGCAGCCGATCGACGGCGCCATCGAGATTTCGGCCACCTCGCTCGATGCCCTCTCCCGCCGCGAGAGCTGGCACGGCGAGAGCAAGCAGGCGCCGCCGCCGATCGTCACCTTTCAAGGGCCGCCGGGCATGCCGCAGCCGATCGCCCATCGCCAGGCGCTGCTTCTCGCCGATGGTCTCTCCCTCGTGGAGCAGGCACGGATCAATCCTTCGAAGCGGATTATTTCGACGCTGTCGCCGGCGACGCGAGCCGGTCTCGTCGCCGGTCCTTTCGCCGCCTTCATCGGCGCCTCGAGCCTGGTCTTTCACGGACCCTTCGAGACCGGGCGCTTTCTCGCCGCCTGCGACGAAGAACCCGGCTTCCACCTGGTGATGCCGGCGGCGACCGGCCCGGCGTTCTCCGAACAGGCGCTCGCCGGCGATCTGACCTCGCTGATCCTTGTTTCTCGCTATCCGAATGCAGGTGCCTTCACGCTTCCGCCGACGATCGCCTGCGAGCGGCCGATCGTCGATCTCTATGCTTTCGCCGAAGACACGCTGCTCGCGCAGCGCCGCGTTGACGGCGAAGCGCGGCCGCCGTCGCGGATCACCGACAAGAGCGTGTCCGGCGGCCTCGGCGCGCGGCTGAACCGCGCGCGCGACGAGGTCGGCTCTCACGGTGCGGAGCGGCCCTGAATGGCGCCGAAGCTGATCATCGCCAACAAGGCCTACTCGTCATGGTCGATGCGGCCGTGGCTGTTGATGCGATGGTTCGAGATCGCCTTCGACGAGGTGGTGATCCCGCTCGACGAACCGGGGAGCAAGGCGGCGATCGCCCGCTATTCCCCTGCCGGAAAGGTGCCGATCCTCATCGACGGCGCGGTCACGATTTGGGACTCGATGGCGATCGTCGAGTATCTCGCCGAGCGCCATCCAGAGCTGCCGATCTGGCCGCGCGACGCCGCCGCTCGCGCGACGGCACGGGCTCTATCCGCCGAGATGCACGCGGGGTTCAGGGCGTTGCGGCGGTGCCTGCCGATGAACATGCGCCGCGAGGCCTCGGCGCCGAAGCTGGCCCGCGACGACGCGGCGGCCGTATTCGCGGACGTCGCCCGCATCGAGGCGGCGTGGGGCGAGGCGCGGGCGCGGTTCGGTGCCGACGGTCCGTTCCTGTTCGGCGCGTTCTCCGCCGCCGACGCGATGTTCGCGCCGGTGGTCAACCGGCTCGCGGCTTACGCGGTGCCGGTCGGCGACGCGGCGTCGGCCTATATGGCCGCGGTCAGGGCCCTACCAGCCTGGTGCGACTGGCGGGCCGCCGCTCTCGCCGAAGGTTGGCACCTCGCGCGGATCGACGGAGTCTGAGCGAAAAAGCCTTTCGAGACAGCAAGGCTGGGGATGATTGGCATGACCGATATGGGCTCAGGCCTGGTCTCGCCTTAAGGTCTCGCGATGCCCCTCCACCTTCTCAAGCTCGCCGTTGGCTGCGATTCTATCGCCGACCTCGAGGCCCGCGTCGCCGAGCGGCTGGCCGCTTGCGGCGCGGCGAAACGGTCGGCGGAGCACACCCATCAGACCCGAATGGTGCCGAAACGGGTGGCGGAGCTGCTCGACGGAGGCTCCCTTTTCTGGGTCATCCGCGGCAAGGCGATTGCCCGCCAGCAACTCGTCGACGTCCGCCCTTTCATGGACGGCGAGGGCATCGGCCGCTGTCTTCTCGTGCTCGACCCGAAGGTCCACGCCGTCATGCCGCGCCCATACCGGCCCTTCCAAGGCTGGCGCTACCTTGCCGACGAAGACCGGTCCGTCGATCTCGAAGCGGCCCTCTCGAGCGACATGCCGCAACGCCTCGCCTTCGCTCTGCGGGAGCTGTGCCTCATCTAGGCTGGCCGCGCTGTCCCTTGCGAAGCCGGGCGCCGACTTGCATCTATAGTCACGCTCGACGTCATGCCGGAAGGCGATGCCGGGCGGCTGGTCGCTGCGCCACTGGATACACGATGCTTCTTCCAATCGCCGCGATCGCTCTTCTGTGTCTGATGCTGCTCAAGTCGAACGTTTTTGCCAAGCTGCGCTCCAAGGTCCTGCCGGGCGTGACCGAGAAGGCGGGTTCGCTCGCGGCCGTCGTGGCGTCGCTCGCCGTCCTCGTCCACGGCAACGTCTGGGCGGCCCTCTGTCTGTTCGGCATCGGTCTCTGGCTTCTGGGACGATCCAGTCGCCGCACCGCCGCGACGGCCGGGGGCCGCACCGGCCTGTCACGCATCCGCTCGGCGATGATCGAGATGGATTTCGATCAGGTGCGGGGGACGATGGTCGGTCGGATCATCGCCGGTCCGCACGAGGGTCTGGAGCTCGAGCGGCTCGACCGTGCCCAGTGCGAAGGACTCTGGGCCGAGTGCCTGACGCGCGACCCCGATGGAGCGCGGCTGCTAGAGGCGTATTTCGACCGCCGCTTTGTTCGCTGGCGTCCGGCAGGACACGGTCACGGCGACCCGGGGGAGCGACGCGCGCGCGGCACGATCCGGATGTCCGAGGATGAGGCCTATGAGGTGCTGGGCCTTCGTTGCGGGGCGACGCGCGATGAGGTGGTGCGATCGCACCGTAGCTTTATGAAGAAATGGCATCCCGACCAGGGCGGAACGGCCGCTCTTGCCGCGCGCGCCAACGAAGCCAGGGAGGTACTGCTCCGCCGCCATGCTTGAAACTCCTTTGGTACGCTGACGCGCTGCGACGAACGGGGACGAGGACGTGGGACTCAGTTCTTGGCCGTGAAGCAGGCGATTCCGGCGCGCTTCAGGCTCTTGCAGGCGGCATCCGCCCCGCCCGAGTCGAGTCCGGCGAAGCGCGCGCGGTAGAGCGACGCTTTGCCCTTCTGCACCTTCTCGGTGAAGGCGTGGGCGCCCGCCAGCGCGTGGGCCTGGCCCTTGGCGCGGGCGATGAGCGAGTTGGCCTGCACGAGATCCGGCGTCGCGCCGATCTGAATGATCCAGCCACCGTGGGCCGCGCCCGGTCGCTGCGCGGGCACAGAGGCTTGGAGGCTCGCGATCTTGATGGGCTTCGCCTTCTCCTTGGCATCGGCCCGTTCACGCCGCGGCGTATGCTTCAGGGTCGAAGGCGTGGCGGTCGCCGCGCCGATGTAGCGCGAGGTCGAGCCGTCGACGCGCGCCTGGCGCGGACGGATCGAGCCCGTCATCGTCATGTCGCGCTCGGGCGGCTGCGGGACGGCCGACACGTAGGCGGGGCGAGGACGCGCCGGCGACAGCGCCGCGACGTGGATCGGGGCCGCTCGTTTCTGCACCGGCTCGCGGACCGGGACCGGGCGCATCACCGGCGGCGGTGCGGGCTCGCTTTCGCCGCTCGCGGCGTCGCTCGGCTGCTCGGCATCGGCGACGTCCCTCTCCGTCGCCGATGCCGGCTTGCGTTCCGCCGACGCTTCGTCGTCGACGCCTTCCACTGGCGGTGCGTTGTCGCCCTCATGCTCGACCACCGGGATAGCTTCCGCGACATGTTCCAGTTCCGGGTTCTCGGCGATCATTGGCGTGGTCCGGGTCGTTGCGCACTTGTCGATCTCGGAGGCGATGAGGTCAGCCATGATGCGGTCGCGGCCGAGGCGGGTCCGGCCGCCGAGCACCACCGATACAAGCCAATGGCCGTTGCGGTCGACCGAGCTCAGGAGGTTGAAGCCGGAATCGCGTGTGTAGCCGGTCTTGATCCCGTCCATGCCTTCCACCTGTTCCATCAGGTGATTGTGGTTCGGCATGAACTGGCCGGCGTAGCGGAACGACGGAGTCGAGAAGAAGCGGAAATACCGCGGAAAATGATCGTGGATTGCGCGGCCGAGAGTCACGAGGTCGCGCGCCGTGGTCAGCTGCATGTCGTTTGGAAGGCCGGACGCGTTGACGAAGTTAGTGCGCGACATGCCGAGCGCATGCGCCTTGCGCGTCATCATCTGGGCGAAGGTCGGCTCGTCGCCGCCGATGCGTTCGGCGACGGCCACCGCCATGTCGTTGGCGGACTTGGTGACGATCGAGAGAATGGCGTCCTCGACGCGGATCGTCGAGCCTGGGCGCAGGCCGAGCTTGGTCGGCGACTGCGCGGCGGCATGCGGTGAAACCTCGAGCCGGCTGTCGAGGCTCAGGCGGCCCTTCTCGATCTGGTCGAACAGGAGATAAAGGGTCATCACCTTGGTGATGGAGGCGGGATGCCTCAGCGCGTTCTCGTCGCGCCCGTACAGCACCCGGCCAGAATTGCCGTCGACGGCATAGGCCGAGAAGGGCGGATTGTTAGTCGTTAGACGGGCGTGCCTCAGATGCACGGGAGCGAAGCCACGATGCGCCACGCGAGCCCGGCCGCGATGGGGCGCATGGTGTCTGGCGAGAGCAGGTTCGGAAACAACAAGCGCGCTCAAAAGGGTTAGGCCGACCGCGGCGATGGTTGTTTGGCGCAAGAGACGACGCGTCGCCGACCTCAACTCGACCATTATAATCCTCGCCTTCGCCCGTATCGCAACGCTGCTAGCGGGAAGCCGTGCCTGAGCCACGACCCTACGGAGGCTGAGTTACTTGCGGGTTAAGGCGCTCTGTCCGTTGCGACTCAAGCGTGCCGAGTCGAGCCATGTTGCGACGCATGAAAACTCTTGAATTTTTTTGTGCATCGCACTATATTCTCGGCTCCGGCGGATAAAGCCGAGTTGCTCCGCCTTTGCGACGGGCAAGAAGCTAGGAGAAGATTTGATGGCCAATCAATTGGAAGACCTGCAGAAGATGAGCCAGAGCCAGATCGAACAGATGTCGGCAAGCGCGGCGTCGGTCGCGCGTGGCATCCAGGCCATCGCGGCCGAAACCACCGACTATTCGAAGCGTTCCGCCGAGAGCACCTCCTCGTTCATGGAGAAGTTGTTCGGCGCCAAGTCGATCGACTCTGCGATCCAGCTCCAGACCGAGTTCGCCAAGTCGCAGTTCGAGGGCATGCTGGCCCAAACCAACAAGATCACCGAGCTCTACCGCGACATGGCCAAGGAGGCTTTCAAGCCGATCGAGACCGTGATGCAGCACGGACAGCAGGCCGCTCGCCAGCAGCAGTAATCTCGCGGAGGCGCCTCGGCCCGCCCGGGCTCGTCCGTAGGCGCTCTTTACAAGCGATCCGGCATTTGAAAGGCTCGACCGATCGGTCGAGCCTTTCTCGTTTTGGCGGGATATTCGCATGGCTCGCCGCCGCGACATGGTGAGCGATGGCCCAGGAGCAGCTGATCCGAGCGTGGACGCCCTTGCGCAAGCTTTGGGGCAGCCGCCCGGACGCGCGTGAACCGCGACCTCTGGTAAAGCAGCTGCCGCCGCCGCATATTTCGCGAGTCACTTCTATGAGGAACACCTGAGTTGACGAAGCTCGATCTTTTTCGCGTCGGCGGCGCCGAAGAGGATGGCGACCCCGCATTTGGCTTGGGCGGCGACGAAGCCGACCTTGCCGCCGGCAGTTCTGCGGTCCCTCTCGACGTGTTCGCCGCCGACGTGTTCGCTGCCAAGGAGCCGTCTCGGGAAAACGGGACGGGCGGCAACAGCAACGATGAGGACGGTCGCGGTTCCGGCACCGCGGTCATCACCCGCACCCGCACACAGACCCGAAAGCCGGGAATGTACCGGGTGCTGCTCCTCAACGACGACTACACGCCGATGGAATTTGTCGTTGCGGTGCTCAGGAAGTACTTCAGCAAAGGACCGGACGAGGCGACTCGCATCATGCTGCATGTCCATCAGCACGGGGTGGGGGAATGCGGCGTGTTCACCTATGAGGTCGCCGAGACCAAGGTCACGCAAGTGATGGATTACGCCCGCAAGCATCAGCATCCGCTGCAGTGCATCATGGAAAAGAAATAGAGGTCGACGCTATGCCCTCATTCTCGCGAAATCTCGAACAATCGCTGCATCGGGCGCTGGCGATCGCGAACGAACGCAACCACGAATACGCGACGCTCGAGCACTTGCTGTTGTCGCTTACCGACGACGCCGAGGCGTCCGCGGTATTGCGCGCCTGCTCGATCGATCTCGATTTGCTGAAGAAGAACCTGCGGGACTACATCGAGCGGGAACTCGAGAACCTCGTCAGCGACGGGCGCGAGGACGCCAAGCCGACCACCGGCTTCAACCGCGTCATCCAGCGCGCCGTCATCCACGTGCAGTCGTCCGGCCGCGAGGAGGTGACCGGGGCCAACGTGCTCGTCGCGATCTTCGCCGAGCGCGAGAGCCACGCAGCCTACTTCCTGCAGGAGCAGGACATGACTCGCTACGATGCGGTCAACTACATCAGCCACGGCATCGCCAAGCGGCCGGGTCTGACCGATTCATCCAAGGGCGTGCGCGGCTCCGACGAGGACGGCGAGCGCGAGGGTAAGGAGGGCAAGGAGCCGGCCGATCCGAAGAAGAAGGAAGGGGCACTCGATGCTTATTGCATCAACCTCAACAAGAAGGCGAAGGACGGCCGGATCGATCCGCTGATCGGTCGCGAGGCCGAGGTCCAGCGCACCATCCAGGTCCTGTGCCGGCGCCACAAGAACAACCCGCTGCTGGTCGGTGACCCCGGCGTGGGCAAGACGGCCATCGCCGAGGGCCTGGCGCGCAAGATCGTCAAGAACGAGGTGCCGGAGGTGCTCGCCGAGGCGACGGTGTTCGCGCTCGACATGGGGACGTTGCTCGCAGGCACCCGTTACCGCGGCGACTTCGAGGAGCGCCTCAAGCAGGTCATGAAGGAGATCGAGAACCACAAGAAGGCGATCCTCTTCATCGACGAGATCCACACCGTCATCGGGGCCGGCGCGACCTCCGGCGGCGCGATGGACGCCTCGAACCTGCTGAAGCCTGCGCTCGCCCAGGGCACGCTGCGCTGCATCGGCTCGACGACCTACAAGGAGTATCGCCAGTATTTCGAGAAGGACCGCGCCCTGGTGCGCCGGTTTCAGAAAATCGACGTCAACGAGCCGTCGATCCCAGACGCCATCGAGATCATGAAGGGGTTGAAGCCCTATTTCGAGGATTTCCACAAGGTCAAGTACACCGGCGAAGCGGTCAAGGCCGCCGTCGAGCTGTCGGCGCGCTACATCCATGACCGCAAACTGCCCGATAAGGCGATCGATGTGATCGACGAGACCGGCGCGAGCCAGATGCTGCTGCCCGAGGCCAAGCGCAAGAAGACGATCGGCATCAAGGAAATAGAGACCACCATCGCGACGATGGCGCGGATCCCCCCGAAAACTGTGTCGAAGGACGATGCCGAGGTGCTCGAGCATCTCACCGAGACGCTGGAGCGCGTGGTCTACGGCCAGAACTCGGCCATCCAGGCGCTCACCTCGGCGATCAAGCTCGCCCGTGCCGGTCTGCGCGACGGCGAGAAACCGATTGGCTCCTACCTCTTTTCGGGACCGACAGGAGTTGGCAAGACCGAGGTTGCCCGGCAGCTCGCCGTTAGCCTCGGCGTCGAGCTGGTCCGCTTCGACATGTCCGAGTACATGGAGCGTCACACCATCTCGCGGCTGATCGGTGCGCCCCCCGGCTACGTGGGATTCGACCAGGGTGGTTTGCTGACCGATGCGATCGACCAGCATCCCCATTGCGTGCTGTTGCTCGACGAGATCGAGAAGGCGCATCCCGAGCTTTACAACATCCTCCTGCAGGTGATGGATCACGGGAAGCTGACGGACCACAACGGCAAGCAAATCGACTTCCGCAACGTGATCTTGATCATGACGACGAATGCCGGCGCGGCCGACATGGCTCGCTCCGCTTTCGGCTTCACCCAGAACAAGCGGGTCGGCGAGGATGCGGCGGCGATCAACCGGATGTTCACGCCCGAGTTCCGCAACCGGCTCGATGCGATCGTCTCGTTCGGCCACCTCCCGCAGGAGGTGATCGTCAAGGTCGTCGACAAGTTCATCATGCAGCTGGAAGCGCAACTGGCCGACCGCAACGTTACGATCGAGCTGACCGACGAGGCGCGTAAGTGGCTGGTGGAGAACGGCTATGACGAGCAGATGGGCGCGCGGCCGATGGCGCGGGTGATCCAGAGCGCGATTAAGACGCCGCTCGCCGACGAGGTGCTCTTCGGGCGCCTCAAGAACGGCGGCACGGTGCGCGTGATGGTCGCCAGCGGCGAGGACGGCGAGAAGAAGCTCGGCTTCGTCTACCCGGAAGGGCCGGTGCTGCCGCGTCCCGAGCGCGACATCGTCGAGGCCGGCAAGAAGCGCGTGCGCTCCGAGCCCG
Source organism: Beijerinckiaceae bacterium (assembly GCA_965277355.1). Taxonomy (GTDB): domain Bacteria; phylum Pseudomonadota; class Alphaproteobacteria; order Rhizobiales; family Beijerinckiaceae; genus RH-AL1. The sequence goes on from CBDICN010000001.1 coordinate 612,763, forward strand.
AAGTGCGCCGGGCGAAGGCGCGCAAGGCTGGCGAAGACGGCCCGGAGGACGACGATGATCTCGTCGAAGACAACCTCGCCGAGGACGAGGTGCCGGAGCCGAGCGAGACAGCGCCCGACGCCGAGGAGCAGGCCAAGCCCGGCCGCAGCGTTCCGAACTTCCCGCTGAAGAACTGAGCGTCGGAAACTCCCTCATCCGCTTCGCGTTGCTCGGCACCTTCCCCTGCAAGCGGGAGAAGGCAAAAGGCGTCAAGCCCTATTCGCGAGCGCCTCGCATGCGTCGTGGCGGAAGCAGTCGGCGAGATGGTCGTTGACGAGGCCGCAGGCCTGGCAGAAGGCGTACACGATCGTCGGACCGCAGAAGGCAAAGCCGCGCCGCTTCAATTCCTTCGCGATCTTGCGCGACTGCTCCGTCTCGGCCGGGACGTCCTCGCGCCTGCGCGGCCGTCGCGCGACCGGCCGCCCGTCGTGGAAATCCCACAGCAGCTTGGACAGGCCGCCGCGCTCTTCCAGCGCGAGAAAGGCGCGGGCAGAGGCGATGGTGCCGACGATCTTGGCGCGGTTGCGCACGATCCCGGCGTCGCCCATCAGCGCCTCGACCTTGGCGTCATCGTAGCGGGCGATGAGGGAGGGCTCGAACCCGTCGAAGGCGGCGCGGAACGCCGGGCGCTTGCGCAAAATGGTGATCCACGACAGTCCGGCCTGGAACCCGTCGAGGATCAGTTTTTCGAACATCGCCCGGTCGTCGTATTCGGGAACGCCCCATTCCTCGTCGTGGTAGGTGACGTAAAGCGGGTCGGCTCCGCACCAGCCGCAGCGGCAGCGCTCGGAAGCGCCCTGTACCGGATTAGGGGAAATCGTCATCATCATAGGTCGGCGGCGCGACCACGCTCGCGCTCGGAAGAGTGATCGAGACAAGCGTCTCGCCGGCGAGAACCGGCGCGTGACCGGCCTCGGCCTCCTCCAGTCTGTCTATGCGCGCCGTCGCGAGCCCCTCCTGCCGCGCCAGCGATGTAACTTGGCCAACCCGCAGCGGGCCGGCCATCAGCGCAACGCCCTGTGACGGTGGATCGCCGTGAAAGTGTATCTTGACGATGCGCTTGCGCGCCGAATTGCGATGGTGAACACGCGAGACGACCTCCTGGCCGACATAGCAGCCCTTGTCGAAGTCGACCCCGTGGAGCAGGTCGAGATTGGCGTCATGGACGAACGCGTCACCATACCTCCAGTCCGCACCGCCCTCCGGCACGCCGAGGGCGATTTGGTGTGCACGGTAAGCCGCGGCATTGTCACGGAAGAAGGACAGCCGCTCCGGCGGTGCGACGATTCGATAGCCGAGCCGGTCGTGCCGCGGATCGCGAAACGCCGGTCCCGGCGCCTCCAGCAGGATTCCACCCCATGTGGCGACGACGGCCAACTCGTCCGACAAGTCGGCGACCGTGGCCTTGGCGCGCAGCTTGAACTTCGTGAGCTTGCTGGCGAGTTCCGCCGCCTGATCGCGGCGGCAGTCGATCCAAAAGGCGTCGCAATGGCGGTAGACAAGGAAATCGTGGAGGAGTTTGCCTTGCGGCGAGAGCAGCGCCGCGTAGCGCGCTCCGTTCACGCCGCGCATGCCAAGCATGCTGTTGGTGAAGAGGCGGTTTAAAAGAAGCTCGGCCTCCTCGCCGGATACGGCGACGATGGCACGATCGCGCAACAGCGAGCTGTCCATGGATTTTTTTTCCTGAGCTCTCAGAACAGCGCTCAATCGACACCTTGAAAGCACGCCCATGCCGCAGACCTACGATCTTCTCGTCAAGGGCGGAACGCTCGTCAACCACGATGGCATCGCCCCCCGAGATATAGGGATCGTCGCGGGCAAGATTCGGGCGGTCGGCTCGCTCGCCGCTGCCGGCGCCGGCGAGGTGATCGATGCGAGGGGCCTGCACATCCTACCCGGCGTGATCGACACGCAAGTTCACTTCCGCGAGCCCGGTCTCACCCACAAGGAAGATCTCGAGACCGGCTCGCGCTCCGCCGTGATGGGCGGCGTGACCTGCGTCTTCGAAATGCCGAACACCAGCCCGCCGACGATCGGCGAGGCCGAACTCGCCGACAAGGTCGCGCGCGCCACGCACCGCATGCACTGCGACTTCGCGTTCTGGGTCGGCGGCACGCATGCCAACGCCACCCACGTGGCCGACCTCGAGCGGCTGCCCGGCGCGGCCGGGATCAAGGTGTTCATGGGCTCCTCGACCGGCTCGTTGCTCGTCGCCGACGACGCGGGCGTCGCCGCGATCCTCGGCCGCACGAGACGCCGCGCCGCCTTCCATTCGGAGGACGAAGGCCGCCTCGAGGAGCGTAAGCCGCTCCGCGTCGCTGGCGATCCCGCCAGCCATCCCGTGTGGCGCGACGCCGAGGCGGCGCTGCGCTGCACGCGCCGGCTGATCGGCATCGCGCGCGCCATGGGCGCACGCATCCACGTCCTCCACATCTCGGCCGGCAACGAGCTCGATCTGCTGCGCGCCAACAAGGACCTCGTGAGCTGCGAGGTGACGCCGCACCACCTGACGTTGAGCGCCGACGATTACGGCCGGCTCGGCACCAGGCTGCAGATGAATCCGCCGGTGCGGGACGCCGCGCACCGCGCAGCCCTCTGGGACGGGTTGGCGGAGGGCGTGCTCGACATCCTCGGCTCGGACCATGCGCCGCATACGCTTGCGGAGAAGGCGCAGGTCTATCCGGCAAGCCCGTCCGGCATGACCGGCGTGCAGACGCTGGTGCCGATCATGCTCGATCACGTCGCGGCCGGGCGCCTCGGCCTCATGCGGTTTGTCGACATGACGAGCGCCGGCCCCGCCCGGCTGTTCCAACTCGCCAGCAAGGGCAGGGTGGCGGCCGGCTACGATGCCGACCTCACGATCGTCGATCTGAAGCGCGCGGCGACCATCACGGACGCCATCGTGGCCTCCCGCTCGAAGTGGACACCGTACGACGGCAGGTCCGTCACCGGCTGGCCTGTCGGCACGATCGTGCGTGGCCGGCGGGTGATGTGGGAGGGCGAGCTCGCCTCGCCGTCGATCGGCGAGGCGGCCCGCTTCATGGAAACGGGCGCGCGCTAGCGTGCAGCCATCATCCCGGAGTTCGTGAAGCGCGAGCCGTCACCGTCGTTTGGCTCGATCGCGACCTTTTCGGTCGGCCGCGTGGCAGCGATCTCAGGGGCTCGGCTTCGCCGCTTCAGGATGACGGCATGCGGCATAGTGCGCCATAAAGGCCGCGTTGCTACGCCGCCAACGCCAGGTTCGCATGGGTGTCGATGTTGCCGATGTCGACGCCGGGCAGCCGCAGTTCGGGCGCCTCGAGCACCCGCAGGAGTTCGGGAAAATCGGGATGCGAGCCGCCGATGTACTGGTCCTTGAACTCGGCCGTGCTGTAGGTGCCCCAATTGCGGATCATCTGGAAGCTGATCTCGTCGACCGCGTGCGCTTTGCCGAGGCGCACGAAGTCCGGCATCTGCCGGAAATTCAGCTTCTGCACAACCATTGAAATGGTGAGCTGGCGAAGCTCGTTCGTCTCGCGCAGCGCCTTGACGAAGGCGAGGTTCTTCAGGAGGCGCTCGAACGTGCCGCCTCGCCGCAGGATCGAGTAGGCCTCGGGCTCCGCCGCATCGATGGAAACATGCGCGGTCTCGACCCTCCCGGCGAGATCGAGATCGTTCCAGGCGCGCTTGTCCCACAACTGTGCGTTGGTGTGCAGGTGGAACAGCAGGTTGGGAAATTCATCGCGCTTCAGCCGCTTAATGAGACGCCGGAAGTGCGCGCTGCCGAACGGGTCTCCGGAGCCGGTAATATAGACGCGATCGGCCTCGCGCAGCGCCGGCAGCAGCTTCTCCTCGACCATCTCGTCGAGCCGCTGCTGCTTGGCCTTCCCGATGACGATCGTCTCGTTGCGGCATGACGGGCAGGACAGGTTGCACGAGCGGTCGTGCGACAGAATGATCTCCTTCGGCCCGGGCAACTGCTCGACGCCGGGATCGAAGGCGGCGATGATCGCCTGCGCCTCCTCGCTCTCGCGCGGGATAAGAGAGCGCCCGGTGATCGCAGCGCAGTTGAGGCGGCTGCAATGCCGGTAACTGCCGTCCACGATCGAGGCGCGGATGTCGGCGGCGGTCGCGTTCCGCCACAGATCGTCGAGGCCGTAATCGAGCGTCCCGATCGGGGTCGGCAGCCAGGCCGGGCAGCACAGGTAGACGAGACCGCTCGGCGTCGTCTCCATCGCCTCGAACGGCCGCGAACAGAAGTGCGAGCGCAGATAGGCCTCGCTGTCCTCGGTCTTGGCCGCCTTGTTGCGGAACTTGAGCTGGTGCCCGCGGATGCGGACGCTGACGTTGCGCTCGATCCACTCCTTGAACTGTTCGGACGGCAACAGATGACTAGCCACGCGCGATCGCTCTCAATCCAATAACCCACTCTCGACCTTATCGCATATTGAGCGCCCGCGACCAGCGGCACGCACAAGAGCGCGGGGCGTCTTGTCAGACCACATGCTGGTTTAGTGTCGCGGACGGGCGGTGCTCTCCTCGACGAGGGCGGCGATGACGCGCAACTGCTCGGGCGCAACGGTGCCGACGATCGCATAGCTGTAAGGACCGCGGCGCCAGGTCAGCGTCCTGCCGTTTCGCAGCGGCGCCCCGGAAACCGGATCGCCGGGCGAGCGCGGCGCTCGAGAGATGCCGACGACCACCCGTTCCGCCGCCGCGTTGCTGTAGTGGAAGAGCAGGGCGGCCGGCTCGGTCGGCGACGCTTCCGCGCTCGCGAAGGCGAACCCGGCCGCGCTGAGATCGGGGATGTCTGTCGTCGGCAGGGCGTTCAGCCCCGCCGCTACCGGAGCGGCGGAAGCAATCTCACGATCAAGGGCTGCATCGGCCTGGTCGGCGAGGCTGTCGTCGATCGAGGATCGGAACACGAGCCCGGACGTCGGTTCGTTGCGCTCGGCCGTCTCGAGCATGAGCCACAACCCGCCCAGGCCGGACGCGACGATGAGGACCGCCGCCAGCCCCGCCGCGTTGCGAAAGCGGGGCGCCGGTGTCGACGTCGCCTTAATCGGGAGACCGCCGAGCGCGATCGTGTGCACCGGCGGGGTGGTCAGAAGCGGCGCGGTCAGATTGAGCGCGACGGGCAACGGCTCCTTCTCGACAGACGCGAAGGCGGAGCGGATGAGCTCGTTTTGATCCTGCCATGCCTCGACGCGCTGCCGGTCGGCAGGCGAGGCGGCGAGCCGCCGCAGGATCTCCGACCGCTTGTCGCCGTCGACCTGACCGTCGACCAGCCCATGAACCTCGGCGTCGCTCAGGGACGCCTGTGTGAAAGACATTCGATCAGGTTCCGGTCCGCTCAGGTCACGAGACGCAAGTACGACACGCGACCATTCGCCGGCGCGGACGGGCGGGCGTTCAGGCTTGCGTCGAGGGTGGTCCGCGCCTGGGTCAGCCTGCCGATCAGGCTGCCGCGCGAGATGCGGAGGATCCGGGCGGCTTCGCCGTGGTCGAAGCCTTCCAACGCCACCAGGAGAAGCGCCTCGCGATCTTCCAGAGGCAAGCCCATCAGGGCGGCCGAGAGCTTGGTCTGACGCGGCGCCGAGGAATAACCCTCATTGACCACCAGCGACGGCCGTCCCGCACCTGCCATGCAAGCCCGCCGCCCGGAGACGGCGACCTCGCGGTTAAGCTGCGTCACGGTCGCGAAAAGCCGGATCGCGAGATCGGCATTACTGTCGAAGTGCCGGGAACCGAGGGCGCGCATCAATGTCGCGTGCACGAGATCGTCGGCCGCCTCGGTCGGCCCGGCGTTTCCTGTCGCCAGCGCGCGGGCATAGCGGCGGAGGCGCGGCGTGAAAAGTTTCAATTCGTCGCGCACCGTACCGAACTCCAATGGCGCAGCCAACCGTCGCCCCTAATAAACGCGTTCTTTACGAAATAGTAACCATTTCTCTCTACCCAGCGATCCCTCTTTTCGGCTGGGCTCCCATTCGGGTGCTGTGTGCTGCGCGCTTGCGCTCCCCGGGCGGTGCGCTTAAACGCACAATCGGTTCGGGCGCATGGTCCCGAATGCAGGCAACCGGACCTAGGATGACCCAACCGGCGATGAACTTTGCACCCACCAAGGGCACCGGTGTACTGGCTGGGAAGCGCGGGCTCGTCCTCGGCGTCGCCAACAACCGCTCGATCGCTTGGGGCATCGCCAAGCAGGCGTCCGACGCCGGTGCGGAACTCGCGATGACTTACCAGGGCGAATCGCTGGGCAAACGCGTGCGGCCACTCGCGGAGGAACTCGGCGCTCATGTCATCGGACATTGCGACGTGACCGACGCGGCCTCGATCGATGAGACGTTCGATTTTGTGACGAAGCAGTGGGGCGAGCTCGATTTCGTCGTGCACTGCATCGCCTTTTCGGACCGCGAGCAGCTGACCGGCCGTTACGTCGACACGACGGCCGAGAACTTTTCCATGACGATGATGATCTCCTGCTACTCGTTCACGGCGGTCGCGCAGCGCGCGGAAAAGCTGATGACGAACGGCGGATCGATGCTGACGCTGACGTATTACGGTGCCGAGAAGGTCATGCCGAATTACAACGTGATGGGCGTGGCCAAGGCGGCCCTCGAGTCGAGTGTGCGTTACCTCGCCGCCGATCTCGGCCAGAAGAACATCCGCGTGAACGCGATCTCCGCCGGCCCCATCAAGACGCTGGCGGCGTCCGGGATCGGCGATTTCCGCTACATCCTCAAGTGGAACGAGTACAACGCGCCGTTGCGCCGTTCGGTCACGGCCGAAGAGGTCGGCGAGAGCGCCACCTTCCTCCTCTCCGACCATGCCCGCGGCATCACCGGCGAGATCCTTCACGTCGATGCCGGCTATCACGTCGTCGGCATGAAGAACGTCGCCGCGCCGGACGGTACGGCCCTGCTGCGCGACTAGCAAGGTATAGCCTGGCGCAGCGCAGCGGAGTTCCGTCTGGCGTTTGCATCCTTACGGGACCGGCTTTAGTGGCGGACCGCTGATCCGCCATTCGGTACCCGCCATGTCGCACAACACGTTCGGCCACCTGTTCCGCGTCACGACGTTCGGCGAGAGCCACGGGCCGGCGATCGGCTGCGTCGTCGACGGCTGTCCGCCGCTGATCCCGTTGGTGGCGGCAGACATCCAGGCGTTCCTCGACAAGCGCAAGCCCGGCCAGTCGCGCTTCACTACGCAGCGCAGGGAATCTGACACGGTCCGCATCCTGTCCGGGGTGGTCGCTGATCGCGAGGGGCGGACGGTGACGACCGGCACGCCGATCATGCTGTTGATCGAGAACGAGGACCAGCGTTCAAAGGACTACGACGTGATCAAGGACGCGTTCCGGCCCGGCCACGCCGACTACAGCTACGAAGCGAAATACGGCATCCGCGATCACCGTGGAGGAGGCCGGTCCTCGGCGCGCGAGACGGCGGCGCGCGTGGCGGCCGGGGCGGTCGCGCGCAAGGTGGTGCCGGGCGTCGCGATCCGCGGCGCGCTGGTGCAGATGGGCGACCGCCGCATCGATCGCGCCCGCTGGGATTGGGACGAGGTCGACCGCAACCCGTTTTTCTGCCCTGACGCAGAAGCGGCGAAGGACTACGAGACCTACCTCGACGCGATTCGCAAGGACGGCTCCTCGGTCGGCGCGGTGCTCGAGATCGTCGCCGACGGCGTCCCCGCCGGATGGGGCGCGCCGATCTACGCCAAGCTCGACGCGGATCTCGCCGGCGCCTTCATGTCGATCAACGCGGTCAAGGGTGTGGAGATCGGCGACGGCTTCGCCACGGCGGCGCTCACCGGCGAGGAGAACGCCGACGAGATGCGGCTCGGCAACAACCGGCGGCCGCTGTTCCTCTCCAACCACGCCGGCGGCATCGTCGGCGGTATCTCGACCGGCCAGCCGGTCGTGGTGCGCTTCGCGGTGAAGCCGACCTCCTCGATCCTGAAGCCGCGGCTCACCATCACCCGCACCGGCGAGCAGCAGGAGATCGTCACCAGGGGCCGCCACGACCCCTGCGTCGGCATCCGGGCGGTACCGGTCGGCGAGGCCGCGATGGCCTGCGTGCTGGCCGACCATTTCCTGCGTCATCGCGGCCAAATGGGCACCGAACCCGCGCTGCTCGGCGACTGAACGGATCGCCAGCGTCGATTGGCGCCGACCGGCAGGCGGAACACCGGCCTCGGCGTCGAGCGTTTGAGAGCATGCAAGCCAGCGCCCCACGACTCTCTCCTGATCCGCCGTCTAGCCGCCTATGGACGCCGAAGCGTGTCCTCGTCACCCGCTCGGCGCGGGAGTGGCCGCGCGGCAGAGAGATCGCGCGCCGCGCCGTCGAAGCGGGTGCCGAACTCGTTGAACTCGCGAGCGATCGCCTCACGGGGCTCGTCGGTGGCGTCAACCCGCGTGCCGATTACGTCCGCGCCAAGTCGACGCTGGCGGTCGTCGTCGCCTCCGAGGCGAAGCGACGGCTACAAGCGATCCCGCCCTCGGCCGACTGGCGCTTCGATCTCGCGGAGGGCTGCCCGGCGCACTGCCAGTACTGCTATCTCGCCGGCTCGCTCGGAGGCCCACCGGTCACGCGCGTTTATGCCAACCTTGACGAAATCCTCGCCGGGCTCCCAGCCTACGTCGGCCAGGGGGCGGTGACCTCGAGGTCGCGGGCGCGCGCCGCCGAGGGCACCACGTTTGAGGCGTCCTGCTATACCGACCCGGTCGGCATCGAGCATCTCACCGGCAGCTTGGCCGAAACGGTGACGCGCTTCGGGCGGTGGGACGCGGACGTGCAGCTTCGCTTCACGACGAAGTTCGCGGAGGTGGAGCCGCTGATCGGATTGGCGCACGGGCGCAAGACGCGCGTCCGGATGTCGGTGAACGCGCCCGCGCTGATCCGTTTCGAGGGCGGCACCAGCTCGCTTGCCGCAAGACTGCAGGCGCTGGCGAGGCTGGCTTTCGACGGCTATCGCGTGGGGCTCACGATCGCGCCGATCCAGGCCTATCAAGGTTGGCGCTGCGGCTACGCCGAATTGTTTGACATGGCGGCCGAAGCGCTCGGCGGCATCGGCGATCTCGATATCACGGTCGAGCTCATCACCCATCGCTTCACGCCCAAGTCGAAAGCGGTCCTGCAAGAGTGGTATCCGGGTTCGAGGATCGAGATGGACGAGGCCGCGCGGTCGCGCAAGCTGACCAAGTTCGGTTCGGTCAAGCACGTCTATCCGGCGCCTCTCATGAAGGAGATGCGCGGTGAACTCATGCGCCTCGTCGGCGAGCGGCTTCCGGCGGCGCGGATCCTCTACTGGACCTAGACTAGGGCGCCTTTTCGGTCACGCCGACCATCGGCCCCACCGGCAACCACTGCTGGGTGCGGCCGAGTTCCGGCGCGTAGAGGCTCGAGATCGAGCCGTCCAGGAACAGCGCGTTGCGGCAGCCGAGCCGATCGCGAAACAGGCTCGCGAACTGGTAGAAAGTCACGGCGTCTCGCGAGATGGCGAACACCACCGTGTGCGCGTCGCGAACGCCGACCCCGTTGCGGACCTTCTGCGACGTCCCGTCGGCCTGGATCTTGGGATGGATCTGCCCGTCGATGACGAGCATCGGGCCCGATTGCGTCGCGAAAGCGGGACGAAGATCCGATTCGAGGAAGCGCTGGGTCTCCATAACGCCGGCGCTCTGGCCGTCGGTCTGTCCTCCGAAAAAGAACACGCCGTTCGGCTTCAGGTGGAAGTTGCCCGCACCTTCGCGGGTGTTGGCGGCCCGGCGCGTCTTGCCGCCCTCGACGAAAAGCCCAAGCGGCGAGAAGTCCTCCTGGAACATGCCGGCGTTCATCGCGAAGGCGAGCTTCTCGTGAACCTGCGCGAGACTCGTCGCGAGTTGCGCGAAGGTCTGGAACGGCTTGCCGGAGGCATCACGCCAGAACAGCTTGAGGCTGTCGCGGGCCGTATCGATGGTGCAGACGGTGTAACCTGCTCCGTCGTAATCGAGATCGTCGCACAGCTGGCGGGCCTCGACCCGGCCGAGACCGAAGCCGAGCAGAACGAGTGCCGACAAGCCGATGAGCGATCGTCGCGGACAGCGCCGGCCTTTCACGAAGTCCATCCCTTCAGCGCAACGCCGTGGCGGTAGCGGCACGGCCGCGTCGCCAGGATGGACCGGAAATCCTTCCATTTTGGGGCATCCGGCCGTGCGCGACGCTGCGGCGGTGAAGGTGACGCCAACCACCCCCATTTAAATTTGCGGAGCCGCATGGTCTAGGAAGCGGCAAGGAAAGAGGTTCTCTTGTCGCCCAACACCCACTCGGTCAAGCAAGCCATCGAGGCCATCGCCCGCGGCGAACTCGTCATCGTCACCGACGACGACGACCGCGAGAACGAAGGCGATCTCGTCTGCGCCGCCTCGCTCTGCACGCCGGAGAAGATGGCGTTCATCGTCCGCAACTGCTGCGGCATCGTCTGCGCGCCGGTCACCCCCTATGATGCCAAGCGGCTCCACCTTGCGCCGATGGTCGCCACCAACGACGCCCCGCTTGGCACGGCCTTCACCGTCACCGTCGACGTCCGCCATGGGCTGACGACCGGCATTTCGGCCGAACAGCGCACCAACACCGTGCGCGCGCTCGCGAACGGCAACATGGGCGCCGGCGACTTCGTGCGCCCGGGCCATGTTTTCCCGCTGATCGCGCGCGAGGGGGGCGTGCTGATGCGCTCGGGTCATACCGAGGCGGCCGTCGACCTTTGCCGTCTCGCCGACCTTCCGCCGGTCGGCGTTATCTGCGAACTTGCCAACGACGACGGAACGGTGATGGCCGGGCGCCAGATCGACGCCTTCGCCGAGACCCATGGTCTCAAGCGCATCTCGGTGGCCGATCTCATCACCTACCGCCAGGCGCGCGAGAAGCTCGTCGAGCGCGTCTCGTCGTTTCAGGTCGAGGCCGACGGCTGCATACTGACAGGCTACGCCTACGCGACGCCGTTCGATCCCGTCCAGCACTTTGCCTTTGTCCACGGCGATCTCGGCGACGGCGAAGCCGTGCCGACGCGTCTGCACCGCGTCGACATCGTCGAGGACGTCATCAAGGGCGGTGTTGAGATCAAGAAAATCTTCGCGCGCTTCCGGCAGGAGGGCAGGGGCGTCTTCATCTATCTCCGTGACGGCGCCGCCGGAGTGCCGGCACGTGCCGGGATACAGGAGCCGCCAGCGAGCGAGGTGAAGCGCATGGCGCTTTGGCGGGACGTCGGTGTCGGGGCGCAGATCCTGCGCGACCTCGGCATCAGTTCGATCAGGCTGCGGACAGCCACACCGCGCACCTATATCGGCCTTTCGGGGTTCGGGATCGAGATCGTAAGCTTCGAGCCGCCGTTCTAGCGGCTCCTCGTTCGCGCCGAGCGATCACATCGGTCCCGTACCAAGCCGAGGAAATTGGGCCAAGGGATCGACCGGTCTAGCTCTGCTGTTTAGCCCGGACGTGGACATTTCGAACGACTGCACGAGGTGGACTCGCGCCGTCAACCTCGATGCCGAAAGCACGCAAGAGGTGCGGGATGCGAGTGTTTCTGACAGGCGCCACCAGCTTTTTTGGCTCCCTTCCATTCCGGAACTTATCGATGCGGGCCATGGTTGGTCGCGGGAACGCGGGCGCCAAGGCGCTCACCCATGCCGAGGCAGAGGTTTTTCGCAGCGACGTGAACGCGCTTGATCGCCTGCGAACCGCCGCAGAGGCGGCCAACGCGTTATCCGCGCAGCCCTCAATCGCGACTTCTCCAACGTGAAGCAGAACAGTGAGGACGACCGCTTGGTCATCGAGAAGCTGGACGAGGTGCTGGCCGGCTCGGAGCGGCCGTTCGTCAGCTCCTCCGCAACAAGCCTCGCCCGGTCGAAGACCGGCCCGCCATTTGGAGACCGACGATCACGTCACCTCGGCGGAATTCTCCGCGCGGCCCTCCGAGGAGGCTGCCGACGCGGTCATCGCCAAGGGCGGGTGCGCGATAGTAATGCGGCTACCGCAGGTGCACGACAGCCGCTATCAAGGCCGGCTCTCGCAGCCCGTTTTGTTGGCGCGGCAATAGGGCCGGGTGGCGTATGTCGGCGAAGGCAAGCACCGCTTGCCGGCCGTGCACGTCACCGACGCCGACCTTCTCTACTGGCTGGCGCTCGAGAACGGCTAGGCAGCCGCGCGCTACAACGCGGTCGGCGAGGAAGGTGTCGCCCTGCGCGACTTCGCCGAGGTGATCGGTGCGGGGTAGAAGATGCTGGTCGAGTCGATCACGCCGGAGGAGGCGCCGGAGTACTTCGTCTAGTTAGCGAACGGGATCAGGCGCCTTCGGCCCAGGACGGACCGTAATAGCTGCAAGCGTCGCCGCTGGAGTCGCGGCAGACGGAGACTTTCGCGAGGCCGGCGCAAGCCGGAGCGACCGTTCGCCAGATCCACAGGGCGAGGTTCTCCATCGTCGCCGGCCCGAGGCCGTCGACATCGTCGAGGAAGCGGTGATCGAGCCCGTCGCGCGCCGTGTCGAGCGCGCGCTCGAGCAGCGTCAGGTCGACGATCATGCCGCTCGCCGGGTCCGGCTCGCCGCGCACCGTCACCTCGGCGCGGTAGGAATGGCCGTGGATGCGCCGGCTGGCGTCGGCCTTCACGGTGCGCTCCAACGTGTGCGCCGCCTCGAACCGGAACTGCTTCGAGAGTTCGAACATCAGGGAATCCCGATGACTTTCTGGGTCTGCACGCTAAGGCGCCAGCGCGGGTGGGCGAGGCAATAGGCCACCGCCGCCCGGGTGTTCGCATCGCGCGCCGCGCCATCCATCGGCTGCAGCCAATAATGATCGACCGGATAGGCGGCGAACGCTTCGGGGTCGAGACCTTCCTGCGGAAAGACGAGCTTCAGCTCGTCGCCGCCGCGCAGTGCCAGCGGCGCGCCAGCCTTCGGGCTGACGCAGACCCAGTCAACAGCGGCCGGCGCCGGCCTGGTGCCGTTGGTCTCGATCGCGCACGTGAAGCCGTGGGCGTGGACCGCAGCGAGGACCGCGTCGTCGAGCTGCAGCAGCGGCTCGCCACCGGTGAAGACGACGAAGCGTCCGTTCTCTCCACCCTGCCAAGTCGCGGCAACGGCCTCGGCGAGCGCGGCTGCCGTCTTGAAGCGGCCGCCGCCGTCGCCATCGTGCCCGACGAAATCGGTGTCGCAGAAGGTGCAGGTCGCGCTTACGCGATCCATCTCGCGTCCGCTCCACAGGTTGCAGCCGGAAAAACGGCAGAACACCGCGGCGCGCCCGGCGTGGTGACCTTCGCCCTGCAACGTGTAAAAGATCTCCTTGACCGTGTAGGTCACCGCCGCCTCGACAGCTATGACGATAGCTGATTTCGCTGGGGCCGGCCCGCCGGGGGCAGCCCGCGTTCGCTTGCGCATGTTAGACCAGATGGCGATGGCCGGCGCAAATACGAGCGCATGAGGTCGGCAAGCCCGTGAGACTGAAGGCTAATAGCGGCCCTTCGCTAAGCAGTGACATTGTGGCCGTCGAACATGCAAGCCGCCCTCCGTCAGGTCGCGATGAGCGAGGAGGCTGCGGACCGGGCGTTGTTCGCCGAGGGATAGAATGATCGATCTGGCCTTGATCACACTGACCATCGCGGGTCTCATGGGACTTTTCGTCGGCATGAAATACATGCTCGCTGACGCCTTTATGCCCTATCAGGCGGCGGTGGCGGGCAAATCCTGGGATGAGGTCGCGCCCGGAGTGCAGACCATCATCCTCGGCATGCTCAGGATCATCGGGGGCGGGTTCGCGAGCCTCGGTGCAACGACACTCTGGCTATGCCTCGCCGTCCACGAGGGCGTGCGCTAGGCGCCTTGGGCAATCTTGACGACATCCGCCGCCGCGCTCGGCCCGGCGCTTTATGTCCCGTTGCAGCTGCGGGCGGCGCAACCCAACGCGAGAACCCCTATCGCACCGACCCTTGTGGGAATGACCCTCGTCATCGTCGGCGTCGGTCTTTCGATCATCGCGCGTACACCACGATAATCGCGGGAACCGATCCTTCACCCCCCCGTCACGCTCATGTGCCGCCCGACCGCCGGCCGCTCGACCGTGCGGTCGATGATGAAGTCGTGGCCCTTCGGTTTGCGGGCGATCGCCTCAGTAATCGTCTCGTTGAGCAAGTCGTCGTCCGCGGAGGCGCGCAGCGGCGCGCGAAGGTCGGCGGCATCGTCCTGCCCAAGGCACATGTAGAGAGTGCCGGTGCAGGTGACCCGCACGCGATTGCAGCTCTCGCAGAAGTTGTGCGTCATCGGCGTGATGAAGCCGAGGCGGCCGCCGGTCTCCTCGACCTTGACGTAGCGGGCCGGCCCGCTCGTCTTGTAAGCCAAATCCAACAGGCGGTACCGTTCCATCAGCTCGGCGCGGACGCGAGACAGCGGCAGGTATTGATCAATCCGGTTCTCGCCGATCTCTCCCATCGGCATCACTTCGATCAGGGTGAGGTCCATGCCGCGGCCGTGCGCCCACTCCATCATGGAAGGGATTTCGTGGTCGTTGACACCCTTGAGCGCGACCATGTTGATCTTCACCGCGAGGCCCGCCGCCTGCGCGCCATCGAGCCCCTTCATCACAATCCCGAGGTCGCCGCGCCGGGTGATCGCGCGAAAATTGTCGGGATCGCGGCTGTCCATGGAGACGTTGATGCGGCGTACACCGGCGTAGGCCAATTCGTCGGCGAAGCGTGCGAGCTGCGAGCCGTTGGTCGTCAGCGTCAGTTCCTGCAACGCGCCGCTCTCGAGGTGTCGAGAGAGATTTCGGATGAGCCGCATGAGGTCGCGGCGCACCAGCGGCTCGCCGCCGGTCAGGCGGATCTTGCGGGTGCCGCGCGCGACGAAGGCGTTGCATAGCCGATCGAGTTCCTCGAGGCTGAGCAGGTCGCGCTTGGGGAGGAACTCCATGTCCTCGGCCATGCAATAGACACAGCGGAAATCGCACCTGTCAGTGACGGAGACGCGTATATAGCTGATATGGCGGCCAAAGGGATCGACGAGGGGCGCGCGCTCGTCTCCCGACGCGAGGACATGGGACGGCTTCGCAACGGCGTTGCTTGGCATCATGGTGCTCATATAGCGCCTGGTGGTGACAGCGTAAGGGCAGGAGACGAAGGATGCCGGATGCGCATGTCGCATGGCCGACGGAAATCAGGGTGCAGCAAGCCGGGCGCTTGCTCAAGGTTTCTTTCGAGGATGGCCGCAGCTTCGGTCTGCCGGCCGAGTACCTGCGGGTGATGAGCCCGTCCGCGGAGGTGCAGGGCCACAGCCGCAAGGAACGCAAGACGATCGGAGGCAAACGTGCCGTCGCGATCATCGGCGTCGACCCGATCGGCACCTACGCGGTGAAGCTCAGCTTCGACGACATGCATTCGACAGGCATCTTCACGTGGGCCTATCTGAACGAGCTCGGCTGCGCGCAGGCGGCGAAATGGGCAGCCTACGTGAGCGAGCTCGAGGCCAAGGGCTTGAGCCGCGACCGGGCCGGCGAGGCGAAAAGCGAGGACTGACCTGGACCTTTTTCGCGGCCGAAGGGCAGAGCCGCTGTTGTGCCGCGCCGTGAAGGAGCGTCCAAGTCTTGCAGTGCAGGCGCAGTGCCGTATGGACGGGCGAAAGGCCTGGAACTTGGCCGTTTCGCGCGTAAGCGTCACGGCGCTGGACTGGCGGGAGGTCTTCGCGACGATACAGACCGCTGGCGACCATCCCTCCAAGCCGCATCCCTCCATGCTGGTCGGTGCGCTCGACGACGTCGGTCTGGAGCCGACCGTTGCCGGGATGATCGGTGACACCAGCTTTTACATGGCGATGGCGGACGCCGCGGGAGTCGCGCAGATCGTCGTCGCCTGGGGCTTCCACGCGCCGACGGAGCTGCGCACTGCCGGGGCAACGATCCTCGTCGCAAGTTTCGACGAGCTCCTTACCGTACAAGGCGAGACGAGCAGGGTGGCATGAGCAAGGACCACGAAGCCGAAGCGCCGAGCTGGCGGGCACCGGTCGACCCAGTCGCGATGGCGCGGCGCGACCTGAAGAAGGCGCTGCCGCAGCGCTTCTACACAGATGTCGGGACCGCGGCGGTGGAGACCGGCTACGAGCTGCGCCTTGACGGGCGCCCGGTCCGCACGCCGGCCAAGGCGGTGCTCGTCGTCCCGACGCGCGCCATGGCCGAGGCGCTCGCCGTCGAATGGCGCGACCAAGCGGGCGTCGTCGATCCGGCCCTGATGCCGATGACGCGGCTTGCCAATTCGGCCATCGATGGCGTCGTCCACCAGCTCGATGCCACGATCGCCGCAGTGGCAAAATTCGCCGAGACCGACCTCGTCTGCTATCGCGCCGGCGATCCGGCCGCGCTCGTGGCGGCCCAGAGCCGGGCCTGGGATCCCGTCCTCGCAATGGCACGGGAGAGCTTTGGCGCCCGCTTCATCTGCTCGAATGGGATCGTCTACGTCGAGCAACCGGAAACGTCGCGCGCGGCGGTGCTGCAGGCCGTCCGAACCATAGCCGAGGGCTCCCGCGGGCCGCTGCGTCTCGCCGCGCTTAGCGTCATGACGAGCCTGACGGGCTCCGTGCTGATCGCCCTCGCGGTCGCCCACGGCAGGCTCGGCGCCGCCGAGGCCTGGCGGTTGGCCCATGTCGACGAAGATTACCAGATCAGCCAATGGGGCGCCGACGCGGATGCCACCGCCCGGCGCGACCTCCGCTGGCGCGACATGGCGGCGGCCGCATCGCTCCATGCGTTGAGCTTCGAAACGTAGCGCAGACCGGCGGCGCTTGGCGCGTTAGCTGTTTGGTCCCGGGAAGTCGTGACCCTGAGCTGAGCGGCTTGGCTTTGGCCGCGTCAGCCCCATTCCAGCCGGACTTCTGTGATGAGCCTCCGTCACGCTTAAAGAAGCCAGCAGGGCCGGACCATCGGAATGACATCACCACAGCCGCTCTGGCTCGTTTTCGCCGCGGCACTCGCCATGGGCTTTGCCGGCTCGGCCGTCCCAGCCTTTGCCGACCGGATCTCGCATCCCACCGCCGTCTTTTCCGGGCTCGACAAGATCACCGGGCGGATCATCTCCTTCGAGGTGACGACGAACGAGACGGTGCAGTTTGGCTCGCTCGAGATCACCGAACGCGCCTGCTACACCCGTCCGGCGACCGAGGCGCCGCAGACCATCACCTTCGCGCAGGTCGACGAGATCGACGCCAAGAAGCAGTACAAGCGCATCTTCTCGGGATGGATGTTCGCGGCCAGCCCCGGCCTGCATGGCATCGAACACCCAGTCTACGACGTCTGGCTGACCGACTGCAAAGGCGGCACCGAGGTTCAGAAGGCGCCTGTGGAGGCCTCCAACACGGCCGAGCCACCGTCACCCCCCAACGCGGACCAGCCGGTCAAGCCTGAGAAGAAACGCCGTCGCGCCGAGGAGCGCGCCGCCGCCAAGCGGCGCCAGCAGGCCGAGCAGGACGGCTTCGACGCCGGCATCCCGACGTCGACCCCGCGCCGCGAGCCGAACCGCGCGCCGCCGGCGCGCAGTTTCTTCCCCGACGCCGCTGGCGGCAGCGACTCGGGCGGCTTCTATTAGCGCTTATGTCGGCGCCAAGAGCGCGCTCGTCGCCATGACGCGGGGAGACGGCCGCGAACCCGTGGTTCGGCCCGCGATAGCGGCCGACCTAGAAGCGATTACCGCGATCTACGCCGATGCGGTTCTTCACGAAACCGGCACCTTCGAGATTGATCCTCCCGACGTGTCCGAAATGACGAAGCGCCTCGCGCGGATCGTCGGTGCCGGGTATCCCTATCTTGTCGCGACGGACGCTGGCACGGTCGTCGGCTACGCCTACGCCAATGCCTACCGAGATCGGCCGGCATACCGGTTTACGGTGGAAGATTCGGTCTATGTCAAACCTGCCCTCAAAGGGCGCGGCGTGGGGCGCTCCTTGCTGGGCGCCCTCGTCACCGCCGCGACGGCGCGGGGCCATCGTCAAATGGTGGCGGTCATCGGCGACGGCGCCAATGCCGGCTCGGTCGCGCTACACGCCGGCGCAGGCTTCAAGCATGCCGGTGTCCTGCGCGCCTCCGGCTGGAAGGCGGGACGCTGGCTCGACGCGGTCTTGATGCAGCGCGCCCTCGGGGAGGGCGCCGCCACCGCACCCGAGGAAGCGGGGAGGCGCCCTACTTGACCGCGCCGTTGCAGGGATCGAGAACGGAGCGCGAAATCATCTTCGGTAGCGATCCGGTCGGCTCGTAGTCGAGATTGCCCTTCACGGCCATGACCGGGAGCTTGGCGGTTCCGTCGCCAGCCGGCCCATGCGACTTCGTCATGTAGTCGAGCATGTCTGCCGAAGCGACGAAGGCGACCGCGATGATCGAGACCGAAAGCGCAATGCCTTCGAAGGTCGTGCCGCTTCCGTCTTTCACGAAACGCCTCAGCATCACTGTCATCTCCGGGGGAACGCAACGCGAGATGAAAATGGCGGCGGAGGGTAAACAGAAGCTTCACGGATCGGGATAATTCAGAACTTTGTACAACCGGCAGCGCGACCCTTGAGCCGCTTCCGTGACGCCGCGCGCGTGCTAATAGGGGCAATGCCTTCCTTCCGCACGACACGCCGCGTCCAGCACTCAGCCCGGGACATGTTCGAGCTCGTCTCGGATGTCGAGGCTTATCCGCAGTTCCTGCCGTTGTGCAAGGCGCTTCGCGTCCTCAACCGGCATGACGATGGCGACACCCAGGTGTTCGTGGCCGAGATGCAGGTGGGCTACAAGGCGATCCGCGAGACCTTCAAGACCAAGGTGGCGTGCGAGCGGCCAACCCAGCACATCCTCGTCGAGTATATCGACGGGCCTTTCCGCTACCTGAAGAACAGCTGGGCGTTTCGCGACACCGAGGACGGGCATGGGTCGCACGTCGATTTCGACATCAACTACGAGTTCAAGAGCCGAATGCTCGGCGCCTTGATGGGTGGCATGTTCGACCAGGCGTTTCGGCGCTTCGCCGACGCCTTCGAGAAGCGCGCCGACATCGTCTACGGTCGACCCGCGCCGTCAGCCCGCCGCCTGGCGTAGCAGATCGAGCGCGACGTTCACCGATGCTTCACGGATCCCGTCACGACCGATCATGCCGAAGCGCCGCTCGATCGTCTGCGTACGCATATGCTCGCGGGCCAGACCGAAGTAGACGAGCCCGACCGGCTTTTCCGGCATCGCACCGCCGGGACCGGCGATGCCTGTGATCGCGATGGTGACGTCGGCGTTCGAGCGGGCGAGGGCGCCTTCGGCCATCGCTGCGGCGACCTCGGCGCTTACCGCGCCATGGCTGTTGAGGAGCAGGTGTGAGACGCCGAGCGACTGGGTCTTGGCGATGTTGGTGTAGGTAACGAAGCCGCGTTCGACGACCGCGCTTGAGCCGGAGACCGAGGTGAGCGCCGCCGCGAGCAGGCCGCCCGTGCAGGATTCGGCGGTGGCCACCGTCAACCCGCATTCCTTGAAGAGCTTGAGGATGTTCGCCGCCGCGGCGATCGTCTCCGGCCCGATCATGCCGGCACCGGCAGGCGGACGGTGGCAGTGGCTAGCGTGGCGATTCCCTCCTGCCGGCCGGTGAAGCCGAGGCGCTCCGAGGTCGTGGCCTTCACCGCCACGCGATCGAGCGGCAGGTTGACGACCTCTGCAATGCGCGAGCGGATCGCATCGCGATGCGGCCCCACCTTCGGCGCCTCGCATACGACGGTGGCGTCGATATGCGCGATCATGCCGCCGCGGGCGCGCACGGCCTCTGCGGCCGCGGCAAGGAAGATCGCCGAATCGGCGCCTTTCCATTGCGGGTCCGACGGCGGGAAGTGGCTGCCGATATCGCCGTCGCCGAGCGCGCCATAGAGGGCGTCGGTGATGGCGTGAGAGAGCACGTCGGCATCGGAATGGCCGACGAGCCCCGCCGTGTGCGGCATTTTGTATCCGCCGAGCCAGAGATGGTCGCCCGGTCCGAACGCGTGGACGTCGTAACCCTGGCCCACTCGGATGTCGGGGCAGTCGCGGATCAACCGGGCTTCGGCCAAGGCAACATCCTCAAGATTGGTCACCTTCATGTTTCCCGGATCTCCTTCGAAGACGTGGACGGGATGTCCGGCCCATTCGGCGGTGGCTGCATCGTCCGTCAAGTCCCTCGCGCCGGCCGCCGCTGCGGCCAGATGGGCATCGTGGATAAGCGCCAACTGAAAGGCCTGAGGGGTCTGCACGGCCCGCAGAGCCGCGCGGATCGGCGTTGCGACGATGCGACCGGCGGCATCGACCTCCTTGATCGTGTCGTTAACGAAGAGCCCCGGGACGCAGGCTCCGTTGCGGGCGGCGCCAGCCTTCGCGCGCGCAACCAGCTCCCGGGTCGGAAACGGACGCGCGCCGTCGTGGATGAGGACCAGGTCCGGCTTGTCGGGTAGGGCAGCCAGGGCCGACAATCCCGCTCGCACGCTGTCCTGCCGCGAGGCGCCGCCGTTCACCGGCGGCAGAAGGCGCGGTTGCAAGGCGGCGGCGAGATCATCGATGCTGCGCCCGTAGAGCGCCATATCGTGGGGGTGGATGACAACCAGGATGCGCGCGCTCGGGTCGGCGGCGGCCAGGCTGCTCAGCGTGCGGGTGAGGAGCGTCTGGCCCGCGAGCGCCAGGTATTGTTTCGGCAAGGCGCCGCCGACACGCAAGCCGCGCCCGGCCGCTACCACCAGAAATGCCGAATCGAGGTCCGCTTCCATGACAGGCCACACACGCGCCCAGCGTCGATTAACGCCTGACTGTTGTCCGTTACAGGAGGATCGTCAAACGCTCGGCCGGACACGCTCCGGACACGCCGCCTCCGGAGGGGACGCACGCGAATTCGCTTGCCGTTTCCTTAATCTTGACTAGCATATGAGCATGCACGGATTTGCACATCTTGTGAGCACTATTGGCGGCTCGGGAGATCTTGCGGGAGTAATGCTTGCGCCGATGTCCGGCGTCACCGACGTCGGGATGCGCCGCGCTGCCCTGCTCTTCGGCGCGAGCTTGGTGGTCTCCGAGATGGTTGACGGCGATCTCTACGCAAAAGGCGACATCGCCAGTAGGATCAAGGCCGAAGGCGCGGGGATTGCCGCGCATGTCGTGCAGATCGCCGGCTGCCACCCGGAGCGGCTTGCGCGGGCCGCGCGGCTCGCGGAGGCCGAGGGCGCCGCGATGATCGACATCAACATGGGGTGCCCGGCCAAGAAGGTCGTCGGCGGCTACGCCGGATCGGCGCTCATGCGGGACCTCGATCATGCGGTGGCGCTCGTGCGCGCGGCGGTCGGCGCCGTGTCCGTGCCCGTATCTCTCAAAATCCGGCTCGGCTGGGACGAGCGTTCGCTCAATGCACCCGAACTCGCTCGGCGCGCCGCGGTCGAAGGTATCGCGATGATCACCGTGCACGGGCGCACCCGCTGCCAGTTCTACAAAGGACGCGCCGACTGGGCCGCGATCCGCGCGGTTAAGGAGGCGGTCGACATCCCAGTGGTCGCCAACGGCGATTGCGCGAGCCTCGCCGACGCACGGGCGATGCGCGCTGCCTCGGGCGCCGACGCCATCATGATCGGCCGTGCCGCCGTCGGCCGTCCCTGGCTCGTCGGCGCGATTGGACGCGAACTGGCAGGGCTGGAGGCGCTGTCCGTGCCGTCGCAGGCGCGGCGGGAGGCCGCCCTTGCGCACTACGCAACGCTTCTCTCGCTCTACGGCGCGGACAAGGGTGTCCGGCATGCTCGCAAGCATCTGGCAGGCTACGCGACGCACGCCGGCTTCCCTCCGGACACGCCACGACACCGGCGCCTGGTCACGAGCGACGAGCCCGCTGAAGTCAGCCGGCTGCTGGGTTCGTTGTTCGAGGAGCCGACCGCGCAGGTCCCGGTCTCGGATGCGGCGTTGCAGATCGCTGCATGACGGACCGTCGACCTCGACGTCTCATCACTAAGCTCGCGTCGGCCGCGTCCGCGCGGGCGAAGACGCCGATGCCCGACCATATTGCCGGGCAGGGCGCGCTGCAGGTCCTCGACGCGCTGCCCCATCCGGTCCTCACGATCGATCAGGACGGCGTTATCGCCAGCGCCAACCCCGCTGCCGAGGATTTCTTCGGCGCGAGCCTCGCCACCCCGAGACGGCAGCTGCTGTCGGCCCTGCTGCCGAAGGGCTCTTCGCTGCTCACCCTCGTCGAGCAGATCCGAGAGCGGGGCGGAGCGATCAACGAGTATCGCGTCGACCTCGGCCTGCCGCGTCTCGGTATCGATCGCCTTGTCGACATCTTCGTGGCCCCGCTGCAACCCGGTGGCGGAACGATGATGGTTATGCTGCGCGAGCGCACGATCGCCGAGAAGCTCGACCGCCAGCATGCCCAGCGCGGCGCCGCACGCTCGGTCTCCGCCATGGCCTCGATGCTGGCGCACGAGATCAAGAACCCGCTCTCCGGCATAAGAGGCGCCGCGCAACTGCTCGAGGCGGAGGCCAGCGACGAGGATCGCGCGCTGACGCGGCTCATCTGCGACGAGACGGATCGTATCGTGAAGCTCGTCGACCGCATGAAGCCGTTCTCGATGGGGCCGGACGAGGAGCAGGATAGCGTCAACATCCACGCCGTGCTCGACCATGTGAAAAAGGTTTCAAAAGCTGGCTTCGCCCGCCACATCCGCTTCAAAGAAAGCTATGACCCTTCGCTGCCGCCGGTGCTCGGCAGCCGCGATCAGCTTATCCAGGTGTTCCTCAATCTGGCGAAGAACGCGGCCGAGGCGATCGGCACGGATCGATCCGACGGCGAGATCGAGTTCAAGACCTCGTTTCGGCCGGGCGTTCGTCTGAAGATCAACGGTTTCGAGACGCCCGTCAGTCTTCCGCTGGAGTTTTGCGTGCGCGACAACGGCTCGGGCATTGCGCCCGCGATCATGCCTCGCCTTTTCGACCCGTTCGTCACGACGAAACCGACGGGAACTGGCCTCGGACTTGCTTTGATCGCCAAGATCGTCGGCGACCACGGGGGCATCGTCGAGTGCGAATCGCAAGCCAGCCGAACGACATTCAAGGTACTGATGCCTATGCACGTGCCGCGCGACGGCCGGTCGCCAGGGCCGACCGAATAGGGATGCGGCTGCCACGCAACCGCACGGGGCGATGAATCCAGGCCATATTCTTGTTGCCGACGACGACGCGGCGATCCGCACGGTGCTGAGCCAGGCGCTTTCGCGCGCAGGTTACGACGTGCGCACCACCGGTACCGCCGCAACGCTGTGGGGCTGGGTCAAGGCCGGAGACGGCGACCTCGTCATCACCGACGTCGTGATGCCCGACGAGAATGCCTTCGAGCTCCTGCCACGCATTAAGAAGCTGCGGCCCGAACTGCCGATCATCGTCATGAGCGCGCAAAATACGTTCATGACCGCGATTAAGGCGTCCGAGCGCGGCGCCTACGATTATCTGCCGAAGCCGTTCGACCTTCGCGAGCTCGTCTCGATCGTCGGGCGTGCGATGACCGAGCCGAAAAGCCGAAGCAAGGCGGCTTTGCCGGAAGACCTCGAGACCATGCCGCTCGTCGGTCGCTCGCCGGCGATGCAGGAGATCTATCGCTCGCTCGCCAGACTGATGCAGACCGATCTCACGGTAATGATCACCGGCGAGTCCGGCACCGGCAAGGAACTCGTCGCCCGCGCCCTGCACGATTACGGCAAGCGCATGAAGGGACCCTTCGTCGCCATCAACATGGCCGCGATCCCGCGCGACCTCATCGAGAGCGAGTTGTTCGGTCACGAGAAGGGTGCCTTCACCGGGGCCAACCAGCGCTCCGCCGGCCGCTTCGAGCAGGCCGAGGGCGGCACCCTGTTCCTCGACGAGATCGGCGACATGCCGATGGAGGCGCAGACCCGACTGTTGCGTGTGCTTCAGCAGGGCGAGTACACGACGGTAGGCGGCCGCATGCCGATCAAGACCAACGTGCGCATCATCGCCGCGACCAACAAGGACCTGCGGATCCTGATCGGGCAGGGGCTGTTTCGCGAGGACCTTTTCTTCCGGCTGAACGTGGTGCCGCTTCGGCTACCGCCGCTACGCGAGCGCATCGAGGACGTCGCCGATCTGGCGCAGCATTTTTTCGCGCAGGCGGCGGCCGAAGGTTTGCCGGCCAAGTATCTCGAGGCCGGAGCTCTCGAGCGAATGAAGCGCCATCGCTGGCCGGGCAACATCCGCGAGCTCGAGAACCTCATCCGGCGGCTCGCCGCGCTTTATCCTCAGGATTCGATCGGCGAGCAGCTCGTCGACATGGAACTCACCGCCGACTCGGGCGGCTTCACGCCGGTCCTCGCAGGTCGGCCGTCGCCAATGGCGCAGGCGCCGACCGGGAGCGACGAGGCTCTACCGCTCTCGACCGCCGTCGAGCGACATCTCTCCAAGCTGTTCGGCGCGCATGGCGACGGCCTGCCACCGCCGGGCCTCTACCATCGCGTCTTGCGGGAGCTGGAGCAGCCGCTGATCTCGGCCGCGCTCGCCGCGACGCGGGGCAACCAGATCAAGGCGGCCGAACTGCTTGGTCTCAACCGCAACACACTGCGCAAAAAGATCCGCGATCTCGATATCCGGCTGATGCGCTCGCCGCGCTAGCCTGCCGCT
The DNA here is from genome assembly GCA_965277355.1 of Beijerinckiaceae bacterium. Classification (GTDB taxonomy): domain Bacteria; phylum Pseudomonadota; class Alphaproteobacteria; order Rhizobiales; family Beijerinckiaceae; genus RH-AL1. The sequence continues at coordinate 637,436 of CBDICN010000001.1, forward strand.
TCGCATTGTCGATATGCAAAGACAGTCGGGCGATCGACCAGCGAGTCCGCGCCGTCGAATTGTCGCAATCTTGCAACAGGTGTTGCAGCCGGCTGAGCCGGGCGAACACGAGACGATCGCCGGACCAAGCGAGCCGCGGATCCTCACGCCGGACGAGACGGATTGTCGTCGAGAATGACAGCTGCCAAGGGCGAGGTCAGAGCGGGAACACGCGGACTACTCGCCCGATATGGTCCCGTCGCGGTCGCTCTCGCCCTCATCGTCGCGACGACGAGTTTCCTCATCTTCTCCGACTACACGCCGGTGCGGACGACGCAGAGCGTCGTTCTCGGCCTGTTCGTCGCGAACATCGTCACGATCCTCGGACTCGTCGTGCTGGTCGTGCTCGAGGGTTGGACGCTCTTCACGGCGTGGAAGGCCGGTGTCGCCGGCGCTAGGCTGCATATCCGCATCGTCGGATTGTTCTCGATCATCGCCGCGGTGCCGGTCATCCTGATGGCGCTGGTCGGCTCGATCACGCTCGACCGCAGCCTCAATCCCGCCTTCATGCAGGACGTCCGCGGCTTCGTGCAGAATACGATCGAGGCGGCGACCCTCTACCGCGAGGCGCAGTGCAGCTCGCTGCTGCAGGAAACCCGGCTGACCGCTCAGGATCTTGACAGCGCAAAGGCGTTTCTCACCGCCGATCGGGCGATCCTGCGCGACTATTTTGCTTCGCGCGCCAAGTTCCTCGGCTTCAGCGCGGCCGCGCTCCTCAAGCCCGACGGCACGATGATCGAGCGCGCCAATGTCGACATCAAGCTAGGCGCAATCGGAACGGCGATCGTGACTCCCTCCGTACAGGATTTCCTCGACGCCAAGAAGGGCGAGGAAACCTGCCTCCTGCTCGACGACGAGCGGACCTTCGTGGCGCTGCGCCCGGTCACCCTGTTCCCGAACACCTACCTCTACGCGGCCCGGCCGGTCGACAGCTTCACCGTCGACTTCCCCAAGCGCGCCAAGCAACTCGTGGTGCGCTACGACGCCTTCGACCAGCACCGCTCGTCGATCTCGATCGCGTTCGCGACCATGTACGTGTCGATCGCCCTCATCATGCTGCTCTCGGCGACTTGGCTCGGCCTCTCCTTCGCCAACCGCCTCGTCGACCCGATCCGCCGGCTGATCAGCGCCACCGACCAGGTCGCCTCCGGCAATCTCTTCACGCATGTCGAGGTCAACAGATCGGAAGGCGACCTTGCGCATCTCGGCGAAACCTTCAACAAGATGACGGCCGAACTGCGCCAGCAGCAGCACAACCTCGTTGCCGCGAGCACCCTGATCGACGAGCGGCGGATCTTCACCGAAGCTGTGCTCTCCGGCGTGCCGGTCGCGGTCGTCGGCGTAGATCCGGGCGGCAAGATCACCACGCTCAATCCCTCGGCCGAGCACCTGATCGTGCCGGCAGGGGAGGGCGCGCAGTCCCTCATCGGGGCAACCGTCGAGAGCGTCGTGCCGGAGATCGCAGCGATCCTGGTGGAAGCGCGCAGCAGCCAGCACCGCCTGGTGCAGGGCCAGGTCCAGCTCTCTCGCGCTGGCCGCGACCGCCTCTTCAACGTGCGGGTCACGAGCGAGCCATCGGCCAAGGCGGACAAGAGCGTCGTCGTCACGCTCGACGACATCACCGAAGTGCTCGACGCGCAGCGCTCGGCCGCCTGGGGCGATGTGGCGCGCCGTATCGCCCACGAGATCAAGAACCCGCTGACGCCGATCCAGCTCTCGGCCGAACGCATCAAACGCAAGTACGGCAAGCTCATTACGGTCGACAAAGACATTTTCGACCAGTGCACGGATACTATCGTGCGGCAAGTCGACGACATCAAGCGGATGGTCGACGAGTTCTCCTCGTTCGCACGCATGCCGAAGGCCTTGCTCGACAAGGACGACCTCAGTGAATGCGTGCGCCGCGTCCTGTTCTTGATGCGAGTGGCCCATACGGAAATCGCCTTCGAGGACAAGCTGCCGGACCACCCAGTGATCATGCCCTTCGACCGCAGGCTGATCTCGCAGGCGTTGACGAACATCATCAAGAACGCCACGGAAGGCATCGCCGCGCGCGAGCCGCAGGACTTCAAAGGCCAGATTACCGTCTCGCTGACGGTCGGTGCCGACGTCGAGATCGACATCATCGACAACGGCAAGGGCTTCCCGAACGAAGCGCGCCAGCGGCTTCTCGAACCTTACATGACGACACGCGCGGAAGGCACCGGCCTCGGCCTGCCGATCGTCGCGAAGATCCTAGAAGATCACGGAGGGGGCCTCGAACTGCTCGACGCGCCCGGAGGGCAGGGCGCCCGCGTCCACCTTCACTTCCCACTCCGAGAGGCGTCGCACGGCGTCCCTTCCAACGAGCCCGCCCTCGCGGCGGCCACAGCGACGGCTTGAACGATCATGGCGAGCGACATTCTTATCGTTGATGACGAGGTTGACATCCGGGACATCGTGTCGGGCATTCTGTCCGACGAAGGCCACGGCACCCGTACGGCGAAGAACTCGGACGAGGCCCTATCGGCGATCACCGCGCGTCGGCCGAGCCTCGTCTTCCTCGACATCTGGCTTCAGGGCTCGAAGCTCGACGGGCTCCAGGTGCTCGACATCGTCAAGCAGCAGAACCCAGACCTGCCGGTGGTGATGATCTCGGGTCACGGCAACATCGAGACCGCCGTCTCGGCGATCAAGCTCGGCGCCTACGACTTCATCGAGAAGCCCTTCAAGGCCGACCGGCTGGTGCTTATCGCCGAGCGCGCGCTCGAGAACTCGCGTCTCAAGCGCGAGGTGAGCGATCTGCGGGTGCGCGGCGGCACCGTGAAACGGATGGTTGGCAAGTCCACCTCGGTCAATCAACTGCGCCAAGTGATCGAGCGGGTGGCGCCGGCCAATTCTCGCATCATGATCACGGGCTACGCCGGAGCCGGCAAGGAGCTCGCCGCCCGGATGATCCATGAGGCGTCGGCGCGCGCGATGGCGCCCTTCGTCGTCATCAACGCCGCCACCATCATGCCGGAGACGATGGAAAGCGAGCTGTTCGGCGCCGAGGCGATCGACGGCGAGGGACGCAAGGTCGGCAAGCTTGAGGAAGCGCACGGCGGGACGCTCTACATCGACGAGATCGCCGACATGCCGAAAGAGACGCAGGGCAAGATCCTGCGAGTGCTCGTCGAGCAGAGCTTCACCCGCGTCGGCGGCACGCAGCGCATCAACGTCGACGTGCGCATCATCTCCTCGAGCGCGCGAGATCTCACGAGCCTAATCGCGGAAGGGGCGTTCCGCGAGGACCTTTTTCACCGCCTCTCGGTTGTCCCGATCCGCGTGCCGTCCCTGTCCGAGCGGCGCGACGACATCCCGGAGCTGATCTCGTTCTTCATGGACCAGATCACGATGACGGCCGGCCTGCCAAAGCGCAAGATCGCCGACGACGCGATGGCGATCCTGCAATCGCACGACTGGCCGGGTAACATCCGCCAGCTGCGCAACAACGTCGAGCGACTGATGATACTCGCCTCCGGCGATGCCGACACCGAGGTCACCGCCGACATGCTCCCGTCCGAGGTCGGCGCGCTTGTGCCAGCGACGCCGACCGGTGCAGGAGGCGAGAAGCTGATGAGCCTGCCGCTGCGCGAGGCACGCGAAGTGTTCGAGCGCGAGTACCTGATGGCGCAGGTCAGCCGCTTCGGCGGCAACATCTCGCGCACGGCGGAATTCATCGGCATGGAGCGCTCGGCGCTTCATCGCAAGCTGAAGTCGCTGGGGATCGATTGAGCGATCTCGCCGCGGAGCCAGCCGCTCCGCCGGCGCCGTCGCTCTTCGAGCTTTTCGCGGCGTTCCTCAAGATCGGCGTGCTCGGGTTCGGCGGCGTGGCCGCGCAGGCACGCCACGTCATCGTGGTCGAGCGCAAACTCTTGAGCGATCGGGGTTTCGCCGAACTGTTCGGAGTCTCGAGCAGCCTGCCAGGCGCCAATACTGTCAACATGGCGACCCTGCTTGGCGACCGCCACGCCGGGCTCCCCGGCGTCGCCGCGACCGTCGGCGGCCTTCTCGGCGCGCCTCTGGTCATCCTCGTCGCCGTCGCCACGCTCTACACGCGCTATGCGGATCTGCCCCTTCTCAGGGCGGCCCTGTCAGGCGCCGCCGCTGCCGCCGCTGGGCTGGTCGTCGGCACCGCGCTCAAGACCCTCAAGGGACTCGAAGCCGACAGCGTGACCTATGCGACTACGGCGCTCGTCTGCGTCGCGGCGGCCTACGCGAGACTGCCGATGCTAGCAACGCTCGCCATCGCCATCCCGGCCTCGCTCGGGCTCGCGATCCTGCGCCGGTCCCGCGGTACGCCGTGACGATCCTCGTCCATCTCGCGCTCACCTTCGCCCTGCTGTCGTTGCTCTCGATCGGCGGCGCCAACGCGACGGTTCCGGAGATCCACCGCCAAATGGTCGAGGTTCTCCACTGGATGGACGATAAGACCTTCGCCAATCTGATCGCGGTCGGTCAGACCGCGCCCGGCCCCAACGTGCTTATCGTCAGCATGATCGGCTGGCACATGGCCGGCTTGGCCGGGCTACTCGTGGCGACGGCGGCGATGGTCGCGCCGTCGGCCGTGCTGGCGCTTGCCGTCGGCCGCCTAATGACGCGCTTCGAGACATCGGGCTCGATCGCGCTGGTTCGGCGGGCGCTTGCGCCGATCGCGGTTGGATTCATGCTGGCGAGCGGTGTCGTCATGACGAAAGCCAGCTTCGAGGGGCCGGTCAGCCTGCTCATCGTGGCCTGCGTCGCGGCCCTGGTCTATAGCACGAGTACCTCGCCCTACTGGGGCATCCTCGCCGGTTCCGTCATCGGCGCGGCGGGCCACGCCCTTCATATATTTGCCTGATCCGGAGAGACGAAGCCGTGAGCCGCATCGCCTACGTCAACGGTCGCTACCTTCCGAAGTCGCAATCGTTGGTCGCGATCGAGGATCGCGGTTACCAGTTCGCCGACGGCATCTACGAGGTGATGGAGGTGCATGGCGGCGATCTCGTCGACGAAGAGCTTCACCTCGAGCGGCTCCGGCGCTCGCTGGGGGAGGTGGCAATGGCCGCGCCGCTGAGCGAACCGGCGTTGCGCCTCGTTCTGCGCGAGACCGTCGCGCGAAACCGTGTGCGTGACGGCATGGTGTACCTCCAAGTCACGCGCGGGGTCGCCTCGCGCGATCATGTCTTTCCCGATCCGGCCGTGCGGCCAAGCCTGGTCGTCACGGCCAAATCGGTCGATCCGGAGAAGGCGGCGAGCAAGGCCGCTGTCGGCATCAAGGTCATTACGACGCCCGACATCCGCTGGAAGCGGCCGGACATCAAGTCGATCTCGCTGCTCCCCAACGTCCTCGCCAAGCAGGCGGCGCGAGCGAGGGGCGCCGGCGAGGCCTGGCTGATCGGCGAGGATGGGTTTGTCAGGGAGGGGTCCTCGTCGAACGCCTGGATCATCGATGCCGAGCGGCGGGTTTTCACCCATCCGGTCGATCAGGCCATCCTGAAGGGCGTCACCCGCACGACGCTGGTGTCGCTGATCGCCTCCCTCGGTATGGCGCTGGAAGAGCGGGCGTTCTCGCTCGAGGAGGCCTACGCCGCGCGTGAGGCGTTCATCACCGGGGCGACGATCCTGGTCATGCCGGTGATCGCGATCGACGACCGACTTGTCGCCGACGGCCGCCCCGGCCCGATCACGCGGGACCTTCGCCAACGCTTCCATGCCGCCGCGCGTCGTTCACCATGCGCAGGCAATATGTCAGCCCAGGCGCTGAAAGTTCTTTCTCTCCCGTAGCATCAGCCCTAAGAGACGGGCGCCCCGCGAGAGCGCGGTGCAAACGTCTAAACCAAAGCGCCGGCAGGGCGCCAAGAACAGAAACCGGAACGCAACCGATGGCGACAGAGCGCCCGCAGAACCTGCAGGACACCTTTCTCAATTACCTTCGCAAGAACAAGGTCCCGCTCACGATCTTCCTGGTAAATGGTGTCAAGCTTCAGGGCGTCGTTACATGGTTCGACACTTTCTGTGTCCTTCTGCGACGCGATGGGCATTCCCAGCTCGTCTACAAACATGCAATATCGACGATCATGCCGGGCCACCCCATTCAGATGTTCGAGCCCGGCGAGGATCCGGCCATCGCGCCGCACTAGCGAGCTGACTTGAAGGAAGCCGGGTTTCCGAACGGCGACAGGGACGAAGCAGAACGCGCCGCGTCGACGCGGGCTCTCGTGCTCGGCCCCTATCTCGACGAGCATAGCAAGCGAGGCGGCGAGGCAGCCAACGGCCGCTCGGCCGTGGCGAGAGTTGCTGAAGCCGGCGGCCTCGCTCGCGCCATCGATCTGAACGTCGTCGAAGCGACCATCGTCAGCTTGCGCCAGGTCCGTCCCGCGACCTACCTCGGCAAAGGCAAGGTCGAGGAGATCGCCGCCCGCGTCCACGAAGATGAGATTGCGCTGGTCTTCATGGATTGCGCGCTGTCGCCGGTGCAGCAGCGCAATCTCGAGAAGGCGTTCGAGGCCAAAGTCATCGACCGCACCGGGCTGATCTTGGAGATCTTCGGCCGCCGGGCGCGGACGCGCGAGGGTGCTCTGCAGGTCGAACTGGCGCATCTCGACTACCAGAAGTCGCGGCTGGTGCGCTCCTGGACCCACCTAGAGCGCCAGCGCGGCGGTTTCGGCTTTCTCGGCGGTCCCGGCGAGACGCAGATCGAGACCGACCGCCGGCTGATCTCCGAACGCATGGTGCGCATCGAGGCCGATCTGGAGAAGGTGAAGCGCACCCGGTCGCTCCACCGGAAGACCCGCCGCGACGTGCCTTATCCGCTGGTCGCCCTAGTCGGCTACACCAATGCCGGCAAGTCCACGCTGTTCAATCGCCTCACGCGGGCGAGGGTGCTTGCCGGGGACATGCTGTTCGCGACGCTCGATCCGACGCTGCGGAGCCTGCAGCTTCCGCACGGCGCCAAGATCATACTCTCCGATACCGTCGGGTTTATCTCGGACCTGCCGACGATGCTCGTCTCCGCGTTCCGCGCGACGCTTGAAGAGGTGCTCGAGGCCGACGTCATCCTCCACGTCCGCGACATCTCGCACGAAGATACCGATGCGCAATCGGCCGACGTCGACGCGATCCTGACAGATCTCGGCGTCGACTCCAACGATCACCGCCGGCTGCTCGAGGTGTGGAACAAGCTCGATCTCCTCGACGAGGCCTCGACAGCCGCCGTGACGAACAGCGCGCGGCGGCGCGGCGCCAATGCACGCCCGATCATCGTCTCGGCGCTGACCGGGCAGGGCGAGGAGATCCTGGTCGCCGAGATCGAGGACCGGCTGGCCGAGGGCCGCATCGTGCTCGATCTCGATCTTGCGTTGGAGGACGGTCAGGGCTTGGCATGGCTCTACGAGCATGTCGAAGTGCTCGCGCGCCGCGAGGACGATACCGCCGTCCACGTTCAAGTCCGGGTGCCTGAAGCGCGGGCCGACCAGGTCCGCGCGCGCTTCGGTCCCGCGCGAGTGGTGTAAGGACCGAGGCTACAGACCTTCCGCCTTGGCCTGGCTCCACAGCGCGTCCATCTCCTCAAGGGTCGACGCCGCGGGAGACGAGCCCTTGGCCGCGAGGCCCTTCTCGATGAAGGCGAAGCGGCGCTCGAATTTGGCGTTGCTCGCGCGGACGGCCGCTTCCGGATCGACCTCGGCGTGACGGGCAAGATTGGCAACGGCGAATAGGAGATCGCCGACCTCGTCGGCAACCTGATCGCGGTTACCTGCGTCGACGGCCTCGGCGATCTCGTCGATCTCTTCCCGGATCTTGGCGAGTACCAGCTTGGCGTCATTCCAGTCGAAGCCGACGATCGAAGCCTTGCGCTGCAGCTTCACCGCACGCGTCAGGCCGGGGAGGGCGACGGTGACGTCGGACAGCACGCTCCCGGCTGCCTCGCCTTTTCCCTCGCGCTCCTCGGCCTTGATCGCTTCCCAAACCTGGTTGGAGAGGCCGGGCTTGTCCTCGCCCGCTGCCATCGCGGCGAGGAGTCCGTGGACCTTGCCGCCGGCCTTGGTGCCGGGACCGGCCGTCGACGACCGCGTGGCGCGCATCGCTTCCCAGATCTTGTCGACTCCTGACGGCGGCGGCTTCTTCGGCGTCTGGTCGAACACGTGGGGATGGCGACGCACCATCTTGGCGGTGACCCCCTCGACGATGTCGCCGAAGCGGAACGCTCCCGCCTCCTCGGCAAGACGGGCGTGGAAAACGACCTGCAGAAGCAGGTCGCCCAATTCGTCGCGGAGATCGTCAAGGGCGCCGCGTTCGACCGCATCGACCACCTCGTAGGCCTCTTCGAGCGCGTAAGGAGCGAGGGACTTGTGAGTCTGCTCGAGATCCCAGGGGCAACCGGTCTTCGGACTGCGTAAGGCGGCCATGATCTCGATCAGGCGGGCCACGTCTGCAGACGGCTGCATGGCTGGTCTCCAAGATGACGTTGCGCTGGCTAGAGCATTTCCGGCTTAGTCGCACGCATAGCCTGAGCTTGCGATGTAATTTCGGCATTCGTCGGGACCCAGCGCTCTGATGATCCGGCCGATTTCCTTCCACAGGGCGTCTTGTGTGCGGGCTTTTGCTTTGCGCAATTCGGCCTTCAACTTGGCGAACATCTTCTCGATGGGGTTGAGATCGGGACTGTAGGGCGGCAGGTAGAGGACGCTGGCGCCGACGGCTCTGATCGCCGCCTCGACGCCGACGACCTTGTGGGCGGAGAGGTTGTCCATCACCACGATGTCGCCTGGTGACAGAGCGGGCGCCAGGAACTGCTCGGTGTAGGCGAGGAAGATCTCGCCCGTCATCGGGCCGTCGAGGACCAGCGGCGCGATGACGCCGCTCTCGCGCAGGCCGCCGACGAACGTCGTCGTGAACCAGTGGCCGTGCGGGGTGGCATCGACGAGCCGCTCGCTTTTCGGTCCCCAGCCGTGAGTGCGCGCCATGTTGGTCGCGGCGCCGGTCTCGTCGATGAAGACGAAGGCGGCGCAATCCATGAAGCGCTGCCAAGCTTGCCACCGCTTCCGACGCACGGCGACATCGGGGCGATCCTGCTCGGCGGCTCTCATCGACTTTTTTTGTGTGACAGGCCGAGCCGGTGCAGCGTCGACCAGATCGCCGTCGTCGAGACCGCAACGCCACGCTCGGCGAGCGCCGCCTGGAGTTCGGCGAGCGTGATGCCCTTGCGAGCCTGCGTCAGCTCGCGCAGGACATCGGCGTGCTCTTCGAGGAGTGGCCGCCGATAGCCGCCGATCCGGGCTGGCGCCGTGCTGCCGGTTCTGCGTACACGCTGCATCAGCTTGATCGCCGCCGACGGGCTGACCGCGAACCGACGCGCCGCCTCGCGCGCCGAACTGCCGTCGTTGACGGCTTCCACGAGCCGCCTGCGCAAATCCTGGGAAAGAGGTGCAACCATGAGAGCCTCGCCGCTGAACAAGACTCTCGAATCTGACTCGTCGATTCCATGCAAGCTCGAAGTGCTCTAGGCTCGTAATCTCTCGGCAATAGAGAAAGGCGCGCCTCTTGGAGACGCGCCTTGAGCATCTGCGAACGCTCGCGTGATCACGCGAGCGTTATGGAGAGCGCCTCGCGGCCCTTCGGCGTGTCGACCACCCGCATGTTGACCGCCTGCCCTTCGGCCAGATGCTGGATGCCGGACGGACCGAGAATGGAGATGTGGACGAAGACGTCCTTCCCTCCATCGTTCGACTGGACGAAGCCGAAGCCTTTGTTGTCGTCGAACCACTTGACGTTGCCGCCGACCTGCACGGCCGTCGACGGATCGGGCGCGCGACGCTGCGGCCGCGGCGAGTCGCCAAACGACGGACGCTGCGGCGCCCGCTCAGCCGCGCCGGCCGTGTCCACCTCGAATACGCGCGTGACCTGCGCGCCCTTCATGCCGTTGCCGACGGACACCTTGAGCTTGGCGCCGGGCGGCACGGTCTCGTAGCCGGCCGACTGTAGCGCACCGATATGAAGGAACGCGTCGCCGGCTCCATTGGAAAGCTCGACGAACCCGAAACCTTTGTCGCTCTTGAACCACTTGACCACGGCATCGACGGTCGGAGCCGAAGCTCCGCCTCCCATCTCCTGACCGCTGCCGAAGCTCGGTGTGCCGCCGAAGGCAGGCCGCGGATTTCTGGAAAGCCGCGGCGCGTCGTAAGGGGAGGGTGCGTCGTCGTCAAAGCCGCGCTTCTTCGGACCCCTGAAATCTCTACCTTTGCTCATGATGTGACCTGCTCGTCTCCGCCTCTCGCCGTCGCGCCCTTAATCCTCAGGCGAACCCGATCCGGGCCTTTTACCCGGGATTGAAAAACCCACGCACGGAAAGGCCAGCAACGACCGCTGCTAGCCTTTCCCGAACATGGTGGTAACCCGATAGAAATGGAAAAAGCCCCGCGAGCCGCGAAGCTAGCAGCACCGTTGAAAAAGCGCTACCTGAATTGCGTGTTTTTCAAGCCGGGGCGGCAAGAAAGTCTATCCACGCCGGATTGGTCCAGAACCACACTCGACAGGACCATCATTCGCATAATGAACATTATGGAACCTAAGCTAACCCGGAGCGGGCTTGGTCGGGTGTCGGGCTTAAACGGTGAGAACCATGCCGTCGTAGGCTGGCTCGACATTCGTCGGCAGCGAACGGCTCAAGGCCGCGAAGTCCATGTCGGTGTGCAAGTTCGTGAGAACCGCGCGCCTTGGCCTCATGCGGTCGATCCAGGCCAGCGCTTCCTCAAGCGAGAAATGGCTCGGATGTCTGGTGTGGCGCAAGGCATCGATAATCCAAAGATCGAGCCCTTCGAGGTGCCGCACGCTCTCGTTCGGGATCGCGTTGAGATCGGGCGTGTAGGCGATCGCGTCAAAGCGGTATCCGAGCGCATCGATCTCGCCGTGGTGGAGCAGGAACGGCGTTGCCTCGATGGCGCCGCCCGGCCCTTCCAGGTCGATCGGCTCGCCGCTGCGGATTCGCTTGTCGTCGAGCAGCGGCGGGTAGAGGCTGCCCGGCGGCGATTCAAAAACGTATGGGAAGGTGCGGCGCACGACGGCCGCCGTGAGCTCGTCCATGTGGAGCGCGATCCGCTTGCGCGCCTTGATCACCAGCGGACGGACGTCGTCCATTCCGTGGGTGTGATCGGCGTGCGAATGGGTCATCAGGATAGCCTCGAGGCCATCGACGCCGAGGTCGAGGAGTTGCTCGCGCAGGTCCGGCGACGTGTCGACGAGGACGCGCGTGCATCCGCCTTCGGGGGCGAGGCGCTCGACGAAGATCGAGCAGCGGCGCCGCCGGTTTTTCGGGTTCGTCGGATCGCACGCGCCCCAGCCTTGGCCGACGCGCGGCACCCCGCCGGATGACCCGCAGCCCAGGATAGTGATCGTGAGGCTCACGGCTCCGCCGCCGCGCAGGGCGCCGTGCCCTGTTCGATCTTGGCGAACAGCCGCCTGACATTCGCCGTCGTCGCCGCGGCCAGCTCTTCGAAGTTGAGGCCTTTGACGTCGGCCAGCACCTGTGCTGTGGCGGTGACGTAGGCCGGCTCGTTGCGCTTGCCGCGGTAGGGGCTCGGCGCCAGGAACGGCGCGTCGGTCTCGACCAGCAAGCGGTCGAGCGGGACGGCGGCGGCGATCGCGCGCAGCTTGTCCGATTTCTTGAACGTCAGCGCGCCCGAGAAGGAGATCATAAGACCGAGATCGAGCGCGGTTCTGGCCAGGTCGGCGCCGGCGGTGAAGCAGTGGAGCAGGGCCTTGAAGGCGCCCTTCCCCATCTCGTCCTCGAGGATCGCGGCGGTGTCCTCGTCGGCGTCGCGTGTGTGGATGACAAGCGGCAGCCCGCTAAAGCGGGCGGCCGCGATGTGGGTGCGGAAGACGCGGGCCGCGACATCGCGCGGCGCCCGGTCGTAGTGGTAGTCGAGCCCGGCCTCGCCGATGCCCACGCATTTGGGATGGCGGCTCAGCTCGACGAGGCGCTCCGACGAAACCTCCGGATCGAGGTGCGCCTCGTGGGGATGAGTGCCGACGGTGAACACCACGTCGTCGTAGGCGTCCGCGACCGCCCTCACCTGCTCGAACCGGTCCACGCGCGTCGAGATCGTGATCATCGCGACGACGCCGGCGGAACGCGCCCGGGCGACAACCGCGTCGCGCTCCGGCGCGAAATCAGGAAAGTCGAGATGGCAGTGGCTGTCGATGATCATCTCAGTCCAACGCCTTGTCATAGCGCGGGAACAGCGGCGCCGGCGGCGGCAGCGACGCGCCGACGACGAGACCGGATCCACTGACGATCGAGGCGACCAGGCGTTCCGAGGCGGCGACACCGAGGGCATCCAGCATCCTGCTCATCGCCGACGGCATGAACGGCTGGGCCATGATGGACACGATCCGCACCACCTCTGCGGTGACGAAGAGGATGGTATCGCGGCGCACGGGATCCGACTTCTTCCCCCAAGGCGCCTCTCCGGCGAAATAGCGGTTGGCATCGGCGACGACCTGCCAGATGTCGGCCAGGGCCACGTGCAAGGCGAAGGCTGCCATCGCCGCGCGCACCTTCTCCGGCAGCGCGCGCGCATCGGCGAGGAGCGCGCGGTCGGACTTCGTCAAAGCACCGGGCACGGGCACCCTACCCTCGCAATTCTTGGCGATCATCGATAGGGAGCGCTGCGCCAAGTTGCCGAGATCGTTGGCAAGATCGGCGTTGACCCGGTTGACGATCGCCTCGTGTGAGTAGCTGCCGTCTTGGCCGAACGGCACCTCGCGCAGGAAAAAGTAGCGCAGCGGGTCGGCGCCGTAGAGTGCGACGAGCGAGTCCGGCGTCACCACGTTGCCGACGGACTTCGACATCTTCTCCCCCCTGTTGAAGAGGAAGCCGTGGACGACGATCTGCTTCGGAAGCGGCACGCCGGCCGACATCAGGAACGCCGGCCAAAAGATGCAGTGGAAGCGGGTGATGTCCTTGCCGATGACGTGGACGTCCATCGGCCAGAATTTCGCGGCGGCCGCGGCGGGATCCGGCCAGCCGGTTCCGGTCAGGTAATTCGTCAGCGCGTCGACCCAGACGTACATCACGTGCCCGGTGTCGCCCGGCACGGGAATGCCCCAGTCGAACGTGGACCGGCTGATCGAGAGGTCGTTCAGACCGCGCTCGACGAACGCGATGATCTCGTTGCGGTATTTCTCCGGGACGATGAATTCGGGATGCGCCGCGTAGTGCGCGCGCAACCGCTCGGTGTAGGCGGAGAGCCGGAAGTAGTAGCTTTCCTCCTCAATCCACTCGACCGGCGCGCCGCCGGGCGCCCGTTTGGTGCCGTCCAGATCGACGGTGAGTTCGGACTCGTCGAAGAAGGCCTCGTCGCGCACCGAGTACCAGCCGGGATATTTCGAAAGGTAGATGTCGCCGGCCTCGAGCATTCGCGTCCAGATCGCCTGCGCGGCGCGGTGATGACGCCCCTGCGTGGTGCGCACGCGGTCCGTCACGTCCGCCTCGAGGAGCTCCGCCATCGCCTCGAACTCGGCGGCCGTTCGATCGGCCAGCGCTTGCGGGGTCAGCCCCTGCCTCGCCGCGGTCTGCATCATCTTCTGGCCGTGCTCGTCCATGCCGGTGATGCACAGCGTGTCGTAGCCGTCGATCGCCTTGAAGCGCGCGATCGCATCCGTGCAGATCAGCTCGTAGGCATGACCGATGTGCGGCGATCCGTTCGCATAGGGGATAGCGGTGGAAATCGAGAAATGGGGACGGTCCGGCATGCGTTCTCGTTCGATCCGCCTCACGCCGCCGCCAGGCGCACCGCCGCCGCGAGGTCGGAGAAGATGGACAAAATCAGCGGGCGCTTGTCCAGGTTCAGCGCTTCGGTCTCGCGTGCCCTGGCGGCGACTTTCTCCCATACCTCGGCATAAGGAGCAAGGCGAGCGGCCCTCGACGGCGCGCCGCTTCGCACCTGCCGTGCAAGCCAGTCGTAGATCGCCGCCATCGCGGCGTCGTAGGCCGGCTCGCCGTCCCGTCCGGAGAGCTGATCGGCGAGCTTGTGGACGTCGCGCCAGTCGACCTGCGGCAGCCGGCCGAGCAAGCGATCGGTCAAGGCGTCCAGTTCGCTCCCGCGATGGTCGAGCCAGCGAAGGGCGTCGTGCAGCGATCCCTGCGCCTTGGCCGCGGCTTGCGACCGGACCTCGGGCGGCAGCTCGGACCAAGGCTCGCCCAGCCGCCCGAGGATCGCCTCCACCTGCCCTCCCCCGAGCAAAGCCAGGCGGATCAGCCGAGAGCGCGAGCGGATCGTCGGTATGACGAGGCCGGGACGATGGGCGATGAGCAGGAACAGCGACTTCGGTGGCGGCTCCTCGATGAGCTTGAGCAGGGCGTTGGCGCTGGAGCGATTGAGATCTTCCGCACTGTCGACAATGCAGATGCGATAGCCGCCGGCGCCCGCGGCACGCTGGAACAACGCGATGGCGCGGCGGACATCGTCGGCGCGGATCTCTGTGAAGAAGCGCTTCGTCTTCTCGTTCACCTCGCGTCGTAGCAGACCGACATCGGGATGAGCCAACGCCGAGACCTGTCCGGCGATCCTCGATCCAGCCGGCAGTTCGAGGCTGGTCGCCCCCTGTACGGCGCTCGACCGCGGGTCGGGATTGGCTAGCAGAAAGCGGGCAAGCCGCCAGGCCAGCGTCGCCTTCCCGATCCCGGCCTGACCGCCGAGGATGATCGCATGCGGCAGACGGTCGGCCCGATAGGCGTCGAGCAGATCGCGTTCCTCCGCCGCATGCCCGATCAGGATAGCGGTGTGGCGGGGATGCGACGCTCCCTCGAAGCGATCCGACTCCTCAAGGTCGACCAGCATGCAACCTCATTTGCGATCTCGCTGAATCGACACGATCGCGCATGTGCGACCGGCAAATCTCAACAATGAACTAGGTATATTTACCGATCTTTCCGGTATCGTTACCGAAGCGGTGATGAAGATCGAAGCGGTGCGTGATCAGGTCCCAAATTTCCTGCTCCACGATCGCCGGATTTCGCGTCGCGTCGATAACGGCGCAGCGCGCCCGCTCGCTGCCGGCTATGGCGAGGAAGGCTTGCCGTAAGGCCCGATGGAAGCTGAGATCTTGTTTCTCGAAGCGGTCGACCGCGGCCCCGGAGTTGCGCCTGTGTGCCGCGCGCGCCAACCCGACCTCTGCGGGAACGTCGAGGATGATGGTCAGGTCGGGGCGCACGCCGGCCAGCGTGACCCGCTCCAGCCCATCGAGGAAGCTCTTGTCGAGCCTGCCCAGCGCGCCCTGATAGGCCCGCGTCGAATCGTGGAACCGGTCGGACACGACCCAGGTGCCGACGGCGAGAGCCGGCTTGATCCTTGTGTCGAGATGATCGATGCGGGCGGCGGCGAAAAGAAGCGCCTCTGCCGCGCAGCCAAGCGCCTCGAAGCGGCCGTCGAGCAGGCCCTCGCGGATACGCTCGGCGACCTCCGATCCGCCGGGTTCGCGAGTCGCGATACAGGGGATCCCAGCGGTAGCAAGCCGGGCGGCAAGCGCCTTAACCTGGGTTGACTTGCCGCCGCCCTCGCCCCCCTCGAACGTGATGAAGCCGCCTCGGTGCTCGAAGGCCTGCGGCGTCAAGAGTGCAACACGTACTTGCGAAACAGGCTGCCGACGTACTCGAGCCCGGCATCGAATGCGCGCTTGGGCAGCGAGCCGCGCGCGACCGCGGTCTTGGTGCGCAGCGGCGTGGTGAACACTTCCGTCGCGCCCCGGAAGAGCTTGAGAACGGCCAGCGGCTGACCAGCCTCGACCGGGGCGAGGAGCGGCCCGATATAGGCGATCTTGGCGCTCAGCTTCTCGCTGCCGTCCCGCGGCACCAGCACCTTGATGTCGTGGTCCGTCACCAGGGCGATGCTTCGCTCGGATCCGCCGTAGACCTGCGCCGAGCCGACCGTCTCGCCGGCGGTGAAGACCTTGCGCGATTCGAAGGTGCGAAAGCCCCATTGCAGGATCCTGCGCGTCTCCGCGCTGCGCTCGGAGGCCGATTTCGCGCCGTACAGCGCCACGATGAGCCGTTGGCCGTTCTGGATGGCCGAGCCCACCAGCGAGAACCCCGAATCGTCGATGTTGCCGGTGGTGAGGCCGTCGGCACCGATGTCCATCGACAGCAGCGGATCGCGATTGGGCTGCTTAATCTTGTTCCAGAGGAAGTCGCGAATTGCATAGATCTTGTAGAGATCAGGATAGGTCTGGATGAGATGGTCAGCGAGCAGCGCCATCTCGCGGGGCGTCACCTTCTGGTCGGGGTTGTCGTCGCCCCAAGCGTTGGTGAAGGTGAGGTGCCCGAGGCCGAGTGCGCGGGCGCGATCCGTCATCTTGGTCGCGAAGGCGCCCTGGGAGCCGGCGACGCCCTCGGCCAGCGCGATCGCCGCGTCATTGGCGGAGTCGATGATGAGGCCGTGCAGCAGATCGTCGACGCTGATCTCGCTGTGCGGCTTGGCGAACATCGTCGCCCCATGCGAGGGCGCCCCGCCCTGCCGCCACGCGGTCTCGCTGATCGGAAGCAACTGATCGAGCTTCAGCTTGCCGCTCTTGATCAAGCTGAAGACGAGTTCGACCGTCATGATCTTGGCGGTTGATGCCGGCTTCATGAGATCGTCGGCGCCGCGCTCGAACAACACGGTTCGGGTCTCGCCGTCGATCAGAATGGTGTGGGCGGCGCTGGTCTGCAGCGGCTCGGCCACGACGCCGGCCGGAACGGCGGCGGTCAGGCTTCCGATCGTGACGAGCGCGGTGCGAGCGATGTGTTTGGGCGATCTCACGAGACGTTCTCCAAGACCGGTCTTATGCGACCACCGCTTAGCGCGCATGCGGGTGCAACGCCAGTCACGCGCCTGACTCCTAATCGTCCCGTGCCCTGGCCAATTGCAACTCGTGGCGACGGGGTCCGCCGCGTCCGTGGAACGACGCCTCCGTGCTCGCCGGGCGGTCCGGCGGAAGCATCGCAGCCCGGCTCGTTCTTGAGGGATGGGTGTCGATCGAGTGCTCCGCTGATGGAGCGCCGTGACGCGAGGGACGCAGGGCGAGGAGCGCGAACTGCCTCGCGGCTTCGGCATCCTTCGATCTCTCGCGCGACGCAGGCCTGAGAGCGGCGCTCGCGACCCGCTCGGGCACCGGTTCGGCGCGCGACGCCCGCGAATGGTGGCGCTCCTCAGCGATCTCCCTCATCGGACGGTTGTCGCGGCGCGGCGGTTCCGCCGCGGCCAGCCGCATTCTCGGAGCAACGCTGCGGCGGTCCCGCTCGAGGACGGCGGGACGCTGCTCCTCGGCGCGTGGCCCGCTCGGCTCACGCCACGCGCGACGGGGCGGAGGCGCGGAAGGCGCAAGCGAGGCGACCCGTGCCGGCGGCTCGGCGGCGGCGACCATCGCCGTTGCGGGCTCCCATTGTGCCGGCGCCCCGTTGCGGAGGGTGGCGTAAAGCTTGGCATCATCGGATCCCGCCAGGCTCGCGCGGCCGACGTATTCGACCTTCACCCTGGTCGTGCCGTACCGCTTGTAGTCGAGCGCCTCGGCGACGCGTCTCGACACGTCCATAATCCGGTTCGAGGCATAAGGACCGCGATCGTTGACGCGGACGATCATCGAGTAGTTGTTGCGCAGGTTCGTGACCCGCGCATAGCTCGGCAGCGGCATGGTGGGATGCGCGGCCGTGAAGGCATCGCGGTCGTAGATTTCGCCGTTGGCCGTCAGACGCCCGTGGAAGGCATCGCCATACCAGGAGGCGTTGCCGACCTGCACGATGCGCCGCTCGCTCGGATAGTAGGTCTGGCCGGCCACGGTATAAGGCTTGCCGACCAGATACTGACCGCCGCCGCGGGGCACGGGCTGGCCATCGGCGATGACGCGTCGGCTTGCCGGCCCGTAGACAGAGGAGGGAAAGTATTCCTTGCCATGGTGCGGCGCGGTGGCGAATTGCTGCGGCTGCTGGGCGCAGCCGCCGAATGCCAAGGTCGCGAGCAGGAAGCCGGCGGCCGTCAGGCGTATCGGCCTCGGCACTATAGCGGATGTATCGAAAAGGGCACGGATGTTCGGAAAGCGGTGGCGAAAGGACAAGCGAGCACCCCGGCTGATCCTCCCTCGCCTCGGCAGGCAGGTCTCGGATCATATTTCGGACGCTCGCATGAACGCGCTTGCCAAACCCCTAACGCAATGGCGCTCCGATCCAGAAAAGTGTGCGTGTTGAGGATGTTACGACTTCATTCACTACGTTCGTGGAGTTCGAGAGGCGCGCTGGCGGCGCGACCGCGTGGCGTCATACAGCCGCCTTAAAATCACCCCGTACTTGCGATGACGCTGGTCGGACAGTCGTGCGATTCCTGGCCCGGCCGCCGACGCAATCGGAGATAGCCCGTTGCCCTTCACGATGAACCAGACCGGGGCCGCCGGCCGAGGCTCGAGATGAGCGACGAGACGATTGGCAAGTCCCCCGTTCCCTTCTCGTCGAAGGAGCGGGCGGCGCTCGTCGCCAAGGCGCTGGGCGAAGCCGCGCGCCGCGCGCGCTACTCCACGAAGAGCCGCCGCAATCTCGCGACCGGCAGCGTCCGGGCTCGGCGTGGCGAACGCCTCTTGCGGCTGTTACGGATCGGCAGCTTCGTCGCCATCGTTCTGGTGCCGGGGCTCATCGCCGCGGGGTACATCTGCTTTTTCGAGTCTCCCCAGTACACCGCGGAGGCCCGCTTCACCCTTCGTGGTGGTCTGCCCCCGACGATGGACACGGTCGGCAGCCTGACCGGCGCGCCCACGATGCTGATCGTCCAAGACACCCAGATCATCATGAACTACATGCAAAGCCGCACGATGATCGAAGCACTCGACAAGAGCATCGGCCTCCAACGACTTTACCAAAATCCGGAGATCGACAGGTTTTCGCGTCTTAAGAAGAATCAGCCCATCGAGCGGGTCCTCAGTTACTGGAAGAAGCACATCGACCTTTCGGTGCAGATGCCGGCGGGGATCGTCGTCATGACGGTGCGCGCGTTCTCGGCCCAGGACGCCGTCAACGTGGTCAACGCCGCGATCGACGCGAGCGATCAGCTCGTCAACCAGATGAACGACGAGATGCGCAAGGATACGATCCTGCTGGCCGAAGGCATGCGCAAGCGAGCCCAAGGCGAGGTGGTTGTTTCCCGATCCAACCTCGAAAAGGCGCGCAACGCTGAAGGCATGCTCAGCCCCGAGGCTTCGTCTACGGCGGTGATGACCCTCATTGCCGGGGTGCAGAAGCAGCTCATCACCATGCAGGAGGAGTTCGACAGTCAGCGCCGGTACGTGCGGGCGGACGCGCCGCAACTCAGGAACCTGCAATACCGGATCGACGCGGCGAAGAAGCAGGTGGCTAGCCTGCAGGCCCAGATGACGCAGCCGCAAACCGCGAAGTCTCGAACAGCTTTGGACAATGCGGCGAGTGACGGCGCGGCAACGGCAGATGATGATGCAGGACCGAGCAAGGCGATTTCGGGGTCGATGTCGCGGCTGAACTACGCGACGCTCGAGGACATGATCGCCGATAAGATCTACGCCGCGTCGATCGCGGCGCTCGAGCATGCCCGTGTCGCCAGCGAAACCAAACTGATGTACATCAACACCTTCGTCCATCCGCAGGTGGCGGAGCAGCCAAGGTATCCGAAGCGCGGGATCGATACCGCCGTCGTACTGCTGGTGCTGACGGCTATCTGGGGTGCGTTCGTCGGCGTGCTCACTTTGACGCGCGGGAGTTTCGTGTGATCGCCGCATGGATCACGGCGCCCAACCTTGCCGTTCAGATCGTTTGGCGACGAAGCTTTCACTCGGATGCGCTCGGGTCAGCGCGACCGCTGTCCTGACCATGGTATGCTAATGAGCTATGAATGATGCGGCGCGGACTTGAGTCCGCCCGACGAGGGTTGGCAGCCGGTGCGATCGGATTGCAGGAGACGATGATCCCATGACCGAGGTTCGCGAGCCGGACTCGCGTATCGAGCTGAAGCCGGCGGAGGAAAGCCGTCAGACCCTCGTCTCGCGGGCTCTGGCCCCGATCCGCTGGGCGAAGGGCCGAGAGGTCGCGCCGCTCGGCACCGAAAATGTCGGCATGCGCCTGCGTGACCCGCTCGAACTCGCACCGAAGCGCAAGTTCAACATCCTGCGGTGGAGCTTTGTTGCGATTGTCGTTTTGCCGATCCTCATCTCGGGCGTGTATCTTTATGCCTTCGCCAGTGACATCTACGTTTCGGAGACTCGCTTCGCTGTTCTTCACGTCGATTCGTCCTCGAAGGAGGGTTCGAAGAGCGAAGCGTCCTCGTCGCCCCTGATGGGGGGTGCCAATCTCGGCGGACAGGATTCGGAGATCGTGGCAAGCTACATCCATAGCCCTTCGATCATTGCGGACCTCGCGAGCAGTGTAGACGTTCGAGCGATTTTCTCGCGTTCGGAGGCTGACTTCTGGGCGCGCTTGCCCAAAGACGCGTCGGCGGAAGACCTCTCCACCTACTGGAACAAGATGATTTCGGTGTACATTGAGAGTTCGTCGGGAATTATCACGGTGTCCGCCAGCGCGTTCCGCCGCGACGATTCGCAAGTCCTCGCGCAAGCAATTCTCGAGTCGTGCCGAAAACTCGTCAATTCAATGTCGCAGAAGATTCGCGACGACCTTAGCGGGCAAGCGGAAGATGAGGTTCGTAGAAGCGAAGGAGAAGTGCGCTTCGCGCTCGCCGATCTGACGGCGTTCCGAAACAGCCAGCATCTGATCGATCCCATCAAGCAGGCGACATCGACCAGCATGCTCATCAGCGGCCTGATGACCGAGCGCATCGAACTCGAGACCACCCTCTTCATCGCCCAGCGGGCACAGGGCCCCGACGCACCGGGCCTCAGCCTCAAGCGCGACAGGCTCGAGAGCATCAACAAGCAGATCAAGCAGTTGCAGGACCAAATCGCTGGCAACGCCGGTTCCGAGAACATGGCGACAACCCTGGCCGCTTTCGAGGAGCTCGAAATCAAGCGTCAGTTCGCCGAACGAATGTACGGCTTCGCGCGAGACGGCGTCGAAAGAGCGCGGCTCGCCGCTCAGCAGAAATCGATCTATCTCGCCGCATTCGTGCGCCCGTCACTGCCTCAGGACTTCACGTATCCGGTGCGCGGCACCGACCTCGGCTTGATCGCGCTGGTGGGCCTCATGACGTGGTTGAGCGGACTTACGATCACCGCGTCGATCCTCGACCACCGCCTATAGCAAAGGCCGACCGGCGTCCGGCATATCGAACCCGATGATAGTGGGCGCTTCCGACCGGCTGGAGCCGGAGAAAGACGTCGAGCGGCGCGCCGACGGCTTCCACGCGCTGAGCGACGAGCCGTGGCTGCACCTGCGGTCGCCCGACCTTCGTCGCTTCGCAGGGCGCTTCGTCGAGATCACCTACCGCTCGAGTCTCTGGGACGAGCCGGTACGCCCGATCTTCCGGTTCTGGACCACCGATGGCCGCTTCATTGATCGCATCGCCGCCGGGCCGGTCTGCGGGGCCGCGATCTGGACCGGGCGTGTGCCGCACGACCTTGCCCGCGTCAGCATCAGTCCGACACACCGGAAAGGGCCGTTCGCCTTCGCTGTGGAACAGGTGCGGCGGCGACACTGGGGGGCACTCGTCGCGCAGGGCTGGCAGCAGCAGAGGCGTCCGGCGCGGTCCGCCATCCTCACGCGCATTATCGGCTGGCGGCCGGAGTCGGACGTCAATCTCGCCTGGGCGATCGCGGCGCAGCCGCTCGAGGCCTACGAGGTTTGGCGAGGGTCGCGCGAGAGGCCGGCAGACCTGACGGGCTTCGACCAGCCCCGGTGCGACTGGGCGGGGGCGCCGACGATCCGCGTGTTCGTCAATCGAAGCAACGACGAGGCGGCTCTAATGCGGACGCTTGGGTCCCTCGAAGCGCAGATCTTCGAAGGGTGGACCGCGATCGTCGGCGCGAACCCTTCCAGCGATCCGCGCGTGACGCACGGCAAGTCGCGCGGTGCGTCGCAACGCCTTGCCACCGGCGCCAATGCCCTAACGACCGCGCTCGCCGCGGGTGACAGGCTGGAGCCGGCAAGCTTGGCGCTCCTCGTCGAACAGGCCGCCCGCCATCCGTCCCGCCGCCTCTTCTACGGCGACGAGGTGCACCGCGATGCCGGCGGAACCCGGACGCCGCGTTTCCGTCCGGGTTGGGACCGTGGCGTGATGGCCGGGCAGATCGACGGCTACGGCAGCTTCGTGCGCGGCTTCGACGCTTGGCCCGCGAACCATCAGACGCCCTTCATCGAGGATGGCGTCCTTCCGGCAAGCTTCATCGCCGGCCTCGGCCGCGACGATGTCCAGCCGCTGCACCGCTTCGTCCTCGAGACCGCACGTTCTCCCGTCATCCCGCGAGCGGCGGCCATTCGCGCCGCCGCTCCCAACGATGTCAGCGCCGCCGTTGTCATCGTGACGCGCGACCATCCTGCCCTGTTGCGCCGCATGATCGACAGCATACGCGCGCGCTCCAAACCCGAGAGCTACGGCATCGTCGTGGTCGACAACGGCAGCGTCACGCCGGAGGCCAAGGCGCTGCTGGCGGAGCTGCGGCTTCAGCGGGGCATCGTGCAGATCGATTGCTCGGGACCGTTCAACTTCTCGGCGATGTGCAACGAAGCTGCCGCCGCGTCTTCGGGCAAGGTCCTGGTCTTCCTGAACGACGACATGGAGGTCCTGAGCGAAGGCTGGCTCGACCGGCTCGCCTCGCTCGCGCTGGAGCCGACCGTCGGTGCCGTCGGCGCCAGGCTGACCTATCCCGACGGTCGCCTGCAGCACGTCGGCGTGCTCGTCGGCATGGGCGAGAGCGCGGGGCATTTCGGCGCGCCCGCTTCAGCCAACGATCCCGGCTGGGGCGGGCGCAACCGGCTGGTCCACGAGGTCTCAGCGGTGACCGGCGCCTGTCTCGCCGTCGAGCGCCGCAAATTCGAGGCGGTCGGCGGCTTCGATGCCGTTCACCTGCCTGTCGAGCTGAGCGACATCGATCTCTGCCTCAAGCTCAACGCCCGCGGTTGGCAGACCATGGTCGATCCTCACGTCCATCTCATGCACGAGGAATCGGTGAGCCGCGGCGGCGCGACGCTGCGGCGGCTCGACGTCTACGGCGGTCAGCGGGCCGTCTTCGTCGAACGCTGGCGCCACGTGCTGCGCGACGATCCCGCTTTCCATCCGGGCCTCAGCCTGTACAGCTCTCGGCCGGCGCTCGGTTGAAGACGGCCGGCGCGAGGAGGCTCACGTGCAGATCGCGACCTGGAACATCAATTCGGTGCGCACGCGCATACCCAACCTGCTCGGCTACCTTCGCGACGTTGCGCCGGACGTTCTGTGCCTCCAGGAGATCAAGTGCACGGACGAGCAGTTCCCGCGGCTCGAGGTCGAGGCCGAAGGCTACAACGTCGCCATCCACGGACAGAAGAGCTGGAACGGCGTCGCCATCCTCTCCAAGCGGCCGATGGAGGTCGAGCGCCGTCTGCCAGGTGCCGATGCGGACGAGCAGTCCCGCTACATCGAGGCCGTGATCACGACCGATGCCATCCCGGTGCGCGTCGGCTGCCTCTACCTGCCCAACGGCAATCCTCCCGACACGGACAAGTACAGCTATAAGCTCGCCTGGATGGATCGCCTCCTCGCGCACGCCCGCGGACTGCTGGCGCTCGAGGAGCCGCTGGTCTTGGCAGGCGACTACAACGTCATTCCTGGTCCGCGCGATGTCTGGGAGCCCGAAGCCTGGCTCGGCGACGCCCTCTACCTGCCGCAAACGCGCGCCCGTTTCCGTGCCCTCCTGAACCTCGGCCTCATCGATGCTCTGCGCGCGACGACGGATGCCGCCGGGCTCTACACGTTCTGGGACTACCAGGCCGGCGCCTGGCAACGGAACAAGGGGATCTGCATCGACCACGTACTGCTCTCGCCGCAGGCGGCGGACCGGCTGGTCAAGGTGACGATCGACAAGGCTCGACGCGCCGAGGACAAACCGTCGGATCACGTGCCGGTGCGAATTGAGCTCGCAATCTGAGCAAAGGTCCGACGAAGCCGCGTGGCCGCGGCGTGTCTGTCGCGAACTTGACGCGAGAATTCAGCTAATGATGTAGAAGCAGTGATCCCGGCGCCGCAGGAGTCCGCAAAGGTGACCGCTGTCCCGTCCGCCAAGGAAGATGCTTCGGCGGAGCCGCTGTTCAGGGCGCCGAGAATCCCGTGGCCGGAAGGCACCACTTGGTTCGCGTTCCGCACCTGGGTCGCGCTCGCGGTCGGCTACTACGCGGCGTTCTTTCTCCAACTCGAGGGCGCTTCGAGCGTCGGCGTGTGCGTGCTGATCCTGGCGCAGCCGCAGCAAGGTATGGTGCTGTCGAAGTCGATCTATCGGTTCGCGGCGACGATCGTCGGCGTCGTCGTCGGCACCACGCTGAGCGCCGTGTTTCCGCAGGATCGTACGATGCTGCTGGCGAGCTTCGCCGTGGTCATGGCGATCCAGACGGCGCTCGGCAGCGTGCTGCGCGATTTTCGCTCCTACGCCTGCATTCTCGCCGGCTACACGATCGCGATCGTCTCTATCCAGAATATCGACGCGCCGAACGCGGTGTTCTCGGCGTCGATCAACCGCGCCGCGGCGATCCTCGTCGGCATCGCCGCGATCGCGCTCACGAACTCCCTGCTGGCGACCGCCGAATCCTCGCGTTCCCTGATCTCGAAGCTGCGCGACTCGACCAAGGAGATCGTTGCGATGGCGCTCGAAGCGATGGACGAGCGCCGCTCGCCGGATCCTTCGACCTGCGTCGACATGAGCGCCAAGCTGATGCCGCTGCGCGGCCAGATCAGCTACGCGACGCCGGAAAAGCCGAACGGGCGCGCCAGGGCGAAGGGGGCGCGCAGCGCCCTTCTCGGCCTGTTCGAGATGCTTTCGGCGATCCAGGCGGTCGGCGGCGGCCTCGCGCACCTCGACCGACCCTCCGCGATCGTCGACGAGGCCTTGGAGATCGCGCGCAAGGCGCTGCGCCTTCAGAACCCGGAGACGTGCATTGAAGCGCTCGAGCGCCTGGCGCTGCCGGCGCTCGAGGCAGGGTCCCTGTCGATGCCGGAGGCTTCCGTCATCGACCGCCTCTACTTCCTGATCACGACGATGGGGCATGTCCGCGACGGCATGCGCTCGCTGCGGATGGGGTGGGCTCCGCGCCGCCTCGTGAGGATCGACGTGCACCATGATTGGTTCGCCGTCGCAATCAACGCCGTGCGGGTCGTCGTCGCCGTCGGCATCGTCGCCGCCATGTCGGTCTGGTCGGGGCTCCCCGACACGGCGTTGGCGATCCTTTTCACGGCGGTGTTCGTGTCGCTCGGCGCCGTCCAGCCCGACCCGAGCATCATGGGCAAAGCGGCGCTGTTCGGCATGCCGGCCGTGGTCGTGATGGGCACCATCTACTCGTTCTTCATCTTCCCGCTCATCACCGGCTTTCCGCTTTTCGCCCTTTCGCTCGTGCCGATCGTCGTCGCGATGTGCTGGCTGGTGAAAATCGGGATGGGCGGCGCGGGGCTGGTCTTCGGCATCCAATCGATCGTGCTGATCTCGCCGACAAACGTTCAGACGCTCGATCCCGTCACCTTCGTCAACACGGCGACGATGTTGACCGTGTCCGGCGTTTCGATATCCCTCGCGTTCCTGCTGATCCTGCCGGTCGATCCGGCCAAACGCCGGCTGCGATTGGCGCTCGCCGTTGGCAGCGCGCTGCGCAGAGCGCTGGCCGACGAGAAGAAGCTGGAGCAGCCGCGCGCCAGCTTGCACTACGATCGGTTGGCGCAATTCAAGACCTGGCAGAGCGGCGAGAGCGTGACGAAGGCGCGCCTCAAAACCATGACGCGGATCGTCGACATCGGCAATCTCGGCCTCGCCGTCAGGCGTGCCTGGCGCGGCCTCGACAGCGCCCGCCCAGGTGTCGATCCAGAACTCGACGCGCGAGCACGCAAGATACTGCCGAGCCTGTCGCCCAACGAGACGCTCGCGCTCGCCGGCGACTATCTTGCGGCGGCGAAGGGCAAGCCCGCTGCGTCGGCGCTCGCAACCTTGCACGCCGCAGCGGCTCTTTACGGCACGGCTCTGCTTACCAATGCGGAAACCCGGCTCCTGCGGCATGCCGACCTTCTGAGACGCAAGACATGAAGGAGTTCGTCGTCGCCGGCCTTTTGATCTCGCCGTTCGTGAAATACGCTCTGATCGCCGGCATCGTGTTCCTGCCGGTCCGGTTCGTTCTCGTCGCGCTCGAGTTCCAGAAATGGTTCTGGCACCCGCTGCTCGCCGAGGCCGCCATCTATCTCTGCATTCTCGCCGCCCTCAACATCCTGGTGTGAGCCCGATCATGTTCAACCGTGCCCGGCGCGTCTTCCGCGTGGTTCTCACGAGCTTCCTGCTCCTCGCGGCGGTGGTCGCCGTGGTCGGTCTGTGGCAGCACTACATGGTCGCCCCCTGGACTCGCGACGGCCAAATACGCGTCCAGGTCGCGCAGATCGCGCCGCAGGTCGCCGGCCAGATCACCGAGCTCGACGTCCGCGACAACCAGTTCGTCCACAAGGGCGACCTGCTCTACGTCATCGACAAGATCGACTACAAGATCGCGCTTGACATGGCCAACGCCGACCTCGCCTCGAAGAAGGCCGACCTCGACGTCAAGCAGGATCAGGCCAAGCGGCGCCAGCAGCTGACGACGCTGTCGACCTCGGTCGAGGAGAAGCAGCAGTTCGCCGGCAGCGCCGGGGTGGCGGAGGGCGCCTACCAGACAGCGCTCGCCAACGTCGAGAAGGCCAAGGTCAATCTCGAACGATCCGAAGTCCGCTCGACGGTGAACGGCTACGTCACCAACCTGATTCTACGCGTCGGCGACTACGCCAACACCGGATCGACGAACATCTCGATCGTCGACAGCGATTCCTACTGGGTTTCGGGCTACTTCGAGGAGACTAAGATGGGGAGCTTCAAGGTCGGCGATCCGGCCAAGGTCTACCTGATGGGCTACGGCCAGCCAATCGACGGCCACGTCGAGAGCATCGCGCGCGGCATCGCGACCTCGAACGCGACGGTGAGCACGCAGGGCCTGCCTTCGGTGCAGGCGGTCTACACCTGGGTCCGCCTCGCCCAGCGCATCCCCGTGCGGGTGAAGATCGACACCGTACCCCCGACCATCACGCTCGCCGCCGGCATGACCGCGACGGTGGTCGTCGATCCGGGCGCGCAGGATCAGCGCACGCTGTGGGGCGACGTCGGCGCGAAGTTCGCCGACCTGTGGCAGAAGCGCTGACGATCATCTCCGGCGCAGCCTTCTTGTCAGTCGGCCAACGCCGCGATCAGCGCCTGCGCCGCCGCGGGGTTCCGTTCCTTGGCGCCGGAAATCATGTAGACGAAGACGTCTCGCGGCTCCGCCGGCGGCGCTGCCCCGATAAGCGGCAGGCCGTCCGCTACCCTGCCCCTGGCGAGATCCCGCGCGCGGACATGCCATGTTGCGATCGTCGCGGCGTCGTAGCCTGACGGCTGGTCCCCCGACGTCGTCTGCAGGCGCAGGTAGCAGAAGTCGGCGGTCGGATCGGCGATCAGCGGGTAGTCGTCCGACAGCGCGAGGCAGATCGCGATCCCATGATTGCGGGCGAGGGCGACGAAGGCCTCGCTCTGGAAGCTCGCATGGCGCGCCTCGACGACGTGGCGCAGCCGGTGGCCATCCTGGCGGCGCGGCAGGGCGGCGAGGAAGCCCTCCATCTCCGGAGCGACGAACTTCTTCGTCGGCGCGAGCTGCCAGAGGATCGGCCCCAGCTTGGCGCCGAGATGGGTGATCCCGCTCCCGACGAAGCGGGTGATCGCCTCGCCGCCGTCGGCGAGATCCTTGCGATTGGTCGCATAGCGGCTCGCCTTGACCGCGAAGACGAAGTCGTCGGGCGTCTCCCTCGCCCATTTCTGGAAGGTCGTCGGGCTCTGCGTCCGGTAGAAGGTCGCGTTGATCTCGATCGTGGTGACGTGGCGGCTCGCGTGCGCGAGGTGCTTCGCCTTGGCGAGCCCCTTGGGATAGAAGGTCTCCGCCCAGGGCTCGTAGACCCAGCCGCCGATCCCGACCCTGATGCGTCCGTGCTGCACTGACCTGTTCCGTTGCGAGACAATCCCTAAGCCGCCTCGCTATAGCTAGCGCGGCGCGCCGTTCAGACATCGCGATCTTGTGGCGGCTGCGCCTGCGACCCCCCAAGCCTAGCATGAACGAAGCGAAAACCGGCAGGCTGCTGTGATTCGTCGACGATTCGTTCTGCGCCCGTGCCGTTCCTTAACGCGGCGCCTGCCTTGATCGCGGCGAGAAAGAGGGTTTCGGCAACCAAATACGGCGGCAACGTCTTCTCATTGGTGCCCCGGTCGGCGTTCGGCGAGCAATGGTTAAATCGTTTTAAGAAAGGTCGCGCGTGAAAATCAAAGCCGCCGTCGCCCGCGTTCACGGCGCGCCGCTCGCGATCGAAGGCGTTGACCTCGGCGATCCCGCCGCCGACGAGGTGCTCGTGCGCCTGATCGCGGCGGGAGTGGCGCGTCCCGATCGCGATGCCGTTGCAGGCGACATCGCCATGCCCCTGCCCTTCGTCCCCGGCAGCGAAGGTGCTGGAATCGTGGAGCGCGTCGGCGACGAGGTGAGCAGCCTCGCGGTCGGCGATGCCGTCGTCATCGGCTACGCGTCGTGCGGCCTGTGCGAGCCTTGCAGAGCAGACAATCCGCGTGCCTGCATCGACTTCGCCGCGCTGAACCTCGCCGGGCGGCGCCTCGACGGCTCGAGCAACCTCGCCGCCGGCGAAGGATCGGACGGCAAGCCCATCAACGGGTTCTTCTTCGGGCAATCGGCTTTCGGGACGCACGTGGTGTGCACGGAGCGCAGCGCGATCGGGCTCGGCCCCGGCGCCCCGCTCGAGATCCTCGCGGCACTGGGCGGCGAACTTCTCAACGGCGCGGCCGCGATCATCCAGGGCTTCGATCTGCAGGCCGGCGACACGGTGGTGATCGCCGGAGCCGACGCCAGCGGCTTGGTTGCCACGATGGTCGCGAAGGCGCGCGGCGCGGGGACGATCATCGTCGCCGACCCCGATGAGGCGCGCCGCAAGCTGGCGACCGACTGCGGCGCGACCGTCGCGGCACCGACGGAGGACAAGCTGGTCGACATCGTGAGAAGCATGACCGGCGCGGGGGCGCGCTTCGCCCTCGATACGACGGGTCACGCGGCGACGATCGAGGCCTGCGTCGCTAGTCTCGCGCCCGGCGGCGTCTGCGCGATCGTCGATCCGGTTTGGGGCGATCAGGCGACCTTGCGCGCGCTGTCGCGGGAGCTCGCTGCCACGATCGTTTCGGCGGACGCGACGCTATCGCCGCGCCGCCTCGTTCCGGAACTCGCCGCTTTGCAGGCGGAGGGCAAGCTGCCGATCGAGCGCTTCATCAACTTCTTTCCGTTCGAACTCGTCAACGATGCGCTCGCGGCGTCGAATGCCGGCGAGGTCTTAAAGGCGGTGTTGCGGTTCCCGCTCGGCGCCTTCGGCGATCTCGACCGGGCCGGGGCGGAAGGCGCGGCGCGCGAAATGCCGGATGCCGACCCGCAACCGGAGCCGGTCGAAGAACCCGCTCGGCCGCCGGCGGAGGCGCCTGTCACGGCATGATGAGCGAGACAAGGCTCCCGCCGTGGCGCTCGATGCGGCCGGCGAGTTCGAGCGAGAGCACGCAAGTGCGTACCTCGCGAATCGGCAGGTCGGCCGCCCGTGCGAGTTCGTCCATCGAAACGGGTGCCGGACCGAGCCGTTCTATGACGCGATCCATTGGAGCGCGCGCGTTTTCTCTAGCGGCGTAAGCCGGCTCCGGCTCATCCGCGGCGAAGGGATCGCAGTCCGTGGATCGCGGGGGCTCGGACGGCGCGTTGGCGGCCTTCTCGAAAAGGTCGAGTTCGTCCCAGAACGGCGACTCTGCCTGCTTGCCTGCCTCCGAGAAGAGGTCGCCCGCACCGGGCCTCGTTGCATGCGCCAGAGCCTGGATCACGTCGTCGACGTCGGCGCAGAAGGTGGCGCCGTCGCGGAGGAGATCGTTGGTTCCCTCCGCGCGAGGATCAAGCGGTGATCCCGGCACCGCGAAGACCTCGCGGCCCTGCTCCGCCGCCAGCCGCGCGGTGATCAGCGAGCCGGAGCGGCGCGCCGCCTCGACCACCACGACGCCGTGCGACAGCCCGGACACAAGCCGGTTGCGGCGCGGAAAGTCGCGGCCGCGCGCTTCCCAGCCGAACGGCATCTCGCTCAGCGCGACGCCGTCCTCCAGCAGCTTGTCCATGAAAGGGCCCTGGTCGGCCGGATAGAGCCGGTCGTGGCCGCCTGGGAGCACCGCGATCGTCCCGCTGTGCAGCGCGGCGCGATGGGCGCGGCTGTCGATGCCGCGCGCGAAGCCCGAGACGATAACGTAGCCTGCCTGCGCCAGTCCGCGCGCCAGGCGCTCGGCGAATGCGAGACCGGCCGCCGACGCGTTGCGGGAGCCGACGATCGCGATCGCCGGACGATCGAGGATCTCGAGCCGCCCGCGCACCGCGATCACCGCTGGCTTGGTGTCGATCGCGCGCAACAGCGCCGGGTAGCCCGGCTCCCCGCTGCAAAGGAAGTGCGCGCCTTGGCGCCACGCGATCTCGAGTTCGCGCTCGATCTCGGCGGCCTCCGCGATGCGGATGGCTCGGCCGGGATTGGTGCGCCTCAGGAGATCGGGCAGCGCGTCCAGCGCCGCCTCCGCGGATCCGAAACGCGACAGCAGCGTCTCGAAGCTGCGTGGCCCGATGTTGTCCGAGCGCCACAGCCTGATCCAGGCGAAACGCCTTGCCGCGCTGAAGGGCTGCAGACGCGGCGCCGGCGTCACGGCGTCTGCCTGCTTTCTTTGCGCCCGATCTTGCTCTCGGTGCCCGCCATCAGCCGCTGGATGTTAACGCGGTGCTTGACCCACAGCACGGCGGCGAGGATCGCGAAGAGGACCGCGGCCTCCGGCCGGCCGAGCGCGGCTAGGATGAGCGGCGTCGCCGCGCTGGCGACCAGCGCACTTGCGGACGAATAGCGGCTGAGGACGGCGACGCCAAGCCAGATCAGCGCGAACCCCACGGCCGCCGGCCAAGCGATCCCGACGAGGCAGCCAAGGAAGGTCGCCACGCCCTTGCCGCCCCTGAACCCGAGGAACAACGGGAAAAGATGGCCGACGAACGCGCCGAAGGCGGCGAGAACGCCGAGGTGGATCGGCGCCGTACCATCATCGAAGTGCGCGGCGACGAGCACGGCGATCGTGCCTTTGAGCGCGTCGGCGATCAGCGTCATCGCGGCAAGGTCCTTGCGGCCGGTGCGCAGCACGTTGGTCGCGCCGATGTTCTTCGAGCCGACTTCCCGCGGATCCTGCGCCCCGGCGAAACGCGTCACCAGAACGCCCGACGGAATCGAGCCCGCGAGATAGCCGAGGATCAAGGCAAGGAGGGATGGAAACATCGGCCATTCGTTGCTACTGCGGCGAGACGAACCTAACGGCACGCTCGTGGTGGCGCAACGCGGACCGGCGCCCATCTTGTGGACTGGCGTCCCTCGCCGTCACGCGACGCGCGGCGAGCGTGTCCTCTGCCAGCCGAAGCGCACGGCACCCTTGTCGCCGTCGTAGCCGATGCGATCGCGCCCCGCGGCCTTGGCCGAATAGAGGGCGGCGTCGGCGGCCTCGACGAGGCTCGACGGCGGCTCCCGGAGCGTCGGTCGACGCGAGGCGGCCCCGATGCTCACGGTCAGGATCCCCAGCGGACTGCCCTCATGCGGCACGGCGAGCGCGGCAATGGCCTGGCGAACGGACACGGCGATCTTGCCCGCTCCGTCACGGTCGGCGCCGGGGAGAAGGACGGCGAATTCCTCGCCGCCGAAGCGCGCCGCGAGGTCGCCCGGCCGATCGATGCAGGTCTTCAGGGCTTCCGCCACAGAGCGCAGCGCATGATCGCCTTCCACGTGACCATAGGTGTCGTTGTATGACTTGAAGAAGTCGCCATCGATCATCAGGAGGGAGAGCGGCATTGACTCGCGAATGGCTCGACGCCATTCGATGTCGAGCATCTCGTCGAAGCGCCTCCGGTTGGCGAGCAGCGTCAGCGCGTCGGTGGCGGCGAGCGTCGACAGCGTCCGCTCGGCGAACGAGCGTCGACGCAGTTCGCGTCCGAGCGTGAACCCGAGCAGCAGCACGATGCCGCTCAGCACCGCGAAACCGGCGGCGATGACGATCGCGCGCTGACGCCACGGCCTGAGGAATGCCTCGGTGGACAGGCTCGCCGTGAGATAGATCGGCAGGTCGCCGATACGTCGATAGCTGACCAGCCGCTCGACGCCGTCGATCACCGAGCGCTTCAAAAAGTGTCCCGATGGCGGCCCATTCGTCAGGTCCTTGATCGCGCTCGTGTTGATGACCTCGCCGGTCTCAGTTTCGTGGAGCGGTGCGCGCATCAATATGGTGCCGTCACTCGTGATCAAGGCGATCGAACTTTCGGGCGGAAGCTGGATGGCCTCGAACAGATGGGTGAAATAGCTCGAGGTCATCATTCCTATCACGACGCCGGCGAAGGACCCGTCCTTCGCCTTTACCGGGCGGCTGAGGCCGATGCCGGGCAGGTGCGAGATGCGGCTCGTCAAGGGGTGGCTGATGAAAGGTTGAGTGCGAACGGTCCCGTCGCGCTGGGCACGGAAGTAATCGCGGTCTGAGAGGTCGAGGCCGGGGCGGGCCGCGCTTCTGGAATCGTCGACGACCTTGCCGGTCTTGTCGATGAACACGATCGAACCGAGCCCGGAGGCGTTGGCGGAATGATCGTACAGGACCTTGCGTCGAAGCCCGGTCGGCAGCGCCATGACAGCGGAGTTCTCGACGTCGTCGGCGACGGCCTGCAGGGACAGGTCGTAGAATTCGATGTTGCGGGCGATATCCACGCCGAGCAGGGCTGTGATGCTGCTCCCGAAGCGAGCCGCGCTCTGCCACTCCCCGCGGTAGGTCTCGGTGGCGATGCCCAGAAAGACGATCCACATGGCCGCGAGGCTCAATGCGATGCTCGCCGCGAGCAAGCGGCCGAAGCGGCCGTAATCCGACTTCAAATGCTTTGCGACAAAACCGACGCTCAAAACAAGACCCGCTCGTCAGACCTGCCGAACCGGCAGTAGGCTGGGACGAATACGTGACTAAAGGCTTGTTGCGAGTGGGTATGCAATCGCTTCCGCGGCTTTATGCTTTGTTAGGCTTAAAATTTCATGATTGCGTCGGCTCAGGATTTATCGATGGCCCGATCCGACACCAATCCTAAGAATAGAAGCGTCATCCTCTCGTTGAGCTACGGCGGACGATCGAGCGCGTTGCGAATCGATCGTTGGATCGGTTTAGCGGCGCTCGGCGCCGCTCCTTTCGTGGCGGCGTGGCTCCTCCTGACGACTGTCTACATCGTCTACCAAGACCCGCTGCTCGGCGCGCTGATGGCCCGGCAAACCAGCATGCAGTACGCCTACGAAGACCAGATCGCCGTGCTCAAGTCACAGCTGGATCGGGATGCCACACGCGGCGCCGCGGATCGGCAAGCCGCCGGCGCCACTCTTGACAACCTTGCGGCCCTGGGTGCGCGTCTCGAGCGGCGCGCGCAGGTCTTGGAGGCGCTGGTCGTGGCGAGCGCGAGCAAGACGGCACCGGCGAACGCGCGCCAGGGCACCGATGCCGAGATCGTTGGTCGTGCCGGTGCCGAGGACCCGTTCCAGGCCGCGGTGCCCCACGCCGCGCCGTTGCCGTCGGACGCGAGCGGCTACGACACGCGTGTCGTGACTCCGCAGCCAACCCTTCCGCCAGATCCTCCGGCACTGCGGCTGGAGGACAAGGAGGCGAACGCCGCAACGTTGCATACTGGAAACAGCGACGATCGTCTCGCACGTTCGGGCGAGAAGGCGCGGGACCGCATCGCCGCGCTCGAGACGAGCTTCGCCGCGCTCGAGGGTCGTCAGGTTCGCCAAACCGAGCGGCTTCGCGATCCCGTGCTGCGCAACGTCGCCCGTCTGCGCACGGCGCTCGCGCAGGCCGGCATTCCGGCGCCTCCATCGAGCATGGGAGGCCCGTTCGTGCCGCTCTCCACCGGCTCGGCCGCTTCGCGCTTCGACGAGCAGGCGGCCCTCCTCACACAAGCCATCGTTTTGCGAGACGATCTCAGCCGCGCCGCAGCCCATGTGCCCTTGCGCCGGCCGGTCGAGGGGACCTTGGAGGTGACGTCACCTTTCGGCGCGAGGCTCGACCCTTTTCTAGGTCGGCCGGCGCTTCATACCGGGATCGATCTCTTCGATCACGCCGGCGACAGGGTCACGGCGACGGCAGCAGGCGTCGTCACAATCGCGGGCGCCGATGGCGGCTATGGCAACATGGTCGAGATCGACCACGGCAACGGGCTCGTGACGCGATACGCCCACCTCGCCTCGGTCGAGGTCACCGCGCAACAGACGGTCGCGGCGGGCGCCCTCGTCGGCCGCGTCGGCGCGACAGGCCGGGCGACCGGGCCGCACCTGCACTACGAGACGCGCATCGACGGCGTACCGGTTGATCCGTCGCGTTTCCTCAAGGCAAGCTTCAGTCTCTACCCGGCCGAGTAACTCAGGGCGCCGCACATACCGAGCACGTCCCGTTCACCTCGATCATCTTGCGTTCGCTCTTGAAGGCGAGCCGCCCGGCGATGGCCGCGATCTCGCCCTCGATGGCCTGGCTATCGATCTCGAAGGTACGGCCGCATCGCTGGCAGGAGAACACGATGCCGTGGTGGTCGTGATCGTGGCCGATGTGGTCGCAGGCGACATAGGCCTGGCGGCTCTCGATCTTCACGACAAAGCCGTTCTCGACGAGGAAATCGAGCGTGCGGTAAACCGTCGGCGGAGCGATGATGCGGTTGCGCGATTCGGAAAGCCGCTGGATGATCGCGTAGGCGCCGAGCGGCTGCCCGGCGTCCGCGAAGATGTCGACGACTTCGCGCCGCAGCGGGGTCATCTGCAGACCGCGTTCCAGACAGACGGCTTCGACCCGCGATCTCCACGCGCTTTCGGGCATGCCCGGCTGTAGCGCAAGTGCACGCTTGCGCGCAAACGGCCGCTCTCAGGTCGAAGGCAGGACGAGCTCGGCGCGAAGGCCCGAGGCGGGGCTGGAATCAAGCCGGAACACGCCGCCGTAGAGACTGGCGAGTTCATCGACGATCGATAGGCCGAGGCCCGATCCCGGTTTTGATTCGTCGAGCCGCTGCCCGCGCCTGATCGCCGCCGCACGCTGACTCGGCGGCAGGCCGGGACCGTCGTCTTCGATGGTCACGCGGAAGAAGGGGCGCTGTGACGCAACATCGTGGAATTCGGCGCTGATCCCGATGGTGACCTCGCGGGCGGCCCATTTGCCGGCGTTGTCGACGAGGTTGCCGATCATCTCCTCGAGATCCTGGCGTTCACCGAAGAACCGTAGGCCGCTGGCGGCGGTCACGACGAAGGTCACGTTGCGGTCCCGGTAGATCTTCTCGAACGTGCGCACGAGCCCCTGGACGACCGGCGTGACCTCGGTCGCACTGCCGATCTTGCGCGCCGACACTGCCGCACGCGCCCGCTCAAGGTAGTAGGCGACCTGGTCGCCCATCAGCGTCGCCTGCTCGCTGACCTTCGACGAGAACGGGCTCGTGTCGACCGCCGCCT
The DNA here is from genome assembly GCA_965277355.1 of Beijerinckiaceae bacterium. Classification (GTDB taxonomy): domain Bacteria; phylum Pseudomonadota; class Alphaproteobacteria; order Rhizobiales; family Beijerinckiaceae; genus RH-AL1. The sequence goes on from CBDICN010000001.1 coordinate 673,228, forward strand.
CGTTGACGATGACGCTCAGCGGCGTCTTGAGCGCGTGGGCGAGGTTGCCGACCTGGGTGCGCGCGCGCTCGACCACGTCACGGTTTGCGGCGATCATCAGGTTGAGCTCGCTCGCGAGCGGCGCGATGTCATGAGGGAAGATGCCTTCGATTTTCTCGCTGTCGCCGCGCCTGATCGAGCTCGCGCCTTCCTGCAGGCGACGCAGCGGCAGCAGGCCATAGCGCAACTGCAGCGCCGAGGACGCGACCAGCGCCAAGGCGAGGATCGCGAAGGTGATCGAAAGCTCTATCTCGAACTTGGCGATCTGTGTGTCGATCTCCTCGGTCGTTGCCGCGACCTGGACGAGGTAGATCCCCTGGTCGCCGGTATCGATCACCCGTTCCACCATGCGCAGCGGCCGGTCGTCGGGGCCCCTGGCGTAGCCTCGTCGCGAGCCGCCCATGCCGGCGGGCACGCCGAGGTCGGCGAGGCGCGGCAGACGCGCCGCGAACAGGGATCGCGACGTGCGGATGTCGGACGTCTGGCCATCGAGGCGGGTGATCTGCCAGTACCAGCCCGACAGGGTGAGCTCGAACTGAGGATCCGCGAGCTGTCCGACGTCAGAGCGGCTGTCGTCGCTGGGCTTGTCGGTCGCGAGATCGGCAACGAGGGCCCGGAGGTAGACGCCCAGCCGTTCGTCGAACCCTGCTTCGGTCGAGGCGCGATAGACTGCCGTCAGGATGAGGCCGGCGATGAGCAGGATCGAGATGCTGAGCACGCCCGCCGATATGAACAGGCGCGTGGCGATAGAGCGTCTGCGTGGATCACCCCACATGGCCGCCTCGATGTTCTGAAGGTCCGGAAACGCGCCGGCGACGCCTGTCAGCGGCTAATCGCTGGCGTATCCCGCGGTGCCTTGCCGGCGCCGTCGGCGTTGACGAGGTAGCCGAGGCCGCGCATCGTCTGGATGATGTCGACGCCGAGCTTGCGCCGCAGGCGGCCGACGAACACCTCGATCGTGTTGGAATCGCGGTCGAAATCCTGATCGTAGAGGTGGTCGACTATCTCGCTTCGCGAAACGACCCGGCCGGCGTGGTGCATGAGGTAGGCGAGCAGCCGGTACTCATGCGAGGTCAGCTTGATCGGATTGCCGTCGACGGAAACGCGCGAGGCACGGGTGTCGAGCTGGACCGGCCCGCACACGAACTCACTCGACGCATGCCCGACGGCGCGACGCAGCAGGGCGCGAAGCCGCGCCAGCACCTCTTCCATGTGGAAGGGCTTGGCGACGTAGTCGTCGGCGCCGGCGTCGAAGCCCTTAACCTTGTCGCTCCAGCGATCGCGCGCCGTCAGGATCAGGATCGGCATCGCGCGCCCCGCCTTGCGCCACTCGCCGATGATGGAGATTCCGTCCTTTTTGGGCAATCCCAGGTCGAGCACCACGGCATCGTAGGGTTCTGTATCGCCGAGAAAGGCACCCTCCTCTCCGTCGAAGGCGCGATCGACGACGTAGCCTGCCTCTTCGAGCGCCCGGACGATTTGCCGGTTCAGATCGACGTCGTCCTCAACCACCAAAAGACGCAATGATCGCTCCTATCTTCGCTCGTTGTCGTTGAGAGCGCCGACGGTCTGGCCGTTGCGAGCGTTCATGTAAATGTGGATCACGCGGCCATCGCGGCGCAGCACCGACACTTCGTAGATGTATTCGTCGGCTTTCCAACGGCAAAGTCTGGCCCGCAGCGCCTCGCCCTGCAGGCGTCCGGCATGCAGCGCGCTGATCGGCTCGGTGAGCCGGTGAGAGGCGATGTTCTCGCGCGTCTCGGACTGACTAAAGCAGGTCCGACCATGCGGCGGCTCGAAGCGGTGGCCGTTCTGCGCGCTGGAGCGAGGATCCGGCTTCGGAAGGCTCTGCGGCGGAGCGCTCGGCGGCAGGATTGTCGGCGGCGTGACTTGCGGCAAGACGAAGGCAGGCCTGTCGCTCTGACCGCCGCCTGAGGCCGCGCCATCGCCCCCGGCCATCGAGATCTGCGGCTTGATGACCTGCTGCTGGGCGTCGATCAGGCGCGAGTCGGACGCCTTGGCACATACGCCGAAGCACACTCCCCATGCGCATAGGATCGAAAAAACCCTCATAGCATCATCCATCACTCTCCTGTGCTGAACAGCCCATGAACGTCCTAGTTCAGCGCAAGTATAACCTCATTCGTCCCAGCTAACGATATGATCGACGTAATCGCGAAGCTTCACGGTCTTCTCGGAGCCTCGGGTGCGCCTCTTGACCGAGATGCCTGCGGCGTGAACGCTTTCGCTCGATCCCGAGATCAAAGGATGCCAAGGCTCCAACGACCGTCCCTCCTTCACGAGACGATATGCGCAGGTCTTCGGCAGCCAGGAGATCTGCCGCACCGACTCCGGCGTCAGCTTGACGCAGTCCTTCACCTTCTTCTGGCGGTTGGCGTAGGACAAGCAGTTGCACTTGACGTCGTCGAACAGCTTGCATCCGATATCGGTGAGCAGGATCCTGCCGGTGTCTTCGTCCTCGAGCTTGACGAGGCAGCATCGCCCGCAGCGGTCGCAGAGGCTCTCCCATTCCTGCGGGGTCATCGCTTCAAGAGATTTGGTGCGCCAAAAAGGCTTCAACTCCTCCGCGCCTTGGCCTTCATTCGGCTGGTTTCGCGCGCGACCCTCTGTCATGTTTCGGGACGTTCGAGGCGGCATGTGGCTTGCCCCAGAAAGGCATGTGGTTCGTGGCAGCGTGACTTGCTCTTCGTCCGCCGCCTCGTCAAGACAACTGCAACCCGGCGACACCGATCCGAGATAGCAGGCGAGTGAAAAAACCTTCCTTCGACCTACGCGCGAGCTTTGATACCCTCCGGCGCACGATCAGCGGCTGGGTCGAGCAGGACCGCGCGTTCTTCGGCAAAGGTCACGCCTTCGTTACCAAGGTACGTCGGTCGCCGCCGGCGCAACGGCTCTCGCGACTGCTGCTCGCCGCCGATTCGTGGCTCGATTCCTCGCTCTACGACAGCAGCAGCGGCGCCCGCAGGCACTACGAAAACTTCGCCATGTTCATGGACCGCTTCCATGTCTCCGGACTGAAGCGGCTTGGCGTCGAACTCGTCTGCGAGGTGATGACGATCTCCGTCGGCGTCGGCTTCGTCCTGCTCGCGCTCTCGATGCCCGCCTTCGAACTCACCTCCGAGGATTGGCTGAAGAAGCAGGATCTCGCCGTCACCTTCCTTGATCGCTATGGCCAGGAGGTCGGACGCCGCGGCATCCGCCATGACGACGCGGTGCCCTTCGACGAGCTGCCGCCCAATCTCATCCATGCCGTGATCGCTACCGAGGACCGGCGCTTCTTCGATCATTTCGGTATCGACATCATCGGCCTGTTCCGCGCGCTCGCGGTGAACTCGCGGGCGAACGGCGTGGTGCAGGGCGGCTCTTCTCTCACGCAGCAGCTCGCCAAGAACCTGTTCCTTACCAACGAGCGCACCATCGGCCGCAAAATCAACGAGGCCTTTCTGGCGATCTGGCTCGAGTGCCATCTCACCAAGCGCGAGATCCTCAGCCTCTACCTCGATCGCGCTTATCTCGGCGGGGGCACTTTCGGCGTGCAGGCGGCCTCAGGATTCTACTTCGGTAAGTCGGTGCGCGATCTTAGCCTGCCGGAGGCCGCGATGATCGCCGGCCTCTTCAAGGCTCCGACCAAATACGCGCCGCACATCAACCTGCCGGCCGCCCGGGCCCGTGCCAACGATGTCTTGAACAACATGGTCGATGCCGGCTATCTCACGTCGGGTCAGATCTACGCGGCCTTGCGCAATCCTGCGACACCCGTCGACCGGCAGAACACGTCGAGCCCCGACTGGTATCTCGACTGGGCCTACGATGAGGTCAAGTCTCTGTCCGCCGCCGGCCGTTTCGGCAACGAGCGCGTGCTCACGGTGCGGACGGCGCTCGATCCCGCCATCCAGCAGCATGCCGACGAGACGATCGAGAACAACCTACGCCAGTATGGACCGGCTTTCCATGCCAAGCAGAGCGCCGCGGTGGTGCTCGACCCAACCGGCGCTGTCCGCGCCATCGTCGGCGGACGCGACTACGGTGCCAGCCAGTTCAACCGCGCGACCGACGCGTTGCGCCAGCCTGGCTCCTCCTTCAAGCCCTACGTCTACCTGACCGCGGTAATGTCGGGACGCTTCAAGGCCAACACGCCGATCAGCGGCGGTCCGATCTGCCTCGGCAACTGGTGTCCCCACAATTACAACGACGAATCGGCGGGCATCATCCCGCTCGTACGAGGCCTGCAGCTGTCACTCAATACGGTGGCGGTGCGCCTGTCGGTCGAAGTCGGCGACGGAACCACGATCTGGAACAAGGCCAAGTCGGGCCGCACCAAGATCATCGCCACCGCGCGCCGGATGGGCATCACGACGCCGCTGCCCGACACCGTCTCTCTGCCGCTCGGTGCCGATGCGGTGAAGGTCATTGAGCAGGCCGACGCTTACGCGGTGTTCGCGAACGGCGGCAAGCGGGTGCCACCCTACGCGGCCGTCTCCGTCACGAGCGGGCGCGGTGACGTCCTCTACGACCACGACAGGGACGAGCCGAAGCCGGAGCAGGTCATCGACTCCAATGCGATCGGTACGATGAACACGATGCTGCGCCAGGTCGTGCTCGGCGGCACCGGTCGGCGTGCCGACATTCCGGGCTTCGACGTGTCCGGCAAGACGGGCACGACGAACAACTACCACGATGCGTGGTTCGTCGGCTTCACCGGGAACTACGTCTGTGCTGTGTGGTATGGCAACGACGACTATTCTGCGATGAAGGAGATGACGGGCGGGACCCTGCCCGCCCAGACCTTCCATGAGATCATGGCCTACGCGCACCAGAACCTCGAGCCAAAGCCGGTGCCCGGCCTGCCCCCGCCGCCGGCGCGTGCGCCCGGAGCCGTGCCATCGGGCGCACCCGCTACGGTCGCGCAGGCTAACCGTCCGGATCAGCCGACGAACCTCTCGAAGGCCTCGTTCGACGCGCTGGCGACCATCGCATCCTCGATGCGGGTGGCCGAGATGGGCCGCCCGCGTAAGCCCGACGACATGCATGTCGGCAAGGAGAACCGGCCGGCCAAGGCCGCGGATCGCCAGACGCTGAACGAAGGCATCGGTGAGCTTGGTTCGCGCGATCTCGCGCGCTCCGATACGATGCGGCCCGTCGCTCCGGCCGTCGATCTCCAGTAAGCCAGCGTTACCGAGCGGAGGCTCACGTTGCTCAGACTGCTCCAGGTCGCAGCCGCGGTGTTCGTGGGCGTGGTGATCGGCCTCGTCTACACGAGCCTCAGCCTCAATGGCGACCATGGCCTTGTCTCCGGGGCCTGGCACGGCAGCCCGCGCGAAGGGACCCAGGAGGTCGATCCTTACGCGCTGGCGGCGATCGCTCGCGACAGCCTGCTACCGCTCGGGGCGGCTGAAGGCCTGAGCTTCGTGGCGGCGAACGACGACCGCGGCGACCCACTCTCGCCAGCTTGCGACTATGTTGTGAAAGGGCCGATGCCGACAGCGCGGTACTGGACCTTGGCCCTCCTGAACGCCGATGGTTTCCCGATCTCCAATCCGGCCTCGCGCTATGGCTTCACTTCCGCCGAGATCCTGCGCTTCAACGACGAGCCGCCGACAGTGGCCGTCTCGGGTGAAGCTAAAAGCGGGAACTGGCTCCCTATAGGCAAAAGTGCGTCGGAGATCGTCTTGATGTTGCGCCTCTACGATACGGGACTGAGCACGATTGGCACCTCCCCCGCAGCCATGGCCATGCCGTCGATCGAGAAGCAGGGTTGCCGATGAGCGGGACGCGCTGGTTCGAGTGGAGCGTGGGGGCGGTCATCGTCATCCTGGTGGCGGGTCTCACGCACCTTCTCGCGATTCTCATCCTTCCGTCGGTGGCCATGAAGGATGCCTACGACCTGCTGGCAGAGAGCCTCGAGGGCACCGGCGGAAAGAGGCCGGCAGCAACCGGAACGATGACCTTGCTTTCGACCAGCAAGCCGACCGACAGGACGATCCCCTTCCGCGATCCGGCCACGGTCCAGGGTGTCTGCTTCTTCGATCTGTCGAAGGCGCCGTTTCGAATTAGAACGAAGATCGAGGAAGGGCGGCTGTTGACCCTGTCGTTTCGAACGCCGAAGGGGCGGATCTTCTACTCGATGACCGATCGCGCCGCGTTCCACGACGTGATCGACATCCATCTCGTGACCGATACGCAGTTGCAGACGGTCGAGGCTGGCGATGACGAAGACCAGGGATTGCCGTCGGAGTTGCGGCTGAAGGCGCCTGGTCTCAAGGGCCTCGTTGTCGCGACGGCCCTCGTTGCGCGCCCGAGCGACGCCCGCGATGCCGAGGAGCGAATTAAGGCGATCGTCTGCGCGCCCGAGCCGCTTCCTTCCTCCTCTTAAAAGTTCATATTTAGGCCTGAAGCTCTAAAGGCTTCGCGACCGCGATCATCGTCGTGGTCTTCGGCTTGGTTTTCGGTTCTAGCGCGCTCGTTCGACGGCTCCGCTTGGGCGCGGCCGCGACCGGTAACGTCTCCTCGGTCATGCGGTAGTAGCGCACGCCGGTGAAGAAAAGAATTTCCGCGCCTCGGGCCGCCGGGGGCACCAGGTCCGTGGAAATTTTTTTCGTAGGCGTCATGACGATCAGGTCACCCACTGAAAGGCTCCGTTCAGGCGAAAGAGTAACGACCCGCGCTTTTTTGGGCTCGGCACCGTTAATGGATCGTCACCAGAAATGTCGATGTTCGCGCCTGTTGCAGAAAGGCCTCAGAAACCACGTCGTACGATCATTCGACGGTTTCCAGGAAGATCCGCCCGGCACGGTCTTCGACCTCGACGATCCAAATGTCCGGATCGAAGGCGATCTCGCGTTTGAGTCGCGCCTCGGCATCGATGGCCTCGATGGCCGCCTCCTTGTGCAGGCGCAGGAAGCGGCGTCCGCCAGCGTCCCCGGTCTCAGACTGCGGGGCTGGACCGTAGAGCGAAGCACCGCCGTCGAGCCTGTCATGCTTGACGTACACCGCCCCCGCCTCGGCCGCGCCGCGCCGCCTCAGCACGGCCGCGACACCCTCGACATCGCAGCGCCGTAAGTAGGCAGCGACCCAGAAGTCGGAGCGTAAGCGCATGCAAATCCTTTCCTGCGTGCTCCGTGCCGGCACGCCGGGACGTCCGCCCTCGTACGCGCTTTCCATCGGATGACGAACCGACCTAAGCTGCCCGGATCGCTCGCGCTCACGGCAAGACAGAGACAGGCAGATGGCATCGCTCGATACAGTTCTCTCCCGAATCGACGAGAACATGGAGGCGGCGGTGACGCGACTGTTCTCCTTCGTGTCGATCCCGTCCATTTCGACGGATCCGGCCTACAAGGACGAGTGCGGCCGCGCCGCGCAATGGGCCGCCGACGAGTTGAACGGCATCGGCTTCGAGGCGCGCGTCCGGCCGACCAGCGGCAATCCTATGGTGGTCGGCACCGCCAGAGCCAACCGCTCCGACGTGCCGCACGTGCTCTTCTACGGCCACTACGACGTGCAGCCGGCCGATCCGTTCGACCTATGGGACTCGCCCCCGTTCGAGCCGCGGATCGCCGAGGCACCCGTCGGCCGCCAGATCGTCGGCCGCGGCACGGCCGACGACAAGGGCCAGTTGATGACCTTCATCGAGGCCTGCCGCGCCTACACGGAGACGGGCGACCTCCCCTGCCACGTCACGGTGCTGCTCGAGGGCGAGGAGGAAAGCGGCTCGCCCTCGCTGCCGGCCTTCCTCGCCGAGAACACCAAGGAACTGCGCGCCGACATCGCGCTCGTCTGCGACACGCTGATGTGGGATGCCCGCACGCCGGCGATCACCACGATGCTGCGCGGGCTCGTGGGCGAAGAGGTGATCATCCGCGGCGCGAGCCGAGATCTGCACTCAGGCATGTTCGGCGGGCCGGCGATCAATCCAATCCGTGTGCTGGCCAGGATCATCGCCGATCTGCACGATGGCGAAGGGCGCGTGGCGCTGCCGGGCTTCTATGACGATGTCGTCGAGCTGCCCAAGGATGTTGCCGACCAGTGGCACGCATTGCGATTCGACGGCGGCAAGTTCCTCGGCGACGTCGGGCTCTCGGTGCCGGCCGGCGAGCAGGGCCGCAGCGTGCTCGAGATGATCTGGTCGCGCCCGACCTGCGAGATCAACGGTATCGTCGGCGGCTACACTGCCAAGGGCATGAAGACCGTGCTTCCGGCTCGGGCGAGCGCAAAATTATCGTTCCGGCTCGTGGCGCGGCAGGATCCCGCCGCGATCGCGGCGAGCTTCCGCCGCTTCGTCGAGAAACGCCTGCCGGCGGATTGCGAGGCCGAATTTGTCACTCACGGTGCCTCACCGGCGATCGCCCTGCCCTTCTCTTCGGAAGCGCTGAACCGTGCGCGCCGCGCCTTGCAGGCGGAGTGGGATCGTGAGCCGGTGCTCGCCGGATGCGGCGGCTCGATCCCGATCGTCGGATCGTTCAAGAGCGCCCTTAAGATGGACACGCTGATGATTGGCTTCAGCCTGGAGGACGATCGCATCCACTCGCCCAACGAGAAGTACGAGCTCACCTCTTTCCACAAGGGCGCGCGCTCGTGGGCGCGTGTGCTGAACGCGATCTCGAGCTAGGCCGCGCGCTTAGAGAAAAATCGCGCTCCTCCTATGATCGTAGCGGAGCTTACGATGGCCGACGTGATTATGACGCTGAGTGACAGAGAGCCAATCGCACCGCGCGCGGATTTTGGGTTCGAGATCGACTTCAGACGCGACGCGGGCCTGCCTCGCGCGTGTTCGCCGCGACCCACCAATTAATCAGGGCCTGCGAGACTCTCGACGCGGAGCTGGTTCAGCTCGTCGACTCCAGCATCCAGACCGTGCTCGTCCTGGAGGACATTGAAAGCGGATCGATCAAGACTTGGCTTCGTAGCGTTCTCTCGTCCACCGAAGATAACGCCCCGAAGAAGCTCGACTGGAAACCGCTCGTCGGCGCCTATCTGGTGCGCGCAAAATACGCGGTCGTCCGTTGGGTCGACAAGGACGACAAGGCCCAGAGCCTGAGCGAGCTTCGCGGTGAGATCCAACAGATCGCCTCGGAGACCGATGTCCGTTACCTAACGGCCTACGCTCCTCCGTCTTTTCCGGCCTTGATCAGTGCGGCTAGAGATTTTCAGGCCGTTAAAGATTACCTGGCCAGCGGCGACCGGGCCAAGCTGCTGACGTCAGAGGACGAGCTGGTGATGAACCTCTCGGTTCGGCTATCCCTTGAAAATATAGAAGCGCTCGCCGTGGCACGCACGATGGTCGCGCCGCCACACCAGCTGATCCTCCCCGTCAAAAGGCCGGATTACCTCGGCGATAGCAAGTAGGAGCCGCGGGATGGCAAGCGCAACATCAGCGCGAAGATCGAGGACGCGGCATGGCTCAGGCGTTTTCAGCAGCGTGAGATCGATGTACGTCCCGGTGACGCCCTGCTCTGCATGGTCGTGACCGAGGTTCAATACGGCCACGACGACGAGCTTATCGCAGAGACTTTCGCCGTGGTCGAGGTGCTCGACGTGCTGGTCGCGGGTGGGCCAACGATCGAATTGCCCTTCGACGGCGACCAGAAAAAGGTCTGAGTCCTCAGACCGCGCGCGTCCGCAGCACGGGGCGGCGCGGCAGCGGCAGCTCGATGCCGAAGCCGCGCAGAGCGAGGGCCAGGATCACGCCGTAAATGGCGGCTCCAACGAAGGCGGTGAAGGCGAAGGTCAGCTCGAGCCGAAAGTGCGCGACGTGCGAGATCAGCGCGTAGCCGATCACCGGCCCGACGAGCGCGAAGACCGCCAGGGCGAAGGAGGCGAGCGAGACCGAGGCGCCGACGCGGTAGAGCGTCATGTCGGGCCGCATCTCGTCGCGCCGTACCGAGAGGTAGACGAGAAGGCCGAGGTTGACCCAGCTGCCTGCAGCCGTCGCCGACGCGAGACCGACGGCACCAAGCGGCCTGTAGAGCATGATCTTGAGAGTGATGTTGAAGACGAAGGAGATCAGCGTCACCATCATTGGCGTGCGGGTATCGCCGCGGGCGAGAAAGCTCGCCGTTGCCGACCGGATGAGAACGATGGCGAGCAGGCCGAAGCCGTAGGCCTCGAGCACCGCGGCGGAGGCGTCAGCATCGGCGCCGGTGAAGCGGCCATGCTCGAAAACGGCGCGCATGATCCAGTCCGGGATCATGATGAAGGCAACGAAGAACGGTGCGGTCAGCGCGATCGAGAGCGCGGCGGTCCGGTTCTGCGCGTGATAGGCGGCTGCGACGTTGCCCCCGGCGATGCGCCGGCTCATTTCCGGCAGCAGCACCGTACCGGCGGCGATCCCGATCACGCCGAGCGGCAACTGGTACATGCGGTCGGCATAGTAGATCGAGGCGACGCCGCCGGTCGGCAGCATGGAGGCGATGATCGTGTCGGCGAACATCGCGATCTGCGTTCCGGCCGAGCCGATCACTGCCGGGCCCAGGCGTACGAAAAAACGCTTGATCTCGACGGTCAGCACCGGCCGCGCGAAATGCTCGAGGATGCCGGCTCGGTAGGCGGCATAGCCCGTCATCAGCACCTGCAGAAGACCCGAGACGGTGGTGCCGAAGCTCGCGGCGATGCCGGCGTTCGGAAACAGGAAGGCCGTGCCGAGGAAGAGGATGGTCGTCACGTTGAGCAGCACCGGCGCGAAGGCGGCGGCGGCGAAACGACCGTTGGCGTTCAGCGTCCCCGACTGCAGCGTCACGATGGTGATGAAGAGCAGGTAGGGAAAGGTGATCCGCGTCATTGTGACCGTCAGCGCGAATTTCTCCGGTTCGCTGCGGAAACCCGGCGCCAGAAGGTCGATCATCGTCGGCATGAACAGCCATGCGACAGCGAGCAGAACCACCTGCGAGAGGAGGAGCATGGTGAAGATTTGGCTTGCGAAGGCGTGCGCGGGACCCCGCCCCTCGGTCTCGAGCACCTGGGCGTAGGACGGCACGTAGGCGGCGTTGAAGGCGCCCTCGCCGAAGATGGCGCGGAAATGATTGGGCAGCCGGAAGGCGACGAAGAAGGCGTCAGCCATCAGGCCGCCGCCGACGACCGCGCTCAACACGATGTCGCGCAAAAAGCCTGTCGCGCGCGATAGAAGCGTGAAGCCGCCGACTGAAAGCAGCGACTTATACATCGGAGCCCTGCCGCGCCTGTTTAGACATAGGGATCGACGCGGCTCCGCCCGATGCCGGCCGGCATGCCGTCGTGCTCGCCTGGGTCGCGGGCGCCGATACGCTCCTGCACGATGTAGAGCGGTCGGCCTTTCACTTCCGCGAAGATGCGGCCGATGTATTCGCCGAGCACGCCGAGCGAGAGGAGCTGGATGCCGGCGAGGAAGGTGACGGACACGATCAGCGAGGCGAAGCCCGGGACGTCGACGCCGTAGATCAACGTGAGACCGACGAAGTACACCGCCGTGCACATCGAGATGACCGAGATGACAGTCCCGATGTAGCTCCACACCATCAGCGGCAGCGTCGAGAACGACATCAGCCCGTCGAGCGCGAAGCGGGTCAGCTTGCGGTAGCTGAACTTGGAGTGGCCGGAGGAGCGCGGTGCCACCTCAAAGGGCACGCCGATCGACTTGAACCCGATCCAGGCGTACAGTCCCTTGTTGAAGCGGGCGCGTTCGCGCAGCGTCCGCAGAGCGGCGACGGCCTGCGCGTCAAGAAGTCGGAAATCGCCCGCGCCCTCCGGAAGGTGCGTCTCGCCAACGGAGCCGAAGATCTTGTAGAACCGCGTCGTCAACGTCCGACGCAGCGCGCTGTCGTCGCTACGATCGACCCGCTGGCCATAGACGTTCTTATAGCCCTCGCGCCATCGCTCGACGAAGGTCTCGATCATTTCCGGCGGGTGCTGCAAGTCGGCATCGATGATAACGCTCGCTGCGCCCCGCGCATGGTCGAGCCCTGCGGCGATCGCGACCTCCTTGCCGAAGTTGCGGCTGAGCGACACCGCCCCTACGGCCGGATCCTTGTCGTGGGCACGCTCGACGGCCTCCATCGTGCCGTCGCTCGAGCCGTCATCGACGAAAATGATCTCGTAGCTGGCGACGCAACGTTCGAGGATCGGCACCAGGCGGCCGAGCAGAAGAGCGATGTTGTCGGCCTCGTTCAACACCGGGATGATGACGGTAAGCTCGGTGCGAGCTGGCGCGGCGTCGTTGGTCATGCTCAAAGCCCTGTAAACCTCACGCGCCTGTCGCGAGCGGCAGCCTTCGCCTCACCATAGGCGGTGCCGGTACCGCCTCAAACCATGCTAGGTTCGGGCGCCATCCTTGACGCCCTTCCGACGTGTTGTGCGGCCGTTCGTTGAACAGAGCGTTAACCATACAGCCGATGCGCCCAGCTTTCAGCTTCAGTCTCTGCGCCGACGACTATGCCATGACGCCGGGCGTCAGCCGCGGCATACTCGAGGCGCTCGACGCCGGGGTGTTGACGGCCACCAGCGTCATGACGACCTCTAGATGGTGGCCCGAAAGCGCCGACGCACTTCGACCTTACGAGAGGACAGCCGACCTCGGGCTGCATCTCAACCTGACCCTCGGCGCGCCGCTCGGCCCGATGCCGATGCTGGCACCGCGGGGCGCCCTCCCCAGCATCGCCGCGTTGATGCGGCAGTCGAGGCAAAAAACCCTGCCATTGCGCGAGATCGCGGATGAGATCGGCCGACAATGCGAGCAGTTCGTGGCGGTGTTCGGGCGGCCACCGGATCATGTCGACGGGCACCAGCACGTGCACGTGCTCGACGGCATACGGTCGCTCATTCTCGAAGCTCTCGTTAAGCGCACCTGGACACCGTGGGTACGCGACAGCGCCGACCGGGCGGAGCGGATCCTCGTGCGCGCCTCCTGCCTGAAGAAGGCGTTCGGTCTCGCCGTTATCGGTCGGAGCTTGCGTCGGGAGGCTGGCGAACGGGGCCTGGCTTTCAACGACGGCTTCGCCGGCTTTTCGACCTTCGACCCGGCGAGCGACTATCGACGGAGCTTCGAGCGCTTCCTGATTCGTCCGGGACGCCGGCACCTCGTCATGTGCCACCCGGGCCTCGTCGACGATGAACTCAGGTTGCTCGATCCGGTGGTGGAAACCCGGGAGCAGGAACTATCCTTTCTACTCTCGCCGGCCTTTCAGGACCTTCTTGCGCGCCGCCGCGCGCGTCTTACGCGGCTGACGCAACTTCCGACATAGCACAACGACGCGCGATCTTCCCGGCGCAAACACGTCTGCTGCGGAGCGAGGCGGCGAGCCGACCACCTCTGAATCATGAGGCGTTCGGAAAGGTCTGGCCTAGAGACGGTCGCCGCGCCGACGATGGTGCGACGCCCAGGAGACCAAATCTGGCCAAGACCCGCATGCGACGGGGGGACGCCCTCGCACACCTATGGTATTCGATCGGTGTCGCAAGGCGACGAGGCCGACGCGTCGGTCTATCCTGCTCTTCGGGAAGGGTCGGCACGATGTCTTACGAGAAGCCGAAATGGGACCAGCCTAGCAATATCAAGAGCGCGGAGCCGAACCAGGCCGGTGAGTTGGCGCGTCAGCATGGCATCTCACCGCAGCGAGCGCAGATGCTTATCGATCGGCTCGGGCATGATCCCGAACAGCTGAACGCGGCTGCCAAGGCTCTCCGGATCAATCCGAAGCATTGATTTCAGCAGGCATGCGAGGTTCGCTTGCCTGGCCCGCGGCGGGACATGGCCGCTAGCGCAGAGGTGGCACGGAGCCGACACTTTTTGCCAGTACCGGTCGCGCGCGCGGCGCTCAACCATTCCCCAATGCCGGGCCGCCTGTCGGACCCGTCCCGACTGTCGTCTGGACGCGGCGGCGATCGAAAGCTACCGAGATTTGGACTTGCCGATCAACCGTTGGTGAGCGCGTCGGGGTTCGAACCCGAGACCCTCTGATTAAAAGTCAGATGCTCTACCGGCTGAGCTACGCGCTCCGACAGGGTCACCGTCTGGTTAGACGCTCTGGTCCCCCAAGGCAAGACAGGGCGCACCTCCGCCGCGAAGAGATTCGGCCGCGCCGGAACCCGACCTCCACGATCACCCGGCGACCCGCAACACCAGGACCATGATCACGAAAGCGACGATCGAGACGATCGTCGTCCAGATCGCCTTGGTGAGAAGACGCGGCGCGACCGGGGCGCCGGGATCGCTGCCGTGAACGACCTCGCCCGCCTCGGCCTGTGACCGGATGCCGATCGGCAGGATCGCGAACAGGGCCGTGAACCAAATCGTGACGAAGATCGCCAGCGCGAGGCTGATGGGAATGGGCAGGTAGAACATCATCACGCCCTTTTGGTATGAATTCGGTTTGTTGCCACACGGCAACGCGGGTGCGGAAACCGTGCGGCGGAGATCCCGCGCTATTGCCAAGCCGCCCGTGGCGAGGAACAATTTGCCGACAAGACGGGCGCCGTCCGACCCTGAGGATAGCACAATGCGACGACGGTTTCTGGCTTTCGCGAGCGCGGTTCTGATCCTCGCGGGCGCGAGTGCGCCGGCCAGCGCTGACCTGTTCGACTTCCTGACGCCGATGTTCGGCGGCACGCCCGCCGGCACGGTGGCGCCGCCGCGCGAACTCGTCGCCTATCCCGGCCGCCAGGCACCCGGCACGATCGTCATCTCGACGCAGGAACGCCGGCTCTACCTGGTGCAGCCCGGTGGGCAGGCGCTGCGCTACGGCGTCGGCGTCGGCCGCCCCGGCTTCACCTGGAGCGGGATCAAGATGATCTCGGCCAAGCGCGAGTGGCCCGGCTGGACGCCGCCCGCCGCAATGCTGCGGCGCCGGCCTGACCTGCCGCGCTATATGAAGGGTGGCATCGACAATCCGCTCGGCGCCCGCGCGCTCTATCTCGGCAGTTCCGAGTTCCGTATCCACGGCTCGAACGAGCCCGACACGATCGGCCAGGCCGTTTCGTCGGGCTGCATCCGCATGACGAACGCCGACGTCACCGACCTCTACGAGCGGGTTCACGTCGGCACGCGGGTGATCGTCGAGCGTTAGCCTATTCCGGCGCGTCCTCGATCGGATCGCGGGCGCCCACGTCGAACCCCAGCAGATCGAAACTCGCAGCCATATGCCTCGGCAGCGGCGCGGTCACGTCGAGCGTGCCGCCGCGCGGGTTCGGCAGCACCAGGCGGCGCGCCAAGAGGTGCAGCTTGCGCTCGATCCCGTCCGGCACCTGGCGCAACGGATCGGTGCGGCGCGGATCGTTTTTCGGCCTCAAGCCATACTTGGGATCGCCGATGATCGGGTGACCGATCGCCTCGGTGTGGGCGCGAAGCTGGTGGGTTCGCCCGGTAATCGGCTTCATCGAGAGCCAGGCGAGACGCGAGGAGACCTTGTCGACCGTCGTGTAATAGGTAACCGAATGCTGGGCGTCCTCGTCGCCGTGCCTGGCCACCCGCATCTTCTCGCGGGCCATCCTTTGGTCATCAGAGTGGTCGACGCCGTCGACGCGCTTGCCGCGCACGTCGCCCATGCCGTCGCCCTTCGCGAGGAAGAGCGAGATGCGGCCTTGTGCCGGCTTCGGCTGCCCTTCGACCAGTGCCCAATAGGTCTTCTTCGCCTGGCGCGAGCGAAAGACCTCGCCAAGGTCCGCCGCCATCTTTCGCGTGCGCGCCACCAGGAGGACGCCCGAGGTGTCGCGGTCGAGCCGATGCACCAGCACCGGCCGGTCGCCGCGCTCGTTCGGCAGCGAGGCCAGCATGCCGTCGATATGGTGGTTGGTGCCCGAGCCGCCCTGCACGGCGAGACCGAACGGCTTGTTGAGAACCATGAGGTCGCGATCCTCGAACAGGATCATGTCGCGCAGGTCGCGGGCATCCTGCTCGGAAAGTTCGGGCTCGCGTCGCGGGGGCGCCGCGCCGAGGTTGAGCGGCGGCACCCGTACGCTCTGGCCGGTGGCGAGCCGCGTGGCCGTTTTCACCCGAGCGCCATCTACCCGGACCTGACCGGTGCGGACGATCTTGTTGAGATGGGAGAGGGAAAGAGTCGGCACTCGCCGCTTGAACCAGCGGTCGAGGCGCATGCCCTCCTCGTCTTCCGTCACATGCAGGGTGTCGACGCTCATCGTCGCGATCTCGTCGTGTCGGCTATTCCGGCGACCAAGCCTCGTAGTCGCCTGTCGCCGGCGGGCGGGCGTTGGCGCGCAACGTCGAACCCGGTGGCCGCCAGGCCTCCGGCGTGCCGGTCATGTTGGGGCGATGCGGCTTCTGCCAATCCTTGGGGACGTAGGCCTCCTTGGTCGGCGGGATGTCGGTCGTGTGGTGAAGCCAGCCGTACCAGCCGGGTGGCACGGTGGAGGCTTCCGAGTAACCGTTGTAGATGACCCAGCGGCGCTCGAAGCCGAGCGCCGGGTGGATCGCGCCGCCGATCGAGCGGTAGTAGGCGTTGCCGAACTGGTCCGTGCCCACGGGTTCCCCGTAGCGCTTGGTGAACATAGCGGTGCCAATGGTCTGGCCGTTCCACCAGGTGAAGATCCGGGTCAGTCTGTCGACGAGCGTGGGCAAGGCGTGTTCCTAATCATGGCCGGTGACAGCGACCACGCCGGACTATGACGAGCGGGTCACCGCAAGTCTACCTGCGCAAGTCTACCTGCCGCTCAGCGCGCCGGAGCGGCGAAAATCGCCGTCTCCCCGCCGTCGTAGTAGCCGAGGCAGCGCGGCCCGATCAACGGCGCCCTGGTCTCTCCCGGACCGAGGACATAATCCTCAAGGCCGATGCCCTGGGTGATGTGGACCAAAGAGCGGCTGCGATTGGTGACGACGGTACAGCCGTTGCCCTCGTCGAGGAAGGACACCGCACGGCAGGCGTCGCCCCGGCAGTGGAACACGAAATCGAGGGCCGATGCCCGGTCGATCGGAACCAGAGTCGAGAGCGAAAGACCGGCGATGAGAAGACTGAAGGAACGAATCATGAGCTTCTTCCATCCTGGGCTTGAGGTCGCAATGCCGAGGGTTCAGTTGCGCGCGAAACGCTTCGGCGAACCGAGCATATGGGGCCTGAGCCGGGCGTCGGGAGTGGACCAATGATCGCTGCGATCGCCGCCCTACTTCTGTGCCAGCTCCTGGGGGAGGTGCTGGTCCGCGCGCTGGTCCTCCCCCTCCCCGGCCCTGTCGCCGGCCTCGGCATCCTCTTCGCCATTCTGGTTTGGCACGGCCGGCATCGAGCTGGGCCTAGCGTTCCGGAGGACCTGGGCCAAGTCGCCGACATGCTGCTGCGCAACCTCTCGCTCCTGTTCGTCCCGGCGGCAGTCGGCGTCGTGCAGTACCTCGGGCTGCTGCGGGCCTATGCCGGCCAGATCGCGATCGCCATCGTCGTCTCGACGACGTTGGCGTTCAACGTGACAGCCGGCACCTTCCGCTTCGTCTCGCGCTTGCACGCCTTCCGTCACGCTCCTTTTGCCGAAGCGACCCAGATTTCCCTCGACGAGAAGAAATCATCCATGAAAGACTTCCCATGAACGCGCTTCCTGAGCGGGCTGGCGAGATCTGGGTCTACCTCTCGGCCAACCCGCTGTTCTGGCTCACCGCGGTCCTCGTCACCTACCTCGTCGCCGACCGGGTGTCCGAAGCTTGCCATCGTCACCCGCTGGCCAATACGGTGGCGATCTCCACTCTTCTCATCGGCGCACTGCTGATCGCCACCCGAACGGCATACGAGACCTTTTTCGACGGCGCGAAGTTCGTGCACTTTCTCCTTGGCCCGGCCACGGTCGCGCTCGCCGTGCCGTTGTACCGCAACCTCGGTCGCGTGCGCGCGACCCTCGTCCCGATGGCGTGCGCCCTGGTGCTTGGCTCCATCACCGCCATCGTCTCCGTCGTAGTCGTCGGCGGCGTGCTCGGGCTGCCGGTCGCGATTCTCGCCTCGCTTGGTCCGAAATCGGTCACGACGCCGATCGCGATGAGCCTGGCGAAGGCCAACGGCGGGACCCCGGCGCTGGACCGCCGTGTTCGTGATTTTCACCGGCGTGTTCGGCGCGGTCGTCGTGACGCCGCTGATGAACGTGCTGCGCATCCAGAACCACGCCGCGCGGGGATTCGCCGCCGGCCTCGCAGCGCATGGGATCGGAACCGCACGCGCGTTTCAGCTCGATGCTCGGGCCGGCGCCTTCGCAGGCATCGCCCTCGGCTTGAACGGCGCGGTCACCGCGCTTGTGACTCCGCTAATCCTGCCGCCGCTGCTGCGCTCGCTCGAATGATCAGCGTGGCTGCGCTTGCGGAGCGGCAGGTTGCCGCTGCTGGTACTTGTCGCGCTCCTGCTGGAGCTTCGACTTGATGCGCGAATAGCAGTTAAACTCGTAGCAGCCGATCACCGCGGCGGCGCCGAGCCCGATTGCGATCTTGTCGCCGGTCGAGAGGCCGCCGCCGACCGTAGATGGCTCCTTATGCGGCGGCGCAGCCTTACCAGCCTCGCCGACCGTCACGCCGACGCGCTGCGCCTGCTTCGGACCACCGCCGGCCGGCATGTAGTCGATCTCGATCTGCTGGCCCGGCTTCGCCGAGCCGACGTATTCGGCGAAGGTCTTGGTGTTGAGGAAGACATGAGTATTTACGGCGATGATCTGGTCGCCGACCTTGAGGCCGGCCTGTTCCGCTGGCGATCCCTGGTTCACGCCCTCGACTTTGAGGATCTGGAACGTCAGCCCTTCGCTATTGATCTGCTCCTGCGGCCCGACCTTCATGCCGAGCGAGCCGCCGGATTTCTGCAGCTGCGCCGCCTGCTCCGGCGTCTCGAGCTGATAGCCCATCTTGTTGTCCGCCGCCGCCGGGCCGGACGCCCATGGGGCGGCAAGCATGGCGCCGATCGCAAGAGCCGCCACCTGCCGCTTCGTGCCGACATGCCGTGTCATGATGGGTTAACCTCTTAAATCCGCTTACAGGCCGTCCGCTCCGCAGTCAGACGTTGACCGATCCCTGATCGCCGATGCGCCCGTTGGGCGTCATGTTGTTGACGGCGTTCGGCAGGTGCTGGCTCAGCTGATCGAGGAAATCGCCCTGGTTCATGCCCGCCTGCTGCGCCATCGGGCCGACGTGGTTGCCGAACACGTTCTGCAGGTCGCCCGGCGAGACGGGCTGGTTCGGGCCGTTGCCGATCCACGATTGAATCGCATTGCCGAGCCCGGCCTGCTCGAACTGCGAGACGAGTCCGCCAAGACCGCCGGCCGCGCCCTGGCTGGTGCCGGTCTGGCTGGTGCCGGCTTGGTTGGTGCCGGCTTGGCCGCCGCCCAGGATGCTCGAAAGCACGCCGCCCATGCCCGACTGGTTGGCGTTGTTGCCGCCGCCGAGGAGGCTGCCGATGATGCTATCCAGAATGCCCATTTCCCATTCCTCCGGTCGGTCGCGCGCCGTATTTGGACAGACCACAGGTGCGTGGCGTCCGCGTGACAGCGGCTCAGCCTTCAACCGCGGGTTTTTGCAACGGTTGCTCCGTCGACCATCTTTTTGAAGTCTAAGCCCGAGAGAGATTGGCGCCGATCGAATGCCTCGCCGACGGCACCATCCGCAAGGACAAGGACATCGAGCCGAGCGACGGGACATGGCCGAAGCAAATCCGCCAGGCGGCTTGACGTAAGGCTTCAGGGCGGAAGACCGAATGGGCCAACGCCACTCGGCTTGTGGCGTGGGGAGGCGAACCTTGTCCGAAACCGAACCATCGGAGGGCGCCGAACGGCATCCTTCGACGCGAAGCCTGCGCGGCCTCGAAGCCTTGAACTTCCTCATGGCCGATGTCGCCGGCGGCCTGGGACCGTATCTCTCCGTCTATCTCGCGGGCGGCCGGCACTGGGGCGCCGGCGAGATCGGCGTGGCCATGGCGGCGAGCAGCATCGCCGCCGCGATCTTTCAAATTCCCGCCGGCCTGCTCGTCGATGCGGCGCGGAGCAAGCGCCTTCTCATCGCGGGCTCAGGCCTCACGATCGCCGTCGGCTGCCTGCTCATCGCCGCCTTCCCGCATTTCTACTCGGTCGTCGCCGCGCAGATCCTGATCGGTCTCGCCTCGGCGATCATTCCGCCCGCCGTCGCCGCCGTGACGCTTGGGCTCGTCGGGCGCGGCGGCTTCGATGCCAGGCTCAGCCGCAACCAGTCGTTCAACCATGGCGGTAATTTCGTCGCCGCGGGGCTGGCCGGCGGCCTCGGTCAGTTTCTTGGCTACAACTGGATCTTCTATCTCGTCTGCGCCTTCGCGGCGGCCAGCGCCGTCGCGGTCAGCGTCATAAGGCCAGCCGAGATCGATCACGAGCTCGCGCGCGGCGGCGAAGCCGCACGCGACGCCTCGGGCAAGCGCGAACCGATGCCCCTCCGCGACATCTTCAAACGCAAGACATTGATGATCTTCCTCGTCTCGGTCGTGCTGTTCCACTTCGGCAACGCGGCGATGCTGCCGATGGCCGGCCAGGTGCTGGCGCTGAAACATCCCGGCCAGGACACGATCGCGCTCTCGGCCTGCATCATCTGCGCGCAGTTCGTGATGGTGGGCATCGCCTGGGCGGTCGGACAAGCCCTGGTCAGGGGTTTCGGCCGCAAGACGATCTTTCTCGTAGCCCTCGCCGTGCTGCCGGTGCGCGGCGTTCTCTTCACCTTCACGAGCGACCCCGTCGGCGTCGTCGCCATTCAGCTTCTCGACGGCGTGGCGGCCGGCATCTTCGGCGTCATATCGGTGATCATCGCTGCCGACGTGATGAAGGGGACCGGCCGCTTCAACGTCGCGCAGGGCCTCGTCGCGCTTGCCGTGGGCCTCGGCGCCAGCTTGAGCAACGTCGTCGCCGGCTTCGTCGTGCAGGGGTTCGGGTATCCGGCCGGTTTTCTCTTTCTCGCCGTCATCGCCGTGGCAGCCTTCGTTTTCTTCGTGCTGTTCATGCCCGAGACGCGTGACGCGGCCGACGACGATGAGGCCGCCGCTGTTTCTTCACCCGCCCGATGACGTCGCCTGGAAAACCCATGCCCGACGACATCCTGATCTGCGCTCCTCGGCGCCCAACCCGGCCCCGATCGCAACGGGAGACACTGGTGACACGCCGCTCGCACAAGGAGATCGGCGCATGACGCTTCCCTTCGACATGTCGCCAACCGCCACCGCGCACATCGTGACCTGGGCCATTGCGGCTCTCTCCATCGTCGGCGTGATCACGCGGCCGTTCAAATGGGCGGAGGCCGTATGGGCGGTGGCCGGAGCGATCATCCTGGTTGTCGCCAAGCTGCTGCCGCCAGGCGCCGCATGGGCCGGCGTGCTGAAGGGTGTCGATGTCTACCTGTTCCTGATCGGCATGATGGCGCTCTCGGAGGTCGCGCGCCGCGAGGGCCTGTTCGATTGGCTGGCAAACCATGCCGTCGCGCGCGCGAAAGGCTCGGCGAGCCGGCTGTTCATGCTCATCTACGGCGTCGGCATCGTCGTGACCGCGTTCCTCTCCAACGATGCGACCGCCGTCGTGCTCACTCCGGCGGTCTACGCCGCCGCCAAGGCCGCCAAGGCCGAGCCGCTCCCCTATCTCTTCATCTGCGCGCTCATCGCCAACGCGGCGAGCTTCGTGCTGCCGATCTCGAACCCGGCGAACCTCGTCGTGTTCGCCGCCCATATGCCGCCGCTCGGCCCATGGATGACGCGCTTCGGCGTCGCGTCGGTCGCCTCGATCGTCGTGACCTTCCTGGTGCTGCGCTGGTTGCAGCGCAACAATCTCCGCGAGGGCATCGCGACCGACATCGAGCGCGCGGCGCTCTCGACGAGCGGCAGGATCGCCGGCGCCGGAATCATCCTCACGGGCGTAGCCCTGATCGCCTCCTCCGCGCTCGCTATCCAGCTCGGCCTGCCGACCTTCGTCGCCGGCGCGCTCACCGTGCTCGTTGTGCTCCTCGTCAAGCGCGAAGGACCGCTCGCGACGATCAAGGGCATCTCGTGGACCGTGCTGCCGCTCGTCGCCGGCCTGTTCGTGCTGGTTGAGGCGCTCGAGACCACCGGGGTGCTGACGCGTCTCTCCGGAGAGCTGAAGCAACTGGCGGGACGCTCGGACATGCTGGCTGGCTGGATCAGCGGCGGCGTGGTCGCCGTCGCCTCGAACCTCGTCAACAACCTGCCGGCCGGGCTGCTCGCCGGCGCCGCCGTCCAAACCGCGCACGTCCATGACAAGGTCGCCGGCGCGGTCCTCATCGGCGTCGATCTCGGCCCGAACCTTTCGGTCACCGGCTCGCTCGCCACCATCCTCTGGCTCACCGCGATTCGGCGAGAGGGCGAGGACGTGAGCTTCTGGACCTTCCTCAAGCTTGGCCTGATCGCGATGCCGACGGCGCTTGTCGCGGCGCTCGCCGGCCTCCTGCTTCTGCCCTGATCCCCTCAGCCGGAGCGCACCATGAGCCCAGTCCTTCTCTACCCCTTCATCCTCGTGGCGGGGGTGTTCCAGGCGGCCGGCAATTCGATGAACGCGAGGCTCCGCGTCGCGCTCGTCAACCCGTGGCTGGCGGCGACGGTCTCCTTCGGGCTGATCGTCTTCGTCTTCGCGACATTGTTCCTCGTGAAGCCGATGCCCCTGCCGACGCTGCAATCGCTGGGCGACATGCCGTGGTGGGCGCCGCTCGGCGGCCTCGCCGGCGCGGTCGCGGTGTTCGGCGGCCTCGCCTTCGTCGACAAGGTCGGCGCCGGGCCGTTCAACGGCCTGCTCATCACCGCCAACATCCTGACCTCGCTCGCCATCGACAATTTCGGCTGGTTCGGCATGCAGGCCCATACCCAGCGCCTGACGCACCTACTCGGCGGAGCGCTGATGGTCGGCGGCATCGTCGTCATCTCGAAATTCTGAGGGCAGGCGATGAACGGTAAGCTGCTGTACCCTTTCGTCCTCGCGGCCGGCGCTTTGCAGGCGATCGGCGTCACCATCAACGCGGTGCTCAACCGCCACATGGTCAACCCCTGGCTCGCGGCGGTGGTGTCGTTCCTGCCGATCGTCTTCGTCTTCGTCTCCATTCTGGCCGTCCGTCCGCTGCCGATGCCTCAGCGCGATGACGTCACCAAGATGCCGTGGTGGGCGCCGCTCGGCGGCATCGCGGGGGCGGTCGCGGTGTTCGGCGGCTTGCTGTTCGTCGAAACGGTCGGCGCCGGGCCGTTCAACGGCCTGCTCATCACCGCCAACATCCTGTTCTCGCTTGCCATCGATCATTTCGGCTGGTTCCACATGCCGACGCACAAGGCCGGGAAAGCGCGGCTTGCGGGGAGCGCCGTCATGGTCGTCGGCATCATCATGATCGTGTTCCTATGACACGGGCCGCCAGGGTCAGGCGGAGGGAGTGGCGCCGGAAGCCCCGGATCGAGAGGAGAGCGTGCTCGCTCGTTGCGAGCGCCTGGCCGACGATCACGTGATCGTCCTCGACGAGAAGCCGGCGCCTGGCTCGATGGTGCACCACAAGGTCGACCGCGCTCCTTGGCAAGACGCCAAGCGCCGCGCGAGCGGCCCGAAGTAGGGGGCGATGCGGCTTAGTCTGCGCTAATTGTGCTGATCTAAGAAAAGGCGGCCACCCCGGCCGGCGGTTTCAGACCATGAACATCATTCCCTCGCATAAAGCCCCGCTTCGCGCCGATCTCCCGTCCGACAAGCGCAACCGGTCGGCGCTTTCGGAGGTCGTCACCAAGGTGCCGGAGGTTACCCTCGGCTTCTGGATCATCAAGGTGGCGGCGACGACGCTCGGCGAAACCGGCGGCGATGCCGTCACGATGAGTCTCCACCTCGGCTACCTGGTGGGGACGGCGATCTTCGCCGCGATCTTCGTCGTCGCGGTGAGCGCGCAGATCACCGCCAGGCGCTTCCATCCGTTCCTCTACTGGGCGGTGATCGTGGCGACGACCACTGTCGGCACCACGATGGCCGACTTCTTCGACCGCTCGCTGGGGATCGGCTATTTCGGCGGCTCGGCCATCCTCGCCGCCCTCCTCGCGATCTCGATCTTCACCTGGCACACGACGCTCGGCTCTGTCTCCGTGGACACCGTGACGACGCCGAAGGCCGAGATGTTCTACTGGGCGACGATCCTGTTCTCGCAGACGCTCGGCACCGCGCTCGGCGACTTCCTCGCCGACAGCGGCGGCCTCGGCTACGGCGGCGGCGCGCTGGTGTTCTCCGCCGCCCTGGTTGTGGTCGCGCTGCTCTACTTTTTCACCGGCGTGTCGCGGGTGCTCTTGTTCTGGGCCGCCTTCATCCTGACGCGGCCGCTCGGCGCGACGGTGGGCGACTTTCTCGACAAACCGGTCGCCCACGGCGGGCTGGCGCTGAGCCGCTACTCGGCCTCCGCTGCGCTCGCGGCCTTCATCGTCGCGGCCATCCTGATCCTGCCGCAACGCGCCGGCCGGCATCCGGCGTAGGGCGGCACGCGCCGGACGGGCGAGAGCGCCGGGCGGCCCTACCCGGTCGGCAGATAACCCTCGTCTTCGAGTTCCGCCAGGGTGAACGGCGGCTCCTCGGGAAACGCCGAGGCGGGCAGGCCCGTCTCCGCCCGCGCCTCCCGCCTAGCGTCGCGGTAGGCGGCGGCGAACAGCTCGGCGCGCTTCGGCTTCAGGCTGGGATTCTGGCGCAGGATGCGTTCGGCGGCGATGCGTTCGCGTGCGATCGTCCCCAGCCAACTCCGGCTGATCCGCTCCTTCTGCGCGATCATCTTGAGCAAGTGCATCGCGACGAGACGATAGGCCGATTCCAGGGCTGCGCGTTCGGCTCGACCCAAGGTCTCGATCTCCTCGATAATGTTGGCGAGATCGGCGAGGTGCGGGTCACCGGACCGCAACAGGCGCGCCTGCTCTGTCGTCCAGGCGTAGAAGTCGGTCTCGTAGAGATCGTCCACGACCTATCCGTCCTCGTTGGAGGCGCCGCCTTGCAATGTGTAGGGAGACATCGCGACCATCCTTGCCGGCGCCATCATAGCATCGCCGACGGCGGTGTCATCGAGCGACGCGCTCGCCGCGTTCGCCGAGCTTGCGAGCGCAGCGACGTATGCGCGGCAGCACGCCACTATGAACGCTCTCGGGATGGACCCGGGTCGCTTTGCCTCCGGCTCGCGGTAATGGCGGCGCGATCACCGCAACGGCTCGACCGGCGGCTGCACGGCGCGGCGCAGCGGCGCCTCGTCGGTCATGACGTTGCGCGACTTGAACTCGGGCGGGCTCGCCCAGGTGAGGTATTCCATCAGGCCAAGGTCGCCCTCGCCGACCGGCCACCAGGGCCGGTCGAGATAGCGGCGACGATCCTTGATCCAGGGCGGCGGCCGAAACGGCGCCCAGCGCTTGAAGAGATATTCGGCGATGCCGCCGACGAGCGCGTCGGTGCGCCGGTCCGCGAAATACGGCGGCTCGTCCGCCAGCATCGGCACCCGCGCCTCGACCGACGGCGCGAGATAGTACGATTGCAGGAACTCGCCGATCGCCAAAGCGAAGGATTGCTCGAACGGCTCACCCGCCTGTGCCCGGCGGCACGCCTCGGCCAGCGTACTGGGGCGCATCGATGGTCCTCGCGGAGGGGCTCGGGGCGAGATGCTTCAGCAGGAAGCGCTGCTTCGCCGTATCCTGTGCCGACACGGGGAAGTAGCGGGCGAGAACCTGCATCGCCGCGTCCGCCGTGTCGATGCCGATAACGCGCATGAGCTGAAAGATGTCGTCGGTCTCGTTGGCGCCTTTGACCGGGTCGGTGGTGCGCATCGCCTTGAGTTTCAGCGCAAGCATGTACTCGGCGCTCGGCACGATGACCTGGAGGCCGACGGGACCGCCGCGCGGGAAGGTGCCGTGGGCCATGTGATCGGCGGCGTCGGCGAGCGGACTCAGGTGAAGGCGACAGCCTCGTTCAGCCAATCGGCCGACCAGCCTTTTCGCGCGGCGATCTCGGCCACGACCGCGTCGAGCCAAGCCGGCCGCGCGCCGACCTCCGCGATATCGACGTCCTCGGTCGCGAAGCGGAAGTTGCTGGCGAGCATCAGCGCGCTGCCGCCGTAGACCGCGAGATCGAGCCTCGTGCCATGCGCAACGGCGGCGGCGCCGATCGCGTCGAGGGCTTCCAGCAGGCCGATGCGGTCGAAGGCTTTCGTGCCATCATCCAAGGGCAAGTGTCCATCTTGGGAAGAAGGGCCGTCCGGCTCGATTAAGGGGTGGCACCTCGGGCCTGCGAGACGCCCGGCAGTCTTGTCGCTCGATGTCGCAAGACCTCAATGAGACGACGGCCGGCATCGTGGTTCGCCTCGACGTCACGCCAAGCGATCAAACCTGGGCGGTTTTCGCCCCATCGACGTATCAGGTTCGCGTCGGCCGTGATCACCAAATCCGCGATGGACAACGCGACCAGATACGAGTCTGTACGATTTCGCGGCAGAGGATTGTTCGCGCGCACGTATATCGGCACCTCAGCGATCGCGGCTATTTCCTTTTTCGACGCGAATCTTCCCTCGTCGAAACCAGCGCAAGGAGGACCGTCGAAGCCGAAAAATCCCCGCCGTTCACAACGCGCCAGCAATTTGCGGATCAGGTTCTTGACGTAAGGTGGGACAAATAGATGGTCGAGCGCTTGGCGGTACTCGATCTCAAGATCGGGGGTGACGGCGAGTGGAAACTCGCTGTCGGCCAATTCCTGGAGTAGGATCGACGTTGATCAGAGCGTAGCGATTGACCGCGCAGCTGTCGATAAAGACGTTTTTCATCAACTGCACCCGCTCGTCGCCCCGCACGTATCGCACTTCAGGCAGGTGCCGTTGCGCACCTGGGTGAAGTTTCCGCATTCGGTACACGCCTCGCCGGTGTATCCCTTCATCCGGGCCAGCGTGCGCTTCTCGGCGGCGGAGGACAGCGGCGCGGCGGCGGGCTCTGTGTGGTCGAGCTCGGCGTGGAGGGCTTGCGCGAGGTCGTCGAGCGCGAACTCCTCGGTGCCGGGCTTCAGCGCGGTGGCGGCGCTCGTCGTCGAGATCTGGCCGGCGTAGCCGCGCGCGACGCTGCCCGGCGCGAGCCCCTGCCCCGCAAGCCCATGCCCGGCGCCGCCGCTTCCCTGGATCAGCATCAGCTTGTCGGCCTTGTTGCGCACGAAGCCCTTCGAGACGAACTTGGCCGTGCTCGCCGGCATCTCGGGGGCGGGCGCCTGCGCCTTGCCCTGCCCTTCGCCGCCGCCCAGCACGTCGGGGCCGATCTCGCCGGGGTCGATGTGGGCGAGGTCGTTGCGGCCGAGGTAGGACACCGCCAATTCGCGGAACACGTAGTCGAGGATGGACGTGGCGTTCTTGATCGCGTCGTTGCCCTGCACCAGCCCGGCCGGCTCGAAGCGGGTGAAGGTGAAGGCGTCGACGTATTCGTCGAGCGGCACGCCGTATTGCAGGCCGACCGAGATCGCGATGGCGAAGTTGTTCATCAGCGAGCGGAAGGCGGCGCCCTCCTTGTGCATGTCGATGAAAATCTCGCCGATGCGGCCGTCCTGGTACTCGCCGGTGCGCAGGTACACCTTGTGGCCGCCGACCACCGCCTTCTGGGTATAGCCTTTGCGCCGGTCCGGCAGGCGCTCGCGCTCGCGCACGCGCTCGATGCGCTCGACCACCCGCTCGACGATTTTTTCGGCCACCGCGGCGGCACGGGCCGGCAGCGGCGCCGCCAGCACTGCGTCGATCGCCTCGTCGATCTCGTCCTCTTCGTCGGCGATCAGCTGAGAGTTCAACGGTTGCGACAGCTTCGAGCCGTCGCGGTAGAGCGCGTTGGCCTTCAGCGCCAGGCGCCAGGAGAGCATGTAGGCCTCCTTGCAGTCCTCCACGCTGGCATCGTTCGCCATGTTGATCGTCTTCGAGATCGCGCCGGAGATGAACGGCTGCGCCGCCGCCATCATGCGGATGTGGCTCTCGACGGAGAGCGAGCGCTTGCCGATGCGCCCGCAGGCGTTGGCGCAGTCGAAGACGGGATAGTGCTCGGGCTTCAGGTGCGGCGCGCCTTCCACCGTCATCGCGCCGCAGACGTGGACGTTGGCCGCCTCGATCTCGGCCTTCGAGTAGCCGAGCCAGGGCAACAGCTCGAAGGCCGGATCGTCGAGCTTCTCGGCCGGCACCTTGAGGTCGCGCGCCAAGAAGTCAGCGCCGAGGGTCCATTTGTTGATGACGAACTTGATGTCGAAGGCCGAGGCCAGCGCCGTCTCCAGCTCGTCGAGCTTGGCGTCGGTGAAGCCGCGCGCCCGTAGCGTGGCGTGGTTGATCGCCGGCGCCTGGCGCAGCGAGTTGTGGCCGACGGCATAGGCCTCGATCTCGGCGATGTCCGCCTCGCGGTAGCCGAGCGCGCGCAGGGCGTCGGGCACGGCGCGGTTGATGATCTTGAAGTAGCCGCCGCCGGCGAGCTTCTTGAACTTCACGAGCGCGAAATCGGGTTCTATCCCGGTCGTGTCACAGTCCATTACCAGGCCGATCGTGCCGGTCGGCGCCACGACCGAGACCTGGGCGTTGCGGTAGCCGTGCCGCTCGCCGAGTGCAACCGCCGTGTCCCACGCCGCGCGGGCGTGCTCCGCGAGGCGCCCGTCGCGCAGCGCGGAGGCGTCGAGCGGCACCGGCGCGATCGACAGCGCCTCGTAGCCGTCCGCCTCGCCGTGGGCCGCGCGGCGATGATTGCGCATCACCCGCAGCATCGCCTCGCGGTTGTCGTCGAAGCGGGCGAAGGCGCCGCGCTCGCGCGCCATCTCGGCGGAGGTGGCGTAGGCGACGCCCGTCATGATCGCCGACAGCGCGCCGCAGATGGCGCGGCCCTCGTCGGAATCGTAGGCGATGCCGGACGACATCAGGTAGCCGCCGATGTTGGCGTAGCCGAGCCCCAGCGTGCGGTAGTCGTAGGAGAGCCGCGCGATCTCGCGGCTCGGGAACTGCGCCATCAGGACGGAGATCTCGAGCACCACGGTCCACAGCCGCACCGCGTGCTCGTAGGCCGGCAGGTCGATGTGGCCGGTCGCCGGCTCGCGGAACTGCAGCAGGTTCAGCGAGGCGAGATTGCACGCCGTGTCGTCGAGGAACATGTACTCGGAGCACGGGTTCGACGCGACGATGGCGCCCCCTGCCGGACAAGTGTGCCAGTCGTTGATGGTGGTGTGGTACTGCAGGCCGGGATCGGCCGAGTGCCAGGCGGCGTGGCCGATCTTGTCCCACAGATCGCGGGCTTTCATGACCTTGTGGGGCTTGCCGGAGATGCGCTTGGTCAGCGTCCAGTCCCCGTCCTCCTCCACCGCGCGCAGAAAATCGTCGGTTATCCGCACGGAATTGTTGGAGTTTTGCCCGGCGACGGTGAGGTAGGCGTCCGAGTCCCAGTCGAGCGTGTAGGTGTCGAGCGCGATGCCAGTAAAACCCTGCCTGGCATACTGGATGATCTTCTTGATCGACGCGTCCGGCACGAAGGCGCGGCGCGCCAGCTTGACCTCCTTCTTCAGCGCCGGGTTCTTCTCTGGGTTGAAACAACCGTCGCCTTCGCCCTGGCAGTTGACGCAGGCCTTGAGGACCGCCTTGAGGTGCTTCGACAGCGCCTTGGAGCCGGCAACGAGGCAGGCGACCTTGTCCTCCTCGCGCACCTTCCAGTCGATAAAGGCCTCGATATCCGGATGGTCGGCGTCGACGACGACCATCTTGGCGGCGCGCCGCGTCGTGCCGCCCGACTTGATGGCGCCGGCGGCGCGGTCGCCGATCTTGAGGAACGACATCAAGCCGGACGACTTGCCCCCGCCCGACAGACGCTCGTTCTCGCCGCGGAGCTTGGAGAAGTTGGAGCCGGTGCCGGAGCCATACTTGAAGAGCCGCGCCTCGCGTACCCACAGGTCCATGATGCCGCCTTCGTTGACGAGGTCGTCGGCGACGGACTGGATGAAGCAGGCGTGCGGCTGCGGATGTTCGTAGGCCGAGTTGGAGGCTTGCAGCACGCCGGTGCGATAGCCAACGTAATGATGGCCCTGGCTGGGCCCGTCTATCCCATAGGCCCAATGCAGGCCGGTGTTGAACCATTGCGGCGAGTTCGGCGCCGCCATCTGACGCGCCAGCATGAAGCGCAGCTCGTCCATGAAGGCCTGCGCGTCCTGCTCGGTGTCGAAGGCGCCGCCCTTCCAGCCCCAGTAGGCCCAGGTGCCGGCGAGGCGATCGAAGACTTGGGCGGCGCTCATCTCCGGCCCGAACCGCTCGGCCTCCGGCAGCTCGGCCAGCGACGCCTCGTCGGCGACGTGGCGCCAGAGGAACGACGGCACGTCGTTCTCCTCGACCTTGCGCAGCCGCGCCGGCACGCCGGCCTTGCGAAAGTATTTCTGGGCGATGACGTCGGCCGCCACCTGGCTCCACGCCGCCGGAACCTCGATGCCGTCGAGCAGGAACACCACGGAGCCGTCCGGATTGCGGATCTCGCTCTTCGTGGTCCGGAACTCGATCGCCGCGTAGGGTGACCGGTCTGCAGTCGTGAAGTAGCGTTTGAAGCGCATCGATGGTCCCCCAGGCGTCTCGGTTTGGCCCCGCGGAGTAGTAAGCTCGGATTCTCTTAAAACGCTAGCGCTTGGGCAAAGATTTCTGTGGAACCCCACATATGGTATCTGATGGGCACAGCGGGAAGAGCAGGGACAACTCATCGGTGGCGGACGCCGTGTCACGGTCCTGGGTGCGCCCCCGGAGGCCGCCGTGGGCGCCCATGCAACGATCGCGGGCGGATCGAAGCCGCCGAGGTTTGCGGCCGGGCCGCCGTTATCGACGTGGTTCGGACTGCCGATGACCACGTCGGGATAATAAAGCGTCCCGTCTGAATAGCAGCATGTCGGCGTCGGAGAATATCCGCTGCCGTAGGTGCCCCAGACGTTCCCGTACCGTAGGCCGGCTTGACGATGCGCCGAACGATTGTGCACGGGTGGTGTCGATGCGTGCTCGTCGCCCGCGAACTCGGGATGGCGGAGACCAGCACCGCCGTCGCGAGCAACACCCAATCGCGCCATAACGCTCCGGCTCGTCGAGGCGTCGCGCGACTTTTTCATTTCCGCCGCGCGGCGCTCCGCCACCGAAACGAAAGCTCAGGCTCGGTCCGTCCCGGCGAGCAGCTCGCTTACCTTCGTCCAGCGCAGCTTAGGATAGCGGTCGTTGTCGAGCGGCGTGAGCTTGCCGTCGCCCGAGAACATGTTGGCCATGTACTGCATGCCCTGCCAGGGCGGGAACACCTTGTCCTCGCCGCCGAAGGTGCGGGCGACCTTGATCATGGCGCGCAACGTCCCCACGCCGCCGACGCGCAACGGCCTGTAGCGGCCGCCCTTCGCGCGGCTTGCCGCCTCGGCGAGGCCGCGCGCGCTGATCACGTCGCCGGCGACGCGCAGGATTCGCGGCGTGCCGCCCGCATCCATCGCCGCCTCGGCGGTGAACGCGGCGGTGTCGCGCATGGTGGTGAAGTCGAGCGGCTGGTCGGCGTCACCGACGTGGATCACACGGTGTATCCTGTCGGCGACGATCGGCACTTGGCCGGCGAGCATGTCCATGAAGGCGCCGTTAAGCACGGAGGTCCAGGCGATCGGCGTTCGCTCCAGCCGCTCGTGGAAGCTCCGGCGCAGGTCGAGGTTGCGGTTCGACCCGGGCGCGGTCAAGGTGAAATCGAGGGAATAGTCAGACGGGATGAAACGCGGCACGCCGGCGGCGACAGCCGCCTGGAGTAGCACGCCCTGCGCGCCGAGGATCACGTCAGAGAGCCCGTTGAGCGCAGAGACGACGCAGGACGCGCCCTCGAGCGCCCTCGTAACATCGGCGACGCCGCCGAGGTCGACCTCCGCAACCTTCACGTCGCGCGCGCGGAGGGGATCGAGCCGATCCTGCGCGGTTCCGGGCCGCACCAGCACCGTCACCGGAGCGCCACGCTTGCGTAGTTCGTCGGCGATCAGCGCGCCGAGGCCGCCGGTGGCTCCCGCCAGCGCGATGAAGGAACCGGCACCGCCGTTCGTCGCCATCAGCATCTCCGTGGCTTGCGTATAGATCGAGCGTACGGCAGTTGGCCTCGCAAGACCAAGCTGGGCGCCGCCTCGCGCGCTGGTCGGGCTCTGAAGCAGCGAAAGTTCCTCTGCGCCAAAGCGTTAACTCAGCGCAGAGGAGTTCCCAGATGCCGACACACCGTAGCGCGAATTTGTTTGGTTTTGCACCCGTTCAAGGCCGCAACGCCGAGTCCGCGTTCGACGGCGGCGCGGCGGGAGGCTGGGCGCCGACAAGCCGCGTGCAAGCTCCGCGGGTTTTTGTCGACCTGGAGCCGCGCCGGCCTACGAGACTTGTTGCGCTTATATGGAACGGCTGGTCGTCACCCTGACCCCCGTCGTCAAGAGAAACGCGGCGGCTGTAAGCCTCACGCTTCTCTGATCTCCCAACTGGGTCAGAAGCCCAGAACGCCTAAACCCAATGCGCCCTGGCCGTTCAGAACGCCGGTCCCAGCCACGCCGTCACCCCCAAACAGGCCGGTCCCCGCGAGGCCGCCGTCGCCTGCCCCGGGGCTGACATAAGCCGATCGGCCAGTGAGGACGCCGCGCTCACCCGCGTCGCCGTAACCATCGTCGGCATAAGCGCCTTGGCGGGTGTCGTAGCGATACGCCTGATCGCCGCCGGCACCATAGCGCCCGTAACTTTCGGCGCGCTGGTACACGCCGCGACGGCCGCCGTAACTTTGGCCGCGCTCGTACCGCGCGCTGTGGGGATAATGGCGGTGATGGTGCGTGCCCACTTGGACGTTGTCTACCTCGCCGTACGAGCCGGAGGCGAAGCTCGGCGCCGCCATGCACAGTGACGCCGTCAGCGCAGCAGCCGTACCGAAGCCGATCTTCTTCGTGAGTCCAGTCATGGTTCATCCTAACGTTTGTGTTAGAAGCAGACCATCCTCAAGAAGCGCGGCGGGCGCTCGCTGTGCGCCTTTCTTCCGCGTCCCTCCATTGCGAGGACGGATGACGTTGCTTGCATCTTGATGCAATCAACGCCGCAACTATTTGGGCATCGGCCTTTGCTGGCGCAACCCGTAGAAGCTTATGTTACGGCGAAGAAAACGATGGTTCGCACCTGGCTGTTCGGCACGCTGATGCCGGCGACCGGTAGGGGGCGGCGGTCGCTCCGAGAGCGGCCGCTTGCGCCGCATCTCGACGCGAGCCAAGTAGAAGCTCGCCATACCGAGAGGGTGCTCCGTCGCGTGCGGCGAGCGCGGCATAGGCCGGCGACAGGCTCGCCAGCGTCGCCGATCAACTCGTGCTGGTCGGCACCACCTTTCGTCCGAGAACGTCTCCACCGGAACCGCTCTTGCATCGCCGGACCGACGCCACCTAGGCTCGCAGGCCGGGAGCGTCGGTTCCGAGCGCCCGGAGATCGCCGCCATGGACGACGCCTACCGCTTCGGCATCGAGGAGGAATATTTCCTGGCCGAGGCCGCGACCGGTCGCAGCCCGAGCGGCCCGGCGCTGGACGCCTTCCACACGGCGGCGGAAGCCGAACTCGATCCGGCCGAACACGAGCTCTTGAAGGGGCAAGTCGAGGTCGCGACCAAGCCGGCCACCGATCCCGACGCCACCTGTGCCACGCTCAGGAGCCTGCGGCGCGACTTGGCGAAGATCGCCGCCGGTCACGGCTTGGCGCTGTTCGCCGCCGGCACGCACCCCCTGGGCGAGGTTCGGTTGCAGTACATGACGCAGAAGGAGCGTTACGAGAAGCTGAAGGCCGAGTTCGGCATCATCGCCAGCCACTCGATCGTGTGCGCCATGCACATCCACGTGGAGGTTCCTGATCCCGGCGAGCGCGTGCAGACGATGAACCGGCTCGTCCCCTTTCTCCCGCTGTTCTACGCGCTGTCGACCGCTTCGGCTTTCTGGCAAGGCCGGCCGTGCGGGCTGCACGGCTTCCGGCTCTCCGCCTTCCGCGAATGGCCGCGGATGGGACTGCCGGAGATCTTCGCGCGACAGAGCGACTACGACCGGATGGTCGCGGTCATGACGGAGAGCGGCATGATCGAGAACGCCAGCTTCATCTGGTGGCTGATCCGTCCATCGACCAAATATCCGACCATCGAGATGCGGATCTGCGACAGTTGCACCCGCGTCGAGGACGCGGTGGCCATCGCGATGCTCTTTCGGTGCTGCGTCCGTGCGGTGAGCCGCCGCCGCGATATCAACGCCGATTACGGGCCGCTCGCGCGCGCGATCGCCGGCGAGAACATGTGGCAGGCGCAGCGCAAGGGCGTCCAGGCGAGCTTCATCGCCGGTGAGCGGGGCGGCGCCGAGCCGGTCGCCGCCAGTCTCGAGCGCGTCATCGCGCTCGTCGAGGAGGATGCCCGCGCGCTCGGCTGCGCCCGATGGCTCGACCAAGCCCGCGCGATCGTGCGCAAAGGGACCAGCGCCGATCGTCAGATTGCCGTCTTCGAGGACGCCCTGGCCCAGGGGAACGGCGAAGAGGACGCCATGCTCGCGGTGACGCGGATGCTCGCGAAGACGACCGCCGCTTAGGAGTTGCGGCGAAAAGCGGCGCACTTCGAGTGCGAGGATTGCGCGGATTTGAAAGCAAGCGACGGGATGCGCCATTCTCGCGCCGGCGTCATGGTCTGCCCGACAGCGGACGAGACGCCTGCCGCGTGAAGGGACGACACACATGCAAGCCAACGCACTCGCGAAATCAGACATCGCCGGCGCTCAAGACGATCGGCGCTGGCACGCCGTCGTGCGACGCGACCCCGCGGCGGACGGCAGCTTCGTCTTCTCGGTGCGCACCACGGGAGTGTACTGCCGCCCCTCCTGCCCGGCCCGGCCGGCGCGGCGCGAGAACGTCGAATTTCACGCGACCTGCCGCGTTGCCGAGGAAGCCGGCTTCCGGCCCTGCAAGCGCTGCCGCCCCGACGAGCCGAGCCGGGCGCACCGTCATGGCGACGCGGTGCGGCGCGCCTGCCGTGCGATCGAGCAGGCCGAAGTGCCGCCCTCGCTCGCGGCCCTCGCCAAGACCGCCGGCTTCAGCCCGCAGCATTTCCACCGCCTGTTCAAGTCGATCATCGGCGTCACGCCGCGCGCCTACGCCAGCCAGCACCGCGCAGGACGGATCGCGAGCCGGCTGCGCGGCGCGGAAACGATCACCGGCGCCGCCTACGACGCCGGCTTCAACGCCGCGAGCCGCTTCTACGCCGCCGTGCCCGACCGGCTCGGCATGACGCCGGGCGCCTACCGCGACGGCGGCACGGGGACGACGATCCGCTTCGCAATCGGCCAGTGCTCGCTCGGCGCGATCCTCGTCGCGGCGACGGCAAGGGGCATATGCGCCATCACGCTCGGCGACGATCCCGATGCACTCGCCCGCGATCTGCAGGACCGGTTTCCGAAAGCGGCCATCGTCGGCGGCGACGCGGCCTTCGAGACGACCGTGGCGGCCGTGGTCGGCTTCGTCGAGGCGCCCCATCGGCCGATCGATCTGCCGCTCGACATCGTCGGAACGGCCTTTCAGCAGCGCGTGTGGGAGGCCCTGCGCGCGATCCCGGCCGGAACCACGACTACTTACGCCGCGATCGCGAGCGCCATCGGCTCGCCCCGAGCCGTTCGCGCGGTCGGCTCGGCCTGTGGGGCAAACAAGATTGCGGTGGCGATCCCGTGCCATCGCGTGGTGCGCGTCGGCGGCGGCTCGCCCGGCTACCGGTGGGGCGTGGAGCGCAAAGCCGCGCTCATCGCCCGCGAAGCGCGCGGTCCGGAGGAGGCGACCATCAGGGAGGATGCCGGTCGTATCCGTAATCGGCCTTAAGCAGGCCCTGCCTGTGGGTGGACGGTCGATCGTGGTTGGTGCACGGACGCGGCCGTGGAACGGCTGATCGAGCGGATCCGACGAGGATCAGCCTCCGTCTATCGTGATCCCAGGCTTCAACGCGGCAGGACCGTTCGCCCAACACGACCCAAATCGTCTCACTCGAAACCGGGACCGTGCGGCTCGTGTGCGCCGTCGAAGCGGCGTTGCGCCTCGGTGATCGCGGCGTGGTTCTCCTGCGCCCAGCGGCCGAGCGCGGCGACGGAGGTGCGCAGCGACCGGCCAAGCTCGGTGAGCGCGTAGTCGACACGCGGCGGGACCAGCGGCGTGACGGTCCGGCTCACCAAGCCGTCCCGCCGCAGCCGGCGCAGGGTGAGGCTGAGCATGCGTTGCGAGATGCCGTCGATGTTGCGCCTGAGCTCGTTGAAGCGCCGCGGCCGGTCGCCGAGGAGCATCACGATCAACATGCTCCACTTGTCGCCGATGCGCGCGAGCACCGGGGCGACGATGCCGCAGGCCGCGATCGAATGTCCCGCCGCCTCCGGCGCCGGCTTCCCCGCCGCCTCGGTAACATCGATGTTCCCGGTTACCTGCATGAGCCTAGGTCCGTTCGATGTGCCTTCTTGCGCCCGCTCCCCCGGTCACGCAAGTAGCGTTGGTTCCAAATCGTAACCTCAACGGGCGCAAACCATGAAGCTTCTTCACATCGACTCCAGCATCCTCGGGCCGGCCTCGGTCAGCCGAACCGTGTCCGCCGCGATCGTCGAGCGCCTCGCATCCGCCGATCCGACCCTCGAGGTGCGTGAGCGCGACCTTGCGGCCAACCCCATCGCGCATCTCTCGGGCGCCTATCTCGCCGGCAGCAGCGCCGACGTGAAGCACGACCAGGCGCTCCAGGAAGACCTCGACCTCGGCGGCGCCGCCCTCGCGGAGTTCCTGGCCGCCGACATCGTCGTCATCGGCGTTCCCATGTACAATTTCGCGATCCCGAGCCAGCTCAAGGCCTGGATCGATCGCATCTGCATCGCCGGCAAGACGTTCCGCTACACCGACAAGGGCGCCGAGGGCCTCTGCGCCGGCAAGCGGGTGATCCTCGCCATCTCGCGGGGCGGCTTCTACGGGCCGGAAACGCCGCGGGCGACCGCCGACCATCAGGAGAGCCATCTTTGCACGCTGTTCGGCTTCCTCGGCATCAGCGACATCGAGATCGTCCGCGCGGAAGGCATCGCCTACGGCCCGGACCATCGCGAGAAGGCGTTGGCGGCGGCCAAAGCGCAGGCCACGACCTTGCGCGTCGCGTAACGCGAAGCAAACCGCCGCCCGAAGCGTCGCCGCCGTCGTACCGTTGCACGCTCGGTGTGAAGCGGCGGCCGAAACGAGTAAGGCGGTCATCAAACAACGACGATCGGCAAGCCAGGTCAGCTCGTGCTCTTGCCGAGCGTCTTTTGCAGCATGTCGTCGATCCATTCCGGCTGCGTCTCGCCGACGGAACGACCCACTTCCTTCTCGCCGCGAAAGACGATCAGCGTACTTTGCAGGCGCGCGTTGAACTTCCGCATCACATCCTTCTGCGTGTCGAAGTCGACCCTGAAGACGGCGAGGTCCTTGTACCGGGGCTCGTTGATGAGCTTGGCGATGATGGGAGCCTGCCGCGCACAGACGTCGCACCAGGTCGCGAACGTGTCGACGAGGATCGGTTTGCCCGCCTTCTGCGCCGTCTCGAAAGCCTGCTGCGTGTAGGGCCGCGGGGTGTTGCCGCCCGTCTCCGCGCCGGCTGGCGTGACGAGAGCGCCGAGTGCGCCGGCGGCGAAGGCGAGGATCAGGCGGCGGCTCGGTGTCATGGTTGTTCCCTTGACCGTTTGCTTCAGAACTACTGAGTTTCGTCTTTGGACAGCGAGGCGATCCAAGCCGCATCCGGCTTCACCACCTCCGTGTCATGCTCCGCCTGCCAGCCTTCTGTGCCGTCGCGGTACCAGTAGACGTGGGAGTAGCCCAACGCGACGAGCCGCTTGGCGGCATTGTAGCTACCCCAGCAATCGGGATGGCAGAAGGTGACGATAGGTCTACCCTTGTCACCGTTCGCGAGCGCGGCGACCCGTGTCCGGAAGGCATCCTCGTAGACCTGGTCGCCGGTGCCCTTGCCGCCGCCCTGCAGAAAGACCGCGCCGGGGATCGAGCGGTGCGTCGGCAGCCACAGCATGGCCTTGCTCATGCTGGGCGGCTTGCGGTCGGCCTCCGCCACGTCGAGCAGGAGCGGGTGCTTCGTCTCGACCAGCGTCGCCAGAGCCGCGGTGTCGACCACGTCGCCGCCGGCGACCGTGTTCGGCGTGTAGCCGTGCATGGCGCCCTGGTAGAGCCCGTTCGGCTCGGGCACGTGTCCCGGCGCGATCGCCGCCGGCTCCTCGGCGGCGGCGACCGACGCGCTGGCGAGCACGGCCAGCGCGACGATCGCGAGCGAGGCGCGCACCCGCACCATCAGTCGCTCACGTTCGGGACGCTGAAGCTCTTCGTCCATTGGCCGTTCTGGCTGTCCTTCACGTCGACCTTCAACTCGCCTTTGGCCGCGGTCGGCACGAAGTCGAAATTGATGACCGGGTTCGATGCCAGCGAGATGTCGGTATCGAGATTGAAGACTTCGGCGTCGTCGTATTTGACGCCGATCGACTGGATGTAGCGGGCCGGCGTGAACTGGCGCGTCACCTGGTTCATCTGCATGCCGTTGAAGTTCGGGTGCCGGATCATCAGCGTCGCATCGATCGGCTTATTCGCGGCGGGCTCGCCGGCGACCTTGAGCTTCATCTCGCCCATCCCCTTCATCGCCTCCTCGTCGCTCATCCCCATCGGCGCGGAGCAGCCGCCGGACGCTTTCACGAATTTGGTCGTCTCGACGAGAGAGCCGTCCTTCATCTGTGCCACCGCGTGGACGTCCGTGTAGGTGTTGACGCGGACGCGCATGCGGATCTCCTTGGGATCGGCATCCGGTCCGAACGTGAAGTGCGCCGCGACCGGCGAGGGATTGTCGTCGATGACGAGGTAGAGGCCTTTCACGTCCTTGGGATTCTTGAGCGTGACCGTCATCGGCACGAGCGCGGCGTCTTGAGCGCGTACCGGTGCATCGAGGGTCACCGCCGCATCGTCGGTCCTGGCGGTCTTGCCGCCAAACAGCTGCTTTTGGATGTCCGCCCAATGCGCCTGGCGCTCCTGGTCGTTGTCGCCGAAGCCGGCAAAGGCCGGAGCGACCGACGCGGTGAGCGCCGCCAGCCCCGCGGCGGCCACGACGGCGATGGACGCAGCGCTCGATGTTTTCATTATGAAGGGTCCTCCCATACCTATTCCCATTCCAGTTCTTTGTAGGCCTCGATGACGTTGCGGCCATGGTAGTCGTCGAACAGCGCCCATTGCGAACGCTCGTCCTGGGCGACCGTCTTGACGGCCTCGTCGATCGTGCCGGACTTCTTGATTTCGGCCCTTACCCCATCGCGCAATGCGACGAGGTAGGCGCGCAACGGCGCGATCGCCGCCTGCTTTTCGATCAAGGTCGGGCCGTGACCCGGAACCGCCTTGTCGGCCTTCATCGCCGCGAGGACGTCGAGTTCCTTGAGCCAGCCGAGGAGGCTGCCGTCGAGCGACGGGGTGCGTCCGACGAACAGGAGGTCGGCCGCCAGCAGCAGGCCGCTTCCGGCGTCGATCATCGACAGGTCGCACGAGGTATGCGCCGGCCCGTGCGCCTGGAAGGTGACGATTCTGCCGCCGAGATCGACCGAGTCCGTCTGCGCGACCGTCCTGGTCGGCATGACCACGGGACCGACGCGGTCGGCGCCGATGATGTCGCCCAGTCCTTTTTTGTAGAAGTCGCCGCGCTGCTGGAGCGCCTCCGGCAACTTGGCGTGGCCGATGAACATGGGATGATCGTCGGAGAAGGCGCCGGCACCGAACGCGTGGTCGGGATGGACGTGCGACATCACGACGTAGCGGATCGGCTTGTCAGTCTTGGCCTTGATCTGGCGACGCAGCCATTGCCCGTCGGCGAGGCTGCCGCCGCTGTCGGTCACCAGGACAGCGTCGCCACCGACGATGAAGCCGATGTTGGCGATGGCGTCGAGGTTGTCCGCCGTCGCATCCTGCGTGACGCCCTGACGCATGAACACGCCGGGAGCGATCTCCCGCATCGCGAGGTCGCCAGCGCGGCCCAAGATCGGGAGGCAGCACAGGCAAAGGCCGCCGAACCCGGCCAGCAGGACGTCACGCCGCGACGCGCTCGATCCGAGCTTGGCGCTTTCGGCCGCTAAAGCCATGCGTTCTCCCCGCCAATCAACCGCTGCCGTCGGCCCTTGTTCGGCATTACGGCTCCGTTGCGCTACCATCTAGTAGGTAGAGCATGCTCGTCAAGCCGCGCGAAGCCGCGCGCGTCAGGCCGAAGGAGGGACGCCTGCACCGCGCCGGCACAGGATTGCGTGTCTGCCTTCCAGTTGGTAGGCAAGACACCATGCGTGATACGCGAGCCGAAATCCTGCATGAAGCCGAGGCGCTGATCCGCAGCCGCGGCTATTCCGGCGTGAGCTATGCCGACCTTGCCGACCTTGTCGGCATCCGCAAAGCGAGCATCCACCATCATTTTCCGGCCAAGGCGGACCTCGCGACCGCCCTGCTCGCGCACTACGACAAGCGCTACGATGGCGCGCTCGCCGCGATAAGGGCCGGAACGGACGACGGTCTCGCTCGCATCCGCGCCTATGCCGGCCTCTACCTGCAAGGTGTCGAGAAGGGCCTCGGCTGCCTGTGCGCCGCCTTCGCGGCCGAACTCGAGGCGCTCCCGGCGCCGCTCCGCGTCGATCTCTCCCGGTTCTTCGGCAAGCATGTCGCCTGGATCGAGCAGGTGATCCGGGACGGTGTCGCGAACGCGACCATCCGCGCCGACGTCGCCGCCCGGCCGTTCGCGCGCATGATCGTGGCGTCCCTCGAAGGCGCGCTGATGATGGAACGGGTGCTGGACGGCACGACCGGCTTCGCGGATTCGTTCGCCGCGATCGAGGCCGCTCTGCGACCGTAACGTGAACACGGCCTGCGGTCTCCCGTGTAAGCCGGCGGCCGTTTAGACCTGCTCGAGCTCGATCAGCGTGCCGGCAAAGTCCTTCGGGTGGAGGAACAGAACGGGTCTTCCGTGCGCGCCGATCTTCACACCGTCATCGCCGAGCACCCTAGCGCCCATCGCGGTTAAACGATCGCGCGCGGCGGCGATGTCGTCGACTTCGTAGCAGACGTGGTGTATTCCCTGCCCGTTCCTGGCGAGGAAGCCGGCGATCGGCGAACGCTCGCCGAGCGGCTCCAGGAGCTCGATCTTGGCGTTCGGCAACTCGACGAACACCACAGTGACGCCGTGCTCCGGCAAGGCCTGCGGCGCCGAAACGGTGGCGCCGAACACGTCGCGGTAGCGCGCGGCCTCCCGAGCGAGGTCGGCGACGGCGATCGCCAGGTGATTGAGCCGGCCGATCACCTAGACTTCCACCACAAGAACGTGGACCGCGGGGCGTTTGCCCCAGGCCCCGGCGATCGCGCTGCGGACTGCCTTCTCGATGGCGGTCGACACGGTGTCGGCGTCGCGCCGTCGCTGGCGCGGCAGGTTGTCGAAGGTCTGGAACATCGCGGCATCGACCAGCGCGTCCATCGCGCCGCCGTCCTTGGTGCGCGTCGGCAGGCCATTGGTGACGACGTCGGGGGTACCGGCCATTTCGCCCTTCGCCGTCACGGCCAGCGCGATGGTGACGATGCCGGCGAACGCGAGCGAGTTGCGCTCGCGCAGCGCCTCGTCATCCAACTTGAGCAGGAGGTTGCCGTCCTTCATCATGCGGCCATGGGCGGCCTGCCCGACGATGCCGGGCTCGCCGGGTCCGAGCAGCACGATGTCGCCGTTGCGCGCCTTGACGACGTGCGGCACCTGCCGCTCTCGCGCGAAGGCGTAGTGCTCGGCGAGGTGGATCTCCTCGCCGTGAGCGGGGATCGCGATCGAGGGACGTACCCAGTCGTAGAACTGCGCGACCTCGCCTCGGCGAGGATGGCCTGAGGCATGAATGAGGGCGTTGCGGTCGGTGATGACCTCGATGCCCTGC
This sequence comes from Beijerinckiaceae bacterium, assembly GCA_965277355.1. Lineage (GTDB taxonomy): Bacteria > Pseudomonadota > Alphaproteobacteria > Rhizobiales > Beijerinckiaceae > RH-AL1. Next base: position 715,126 of record CBDICN010000001.1, read on the forward strand.
CTGATGAGATTGTTGATGATGCGCCCGACCTCGCGCTCGTTGCCGGGTATGGTGCGCGAGGAGAAAATCACCATGTCGCCCGGCGCGAGACTGACCGCCGGGTGCTCGTCCTCGGAGATGCGCGCGATCGCCGCGCGTGGCTCGCCCTGGCTGCCGGTCGCCAGCACCACGACCTTGTCGCGGGGAATGTGGGAGAACGCCTCCGCCGACAGGAAGGCCGGGACGCCGTCAAGGTAGCCGCATTCTCGCGCGACCGAGGCGACGCGGTCCATCGCGCGACCGACGAGGATCACCTGCCGCCCGGCGGCGAGCGCGGCAAGCGCGACAGCCCGCATCCGCGCGACGTTGGAGGCGAAGGTGGTGACGACGACGCGACCTTCGGCATGATCGATGATCTCGTCGAGGGTCGCGCCGACATCCGCCTCGGAAGGGCTGACGCCCTCGCGTAGGATGTTGGTCGAATCGCAGACGAGCGCGAGCACGCCCTCGGCGCCAATTTCGGCGAGCCGCGCGCCGTCCGTGGAACGGCCGACGCCGGGCGTCGCGTCGATCTTCCAGTCGCCGCTGTGGACGACGATACCGGCCGGCGTGCGGATCGCTAGTGCGCAGCTCTCGGGGATGGAGTGCGCGACGGGGATGAACTCGACCGAGAACGGCCCGATGTCGACGCGGCCGCCCTGGGCCACGAGCTCGATCGGGATTTTCGGCGCGCCGGGCTCTGCGAGCTTCTTCAGCTCGAGTAGGCCGGCGGCGAAACGGGTCGCGTAGATTGGCGCCAGCAGCCGGTTCCACAGCTCCACCGTGGCGCCGATATGGTCTTCGTGGGCGTGCGTGATGACGATGCCCACGAGGTCGGCGCGCATCTTCTCGATGAAGCTCGTATCGGGGACGATGACGTCGATGCCGGCCTGCTCAGGCCCGGCGAAGGAGATCCCGCAATCCACCATCAGCCATTTTTTCTTGCGAGGAGGCCCGAAACCGTAGAGCCCCATATTCATTCCAATTTCGCCCAGTCCGCCTAGCGGCACGAAGACGAGCTCGTCCTTCACCTCATTCATCGATTGCAACGCCTTCCAGCCCAGTCGTCCACGCCCGCGGACGCCTTATTCTATTCTTGCATAGCACCCGACGCCGGTGCGGTGAGAGAAACATCGCCCGCCGCGACGGCTTTCCGGCCCTCGCCGGTCTCGACCACAAGCCGTCCTTGCATGTCGATGTCACGAAAGATCCCGGTGATCGTCTGACGCGGCATGGCGACGGAGACTTCGCCACCAAGGCCGGCCGCGTGGACCAGCCAGGATGCGCGGATCGAAGCAAATCCGGCACCGCGCCGCCAAATTCGAAGCTGGCGATCCACTTCGACGGCAAGTGCGTCGAGCACGGCGGCCGGCGACGCATCAACGTCCCCGATCTCGCCAAGGTCCGTCGTGGGATAGGCGAGGCCTGCGGGATGGGACCGGCAGTTGACCCCGAAACCGACGACGCAGGCGAGAGCGCCGTCATCCAGCACGGCGCTCTCGAGAAGGATGCCGGCCATTTTCGCGCCGCCGACGACGATGTCGTTCGGCCATTTCAGGCGGACACGCCCGGCGTCGCTCACCCTCGCGCGCAGCGCGTTCACGAGGGCGATGCCGGCCACGAAGCCGAGCTGCGCGGCGACGGCCGCAGGGGACGGATCGCGCAGCGCGAGGCTGGCGTAGAGATTGCCAAAGGGGGATGACCAGGCTCGACCATGCCGACCGCGACCAGCGGTTTGGCGGTCCGCGACGACGAACAATCCTCCGATGTCGCCTTCGCGTAGCGCCCTCATGGCTTTGTCGTTGGTCGAGCCGACGTGCTCGTGGTGCGAGACCCGGAACGGGCCCACGTCACTCAAGGCGAACCACGCGCGCGCCGATCATGTCAGAACAGCGAATGCGCCGCGGCGGTCGCCGCGCCGCGGAACGCCGTCGGATAGACCCACAGGAACAGGACCAGCAAGCCGGTTACGGCAAGCACGCCTTGCAGGACGCGAGACTGCGGATCGAACGGCGTCGCCGCCTCATCGAAGTACATGAACTTGACGATGCGCAGGTAGTAGAAGGCCGCCACCACGCTCGTCAGCACGCCGATGACGGCCAGGCCATAGAGGTGGGCCTGGATGGCGGCGTTGAAGACGTAGAACTTGGCGAAGAACCCGGCGAGCGGCGGAATGCCGGCCATCGAGAACATCATCGTGGCGAAGAAGAACGCCATCGCCGGATGCGTTTTCGCGAGCCCCATCAGATCGGCGACGTTGGTGACGTCGCGCCCGTTGATCTTCATCGAGAGGATCGTGGCGAAGGTGCCGAGCGTCATGACGAGATAGATCGCCATGTAGATGATGACGCCTTCGACGCCCTGCTGGGTGCCCGCGGCGAGGCCGACCAGCGCGAAGCCCATATGGCCGATCGCCGAATAGGCCATCAGCCGCTTGATGTCGGTCTGCCCGATCGCGGCGAAGGAGCCGAGCGCCATCGACAGAATCGAGATGAAGATGATGATTGGCTGCCACTGGCCGGTGATGCTCGGAAACGCGGTCATCGCGACGCGGACGGTGACCGCGACGGCGGCCATCTTGGGCGCGGTCGCGAAGAACGCCGTCACCGGCGTCGGCGCGCCCTGATAGACGTCGGGCGTCCACATGTGGAACGGCGCGACCGACATCTTAAAGGCAAGACCGGCAGTCAGGAACACGAGGCCGAAGATCACGAAGAGGTCGCGCTTGCCCGCGACCGCACGCGCGGCATTGGCGATGCCAGCGAACTCGACCGTACCGGCGAAGCCGTAGAGCAGCGAGGCGCCATAGAGCAACATCCCCGACGACAGCGCACCGAGCACGAAATACTTCAGCCCCGCCTCGGAGGCTCGAAGGTTGTCGCGGTGGAAGGCGGCAATGACGTAGAGAGCGAGGCTCATCAGCTCGAGCCCGAGATAGAGGGTGATCAGCCCGCTCGCCGAGATGAGGATCAGGGCGCCGAGCGACGAGAGGATGATCAGGATCGGGTACTCGAACTTGTCGATCCGCTCGCGCGCGAGAAAACGCTGCCCCATCAGCAGGGTGACGAGCGCGCCGAGCAGCGTCAGCACCTTCATGAAGCGTCCGAAGGCATCGTCGATGAAGGCGCCGTCGAACACGATGGAGCGCGAATGGGAATTGAGCAGCAGGACGAGCGTGGCGAGGCCGAGCACGCCGACGGCGATCTCGGTGACCGGCCCGTCCGACTCTCTATTGCGGATCGCGCCGAACAGCAGGAGGAACAGCGCGCCGAGAGCTAGGATGAGCTCCGGCAGGCTGTGGGCGATGTTGAAGCCGATTCCGTTGCGCAGTAGTGCCGAGTTCGCAAGGAGGTTCATGGCGTAGGCCTCGCGGCGAGCAGTGTCACCCTCTCTTTCTCCCGCTTGCGGGAGAAGGTGGCCTCCGCGTGAGCCTGCTTGATGTCCGCCTCGTGCGTCCTGACCAGAGTGGCGACGCTCGGACCCGAGGAGTCCAGGATCGGCGAGGGATGGAAGCCGTAGAAGATCGTCAAGACCGCGAGGACGCCGAGCATCCCGGCTTCGCGCGGGTTGAGATCGAGGATCGACTTCAGATTGTCCTTGGTGAGCACCCCGAAGAGGATCCGTCGGTAGAGATAGAGCGCGTAGGCGGCCGACAGGATCACCCCGGTGGTCGCGAAGAGCGCCACCCAGGTGTTGACCTGGAAGGTGCCGAGCAACGTGAGGAATTCGCCGACGAAGCCCGAGGTGCCGGGCAGCCCGACGTTGGCCATCGTGAAGATGAGGAAGGCGGTGGCGTAGCGCGGCATGCGATGGACGAGGCCGCCATAAGCGGCGATTTCGCGGGTGTGCATGCGGTCGTAGACAACGCCGACGCAGAGGAACAGCGCGCCCGAGACGAGGCCGTGCGAGACCATCTGAAAGATCGCGCCCTGGATGCCCTGCTCGGTGAAGGAGAACAGGCCCATCGTCACGAAGCCCATGTGGGCGACGGACGAATAGGCGATCAGCTTCTTCATGTCCTCCTGCACTAGCGCTACAAGCGAGGTGTAGATGATCGCGATCACCGAGAGCGCGAAGACCAGCGGCGCAAAGTAGAGCGAGGCATCGGGGAACATCGGCAGCGAGAAGCGGATAAAGCCGTACCCGCCCATCTTGAGCAGGATGCCGGCGAGGATCACGGAACCGGCAGTCGGCGCCTCGACATGGGCGTCAGGGAGCCAGGTGTGGACCGGCCACATCGGCATCTTCACCGCGAAGGAGGCGAAGAAGGCGAGGAACAGCCAGGTCTGCATCGAGGCCGGGAAGTGCGTCTTCAGGAGCACCGTGATATCGGTAGTTCCGGCGTAGCTGTACATCGCCATGATGGCGAGCAGCATCAGCAGCGAACCGGTCAGCGTATAGAGGAAGAACTTGAAGGCGGCGTAGACCTTCCGCCCGTGGCCCCAGATCCCGATGATGAGGAACATCGGGATGAGGCCGCCCTCGAAGAACAGGTAGAAGAGCAGCAGGTCGAGCGAGCAGAAAACGCCGATCATCAGCGTCTCCAGCACCAGGAAGGCGATCATGAAGTCCTTCACGCGGAAGGTGATCGAACGCCATGAGGCGAGAATGCAGAACGGCATCAGGAACGTCGTCAGCACGACGAAGGGGAAGCTCATCCCGTCGACGCCGAGCTTGTAGACGAGGCCTGCGCCGAACCATTGCTTCTGCTCGACGAACTGGAAGGCCGCCGACGAAGCGTCGAAATGCGCCCAGGCGTAGCAGGCGAGCAGGAAGGTCACGATCGTCGTGATGAGTGCGGCCCAGCGCGCGTTCTCGAGCGTCGCCTCGTCCTCTCCCCGCAAGGCGAGGATGAGGACCGTGCCGGTGATCGGCAGAACGATGAGGCCGGTGAGGATCCCGAAGCCGAACATCAGCGCATGCCCCACACGAGGTAGCCGGTGATGAGTACGGTGACGCCGATCAGCATGGCGAAGGCATAGTGATAGACGTAGCCGGTCTGCAGCCGGACCGCCTGCCTCGTGACGTCGACGACGGCGGCCGACAGGCCGTCGGGCCCGAAGCGATCGATGATCCCAACGTCGCCGCCGCGCCAGAACAGACGGCCGATTCGGAAGGCAGGCTTGACGAAGATCATGTCGTATAGCTCGTCGAAATACCATTTGTGGGACAGGAAGCGATAGATGAGCGCGTTGCCGCGCGCCCAGCGGCTTGGCGCCTCGGTGTCGTAGATGTAGCCGTACCAGGCGAGCGCGAAGCCGGAGGCGAGCAGCGCCATCGGGATCAGCTTGACTGCCTCGGGCACTTTTTCCATGTTTTCGAGGATGTGGTTGTTCGGCCCGTAGTACAGCGCGCCTTTCCAGAAGCCGGCCTGATCGGCGCCGATGAAGTGGCTGGCGAACAGCCCGCCCGCGAACAGCGCGCCGATCGAGAGGACGTAGAGCGGGATCAGCATCGTGTTCGGCGATTCGTGCGGCTCGAAGGCATGACCGTCGTCCTCGACGTGGTCAGGATGCAGCTTCACGTCGTGCGCGGGCGCCGCATGCGGATGATCGGCGGTGACGTGGTCCTGGCCGCCGGTCTCCGGCCTGTTCGTCGGCTCGAGATGCGCCTTCGCGCCATGGGCGTCGGTGACCCCGGTGTTGTCGGCATGCGCATGAGCCGTTTCCCAGCGGGGCTTGCCGAAGAAGGTCATGAAGACGAGGCGGAACGAGTAGAACGAGGTCAGGAAAACGGCCAGCGTCGCGAGGACGTAGGCGTAGGTCGCACCCGTCGTATGCGAGGCGTAGGCCGCCTCGATGATCGCGTCCTTCGAGTAGAAGCCGGCGGTCAGCGGGAAACCGACCAGCGCCAGCGATCCGATCAGCATCGTCCAGAAGGTGACGGGGATCTTCTTCCGCAGATCGCCCATGTGCCGCATGTCTTGCTCGTGGTGCATCGCAGTGATGACCGAGCCGGCGCACAGGAACAGCAGCGCCTTGAAGAAGGCGTGGGTGAACAGGTGGAAGATGCCGAGCCCGAAGCCGCCGACGCCGAGGCCGACGAACATGTAGCCGAGCTGCGAGCAGGTCGAGTAGGCGACGACGCGCTTGATGTCGGTCTGCACGCATCCGATCGTCGCCGCGAAAAAGCAGGTCGTGCCGCCGATGATCGTGACGAAGGAGAGCGCCGCCGGAGCCTGCTCGAACAGCGGCGACAGCCGCGCCACCATGAACACACCGGCGGTCACCATCGTCGCGGCATGGATCAGCGCCGAGACCGGGGTCGGGCCTTCCATCGCGTCGGGCAGCCAGGTATGGAGCAGGAACTGCGCCGACTTGCCCATCGCCCCCATGAACAGCAGGAAGCAGGCGACCTCCATGACCGGCAGGTCCATGCCGAAGAAGTGCCCGGTCTTGCCGGCGAGGCCCGGCGCCGCGGCGAAGATCGTCTCGAACGAGACCGACTTGGTGATGAGGAAGACTGTGAAGATGCCGAGCAGGAAGCCGAAGTCGCCGACGCGGTTGACGACGAAGGCCTTGATCGCGGCGGCGTTCGCCGTCGGCTTCTCGTACCAGAAGCCGATCAGGAGGTAGGAGGCGAGGCCGACGCCTTCCCAGCCGAAGAACATCTGGACGAGGTTGTCGGCTGTCACCAGCATCAGCATGGTGAAGGTGAACAGCGACAGGTAGGCAAAGAAGCGCGGGCGCGAGGGATCCTCGCTCATGTAGCCGATCGAGTACAGGTGGACGAGCGCGGAGACGGTGTTGACGACGACCAGCATCACCGCGGTCAGCGCATCGACCCTGAGCGCCCAGTCGACCTTCAGTGTGCCGACGGTGAACCAGTTGCCGAGGAACGATACGGTCTCGGGATGCGAGCCGAGCGCGTACATGAACAGGATGATCCAGGACAGCACCGCGCCGATCATCAGGAATGTGGTGGTCACGATCTCACAGGCGCGAGACCCGATGCGATCGCCGCCCAAGGCGGCGATGAGGAAGCCCAGCAGCGGCAGCGCGACAATGGCGGTGATCATCGAGGCTCAGCCCTTCATCGAATGAATATCCTCGACCGCAATCGAGCCGCTGTTGCGGTAGTAGGTGACGAGGATCGCGAGGCCGATCGCGGCTTCGGCCGCCGCCACCGTGAGAATGAACAGTGCGAAGACCTGCCCGGTGAGGTCGTGCAGGAAGCTTGAGAAGGCGACGAGGTTGATGTTGACCGAAAGCAGGATCAACTCGACCGACATCAGGATGATGATGATGTTCTTGCGGTTGAGGATGATGCCGGCGATGCCCAGCGTGAAGATGATCGCCGCGACGATAAGATACTGACCCAAGCCTATCATCGGGTTCCCCCTGCCCGGTCCATCACATCAGAGACGATCAATTCACGCCCTCGCGCGAGCGCACCTTGCGCATCTGAACCGCCACCCGAGGTTGCCGCGCGTTCTGCTCCGGGATCGACTGGCGCTTGACGAAGGGACGGTGGCGCAAGGTGAGCACGATCGCGCCAATCATGGCCGTCAGCAGCACCAGCCCTGCGGCCTGGAACAGCACGAGATATTGCGTGTAGATCACCGAACCCAACGCCACCGTGTTGGGCAGCGTGGACGGCGCCGGCGTCGTGGTCTGCGAGCCGGAAAGCGGCCCGATCGTCCAGGAGCTCACGACGAAGATGAGCTCGACGGCGACGATCGCGCCGACGATCGAGCCGATCGGCAGGTACTTGAGGAAGCCCTGGCGCAGCTCGGCGAAGTCGACGTCGAGCATCATGATCACGAACAGGAACAGCACGGCGACCGCCCCGACGTAGACGACGATGAGGATCATCGCCAGGAACTCGGCCTCGAGCAGCACGAACAGGCCGGCCGCGTTGACGAAGGCCAGGATGAGGAAGAGCACCGAATGGACCGGGTTCTTCGAGGCGATCACCATGAAGGCGGAGGCGATCAGCACGATCGAGAACAGGTAGAAGAAGAGGGATGCGAGGATCATGCGTGCGCACTCCCCTTCTCCCGCTTGCGGGAGAAGGTGGCCCTTGCGTCAGCGAGGGTCGGATGAGGGGCCGCGGGACCTGCTCCCACCTCGCGAAAAGCGGCGACGCCCCTTTTCCGACCCGACTTCGTCGGGCCCCCTTCTCCCGCAAGCGGGAGAAGGAACAGGCGACCAGCCATCGTGATCACCGCTTTCATCGATATGGCGAATCGAGCGCGATGTTGCGGGCGAGTTCGCGCTCCCAACGGTCGCCGTTGGCGAGCAGGCGCTCCTTGTCGTAGTAGAGTTCCTCGCGTGTCTCGGTGGCGAACTCCGCGTTCGGCCCCTCCACGATGGCGTCGACCGGGCAAGCCTCCTGGCAGTAGCCGCAATAGATGCATTTCACCATGTCGATGTCGTAGCGCGTGGTGCGGCGGGTGCCGTCGTTGCGGCGCGGCCCCGCCTCGATGGTAATCGCCTGGGCGGGGCAGATCGCCTCACAAAGCTTGCAGGCGATGCAGCGCTCTTCGCCGTTCGGGTAGCGCCGCAGCGCATGCTCGCCGCGATAGCGCGGCGATTGCGGGTTCTTCTCGTGCGGATAGTTGATCGTCGCCTTCGGCTTGAACATGTAGCGCATCGACATGCCGAACGCCGCGGCGAACTCTTTCAGGAGCAGTTGCTTGGCGGCTTGATCGAGCTTCATCGGACCTGACTTTCGGGCTGGTTCATCGCGCCATCACGCCGCCCCAGCCGGTGATCTCGAGGACACCGGCGACGACGACGACCATGGCAAGCGAGAGCGGGAGGAAGACCTTCCAGCCGAGCCGCATCAGCTGGTCGTAGCGGTAACGCGGCACGAACGCCTTCACCATGGAGACCATGAAGAAGACGAGGAAGATCTTCAGGAGGAACCAGAACACGCCGGGGATCCACGTGAACGGCGGAAACGGAATGGGGGACAGCCAGCCGCCCATGAACAAGATGACCTGCAGCGCGGCCATCGTCATGATCGCCACGTATTCGGCAAGCATGAACAGCATGTAGGGCGAGGACGAGTACTCGACCATGAAACCGGCGACGAGTTCCGACTCGGCCTCGACGAGATCGAACGGCGGCCGGTTCGTCTCCGCGAGCGCCGAGACGAAGAAGATCACGAACATCGGGAACAGCGGCAGCCAGTACCAGCCAAAGATGCCGAAACGGGTGTCCTGCGCCTGGACGATGCCGTTGAGGTTCAGGGTGCCGGCGCACAGCAGGACGGTGACGATCACGAAGCCGATCGAGACCTCGTAGGAGACCATCTGCGCGGCGGACCGCAGTGCAGACAGGAACGGGTATTTCGAGTTCGACGCCCAACCGCCCATGATGACGCCATAGATCGACAGCGACGAGATGGCGAAGATGTAGAGCGTGCCGACGTTGAGATTGGCGATCGCCCAGCCGTTGGCGACGGGGATGACCGCCCATGCGGCCAGCGCCAGCATGCCCATCACGAAGGGCGCCAGCAGGAACACGCCCTTGTTGGCGCCGGCGGGAATGACCGGCTCCTTGAGGATGAACTTGAGCAGGTCGGCGAAGCTCTGGAACAGGCCGAACGGACCGACGACGTTGGGTCCCTTGCGCAGCTGCACCGCCGCCCAGATCTTGCGATCCGCCAGCAGGACGTAGGCGATCTCGACGAGAAGCACCACGAGGAGGACGACGCTCTTCACGATCGTGAGGATGAACAGCCAGAACGACATCGGTGCGTCCTACTCCGCCGCCTGCGGGACCGCAGCCTGAGCCTGTGCGAGAGCGGAGGCGTCCGCCATCACCTTGGAGGCGCGCGCGATCGGATTGGTCAGGTAAAAGTCCGCGATGGGCGACACGAAAGCCTCGCGGCCGAGGCTCGTCTGCCCCATCCCGGCGCGTTCCGCAACCGCGAAATCCGCCACCGGCCCTTCCGCGATCTCGTCGAGGCGCGCCATGTGCGGATGGGCGGCGTAGAGCTGGCCGCGCAGCCCCGTCAGCGAGTCGAACGGCAGCCGGTGTCCGATCACGTCGGACAGAGCCCGCAGGATCGCCCATTCCTCGCGGGCCTCGCCGGGCGCGAAGTTGGCGCGGTCGGCGAGCTGGACCCTGCCTTCGGTGTTGACGTAGAGGCCGGACTTCTCGGTGTAGGTCGCGCCAGGCAGCACGACGTCGGCGCGAGCCGCGCCGCGATCGCCGTGGGTCCCGATATAGACCGTGAAGGCGCCCGGCTCGATGGCGATCTCGTCGGCGCCGAGCAGGAACAGGACGTCGAGCGCACCGCCCCTGGCCATCGCGAGGGCGTCGAGGCCGGTCTCGCTCGGCACGAAGCCGAGATCGAGGCCGCCGACGCGAGCCGCCGCGGTGTGCAAGATCGACAGGCCGCGCCACCCGCTGCCGGCGCCGGCGAGCTTGGCCGCCGCCTGCAGCACCGCGCCGCCGTCGGGACGTGCCAACGCGCCCTGGCCCACGAGCACCAGCGGCCGCTCGACCTTGCCTAGGATCTCGGCGAATTCCTTCGGCAGGTCGCCGAGCGTCTCCGGCCCGGCGCCCAGGTGGCTGTAGGGATAGGTGAGATCGGCCTGCTCGCTGACGACGCCGATGGGAAAGTTGCCCCTGAGCCAGCGCTTGCGAATGCGGGCGTTGAGGACCGGCGCTTCGCGACGCGGGTTCGAGCCGACGATCAGCAACGCGTCGGCGTGCTCGATGCCTTCCACCGTTGCGTTGAACAGGTAGGACGCGCGACCGAACGCCGGATCGAGCTTGGCGCCGTCCTGCCTACAGTCGACATTCGCGGAGCCGATCGACGCCATCAACGTCTGCATCGCGAACATGTCCTCGACGCTGCAGAGATCGCCGGCGATGGCGCCGACGCGGTTCGCCGGGACACCTTTCACACTTCTGGCGATGGCGGCGAAGGCCTCGGGCCAGGTCGCCGCCACGAGCTTGCCGGCGCGGCGCACCATTGGGCGATCGAGCCGACGCGACTTCAAGCCGTCGACGATCTGCCGGGTCTTGTCGGAGATCCACTCCTCGTTCAGCGCGTCGTTGACGCGCGGCAGGATGCGCATCACCTCGCGCCCGCGCGTGTCGATCCGGATATTCGAGCCGAGGGCGTCCATCACGTCGACCGACTGCGTCTTCGTGAGTTCCCAAGGCCGCGCCTTGAACGCGTAGGGCTTCGGCAGCAGAGCGCCGACCGGGCAGAGGTCGGCGATGTTGCCCTGCAACTCGGAATGCATCGCCGACTCGAGATAGGTCGTGATCTCCATGTCCTCGCCGCGGCCGATCGCGCCGACGTCGCCGGTCCCGGCTACCTCCGCGGTGAAACGCACGCAGCGGGTGCACAGGATGCAGCGGTTCATCGAGGTGCGAACCATCACGCCGATGTACTTGTCGGCCACGGCGCGTTTGTTCTCGGCGAAGCGCGACGAGTCGACGCCGTAGGCCATCGCCTGGTCCTGCAGGTCGCATTCGCCGCCCTGATCGCAGATCGGGCAGTCGAGCGGATGGTTGATGAGCAGGAACTCCATCACGCCTTCGCGCGCCTTGCGCGTCATCGGCGACTTGGTGAGCACCTCGGGCAGCTCGCCGTTCTTGCCGGGCCGTAGATCCTTGACGCCGACCGCGCAGGACGCCTGCGGCTTCGGCGGGCCGCCCTTCACCTCGACAAGGCACATGCGACAATTGCCGGCGATCGACAGCCGCTCGTGAAAGCAGAAGCGCGGGATCTCGGCGCCGGCCGCCTCGCAGGCCTGCAGCAGCGTGTAATCCGCCGGAACGTCGATTTCCTTGCCGTCGACGAGGAGTTTTGTCACTTTGCCTGCTCCAAAACTTCTACGCGGCGCTTCAAGTCCTCGAGACTTCCGACACGGCGATTCAACTCGTCCACCCGCTCTCCCGCGTTCTCGTGACGAAGGTTGGCATGCATTGCGAAACCCAGCGAGGTCGCCGAAGTCGTCTCAGCTCTTCGATGTTCCTTTCGAGCCTCTCGAAACGACGGGTGTGCCCGGCCAAGGTCTCCTGAATCTGCTGCAGCGTGCGATAGATCAGCTCGTTCGTCGGTTCGACCATGGTTGATCACTCCGCCGCGATGCCGAAGTCTTTGACCGGCAGGTCGTGCGGGTTGGCCGAGTACTGGTCGATACGGCGCTCGATCTCCGGGCGGAAGTGGCGGATCAGCCCCTGCACCGGCCAGGCCGCCGCATCGCCGAGCGCGCAGATCGTGTGCCCCTCGATCTGGGTCGTCACCTCGAGCAGCATGTCGATCTCGCGCTTGTGGGCGCGGCCCTCGGCCATCCGCGAGACGACGCGCCACAGCCAGCCGGTGCCCTCGCGGCATGGCGTGCACTGGCCGCAGCTCTCGTGCTTGTAGAAATAGGAGATGCGCGCGATCGCCCGGACGATGTCGGTCGATTTGTCCATCACGATCACCGCCGCCGTGCCGAGCCCCGACTTCAGGTTGCGCAAGGTGTCGAAATCCAGCGGCGCGTCGATGATCTGGTGCGCCGGCACGACCGGCACCGAGGAACCGCCAGGGATCACCGCGAGCAGGTTGTCCCAGCCGCCGCGAATGCCGCCGCAATGGGTCTCGATCAGCTCGCGGAACGGGATCGACATCGCCTCCTCGACATTGCACGGTCGGTTCACGTGGCCGGAGATGCAAAACAGCTTGGTACCGGCATTGTTCTTGGCGCCGAACCCGGCGAACCAGGACGAGCCGCGCCTCAGGATGGTCGGCGCCACCGCGATCGATTCGACGTTATTCACGGTGGTTGGGCAGCCGTACAGCCCGACATTGGCCGGGAACGGCGGCTTGAGCCGCGGCATGCCCTTCTTGCCCTCGAGCGATTCGAGCAGCGCCGTTTCCTCGCCGCAGATGTAGGCGCCGGCGCCGTGGCTCACGTAGACGTCGAAAGGCCAGCCGTGGATGTTGTCCTTGCCGACGAGGTTCGCTTCGTAGGCCTGCTCGACCGCCGCCTCGAGCCGCTCCTTCTCGAGGATGTATTCACCCCGAATGTAGATGTAGCAGGCGTGGGCCTCCATCGCGAAGCAGGCGACCATGCATCCCTCGACGAGAAGGTGCGGATCGTTGCGCATGATCTCGCGATCCTTGCAGGTGCCGGGCTCCGACTCGTCGGCGTTGACGACGAGGTAGGACGGCCGCAACGGATCGGCCTTGGGCATGAACGACCATTTCATGCCGGTCGGGAACCCGGCGCCGCCGCGCCCGCGCAGGCCGGACGCCTTCATCTCGCCGATGATCCAGTCCTTGCCTTTCTCGAGCAGGCCTTTGGTGCCGTCCCAGGCGCCGCGCTCGCGCGCACCCTGCAGGCCCCAGTCGCCGAAGCCGTAGAGATTGGTGAAGATGCGATCCTTGTCCTGGAGCATCGCTCAGTCCTTCGCGTTCGGCGTGTCGTCTTCGGGCTGTTGAGCCTTCGGCGCGCCGGGCTTGTCGTCGCGGCGCTCAACCTTGTGGGTCTTCGTCTCCTCGCCCGTCGGCTCGGAGGGCGTATCGGGCGGCGCCTGCTTGGCCTCGGCCTGGCTTTGCTTCTCGCGCTCGTGACCCTCCAGCGAGACCGGCGGGTGGGTGCGTTGCGTGCCGGTGTCCTCGACCGTATCCGGGGTGCCGAGCGAGTGCTCCTGCCGCTCGGTACGCCTCGTTTTCAAGTCGAAGGCGTCGGGTCCCGAGCCATTGGTGCGCTCGTCGCTGGCCTGTTCCGAACGCGGACCGCTCTCGTCGTTAGCTGCGGCCGGCGGGTTCGCGGGGCCGTGGTCAGGCCTGCCCATCCCGTCCTTGCCGTAGAAGGTTGTCAGCGAGGTGAGGCCTCCGGCGGGCTCGGAGGTCCGCCGGCCGATCTGCGAACCGACATGGACCGGACGTCCGGCCGCGAGGTCGTCGAGCAGCTTGTTGAAGTTCTCCGCACCGAGATCCTCGTAATAGTCGTCGTTGATCTGGACCATCGGCGCATTGCAGCAGGCGCCAAGGCACTCGACCTCGAGCCAGGAGAAGATCCCGTCGGCCGTTACCGTCCGCTGCGGTCCGATGCGCTCCTCGAGAACGGCCTTGATCGCGTCAGAGCCCGCCAGGACGCAAGGCGTGGTCCCGCACATCTGGACGAAAAAGCGCCCGACCGGCTCGAGATTGAACATCGTGTAGAACGTCGCGATCTCGAGCGCGCGGATATAGGGCATGTCGAGCCTGCGCGCGACATCCTCGATCGCCGGCTTCGGCAGCCAGTAGCCGTTCTGCTTCTGCGCCCGCCACAGCAGCGCGAGCACGGCGGAAGCCTGCCGCCCTTCCGGGTACTTGGCGATCTGCTTGTCGGCCCAGGCGGCGTTCTCGGGCGTGAACGCGAAGCTGGCGGGCTGGACCGCGGCGAGACGACGGACGGACATTTAGTGTTTCTCCCGCTGGTCATTAGCGGCCGCGTAGCACACAAACCGCGGATCGATCGTCAGCGGGGGATGAACTTCGTATCCGCAGGTGCAATGACCATCGGAGAGGTAAAACGTCGTACCTCCACCTGCGCCTTCAGCAGACCCGATTTGCTCGAATCGATCCGGCAATTTATGCCCCTCAACCAAGTGCCTACATTTGCCGCCAGATCCAGATTTCGCGTTGGCCCAAGCAGACGCGCAAACCAGACTGAGCAAAGCCAGACTGGCAGTTCCGAGTACCGTCCTAGCGCCGTCATGCCCGGCCTTGCGCCGGGCATCCACGCCGTGACGATGGTAATTGCTCGGGCCCGCGAACCGCGATGTCCCGGCGTGGATGGCCGGGGCGAGCCCGGCCACGACGCTTTGAGGCGCTTGCCTCACCGGTCCACCTCGCCGAAGACGATGTCGAGCGAGCCGAGGATCGCCGACACGTCGGCGAGCATCGACTTGCGGGCGAGGAAATCCATCGCCTGCAGGTGGGCGAAGCCGGGCGCGCGGATCTTGCAGCGGTACGGCTTGTCGGTGCCGTCCGACACGAGGTAGACGCCGAACTCGCCCTTGGGCGCCTCGACCGCCGCGTAGACCTCACCGGCCGGCACGTGGAAGCCCTCGGTATAGAGCTTGAAGTGGTGGATGATCGCCTCCATCGAGCGCTTCATCTCGGCGCGCGAGGGCGGCGCCACCTTGCCGTCCGACGACTTCACCGGCCCCTGACCGGTGGGTGAAAGCAGCTTCTCGACGCACTGTTTCATGATGCGGACCGACTGGCGCATCTCTTCCATGCGCACGACCTGGCGCTCGTAGCAGTCGCCGTGCGTGCCGACGGGGATGTCGAAGTCCATCTCCTCATAGCACTCGTAGGGCTCCGCGCGGCGCAAATCCCAGGCCGCGCCGGACGCGCGTAGCACCGGACCGGAAAAGCCCCAGTGCCAGCAATCCTCAAGCGACACGATCCCGATGTCGACATTTCGCTGCTTGAAAATCCGGTTCTCGATGAAGAGATTGTGGAGGTCCTCGAGCACCTTCGGGAAGCTCTCGCACCATGCGCCGATATCCTCGATCAGCCGCTTCGGGCAGTCGATGTGGACGCCGCCCGGCCGGAAATAGTTGGCGTGAAGGCGGGCGCCCGAGGCCCGCTCGTAGAACACCATCAGCTTCTCGCGCTCCTCGAAGCCCCACAGCGGCGGGGTGAGCGCGCCAACGTCGAGCGCCTGCGTCGTCACGTTGAGGAGATGGCCGAGGATGCGTCCGATCTCGCAGTACAGCACCCGGATGAGCTGGGCGCGGCGCGGTACCTCGATCGCCATCAGCTTCTCGATGGCGAGGCAGAACGCATGCTCCTGGTTCATCGGCGCGGTGTAGTCGAGCCGATCGAAATAGGGGATGTCCTGCAGGTAAGTGCGAGCCTCCATCAGCTTCTCGGTGCCGCGGTGCAGCAGGCCGATATGCGGATCGACACGTTCGACGATCTCGCCGTCGAGTTCGAGCACGAGCCGCAACACGCCATGGGCGGCCGGGTGCTGCGGTCCGAAGTTGATCGAGAAATTGCGGACGTTCTGTTCGTTCATCGTATGCGACCGATCATTTCTCGCCGACGCCTTCCGCTTTCAAATCCTGCTTCACGGAAGCGAGATACTTCGGCATGAAGCTCTGCATCACGCTCGGCATGCTCTTGCTGAGCTGCGGCATCTTCAAGAGGATGCCCTGCCCTGTCGGCGACGAGTAGAAGTTGTCCATCGCGACGAGTTCTTCCTTGGAGAATGTTCGCAGCGCCACGACGGTGTTGAGGCCGATCAGGTAGTCGAAGTTATGCCGCATCGCGTGATCGAGGATCGACACGACCTTCGCTCGATCCTCGTCCGACAGTTGCTTGGCCTCGTGCTGCGTCATGTTGGCGATGATCGACGGGGTCAGGCTGGTGATCATGCTCAACATGCCGTTCCGGATCATCGGCGAATTATAGTAATGCTCCGCCGCCTTCACGGCCTCCGGATCGAACGTCTTCAGCTGGTCCTTCACCTGCTGCTCGTCCTGCGGCGTCGAGGCCGCGGACATGGGGGCAGCGGGCGCCGGCGTGTCCGCGGACGCGGCGGCGACCGAAGCGGAGATGCAAAGCAAGGCCAACACGCTGGTCTTCATGACGCTACCTCTCGGCCTTCTCGTCGCCCGGCAGGATATATTCGCCCGCGCCTTCCCAAGGCGAGAGGAAGTCGAACGAACGAAACGCCTGGTTCAGCGTGACCGGCTCGTTGACGACGCGCTTCTGGGCATCGTCCCAGCGTACCTCGACATAGCCCGTCATCGGGAAATCCTTGCGAAGCGGATGCCCCTCGAACCCGTAGTCGGTGACAAGCCGCCGCAGGTCGGGGTGACCCGAGAAGTAGACGCCGAAAAGGTCCCATACCTCGCGTTCGAACCAGTTTGCCGCCGGGTAGACGCCGGTGAGGGACGGGACGGGCGTCCGCTCGTCGGTCTCCACCTTGAGCCGGATGCGGCGGATGTACTTCGGCGACAGCAGGTGCGTGACAACGTCGAATCGATGCTCGCGCTCGGGATAGTCGACCGCTGTCGTATCGATGAAACACAGGAACAGGCATCGCGGATCGTCGCGCAGGAAGGTCACGGTCTCGACGAGCCGCGCCTTGTCGATGACGAGCGTCAGTTCGCCGTGGGCGATCGTCTGATGCAGCACCGCCCCCGGAAGACTCGCGGCGACGCGTTCGCTCACGCCTTTCAAGCCATCGTCCATGCATGTTCCTTTGTCGTGCCCGGAGCCGCGCCGGCTCGGGGCGAACGCACCGCCGGATCAGCGCTCGATCGTGCCGGTGCGCCTGATCTTCTTCTGCAGCAGCAGGATGCCGTAGAGCAGCGCCTCGGCGGACGGCGGACAACCCGGCACGTAGATGTCGACGGGCACGATCCGGTCGCAGCCGCGTACCACCGAGTATGAGTAATGGTAGTAACCGCCACCGTTGGCGCACGAGCCCATCGAGATGACGTAGCGAGGCTCCGGCATCTGGTCGTAGACCTTGCGCAGCGCGGGCGCCATCTTGTTGGTCAGCGTGCCGGCGACGATCATCACGTCGGATTGACGCGGTGAGGCGCGCGGCGCGAAGCCGAACCGCTCGATGTCGTAGCGCGGCATCGAGGCCTGCATCATCTCGATCGCGCAACAGGCAAGACCAAAGGTCATCCACATCAAAGAGCCGGTACGCGCCCAGGTGATGAGGTCGTCCGTCGAAGTGACCAGGAAGCCGCGATCGGCAAGTTCGTCGGTCAACCCGCGGAAATAAGGATCGGTCGACGGATCCGTCGCGCCCGGATGAATGACGCCCCTGCCAGGAGCGGGCGTGTCGATGGGTGCCTCGTGGACGGGCTGGATCACTCCCATTCGAGTGCTCCTTTCTTCCATTCGTAGACAAAGCCGACGGTCAGCACCGCGAGGAACACGATCATCGACCAGAAGCCGAGAACGCCGACCCGCTTGAACGCCGCCGCCCATGGGAACAGGAAGGCGACCTCGAGATCGAAGATGATGAACAGCAGCGAGACCAAATAGAATCTAATGTCGAATTTCATTCGTGCATCGTCGAAGGCGTTAAAGCCGCACTCGTAAGCCGACAGTTTCTCCGGGTCCGGCGACTGGTAGGCGACGATGAACGGCGCCACCAGAAGCACG
This sequence comes from Beijerinckiaceae bacterium, assembly GCA_965277355.1. Classification (GTDB taxonomy): domain Bacteria; phylum Pseudomonadota; class Alphaproteobacteria; order Rhizobiales; family Beijerinckiaceae; genus RH-AL1. The sequence goes on from CBDICN010000001.1 coordinate 733,231, forward strand.
CCGGAAATGACCGCCGAGATCGCGATGAACACCGCGAGGGGCAGGTAGTCGCCGAGAATGGATTGCATGGGCCTGTCGCTCTTCGGGAAAGAAGCGTCGCGTGCAGAGTCGGTCTAAAGTGCGGAACGCGATCCGTATCGCAGCGCAATGTCCATAGCAAGACGCGGGCGAACCGATGGCGGAAGCGCCACGCCTGACCGGTCGTCGCACGACGCCGAAGGTCGCACGACGCCCGCGCAGCCGCGTGGTACGGAGGCTTGTCCGGCCAAGGTTGATCCATGCTTCAAGCTTCCGTCCCCGTCGCGGCCTTCGTCGTCGTCGTCCTGGTCGTCCTTTTCTTCGCCTCGGTGCACGTCGCGGCGCAGTACCAGCGCGCCGTGGTCTTCCGCCTCGGGCGCTACGTCCGCACCGAAGGGCCGGGTCTCTATTTCACCATCCCGATCTTCGAGCGGTCCACGCTAATCGACATGCGCGTGCTCACGACCAGCGTCGAGCCGCAAGAGGCGATCACCCGCGACAACGTCCCGGTCAAGATCGAGGCGGTGATCTGGCGGCGCACCGTCAACCCGGCCAAGTCGGTCATCGAGGTGGCGGATGTCGGCGACAGCACCATCCAGGTCGCGGTGACCGCGCTGCGCAACGTCATCGGCCAGCACACGCTCGACGAGGTGTTGAAGTCGCAGGACGTAATCGGCGACGCTCTGCAGAAAACCATCGATCTCGTGACCGAGCCATGGGGCGTGATGGTCGAGCGCGTCCAGATGAAAAACGTCGAGATCCCGCCCAGCATGCAGCGCGCGCTCGCACAGGAGGCCGAGGCGCTTCGCGAGAAGCGCGCGCGTCAGATCAAGGCCGAGGCCGAGGTCGAGGCCGCCAACCTGCTGCGGCAGGCGGCGGAGACAATCATGCGTAACCCGGCCGCGCTCGAACTGCGGCGCATGCAGATGATCCAGGAGGTCGGCGCCGAGCAGAACACCATGACGATCATCATGGTGCCGAGCGAGTTCGTCGACATGGCGCGCGCGTTCGCGACCAAGGATCGTTGATCGTTTGAGCGCCGACGCGCTTGGCTCGCGGCGAGACGTCGGCCGAGCGACGCCGTGCCTCGCTTCTTCCGCGAGCGGCGCGGGGTACAACCGCTCTCATGACAAACGACGTGACAGCCGGCGGTCCCTCCATCGTGTGGTTCCGCAACGATCTCCGGATCGCCGACAATCCAGCCCTCCATGCCGCTCGGGAGCGTGGCGGGCCACTCCTGTGCATTTTCGTGCTGGAGCGGGACAACGGCTTGCGGCCGCTCGGGGCCGCCTCGCGCTGGTGGCTCCACCACTCCTTGGCCAAGCTCGGCGCCGATCTCGATAAGGCCGGCACCGCGCTCGCGATTTTCGCGGGCAGGTCGGCCGAGATCCTGCCCGCGCTCGCCGGCGCGGCGAAGGCCGGCGCGCTCTACTTCAACCGGCGTTACGGCGGCTCTGCCATGAAGCTCGACAAAACCGTCGAGGAGGCGGTCGCCTCGAACGCCTGCACGGTCGAGACCTTCAACGGACGCCTGCTCCACGAGCCCTGGGAGATCGCGACCAAGGCCGGAGGCAGCTACGGCGTCTACACGCCCTACTACCGGGCATGGCAGCAAGCAGGCGGGACGGGCGACCCGTTGCAACGCCCCGTTTCGCTTAGTGGCGCGACCTACCCTTCGGGCGGCCCGAAGCGCTGCTCGCTCGCAAATCTCGATCTGCTGCCGACGACGCCGAATTGGGCGGAGGGCTGGGACGCCAACTGGGAGCCGGGAGAAGCCGGCGCGCACAAGCGGCTGCGCGACTTCCTGAAGGCCGGGCTCGCCGACTACGCGGCGGAGCGCAACAGGCTCGCCTCCTGGGGGACATCGCGGCTGTCGCCGCACCTGCGCTTCGGCGAGATTTCGCCGCGGCAAATCCTCCATGAGCTCGAGAAGGCGACCTCGAAGGCGACCAAGACAGGCGCCGAGACGTTCGCCAAGGAAATCGGATGGCGCGAGTTCGACTATCACGTGCTGCACTATCATCCCGACGTCGCCGAGACCAACCTGCACCGCCAGTTCGACAAGATGACGTGGCAAAAGCTCTCGAAGGCGCAGCTCGACGCCTGGAAGCAAGGCCGCACCGGCTATCCGGTGGTTGACGCCGGTATGCGCGAGCTCTGGACCACCGGCTACATGCACAACAGGGTGCGGATGATCACCGCCTCGTTCCTCATCAAGGACCTGCTCTGCGACTGGCGGATCGGCGAGCAGTGGTTCTGGGACTGCCTGTGCGACGCGGATCCGGCCAACAATACGATGAATTGGCAGTGGGTCGCCGGCTGCGGCGCGGACGCCTCGCCGTTCTTCCGGATCTTCAATCCGGTGACGCAGGGCCAAAAATTCGATCCCGACGGCGAGTATGTGCGCCGCCACGTGCCTGAACTCGCAAAGCTCAAAGGCAAGACTGTCCATGCACCTTGGGAGGCCAGCGAATTCGAGCTGGCGAGCGCCGGCATTGAGCTCGGCAAGACCTATCCGAAGCCGATGGTGGACCACAAGGCGGCGCGCGAGAAGGCGCTGGAGGTTTATGAGCGGGTGAAGAGGTAAATCGGAGGGGCTCTCCTTCTCCCGCAAGCGGGAGAAGGAGACGCGGCGAAGCCGTGACGGATGAGGGAGGTGCAAGACTGTCCGCGACCGTCCCCGCTTTCGCCCAACCGCACTCATCCCACCTCGCTTCGCAAGGCCGCCTTCTCCCGCGAGCGACAAGGAAGAGAGTCTACAACCCGACCGGCTTGCCGGCGACGGTGATCAACAGCTCACCGTCGCCCACGAGCCGCCTTGCGGCCCGTGCCGCGTCCTCCACCGTCACGGCCGCGATCATCTCGTTGCGGGTATCGAGCCGCGTCACGTCGTAGCCGTCGAGCTGCAACGCGCAGAGTTGGCTGGCGATCTTGCGCGAGGTGTCGAACCGCAGCGCGAAGGAGCCTACGAGGTAGCTCTTCGCTTTCGTGAGCTCATCGGCTCCGATGCCGTCCTTCGCCATCAGGTCGAACTCACCGCGGATCACCTCGATCGCCTCCTGCGCGCGCTCGTTCTTCGTGGAGGTCGCGCCGACCAGCATCGCGGCGTGGTCGAGCTCCGAATTCTGCGAGTAGACCGAATAGCAGAGCCCGCGCTTTTCGCGCACCTCTTTGTAGAGACGAGAGGTGAAGGAGCCGGCACCCAGGCAATGGTTCACCACGATGGCGGCGCTGTAGTCGGGATCGCTACGCAGGATGCCCTGCCGTCCGAAGCGGATGGTCGATTGCGGCAACTCAATCAGCGTCACATGGCGTGTTCCCACGCCTGACACCGTCACGTCGATGACCGGCACGAGATCGGCGAGGGCCGGCAGGCCTGCGAACACGCGATCGAGGTTGCGGCCCAGCGTCTCGGCATCGATGGCGCCGACCACCGCGACCTTGAGATTGTCGCGCGCCAGCATCTTGCCGCGCATCGCGACAAGATCGTCGCGCGTGATCGCCGGCAGGATAGCGAGGTCGCCCTTTACCGGCCGCCCGTAGGGATGGTTCGGAAAACAACGGTCGCGGAAGGCGCGCGCGGCCGCCTGGTCGGGATCGTTGAGCTCGCGCTTCAGCGAGGCGGTGAGCTGGCCGCGCACGCGCTCGATCGCCTCGGGGTCGAGCCGAGCTTCGGTGATGGCGAGCGCCAGCAGGTCAAACGCCTTGTCGGCGTTGCGGGACAACGTCTTGACGCGGCCCTGCAGAGCGTCGCGATCGGCCGAGAAGGACAGCTCGATGGCGTCATCGTCGAGCGCCTGGTGGAAGGCGGCGCTGTCGAGCGGGCCGGCGCCCTCGTCGAGCAGACCGGCCAGCATCGTCGCCACGCCGGGCTTGGCAGCCGGGTCCTGCGCGGCGCCGCCCTTGAAGCCGAGGCTGACAGCGACGATGGGGATCGCGTAGTCTTCGACAAGCCAGGCCTCAACGCCCGCCGGCGAGCGCACCTGCTGCACGCGCGACGCGCGGGACTCGCTCGAGTTGTGTGCCTGCAACGTCTCGGCCTGTCCTGTCATGCTGTATTCCAAACTCCGTCAGATCACGCGGCGGCGTTCGCCGTGGATAGGGGCTCCGCCGGCAGCAGGTAGCCCGACACGCCGTGTCTGCGCTCTAGATGCCTGAAGGCGGCTTTCACCGTTTCCGCCGTTACCGCCTCGATCCGGTCCGGCCAGGCGGCGATGTCGGCGAGCGCCATGCCGGTCGCGAGCGAAGCGCCGTACCAGTTCGCGAGCGTCATCTGGCTGTCGCGCGCATAGATCGCCTCGGCGACGAGCCGCGTCTTGGCGCAGACGATCTCGGCTTCGTCGAAGCCGACCTTCGCGAGCCTGGCAATCACCGCCTCGATAGCGGCATCGATGGTCTCGAGAGCCACGCCAGGCACGGGAACGGCGTAGATGAAGAAGCGCGTCTCGTCGAGCGACGTGCCCATGTAGTGGCAGCCGGCCGCGACCGCGATCTTGTCCTCCATGACCAGCTTCTTGAACAGCGTGCTGGTCTGACCGCCGCCGAGAAGGAAGGCCAGCACCTCCAGCGCCTCCGCCTCGCCGGGTTTGGCGGTGCGGTAGGACGGCACCAGGTGGAGGCGCTGATAGCGCGGCTGCTCGACCTTCTCGTCCGTCAGCGAGACCTGCCGGTGCGTGGTCGGCTTCGGCTCGCGAGGACGGGAGCGCCGCGGTGCCTCGCCGAACGGCCGCACCGGGCCGTAGACCTCCTTGGCGAGATCGATTACTTGGCTCGGCTCGACGTCGCCGGCGACGATGAGGATCGCGTTCTCCGGCGTGTAGAAGCGCTGGTAGTAATTGAAGGCATCCTGCCGGCCGAGGCTCTCGATTTCGTGCTCCCACCCGATTACCGGCTTGCCGTAGGGATGCGAGGTGTAGACCGCCGCCTGGAGCGCCTCGTCGAGGATCTCGCCGGGATCGGCGTCGGTGCGCATTCGGCGCTCCTCGAGAACAACGTTGCGCTCGGGCGCCACGACCTCGTCGGTGAGAACGAGGTTCTTCATGCGGTCCGCCTCGTACTCCATGCAAACCTTGAGATGTTGCTTCGGAATACGTTGAAAATAAGCGGTGAAGTCATTGGACGTAAAAGCGTTTTCCTGTCCACCGAGGTCGGATACGAGATCGCTGAACTTGCCGGCCGGGTTCTTGGCCGTGCCCTTGAACATCAGATGCTCGAGAAAGTGCGCGATGCCGGACTTGCCGAGCGGATCGTCGGCCGAGCCATTGCGGTACCATACCATGTGGGTCACGACCGGCGCGCGATGATCCGGAATGACGACGATGTCGAGCCCGTTCTCGAGGTGCCCCTGAACGATAGCGGTCTGCGCCGCGCTCTCCGAGCCAGGCTTGCCGGGCGTAAGCGAGACGATGCCGAGCGGCGCGGCGGGACCGTTTTGCATGAGGACCTCTTCGGCATACGCCGGGCTGACAGCGGCAGCTGACTTCAAGCGACGAGGTATAGCGTGAAAGCCGAGGGCCGCGCATCCGCAAAAAGACGCGGCCGAGCGGCGGTTGGCCGACGGCCTCTACTGCGCCGCCTGGGCCGCCGCCTTCGTCGTCTTGCCTTCCTGACGTTTGGCGCGCCTTCGATGCGCCGACTTCTTCTCGGCTGCGCCGGGTTTGTCGAAGTCCCTGTCGTTGTTCACCACATCGGGGTCGCGCATGCCGGCGGGCGGATCGATCAGATAGGTGCGCGCCGAGCGGCCTGTCGCGGAGGCGCCCGGATCGGTGGGCGGTACCGGGCGTCGCGAATCGGTCAGGGCCTTACGCCGGGCGACCTCATCGGGATCAACGACGGGCAGCCGGTCGCTCGACGCGAGGGGCGGCGGCAACGCGTTGGTCGGCGGCACAACCAGAGGCGGCCTCTCGGTGAAGTCGATCGGCGGGCGATCCTCCCCCAGCCCCACGGCGCCCTTGACGTCGTTGAATTGCTGCTGGACGCTGTCCTGCTGCGCCGCGGCTGGCAGAGTGCCGGTACACAAGCCGCAAAGACCGAAGCCCGCCGCCAGCGGCCAGGCCACCAGAACCGCACGCGATACTGACCTCATCGAACGTCCCCGTTGCAGCATGCCGTCGTCGCGCCGGATGCTCGTGGCGAGCTTGTCCGGCCTTGGCGGCAATTTAGAGGCCAACGTAACAAGACCTAAGGGCCGCTCGCCTTCCCGGAAGCGGCCGGCCGCGCCGAGGCGAGAAACAGCGAATCGAACAGCAGCATCGCCACGCCCGCCACAATCGCCACGTCCGCCAGGTTGAAGACGTACCAGTGCAACGGACCCACATGGAAGTAGTAGAAATCGGCGACCCAGCCATAGCTGAAACGGTCGTAAGCATTGCCGAGCGCGCCGCCGAGCACGAGACCAAGCGCGAGCGCGACGACGAGGGTCGCCGTTCGCCAGAGCCACGCCCCGATCGCCACGGTCGCGACCAAGCTGAAGGCGACCAGCGCCCAGCGCGTCAAGGGACTGTGCGCCGGCAGCAGCGAATAGGAGATGCCGGGGTTGCGCGCGAACACGACGTCGAAGAACGCCGCGAGGTGGACCGGCTGCCGTCCGGCGATGTCGTAGACGTTCATCAGCCAGAGCTTGTTGGCCTGGTCGAGCCCGAGCACGACGACCGCCGTCCCGAAGCCGCTCAGTCGGGCGATCACAACTCCGGCCCACGCCTTCTCCCGCTTGCGGGAGAAGGCCGCCCGACGAGGTCGGGCCGGATAAGGGGGATCGCCGCCTTCTGAGTTCGCGTGGAGCAAGCGGCAACAATCCCTCTCATCCGCCCCCGCTTCGCGGGTCCGCCTTCTCCCGCAGGCGGAAGAAGGGACAGCCGTGCTCTTGCGGCTCTCACGCCAGCCGGCCGAGCTGCTTCAGCTCGCGCAGTGCGGCGGCGTCGCGCGGCGTGACATCGGGGTAGTCAGCATCGCTGCCGACGAGCGGCGAGATACGCCACGACCGCGCGCATTTGCGGCCCTCGGCACGGCGCGGCACGACCGCGACGCCCGGCACGTCCGGTAGGCGAAAGGCGCCGGCCGGCCCGTCGCCTGCCTCGACGGCGACGTCGGAGGTGATGCAGACGTCGGCGAAGTCGATGCCGCCGAGCTGGTCGCGCAGCGCCGCATCCGCGACGTAAACCACCGGCGACGCCTCCAGCGAGGCGCCGATCCGCTTCTGCGCACGCTCGATCTCGAGCGCACCTGTCACCACGCCGCGAACGGCGCGCACCCGCTCCCACCTGGCCGCGAGAGCATCGTCGCGCCAGACTTCCGGCAGCTCGGGGAAGCCTTCGAGGTGGACCGACACCGCGTCCGGGTAGCGCGACAGCCACGCCTCCTCCGCCGTGAAGGCGAGGATCGGCGCCAGCCACAGCGTGACGCAGCGGAAAATCTGCTCGATCGTCTCCAGCGCCGCGCGGCGGCGGCGGCTCGAAGGCGGATCGCAGTACAGCGCATCCTTGCGGACATCGAAGTAGAAGGCGGACAGGTCCGTGGCGAGGAACATCGAGAGCCGCGCGACGACCCGCTTGTAGTCGAAGCGGGCGTAGGCCTCGTGGATGTCGCCGTCGAGCTCGGCGAGCCGGTGCAGCATCAGGCGCTCCAGCTCGTCCAAGCTCTCGAACGCCACGGTCCGCTCCGGCTCGTAGTGGCCGAGCGCGCCGAGCATCCAGCGGATCGTATTGCGCAGTTTCTTGTACGTCTCGACGAAGGTCTTCAGGATTTCCGGCCCGATGCGGAGGTCGTCGGAATAGTCGGAGGCCGCCACCCAGAGCCGGAGGATGTCGGCGCCGGCCTCCTTGATGACGGTCTGCGGCGCGACGACATTGCCGACAGACTTCGACATCTTGCGCCCGTGCTCGTCGAGCACGAAGCCGTGGGTGAGCACCGCGTCGTAGGGCGCGCGGCCGCGGGTGCCGCAGGATTCGAGCAGCGAGGAATGAAACCAGCCACGGTGCTGGTCGGAGCCTTCGAGGTACATGACCTCGTCGGCGCCCCCGTCGCGCAGCCTGCGGATCCCGGCAAGACCGGGGAACTGCTTGGGGTCCTCCAGCGTGAAGGCGTGGGTCGAGCCGGAGTCGAACCAGACGTCGAGGACGTCGTCGATCTTGCGCCAGTCCTCGTCGGCGCGGTCCTCGAGGAAGCGCTCGCGCGCGCCCGCGGCGTACCAGGCGTCGGCGCCCTCGTGCTCGAAGGCGTCTAGAATGCGGGCGTTGACCACCGCGTCGACCAGCGGCCGGTGCTCCTTGTCGACGAAGATCGCGATCGGCACGCCCCAGGCGCGCTGGCGCGACACCACCCAGTCCGGCCGGTTGGCGATCATCCCGGTGATGCGCGTCTCCCCCGCCGCCGGCACCCAGCGGGTGCGCGCGATCTCGTCGAGCGCAATGCCGCGCAGCGTGGGCTGGTTCTGGCCTGCTCCCGCTGCCCCGCCCCCCTCATGGTGAGGAGCGCGCAGCGCGTCTCGAACCACGAGGGTGTCGTTGGCGGGACCGCCCTCTTGGTTCGAGACGCCCCTGCGGGGCTCCTCACCATGAGGGCTAATGGATGACGGGGCCAGGGTGAATTTCTGATCGAGCGCGATGAACCATTGCGGCGTGTTGCGGAAGATCAGCGGCTTCTTCGAGCGCCAGGAATGCGGGTACTGATGCTTGAGTTTTCCGCGCGCGACGAGATTGCCGGCGGCAATCAGCGCCTGAATCACCGCCTCGTTGGCATCCCCCTTGGCCCCCTTGTCGTCGATGACGCGGCGTCCCTCGAAGCCCGGCGCGTCCGCCGTGAGGAAGCCGTCGGCATCGACGGTATAGGGGATGCGCGTGTCGATGTTTTCCGCGCGCAGGCGGCGGGTGTTGGCGGTCCAGATGTCGAAGTCGTCGCGGCCGTGCGAGGGCGCGGTGTGCACGAAGCCGGTGCCGGCGTCGGCGGTGACGTGGTCGCCGTCGAACAGCGGTACCTTGAAGCCGTAGCCGAACGCCGCGAGCGGATGAGCGGCCGTCACATGCTGAAGATAGTCCGACGGAACGTCACAGACCTTCTGATAGGCGTAAACCTTCGCAGCCTTAAAAACGCTTTCGGCGAGAGCTTCTGCGAGTACGTAATTGCTACCGGTTGCCGCCCAATTTCCTTTAGGCGCGGAAGTTATCTCATACACGGCATAAGCAATTTTAGTTGAATAGCTGATGGCGCGATTGGCCGGAACCGTCCACGGCGTGGTCGTCCAAATAAGAATCGATGATTTTTTGAACGCGTCGTTGTTAGGGTTCGAAGGCTTACTTCCTGGTACCAGGTTCTCACCTAGTCCCACAGCCCCAACCGCTTCTACAGGAAACGCAACGAACACCGTGTCGGACACGTGGTCCTCGTACTCGACCTCCGCCTCGGCCAGCGCGGTCTTTTCCACCACGCTCCACATCACCGGCTTCGAGCCGCGGTACAGCAGGCCGTTCTCCGCGAAGGCCATGATCTCGCGGGCGATCGTCGCCTCGGCGGAAAAACTCATCGTCTCGTAGGGGTGCGCCCAGTCACCGGCGACGCCGAGCCGGACGAACTCCTCGTGCTGAATGTCGACCCAGCGCCGCGCGAACTCGCGGCACTGGCGGCGGAACGCGACGACCGGCACGTCGTCCTTGTTCCGGCCCTTGGCGCGGTACTCCTCCTCGATCTTCCACTCGATCGGCAGGCCGTGGCAGTCCCAGCCCGGCACGTAGTTCGAATCCTTGCCGCTCATCTGCTGCGAGCGGGTGACGAGGTCCTTCAGGATCTTGTTGAGCGCGTGCCCGATGTGGATGTTGCCGTTGGCGTAGGGCGGCCCGTCGTGCAGCACGAACTTCGGCCTACCCTGCCCGGCTTCGCGCAGGCGACCGTAAAGGTCGATCGCCGCCCAGCGCGCAAGGATTTCCGGCTCCTTCTTAGGCAGGCCGGCGCGCATCGGGAAGTCGGTCTTCGGGAGGAAGAGCGTGTTCGAATAATCCACGCCGGCCGCCGCGTCCGTCTCGGTCTTGGTCATAGGGCTGCTTTTAGAGGATGACGGCGCGGGGGCAAGGCGGCTTGCGCGACCGGCTCGATTTCGGCTTCTCATTGTACATACATTGGTGCATGCTTGCGTGATGAAGCTCGTCGGCTTCGAATGGGACGACGGGAACCGGCACAAGCGGCATGGCGTCTCGGTGGCGGAGATCGAGGCGCTTTTCGCAAGCTCGCCTCCGATCGCCCCGGATCCCCACCATTCCGAGCAGGAGGACCGGTTCATCGCTGTCGGGCGAACCCGCCAAGGCCGCGCCGTCTTCGTGGCGTTCACGTTGCGAGGCGCCGATCGACAGCTCGTCCGGCCGATCAGCGCCCGCTTCATGCATCGCAAGGAAAGCGAAGCCTATGACCAGGAAGGTGCCTAGACTGCCGACCGACGAGGAAGCCGAGCGTTTCCTCGCGCAGGACCTCTCCGATCTCGATTTCTCGCAGTTCAAGCCGGTTCAGTTCGAATTCGAGGCCAAGGGCGAGCGCGTCAACATGCGATTGCCGAAATCGCTGCTCGTAGCCGTCAAGGCGGCCGCTTCGGAGCGGGGCATGCCCTACCAGCGCTTCATCCGGCAAACACTGGAACAGGCTGTCGGCTCGGAGCAGAAACCCGAAGGCTTGCCGCGCTAGAAAACGCGCCCCTTACAACCCGCAGCAGCCCCCCTCGCCGGCGCGCCGCGCCTCCTGGATCGGCGGGCACGGCGCCGTGCCGTAGGAGCAGAACACGCAGCAGTCGCCCGGCTTGGGGCGCAGCATGTGTCCGCAGGCGCACGGATAGCGGATCATGCAGGCATTGGTCGGCATGGTTTCGGCGTGTAACGCTCCACAGGACGGGCAGCGAAGCTCGGATCGCAGGATCAGGGGTTCGGTCATGGTCGGCGTATCCTACAGCCGCCGCGCCGCGTGCCACAGCACCCACTGCTTGCGCCAGGGCGGCAGCTCGATCGGCGTCACGAACGGGTTGAGCCCCGGCGTTTCCATCTTGCGCAGGTACGGCGCGCAGAAGAAAGCCGGGAGGCAGGCGGCGGCCGCCGGGCCGGCGGCGGCCAGTCCGGCCTGCATCGCCGCGAGGTGCGGGCGCACCCTGGCGCGCATGTCGTTCAGCACCATCCGCAGCAAGGGCGAGTTGCGGTGCGCAAGCACATGCTCGGGCGGCAGCCCGAACGTTTGCAGCACGTCGAGCGGCAGAAAAAGCTGGCCCTTCATGACCTGGTACGGCAGCGCGCGCAGCAGACCGGTCATGGCGTAGGCGCGGCCGGCCTCGGTGACGGCGGCCGGCGCCAGTTGCCCCGGCGCCAGCACTCGGGCGATGGCCTCGAACAGTGTGGCCGACGTGTCGCGGGCGTAGTTGTCCAAGGCCTGCATCGAGGGCATCGGATCGTCGTAGAGGTCGAAGCCGCGCGCCTCGATCAGTGCCAGCAGAGCCGCCGCGTCGAGATTGAAGCGCGCGACGGTGTCGATGAGCGCTTCCGCCGCCGGATTGCCGGAGGGCGCGGCGTTGGTGATGGCATCGCGCCACCATTGGTAGCGCACCTCGCCGAGCATCGGCTCGGACACCTGGTCCGGCACGCGGGCGATCTCGAGACTGAAGGCGAGCAACGCGTGCGCGTGCGGGCGGGCGGCTTGCGGCCAGTACAGGCTCGCCAGCCAGCGGTCGTTGTCGCCGCTCCGGACCTGTTCGCCGCAAAGCGCGTAGGCCTCGGCAAGCGCGCTCAACGCGCCGAGCCGATCACGGTATGGCGAGGAGCGCCGCCGCGACCCGCCGTTTTTCCTCGAGCAGGATCGAGTAGGTGCGCGCGGCGGCCGCCGTCGTCATCGGCTCCGACGCGAGGCCGGCGGCGCGCAGCTTGTCGCGCAGCTCGAACAGCGGCAGCATCGTTTCGCCGGTGCCGATGAGGAGGTGCTCGATCGTACCCTTCGGCTCGGCGAGAACCCGGGCGAAGGCCTCGATGGTCAGGTCTTCGGGACCGTTCGCGTCCCAGGCGTAGATGCCGGACGGCAAGGCCAGGATCGGGCCGCGGTGCGACATGCCGCCGAAGCGGAAGCCGCCGGCGCCGTATCCTTCGATCGGGTGGGCACCGGGCAGAAAGCCGCCGCCCTCGATGGTCATGCCGCCCCCGACGGCGGCGTGCTCACACCGAGGCCCGCGCCGGGCGGGCGTTGGACGGCCGCGAGACGACCGGTTCGGCCGTCGTCTCCGGGCGCAGGCCGAGGTAGATCAGCATCGGCGAGCAGATGAAGATCGACGAGTAGGTGGCGACGAAGATGCCCCACATCATGGCGAGCGAGAACGAGCGGATCACCTCGCCGCCGAACAGCACCAGCGAGAGCAGAGCGAGGAACACGGTCGTCGCGGTCATGATGGTGCGCGGCAGCACGGCGTTGACGGACACGTCGATGAGCTCGTTGGTCGGCATCTTGCGGTACTTGCGCATCATCTCGCGGATACGGTCCAACACCACTACCGTCTCGTTGAGACTGTAGCCGACGATGGTCAGGATCGCCGCGATCGAGGTCGTGTTGAACTCGAGCTGCGTGACGGCGAAGAAGCCGACCGTCAGCAAAAGATCGTGCATGGTGGCGATGATGGCGCCCACCGCGAACTGCCACTCGAAACGGAACCAGAGATAGCACAAGACCGCAATGATCGAGAGCACGACGCCGAGCGTTCCGGACTGCACGAGTTCGCCCGAAACCGTCGGCCCAACGAGAGCCCGCTGGCGGACCGTGTAGCCGTCGCCGATCGCCTTGACGACGCGATCGAGCGCACCGGCCTGCGCGGCGTCGCCGCCGGGCTGCAGCCCGAAGCGGATCGCGACGTCGGAGGCGTTGCCCATGCCCTGCACGCCGACCGGGCCGACGTTCATCGCCTCCGTCTGATGGCGCAACTGAGCGAGATCGGCGTGGCCGGAATTGGCGCGCACCTCGATCAGCGTGCCGCCGGCGAAGTCGATGCCGAAGTTCATCCCGATCGTGAGGAACAGCACCACCGAGACAATCGACATGAGGGCCGAGAACGGGTAGCTCACGCGCCGGAAGCGCATGAAGCCGAACTTGGTGTTCTCCGGCGCGAGGCGCAGCAGTTTCATGTTACATGGGTCCGCGAAAGTGGGGCGTATATCCCCCTCTGCGCAAACGCGCTGGGGAACGGAATCGGTTGGGGATTTGCGGTTTCCCGTAACCTAACGGCGTCATGCCCGGTCTTGTGCCGGGCCTCCACGTAGGGCCGACGCGCAACGTCCGGCGCGCTGGTCGCAACCTTGCTGCGGGGATGGCCGGGACAAGCCCGGCCGTGACGCAGGAATCGCACAGACAGCACTGAATGAACCGGTTCCCCGCCCCTGCTGTGGTGAGGATATGTCCCGACCCTTCTCATATCGGCAGCTTCGTCGGGCGGCGCTTGTTGTACCAGAGCGCGATCATCATCTGCGTCATCGTGACGGCGGTGACGATCGAGGTGAGGATGCCGAGACCCATCGAGACGGCGAAGCCGCGCACCGGGCCGGCCCCGAGGAAGTAGAGGATCGCCGCCGCCACGAACATGGTCACGTTCGAGTCGACGATCGTCGCGAAAGCCCGCTTGAAGCCGGCGTCGAGCGACTGGATGATCGAGCGTCCGGCGTGGTTCTCCTCGCGGATGCGCTCGTAGATCAACACATTCGAATCGACCGCCATGCCGATCGTCAGCACGATGCCGGCGATGCCGGGCAGCGTCAGCGTCGCGCCGAGCAGCACCAGACCGGCGAAGATGAAGGAAATGTGCACCGCGAGCGCGAGGTTGGCGAAGATTCCGAACGTTCCGTAGGTGGCGAGCATGTAGGCGAACACCAGCGTCGCGCTGACGTAGGCGGCGAGCTTGCCGGCGTTGATCGAATCCTGGCCGAGGCCGGGGCCGACGGTGCGCTCCTCGGTGATCGTCAGCTTGGCCGGCAGCGCGCCGGCGCGCAGCAGCAGGGCGAGCTCGTTGGCGCTCTGTACCGTGAAATTGCCGGAGATTTCGCCGGAGCCGCCGGTGATTGGCGTGTTGATGCGGGGATCCGAGATCACCTTGCCGTCGAGAACGATGGCGAACTGGTCGCCGACATGCTGTGAGGTCACCTGGCCGAAGCGCTCGCCGCCGCGGATGTTGAAGGTGAAGTTGACGACCGGCTGCCCGGTCTGCGGGTTGATCCCCGTGGACGCCTTGGTGAGGTCTTCGCCCTGCACCATGACGCGTTTCTCGACCGCGACCTTCTGGTTGGGATCGTCCTGGCGCGGCAGCGTCTCGACGTCGGTGGGGCTGTCACCGGGTTGCGCATCGAGCTGGAAGGTGAGCTTCGCGGTGGTGCCGACGATCTTCTTCAGCTCCTCGGGGTCTTGCAACCCGGGCACCTCGACGAGGATGCTGTCGGTGCCCTCACGCTGGATCGACGGCTCGGTGGTGCCGAGCGCGTCGACGCGGCGGCGAATGACCTCGATCGACTGCTCGACCGCGCGCCGGATTTTGTTGGTGACGCCCGCATCGGTGACGCTGATCGCCAACTCGCCCGGATTGGGCTCGTTGATCTGGTAGGCGACCGCCTCGCCGCCACCGAGGAACCCGCCTTCCGGCGCGACGAGCTGCTGCAGCTTCGGCATGATCCTGGCTTTGTCGGCCGGATCGGCCAGCCTGAAAGTGATGCCGCGCGGCTCGGTGCCGACACCGCCGGTGATCTTGACCTTCTCCTCACGCAGGACACGGCGGACGTCGTCGCGGATGCTCGCCACCATGGTCTTGACGACATCGTTGCCGTCGACCTGCCACAGGATGTGCGAGCCGCCCTGCAGGTCGAGGCCGAGGGTCAGCGTCTTCGGATGCGCCCAGCTCGGCAGGCGCGAATCGAGCGCGGCGCGCTGCATCGGAGACAGCACACTCGGAACGACGACGAGGATCGCCACGACGATCATGGCGATGATGGAGACGATCTTCCAGGTCGCGAAACGCAGCATTTTCTTCTATCTATCCAATCTCGGCCGGGACGATCCAATCTCGCGGCCCGGCATTGCAGCCTACGTCCCGGTGCCCTTCGTCTCGACGGCCTTGACCGGCTCGCCCTTGGCTCGCACGTCGGCCACCATCATCCGCGCGACGCGAACCCGCACGTTCGGCGCGATCTCGACCTCGAGCTCCGCGTCGTCGATCACCTTGGTTACCTTGCCGATCAGCCCGCCGCTGGTGGTCACGGTGTCGCCGCGGCGGATGTTCTTCAGGAGGTCCGCCTTCACCTTGGCGGCGCGCTGCTGCGGACGCAGCACCAAGAAGTACATGATGATGACAATGAGGCCGAGCGGAAACAAAAATTGGATGATCTGGTCGTAGCCGCCAGGCGCCGCGCCTGCGGCCTGGGCGAAGGCGGGCGAGATGAAAATAGCCGTGCTCCTGACAGTGCGTCGACCTTGTGCGACAGGCGTCGACTTACGCGCGCCGCCGTCTCGGCGGGTTTGGCCGGGTTATACCGGCGAGCGATGCGAAAGCAATGGGCGCTTTGGCGCTGCGGACGGCCGCGCCAAAGGCTGGGAGAGAGGACAGTCGCCTGCCCTGCGCGCCACACTTCCCGCGAGCTTCTCGCTGACGTAGATAGCCCCCATGACGCGAAGCCACGACGACGCCCTCGATACGGCCACCGCCGCCGCCGCCCTCCGCCGTATCGCGGACGCGCTCGAGGCGCTTCTGCCGAAGCCCGCCCCTGCGCCGGATTTCGCCGCCGCCGCCGCCTTCGTCTGGCAGCCTGAGCGTGGCGTGCTCAAGCCGGTGCCGAGCGTGAGCCGGGTCGATATCGAGCTGCTCAAGGGCATCGACCGCGTCCGCGACATTTTGGTCGACAACACGCGCCGTTTCGCGCGCGGCCATGCCGCCAACAACGTCCTGCTGTGGGGCGCCCGCGGGATGGGCAAGTCCTCGCTCGTCAAGGCGGCGCACGCCCAAGTCAACCAAGAACGCGTCGACCGCGAGCGGCCCCAGGCGCCGCTGAAGCTCGTCGAAATCCACCGCGAGGACATCGACAGCCTGCCGAGCCTGATGGCGCTGATCCGCCCCGCCCCGCCCCGCTTCCTGATCTTCTGCGACGACCTCTCCTTCGACGGTGACGACACCACCTACAAGTCGCTGAAGGCGGTGCTGGAGGGCGGTCTCGAGGGACGGCCCGCCAATGCGCTGTTCTACGCCACCTCGAACCGGCGCCACCTGATGCCGCGCGAGATGGTCGACAACGAGCGGGCCACCGCGATCAACCCCGGCGAAGCGGTCGAGGAAAAGGTGTCGCTGTCCGACCGCTTCGGGCTGTGGCTCGGCTTCCACAAATGCTCGCAGGACGAGTTCCTGGCGATGGTGTTCGGCTACGCCGAGCATTACGGGCTCGACGTCGCGCGCGAAAAAATCGAGGCCGAGGCGCTGGAATGGGCGGCGACGCGGGCCAACCGCTCCGGCCGCACCGCCTGGCAGTTCATCCAGGATCTTGCCGGCCGGATGGGCAAGGCGGTCGACTGACCTTACGTCGAAGCGCCGGCGGCGGGCCGCCGCGCGCGGAGCGGCGGCGGTCGCCCATGTCCGCGTTCGCGGACCTCGGCCATACCGATGTCGCCATCCCGCCGGCGTCGATGTCGGCGTCCACGACCATGACGTCTCCTCGATGTCGGCGTTCGCCGCCACCAGGATGCCTCGAGGTCGGCGCTGGCCGACCTCGAAACCGTCGATGTCGCCGATCGCCGACCCCGCCATCTAGAGCACTTCGAGCTTGCATGGAATCGACGAGTCAGATTCGAGAGTCTTGTTCAGCGGCGAGGCTCTCATGGTTGCACCTCTTTCCCAGGATTTGCGCAGGCGGCTCGTGGAAGCCGTCAACGACGGCAGTTCGGCGCGCGAGGCGGCGCGTCGGTTCGCGGTCAGCCCGTCGGCGGCGATCAAGCTGATGCAGCGTGTACGCAGAACCGGCAGCACGGCGCCAGCCCGGATCGGCGGCTATCGGCGGCCACTCCTCGAAGAGCACGCCGATGTCCTGCGCGAGCTGACGCAGGCTCGCAAGGGCATCACGCTCGCCGAACTCCAGGCGGCGCTCGCCGAGCGTGGCGTTGCGGTCTCGACGACGGCGATCTGGTCGACGCTGCACCGGCTCGGCCTGTCACACAAAAAAAGTCGATGAGAGCCGCCGAGCAGGATCGCCCCGATGTCGCCGTGCGTCGGAAGCGGTGGCAAGCTTGGCAGCGCTTCATGGATTGCGCCGCCTTCGTCTTCATCGACGAGACCGGCGCCGCGACCAACATGGCGCGCACTCACGGCTGGGGACCGAAAAGCGAGCGGCTCGTCGATGCCACCCCGCACGGCCACTGGTTCACGACGACGTTCGTCGGCGGCCTGCGCGAGAGCGGCGTCATCGCGCCGCTGGTCCTCGACGGCCCGATGACGGGCGAGATCTTCCTCGCCTACACCGAGCAGTTCCTGGCGCCCGCTCTGTCACCAGGCGACATCGTGGTGATGGACAACCTCTCCGCCCACAAGGTCGTCGGCGTCGAGGCGGCGATCAGAGCCGTCGGCGCCAGCGTCCTCTACCTGCCGCCCTACAGTCCCGATCTCAACCCCATCGAGAAGATGTTCGCCAAGTTGAAGGCCGAATTGCGCAAAGCAAAAGCCCGCACACAAGACGCCCTGTGGAAGGAAATCGGCCGGATCATCAGAGCGCTGGGTCCCGACGAATGCCGAAATTACATCGCAAGCTCAGGCTATGCGTGCGACTAAGCCGGAAATGCTCTAAGCCCGATCGGACAGGATTGCGGAGAGAGTCGCGGTAGGCCCACGCACCGCAAGAGGATCACCGCTTTCGTCCTCCGGCACAAGCTTGGCCGGGAGGCGGGATTTGCGCCTTCGCACCCGAGACGGAGGTGGCGGCCGTGCGACCATGCGCGGAAAGCGCCGTGACACGCGGGGACAGCTTTTGACGATTCCGAACACCAAGGAGGTCATCGCGCCGCCCATGGTCACTGACGACGGCGGTGCCGCCCTGCGCCTGCCACTGCAAACCTTGCTCAAGGTGGAACTCTATCGCGCCCCTTCAGCGCAGCGGCGGCACGAAGGCGGATCTTCAGCGCCGAGCCGGATGGCAGAGGGAGTCCGTCGATTCGTTTCTTCAGGCTCGATCATAAGTCCAAGATCGAGCAACTGGACGAGGCCTTCAAGGCGCTCGACGCACGGGTGCGCGTCGAAATCGATGCTTGAGGCGTCATCGCGGCGCTCGCCGTAGCCTGGGACATGCGGCATTCGCCTGAAGAGACGCGGCGCCACTGCCGGTGAAACGGGACGTGACCCTCTGGCGTGCCCAGATTCTCGGTTAAGCGGACTGAGAGGGAAAGGGGCAGACCCCCGACAGACACGCGGTCAGGTGACCGGCTCGATGTGCTCGCCTATGGCGGGAGGCGCTTTCTGCCAGGGTCTGACCACGTTTCCGCTGCGCGGGACGAAGCGCGACGAGCTGCTACCGGGTTTACGCACCACGGGATTTCAGCGCCGCAGCACCATGGCGTTTGTGGTCTCGGCTTGAATTAAGCGGGACGTTTTTGTCGAAGACGATACCGGCACTCGCCCAACGAGCGGCTGGCGTCTCGTACATTTTCGAGCGAGCAATTCTCGCGAGCGTGGCATCCTCATCCACAGTGATGACCGCCACTTTCCAGTAGCGGCCCACCAAAGCTTTCATTGTCTCTTCGTTAAGGTTCCCCGCGTCGTGAAGCCTTAGAACTTCGCGCGCGAAAGCCCGTCTTGGTGTTCCGTGTTCCACTCTCAGTGTTCTTTCGGCTTTAGAGCCGGATCGCCATTGAATCGATGCTTTGCAGCGACCGACCAGTCATCAGGCGATACCTGTCTGACGTGGTGCGGAGCCGCACTTCCACCCCGTGATAATTTTGCGCAGAAGTCGGATACTAATTCAAACGTCCGAATTGCATGATTTTTCGTTACACTAACGGCCCGCAACTATCGGACATGACGGCACGCAATGCTGAGCTGCTCAATCGTGTGCATGTTTTTGCTCACTGGCGCGCTTCCTCTACGATTCCAATTTTGCCGAAGGCTTTCTAACCGTCCGTTTCTGTAAGATCGAAAAACAGGACCGCAACGAGACTGGCGCGATGTAGTTCGGTTATCGAGAAAAGAATTCTCGGATTTGAGAAGGAAGCTGTACGCGCTTTCGCTCGCGCTCCGAAGCCGACCATCACCCCCGCGCCATCTCCATCGCCGCGCTCGTGCGTACCGGCGCCGCCGACACCTTCATCCGCCAGCCCTCCAGCCGGCCGAGCGCGACGTTGCGGTAGTAGGCGGCGCGGTGCCGGTCGCCCCGGGCCAGCGCGGTCGCGGCGCGGGCCAGCGGCCGCGACACCCAGCCCGCCGCCGAAGAGGGGGGGAAGCCGTGCAGCCGCAGCACGTAGCCGAGCCCGCGCGCGTACCCCCTGCCCTTGCGCAGCATCGCCGGCTCGTCGATGTCGAGCTCGGCATGGTGGCCGTAGACGCTCGGGTCGAACACGCAGGTGAAGCCCTCGGCGAGAGCGCGCAGCATGATGTCCTGTCCCTCGCAGGCCTGCCACGGCGTCGCGGCACCGACGCCGATATCGATGTCGTAGCCGCCGACGGTCTCGAGCACCGTGCGCTTGAAGAAGGCGACCCACTCGATGCCGGTCGTGAACACCTTGTCGCGCGAGATCGCGGTGACCGTCTTCTCGAACCGCCCGTTGATGTCGCGCAACGTGCCCGCTTCCGCGGCACGCCCGGTCAGCACGTCGGCGCCGCCCGCCTCGATCCGCGCGAGCGCATGAGCGAGGAAGTGCGGCGGGTACCAGCAGTCGTCGTCCGGGAACAGCACGACGGTGCCGTTGGCGCGCCGCAGGCCGGTATTGCGGGCACGGCTCAGCCCGGCTTCGGCGGGCGTGCGCATGTGGGCGATGCGGAACGGCCAACCGTCGGCGGCCGGCGACCCGACGCGGGCATCCGCGTTCTGGTCGACGACGATCACCTCGAAATCCTTGTGGGTCTGGGCGGCCAGACTCTCGAACAGCGCCTGGAACGGCGTCGCCCTGCCGCGGGTCGCGACGATCAGCGAGAGGAGCGGAGCTGTCTGCAAGGGTTGACCTCGTGCAGGATGCCGGAGAAGTGAGACACCCCGCCGTCTCTTCTGCCTTAAGCGACCGCCGCGGACACCAACGCGCTGTCATTACGCTTAAGAGACCCTTATCGGCTTCACGAGACGCGCGGCGCACCCGCTGCGTCGCGGCCATCATCCGGAGCGATCATCCTGACCAAGACGGTGCATGCCGACGGCCTGCCGGTGCCGCAGCGCTACTGGTCGATGGCGGCGATCGCCCTCGGCATCACCATGGCCGTGCTCGACTCCGCCGTGGCCAATATCGCGCTGCCGGCGATCGCCCGCCAGCTGCACGCCTCGCCGGCGCAGGCGGTCTGGGTGATCAACGCCTACCAGCTCGCGATCGTCGTCACCCTGCTGCCGATGGCGGCCCTCGGCGAGCGCGTCGGGTACCGCCGCGTCTATCAGCTCGGCCTCGTGGTGTTCACCGCCGGCTCGCTCGCCTGCGCGCTGTCGCATAGCCTGCCGCTGCTGATCGTCTCGCGGATAGGCCAGGGGTTCGGGGCGGCAGCGATCATGAGCGTCAACGGCGCGTTGGTGCGCTTCACCTACCCGCAGGCCTTGCTCGGCAAGGGGGTCGGCATCAACGCGCTCGTCGTGTCGGTGGCCTCGGCGATCGGACCGACCATCGCCGCCGGCATCCTCGCGGTGGGCTCGTGGGAGTGGCTGTTCGCGATCAACGTGCCGATCGGCATCGTCAACATCGCGCTGGCGGCGCGGGCGCTTCCCTATTCGGACCAGTCCGCCACTCGCTTCGACGCAACGAGCGCGGGCCTCAGCGCGCTGATGTTCGGCCTGTTCTTCGTCGGCGTCGACGGATTCGGCCACGGCGGTGGGGCCACCATCCCCGCGCTCGAGGTCGCGGTCGCCGTCGCGGCGGCGTGGCTGCTGGTCCGCCGCGGCGCTCGGACCATCAATCCGCTGATCCCGGTCGACCTGATGCGCATCCCGATCTTCGCGCTCTCGGCGGCGACCTCCGTCTGCTCGTTTGCGGCCTACATGCTCGCCTTCGTGTCGCTGCCGTTCTACTTCGAGACGGTGCTGCATCGCGACCAGGTGCAGACCGGCCTCCTGATGACGCCTTGGCCGGTGGCGCTCGGCCTTGCGGCACCGCTCGCCGGGTGGCTGTCCGACCGGCTGTCGAGCGCGGTCCTCGGCAGCGCCGGCCTCGCCGTGCTCGCGGTCGGCCTGACGCTCCTCGCCATCCTGCCCGCGAACGCCTCCACGGCCGACATCGTCTGGCGCATGGCGTTGTGCGGGGCCGGGTTCGGTTTCTTCCAATCCCCCAACAACCGCACCATGCTGTCCGCCGCGCCGCGCCAGCGAGCCGGCGCGGCCGGCGGCATGCTGGCGACCGCGAGGCTGGTGGGGCTGACCGGCGGCGCGGCCCTGGCCGCCGTGATCTTCCGCCTCGCGCCGCACGGCGCCGAGATGGCCGATCTGCTCGTCGGAACGGGCTTTGCGGTGGTCGCGGCCCTCGTCAGCCTGCTTCGCCTCTCGGACCGCACGCCCGCGACAGCGCTGGCGGCGCGCTGACGCCGTAGCGCGAAAGGGGGCGGGAATGTCGGACACAGCCATCACGTTGCGCCGCGCGACGACGGCCGATGCCGATGCTGTGCGCGACCTCACGCGGACCGCCTATGCCGAATGGGTGGAGGTGCTGGGCCGAGAGCCGCTGCCGATGCAGGCGGACTGCGCGCAGGCGATCGCAGCGCACAGGATCGATTGTCTCTGGCTCGACGGTGTGCTCGCCGGGCTCATCGAGATGGCGGAGGCGAGCGATCACCTCTTGATCGTGAACGTCGCGGTCCGACCCGGCATGCGGAAGCGCGGCCTCGGCCGGAGCCTCCTCGCCCATGCGGAGGAGGTCGCCGTCTCGCTCGATCGTCCCGAGGTGCGGCTCTACGCCAACGCGCTCATGGCCGGCAATCTGGCCCTCTACGACAGCCTGGGTTATCGCGAGGACCGTAGGGAGACCGGCGCTCTCGGGGTCGTGGTCCACATGAGCAAGGCGCCCCGACGCCAGGCTCGGTCGGGAGGCGTCTAGACTAGGAGGCGCCCGCCGCCTCGTCCGCGGCGCGCTTCGCCTCGTCGCGGGCGCGCCTCTGCTCGATGAGCCCGACGGAGATGATCGAGCCCTCGTAGAGCCCGTAGGCCGGCACGGCGAGCGCCAGCATCGAGAAGGCGTCCGGTGGCGTCAGCACCGCCGACGCGGCGAAGACGAGCACGATCGCGTAGCGCCGCTTGGCGCGCAGGAAGACCGTGTCGACGATGCCGATCTGGCCGAGCAGGGTCAGGACCACCGGCAGCTGGAACATCAGGCCGAAGGCGAAGATCAGCGTCATGATCAGCGAGAGATATTCGCTGACCCGCGGCAGCAACTCGATCTGCGCCCTGCCCGGCTGCTTGGGCTGCTCCATGCCGATGAAGAAGTGAAGCAGGTTCGGCATGACGATGAAGTAGACGAGCAACGCGCCGAACAGGAAGAACACCGGCGTCGCGAAAAGGTAGGGCCGGAAGGCGTTGCGCTCGTGCTTGTAGAGCCCCGGCGCGACGAAGGCGTAGATTTGCGTGAACACGACGGGGCAGGAGACATAGGCGGCGGCGAAGAACGCCACCCTGATCTGGGTGAAGAAGAACTCCTGCGGCGCCGTGTAGATCAGCCGCGCGTCCGGACCCGCGATGTTCGAGTAGGGCACGACGAGCAGGTTATAGAGATCCTTGGCGAAGAAGAAGCAGACGAGGAACGTGACAAGGAACGCCCCGAGCGCCTTGATGAGGCGCGAGCGGAGCTCGACAATGTGGTCCATGAGAGGCGCTTTGGTCGCCTCGATATCGGCATCGGTCATCGTTGCGCGCCAGCGGGGCCGGGCCCCCTCCTCAAGGTCGTTCCGGCCGCTGTTACGCACCCTCCGGCGATGAAAGTCTTGCTTTTTCGCTGCGGCGCTTAGGCCGGATGGGTCGCCGGCTCCGACAGGGGCTCGTGCCGGGTCGCGGTGTGCTGGGCTGGCGAAGGGGCCGGTGCGGCATCCGCCGGCTGGGTCACGGCGTCATGGGCCGGCTCGACGGCGTCATGGGCCGGCTCGACGGTCGAGGTGGCGGGAGGCGAGGCGGAAGCAGGCGAGACGGAAGCAGGCGAGGCGGGGTCAGGCGAGACATCATCAAGCAGGACACGGGGAGCGGAAGCGGCAGCAGACGACGCGGTCGAGCCGGCGGACGCATCCGGCGGGGGCAGGAACGGCTTGCTTGCGACGGCGTCGTTCATGTGCGTGTGGAGCTGATCGAGACCGAGGTCGACGCGCGTGCTCTTGGACAGTTCCTGCGCCTCGCGGCGGAGATCGGCCATGTCGGCCTCCCGCATCGCGTCCATGAATTGGCCTTGGAACTCGCTCGCCATGCGCTTCATCTTGCCGACGAACTGCCCGGCCTGCCGCATGACCCTGGGCAGATCCTTCGGCGGGATGAAGATCAGGGCGGCTGCGCCGACGATCAGGAACTTCGTGGCATCGAAATCGAACATCGCGCGCTACCCTCGAGCCGAGGCTCAACCGGCCTTGTGCGGCTCGGTGACCCGAGGATCGGTCATGCGGGGATCGGTCATGCGGGGATCGAGCTGGCCCTGCGCGACAGGCTGCGGCTGCGGCGCGGGAGCCGGCGCCTGTTGCTGCACCGGATAATGGTCGATCGAGCGCACCGGCTCGACCGGACGGGCAGCCGCAGACTTCTCGTCGTCCTCCGACAAGCCCTTCTTGAAACTCTTGATGCCCTTGGCGACGTCGCCCATAACGTCCGAGATCTTGTTGCGGCCGCCGAACACCAGCAGGAGAATACCGCCCAGGATAATCCAGTGAATAATAGACATGCTGCCCATGACGTGCGCTCCGCGCCAGCTCGTTTGTCTCGCTCGCTTCAGACTTATTCGTCCCGCCGGGTGAAAACAAGGCGAACCGGGCCGGCGCGCCTCAGGCGAACGGATCGCGGTCCAAGGAGTCGGGCTCATCGAGCGGCTCGGCGGCAGCGGCCGTCTCCTCGTCCGCGGCATCGAGCGGATCTTCGTCGTCGCGCGGGTCGCCGTCATTGGGCAGCGGCACTGCGAAGCCGGCTGGCAGCCGTCCGTCGAACAGCCCCGCGCCGCGCAGATCGTCCAGGCCCGGCAGATCGCCGATCGTCTCCAGCCCGAAATGCAACAGGAATCCTTCGGTCGTGCCGTAGGTGATCGGCCGGCCCGGCGCACGGCGGCGCCCGCGAAGCCTCACCCAGCCGGTCTCGAGGAGCGTGTCGAGGGTGCCCTTCGAGATCGCCACGCCCCGGATGTCCTCGATTTCGGCGCGGCTCGTTGGCTGGTGGTAGGCGATGATCGCCAGCGTCTCCATCGCCGCGCGCGACAGCTTCCTGACCTCGCGCGCGCTCGCCGACAGCAGCCAGGCGAGATCGTCGGCGGTGCGAAACAGCCAGCACGATCCGGCGCGCACAAGGTTGACGCCGCGCGAGGCGTAATCCTCGCGCAGACGCGTCATCACACGCACGATATCGACGCCGTCCGGCATACGGGCCGCGAGGTCCGCCTCGGCGATCGGCTCGGCGGAGGCGAACAGCAGGGCTTCGGCGATGCGCACGCCCTCTGTCAGTTTCGCCGCGGCCGGATCGCCGCGCGGAAGCTGGACGACCTCCGGGAAGAGCCGCGTGACCTCCGCCATCACACCACCCCGCGAAGCGGCGTCGCGGTGGCGGCCCGCACCCAGATCGGCGCGAAGGCCTCGTCCTGGCGCAGCGCGATCTGGCCTTCCTTGACCATCTCCAGCGTCACCGAAAACGCCGAGGCGCGCACCGTGCGGCGCATCGCCGGCGTCGTGCAATACGCGACGAGGAAATCGTCGAGAACGGTCCACTCGAACGCCGCGCCGACCATGCGCGAGAGCGCCTGGCGCGCCTCGGCGATCGACCAGACGAGGCGTTTCTTCAGCGTCATGGTCGAGGCGGCCTGGCGCTGGCGCTGCCGCGTATAGGCGGCGAGCAACTCGTAGACGGTCGCCGTCCACACCGGCGGCCCGCCGTCGAGCACGGCGGCGTCGGGGGCGCCGCGCAGCATCAGGTCGCGCCCAACCCGCGGCCGCGTCTCGAGCGCCCGGGCAGCCGCGCGGATCAGCTCGAGCCGCCGCAGACGCTCCGCCAGCGCCGCGGCGAGCTCGCCGGCCTCCGGCTCGTCGGCCTTGGGGCCGGCCGGCAGCAGCAGGCGCGACTTGAGATAGGCGAGCCATGCCGCCATCACGAGGTAGTCGGCGGCGAGTTCGAGTCGCAAGCCGCGCGCCGTTTCGACGAAGACGAGGTATTGCTCGGCCAGCGCCAAAACCGAGATTCTGTGAAGGTCGACCTTCTGCCGGCGGGCGAGCTCAAGCAGCAGATCGAGCGGCCCTTCGAACCCGTCGACGTCGACGATCAGGCGGTCTTCTGCCTCCACCTCGTCCATCGCGAATTCGGGGTCGCTCATCCGTCTCTCCGCCCCTCGCGGGCGACGGACTCTCTGCCGTTCAGGCTATCGCCGCAAGCATCCGATCGAGACCGGCAGCGGCATCCACAGGATCGAAGCCCCCGGCCGCCGCGCTCATCGCCGCACGCGCCGCGCTCACCCGCCTTGCCGCATCGCCCGCGAGCTGCGGGGCGACGGCAGCGACGGCCTCGGCCTCGCCGCGATCGCCGTTGCAATGCAGCGCGACATCGACGCCGGCGGCGAACAGGTTCTCAGCCTTGTCGCGGAAGGTCCCGGGCAGCGCACGCATGGAGAGGTCGTCGCTGAAAAGAAGCCCGTCGAAACCGATCGCGCCGCGGACCACGTCGCGGATCACAATCGGTGAGATCGTCGCCGGCCGCTGCGGATCGAGGGCGGTATAGACGACATGGGCGGTCATCGCCGCCGGCAGATCGCGGTTGCGGCGGAACGGCTCGAAGTCAGAGGCCTCGAGCGCCTCGCGCGAGGCCTCGACGGTTGGCAGCGCGACGTGGCTGTCGGCACGGGCGCGGCCATGTCCGGGCACATGCTTCATCACCGGCAGCACGCCGCCGTCGAGCATGCCTTGCGCGGCGGCGCGGCCGAGCCGGGCGACCGTCGCCGGATCCTTGCCGTAGGCACGATCGCCGATGACGTCGTGGGCGCCTTCGACCGGCACATCCAGCACCGGCATGCAGTCGACATCGATGCCGACTGCCCTGAGATCGTGGGCGATCAGCCGGGCGGCGAGCCGGATCGCCCCGGCGGCATCGTCCGCCAGGGCGGCGAGGCGCGTCGCCGCCGGGTAGCGCCGCCAGTGCGGCGAGCCGAGCCGCTGCACCCGCCCGCCCTCTTGATCAACCAGCACCATCGCGTCGTCGCGTCCGATCGCCGCGCGGATCTCGGATGTGAGGGCACGCACCTGGTCCGGGCGATCGACGTTGCGGGCGAACAGGATGACGCCGAGCGGATCGGCCTCCTCGAGGAAGGCCTTCTCCTCGGCGCTCAGCGTCAAGCCGAGGCAGCCGCAGACGAACGCTCGTGCCATGTCACCCGCCAGGTTGGGTTGGTGTGGGTTTCGTGACGGCCGCCAGGCGCCCGCGCAAGACGGCAGGCCTACCGCGATGCCGCGCCGTATGTCCTCGCGTCCAGGTCCAGCGCTTCGGCGGGAGACATGAAGCGTCCCGGCGCGGATGTCCGGGACAAATCCGGCCATGACGCCAATGGCGAGGCGCTTCAGCGATCAATTTTTCGCGATGAAACAGCTGCCGCCTTCGGATTTCAGCTTTTCGCATATCGAGACGGCCTGCTCCTTGGAAAGGGCGCTGACCCGGACCCGGTAGACCGTCTTCCCGTTGCTCGATGCGCGATGGTAGCCGAGGCGGTGACCCGACAGCGTGCCGGAATACTTCTTCGCGTATTTGTTGAGCGCCGCCTTGGCGTCTGTCTCGGAGGCCGGCGCCGCGAGCTGCACAGCGAACCCGCCGCTGCCTTCGGAGACCGGCTCTGCCGCAGCGTCGGTGTTCTGCTCGCCGGGATCCGCGGTGGCGACCCGCTGGGGCTTCGTCTTGGCGGCCTTCGGCGTGTCCGTGGGCGTTGCGCCGTCATCGGCCGCAGCCTGCGTCGGCTTCGGCGCGATCCGCGACGTCGTCTTCGGCGTCGAGGCCTTCGCGACCGCTCCGGCCTTGTCGCTCGTCTTGTTCTGCCGCGGCGCCGGCTCGGTCGCGGCGGCCGCCGCGTCGTCGGACAGAATCGTCCCGTCGGGGCGCACGGAGACGACCTTCACCCGCTTCGGTGCGGGGAAACCGGCGAGATGGAAGCTCTCGTCCTTGTCACCGGCCGCCTTGTTGCCGGCGGATGCGGCGGGGTCGTCGCGGCTGGCGTTCTGAGCCTGGTCCGGCGACAGTGGCACGGGCACGCTGGAGGCGTTCGTCTCCGGATGCGCGGCGGCATCGCGCGCCGCATTGTCCTGGAGGGTCTGGGCGATGTCGACCGGCTGCTCCTGGCGGCTGACGAGCTTGGTCGGCGCCGGCCCGCTGGCGGCGCCGGTCACCGTGGCGTCCTGGTTCACCTGTTCGTGCGCCGCGTCTTCCGGCGGCTGGATCTTGGTCGGACCGGCCGCGGCCATGATCGTCTTGATCTCGCCGGGGCTGCGGCTATGGCCCTTCAGTGCGAAGGCCGCACCGATGCCGACCACGCAAACGGCGATGGTCGCCGCCATCAGGTAGACCGGCCGGCGCGAGCGCGGGGCCGAGGCGGGAGCGCGGTCGCCATAGGTCCAGTCCTGGCCCTGGCTGCCCGCGAATTGATCGTAGCCCGCCTCGTTGCCGAAGCCGAGCTCTTGCCCTTGGTAGGCCGGCTCGCGACCTTGGTAGGTCTGCGCCTGATGCCGCGCCTGCATCTCGCGGGCATGCATCTCGTCGAACGCCGGATCGTGATGGTAGGCGTGGTCGGCTCGGGCATCGAAGACCGGCTCGGCCCGGCCCGGCTCCTGATGAGCAGGCGTCTGCCGAGCAGGCGTCGCCGCGCCGTGCGGTCCCACCGCCCCGCGCAGCCCCGCCTCGATCGCGGCGAAATCGCCGAACAGCTTGGCGGACTGTCCCGCCCGCTCACCTGGCTGCGACCGCGGGGGATGCGCGTCCGCCTCGCGGGCGAAAACGTCGCCATAAGGGTCGTGCTGCTCTCCGGCGAGGCGGGCCATCTCGGCCAACGGGTCGTCTTCATGCGGCGCATGCTGGCGCAGGCGACGTTCGAACTCGTCGAGATCGACGGTCGGGCGCTGTTTTGCCACGGGCTCGTTCATACTCTGACCTCGTGTGGCGGCATCAGCCGCCTCGTTACGCATCCGTTCGACGGCATCCTCCAGGAGGACTGGCTGCGTCGAACGCGTCCCGCGCCGCGGCCGATGGGATCACCACCAAGCCGCCCGCGTCAGCGCATCTCGAGCGGCGCGGAGACACCAAGGATGCCCAGGCCCGTCGCGATAACGCCGCCGATGGCCGAAACCAAGGCGAGACGCACACAAGTCATTTCTCGACTTTCTTCATTAACAAAGCGTAATTGTGGCTGATCTTTGCCTCGCGTCCAATGCGAATGGAACGTCGAGGCCAGATCGTGGAGGTAAAACGCCACACGATGAGGTTCATGAGCCCGCGCGGCGGAGTCTATCACTCGCGGGAATTGAGCAATGGCCTTGATAAGCTTGACTTCACCTTCGTCGGAAAGGCTCGTGAGATCGCTCGCGGCCAGCGCCGTGCTTGACGTGTCGAGGTCGGGAAACGCCGCAAGTGCCTGGCGGACCGCCGATTTCGTGCGTGCGTGAGCGTACTGGACGTAGAAAACCGGGTTGTCCTTCGATTGCTCGCGCACTTTGGCGAGATCGAAGTCCAGCGGCGCGTCGTTCTTACGAAAAAGCATCATGAAGCGAACCGCGTCGACGCCGACTTCGTCGACCACCTCGCGCAGCGTGACGAAGTCGCCCGAGCGTTTCGACATCTTCACCGGCTCGCCGTCGCGCATCAGATTGACGAGCTGGCAGAGCTTGACGTCGAGGGCCGCGCGTCCGTCCGACAGCGCCCGAACCGCCGCCTTCATCCGCTTGACGTAGCCGCCGTGGTCGGCGCCCATCACGTCGATGAGCTCGTTTGCGCCGCGATCGATCTTCACCTTGTGATAGGCGATATCGGAGGCGAAGTAGGTGTAGCCGCCGTCCGACTTCAAGAGCGCGCGATCGACGTCGTCGCCGAAGGCGGTGGAGCGGAACAGCGTCTGCTCGCGGTCCTCCCAATCCTCGCTCGGTTGCCCCTTCGGCGGCGGCAGGTGGCCGACGTAGACGAGACCCTTCGTCCGCAACGCCTCGATCGCCGCTGCGACCTCGTCACCCTGCGCCCCGTGCACGAGCGAGCGTTC
The DNA here is from genome assembly GCA_965277355.1 of Beijerinckiaceae bacterium. Lineage (GTDB taxonomy): Bacteria > Pseudomonadota > Alphaproteobacteria > Rhizobiales > Beijerinckiaceae > RH-AL1. Next base: position 762,817 of record CBDICN010000001.1, read on the forward strand.
CGAGAAGAAGACGTCGTGGTGGATATTGAGGGCGGCGAGGTCGTCGCGGATCAAGTCCATCATCGCGGCGATGGCGGCGGCGCGGACGATCGGCAGCCATTCCGCTTCGGACTTCCGCGTCAACCTGTCGCCGTACTGTTGCGCCAGCACGGCGCCGACCGGCTTCAGGTAGTCGCCGGGATAGAGTCCCTCGGGGATCGCGCCGATGCTCTCGCCCAGCGCCTGGCGGTAGCGCAGGAACGCCGAGCGGGCGAGCACGTCGACCTGGGCGCCGGCGTCGTTGATGTAATATTCCTTGGTGACGGCGCGGCCGGCGAACGTGAGCAGGCGCGCCAGAGCATCGCCGAACACCGCACCGCGGCCGTGGCCGACATGCATCGGACCGGTCGGATTGGCGGAGACGTACTCGATGTTGATCGCCGCCTGCGCGGGCTTCGCGGACCCGAGCGCGTAGCCGGCCGGGTCGAGCAGCGCCGCACGCACGATCAGGGCGTGGACGGACGGCTTGACCCTGACGTTGATGAAGCCAGGCCCGGCGACCTCGGCCTGGTCGATTCCTTCGTCGCCGGCAAGCGCCGCGGCGATCTCGACGGCGAGCTGACGCGGGGTCTTGAAGCTCGCCGCCGCTTCCTTGGCGTAAACCATCGCGGCATTGATCGCGACGTCGCCGTGGGCAAGATCGCGCGGCGGCTCGGCGACGAAGCGGGTAAGGTCGAGACCAGCCGGCAGCCGGCCATCGGCGACGATGGCCGCGAGAATCGCGGTGACCCGCTCTTGGAAAAGGGCAAAAATGTTCATGGGCTCGCACTATGCCCGCGCCTGGCGCGGAAGGAGGGCTCGCGCATGGCGCGGAAGGAGGCTGTCGACATGACACGATCTAGAAAGAGATCGGGCTCGGCAATGCAAGCGTCACCTTCCGGAACGGGCATGAGGCTACGTCTCCTCGCCGGCGCGGTCGCGATGGCGGCGGCGGCGTCGTTCCCCGCGGCGGGACGCGCCGAGGACGGCCTCGTCTATCTCGTGCACGAGCCGGCGGCGAAACCGGCCACGGGCCAGCCGCCGCTGATTGTCCTGATGCATGGCGCCGGAGCCAGCGAGCGCGACATGATCGGCCTGTGGCCCGACCTGCCCGCCTCGCTTGTCGTGGTCTCGCCGCGCGCCCCGTTCCACGCCGCCAACGGCGGCTGGCGCTGGTACCGCAAGGAGACGCGCGAGGCGGACCTCGCCCGCAGCAAGACGATCGTCGATCTCATCGTCGCCAACGCGGTCAAGCGCTTCGACGCCGATCCCGCGCGGATTTTCATCGGCGGGTTCAGCCAGGGCGGCGTGATGACCTACGAGGTCGCGCTGCGCGAGCCGGGCACGTTCCGCGGCGCGGCCGTGCTCAGCGGCATCCTGTTTCCCTCCGAGACCGCTTCGCTGCCAAACAATGCCGACCGCACCCCCTTCTTCCTGGCGCACGGCACCGCCGACGCGGTGATCCCGTTTGCGGCCGCGACCGCCGCCCGCGGCACGCTCGCGAAGCTCGGCGTGCCAACCGCGTTTCATGCCTACGCGGGCATGGGCCACACCGTCGGCCCCGAGGAGACGCGCGATCTCAGCGGCTGGCTCGCCTCGCGCCTCGCGACGGGCGCCGGGGCGGATGCCAAGTGAGGGGTCAAGTAGCGGATCAAGTAGCGGACCTTGTAGTGGGCCTTGACCGAGGCCCCTTCATCGCCGAGGACGAGCGCGGGGCGCCGGTCGACGTTCGGGAGGGGCGATCATTGTGAAATGGTGGACGTCCCGGAAACCGCCGGTCGAGGCGACGGTGAAGGTCGTCGCGATCACGCGCGTGCTGGACGAGGCCGACATCGTCGAGGCGTTCGTCCGCCACACCGCCTGCTACGCCTCGCACCACGTCTTCTTCGACAACGGCAGCCGCGACGAGACGGTCGCGATCCTGACGAAGCTCAAGGAAGAAGGCTTCGGCATCACCGTCTTCCAGAACAAGTCGGTGTCCTACAACGAGGTCAACTTCAACACCTTCATGTTCAACTACGCGGCGCGGGCGCAAGGCGCCGACTGGGTGCTCTGTCTCGACGCCGACGAGTTCATCGACGACCGCGCGCTCGAAGGCGGCCTTATAGAAAAACTCAAACGCCTCGCCAGCGCCGAGCCCGGCATCGAGTGCCTGCGCATGGAGCTGATAGAATACAGGTGCACGGCGGAGGACGATACGGAGGAGACGATCGTGCCTTTGCGCATCAAGAGCCGCCGCGATCCCTTCGGCGTCACCAAGGTGTTCCTCCACAAGGCGCTGGCGACGCCCGACGTGTCGGTCGGCGGCGGCAATCACTTCGCGCTGCGCCACGGACGCGTGGTCGACTCGCGCACGGAGCCGAGGCTGAAGCTCGCGCACTTTCCCGAGCGATCGTGCACCCAGCTCGCCGCCAAATGGATCAAGGGCTGGGCCAAGGTGCTCGCCGCCGGGCCGGACGTCGTGGCGCTCGGCGCCAGCAACCACTACCGCGAGCCTTTCGCGATCCTGCGCGACGAGCCTCACCTGCTGCTGCGAGACCCCGGTTTCCTGCGGCTGCGGCAGAACCAGCCGCTGACCGTCGATCCGATCGTCTACCGCGGCGATGCGCTGCGCTACACGCCGGTTGGCGACCCCGCCATGCATGCCGCACGGACGCTGATCGGCTACATCGAGGATCTCGCGACGCGGCACGGCCGGCTCGTCGCCGAGAGCCCGGACGCGCGGCTCAAGGTCGAGCGCTGGAACGCCGAGGTCGAGCCGATCCTCTGACCGGCGCTCCAGCCTCAGAGAGAGTGTCGTCCATAGCGCAGCTCCGGCGTGCGCTCGAAATGGCGGCGATGCTCCGCGAGCGCGTAGCGGTCCGTCATGCCGGCGATGTAGTCGCAGACGAGCCGCTCGCGCCGCCCGGACGGCTCGTTGGCGCCGACGGCCCATTCGGCCGGCAAGAGGTCCGGCTGCTCGCGGTAAAGCCGGAACAGGTCGCGCACGACCGAGCCGGCCCGCTCGCGGATGGTGACGATCTCCGGGTGGCGGTACATGTGCGCCCAGAGGAACGCCTTGATCTCGCGTTCCGCCTCGGCCATCGCTCGCGAGAAGGCGATCGCCGGTCGCGCGGCATCGCGCACCGCGTCGAGTCTGTCGAGGAGCGCCAGACGCAGGCCGCTCTCGGCGATGGCGTCCTCGACGAAGCGGGTGATGACGCGGCGGCAGAGCTCGTGGACGGTGCGGCTGTCGTCGAGGCCGGGATGGCGCCGGATCACGTCGTCGAGCAGCAGCGCGAGGAACGGCACCGCGTGGCATTCGGCCAGAGTGAAGAGGCCGGCGCGCAGGCCGTCGTCGAGGTCGTGCGCATTGTAGGCGATGTCGTCGGCGAGCGCGGCGGCCTGCGCCTCCGCCGATGCGTAACGGTCGAGGCCGAGCGAACGGCCGTGCTCGCGGAAGGAGCGATCGGCCTCGCGAAAGATGCCGGGGATGCCGCGCTGAGCGTGAGCCTCGACCGGATTGCCGTCGGGCCGCAGCAGCGGACCGTTGTGCTTGGCGAGGCCCTCCAGCGTCTCGTGGCAGAGGTTGAGCCCGTCGAACGCGGCGTAGCGGCGCTCGAGCTTCATCACCACCCGCAACGTCTGGGCGTTGTGGTCGAAGCCGCCGGCGCCGGCCATCAGCGCGTCGAGCACCTCCTCGCCGGTATGGCCGAACGGCGTGTGCCCGAGATCGTGGGCGAGCGCGACCGCCTCGGCGAGGTCCTCGTCGAGCCGCAGCGAGCGCGCCAGCGCCCGAGCGAGCTGCCCGACCTCGATGGAGTGCGTGAGCCGCGTGCGGTAATGGTCGCCCTCGTGCGGGACGAAGACCTGCGTCTTGTGCGCGAGGCGGCGGAAGGCGGTCGAATGGATGATCCGGTCGCGGTCGCGCTGGAAGCCGGAGCGGGTCCGCGACGCCGGCTCCGGCAGCAGCCGCCCGAGGCTTCGCGCGGGGTCGGCGGCGTAGGGCGCCCTATCCACCGCTCGTCACCGGACTACCGGACTCACGCATCTTGGCGCGCGGATCCTCCCTTGTGCGAAGCACGGGGGACCGCCGCTGGCAAGCTTGCGCAGCCAGCGTAAACTCGGCTGCGAGGCGGTGGAGGGGGCGGCCGCCGGGCTCATCTCGGTGGGCATTGCCTCCTTGGCCGGGACTCCTCGTCGAGGTCGACGCGGTGGCCGCCCCCTCCACCATGCTGCGCATGGTCCCCCGCCCCACTTCGTGGAGGAGGATTGGCGCACCAGGATGCGCGAACGCGATTGCGTCACCGGGACGGCGGAGGGCGCGAACGGCAGGGCGGCCACCGGCACGTTGCTGTCCTGTTGCTGGCTGTCCTGTTGCGGACGGGTCGAGGGCCACGTATCTGTTGAGCGACGCACGCGCAAGGCCGCGCCCCGCGACAGTTGTGAAAAGGCAAGACGCTCCATGACAGTTATCTCATGACCGACATCCTGATGGACCCGCCCGTCGAGCTGACCGCTGCCGCGGCACGCCGCGTGGCCGAGATCCTGAACACCGAACAGCCTGGCGCGGCGGTCCGCGTGGCGGTCGACGGCGGCGGCTGCTCCGGCTTCCAGTACACCTACAACATCGTGACCGGCCGCGAGGCCGACGATCTGGTGCTGGAACGCGACGGCGCCATGGTGCTCGTGGACCAGACCTCGCTCGAGTTCCTGCGCGGCGCCAAGATCGACTTCGTCGACGACCTGATGGGCCGCGCCTTCAAGATCCACAATCCGCAGGCGACCTCCTCCTGCGGCTGCGGCACCAGCTTCTCCGTCTAGCGGACGACGAGGTCATACGTCGTTGCACCCCGCCGCGAACTCGCCTACCGGCTCGTGAGCCCGCCCTCTTCCTCGCGGCGCGCCTCGCGGAGAGCTGATCGATGGACATGAAGCGGAGCGCGCTCGCTGCGGCGCTGGCGGGGGTTGTCGGCTACGCCATCATCGTCGCCGAGGCCGACCACGCGGCGCGACACACGGTGGAGCGGGTGCTGGCGAGCCATCCCGGCTGGCGTGTCGCCGATGTCGTCGTCGAGCCTTGGTCGGGTCGGGTGAAACTCCGCGGATTGGACACGAGTTCGGGTGCGACCACCGTATCGATCGGAACGCTCGACCTTCCGCTCCGCCGCGATCGGTTCGGCTTGATCGGGTCGGCATTTGCGGCATCGCCGAACAAGACGCCGGCCGCGCCGCCCACGCCCCCGCCGCGACCGGACCTGTCGCCAGTCGCACCCGTCAAGCCGAGCGATACGGCGGCCGCGGACAACGTCGTGATCACCAGCGGGACGACGACCTATCGGATAAGGCATGTCGGGCTCACCGGTACCAAGCTGACCGACGCCGATCTCGCGACGCTGCTCGACGCCAGGAGCGAAACCAACCCGGGCGCCCGTCTGAAAAGCCTAACCGCGGCAGCCGTCGAGATTCCGGAGATCGTCGGCGACGACACGACGCCGGGCTCGAGGCGGCACTGGTCAGCGACGAAGATCCTCCTCGCCAACGTCATTTCGGGAAAGGCGGCCGCGGGCAGCGCGAACGGCATCGCGTTCGCCGTCACGCAAGGCGGCGAGACGGTGGAAGGGACGCTCGGCGCGATGCGGGGCACCGGGCTCGACCTGCCGCAGATCGCCCATCTGCTCGCCTCCCGAAGCGACAAGGAGCCGGTGCTGCCGGTGGGCGAAACCTTCGGCGTGGAGGCCATCAAGCTCGCCAACGTCGGCAAGGGCACGAGCGTCGCGCTCGCGGCCCTCAAGGCCACCGCCGTTTCCGCTCGTCCTCTGCGGTCGGACCACGCCGCATCCGGCGAGCCCGATAGTGCAGCCAAGGACCAGCAGACCAAGGACCAGCCGATCGAGGACCGGCCGACGCTCCTCGAGGACCTGACCCTTTCCTTCGCCGTCGGCACGCTGGACGCCGATGACCTGGCGGCAGCCCACAAGGATGCCGCGAGCAACAGCAGCTTCGCGGCGAAACGGCTTTTCCTCAAGGATGTCCGCGACGGCCAGGGGACCGGGGGCGTGCGCGAGGCACATCTCGACCAGGAGGATCTGCACGCGGCCTTCGGCAGCATCGACTTCGACGATCTTTCCACCGCAAGCCCGACCGGCAAGGGCTCGAGCGTCAAGGGCATGGTCGCCGCCGGCCAGATTGCCGTCTCGACCCGTCCTCGCCCGGGCGACGCGGACGCGGCGCCGCTCGCCTTCAAGGTCGTGCATCTGGCCGTCGCCGGCGACCTTCCCAACGATCTCGCGGTGGCGGTCGATCATCTGACGTTCCAGGCAGGCAACGCGACCGCCACCGCGCGCACGCTGAGCGAGGTGGGGTACCCCAGCCTCGACCTCTCGGGAGCGCTCGCGGCGCGTTATGACGCAAACGCCAAAACGCTCGCGATCGACAAGCTGTCGGTCACCGGCGCCGACATGGGCACGGCGACGCTGAGCCTTCAGCTGGCCAATGCCGGCGGAGGTCTCGTGTCGCCCAATGCGGACGTGGCGGAGGCCGCGGCGCTGGCCCTGCTCGTGAAGAGCTGCGATCTTCGGCTCGACAACGCCGGCTTCTTCGAGAAGGCGCTGGCGTGGCGGGCGAAGAATGACGCGGTCAGCGTCGCGGACGAGCGGGCGCTCGGCGTCGAGTTCTTCACCCATACGCTGCCGGCTTCGATCGGCGGTTCCAACGCCAAGGTGCTGGGCGCCGCCATCGGCAGGTTCATCGCGACGCCGAAGACGCTGCAGGTCACCGCATCCTCGAAGGACGGACTGGGCGCCGCCGACTTCGGCCTGCTGGCGAGCCCGGACGTGCTGCTCGACCGGCTCGACCTGCATGCGTCGGCCAACGGTCAGCCGGCCGTCGCTCCGGACGGAAGCACGCCATGACGGGAGGTGGCGCTGGCCTATGCCCGCCGCGCAACAGCGGCTCGCTTTCTCGCGCCACCGGCAGCTATCTTTGGCTGGCGCAGCTCGTTTGGTGTAGAATTGCCGCCAGGCGCGCCACCGGCTGCCCGAACAAGGATCGATCATGCGCTACGCCGCAGCCCTGCTTGGTTTCAGTGTCGCATTGGCGGCCTACGGCACGGCCGCCGGTGCCATGGGCGTGCTGCCGAACGGGGCGCGTGCGGCGGCGACCGCGCCGCTCGTTCGCGTCGAATATTACTGCAGTCCCGGCTTCGAGGCGACCGTCGGCGGACGCTGCGTCGCGACCGCGTCGGCGGACCAGGTCGACCTCTACCTGAACGAGCCCGCCGGCGACGGCTACGACGAACCGGTGCCGCTGCGACGGCATCACCGCCATCGCAAAGGCCTCCACGCCCGCTACTGATCGAGCCGCCGCGCTTGCCTTTCCGGCCCGAGAAGCTATGAGCGGAAAGGCCGAGGTCGCAAGGGTTTCCCGGATGCTCGCACGCGACGGACATCGCTTCGAGAGGATCGCGTTCCTGTCCTCGGGGTCGCCGGAGGCGGACGTGACGCGGGACGCGCTTGCGCTGCGCTACGGCAACGCGTCCGAGGCGGAGGCCGACGTCGTCGTGGCGCTCGGCGGCGACGGCCTGATGCTGCAGACCCTGCATCGTTTCATGGAGATGAAGACCCCGATCTTCGGGATGAACCGCGGATCGGTCGGCTTCCTGATGAACGAGTTCCAGGAGGTCGACCTCCTGCAGCGTCTCCAGGACGCGCAACCCTCGATCATCCACCCGCTGATCATGAGCGCCAGCTCGGCCTCGGGCGAGATCTCCGAGGGGCGCGCCATCAACGAGGTGTTCCTTTCGCGTCAGACGTACCAGGCCGCCAAGCTCAACATCTCGATCGATGGCCAGGAGCGACTGTCGGAACTGATCGCGGACGGCGTGATGGTGGCGACGCCGGCCGGCTCGACGGCCTACAATCTGTCCGTCGGCGGCCCGATCCTGCCGCTCAACACGTCGCTGATGGCGCTGACCCCGATCTCGGCCTTCCGCCCTCGGCGCTGGCACGGCGCGCTGCTGCGCGACACCGCCCGTGTCTCGATCGACGTGCTGGAACCGCTCAAGCGGCCGGTCTCCGCTGTCGCCGACCACTTCGAGGTCCGCGATGTCGTCCACGTCGAGATCGCGATGGATCACGCCACCGGTCTCGTCCTGCTCCACGACACCGGCCAGTCGCTCGACGAGCGCATCCTGCGCGAACAGTTTGGATACTAGAGCCTTGCCAGACACGCCCGCCGACATGACCGAGAAGACCCGGATCGTCAGCCGCAAAACCCTGTCGAAGGGCTTCTCGCATGTCGAGGAGATCGTATTCCGCCGCCGCCGGTCGGACGGCGCCATGCACGATCTCACCCGCGAGATCCTCGATCCCGGCGACGGCGCGGCGATCCTGCCCTACGACCGTTCGCGCGGCACGATCATCCTGATTCGCCAGTTCCGCGGCGTCGCCTTCCTCAAGCAGGACTTCGAAGGTCTGATCGAGACGTGTGCCGGCAAGCTCGAGGGCGTCGATCCCGTGACGCGCATCATCAAGGAGACGGAGGAAGAGACCGGCCTCCGTTTGGCCGAAGAGCCGCGCTTGGTGTTCGAGGGCTATTCCTCGCCGGGCAGCTTGGCCGAGCGCCTGTTCTACTTCGTGGCGCCTTATACGGCGGCCGACCGGATCTCCAAAGGCGGCGGCCTCGTCGCGGAAGGCGAGGACATCGAGGTGCTCGAGATGACCCTCGACGACGGCATCGCGATGGTCGAGCGCGGCGCGATCACCGATCTGAAGACGATCGCCCTGTTGTATTATGCGCGCGCCACAGGCTTGATGGAATAGCTCCAAGCCATTGCGCGTCGTCCGTTACGGTCCGTGTCGTCGGCCGGGGCGGCGGCGCCGGCGCGCCGCGATACGAGCCGCGTCGCGGCTTCTCCATGAGACTGATCAAGCACGTGGGGCTGACCGAGAGGCTCTGAGCGGTCAGGCGGCGCAGAGCTCGGCCTCGATGGCCTTGAGGTCGATCGAGAGCAGGCGCGGCTCGCGCCTTACCAGGCGCGGCTCGCGGCCGTGCATCGTCGGCAGCCGGTAATCGTCCTCGTCGAGATCCTGCAGCATGAGCGGCGCCTCCATCGTCGGCACCGGCTCCGACGAGCCGATCTGGGGGTTGGCGCGAGCCTCGCCGCGGGCCGCCTCGCTTTCGAAACGACGCAGCAGAACCATCAGCTTGTCGAGCGTGCCGTCGTTGATCGCCTCGCAGCCCGTCAGCACGCGCTCGACAACGAGGCTCGACAAAGCGGCGCTGCGCGCCATCGTCCAGTCGGCTTCGCGGACCGCCGCAAGAGCGATGCGTATGGCCGGCAGCAGGTCCTGCGGCAGCCCCGCTTTGCGGTAGAGCGCCGTAAAACCCGAGCGGCTTGGGCGCAGCACGAGGGCGTCGACCCGCGCCATCGTGACACCCGAAAGTTCGCCGAGCACCGCCTTGAAGAGATCGACCTTGCCGCTGAGGATGGCGCGGAACGTGAAGCTCACCGTGAGGTAGCCGCTCCGACGGAGATGGGCGATGAGATCGTCGCGCTCGCACGTCATCCGTTCGTAGATGGCGACGATCGCCTGGTCGCGGACGTCCTGTGCCACGCGCTTCGTGCGTTCGCTCGTCAGCGCGTCCCGCTCGGTCAAAAAGGCGGCGAGGGTCGTGGCGACGGCGTCGACGAGATCGACGCGGACGCAGGCCGGCAGGTTGGGACGGTTGAGCAGAGCCCGGCGCAGGGCCGCGTGGTCTTGATGGCGCCGGATCATGCGGCGGATGGCGAGGGTCGGAATCGCCGCGGTCATATTGGCGGCCAGGGCGACCAGCGCCTCCGGGACGGCGATCTCGGCGAGAGCGGTGGCGACAGCGGCCGACAGCGACGTCCGCGACGCGATCGCCGCCTGGGTGATCGCATCCCCGGTGGTCGCACAATCGATCAGCTCGGCGTCGCTGAGGAGCGGCGAACGATGCAGCACGATCGCGGCGATCGAGGATTGGTCGTCGGCGAGCGCGAGCACCAGATGATGCGGCGCCTCGCGCGACGAGGCGAACGTCTCGGCAAGCGCGCGTCGCACGAGCGGCGATGGATCGTCGAGGAAGCCGGTCAGCAACCGCAACGCGTCGCGCCGCTTGGCGTCGTCGAAGTGCGAGAACAGGTAGGCGCGGGCGAGAGCGGCGGCGGCATCCGCGCGACCGACGGGTGGCGCGATCTGGGTCCATGCTCGGAAGTTGCTAAGAATCATGGAACGACCGCGCTCGAAAAGCTTCGATGCGCCAAGTGTCGCCGAACATGGTAAAGAGAGCTTTAACCGTGAGGCAAAGTAAACCGATCTATTCCTTCGGCCGGTCCATCTGGAAGACTCTGTCGGCGACGACATAGTCTTTGTAGCCGCAACGCGCGATCGGCTGCATCGCGGCCATGTCGAGGATGCCGTTCTCGATGAAGCGCTCGTCGAGGTGTACGCCGACGACTTCTCCGAGCACCAGCCAGTAGTCGAGGGCGGTGCCGTGCCGGTCGGCGAGGCGCTTGACCTCGATGAGCTTGCATTCGAGCGCGGCCGGACTCTCGGCCACACGCGGCGGCGCGACGAAGCGCGAGGGCGCCATCCGCAAGCCGGCGTAGTCAGGCTCGCTCTCGCCTCGTTGCAGCGGCGCGGAGGTCTTATTCACGCCTTCGCGAAGCTCGTAGGTCGGCATGTTCCAGACGAACTCGGCCGTTTCCTCGATGAAGGCGACCGAATCCTTGTAACCTTGCGACGAGAAGGCGATGATCGGGGGCCGGTCGGCGAAGGCATTGAAGAACGAGTATGGCGCCAGGTTCACCGCGCCCGAACGCGAGCGCGTGGTCACCCAGCCGATGGGGCGCGGCGCGATGATCGCCTTGAAAGGATCGTGCGGCAGCACAGACTTGTCGCGGGCGTTCGGCTCGTAGAACAGCATGGTCAGCCTTGGAACATCGTGACGATGTCCGCGAGGGCGGGCCGCGGCCGGTCCTCCCGCGGCGCCGACGCCGTGCCGATATGGACGAAGCCCGCCATCTTCTCGTGCGGCGCGAGACCGAAGCGCTCCAGCACCGCGCGGTCATAGGCGTACCACTCGGTGAGCCACGAGGTGGCGTAGCCCAGGGCGTTGGCCGCGACGACGAGGGTCATGCAGACCGCTCCGGCGGAGAGCACCTGCTCCCATTCCGGGATCTTGCCATGCGGCGCGGCGCGCGAGACGACGCCGACAACCACCGGCGCGATGAAGCGCTTGCGCTCCATCTCCGCCCGCTGCGGATCGACGGTTGGGTTGGCGGCGGCGAACGCCTTGGCCACGAGCGCGCCGGCGCGCTCGCGCGCCTCTCCGCGGAAGACGAGGAAGCGCCAAGGCGAGAGCTTACCGTGATCGGGGACCCGCGAGGCGACGGTCAGCAGCGCGTCCAATTCGTCCGGCGCCGGCCCGGGCGCCTTCAGGAACGGCACCGGGGCGGAACGGCGCGTGGACAGAAGGGCGACGGTTTCGTTCATGAAGAATTCAAGCACTCTCGTCTAAGGGGGCGGGCGCCGGTCGTCCTGTGAGCGGGGCGGACGAAGGCTCGCGCATCGCGACTTCGCCACAACAAGCCTGTAGCGCGAGCTTTGGTTCACCACCGGCCGGTCGAGGAGATGAAGCTTTGAGACGTTCCAAGCCGGTTGGGGCGTCTCGTCCATGAGCTTGTCGGATACGACGAAGATCGCCTTCGTGCCGCGGCTCGCCGAAGGGTCGCTTGAAACGGCGATCGCGCGCGCCCCCGCCTGGTCCCCGCGGGTCTTCGCCCTGACCGCCGCCGCGCTGCTGGCGACCGCCGCCGTCGGATTTTCGCTCTGGCGGATCGACGATGCGGTCGTGCCGTGGGATTCGAAGAACCACTTCTACGCGATGTTCCGTTTCCTCGGCGAGGCCTTGCGCGATGGCACGCTGCCGCTGTGGAACCCGTACCATTTCGGCGGCTATCCCGCCGTGGCCGATCCGCAATCGCTTCTTTTCACGCCGACCATGCTCCTCTTCGCGGCGATCGCGCCCGCGGCCTCGATGGCGGTCTTCGACGCCGTGATCTTCGCGCATCTCGTGCTCGGCGGCATCGGCATGCTCGGCCTCGCGCGACGCTGGCGGTGGAGCCCCGCCGCGGGGCTGCTGGCGGGCCTCATCTTCATGCTGGGCGGCGCCGCCTCGTCCCGGCTGCAGCACACCGGCATGATCATCTCCTACGCTTGGTTTCCGTTGGCGCTGTGGAGCCTGCAGGCGGCGTTGGATCGGTGTTCGCTTGGCCTCGCCGTCCTGGCCGGTGTCCTCGCGACGCTGATGGCGCTCGGCCGCGATCAGGTCGCCTATCTGTTCTGCCTCGTCCTGGTCGGCGAGGTCGTGCGCACCCTCGTGCAGGCCGACAACAAGCGGGCGTTCCTGCGCGACCGTCTGCCGGTGCTCGCCTGCGCCGGCGCGGTGACGCTCGGCCTCATGATCGTGCCGGTCCTTCTCACGATGCAATTTCTCCATGGCTCCAACCGGCCCGGGATCACCTACGGCATCGCGCTCGAAGGCTCGCTCGATCCGGTCAACCTGATGACCCTGTTCGCGCCGAACGTGTTCGGTTCGCTCGATCGCATCCTCGACTACTGGGGTCCCGGCGCGGCGACGGCGGCCGGCAACGACTGGACGGACCGTACGATCGACTATCTCTTCGTCGGCACCTTGCCGATCGTCCTCATCGTGTGGCACGGCCTCGCGGGGGGCCGTCTGGCGGCGCGCGGCGCACGCGCGGTCCTCGTTCTCGGCGCGACGGCGCTGCTCTACGCCTTCGGTCGTCACACGCCGGCGTTCGGCGTGGTGTTCGACTGGTTTCCCGGCGTCAGGCTTTATCGCCGTCCGGCCGATGCCGCGTTCGTCCTGAACGTCGCTCTCGCGTTCGGCTCCGGCTATCTCTTGCAACGGCACATCGCGGAAGGCCTGCCGCGTTTCGCCGTCGCCCGCGGCAGCCGATGGCTCACAACGGGCGCGACCATCGCCGGCCTCGCCGTCCTGGTCGGCTCCGGACTGGCCTTCGCGCGCGATGCCGGCGATCTGTGGCGGTCGATCGAGGCGCTGGCGCTCGCATCGGGCTTCATCGCCGCCGTGGTGATCGTCCTGCTCGTGTTCAGGGAAACCTCCCAACGCGGCCCGATCGCGCTCGCGCTCGTCGCGGCGACGGCGGCCCAGCTCGGCTGGCGCAACTGCGCCTCCGCCCTGAACGCCGAGCCGACCTCGACCTACGACGCCTTCGGCCATCTCTACCCGGACGAGGCACGGGGGTTGGCGGTCCTACGCGCCGAGCTGGCGCGTCGCGAGGCGGCTGGCGAGCATCCGCGAGTCGAGATCCTCGGTCTCGGCGGCTCGTGGCAGAACGCCTCCATGGTCTTCAAGCTGCCCGATACGCTCGGCTACAATCCGCTGCGCATCGCTGCCTACGAGCGGGCGGTCGGCGTCGCCGAGAGCTCCAACGACCCCGAGCTCCGCACCTTCCCGGAGACCTTCAGAGGCTACAACTCGCGTCTCGCCGGCCTGCTCGGGCTCGACTACCTCCTGCTCGACCGGCCGATCGCCGATCTGCCCCGTCATTTCCCGCGGCCGCGGGCCACGCTTCTCTACTCGGGCGTCGAGTTCTTCCTGTATCGGCTCGACAACCACAGCGCGCCGCGAGCCTATGTCGCGACGACGATCCATTTGGTCGACAGCGACCGTGCGATCGACGAGGGCAGCATGCCGCTCTTCGACATCGCGAAAGAGGCGCTTGTCGACAGCAAGGATCGTGCGGCCATTGTCAGCGCGGTTCCCGACGCGCCCCTCCCGACGGCTGCGGCGGCGTCGCAAGCCTCGATCACCCGCTACGACGACAATGCCGTCAGTCTCTCGGTCGATGCCGCGAAAGCCGGCGTGCTGGTCCTCCACGACCTGTACTATCCGGGCTGGACGGCGACGGTGGACGGAGCCGCGGTCCCGGTCCTGCGCACGAACCTGATCTTTCGCGGCGTCGCGGTTCGTGCCGGCCATCACACCGTCGAATTCTCCTTTCATCCCTTCTCCGGGCAGAACCTACTGGCCGCCTTGGACTGCCTTCTGCCACTTGGACACCAATGAGGGCTAAGATCCGACCATCGCTGACGATCGCGGCCGCCCTGCTGGCGATGCCGCTGGTAATTGGCGGGGCGCGAGCGCAGGTCAAAACCCCGGCGCCCGCGGTCGCTTCGGTTGCCCTGCCCAGCCTGCCGCCCTTCTCGATCGCGCAGCCCAAAGGCGTCGCCCTCAAACCGCCGGCGGAAAGTCCGCCGGCCGGTCCAGACGTGCCGAAAGGCGAGATCTACCTGTCCGCCCTGCTCTCCCAGCGCGATACCCAGCCGATCTCCAAAGGTCCGCTGCAATGGCGCGTCTTCGACGAGAAAAGCGATGCGCAGGGCCGCCACAGGCTGGTCGCGAGCTCGATGGACGCGGCGCCGACCATCTCCCTCCCGCCGGGGACCTATATCGTGCATGCCGCGCTCGACCTTGCCAGCGCGATGCGACGCGTCACGGTCACGCGCGAAGCCTCGAGCGAGCGCCTGGTGCTCAACGCCGGCGCGCTCCGCATCGTCGGCATGCTCGGCGACAAGCCGCTCAACCCGGCCAAGCTGTCGATCTCGATCTTTGTGCCGGAGGCCGGAAATTCCGAGGCCAAGCTCGTCCTTTCGGGAGCGAAGGCCGGCGATCTCATCGGCCTGCCGGAAGGCAATTACCACGTCGTCTCGACCCTGCTCGACACCGCCGGCTACGCCGGCGCGCAGAAATCGGGTGTCGGCAACAAGACGAACTCGGTCGTGTCCGCCGACCTCAAGGTGCAGGCCGGCAAGCTGACCGATGCGACCCTGCGGCACCGTTCGGCCGTGATGACGCTGAAGCTCGTCAACGAGCCAGGGGGCGAAGCCCTGGCCAACACCGCCTTCACCATCCTGACGCCCGGCGGCGACGTCATCCGCGAACTGATCGGCGCCTTCCCTTCGCTGGTGCTGGCCGAGGGCGAGTACGTCGCCATCGCGCGACACGACGCCAAGACGTTTCAGACCACCTTCAAGGTCAGCTCGACCCTCGACCGCGATGTCGAGGTGGTCGCGAAGTAGCCTCTTTCCGGCTACTCAGCGCCGTTTGCGAGCGCGGCGAAGCAACCAGGAGCCGGAAGGCCGGCCTTGGTGGCGATGGAAGCGCGTCACAGCCCCAGCATCAGCTCCACGTTCTGCACCGCCGCGCCGGACGCGCCCTTGCCGAGGTTGTCGAGCTTGGCCACGAGCACGGCCTGGCGCTGCGCCTCGTTGGCGAAGACGTGCAGTTCGAGATCGTCGCTGTCGTTCAGCGACTGCGGCTCCAGCGTCGTCACGCTGGCGGCATCGGCCATCCGCACGTGCCCGGTCGGTCCATAATGGGCGGCGAGCGCGATCGCGAGATCGGCACCGCTTGGCCGGCCCGGCAGCTCGTCGAGGAACAGCGGGATCGACACCAGCATCCCTTGCGCGAATGCGCCGACCGACGGCACGAAGATCGGGCGCCGCTCAAGGCGGCTATAGGCCATCACCTCGGGGACGTGCTTGTGGCCGAGCGTCAGCCCGTAGAGCTCGAAAGCCGGCGCCTGCCCGGCCTCGTAGGCGGCGATCATCGCCTTGCCGCCGCCGCTATAGCCCGACACCGCGTTGATCGCGACCGGCATCCGCGGATCGAACAGCTTGGCGTCGACGAGCGGGCGCAAGAGACCGATGGCGCCGGTCGCGTAGCAACCGGGATTGGCGACGAAGCGGGCGGCGGCGATCGCCTCGGCCTGCCCGAAAACCAGCTCGGGGAAGCCGTAGGTCCAGCCGGGCGTAACGCGGTGCGCGGTGGAAGCGTCGAGCACCCGCGGACCCTGCGGCATGGCGGCGACGAGCGCGGCTGTCTCCCTCGCCGCCTCGTCCGGCAGGCAGAGGATGACGAGGTCGACCTCGCCGAGCAGCGCGCGCTTGGCCTCGACGCTCTTGCGGTCCTCCGCCGCGAGGTTCTTCAGCGCGATACCGGGCTTGCCGGCGAGACGCGCGCGGATGCCGAGACCCGTCGTTCCTGCCTCGCCGTCGATGAAGATTCGCGCCGTCATGAAGGTCCATCGCCTTGCGCGTCCGCCGATCTCGACGGCCGCATCGTGTCCGCATCATATGAGGATGCAAGGTCGACACCGCGGCGGTATGCCGGCCGCGGAACGCGCCACGCGCCTTCGAGGAGCAAAGAAAAAGGCGGCCGAAGCCGCCTTTCCCGCTCTCGGTTCCGGCGCCTCAGCGCTTGGAGAACTGGAACGAGCGGCGCGCTTTCTTCTTGCCGTACTTCTTGCGTTCGACGACGCGTGAATCGCGGGTGAGAAAGCCTTCCTTCTTGAGGACGCCGCGCAGTTCCGGTTCGAAGTAGGTGAGCGCCTTGGACAGGCCATGGCGCACCGCGCCGGCCTGGCCAGAGAGGCCGCCGCCGCCGACATTGACCATCATGTCGTACTGGCCGACGCGCTGGGTGATGCCGAGCGGCTGCTGAAGGATCATCCGCAGCACGGGGCGCGCGAAATATTGCTCATAAGGCTTGTCGTTGACGACGATCTTGCCGGAACCGGGCTTGATCCAGACCCGGGCCACGGCATCCTTGCGCTTGCCGGTGGCATAGGCTCGGCCGAGCTTGTCGAGCTTCTGCACGCGAACCGGCGCGGCCGGCTGCGGCGTGGCGGTCGCATCCTTGAGATCCTGGAGGGACGAAACGGTCTCGGCCATGATCAGGCTGCCTTGTTCTTATTGTTCACGCTGTTTTTGCGGTTCATCGCGCCGACGTCGAGCGCGACGGGCTGCTGCGCCTCGTGCGGATGCTCCGCTCCCTTGTAGACACGCAGGTTGCCGAGCTGCTTGCGGCCGAGCGGGCCGCGCGGGAGCATGCGCTCGACCGCCTTCTCGACGACGCGCTCCGGAAACCGTCCCTCGAGGATGAAGCGCGCGGTGCGCTCCTTGATGCCGCCCTGAAAGCCCGTGTAGTGATAGTATACCTTGTTCTCGCGCTTGCGGCCGGTGAAGACGACCTTGTCGGCGTTGACGACGATGATGTTGTCGCCGTCGTCCATGTGCGGCGTGAAGGACACCTTGTGCTTGCCGCGCAGCCGCAGCGCGATGATCGAGGCGAGCCGGCCGACCACGAGGCCGGTGGCGTCGATCACGACCCACTTCTTCTCGATGTCGGCCGTTTTGGTCGAGTGCGTGCTGCCGAACATGACGGTACCTGTTGCGAAACGAAGCGGTGTTAGAGCCTCGGGGCCATCCGAAGTCAAGGGTCCGTTGCCAATTGCCGGAAACTGACGCTTCTTGGCTGAAAAGTCAGAAGTGGTATTTGGGTACCGGTCAACCAGGAGGCTGAGAGCCGATGCCCGACGTCGATCTGAAGACCCTGCTCGCGGACGTGGAGACCATCGCCATCGTCGGCCTGTCGTCCACTGCGTCGCGCCCGTCCAACGGGGTCGGCGCCTTTCTTATGGAGCAGGGCTACGACTGCGTCGGTGTCAGCCCCAAGGAGGCCGGCCAGACCATCCACGGCATGCCGGTGTTCGCGTCCCTCGCCGAGATCGACCGGCCGATCGACATGGTGGACATCTTCCGCGCCGCCGAGGCCGTCGACGGCATCGTCGGCGAGGCGCTGGCGCTGGAGCCGCGGCCGCGCGTGATCTGGATGCAACTCGGCGTCGTCAACCAGGCGGCCAAGCACCGCGCGGAGGCTGCCGGCCTCACCGTCGTGATGGACCGCTGCCCGAAGATCGTGCTCGGCGGCCATTAGCGCGATCCAAACAACCGTCGCTTGACGCCCCCAGGCTTTTGCCGGAAGCGAAGGCCTCCAGCATCGAGAGCTTCGCCGTGTCCGCCCACGCGTCCGACTTCCTGCGCATCCTCGACGAGCGCGGCTTCATCCATCAATGCTCCGACCTTGTCGGACTCGACGCCAAGGCGAGCAGCGGCGAGCTCGTCGCCTACATCGGGTTCGACTGTACGGCGCGCTCGCTCCACGTCGGCTCGCTGCTGCCGATCATGCTGCTGCGCTGGCTGCAGAAGGCCGGCGGCAAACCGGTCGTGCTCGTCGGCGGCGGCACGACCAGGGTCGGCGATCCCTCCGGCAAGGACGAGAGCCGCAAGCTGCTCTCGCTCGACGACATCGCGGCCAACAAGGCCTCGCTGCAGAGGGTGTTCTCGCGCTTCCTCGGCTTCGGTGACGCGAAGACCGACGCCGTGATGGTCGACAACGCCGATTGGCTCGGCGGCCTCAACTACATCGACTTCCTGCGCGACGTCGGCCGGCATTTTTCCGTCAACCGCATGCTGGCGATGGACTCGGTCAATCTGCGGCTCGAGCGCGACCACGAGCTGTCGTTTCTCGAATTCAACTACATGTGCTGCCAGGCCTACGACTTCGTCGAACTGTCGCGGCGCGCCGGCGTCACCTTGCAGATGGGAGGCTCGGACCAGTGGGGCAATATCGTGACCGGCATCGATCTCGGCCGGCGCATGGGCACGGCGCAGCTCTACGCGCTGACGACGCCGCTGCTCACCACCGCGTCCGGCGCCAAGATGGGCAAGACCGCGCAAGGCGCGGTGTGGCTCGACGCCGAGCTGCTGCCGGTGTTCGAATATTGGCAGTACTGGCGCAACTGCGACGACGGGGATGTCGGGCGATTCTTGCGGCTCTTCACCGAGCTGCCGATGGACGAGATCGCCCGGCTGGAGGCTCTCGAAGGCGGCGGTATCAACGACGCCAAGAAAGTTTTGGCGACGGAGGCGACCGCCTTACTCCATGGCCGGGAGGCGGCGGACGCGGCGGCGGCGACGGCGCGGCGGACCTTCGAGGACGGCGCGCTGGCGCAGGACCTGCCGAGCGTGATGATCGCCGCCGGCGAGCTCGCCGCCGGCCTCGGCGTTCTCTCGGCGTTTCAGAAGGCGGGGCTCGTCGCGTCCGGCGGCGAGGCGCGCCGCCAGGTGAAGGGCGGCGGTCTGCGCATCAACGATGCACCGGTGTCGGACGAGCGCGCCGTGCTCACCGAAAGCGACCTGCGTGAAGGTGCGATCAAACTGTCGCTCGGCCGTAAGCGGCATGTGCTGCTGAAGGTGGCGTGACCGCCGCGGCGCGTTCCTTCTCCCGCGAGCGGGAGAAGGAATACGCAAGTCACCCCGCCTTCGCCTCGAACTCGTCGTCGCGGAACCCGCGGGCGAGAGCGTCGAGCACGGCGTTGATCATGCCGCTCTCGTCGCGGCCGAAGAAGGCGCCGGCGACGTCGACGTATTCCTTGATGACGACCCGCGCGGGGATGTCCTTGCGCTTCTTCAATTCGTAGGCGCCCGCGCGCAGGATGGCGCGCATCACGCTGTCGACCCGCGCCAGCGGCCAGGAGGCGATCAGCGTCTTGTCGACCGCCCGGTCGAGCGGGCCCTGGTCGGCCAGCACGCCGCGGAGAACGTCGCGGAAAAAGGCGAGTTCGGCATCGTTGTAGCGCTCGCCCTCGATCTCACCGCCGATCCAGAACGTCTCGAACTCGGCGAGCACGTCGGGCAGCGTTTTGCCGGTCACGTCCATTTGGTAGAGCGCCTGCACCGATGCGAGGCGGGCCGCGGAGCGTGCCATCCCCTGTGCCATCAGCCGGCATCCCGCTGGTGCTTGATCTGCCACAGGGCGAGCGCCGCGCGCGCCGCATCGCCGCCCTTGTCGCCCTGCTCCGGGTCGGCGCGGACGATCGCCTGCGCCTCGGTCTCGACCGTCAGGATGCCGTTGCCGAAGGGAAGACGCCAATCCACCGCGAACTGGGTCAGGGCGCGGGCGCTCTCGTTGGCGACGATCTCGAAATGGTAGGTCTCGCCGCGGATGATGCAGCCGAGCGCGACGGCGCCGGCGTAGACGCCGTCCTCGACGGACAGCGCCAGCGCGACCGGGATTTCGAGCGCACCCGGCACGCGGATGACGTCGAGCGTCGCGCCGGCCGCCTCGAGGGCGCGGCGGGTGCCGGCGAACAGCATCGCACCGATCCCGTCGTAGTACCGCGCCTCGACGACGAGGAAGCGCGCGCCATCGACGTGCACGGGCGAGAAAGGGGATCGGCGCGGTTCGGCCATGATCGCGCGAGCGCTCTGCGGGAGGTCGGGTCGAAGGGAGGCGCCTGGGTACCAAGCGCGCCGCGTTGGAGCAAGCCGCGTCTCGCGTCGAGGACCTGTGCGGACGAGGCGCGCCTGCGGCGATCGGGCAGGAAACCGATCGCGCGAGGGCTTGTTTGAAGGCTGCGGCAGTGAGGAGTGACCATGAAGCTCGGGGATTTTCGCAAGCAGACCAAAGATCTTGCCGACGCCGTCGTGATTTCGATCGCCGAGGTCGATCAGGCGGCGGCGATGAACGTGACGGCGGTCGAGATTGTCGAGGACGCATCGGTGCACGGCCACAAGGCCGAAGGGCAGGAAGCCATCGATCTCGACGGCGGCAAGCAGACGACGATCGTTCTGCGCTACTGAGCGGCTTCGGCCGTTTCCGCCGGCCTCGGTCGTGGGTCGGCGGTCGATGTTGGCGGCTCCCGACGGTGCATGGTGGCGCGGAGCCTCGCCGCCTCCGCATGATGCCCGCAAACCTCCGCGAGCGTCGCTGCCTCCGCCCTTATCGCGAAATCGTCGGGAAAGAGCCGTAGAGCCCCATCGATGATCGCGGCGGCGCGCGTCGGATTCTCGGTTTTGCGGAGCGACAACGCCAGCATCCGGTGGCAATCGGCGATGCCGAACGCCGCCCTCGTGGCGAACGTCCAGCGATCGACCGATGCCGTCCAATCGCCGCCCGCGGACGCGTTGCGGGCATAGCTGAAATAGAAGGCAAGGTCGTGCGGGTAGAGCGACAGTCCGCGCTCGATCAGCCGGTCGGCTCGCCTGTGCTTGCCGCGACGGATCAGGGCGTCGGCCATGCGCAACCGCAACCTTCGCAGGGTCATCAAGGCGAACCGCTGTCCGCCCCTGTCTCCACTTTCGGCGGCGCTCAGCCTCTCGCTCGGAATACTTCCGGTCTCGAGCTGCCATCCTGCCGCGTAGAGCGTGCTGCCTGCGTCCGCTGCCACGTTCAGGCTCATCGCCAGCCGGGTCGCATCCCTCGTCGTGCGACCGGCGCACCATACTTGCTGCCAGACATCCCGCTTCGAGAGATCGACCTTGCGCCGGTGCAACGGCTTCGCGCCGCTCATGCGTGCCTCGATGAGGAATCCGCGAAAGTCACCCGGCACAAAAACCCAGACGGAGAACACCAGCAGGGTCCGCGAGGGGAGCGCGTGCTCGATCGAGGCTTCCACGAGAGCGTCCTTTGGTGTGATTGCCGGCGAGATCAAAAGGCACGACGAGGCGGCGCTCGGCCGGGTCCGCGGATCGGGATAGGTCGTCCGGGCGTACGTGCCGCGCCGCCACGCGTCCTCGATCTCGATGCCTTTCGCGGCGCGGCGGGCGGGCGGCTCTCGTCCCTCCTCTCGCTCGACGACATCGTAGGCCGTCCGGCATACGCGAATCCACGACTGGACGTCGATGCGCGGTTCGTCGTGGAAGGTCGCGAAATGCGCCAGATAGCCCTTCAGCAGTCCATCCTTAAGCCTGTCAACCGTTCCCGGCGCGTGCCCCTCGTCGGCCTGCTCGACCCACAACAGCCACCGCGTCCCTCGAAGGCGCAGCAACTCCGACAATCTGTCGATCTCGTCGTGGGTCGCGTGCCCCGTCCGCAGCATGATCTTCTCGTTGTTGCCGAGGACGGAGGCGAAAGCAGAACGCAGATACCGCAGCTTGCGCAGTTCCCTTGCGCGGACCACGCCTTCCGCCACCTGCGATTGCACCGCGAACGTGTGATAGTCGAAATCGTCGTAGCGGGCGCTGTAGCCCATGTATTCTTCGTCGCCGCTGGCCGGCCGGAACTTGAGATCCTCGGCATCGAAGAAGGCGAGACCGCCGGCAATCACCGCCCGAAGATTTTCCATCTTCGACGCGCTGAAGCGGAACAAGCCGAGCGGCTCGGCGGCGCAGAAGCGCTGAAAGACGCCGAATTCGCACCCGTACCCGAGGCTCTCGAAACGCGTGACAAGCTCGTGGTCCTCCATCGCGAACGCCTAGCTCGGGCCCGCGGCCTTCGCGCGTGTCTCCGTCAGCCGCGCGGCGTAGCGGGCCATTAGGTCCACCTCGAGGTTGAGCCTGTCGCCGACCTTGCGCTCGGCCCATGTGGTGACGGCGAGGCTATGCGGAATCAAGAGGACCGAGAAGCGATCGTGTTCGGTCGCGTTCACCGTCAACGATGTGCCGTCGAGCGACACCGAGCCCTTCTCCGCGATGAAACGATTGAGGTCGTGAGGAGCGGCGATCTCGAAGCGGCTCATCCCGTCGAAGCCATCGATCGACACGATCTCGGCGGTGCCGTCGATGTGTCCCGTCACGATATGGCCGCCGAGTTCGTCGCCGATCCGCAGCGACCGCTCCAGGTTGAGCCTCGTGCCTTCGACCCACGACCCGGCGGTCGTGCGCGCGAGGGTCTCGGCGCCGACATCGACCTCGAACCAGGCTCCGCCGTCGGCCGGGCCGACCGCCACCGCCGTCAGGCATGGGCCGCTGCAGGCGATCGAGGCGCCGAGCGCGATGGTCGCGGACTGGTAATGACAGGCGACGCGCACGCGCCGCAGAACGCCTCGCGCGGCGATCGTCTCGATCCGCCCGACGTCCGTGATGAGACCGGTGAACATCTAAACGGCGCTTTCGTAATGGCGCAGGAGGTCGGCGCCGACGCCGCGCTCGTCGCTGAGCCGGAACCGCTCCGGGTCGGCGAGCATCTGGCGGGTGCTCGGCGAGAAGGTCGGGATGCCGTCGCCGCCGAGCGGTCGCGGCGCGGTGAAAACCAGGACATCGTCGGCGAATCCGCCCGCGATGAGCGAGGCCGCCACGCTTGGACCTCCTTCGCTGAAAATCCGGGTGAGGCCGCGTTCGGCGAGCAGCGCCAGCGCTGACCGAAGGTCGAGGCGACCTGTCGAGAGCTGCGGCACGACCGCAACCTCGACGCCCTCGATGTCGGCAAGGGCAGCGACGCGCGCCTTTGCAGCCTCGCCGGCCAGCAGCAGGACCGGAACCTCGGCCGCCGTACGCAGCAGGCGCGATTGCGGCGCGATGCGCAGGCCGGAGTCGAGGACCACGCGCAAGGGCTTCGCCGCCATGCCGGGCAGGCGCACCGTCATCAGCGGATCGTCGGCGATGACGGTGCCGACCCCGACCATGATCGCGTCGTGCATCGCGCGCATTACATGGACGATGCCGTTGCTCGCCGCGCCGGTGATGGCGAGGCGCGGATCGTGCGGACCACCCGCCACGAAGCCGTCGGCCGTCTCGGCGAGCTTCAGGGTCACCGCCGGGCGGCTTCGGGTCACGCGGCGGATGTGACCGCGATGATCGCGTCGCGCCGCCTCCACGCAGACGCCGGCTTCGACGCGAAGGCCTTGCGCGCGGCAGTACGCGGCGCCGCCACCGGCGACGACCGGGTTGGGATCGTCGATCGTGTAGACGAGCCGCGCGATGCCGGCGGCGACGATCGCCGCGCAGCACGGGCCCGTGCGTCCATGATGGCTGCATGGCTCCAGCGACACGTAGATCGTGGCCCCTGCCGCCGCGGCTCCCGCCTGCGCGAGAGCGCTCGTCTCGCCGTGCGGCCGCCCTCCGCTTCCGGTCACCCCGCGTCCGACGACGATCCCGTCCTTGACGACAAGGGCACCGACGGAGGGATTGGGGGCGGTGGTGCCGAGCCCCCGGCGGCCGAGCGCGAGCGCGGCGGCGATGAAGCGCTCGTCGTCGCGCTGGCTCTGCTGATGCACGGTCACGCGCGGCTCGGCGTCTTGCTCTTGAACCGTTCGGACGCACCGTCGTCCTCCGGCGGCTCGGCCAGTTCGTCGATCAGCGTATTGAAATCGCGCATCTCGCGAAAATTCCGGTACACCGAGGCGAACCGCACGTAAGCTACCCCGTCGAGGGCGCGGAGCCCCTCCATCACGAGTTCGCCGATGCGGTCGGACGTGATGTCGCTGTCGCCCTGGCTTTCGAGCTGACGCACGATCCCGTTGACCATTCGTTCGACCCGTTCCGCCTCGACCGGCCGCTTGCGCAGAGCGATCTCGAGCGAGCGCATCAGCTTGTCCCGATCAAAGGGCACACGGCGGCCCGATTTCTTCAACACCGTGAGTTCGCGCAGCTGCACGCGCTCGAAGGTCGTGAAGCGGCCGCCGCAATCGGGACAGACGCGCCGCCGACGAATGGATGAGGCATCCTCCGTCGGCCGCGAATCCTTCACCTGCGTCTCGAGGCTGCCGCAATAAGGACAGCGCACGATGCCGCTCAGTAGATCGGGAAACGCTTGGTCAGCGCCGTGACCTGCTTGAGCACTTGGGCCTCGTTGTCCTTGTTGCCCTCCTCGCCGTGCTCGGCAAGGCCGTCGAGGCAAGTCGCGATCAAGGCGCCGACCTCCTCGAATTCGGCACCACCAAAGCCGCGCGAGGTCGCGGCCGGGGAGCCGAGGCGGACGCCGGACGTAACCATCGGGCTCGCGGTGTCGAAGGGGACGCCGTTCTTGTTGCAGGTGATTTGGGCGCGACCGAGCGAAGCCTCGGCGGCCTTGCCGGTGATCCCTTTGTCGCGGAGGTCGACCAGCAGGAGGTGGTTGTCGGTGCCGCCCGTGGTGATGGAATAGCCCTTGGCGATGAGCGTCGCGGCCAGCGTCGCGGCGTTGTCGATCACCTGCTGGATGTAAGTCTTGAACTCCGGCCGCAGCGCCTCGCCGAAGGCGACGCCCTTGGCGGCGATGACATGCATCAGCGGACCGCCCTGGATGCCGGGGAAGATCGCCGAGTTGAATTTCTTGGCGAGGTCGGCGTCGTCGGTGACGATCAGGCCACCGCGCGGCCCGCGCAGCGTCTTGTGCGTCGTCGTCGTGGCGACATGGGCGTGCGGGAACGGCGAGGGGTGCAGGCCGGCGGCGACGAGGCCGGCGAAATGCGCCATGTCGACCATGAAATAGGCGTCGATTTTGTCGGCGATCGCGCGGAAACGGGCGAAATCCCAGTGCCGCGGATAGGCCGAGCCGCCGGCGATGATGAGCTTCGGCTTGTGCTCCTGCGCCAGCGCCTCCACCGCATCCATGTCGATGCGGTAATCCTCCTTGCGCACGCCATAGGCGACCGGCTTGAACCACTTGCCCGAGACGTTGACCGGCGACCCATGGGTCAGATGACCGCCGGCCGCGAGGTCGAGCCCCATGAAGACGTCGCCCGGCTGCAGCAGCGCGAGGAACACCGCCTGGTTGGCCTGGCTGCCGGAGTTCGGCTGGACGTTGGCGAAGCCGACACCGAACAGCTGCGTGACGCGCTCGATGGCGAGCTTCTCGGCGATGTCGACGAACTGGCAACCGCCGTAATAGCGGCGCCCCGGATAGCCTTCGGCATACTTGTTGGTGAGGATCGAACCCTGAGCCTCGAGCACGGCCTTCGAGACGATGTTCTCGGACGCGATCAGCTCGATCTCGTCGCGCTGACGGCCGAGCTCCTGGCCGATGGCCTTCGCCATATCCGGGTCGACCGACTGCAGGTCGGCATTGAAAAAGGCCGTGGAATCGCGCCAGCCCGCATCGGATTTCGTCATGGGGTCCCCTCGAAGTTGCAGCGGAGGCCGGTCATGCGGCGCCTCTCTTCTCTGTCGAAGGGCGAACCTAGCACGGGGGCGGAGCGCGGCGAAAGGCGGTCCCGCGCCGAAATTCCTACGGTTTTACAACTCCGGCCGGGGAAAGGCTGCGTCAAAAAGCGCCCGCCGACGGCAATCGGCGGGCTCTTTGTGAAGCTCGTGTCGTGGTCGCCTCGAGTCAGCGCTCGTCCTGGCCGTCGCTCGCAGGACGTTCATCGCTCTCGCCGCCGGTACCGGCCTGCGGCTCGGGCCGGCCGATCGAGCCGGTCGAGGCGCTTGTGAACCCGTCGCGCTGGTAGATGTCGTCGCGGAACTCGACGAGCCCGTTGGGATAGGCCCAGGCGGTGATGTAGACCCAGTAGACCGGCACCGGCTGGGTCAATTTCACGTTGATCTGCTGGCCGGAGCGGATCGCCTCGTCGATCTGCGGGCGGCTCCAGCCCGGCGTGTCCTTCAGGAGCCACTGCACGTAGTCGCGCACGCCTTGGACGCGGATACAGCCCGACGAGACGAAGCGGTTGTCGTCGCCGAACACGCCCTTTTCCGGCGTGTCATGCATGTAGACGCCGTAGGGATTGTTGATGTTGATGCGCACCACGCCGAGCGAATTCTCGGTGCCCGGGTCCTCCTTGTAGCGATAGTGCGTCGCCTGGTCCGTATGCCAGTTGATGGCGCTTGAAGGGACCTGGTTGTTGTCCTTGTCGAAGATTTTGATGTGGTGGTCGTTGAGGTAGTTGGCGTCGGCCTGCATCCGCGGGATCATGTCCTTCTTGATCAGCGAAGGCGGCACGTTCCAATACGGGTTGAAGTTGATGTCGAGCGCGCGCGTCTGCATGACGGGCGACTGACGGTCGATCTTGCCGACGCCGGCGCGGTGATGGGTGGCGACGACGCCGTTCTCCACGGTCTCGACCGATTCGGCCGGAATGTTGGCCATCACGAAACGCTCGCCGAGATTGCCGGAGAAGGCCTTCAGCCGAACGAGGTTGATCTCGAGCTGGTGCAGCCTCATGTCGGCCGACACGTTCAGCGCCTTGAAGCCCTCGGGCCCGACGATGCCGTTCTCGATGAGGCCGTGGCGTGCCTGGAAGTGCTTGACGCCGGCATCGACGTAGGAATCGAAGACCGGCGAGTCGCCGGCCGAGCTGTCGAGGTCTCCGGAGGTGATGAGGCGCCTGCGCAGGGCGACGACCGCGGATCCGTTGGAGCCGAGCCGCAGGGGACGGCCGGCCGGCACGCGGTTCCAGCCGCCGTTCTGGACGATCTGGCGGTAGCGTTCGATGGCCTGCTCGGTCGCGTTGAAGGTCGCGGTCGAGAGGACCGGGGTCGTCGAGCGTTGCACGGAGAGCCTGGCATCGGCATCGTAGGTCTGCGCCCATTCCGCCTGGTCGCCGAACAGGCTCTGGTATTCGCCCGCCTTGGCCGCGATGCCCGCGGTGCCGACGAGCGCCGCCGCGGTGGCGACGATGAGAGCGCGAGCCGATGCACTTCGAGTAAACGTGTGTCCTGCCACCTTGTGACTCCAGATGTCCTTGACGAGGATCGGGTCTCGGCCATGGCAGTGCCCAATGGCGTTTGAGCCTCGATTTTTACGCTACATTCATGCCGGTTAATAAGGTGCGAACGGACGGCCAATTTGTGGCGGCAAAGCGGACCGGCGCCGCGATGGCCGGCATTTGGCCCGGTGTGGCGGGAACGGCACAAACTGATCGCGGTCGGCGTCTTGGAAGCCGACCGCGGGGTAAAGCCTGATATGCGCCGAATGCTCACAGCCGGAAACGGATCTGGTCGGTCCAGAAGCGCTCGAGGCGCGCCAGCGACTGGTTGAGCTGCGCGAACTCGATGGTCGAGATGCCGCCGATCTGCTCGACGGTCGTGATGTGCTTGTCGTAGAGGCCGGCGACGATCTTGTGCACCTCGCGGCCCTGCTCGGTCAGGCTGATGCGGACCGAGCGGCGGTCGAGGCGCGAGCGCGAATGGTGAAGGTAGCCCATCTCGACGAGCTTCTTGACGTTGTAGGAGACGTTCGAGCCGAGATAGTAGCCGCGCGTGCGCAGTTCGCCGGCCGTCAGCTCCTTGTCGCCGATGTTGTAGAGCAGCAGCGCCTGCACCGAGTTGACGTCGGAGCGGCCACGCCGGTCGAACTCGTCCTTGATGACGTCGAGCAGGCGCCGATGCAAACGCTCGACGAGCGTGAGCGCCTCCAGATAAACCGGACGGACCGACGCCTGGCTCTCGTTACGCATCTGGCTCATGTCGTTCTTCAGCGCGCTGATCATGGTCTCGTTTCCCTTCGATCCTGATGGCCACTCGGTGGCTCATGTGGAATGATCTATAGGTTGCCCCGATGAAAACGAGTTTAAGCAACAATCTGAATCGCAAGTTTACACTTTGACGTAAATAAAAGCTGAAGCTTGCAGTTCATTTATAATGAAGAATTCTCGCGTTGTTTTTACTTAAATATTGAAGCGAATGCGACCTCACTAGACCGGCGGTATCTTCCAGGCAGATGGGAATGCCTAGCTAGCCGCGATCCTGCGAGAGGCGGCTCGCCTGCCAGGTCAGAACGAAGTAGACGAAGATGAGCACGGCATCGACCGCGACCCAGGACGTCGCGAAGACGTGGCGGACGCTCATCGCGACGACGATCTGCGAAGCCGCCGCGAAAAGCCAGAGCACGCCGCCCCACGGCGTGGCGAGCCACAGCCCGACCGCGGCGAGGAAGTCGATGACGGCGAAGAAGATGATCGCCGAGACCTGTCCCGTCGAGAGCCGATCGAAGATGGCCTCCCGCGGCACCATGAACAGCGACCATTGCAGCAGGCCCTGCAGAATCCAAAGCACCGCCAAAAGCCGCATGAAGATGACGAGGATCAGCCCCCAGCGCGTCTCGATCTGCTCGCGCGCCGTGAGCCCGACGCGGATGGCCGCGTCGCTCTCGTAGGGGACCGGCTCCTTCGCGCGACCCGCCTTGAAGAGCGCGGGCTTGGCGGGAGTGAGCTTGGCGGCGGGCTTGGCGAGATCGCGTGTGAGCGGCGCTTGGCTCATGCGGCGGCGGCTCGGCCGGCCGGGTCAAGGAGTTCGCTCGCGGGTCCCATCGGCACGATGCCGTTCGGATTGATCCAGGGGTGGCTACGATAATAGTGGTTCTTGATATGGTCCGGCCGGCACGTCGAGGCGACCGCGTCGAGCGCCATCAGGTCGGCAAGGTAAGCCGAAAGCGCGGGATAGTCGGCGATGCGGCGGATGTTGCACTTGAAGTGCCCGACGTAGACGATGTCGAAGCGCAGCAGCGTGGTCACGAGCCGGATGTCGGCCTCGGTGATGGCGTCGCCGCAAAGGTAGCGTTGGGCGGCGAGCCTGTGGTCGAGCAGGTCCAGCGTCTCGAACAGCGGCAGCACCGCCGCCTCGTAGGCGGCCTGCGTGGTCGCGAAGCCGGCCTTGTAGACGCCGTTGTTGACGTGAGCGTAGATGCGCTCGTTGACCACGTCGATCTCGTGGCGCAGCGGGTGCGGATAGTAGTCGCGCCCGGCCGCACCGGCCCTGTCGAAGGCGGCGTTCATCATCCGGATGATGTCCGCCGATTCGTTGGACACGATCGTGGCGGTCTGCTTGTCCCACAGCACGGGCACGGTGACCCGGCCCGAATAGTCGAGCTTGGCCGCCGTATAGACCTGATGCAGATACTGCGCGTTGTGGATCGGGTCGGGGACGACGCCGTCGCGCGGATGGAAGGTGATGCCTTGCTCGCCCATCAACCAGTCGGTGATCGAGAGTGAGATCGCCTCCTCGAGGCCTTTCAGCTTGCGCATGATGAGGCAGCGTGTCGCCCAGGGGCAGAAATAGGACGCATAGAGATGGTAGCGGCCGCGCTCGGCCTTGAAGCCGCCGGTCCCACTCCGCCCGGCCGCGCCATCGGCCGTCACCCAGTTGCGAAACAACGACGCGTCCCGCTCGAAGCGCCCCTCGTTCTTCTCCTGACCGTAGCCCTTGTCGTGCCAGACGCCGTCGACGAGAACGCCCATCAGCCATCCTTTGCTCGGCTCGCGAGATGAGCCTTCTAGAGGCAAGCCTCGTCAGGACGCAAATACCATCGGTTGCTCGCCCGCCGAAGCGCCTCCCCCAAACGCCTCGGTTGACGATCAAACCTTAGCGTTCGGCCATCCGTACCAATTGGTGTTCAGGTGCCGACAAAGCGCCGATGAACAGGAGACCATCACCATGCTTCGCAAAACCTTTAAAACGTCGCTGTTCGCCTCGGCGATCCTCGCCGGCGTCGTCGCCCTCGCCGTGCCCGCGTTCGCCAACCCTAGGGTCGGCGGCGCGCCGATGTTCGCCAGCAAGAACATCATCCAGAACGCCGTCAAGTCCAAGGACAGCACAACGCTCGTCGCCGCCGTCAAGGCGGCGGGCCTCGTCGGCACGCTCGAGGGCCCCGGCCCGTTCACCGTCTTCGCCCCGACCAACGCCGCCTTCGCCAAGCTGCCGGACGGCACCGTCCAGACCCTGCTGAAGCCCGCCAACAAGGGCAAGCTCGCCGCGATTCTCGAGTATCATGTCCTCCCGGGCAAGTTCACCGCGGCCCGGCTCCAGGAGGCGATCAGGGCCGGCGGCGGCCGGGCGAGCCTCAAGACCGTCGAAGGCGGGAGCCTGACCGCCGTCGATCGGGGCGGCCGCATCGAGATCGAGGGCGCCAAGGGCAGCCATGGCTACGTCACCATTCCGAACGTGATCCAGTCGAACGGCGTGATCCACGTCATCAACGGCGTCCTGCTCCCGGGCTGATCGCGTCACGACCCGAGCAAAAGCCGGAGGCGGCGTTCCAGGCTGCCTCCGTTGCCGTTGGCGTCCTTCCCGCTCATCGCTACAATGTCGCCATGATCTACGACACGCTCCGGCTTTCGAAGGCTCTCAGGGCAAGCTTCACGCCGGAGCAATCCGACACGCTCGCGCAGGCCCTGTCCGAAAGCACCGAGGATCACGTCGCCACCAAGCTCGACATCGCCGGTCTCAAGACGGAAATCGCCGACCTGCGAGCAGAGCTGAAGGCGGAGATCGCTGATTTGAGAACGGAAGTGAAAACCGATATCGCGACGCTGAAAGTAGAGATGGTGCGCTGGATCGTCGGAGCGATCGCCTTCAATCTGCTGGGGACGATCGGCATCATGATCGCTGTCGCGGAGCTTGTCCTCAAGATCAAATAGCGCGCGGGGAGGATCGAAGATCGGCCACTCGACCAAGCGTGGCGCCATATGCGGTCGTTTGACTGAAAAGTGATTTTGCGAGGGTTCTTTGTCGGCCTTCGTTCATCGAAGGTCGAGTAGTCCAGCGCCTCCACACGGAGGAAAAGCTGATGCTGACCCTGAGAAAACTTGTTGTGGCCGTGCCGATGATGGCGGCCTCGCTGATCTTCGCGTCGCCGTTAGACGCGGCACCCATACCCGTCGTCCAGCCGGCATTGATGAACGCGGCCGCGCCACCTGTCGTCGAGCATACCGCATTCCGCGGTGGCGGCGGTGGCCATGGTCGCGGCGGCGGTTTTCATGGCGGCGGTGGTCGCGCCGGTCGCGGAGGCGGCTTTCATGGAGGCGGCTTCCATGGCGGCGGTGGTCGCGCCGGTCGTGGCGGCGGCTTCGCGCGCGGCGGTGGCGTCCGGGGCGGCCGGTTCGGTTTTGCCAGGGGCTACGGGTTCCGCCGCGGCTTCGGCTATCGCGGCGGCTACGGTCACGGTGGCTTCGGCTATGGCGGCTACGGGTATGGCGGCTACGGCTATAGCCGGCCCGGGTACTGCTTCTACCGAAGCGGCTGGCACGGCCCCGGCTACTATATCTGCGGCCGGCCCTTCCTGCGCGGCTTTAGCTATACGCCGGGATACAGCTACAGCGACCGGCGTGGATCAGCTTACGGCCGGCGCTTCGGCTACGTCCGCGGCGGCCGGTTCGGTTTCGCCAAGGGCCACGGGTTCCGCCGCGGCTTCGGCGGCGACGGCCGCGGCGGTCACTTCGGCGGCCACGGCGGTCACTTCGGCGGCGGTGGCGGGCACTTCGGTGGCGGCCGCGGCCACGGCGGTGGCGGGCATGGCCACGGCGGTGGCGGACACCGCCGCTGACCTCGCCTCACGCAAGCGCCTGAAATCCGCCTCTCGCGCATGATTGCAGGGATCCGGCCGGAAGCGTAGAACATTCCCGCCGGAAGGACCGCGCCATGACCTCGAGCCTCCCCCACGCAACCAGCCTCGGCTTGATCCATCGCCCGCGCCGCAACCGGCGCACGGAATGGGCGCGCCGCCTGGTGCGCGAGAACGTCGTCACGACGAACGACCTCATCTGGCCGCTGTTCCTGGTGGAGGGCGAGAGCCAGCGCGTGGCGGTCCCCTCGATGCCGGGCGTCGAGCGGCTCTCCGTCGACGAGGCGGTGCGCGCCGCGGTCGAAGCGGCCGAGGCCGGCGTTCCGGCGCTGTGCTTCTTCCCGATGACGGACGCCGCGGTGAAGGACCCGCGCGGAAGCGAAGCGCACAACCCGCGAAACCTGGTCTGCCGCGCCGTCCGCGCGATCAAGGCCGAGGTGCCGCACCTCGGCCTGATGACGGACGCCGCGCTCGATCCCTATACCTCGCACGGCCACGACGGGGTGATGGACGGCGACGAGATCGTCAACGACGAGACGGTGCACCTCCTCTGCGAGCAGTCGCTCAACCAGGCGCGCTCCGGCGCCGACATCATCGCGCCCTCCGACATGATGGACGGGCGCGTCGGCGCGATCCGCGCGGCGCTCGACGGCGAGGGTTTCGAGCACGTCCAGATCATGTCCTATGCGGCGAAGTTCGCATCGGCCTTCTACGGCCCGTTCCGCGACGCGATCGGCACGAAAGCCGTGCTCGTGGGCGACAAGCGCACCTACCAGATGGACCCTGCCAATTCCGACGAGGCGCTGCGCGAGGTCGCCGCCGACATCGAGGAGGGCGCCGACATGGTGATGGTGAAGCCGGGCATGCCCTACCTCGACATCATCCGCCGGGTGAAAGACACGTTCGAGGTGCCGACCTTCGCCTACCAGGTGTCCGGCGAGTACGCGATGATCATGGCCGCGGCGCAGAACGGCTGGATCGACGGGGATAGGGCAATGATGGAGAGCCTCGTCGCCTTCAAGCGCGCCGGCTGCGACGGGGTGCTGACGTATTTCGCGCTGAAGGTGGCGAAGCGGCTGAAGGCCTGCGGTTGAAACGGCGATTCGACCTGAGCTCGCCTCAGCGCCGCTCCACGGTCATCCACAGCCCACCGCGCGGCTGCAGCGTCATTGCGCCGTGCGGCGTCACCGGCATCCCGGGAACCAGGCGGAGGCGATAGCGGCGGGCCAGCGCCGCCACGAGAATGAGCATCTCGAGCATCGCGAAGTAGGAGCCGCTGCACGTCCCCGGTCCGACGATGAACGGGATATGTGCGAAATGCGGGCGGTCGCGGCTGCGCTCTTCCGTGAAACGATCCGGATCGAACGCGTCGGGCTCGCTCCAGAGCTTGCGGTGCCGATGCACGACCCATGGCGCGATCATGATCGTAGCGCCACGGGGGATCTTGTGGCCGCAGATGACATCCTGCTTCAGCGCATGCCGGGGCGTGACCGGCACCGACGGATACAATCGCGACACCTCATCGAGAACACGCCGGGTATAGACGAGCTTGCGCAGATGATCGGCATGGATCGGGCTGTCACCCAGGACCGCGTCGAGCTCGGCGTGCAGGCGGCCCTCGACCTCGGGATGAAGCGCGAGCAGGTACCAGATCCAGCTGAGCGCGCCGATCGTCGCGTCGCCTGCGGCCAGCTGGCTCGCGGCCTCGTCGCATGCTTCGTCGAGCGGCAGTCGCTGGCCGGTGGCGCGGTCGGTGGCGTGGGCGATGCGCCAGAGCAGATCTCGCGGCCCATCGTAGCCGTCGGCCAGGCGTTCGGCCACGAGGCTGGTCAGTGTTTCGCGCAGAGCCGCGCGCTCCGGCGAGAGCCGAGCCGGACTGATCAGATCCCTGAGCCAGTCCGGCATCGGCAGCACGTCGAGCGGCCTGGGCTTGCCCGGTACCTTGGAAAGCCAGGCCAGGATCGGTACGCCGCGAGGATCGCCGCTCATCGCCATTTGATGGAGCAGTCCGACCGACATGTTCCCCATCTGGTACGCAATATTGACGGGCGCGCCCATCTGCCCGGCAAGGGCTTCGGCCTCCGCCTCCGCGGCAGCCGCGTAGGCTGGCACCTCGGGCGTCACGGCGCGGCGATCGAGCGCCGATGCCGCGATGCGCCGGTGCCGCCACCATACCGGGCCGGAGGTCGCCAGCGAGCCGGTGCGGATCTGTGCCGCATAGAGACGCCGGATGACAGGCAAGCGCGGGTAGTCGTCGAAGTGGTCGACGAGGACGTGCCGGATGCCGGCGGGGTCGCTGATGTAGGCGACGGCGACCGGGCCATAGCGGCGCACGACCACAAGCTCGTCGAACAAGGCTTCGTCGAACATGCCGAGCGTGTTGCTGATTGCCGTCTTCAGAAGGTCGAGCGGCGGCAACGGGCGCTGCGGCCGTGCCGGGACGGCAAGCTCGGGGCGCGACGACTCTGCTGCGTTTGCGAGGACAGAGCCGTTGCTCATGGGGCGAACGCTACCACGCGGGCAGCGCCCATCACACAAGGATCTCGGGAGACTTCTTCTGCGCCCGCATCGAAGATGTAAGCCGCCGCTGGTCGAAAAGCTCATCCGTCGTCCGGCCGCTCGCATCTTCGGCTTCAATGCATGTCGTTGCGGGTGGCCAAGAAGCTGAAAGCCGAAGGACCGTAGAGCAGACCCGTGACGATCAAATGAGCCGTCGCGGGTAGGGCGACGAAGTCGCGCCGCGCGACGGACCCAGGCCGTCACCGCCACGATCGAGCGAGACGATTTTGCTACGCATCGGACGGTGATTCGGAGTCGCTTCGCGACGCTTATGTTCCTGTCCTCGCCACGCTTTCCTGATCGGAGCAAGTCCGCAACAGCGGACGTTGCTCAGCATGTTCCGCTCAGGTGGCGTCGGGCGTCGCGGAGTTCTTACAGCGCCGCCCTCTCAAGACGAGATCTCCGCCAGCGCGAGCAAGGCGACAAAGACGCTGAGCGGCACGAGGTGCGGAAATTCACGGTGACGCAAGACGGTCAAAACCGCCGCCGCAACGATCATTGCACCAAGCATCAGGCCCGCCCCGCGACTGACAGGGAGGGCAATCAGAACGGCGCTCACCATCTCGAGGGCGCCGGTTAAACGGCACCACCACGCAGGATAGCCCCAGCGGACGAAACCGCTTTGCGTCGCGGGCGTACCGATCGCGTTGAACAGCCCGGCGCCGAAGAGCCCGGCGCCGAGAAACCAGATCGAGAGGTCATGCAGCATTTCAGGGCACCCCCATGATGAGGGGGATCGCTGCCAGGATCATCAGCACCGCCGTGAAACCATGGATGACGAAGGCGCTCTTGGCCGAGCCTTTCGCGGCAAGAATGAGCAGCATGTCGCCGACAGGGACGATCGCCTCGACCAGCAGGACGATGCCGACCGCCCGGGGGCCGCCCCAAGCCATGAGGGCCAGTACGGTCAATCCCGAGGCGATGTCGCGCACCCCCTTGAGGCGAAGCCACCAGGCGATGTTCGTCCCCTCTTCGGGAAGCGGCAGGCCGAAGCCGCGTGTCGCGGTCGTCGGGCTCGCCACATACCAGGCGCCGATCGCGATGATCGCGAGCGCCAGCAGCAGCGCCAGTCCAATTGCAACCCAGTGCATTTGCACCTCCTTCTTGCGAGGATATATAATCTAGTGTTGCTAGATTTTCAAGCTTCCCTATCATCCAGGCGCGTCGGACCTCCGACGCGGGGAGATCGAAGGTTGGGTATCGTCGAGCGAAAAGGCAGGCAGCGGGCTGAACGCGAGCACCGCATCACCGCTGCGGCGCGCCTCATCGCGGAAGGCGAGGGATGGGCTGCCGTCACGATCCGCCGGCTGGCGGAAGAGATCGAATATAGCCAGCCGGTCCTCTACTCGCACTTCGAGAATAGGGACGCGATCGTGGCGGCCGTCGCGGTCGAGGGATTTCGGGAAATCACGGCGACGCTTCAGAAGGCAGCGCGAGGATCGACCGATCGTCGCAATGCGCTGGAGAACGTCGCCATGGCCTACCTCGCCTTCGCCCGAAGGCATCCGGCTCTCTATGAGGCCATGTTCTCCCTGCCGACCGGTTTGCGCTTCGCCGAGGCCGAAACCAGGTCGGAACCAAAGGCTGCCTTCGACGCGCTTGCGGCTGTCGTCACGCCGACCAACAGCGATGTCGCTATCGCGACCGAGACGTTCTGGGCATCTCTTCACGGGCTCGCCGAGCTCGAGCGTTCCGGCCGGATCAGACGCAGCGCGCGCGCCGAACGGGTAGCGCTAGTCGTCCACGGGCTGCTCGGGTGTTGAAGAACACGGCTGCTCGCGGCCTGCGAGCCGCGATTGGCAGCGTGAGTATTTCCTGCTCGGGTTGCGTCGTACCCTGCAATCAGAGCGGAAACCGCTCTAGCGCGCCGCGGCGGGCGCGCTCTTCGCGGCCATGCCGCCCACGGCGAAGATCACTGGGACCTGGCCGGACTTGGCGAAGACGAGCGTGCCTTTCACGCTCTCGCCTTCCTTCAGCTTGGCGGTCGGGTGCATGAACATCAGGTGGGTTCCGCCGGGCGCCAGCGTCACCGTTTGCCCGGGCGCGATCTCGAGGCCATCGAGCCGGCGCATGTGCATGACGCCGTTCGCCATCGACATCGCGTGGACCTCGCCGTTCGGCGCCATCGGCAGGCTTGCGCCGATCAGCCGGTCCGTCGCGCCGCCCACGTTCTTGAGGGTGACGTAGCCGCCAACCACCGGCGCCCCGTTCGGCGTCGCCCGAAGCCAGGGCGCGGTAATGGTAATCCCTTGGACCTTGGCGGCTTGCATGGTCCGAGTGCCCTGCGCACTGGCCGGAGCCGCAGCAAGGCTGCCGGAGAGAACGAGCGCGACCGCATATGCTTTCATGGTTGCAACCTTATACCACGAACCGCGCCACGACGCGATTAGGATGGGCCCTGGAAACTTAGGACGCTTTCGGTGGGGACATCGTAGAGCTTGCCGGTCTCGGACCACGACGGCAGGCACAATGCGACGATCTTGGGCGCGATCTCCTCGGGGGCTCGAAGCGCCGTCGGATCCTCGCCGGGCATGGCCTGCGCACGCATGTGGGTGCGAAGAGGGCCGGGATTGACGGCCATCACCCGGATTGACGTCACGTTGGCCGTTTCCGCGGCATAGGTGCGCACGATCGAATCCACCGCGCTCTTCGAGATCGCGTAGGGACCCCAGTACGGCTTGAACGTGGCGCGGTTACCGGCCGCCGACGTCATCAGCACGACGCGCCCCGCCTCGGCTTCGCGCAACAGCGGATCGAAGGAGCGGATGAGGCGCATGTTCGCCGTGACGTTGACCGCGATGACGTCATCCCACTGCTTGGGGTCGAGATGGGCGATTGGCGTCAGCGGGCCGAGCACGCCGGCATTGCCCACGAAGACGTCGAGTCTGCCCCAGCGCTCGTGCAAAGCGAAGCCGAGCCGGTCGAGCGCGGCGACATCCTTGACGTCGCAGGGCACCAGCGTCGCGGCCGAACCTGCCGCCTTGACGGCGTCGTCGAGGTCCTCGAGGGCCCCCTGGGTGCGGGCGAGCGCCACGATATGCGCGCCGGCCTCGGCGAGCGCGATGGCTGTGGCGCGACCAATCCCGCGAGAAGCGCCGGTGACGACGGCGACGCGCCCGGCCAAAGGTTTCTCGGCAGTCATGGCGTCCGCTCTAGCCGGTCTCCGCCAGCAACGAAAGCTGGCTGCGGTGCTCGCCGATCACGTCGGTGAGGTAGGTCGGATAGTCGCCCGTGAAGCAATGGTCGGTGAATTGCGGACGGAGCGGATCGCGCCGCTCCTCGCCCATCGCGCGGTAGGTCCCGTCGACGGAGAGGAAGGCGATGGAATCGCAGCCGATATAGTCTCGCATCTCGGCGATCGTGTGGGTAGCGGCGAGTAGTTTCTCGCGCTCCGGGGTGTCGATCCCGTAGTAGTCCGGATATTTGATCGGCGGCGACGAGATCCGGAAATGCACCTCGCGGGCGCCGGCCTCGCGCATCATGCGCACGATCTTGACCGACGTCGTGCCGCGCACGATCGAATCGTCGATGAGCACGATGCTCTTGCCGGCCACGACCGCGCGATTGGCGCTGTGCTTCAGCCGAACCCCGAGTTCACGCGTGGTCGGCGTCGGCTGAATGAAGGTTCTGCCGACGTAATGGTTGCGGATGATGCCGAGTTCGAACGGAATGCCGGAGGCTCGCGCATAGCCGATCGCCGCCGGTACGCCGCTGTCGGGAACCGGGATGACGACGTCGGCATCGGCCGGCATTTCGCGGGCGAGCTCCGCGCCCATCGCCTTGCGTGTCTCGTAGACGGAACGGCCGTGCACCACCGAGTCCGGCCGGGCGAAATAGATGTACTCGAAGATGCAGGGGCGCGGCGGCACCTTAGGGAACGGCCGCAGGCTCTCCACCCCGGTGTCCGTGATGACCACGATCTCGCCGTTCTCCACATCGCGCACGAAGTGGGCGCCGATGATGTCGAGCGCGCAGGTCTCGGAGGCGAGCAGATAATGGCCGTCGAGCTCGCCGAGGACGAGGGGGCGGATGCCGAGCGGGTCGCGCGCGCCGATCAGCGCGCGGTTCGACAGCGTGACCAGCGCGTAGGCGCCTTCGAGTTCGCGCAACGCCTCGATGAAGCGCTCGGTCACACGCGACTTGCGGCTTCGGGCGACGAGGTGAAGGATCACCTCGGTGTCGGAGGTCGACTGGTAGATGGCGCCGTCGCGGATCAGTTCGCGGCGTAGCGTCAGCCCGTTCGTGAGATTGCCGTTGTGCGCCACCGCGATGCCGCCGGAGTCGAGTTCCGCGAACAGCGGCTGGACGTTGCGCAGGATCGTCTCGCCGGTCGTCGAGTAGCGGACGTGACCGACGGCGGAACGGCCGGGTAGCCGGGTGATCGTCGAGGCCTTGGAGAAATGGTCGCCGACGAGACCGAGACGTCGCTCGGAATTGAAACGTTGGCCGTCGAAGGCAACGATGCCTGCCGCTTCCTGGCCGCGATGCTGCAGGGCGTGGAGCCCGAGCGCCGTGATGGCGGCGGCTTCGGGATGGCCGAAGATGCCGAATACGCCGCACTCTTCGCGCAACCGGTCGGCATCTGGGTCGAAGGAGCTAGCTGATTTGAGGGGGTCTTCGGCTCGGCTGGGGCTGTGCTCCGCGGAAGCGTCCGGAAGGACGGCGGTGGTCAAATCGTCTGAACAAGCGGCTTGCTCGGTCATGAACCCTCGATCCGCGGGACACCGTCACGGGTATTGACGTTCGACCCGCCCGATGCTGCTGGAAGGCAACTTTTTGTCACGAAACCTAAATAATCCTTCGGCAGCCATAAGCAACGCGCACGATGACGTGGCGGCTCTATCAGGGCGTTTTTCCACCGGTGTCGCGCGGCGGCGGCAGCGGCGGCAGGGGCGCCGGCGAATCGCCCTCGGTCGCAGCCTTCCCCCCCGCGTCGCCCTCGGATGGCGGTTCCTCGGTCGGATTCGGCGTCTTCGGCTTCATGATGGTGTTGAGGAAGTCGTGCGGCAGCAGGGTCTTCATGTCCTCACCCGTGCTCTCCAGCAGAGGACGCGACTTCGCGGTCTTAACCCACGCCGGTTGCTTCTCGGCCGAGGTGAACATGGTGAAGAACAAGAAAGCGATCACGCACAGCACGAAGCCGCGCGCCGCGCCGAACAGGAAGCCGAGCGAGCGGTCGACGGCGCCGATCCGCGAATCGAGGATGGCGTCCGAGAGGTTGACGGTGACGATCGAGACAATGATCAGGGCCACGAAGAAGATCGCGGTGGCCGCGGCGATCGAGGCCCAGGGTTCCTTGGAGATGTAGGGCTTCACGTAAGGCAGCAGGTAGACGTAGAGGTAGCGCGCCGCCACCGTCGCCGCGATCCACGACGCTATGGCGAGGATTTCGCGCGTGAAGCCCCGCAGCATCGCCAGCAGTGCCGAGACGAGGACGACTGCGATCAGGCCGAGATCAAGATAAGACGGCATAAATCCTCGACCTTCAGGCTGAACATCACGCAAGCAGATGGCCTACAGCGACGGCTCGAGGGCGACCGGCTCGGGTTCGGAAGCACAGGAAGGCGTGGCGACGACGAGACCGTGCGACCTATCGTGACGGCGTTGTAGCAAAGCTGAACGGTACCGTCACGCCATTCGCCTGCCGTCCACATGTACCTTTGGCGAAGCAGGAGCAGCCTGTGACGGCCGTGCCTCTCGTTTGCGCGGCGTAGCGGCCATGGCGACGAGCGCGCCCACGTGATCGCAGGTCGCGACCGTCAGGCCCGAGCCGACCGCCCCGGCAACCCCGGTGTCGCGGGTCGCGGCAACGGGCCCGGCCGGAGGTGCCACCGCGTCGGTGAAGCCCAGCTTCGCCGCTTCCTTCAGCCGGGCCGCGGCGTGGGCCACCGGACGCACGGCGCCCGACAACCCGACCTCGCCGAAGAACACCGTATTCGACGGTAGCGCCTGGCCGGAAAGCGACGATACGAGCGCGGCGGCCGCCGCGAGATCCGCCGCCGGCTCGCTGACGCGCAGGCCGCCGGCGATGGTGAGATAAATGTCGTGCTGCCCGAGCTTGAGCCCGGCATGGGCCTCGAGCACCGCGACGATCATGGCGAGCCGGCTCGTGTCCCAGCCGACCACCGCCCGTCGGGGCGTGCCGAGCGACGTCGGCGCGACGAGCGCCTGGATCTCGACGAGGAGCGGTCGCGTTCCCTCCATACCGGCGAACACCGCCGCGCCGGGCGTGGCCTGCTCGTGCGCGGTGAGGAACAGGGCGGACGGGTTGCGAACCTCGCGCAGGCCGCCGCCGGTCATCTCGAAGACGCCGATCTCGTCGGTCGGGCCGAACCGGTTCTTCGTCGCGCGCAGGATGCGGAAGTCGCGGCCGCCTTCGCCTTCGAAAGAGACGACCGCGTCGACCATGTGCTCGACCACGCGGGGTCCGGCGATCTGGCCGTCCTTGGTGACGTGTCCGACGAGGATGACGACCGCGCCGGTGGTCTTGGCGAACCGGATCAGCGCCTGCGCCGCGCCGCGCACCTGCGTGACCGTGCCGGGCGAGGCTTCGAGCGACTCGGTCCACATCGTCTGGATCGAATCGATCACCACCAGCGCCGGGCGCGCCCCCTGCGAGAGCGTGGCGACGATATCGTCGACGCCGGTCTCGGCGGCGAGTTCGACCGACGCGGCGGCGAGCCCCAAGCGGCTGGCGCGCAGCCTCACCTGGTCCATTGACTCCTCGCCGGAGATGTAGGCGACGCGATGGCCCTTCACCGCCAAGGCGGCACAGGCCTGGATCAGCAGCGTCGACTTGCCGATGCCAGGCTCGCCGCCGAGCAGGAGCACCGAGCCGGCGACGAAGCCGCCGCCCGTCACCCGGTCGAGTTCCTCGATTCCGGTCGTGACCCGGCGCTGCGGCGCATCGGGCGAGCCGAGCGCGCCCAGCGCGAACACCCTGCCCTTGCGCCCGGTCCGCGCCACCTGCGCGCCGATGCCGGCTGCCGCGGCATCCTCGACCATCGCGTTCCAGGCACCGCAGGCCTCGCAGCGGCCCTGCCAGCGCGGCGCGACGTTGCCGCAGGATTGGCAGACGAACGACGTTTTGGCTTTGGCCATGTCAGGCGCGATCAATCGGCGTCATTGCTGAGCGCTAGAACAAAACCGGCTCAAAAGAAAGGATGCCAGGCGAGTAGTAGCGAGCCGTGACGACTTCGTTCGATCTGTTGTCATCCATCAAAGGTGCGGTGCATGAGCACCGAAGATGCGCTTCGATGCGAAAAGGTGTCGACGGCCCGCAACCCCTGCGATGCATAAAGCCGTTCGGCGGTCGATGTATGCAACCAAAGCTCAGGGACGCCGGCCCTGACGCACTCGTTCTCGACTTCCCGGATCAAATCGCGAGCGTAGCCGTGGCCGCGAGCTTCCGGGCGAACGTATAAGGCGGCCAACCAAGGCGTCAGCTCCGGTCGATCGTCCAGGTCGTGACCGATCAAACCCACCGTCCCGACCGGTTGGCCGGCCACGAGCAGGACGAAGCATTGTGAGGGTCCAATCTCCGCATCGGAGGCTTGGACGAGTGCGCGTATGGCCGCGAGATCGTATCCGTGCGGACGCCAAAATGTCGACCAGATCCAATCGGCGACGGTATCGATCAAATCCGGCCGCCGCAGCGTGGTCACTATGGACTTAGCGCCTTGCGGACGTGTCATCGGCGACCGGCTTCGCTCGGCCGCTTCCGGATCAGTGCCGAAAGCTCGATCGCGACAGGCCGGGATCGACCAACTGGGCGAGATCGATGCCGAAGTGCCGCATGGCGCGCTCGTACTTCGAGTCGAGCTCGGGATCGAAGATCAGCGACGGGTCGGCCGGCACGTTGAGCCACACGTTGTCCTGCATCTCCTCTTCGAGCTGCCCGGCGCCCCACCCGGCGTAGCCGAGCGCCAGCACCGCGCGTTCGGGACCCGAGCCTCCGGCGATCGCGCGCAGGATGTCGACGGTCGCGGTCAGCGCGATGCCCTGGTTGATCGGCAAAGTCGAATTGTCGATGAAGAAGTCGTTGGAATGCAGGACGAAACCGCGCTGCGTCTCGACCGGTCCCCCCTTGAGGACCTGCACCGCGTTGACTGTGCCCGGCATCCGTATCGCCTCCTGCTCCGCGATCACGTCGAGCTGGACCAGGAGTTCGGGGAACTTGACCTTGCTGGCGGGGCGGTTGATGACGATCCCCATCGCGCCTTCCTCGGAATGGGCGCAGAGATAGATGACGGCACGCTCGAACGGCTCTGTCACGCTCGACATCGCCACAAGCATCTGCCCGTCGAGGAAGCCGCCATGCATATCGAAGGCGTCCGTGATGCGAGCGCCGGCGCGGCCCTCGGGATCCTTGAACTTGGCGGAGGTACGTGGGCCGTCGTTGCGCGTCATCTGTCCCATCTGTGCCGCCCCCTGATGTCTGATCCCGGTTCCCGTGGTCGTTCGGCCGTCCGGTATTCGGCGTTCGAAGCGAGGCTAACGTGACGATGCCTAGCGTGACATGTAAGCAAAAACTCCTCCAGACGACTTCCGCTATTCAGACCCTTTTGCATGTTTGCGCGATTCTGTGTTGTTCCTGCATCGGGATGGCCGCCGGCGCGGCTTGCGCCCAAAGCAACCCGAAGACGCTAGCCGACCCCTATGGCAATACCGCGTCCACGCTGCGGCTGATTGCGGCTCCGGGTCGCCGGAATGGCAGCTATGAGGCTGCCGTCGACATCGCCATGTCGAAAGGCTCGCACACCTATTGGAAACAGCCGGGCGAGAGCGGCGTGCCGCCGGTGTTCGCCTTCAACGGTTCGGAGAACGTCGCGAAGGCGGAGGTGGCGTTCCCGGTGCCGTCCCGCATCAGCGAGGAAGGCCTCGTCGCCTACGGCTACTCGGACAGGGTCGCCTTCCCCGTCGAGGTGACGCCGGTCGACCCGTCCAAGCCCTCCGTGCTCCACGCCGACGTGAGCTACGCGGTCTGCAACAAGATCTGCGTGCCGGCGCATTCGCGGGCCATGTTGGTGCTGCCGGCGCGCGGCACGGACGCCGCGGGCGAGATCGTCGAGGCGGCGCTCGCGCAGGTCCCGAAGCCGATGAGCCCTTCGCAGCGCCGCAGCCTCGCGATCAGGCCGCAGAAGGGCGCCCCCAAACCGACCTGGACGCTGGCGTGGCACGGCGCGGCTGTTCCCGAAGACATCTTCGTTGATGGGCCGGAGGGCTTCTTCTTCACCACCCGCAAAATCGGGAGCGACCACTGGATGCTCGTCGCGGAGCAGACCGTTCCGGGCGACGCGGCGAGGCGCGTGCCGGTCTCGCTCACCCTGAAGCGCGGCGACGCAAGCCTCGTGACGGTCGAGACCCTCGACGCCAGCCTGCCGGCGAAGTAACGCATTGCGCGGCCGGCAACCGAGCCGAAAACCTTTGACACGCGGAGTGCGCACATGACGATCAAGGTAGGCGATACCATCCCGGAGGCGACGTTCACCATCATGACCCCCGACGGTCCGGCGCCGCGCAAGACCGCGGAGATCTTCCCGCATCGCAAGGTCGTGCTCGTCGCCGTGCCGGGCGCCTTCACGCCGACCTGCAGCATGAATCACGTGCCGGCGTTCATCGAGAATGCCGAGACGTTCAGGGAAAAGGGCATCGACGAGGTGCTCGTCACCGGCGTCAACGACGTCTTCGTGATGGGCGCTTGGGCCAAGGCGACGGGCGGCGAGGGCAAGGTGACCTTCCTCGCCGACGGCAGCGGCAAGTTCGCCAAGGCGATCGGGATGACGCTCGATGCCGACGGCTTCGGCATGGGAATGCGTTCGCAGCGCTACACGATGATCGTTGACGACGGCGTCGTGAAGAGCCTGTCGGTCGAGCCGAACCCGGGCCAAGTCGACCTGTCGAGCGCTCAGAAGGTGCTCGAGGCGCTCTGAGGCTCACACCCGCGCCCCTCGCAACCGGGGCGCCCGACGCCGCTGCCGGACGGCAGCGACGGCATCCTTTTCCACGAATTTTGCACCGGACATCGGCCGCGATCTCGGGGCCGGCGACCAGACCGGCGAGACCGGGCTGATCGCCTGCTGTCGAAAGATCGGAGATAAGCGGCGACACGCTGTAAGCGAGCCCCGGCGTCGATCCCCGGGAACGTCCCGGTATAACCCCTACCCCGCCGCGCGCTCGGCGGAGCGCAGCGTGTTCGACATCAGCATCGCGATCGTCATCGGGCCGACGCCACCGGGCACGGGCGTTATCGCGGCCG
Organism: Beijerinckiaceae bacterium; assembly: GCA_965277355.1. Lineage (GTDB taxonomy): Bacteria > Pseudomonadota > Alphaproteobacteria > Rhizobiales > Beijerinckiaceae > RH-AL1. The sequence continues at coordinate 807,527 of CBDICN010000001.1, forward strand.
CATGTTTCGCCGCGCCGGCATAGTCGACGTCGCCGACGAGCTTCGTCTTCGGCTTGCCTTGCGCGTTCAGGCCGTCGCCCTCGATGCGGTTGATGCCGACGTCGATGACGATGGCGCCGGGCTTGATCCAGTCGCCCTTGACCATCTCCGGGCGGCCGACCGCCGCCACGACGAGGTCGGCGCCGCGCACCACGGCGGCCAAGTCCTTGGTGCGGGAGTGCGCCACCGTCACCGTCATGTTCTTCGACAGGAGGAGCTGCACCATCGGCTTACCGACGATGTTGGAGCGGCCGACGATCACCGCGTTCATGCCGTCGAGTTCGACGCCGAGCGCCGCCGCCGCCTTTTCGAGGAGGACCAGCGAACCGGCCGGCGTGCAGGGCACCAGCGCACGCTCCATCGAGCCGATCGCGAGAAGCCCGACATTGGTCGGGTGGAAGCCGTCGGCGTCCTTCTCCGGGTTGATCGTTTCGAGCACCTTGGTCGAATTCACGTGCCCGGGCAGCGGCAGCTGGACCAAGATACCGTGGATCGCCGGATCGTTATTGAGCTCGTCGACGAGCTTCAGGATGTCCGCCTCCGAGGTTGTCGTTGGCAGATCGTGCTGGACGGAGTGGAAGCCCGCCTCCTTGGCCGCCTTGCCCTTCGCCTTGACGTAGACCTGGGACGCCGGGTTCTCGCCGACCAGCACGACCGCGAGGCCCGGCTTCACACCCTTGGCGGCCAGCGCCTTGGTCCGCTCCGTCACCTCGGCGATCACCTGCGCGGCGGCGACCTTGCCATCGATGATCTTGCCGCCGTGGTCGCCGTCGCGGATGACCTCGGCATCGTTCTGTTCGCTGACGGTCATGAGCGGCGTTTCCTCGTTGTCGTGCTCGTCTTGGGCATGCTTGTCTTGGGCATGCTTGTCTTGGGCATGCTTGTCCTTGGGCATGCTTGTCCTTGGAAAGCCGCGTTTCTGTCAGGTTTGCCGCGGACTGCCAAGCCTCGGGAGGGCACGCGGCGCGCCGCCGGATCTCGCCGTCAGGTCTGCACCGGCCGGTGCGGCGACGCGAACGAGAAGCGCGCGACATGCCGCGCCTCGGCGCCCGCAGGGAGATGGCGCATTGAGGCCTTCGCGAAGAGATCGCCGTCGGCGTCGACGTAGTCGCCGTGGCCCGTCCAGGCTTCGATCGAGAGGAAGCGGCCGGCTGGCCGCGACCACAGCGCGAGATGCGGGAAATCTTCGAGCTCGACCTCGAGCGCCGCGCCGGACGCGGCATGGCTGAAGCGCAGCTTGCGGCTGTTCGCATCGAGGAAGCAGAGCGCCTCGCGCGCCATCAAGGCTTCGGAGAGGGGTAGCCGCCGCCCGTCGAGCGGCACCTTGCGATGCTGTCGCGTGAACAGGCCGTCCGATGCGATGATCGGAACCTGCCCCGCCTCCCGCTCGCCGAACAGGATCTCGTAGTCCTCCAGGTCGCCGCCGGCGAACGGCCAGCGGAATCCCGGGTGAAGGCCGAAGGCGTAGGGCATCGCGCGCGTGCCGGTGTTGCGTACCAGGACCAGCGTCGTCAATGCGGCACCGTCGATCGCGTGCTCGACCTCGAGCGCGAAGTCGAAGGGGTAGAGCGCGCGCGTGACCTCGTCCGATTGCAAGCCGAGGCGGACATGCGACGGCCACTGCTCGAGCACGCTGAAGGTCCGGTCGCGCGCGAACCCATGCAGCCCGAGCGGATAGTGCCGTCCCTCGACGGTGACGCCGCCGCCGCGAGTCCAGCCGACGACGGGGAAGAGGATCGGCGCGGTGGCCGGCCAGATCGCCGGATCGGGCGACCAGACGAGCGGCGTCCCGGCGACGCTCCAGGCGCGAAGCTCGGCGCCGGCCGTCGCGATCTCGGCGCGTGCACCACGGTCAGCCAGCGAAACGATGCTCATCCGCGGCCCCTCGTTCAGCTCGACCGCGGGACGTAGACGGTGATCGCCCGAGGCTTCACGGTGAAGAGGGCCGGTGTCTGCGTCACAAGCTCTCCGTCGGCGTTCACCGGCCGGGGCTTGAGCGTGAGGATCTCGAATCTCGCGCCGCGTGCGGTGCGAACGTCGCTGATCGCCCCGTGAGCGCCGGACTTGAAGGACGGAACCATCAGCGCCATGCGCCAGAGCTTCGCGAATTCGAGCGAGTACAGGTCAAGCGTGCCGTCGTCGATGCGCGCCTCGCTGGCCACGACGTTGCCGCCGCCGTAGAATCGGCCGTTCCCGACGGCGATCTGCAACGTCCGCACCAGGGTCTTGCTCTCGGCGGTGATCAGCGTCGCGTGGAACACCCTCGCGCGGGCGAGAAGCTCCGCGGCATTGATCGCGTAGCTGAGCCGGCCGAAGCGGCGCTTCTGCCTGCCGGTGATCTTCCTGGCGAGATCGGCGGCCAGTCCGACGCTCGCCACGTTGAGGAACGGATGACCGTTGACGTCGCCGACATCGACGGTTCGGGCGAAGCCTTCGAGAACGATATCAGCCGCCGCTTCGAGGCCGGACGGAACGCCGATCGAGCGGACGAAATCATTGGCTGTCCCCAGCGGCAGCACGCCCATCGGCAAGCCGGTTGCCATCAGACCGGCCGCGGCAGCGTTGATCGTTCCGTCACCGCCGCCGAGGATCACGCTATCGACCGTCGCGCGATGGGCCTCGATACACGGCGAGACATCGGCGGCACGCTCGCAGCCTGCCTCGATCATCGCAATCCCGCCGGCTTGCAGGCGCGCATGCACCGAGCCGAGACCCCTCGCGCCGGTGCCGCTCGAACGGTTGAGGATCAGCAAGGCTCTGCGGGATCGATCGCGCGACAAAACGTGTTCATCTTTCCGGCACAATGTCGTTGGGTCGACACAAGCCTTGCCCGCTCAGCGGCGCCAAGCGCTCCCGCGGCCGCGACCCGACGATTACAACATCGTGAGGCTTTGCAACGTACTTCTTGTCCGCTGGCCTGCCGAGGAGGCGCGCGTTATGATCCGCGCGTTTTTGCAACCGGCTCAACCTTGCGGGACACCGTCAACCTCATGACTCACGCGACCGATCTGCGCAGCCGTCGCATCCTCTGCGTCTCACCCCGCTACGAGCCATCGTTCGGCACCTTCGAGCATGCCTACAAGCTGACGGACAAGACCAAGGCGTTCATGCCGCCGCAGGGTCTCCTTATCATCGCGGCCGCGATGCCTGCCCACTGGCAGGTGCGTTTCGTCGACGAGAATATGGAGCCGGCGACGGCGGCCGACTTTCAGTGGGCGGAGGCGGTCTTTGTCAGCGGCATGCACATCCAGCGCCGTCAGATCGACGACATCAATCGGCGCGCGCACGACCACGGCAAGGTGACGGCGCTCGGTGGTCCTTCCGTCTCGTCGTGCCCCGAGACCTATCCGGCATTCGACTATCTCCATGTCGGCGAGATGGGCGATGCCACCGACGCGCTGATCGCCTGTCTCGCCGACAGCGTGGCGCGGCCGGTCAAGCAGCTCGTGCTGAAGACGAACGTCCGGCGCGAGCTCAGCCAGTTCCCGATGCCGGCTTACGAGCTCGCCAAGATCGACAAGTACATGCTTGGTACGGTGCAGTTCTCGAGCGGTTGCCCCTACAGGTGCGAGTTCTGCGACATTCCCGGGCTCTACGGCCGCGTGCCGCGTCTGAAGTCGCCGGCGCAGATCTGTGAAGAGCTCGACAAGCTGCTGGCGCTCGGCGTCAACAATTCGGTCTACTTCGTCGACGACAACATCATCGGCAACCGCAAGGCCATCAAGGAGCTGCTTCCGCACCTGATCGCATGGCAGAAGAAGAACGGCTACGCGCTCAATCTCGCCTGCGAGGCGACGCTTAACATCGCCCGTTCGCCCGATGTGCTCGCGATGATGCGCGAAGCCGGCTTCGACGCTATCTTCTGCGGGATCGAGACTCCCGAACCCGACGCCCTGATTCAGATCGACAAGGGCCACAACATGGTCATGCCGATCCTCGACGCCGTGAAGATCATCAACGACCACGGCATGCAGTTGGTGTCCGGAATCATCCTGGGGCTCGACAGCGATACCGCCGACTCGGGCAACAAGGTCCTGAGTTTCATCGAGAAATCAGCGATTCCGATGCTGACCATCAACCTCCTGCAAGCGCTGCCACAGACGCCGCTCTGGCAGCGCTTGCAGAAAGCCGACCGCATCGACGAGCGCGACGACCGCGAGTCGAACGTGCACTTCATAATGCCCTACGACGACGTGCTCTCCATGTGGCGGGACTGCATGGCGAAGGCCTACCAGCCCGAAGTCCTGTTCGACCGCTATCGCCACCAGCTGAAGGCGACCTGGCCGAACCGCATCAAAAAGCCGAACAGCCCCGAGCGCACCAACAGGGGGATGATTAAGAAGGGGCTGACGGTGCTGCGCAACGTCCTCTGGCATGTCGGAGTGAAAGGCGACTATCGCTTCACATTCTGGAAGTTCGCGCTGCCGCTGCTGTTGCGCGGCAAGGTCGAGGCCCTGCTCAACTACTGTATCCCTGCCCACCATCTGATCATCTTCGCGCGCGAGGCCTGCGCCGGGCGCGGCAACGCGTCGCACTACTCTGCCAAGCTCCGGCCGGTGGTGGACAACCCCACCGTGCTCACCCCTGCGGAGTAGGCGCGGTGTCTGTCCGCTGGCGGATCGCTTGCTGAAACAGCCGCTCGCGGCAATCGGCCGATTGTATTGCGATGCAGACAAAGACGTGGCTTCGCCATCTCGCCTGCGGTGCGGCGATCAAACTCGAAAAAGCTACGCGCGCTACTGTATTCGACTATAGGCTAAGGCGATCTACTGATTCGCTCCTCGAGCCGCGTGCGCTGTCATGCGCCGCGCCCTTCGAGACCACGGACGGATAAGAGCACCGATGCCACACGGCATGATGTTGCCTGGCGACGCCGTTCCTCCCAACGCCGTCCCTCTCAACGCCGCCGCTCTCGAGGTAGGCCGACTATGGGCATGCGTGCCCGATGAGACCTCGCGGCAAACGACGGACTTGGCTCGGCGTCTTCTCAAAGCTCGGTGGGCGACGCTGTCTTCCTTCACGACCGCCCGTCAGGTCACCGTATGCTCCTCGCGGCTCTCGGAGTTCGGCGAAGAAGTGCCTCTCCCCTGCTCGCTCTGTCGCCAAGTCGCGACCGCCGGCACGGCGATCGCGGCGGAGGCTGTCGCCGAGCATGCGGCGTTCACCGACGTTTCGCCGGCGTCGGGCATCGCGTCCTATGCGGGTACGCCGATCAAGCTTGCGAGCGGCCGCATCATGGGCACGCTCTGCGTTTCCGACAGCGTTCCACATCGCTGGAGTGGCGCGGACCTCGACATTCTCAGCGTCCTGGCGGCCGGCATCAGCAACGCGGTCGACCTTCGTCTCGAGATCCTGCGCAGCGAAGCCGCGACAGCGGCATCGCGGCATGAGCAGGAACGCTTCCTCGCGCTGGCCGACGCCATTCCGGGCTTGGTGTTCGAGCGGCGCAAGATCGGTCCGGCGCAGGCCGCGTACAGCTTCTTCGGAACTCGCAAGCGGATGCTGGCGGCCACGCGGGAGCTGACGCAACACGGCGATAGAGCAGCGCTGACCTTCGTCCATCCCGATGACCGCGACTTTGTCCGCGCTGCGTTCTCGCGCAGCACGGCGGAAGAGACGGACCTCGACGTGACGTTCCGTGCCGTGACGCCAGGACCACAGCAGCGATGGCTTCGCAGCCAGTTGAAACGACGACGTGCGAAGGACGGCGCCGTATCTTGGGCCGGCCTTTGCTCCGACGTGACGGACCTTATCGCCGCGCGCGAGGACGCCGAGGCCGAACGCGCCGGCAGGGAACGCGCGTTCGCCGACGCCAGCCACGACATCCGTACGCCGCTCCAGGCGATCCTCGGTTCGACCGGGTTCCTCGCGAACGAGACGAGGCCCGACGTCATTGCCGCGCATGCCAAGACGATCCGTTCGGCTTCGGAGGCGGTGCTTGCGATCGTCAATCAGATGCTCGATCCCGCGAAATCGGACGTCGGCGGGCATTCGGGCGAGTCGGTCGATGTGCGGGACTTCGCGCAGACCTGCCTCGACTTGATCGTCCCTCAGGCGCGCGCGAAGGATATCGCGACGCGTCTCGTCGTCGAGGAGGAGGTTCCGGCGCAAAGCTCCATGAACCCTCAGAAGGCTCAGCAGGCGCTCCTCAACCTCCTGAACAATGCCGTGAAGTTCACCGACGCCGGCGCCGTGACGTTGCATGTCGCGACGGCGGCCGCCGGATTGTGCTTCAGCGTGACTGACACCGGTATCGGCGTCCCGATCGAAAAGCGCGCGCTCCTGTTCCAGCGCCATTCCCGTCTCGAGGCGGACGGGCGACCGACGGAGGGCGCCGGCCTCGGCCTCTCAATCGCCAAGGAGCTCGTCGAACGCGAAGGCGGCCGCATCGGGCTCGACACCGGTCCGAGCGGCGGCACGGTCTTCTGGTTCGAGCTCCCCTCCGCGACTCTGGAGCTGCCGGCCGACGCGCCGGCGGCCCAGCACAAGACAGCCCCGGACAGGACGGCCCCGGACAGGACGGCTCAGTACGAAACGGCCCAGGAAGCAACGGAGACGGCGGAAGAGCCGGCTACCCAAAAGCCGGCCTCCGAGGAGCCGGCTGCTCCGGAGCCAGCTTTGGCCGAGCGCCCGACCGGCGGCGCGCGCATCCTGCTTGCCGACGATCTGGACCTCAACCGCAAGCTGATTGCCGACATGCTATCCTTCGAGGGCCATAGCGTCGATTGCGTCGCCGATGGCGCGGCGGCGGTTCAGGCCGTCCGCGAGCGCAGCTACGACCTGATCCTGATGGACATGATCATGCCGGGCATGGACGGCACGGCGGCGACGCGAGCTATCCGTCTGTTGCCCGAGCCCGCGTGCCGCGTGCCGATCGTGGCGTTGACCGCGCACTCTCTTCGCGAGCAACTCGAAGCCTGCCTGGCCGCCGGCATGGACGACACTCTGACGAAGCCCCTGTCGATGGCCAGCCTAACCAGCACCGTCGACTCCTGGACCAGGGGCCGCACGAAAGCCGCTTGAGAGCGCGAGCCCCGCCGAACGAGCTCAGAAGCAGGCTCTCGAGGAGGACGGATGTTGGCTTGCCGCCGGTTCTGACGTGCAGGTCCGATGAAGCATTGCGCATTCCCCGGGCTTGATCCGGCTGCGATCCTGATGGTGAGCCGGGAGCCGGCGTCTCGAACCACAACGGCTCCAGGAGGCGAAATCCGCGGGACGCCAACCTCATGTCCCAAGGATGGCTCGAGACGCGGCCTCGGCACCTTCGCCGTAAGGAGACTTAAGCCCCGCGTAACCCTTCGGCGAAAGGACGCCGCGCTTTGCTCGCGCCGCGCCCTCCTCCCGCCAGAGGCTTGTCGCTACTTCGCCGCCTGGGCGTGCAGTTCCTCGACGTATTCCCAGTTCACGAGCGAATCGAGGAACGCCTTGAGGTAGTCGGGGCGGCGATTGCGGTAGTCGATGTAGTAGGAATGCTCCCACACATCGACGCCGAGAACCGGAACGCCGCCGTGAACGAGCGGGTTCTCGCCGTTCGGCGTCTTCATGATCTGGAGCTTGCCGTCCTTCATCGCGAGCCAAGCCCAGCCAGAGCCGAACTGGCCGACGCCGGCCTGGACGAAATCCTCCTTGAACTTGTCGTAGGAGCCGAACGCGTCGTTGATCGCCTTCTCGATCGCCGCCGGCGGCTTGCCGCCACCGTTGGGCTTCATCCACTTCCAGAAATGCGTGTGGTTGTAGTGCTGGCCGGCATTATTGAAGAGGCCGGCGTTCTTGCCGTAGGACTCCTTGACGATCTCCTCGAGCGACTTTCCCTCGAGGCCGCTGTCCTTAAGGAGATTGTTACCCGCCGTCACATAGGCCTGGTGATGCTTGTCGTGGTGAAACTCGAGCGTCTCCTTGGACATGATCGGCTGAAGGGCGTCATGCGCGTAAGGAAGCGGGGGGAGAGTGAAGGACATGGCTAACTCCTGCAAAAACAGCGTAGGCGCGCGGGCGCGATCGACCCTGATGGGCGGTAACTAGGCTCGTCGAACCGCGGCGGCAACGGTGCGCCGATAAACAAAGTGCTAGGACATATCGACTAGACTTTTGCAAGTATCGGATTTTGCAGATAGATTGCTGGCAATGCGGCGCTGCGTTCTGCGCTTGTGAGGACTACATGGCTTATCTTGTCCTCGGACTCGGGATCGTTATGGCTGTGCTCGGCGGTGCGGCCATCGCCAATGGTTATCCGATCATCCAGGTCGAGCGCGGCTGGGCCGGCGTGATCGCCGGTGCGGCTCTGCTCGCCGGTGGCGTCGTGACATTCTCGCTCGGCATCGTCGTGCGCTCGCTGGCGAGCGTCAGGGACGCGCTCTTTGCCGGTGCGGCCTCCCCTGCGTATGCCCGGGCGCCCGCGGAACCGGCTTTCGCGGGCGCGACGGCAAGGATGGCGATGCCCGCCGCGCCGCAGCCGACGCCGGCCACCGCTGCCGCCGTCGGCCTCGGTGCCATCGGTGCCGCCGCCCTCGGGCACGAGGCGCCGGTCTATCAGACCGATCTTGAAACGGCAGCGAGCGCCCATGACCCGGAGCCTATCGCTCACGACCACGAGCCCGTCCAAGACGGCGGCGGCTATCCGCAGGCCGGGCACCCGGGGGCGCATCCCGCAACCGACATCGCGGACGGCTACGCGCTGGAGACGCCCTCGACGCCGCAACACGACCTGCCCTTGTCGGCCGGCGCGCCGCCTGGAGACTGGCTCGATCGCGCTTTCTCGGAACTCGATCTCCACGTACCGGAGCATGCGCCGCCGCAGGAAGCGCCTCATCCGCCTCGCACCCCTGCCGAGGCTCTGGAGCCGGAGACCGTTCCGCCGACCCCGGCCTACCAACCGGCCCCGGCCGAGCCGGGGCATCCCAGAACAGAGCATGTGGCGGAGCCGCAGCCGGCCGAACCGGAGTTGGCGGAGCATCCTGTCGCCGAATCGGCCGAGTTCGTTGATCACGCACCCGAGCCTGCGGCGATCGAGCATGCCGACCATACGCCGGTCGAACATGTCGAGGATGCGGCCTATCGCGAGGCGGCTCTCGCGCCGGTGGCCGATGTGCTCGAAGCCGATCGCTACCCCGCCGCCGAGCCGAGCCCGCACCGTCGCGAGGATCCCGTCGCCGCGGCGGCGCCTGTCGGGGCCGAACCATCGTCGCCGGTCATCGGCCGCTATGAGGCGGATGGCACGTCCTACACGATGTATGCCGACGGCGCGATCGAGGCGCAGTCCAGCGCCGGCGTGTACCGGTTCGCGTCGATGGCCGAGCTGAAGGCGTTCATCGAAGGCTGACACAGGCGAGCGCGAAGGCGTATTGCTCCGCGATTTCGGCCAGCCGGTCGAAGCGGCCGGCGGCTCCGCCGTGGCCAGCGTCCATGTTGGTCTTCAACAGGATCGGTCCGCCGCCGTTCATCGTCGCCCGCAGGCGCGCGACCCATTTGGCCGGCTCCCAATAGGTCACCCGCGGGTCCGTCAGCCCCGCCAGCGCCAGGATCGGCGGATAAGTCGTCGCCCTCACGTTGTCGTAGGGCGAGTAGGCGGCGATCGCGCGAAGGGCCACGGCATCCTCGACCGGGTTGCCCCATTCCAGCCACTCCGGCGGCGTCAGTGGCAGATCAGCATCGAGCATGGTGTTCAGCACGTCGACGAACGGCACCGCAGCGAGAATGCCGGCGAACAGCTCGGGCGCCTTGTTCGCGACCACCCCCATCAGCATCCCGCCGGCGCTGCCACCCTGCGCGACGATGCGGCCACGGCTGGTATAGCCGTCGGCGATGAGCCGCTCCGCCGCCACGATGAAATCCGAGAAGGTGTTGGGTTTGCGGCTGAGCTTGCCGTCCTGGTACCAGTGCCAGCCCTTGTCGGTCCCGCCGCGCACGTGGGCGAGCGCGTAAACGAAGCCGCGATCGACGAGGGATAGCGCGTTGGCGCTGAAGGACGCCGGTAGCGCGTGACCATAAGCGCCGTAGCCGTAAAGAAGCAGAGGCGCGGCCCCGTTCCGCTCGAAGCCGGCCGCATGCAAGACGGTGATCGGCACCCGCTCGCCATCCGCAGCCTCGGCGAACAGCCTCCGCGTCAGATAGCGCGCCGGATCGTGTCCGCTGGGGATCGACTGCCTCTTGCGCAGCCGGCGCGTGCCGGTCGCGAGGTCGTAGTCGTAGGTCTCGCGCGGCGTCGTCATCGAGGCATAAGCGAAACGCAGCACCTGTGCGTCGTACATGCGGTTCGGCTCGAGCCACAGGCTGTAAGCCTCCTCGGCGAAGTCGATGACGCGCTCGCTCGCGCCGCCGGGCGAGCCGATCACGATACGCGGCAGACCGTCCTCGCGCTCGAGCCTCACGAGGTACGAGGGGAAGACGGTCATTCCCGTGATCATCCGGCCGCGGCGGTGAGAAACGACGTCACGCCAATGCACCGCTCCGGGCGTGGCGAGCGGCGCCCTGACAATCTTGAAGTCCTCGGCACCGTCGCGGTTCGTGCGGATGTAGAGATCGACGCCACGATGAGTGACGAAGTAGCGGTGGTCGGGGGAGCGTGGCTCGACAAGGAGCGGCCGCGCTTGGACGTCGGCGAGATCGAGCAGGTGGCACTCCGTCGCGGCGTGATCGCTGACCGTAATGACAGCGAAGGCGCCGGAGGCGGTGCGCTCGATCCCGACGAACCAGGCCGGATCATGTTCCGCGAAGACGAGCTCGTTCTCTTCGCGTCCGAGCCGGTGGCGATAGACCTCGCAAGTGCGATGGTTGTCGTCGACGCGAACGAAGTAGAAGCCCGTAGCGTCCTTCAGCCAGACGATCGAACCGTCGGTGCGGTGGGCGGCGTCGCCGGCATCGAGACCGCTGGCGATGTCCCGCGTCCTGATGGTGTAGAGCTCCGAGCCTTTGGCGTCCGCGCTCCAGGCCAGCATGGAATGATCGGGCGCGTGGACCGCCGCACCGATCGAGAAGAAGGGATACCCCTCCCGCTCGCGGTCGCCGTCGAGCATGATGTGTTCCTCGCCCGCTCGCCGCGTCCGCGGCAGAACAGCGGCTGCTGGCCGCCGTCACGATAGCGCTGGTAGTAGAGCCAATCGCCGTCCGCGACGGCAACCGAAGCATCGTCCTCCTTCATTCGCCCGCGCATCTCGGCGACCAGCGTCGCCTTCTGTTCGGCGAGAGGATCGAGATGGGCGGCGCTGTAAGCGTTCTCCGCCTCGAGAAGCTCGCGGATCGCCGGCGGAAGCGTCTTTGGATCGCGCAGGACTTCGCGCCAATTCTCCGCGCGGATCCAGGCATACTCGTCTTCGAGGACGACGCCGTGGAACTCGCGGCAAGACGGTGAGGGCGCCGCGGCCGGGGGCTGCACCTCGACGCCGCTCCAAGCCGTCATGAGCGAACCTATGTTGCGGGCGTGAAGGCGAGCGCCTGACCGTTCATGCAGTAGCGCTGGCCGGTCGGCTTCGGACCGTCTGGGAAGACGTGCCCGAGATGGGCGTCGCACCTGCCGCAACGGACCTCGACCCGCTTCATGAACAGCGAGCGGTCCTCGTGCTCGTCGACCGCTTCGGAGGTGATCGGCTCGTAGAAGCTCGGCCAGCCGGTTCCAGAGTCGTATTTGGCGGCGGCATCGAACAGGCGCTCGCCGCAGCACACGCAGGCGTAGGTCCCCGGCGCCTTGTTGTCCCAGTTCGGTCCGGTGAACGGCCGTTCCGTCCCGTGCTGACGGGCGACGTTGAACTGTTCGGGCGTGAGCTCCCTGCGCCATTCCTCGTCGGACTTCACGATCTTCCCAGTCGTCGTATCGCTCTGCATCACTGCTCCTTGTAGCTCACCCTGGCAGCGGCGCATCGGCCGCCTCGCCGAGACCTCTTTTGCCCATATGGGTCGGGCTGAGCCATATTGCGACTGACGGCGATCTGTAGGCGTCGTGAATAGCGGCCAAGCTGTTCATGGGTATTCCATCGATCGTCTGGAAGCCTCGATACTTGCCAAAAGGTCTACTAAGGACAAGCTTGATGAGCCTAAGTTCCTGGCATAGCTATCGTCTGAGCCAAGACCGATACGAGGTTTGCCGCGCCGTAAAACGGTGTAGTCAACGCCGGTGCTTCTCCGGATCAATTCTTGACGTCGATTTTAGCCGAACTATCGTGACGGAGGGCAAGATGAGCGTCTTTGAACCATTAGCGACGGAAGGCTATCTCGAGTTGGCGGCCGATATCGTGTCGGCCTACGTCAGCAACAATTCGGTACCGGCGAACGACCTTCCCTCGCTCATCGACGAGGTCCATTCCGCCTTGTTGCGCGTGACGACCAGCGCGCCGGAGCCGGCGGCCGAAAGCCAAAAGCCGGCGGTGCCGCCGAGGAAGTCGGTCACCAACGACTTTATTGTCTGCCTCGAAGACGGTCGCAAGTTCAAATCGCTGAAGCGGCACCTGCGGACGCAGTACAACATGTCTCCCGAAGCCTATCGCGAGAAGTGGGGACTTTCGCCCGATTATCCGATGGTGGCGCCAAGCTATGCCAAGGCGCGTTCGACCCTGGCGAAGCAGATGGGCCTTGGCCAGCAGCGCCGCCGCGGCCGCTGACGCGCTCGCTATGCCGACACGGCCCGCGCGTCCGTCTTGATGCGCTCCACCATCGCCCGCACGCCGTTCGAGCGCTGCGGTGTGAGATGCGACGACAAGCCGAGGCGTTCGAATACCGGCTGCGCGTCTGTCGTCCCGATTTCCGCAGGGGTTTTGCCGGAGTAGAGCGCGAACACGAGCGTGATCAAGCCGCGTACGATGTGGGCGTCGCTGTCGCCGCGCAGCACGATGTGCGGCGTGCCGGCATCGTCGGAAACGACCGTGCTCTCGACCCAGACTTGGCTGGCGCATCCGCGGACCTTGTTGTGGTCGTTGTGGCCAGCCTCGTCCAACGGCTCCAGGCTGCGACCGAGCTCGATGAGATAGCGGTAGCGGTCGTCCCACTCGTCAAGCAGCTCGAAGGTCTCGACGATCTCGTCCAAGGTCATGCGATCGGTCTCTGCGCCGCGTTGGCGATCGGGCGTCTCGGCTTTACCGGGTTAGGGCGTCTTCGTCAGCCGAAAAGCCGGCTGCTGATGACGCGGCTGCGACAGCGCTACCGTTTCGGCTGTCGCTGCCTGCGTCCTTACCGGATCGGCGTGGGTCTCGGCGCCCGGCCCATGCTCGAGGCCGGTCTGGCTCAACGCGGCGAGGGCGGCGAGACAATCGGCCGGGTGTTGCCGGCACAGCGTCGGCACGCCTTTGGCGACGCTGTCACCAATGCCGCCGCGCGAGGCGGTCGCAGGCCCAACTCCCGCTCGCCTCGGCGCGCGCGGGGCCGTGAAGCCCAAGATCGCCGCATAGACGATCGACAGGCAGAGCATGCATCGCAGCAGAAACATCATTCGCGCCATTCCGCTCCACAATCTCCGCTCCGACCGTTAAGGTCGGCTTTCAACGGGATTGCTCGTCGCGACGCCAGTCTTTCCTCTCCCTATGCTTTCGTGCCGCTGACATCGCGCCCGGCGCGCAATAATCCGTCAAGCATAAGGGCAGCATTCAGCGGTGCGGCGGTTTAATGAGGTCGACGCAGACACCTCGACGCTTACGCTTAGCGTTGGTTTAAGGGGATGCTGCGAGCCTCCCTCTCATCGCTCCGTCTCGCTCAGCTGGTGAGCGTGCGGCGCGAGGAGTGCGTCCCTTGAGTTTCACCCGGAGCGCAAGCGCTCTCGTCAGCGCCCTCGTGCACGAGTCCGCGATGGCTGGACCGCCGGTCCGCAAGCAGCACGAAGCGTTCATCGCGCAGAAGCTCGCCTTTGCGTTCGCCGCTCTCGCCTTCGCGCCCTTTTATCTCGCCTATCATGGCGCACCGGGCACCACGGACGCGCTGCTCTTCTGCTTCGGCCTGCTGCCGCTCTGCGCCGCGACGATCGTCGCGCAGACGGGCCGGATCGTCGTCGGACATGCCGTCGCCTACGCGAGTTTTGCCGGCATCGGGCTCACGCTCTTCCTCGGCGAGACCATGGGCGCGGCCTGCGCGCTGACATGGCTGGCGGTCGCCCATCTCGAAGTCCTGATGGCGCTCGACCGTCGCCTCGGCCGGCTCGGCGCCCTTACGACGGTCGCCACCGCTTGCGCGATCATCCTCGCGGCATCGCTTTCGGAGGCCGCGGTCGTTTCGCGCTTCGCCGCTCCCGTGGCTGCGCTCGCAATCGTATACCTGCTTGTGAGCGCTCGCATCGTCATCGGGCTGTTCCGGCTCACGCGACATCACGAGGCGGAACAGGGCGCCCGCTGGCACGCCGTCGCCGATGCGATCGACGATCTCGTGCTCGGCTTCGACGCCAAAGGCACCGTGGCCTCCGTCTCGAGCCGTTGCGAGGCGATGCTCGGCGTCGCCGCCGACGACCTCCGCGCGCGCGGCCTCTTCGAGCGCGTCCATGTGGCCGACAGGCCGATCTTCCTCAAGCTGATCGCGGACGCGTCGCACGGCGAGGCGACGGCGGTCGCGAAGCTCCGGCTACGAACCGGTCGCGTCGACCCCAATCCCGCCGGCTTCGCCGAGCCTCGCCACCTTCACGTCGAGGCGCGGGTCCGCAGGCTGTCGCACCGGGGGGCGGCGAGTGAGAACGCGGAAGTGGTCGCGATCCTGCGCGACGTGTCCGCCATGCAGCGGCAGGAGCGCGAGATCGAGGAAGCGCGCTGCTCGATCGACAAGGCGATCCGATCGAAGGACCACTTCCTCGCCAACTTGAGCCACGAGCTGCGCACGCCGCTCAACGCCATCATCGGGTTTTCCGAAATCCTCGGCAGCCGGACGATGCGCCCGACGCAGGCCGACAGGCAGCGCGAGTATGCCGATATCATCCTTCAGTCCGGGCAGCACCTTCTGTCGGTCATCAACTCGATCCTCGACATGTCGAAGATACAGTCCGGCACCTTTTCGATCATTCCCGAACCGTTCGACCTGTTGCAGCTGATCGAGCAGTGCTGCGACATGATCCGCCTGAAGGCCATACAGGTGAGCATCACCCTGGTCCAGGATTGTCCGGCGATTCTCGATGAGCTGGTCGGCGACCGGCGCGCCTGCAAGCAAGTGCTGCTGAACCTGCTTTCCAATGCGGTCAAGTTCACGCCCGAAGCCGGGACGATCACGATCAAGGTCCGGCCCGAAGGGACCGCGCTGTCGATTACCGTGGGCGACACGGGCATCGGCATCCGCGAAGAGGATCTTGCCTGCCTGGGCGATTCCTTCTTCCAGGCCCGATCCTCGCTGAGCCGTCCCTACGAGGGGACCGGCCTCGGTCTGTGCGTCGTGCGCGGCCTCGTCGGTCTGCACGGCGGGTCCATCACGATCGACAGCGAGCTCAACAAGGGCACGAGCGTCACAGTGCGCCTGCCGCTCGACTGCCGCGCCAGCGCTGGAAAGGCGACGCCGGCGAAGATCGAGACGATCGCGCGAAGCCCCGCCCTCGACACGAACTCCCGACCTCAATCCATAAGGATGAAGACCAGTGCGTAACGCCGCCGCCAGCTTCGACGACGATCTCGGTTACGACGAACCCGCGCGCCGTCAGGCGCCGCGCAAGTCGCGCGCCATGCCCAGCCGCAAGAAGAAGGGGGGTTGGTCGATCAACATGGGCCGGGTGGCGCGCTACGGCGCCATCGGCGTGAGCGTGATGGTGGCGCTCGGCATCGTGTACAATGCCCTCATCGTGCAGAAGGGGCATCATCCGGCACCGCTATTCGGCAAGGCGGCCCCCGTCGCGCCGACGAGGCAGGCCGCTCCTGCCGCCAAGGCGCCCCCGGCGTCGACCGAGGCGGCCGAGGCGCAGGCACCGTTGCCGCTCGCCAAGCCGGCGGTGGTCCGCCACGCTTCGTCGGCGCAACACGCCTCCCCTGCCGGCGACGATCCGATTGGGCAGCTGCTGCAGACGGGTGCCGCGCCGGTGACCGGCGACAAGCCTGAGACGAAGAGTGTGGCCGCCGCCCAGCGCGCTCTGACCAAGCTCGGCTTCGCCGTGAAGGCCACCGGTGCGATGGGACCGGCGACTCGAAAGGCGCTCGAGCGCTTCGAGCAGGACCGCCACCTGCCGCTCAAGGGTGAGCTGACGCGGCGGGTCGTGAAGATTTTGAGTGCCGAGAGCGGCATCAAGATCGATTAGGCGCGCGAGCGGGGCCGGGCGCCGGCTCGCGACGAGACAACGACGTTGGCCGATCAGAAAATCCGCGAGAAGATGAAGAACAGCGTGCCGGAGATCGCCATCGCGCAGGGCAGCGTCAGCACCCAGGCGAGAGCGATGGACCGCAGCGTCGACCACTGGATGCCGGACCCGTTCGCCGCCATCGTGCCGGCGACGCCGGACGACAGCACGTGGGTCGTCGATACCGGCAGTCCGTAGGCGTCGGCGGCCATGATCGTGCCCATCGCGACGAGCTCGGCCGAGGCGCCCTGCCCGTAGGTCAGGTGCGTCTTGCCGATCTTCTCGCCGACGGTCACGACGATGCGCTTCCAGCCGATCATCGTGCCGAGCCCTAGAGCCAGTGCCACCGCAAGCTTCACCCAAGACGGAATGAACTTCGTCGAGGTGTCGAGCAACTTGCGGTAGCCGTCGAGCGTCTTGACGTCGGCCGCCGAGAGCTCGGCCTGCTTGTCCTTGCTCAGGATCTTCACCGCCTCGGAGGTGAGATACATGTCGTTGCGGGTGTTGCCGGCGACGCCCGCCGGGATTTTGGTTACCGAGCCATAGGTCTTCACCTGGTTGGCGATGTCGTCGATAAGCTTGGCGACAGCGGGATAGGTGCCCTCGTTGATCTCGTGGGACGACACGTAAGCGGTGACGGCGGAGCGCGGGTTGCCGATGATGTTGTAGCCGGCCGCCTTGGCATCGACGATCTTCGACGTCGCCTGCGAGAGCTGCACGAAGCTGCCGACCTGAGACTCCGGAACGCCGCGGTTCAGCGCGTAGGCGGTCGGCACCGTTCCGATCAGGATCAGCATGATGAGACCCATGCCTTTCTGACCGTCGTTGGAGCCGTGCGCGTAGGAAACACCGGTGCAGGTCAGGATGAGGAGGCCGCGGACCCACCAGGGCGTGGTCTCGCCGGGCGCCGGCGCCTTGTAGAGCTCCGGGCGCCGCACCAGGACCTTCATGACGAGGAGCAGAAGGGCCGAGAGGAAGAAGCCGACGAGCGGCGAGATCAGCAACGCCTCTCCGATCTTGGTGGCCTGCGCCCAGTCGACGCCGGAGGTGCCGGAGCGGCCGTTCAGCAGTGCGTTGACGACGCCGACGCCGATGATCGAGCCGATCAGCGTGTGCGAGGACGAAGCCGGCAAACCCAGCCACCACGTGCCGAGGTTCCAGATGATCGCCGCGATCAGCATCGCGAACACCATCGCGAAGCCGGCGGACGAGCCGACCTGCAGGATGAGCTCCACCGGCAGCAGCGACACGATGCCGAAGGCGACAAGGCCGGTCGAGAAGTAGACACCGAGAAAGTTGAAGAAGCCCGACCAGACGACGGCGAGCTGCGGCGGCATCGAGCGCGTGTAGATGACGGTCGCGACGGCGTTGGCCGTATCGTGGAAACCGTTGACGAACTCGAAGCCGAGCGCCACGAGGAGCGCCACACCGAGCAACAGATAAGGCAGGACACCGGCGTTGACGGCTCCCGCCGTCTGCACGTCCCTGTAGATGCTGTAGGCGACGAAGAAGAGGCCGATCGCCATGACTCCGAGGAAGATCAGGACGGCGATGGGGCTCATCGGCTTGTTGAGATCGAGCTTGCTCTCGTAGGCCGCATCTCCGCGTCCGATTGCCGGCGAACTGATCGCGCTCATACTTCTCGGGCCTCCAACAAACCTAGACGATCTAAGGCACCGATCGACAACAGGTGTGTGACATGCGCTGCCGTGTTCGAGTTTTGCCTTCCCTCGCCTATCGCTATGGGGGTATGGCTCGGAGAGCACGAGGGCAGGACGAGAGGCATCGATGGAAGAGTTGATTGGTCGGGTCGCCAGCGCGGCGGATATTCCCGCCGACCAGGCCGAGCGCGCGATCGGTCTCGTCTTCGCGTTCCTCAAGCAAGAAGCCCCCGCCGACGTCGACGACATGCTGGCGCACGTTCCCGGTGGCGAGGCAGCCGCAAGTGCCGGACAGGCCGAGAAGCCGAACGGCAACGGCATTCTCGGCGGCCTGATGGGTATGATGAGCGGCGACGGCGGCCTGATGGGACTCGCCTCGCGGCTCTCCGGCATCGGGCTCGGCACCGGCGAGATGACAACCGTCGGCAAAGAGATCTTCACCTTCGCCCGCGAGAAGGTCGGCGACGAGAAGGTCGGCAAGGTCGCCGCCGCCGTTCCCGGCCTCAGCCAGTTCATCTGATCTACGCGCACAAGGCCGTCGCATGGCGCAGGGTGGCGATGCTCCGCAGGTTGCCGATGTCGGTCAAGCTGCGGGCCAAGACGCCGGAGCTGAGTGGCGGGCGCTCGCCGCCAAGGCGAGCGGCGATGCCGTCCTGACGAGCCGCTCGGCGGACGGCATGACGATCGAGCCGCTCTATTCGCGCGCCGCGTCGAGCAGCCCACGGCCCTGGCGCAAGCCCGGCTCTTGGGCGGTTTCGCAGAAGGTCGACCATCCCGACGTGACGGTCGCGAACGCGTCCGCCCTCCTCGACCTCGAAGGGGGCGCGGACGCGCTGACCCTGGTCTATGCCGGCTCGCCCTACGCGCGCGGCTTCGGCCTTCCCGACGACGCCGATATCGGCGTGCTGCTCGACGCCGTCGAGATCGACTTCATCGGGCTGCGTCTCGACGCCGGCTTCGCGGCGCCAGCCGCCGCGCGAGCGCTGGCCCACCTCGTCAAGGCGCGCGTGCTGACGAGTGCCGACCTCACGATCGACGTCGGTCACGACCCCATCGGCCTCCTCGCGCGGACCGGCAAAGAGCCTCCGGCGGAGGATCTCGAGCGCGTTCTCGATTGCGTCGAGGCCGCCGGGCTCGCCGGCCGGGCGCTGATGGTCGACGGGCGCGCCTATCATGAAGCGGGAGCGGGTGAAGCGCAGGAGCTCGCCGCCGTGCTCGCGACCGGCGTCGCCTACCTCCGGAGGCTGGAGCTCCTCGGCCTCACCCCCGACGCCGGCAGGGAAACGCTCGCCTTCCTGCTCGCCTTTGATGCCGACGTGGTCCTCGGCCTCGCCAAAGCCAGGGCGATGCGGCGGCTTTGGGCGCGCATCGAGGTGGCGAGCGGGCTCGAGCCGCGCCCGGTTCGGCTTCACGCGGAAACGTCGTGGCGCATGATGACGCGTCGCGAGCCCTGGACCAACGTCATGAGGACCACTGCCGCGACCTTCGCCGCCGGCATCGGCGGGTCCGACGCCGTCACGGTGCTGCCGTTCACGTTGGCGATCGGCCTACCGGACGATGCCGCGCGGCGGCTCGCCCGCAACGTTCAGCGCGTCGCGATCGACGAGGCGAACCTCGCCATGGTCGAAGACCCGGCCGCCGGCGCCGGCGGCTTCGAAGCCTTGACGACCGATCTCTGCGAGAAAGCCTGGACGCTGTTCCAGGCGATCGAAGCCGAGGGCGGCATCGAGGCATCGCTCCGGTCCGGCGGCCTACCGGCGCGGACCGCGGAGACCGCCCGCGAACGCTCGAGCGACATCGCCGCGTTTCGCCGCGGCATCGTCGGCATCAACCGGTTTCCGAGCCTCGACGTGCCGACGGTCGCCGTTCTCGACACGGCGCCGCGCGCCAAGCAGGCCGAGGGCGAAGGCGCCCTGCCCTCGCGCCGCGATGCCGAACCTTTCGAAGCGCTGCGCGACAGGGCCGATGCGCGGGAGACGCGACCGCGCCTGTACCTCGCTGCGATCGGAGCCCCGGCCGCCTTCGGCGCGAGCGCCACCTATGCGGTCAACTTCTTCGCCGCAGCCGGCATCGCCGCCGAAGCGCCCGCCGCGCAACGTGACGTCGAGACGGTGGTCCGCGACTTCGAGGCCTCCGGTGCGGCAGCGGCCTGCCTGTGCGGGTCGAAGGAGGCCTATGGAGAGCATGCGGTCGCGCTGGCCGCCGCCTTGCGGAGCGCCGGCGCCAAGCGGATCCTGATGGCCGGGCGTGCGGGCAGCGCTTGGCACGACGCCGACGTCGATGCGTTCATCCACGATGGCTGCGCTGCGCTCGCGATCCTCGGCGAGGTCCTCGACATCGCATTGGCTTCGTCCTGATCCTGCCGATGAGCATCACGGCCTTCTGCTCCGGTCCCGTGGCGACGAGCACGACTTCCTCACACAGGATCCCGAAGGAGAACACGAGCAGGTGGTGCGCGATGGCGAGCGTGGCGTCGGCTAGCTCGGGCTGGGTATCGGAGGGACGGGGGCGCCGCCCTCGGCCCTCACGCGGCCGAGGCGCTTTGCGGCGGTCGAGCGCGAACCTTTGGATGGAAAGATCGCGCCGGCGAGGCCGAGCCCGTAGCGCGGCATGTTGACGAAGATTGATTCGGCGTTGCCGCGCGGCACGACATAGGTCTCGTGCCAGATGCCGACATCGCCGCTGGTGCCGATCGTGTCGTTGAAGCGCCGCCAAGCTCCCAGATGCGCGCGGTCGGGCGAACGGGCATAGGCCTGCAGATGCTCCGCGCTCTTCCAATACTGGAGTATCGCGATGTTGCGGACACCGAAGATTGCCCGCGAATGAAGGAGGCCGATCTCCGGATCGCGGCCGAGTTCGTCGAGCATCGCCGGCATCTCACGGAACACCGGGAACCAGCGCCACACCTTCCAGAAACGGTTGATTCGAAACCCGATGAGGAAGACGGTCACGTCGCCGTCGACTTCCGCGCTGACGCGCTCTTTCACGATCTCGACCATGGGGCAGTCCTTTCGCAGTTCGTGAGCGCGGCGATGGCGCCGCGCGCCGAAGTTTACGATAGCAACATAGGGCCTCATGCTTACGTCGTCAACATCGGCGGCGAGACGGGTGTCCTGATCCTCTGGGCGCGCGGGCATGTCCCCAACTCAAGGCGGGTAGATATCCGCCAACGCCAGCTCCAATCCCGGCGGTTCGAGCGCGATCGTGCCCTCGCGGACGATGCGCGTCGAGTGCGTGTCGCCATCGCCGCGAGCGTGGTGGATGACGAGCGGCTGGTCGGGGTCGACGATCAGATAGTGCGCGACGCTCGGCAGGGCGAAATAGCCCGCCAGCTTGCGCCCGACATCGATGCGCCGCGTCGACGTCGACAGCACCTCCACCACGATAACCGGGCTTGGCACTTCCAACGCCGATGGCGGCAGCTTGTCGCCGCAATAGACGAGTGCGTCGGGCTCATAGGCCGTGGCCGCGTCGATCCGCACGGTCATGCCGTCCGGCAATGCGTGGCACGGCAGGCCGCGCCGGCGAAGCTGCGTCGCCAACGCCGCGTGAACGGCGGCCTTTGTTTCCGCGTGGATCGCACGCTCGGGGCTCATCGCATGCACGGTGCCGTCGATCAGCTCATAGCGCCCCGATTGCCCTTCGGCCCAGGTCAGATACTCGTCCACCGTCATGCGAGTTTTCGAAACCGCGCTCATGCGGAGCATGCTAAAATGCCGACGCTTACCCGACAAGCCGGGTGGCGCCGTAGGCGGAGCGTGGAGAACTCACCTCAGCGCGGGCATTGCCGTTCCCGCCTGTCGCCGGGCTGACGCGGCGGCGGGCCGAACATTTGCGCCCACAGCCAGGCGGCCATGGGCGGGCCTTTGCGGCGCGCCGAGGTGTTGGGCAAGGGCTTCGAGGCGCTCCACCTGTTCTTAATTTGCGAAGGGCATCAATCCGCCAAGCCGAAAACGACCGAAAGGCTACGGTCGAGCGCGAGCAGCGACTCCGTGTCGATGCGACCGACGATGCTGCCGCACTTGGTGCGCGGAATCGCGAGGATTTTGTCGACCATGACCTGCGAGGTGATCGCGAGTCCGTTCGACGGGCTGGGCTCGAGGGTCAGACGGAACAAAGGGGTGTCGCGCAAGGTGCCGGTGACGAGGGCGATCAGGACGCTTTCCGTTCCGGCGAGCCAATCCGACTGCACGACGACGGCGGGGCGCGGTTTGCCGTAGTCTCCGGGCGCCGAGACGATGACGATGTCACCCCTTTTCAAGGGTCGGGCCACCCCGCCGCCGCGATGAAGTGGAGCGCTTCGGCTTCCTCCGGCGCGCCACTGAGAAGCGCCGCCTGCCGGCGTGCCTCCGCCGCGAAACCCGGCAATGCCGGATCCGGCACCCAAAGCCGCAAGAGCTTCATGCCGCTCCTTCGCTTGCCGTTCCGGTAGCGCTGGAACTTGGTCAGCCCGTCGTCGGTGCTCGCGCGCGCCATTGTGATGTCCCTTTGGTAGCGCGCTACGCTAGCAGCCGCATGCAAGCAAAGCCAGCGTCGCCTCGAGCGCATAGGAGAAACAGTCGCCGAAGTTGAGGGCCGCGGGATGGCGCCCCTTGCCGAAGCGGCGGAAGGCGTCGACGGCGACCTCCACTTGTCCGGCGCCGAACGGCGCCGTCTCGATGTCGGCGGCGCGGATGAGAGCACCCAATTCGGCGACGCCGGGCTCTCCCAATCTGCTCAGCACGACCATCGAGGATTCGAGCAAGGCCGCAGCGCTCGCCAGCCGCGTCGACGCCGATCGCCGCACGGAGGGCCGGCCGTTCCGGCTCAGCCAGCAGCATCGCCAGCAAGGCCGCGCTGTCGATCACCATCAGGACGGCAGCCCGTTCTCGTCGTAGCCTATCATCTCATCGGCCGTTCGGTCGTCGAGCACCAGCAGGGCTGCGACGCGCCGAACGATGGCGTCGAACTCCGCCTCCAGACTCGGGGTGTTGCCGCGTTTCAGCCGCTCGCGCCTCAAGCGCCGGGCAAGCGCGTTGCGCACCGCTTCGGTGAGGGTCTCGCCGGTCAGGTTCGCGACCTGACGCGCCAGCGCGGCGGTCTCGGGATCTTTCAAACTGAGGGCCATGCGACCACCTGTATATAAAGAGCGTCTCAATCTGTATCGACTCGCGAGCCCGTGTCGAGCGCCGCGGGCGGAGCGGCGTTCGCGTGTGCCCTACAAATCCGCGAGCCAGCGTTCGAGCTTATTACAGCGCTTGCGCAGCGGTGTGTTGGGTCCCTTGCGGCGCATCAGGTCGTTCAAGCCGTATGCGGGTCCACCGCCAGCAGGCGGTGGATGGCGATTTCGACATGCGCCGGCGAAAAAATACGGGCCTTGCGTGTGGCGGCGCCATCCGGGCGGGCCACGCCGCGATGGCCTCCATCATGGGAGCAGCGACCATCTTCGTTCCTGCCTGTCGGCGCAGCCAATCGACGGTTGCGAGCAATTCCAGCCCATGGGGCGACTGGAACCCGTCGATCAGGCGCGCTGCGATATCGAGCGCGGGGCGATAGGCGCTGACTTCCGACGTCGTCAGATAGGCCCTCAAACGGTCCTGCTTGTCATGCCGGAAGCGGATCGGATCGAAGGGCCGCGCGTCGGCTACCCGCCGCTCGCACGTCAGATAGCTGCCGTCCAGGCTATCGAGCAGGTGGCGCACCTTGTCGGAATAGGGGCCATAGCGATCGGCCACGAAGTCATCGGCAATCGAATTGGCAAGCGCCAACCGATGAAACGCGGCCGCCAGAAACCAGGCTAGTTTCTGCGCCTCGAGGATGGAGCAGTCGAAGCCCAGCGTTTCATAGCGGCGGATCATCTCGGCCATCAGCGCGCGCGCCGGCGTCAGCTTTTCGACGCCGTGACGCTTGACGACGTTCTGGTAGGCGGTGGTCGGCTCATAGACGATCACGTCGCAATCCAGATCGGCGAGCGCACCGGCGATCAGCGGCTTCACATCGGCCCAGTCGAGGCCGCCATTGCCCGCCCCCAGCGGCGGAACCGCAATCGAACGGATCTCGCGCGCGGCAATCTCCCGTCGCAGCCCGGCAAGTCCGCGTTCGATCCATTCGAGGCGCGAGGGCTGCCGCCAATGCTGCTTGGTTGCGAAATTGATGATCCAGCGCGGGCCAAGCATATCGGCCCGCTCGGTTATCAACAGCCCTCCAGGATCGAGCGCGCCCGACTTGCTGGCCGCTCGATAGGCGCGGAAATTGTCGGGGAAAGCCTCCTTGAACATCAGCGCGATGCCCTTGCCGCTCACGCCCACCGTGTTGACGGTGTTGAGGAGCGCTTCGGCATCGGCCGCGAGCAGGTTGCCGGTGGTGTAGGCGATCATCAGAAATACCAAGCTGGCCGCGGCAGGACCGGCAGCGCGAGGCCGCCGGCCGCCACCACCGATTCGATGCCTGGCTGTGAAGCCGCCGACGCGCAGCCTATGCACAGCAAGGCGGCGATGGGAACGTGCGCGTGCGCCAGAACTTCGGCCTGGTAGCGATCCATCTTGTCAGGGTAGCTGTCGCTCCGGGCGAAGTCGTGACGGCGCAGGATGTCCCAATCGATCATGGTATCGAGATCCGCCGGATCGGCGCTCCAGCGCGCGGTGGCCATATAGGCCTGGCGATCGGTGAACAGCATCCGCACGCCACATTTGCGCATCGCCGGGATCGAGGTGACAAGGATGACGATCTCCGCGTTCGACCGGCGGGTAACGCCCCGCCAGCCGGTCTTGATGTTGAGCAGCATCGGCGACTTGGGAGTGAGATAGAAGGGCACATAGTCCGAAAGGGTGCCATGTGGCGGCAGCGGCAATTGGTGGCGCTGGCCGCCCGGCGATCAGGTCCGGGTTGCCGATGGTGGTGAAGCCGGGGTCGGTAGCACCGCCGTTGCCGCACGGCAGCCCATTGGCCAACAGCCAAGGCAGGTTGCCGACGTGGGTGATGCGGAACAGCAGCCCGCGCGCGGCGGTGAGGTCAATCGGCACGGTGGCGCCGTGGGGCGGCGGCGCTCATCCAAACACCTCCGCCGCCAGCCCGGCGGCCATCGCCTCGGCAGTGGCGGCGGCGGCGTCGAGCTGGCGGGCGAGGGCTTCGAGGCGGCGGACGTGCTCGGCGAAAATGGTTTGGAGGGCGATCGGAGGACATATCATTTTCAGTCCTCTCAGTACTTGCAGGTTGATGTTCTTTTGCGCCGCTTGCGGTGCGCGGGCGTCAATCTCCGCCTGCATGAAGTCCAGGGAAGTCTGAATGAATTCCGAAGTGACTTCCGACCACGGTTGGAAGCCTACAACGCTGTCGGGAAAACAAGCGTCGAACTCGAGAATACCGGTTTTGCCAATGTTGGCAGCGATCGTGATGCAGAGCGTGCCGGCTGGCCAAATTCTGCTTTGGACCAGCCCCATTTCTGAATAGCTCTGCTCGTGATGTCGGATGCGGCCCTTCGAATTCGCGACATCGCCAGTTTGGACGAATGGAAACGGGCCGCCATAAAGCTCAGGCGCGTTTCTTGGCCGGTGGCGCGACCGTCCACGATCTAATTCTCCGAGGTTGCCCAATGCCGCCACTGGCCACCCCTTGGGGTTGGTCGCGGGGTCGCCGAAGGTGTCGAGGAAGAGGGCGGGGACGATGGCGCGGGCCTTGGCGCGGGCGGCGTCGGCGCGGCGCCTGATCTCCGCCGCCCGGTCGAGCAGCCCCACGATCCGTCGCTGCTCGTCGAGCGGCGGGAGTGGGATTGAGAGTTCCTCCAACTTGCTCTTGTTCAGCACTTGCCCGAGCACCGCACTGTTTGAGTGCACCGTGGACATGACACGTGGAAGAAAGTGCCGTAAAAAGTCTTGCTCGACCAAATCCGGCCGCATTAGCGGCAACGAAGCGATTGCTTCGTTGTGGTGCATGGCTTTCCCGGCGACAGCTATACGGCCAATTGTAAGCTTGAAACTAACGAGGAGAGTGCCAGCAGGTGCCGGATCGGGCATCAGGGAGCGAACAGCCTCCTCGGAAATGCATTCCCGAGTTTCAAGGATGCGGCCTTGCGTCAGGTCACGAATTGAAGCCCAAGGATTGACGCCACCCCAAAATCGCAGTTCGTCACGACGCGGCGTTCGGCCAATATTTATCTTACAAAGGTCTGACAGCGTTGCGGCAGGCCACTCCCTCACCCCACCCGCTCCGACAAGTCCGCCGCCAGCGCCTCGATCTCGCCCAAAATCGCCGCCGTCTCGTCGCGCAGCTCCGCCAGCAGCGCGCGCGGGTCGCGGTGCGCCGCCGCGGCGCGGCTTTCCGGCCGGTAGCGGGAGGCGGACAGGTTCCACTCCTCGCGCTCGATCGCGGCGGCGTCGGCGAACCACCAGTTTTCCGTCCACGGCGCATCCACGTCGCGCGCGAGCCACTCGGCCCACCTCTCCGCCCGGCCGCCGTACGCGGCGATCAGCCCCGGCAGGTCGTCGGCCGCGATCGGCTGCTCGTGGTTGGCGTCGAGCTTGAAGCCGTCGTTGGCGGCGTGCAGGAACATCACGTGCTCGGTGCGGCCGCCCTTGGCGAACACCAGCACCGAGGTTTTGACGCCGGAATAGGGCTGGAACACGCCGCCGGGCAGCGACAGCACCGCCTCGACCCGGTTGGTTTGCATCAGGATGCGGCGCAGCTCCTTGTGCGCCCCGGTCGAGCCGAACAGCACGCCCTCCGGCACGATGACGCCGCAGCGGGCGCTTTTACGTGGGTCGCCGCCGGCTCCCGCCTTGAGGTTGTCGATCATGTACTTGACGAACAACAGTTCCGTCGCCGTGCTGGTGCCGATCTTGACGTCGTCGACGATGCGGTCGCGGTCGAGCCGGCCGGAGAACGGCGGGTTGGCGAGCACCACGTCGTAGCCGTCCTGCGGCAGTCCGCGCTCGGCCTTGGCCTGCCGGTCGAGGCTCGAGGTCAGCACGTTGCGCTTTTGGATGCGCACGTCGGGCAGGCCGCGCAGCGCGAGGTTCATCGAGGCGAGGCTGACCATCTTGGGATCGACGTCGTTGCCGTGGAAGGTCGCGGTTTGCAGCTTGCGCCATTGCGCCGCGTTGAGCCGGTCGCCATAGCCGCGCTCGAAGCTCTTGCCTTCCAGCGTCGCGACCTCGCGGCCGTTGGCCGAGGAGCCGGCGAGGCGGATATGCTCGTAGGCCGCCACCAGGAAGCCGGCGGTGCCGGCGGCGGGGTCGTAGACGGTCTCGCCGATTTTCGGGTCGACCAAATCGACGATGGCGCGGATGATGTGGCGCGGCGTGCGGAACTGGCCGAGCTCGCCGGCCCGCTTGATCTGGCGCAGCACGTGCTCGAACAGGTCGCCCTTGGTGTCGGGGTCGGCCTGGTCCAACCGCAAAGCGTTCACCAGCGTCACGATCTGGGTCAGCACGGTCGGCTCGTCGATGGAAAGCCGCGCCTGCGCCATGAAGCTCATGCCGAAGGCGTCGCCAACGGCGGCGAAGAACGGAAACACCTCGTCGCGCACGAAGGTGACGAGCTGCTCGCCGGCCATCGCGTTGGCGAAGGACGACCAGCGCATTCGCGCGCGCGGGACGGTTTCGATCCCCTTGGCCGGCGCGTTCAGCGGGTTGCGCAAGGTCCAGTCGCCCGAGAAGAGGGAGGCGTAGTCGCGGCGCGTCGCCTTGGCCTGGCGGAGGTTGGCGGCGTCGATGCCCTCGATCATGTAGAAGAAGAACAGGAAGCTGAGCTGTTCGGCGTTGGACAACGGGTCGGGATAGCCGCCACCGTAGAGGTAGTCGCGGATCTGATCGACCTTGCGGCGCATGTCGGGCGTGAACGGCATGTTCGATCTCTGCAGTGGGTCGTCACGGTATCAAACGATCTCGTGACCTTCGTGCACCCTTGGTGTCCTTCGTGTTCGATCTCTTGATCCAGCCTCTCGACTGAACACAAAGGGCACGAAGGGCGCACGAAGATCATAAGATCATTCGCTTGATGCCCTGCTTGAGCAGGACGACGTTGAAGTTGATCAGAAAACCGAGCCGGCGGCGGGACAGCCTCAGGTAGGTCAAGAGCTGCGCCTCGTGGACGGGGGCTAAGACCTCGACCGACTTCACCTCCACGACCACCGCGTCGAGCCGGACGTCCTCGTACACGACGGGAAGCGCCATCTGCCGCCGCACGGCAAACCCGCGGCGTTCCGGCTCATGGGCGAGGCATACTTCATAGGCCGATTCGAGAAGGCCTGGGCCGAGTGTGCGATGCACGGCCAGCGCGCCGTCGACTACGCCGCGGGCGACCTGTTCCGTTCTCGCCGGCAGCGGCTCGTGCCCTTCGTGCATCCTTGGTGCCCTTGGTGTTTCAACCCTTAATCCAGCTCGTCTAGCCTTAATCCAGCTCGTCTAGACACAAAGGACACGAAAGACGCACGAAGGTCACAAAGTTCATCTGCTTGCTGCCCTGACGATCAGGTCACCGGTTTGTCGGGCCGCGATGGACCGTCGCCGGGCGCCGTATCCGGCCCTATGCCGAACACGGCTTCGTTCATGGCGCCCAACGCGCGTTCCAGTTCCGCCTCGCCGCCGAAAACGGCGCGGGCGCGCTCGAAGCCGCCGTTCATCGAAAGCGGCGGGACATCGAAGCGCCAGCTCTCGAACAGCGTGAGCTCGGGCGCGTTCGCCTTGATCTGCTCCTTGACGAGATGCAGCACGCGAAGCCGGTCGGAGTCGAAAGTCTGGCCGGCCAGCCACGTCTCGAAGGCGGCCCCGAGCGCCGCGGCGCGCGCCGCATCGACATCCAGGAAGGCGTGGCCGGTCTCGTCGACGGTGACCCATTCGCGCGTCGCCGGGTCGATCTCGTCATGGACGTCGAGCGTCAGCAGGCGCCGCGCCTGGTAGGGCGGCGGATCCGCCTCGCGCACCACGATGACGCCGCCCTCGCCGGGCGTCTCGTCGTCGCCGTGGCGCAGGGTGACGCCGGTGAAGTCCCACATCGTGAAGCGGTCCTTGCCCGGCGAGGTCCGCGTCCCGCGCCCGCGCATCTGCTGATAGAGGATCGAGCTGTGCGTGAAGCGCGCCATCACCAGATTGCGCACATCCGGGCAGTCGAACCCGGTATCCAGCATGTTCACGCTGACCAGGATTTGCGGAAATTCCTCGTCCTTGAACCGCTTGATCTTGGCCTGGCCATCGACGCTGTCGTCGGGCCCCTGGCCGGAGACGACGAAATCGGCGTAGCGCGTCGTCGGGCTCGGCTTCCTGTCGGCGAACGCCTCGTCGAACAGGCGCGCCAGCGTCTCGGCGTGGCGTTTGGAGACCGCGAAGACGATGGTCTTGCCCCAGTCGGGCGCGCGGCGGATGCCGTTAGGGCCGGTGTAGCCGTTCTCCAGAACCTCGCGGAATTCGCGCACGATGGCGCGATTGCGCTCGGGGATCGTGAACCTTCGCTCGAGCGCGGACGGATCGACGCTCAAGCTATCGGTGTCGGAAAACAGCGCTTCCAGCTCGGCGCGAGTGCCGCCGTCGAGGGCCTGCCACGCGATATCGCCGCGCGCGACGGAAAAGCCGGCGGTCGCGGCCGTGCGCGCCGTCATGGCGCGGTAGATCTCGTAGGGAACGAGATGACCGTCGGCGATGGCCTCCGCCATGCCGTAGCTGTAGGTCGGCCGGTCGAGCTCGAAGAATTTCAGCGTGTCGCGCACCGCCTTGCGGTCCTCCGCGTCGACCTCCGCCGCGGCTTGCAGCGTGACGCAGGGCGTGGCGGTGAGGCCGATCTTGATCCCGTCGAAATGGTCGAGCGCGCGCCGCCATTTGCCGTAGATGCTGCGGTGACACTCGTCGATGACGACTAGGTCGAAATAGCCGGACGAGTAGTTCTCATACTCGTTCACCAGCGTCTGCAGCGTGACGATGGTGACGCGCTTTTCGTCCTGAAACCGGCGCCCGACGCGCGGAACGCGGTAGCACGGAAGGTTCGGCAGGTGCTCGGCGAAAGCGTCTTCCGCCTGTTTAGCAAGGGTATCGCGATCGACGACGAACACCGCGCGGGTCGCCCAATTGGCCTCGAAAAGGCGCTTCAGCAATGCCGCCGCCGTGCGCGTCTTGCCGGTGCCGGTCGCCATCTCGACCAGCAGCTTCCGTCGGCCGCCGACGATCGCGCGGCAGACCGTCTCGATACAGGCCGTTTGGTGGAAACGCCCGCCGCCGCCGGCGATCCGGCTGTCGATCGGGATGTCGAGCGGACTGCGTCGGATGTCCCTGGCGGCCTTGCGGCGGGCGAGGTCATCCTGGCTGAAGACGGTCGCGATCCGGCGGAAATGGGCATCCTGGCCTTTGTCGCGGAACCAGATTTCCTCGCCGTTGGAGAGGAAGATGAACGGCACCCCGAGCAGATCGGCGTAACGCGCGCCTTGCGCCTCACCCGCGCTCAGATTGACGCTCGTGCTCTTGGCCTCGAGCACGGCGAGCGCGCGTCCCTGGCGATCGAACAGCGCGTAGTCGGCCTTGCCGCCGTCATCGAGCGGATACTCGTAACGCACGCTGAGGCCGTCGGTGAGACGCCAATCGGCATCTTTCAGAAGTTGATCGATCTTGATGCGGGCGAAGGCTTCGTTCGTCACGTCTTCGGCGCCTCCAGCCGCTCTTATTCTTCCGCCGCGACAACCATGACTCCGCGTCCATGCTCTTCGCTCGTCGGCGGTTTCGCGCGTGCCGCGTCGATCATCAGGGCGAAGGCGTTCTTCGCCTCTGGCACCGGTTTTCATGGCCCGTGGCGATTGATCGCGCAAGTCGCGCAAGTAAGGACGCAGCCGCTGTCTTTGCCAAGCGTCGCTGGGGCGCCAAGGGTCGCCGGGGCGCAAGCGTCGCTGGAGCGCGCTTTTCCCGTCGAGCATGCCGGCGCTTGATTCGGTGCTGTATCCAGACGAAAAGCATGGATCAATGCGATGACCGCCCTCCCCGATTTCACCCAGATCCCCTTCTTGCCGCCGCCCGGCGGCTCCGCGGCCCCGCGACGCGAGCCTTCCCCGCGACGCGAGCCTTCCCCGCGACGCGAGCCATGGATGACCCCAGAAGGAATCACCGTCGCGCCCCGCTACACCGCCGCCGACCTCGCCGGCCTCCCCGCGCTCGACACCTATCCCGGCGTGGCGCCGTTCCTGCGCGGCCCCTACCCCACCATGTACGTCACCCAGCCCTGGACGATCCGGCAATATGCCGGCTTCTCCACGGCGGAAGAGTCGAACGCCTTCTATCGGCGCAACCTTGCCGCCGGCCAAAAAGGCCTGTCCGTGGCGTTCGACCTCGCCACCCACCGCGGCTACGATTCCGACCACCCGCGCGTCGCCGGCGACGTCGGTCTCGCCGGCGTGGCGATCGACTCGATCCTCGACATGCGCACCCTGTTCGATGCCATCCCGCTCGGTGACGTCTCGGTCTCGATGACGATGAACGGGGCGGTGCTGCCGATCCTGGCGCTCTACATCGTCGCCGCCGAGGAACAGGGGGTGGATCAGCAAAAACTTGCGGGCACCATCCAGAACGACATTCTCAAAGAGTTCATGGTGCGCAACACCTACATCTACCCGCCCGCCGCCTCGATGCGCATCGTCTCCGACATCTTCGGCCACACCGCGCGGCACATGCCAAAATTCAACTCGATCTCGATCTCCGGCTACCACATGCAGGAGGCCGGCGCGACGGCCGACCTCGAGCTCGCCTACACGCTGGCCGACGGGCTCGAATATATCCGCGCCGGTCTCGCGGCCGGTCTCGACATCGACGCCTTCGTGCCGCGGCTCTCCTTCTTCTGGGCGATCGGCATGAACTTCTTCATGGAGATCGCCAAGATGCGCGCCGCGCGCCTGTTGTGGTGCGAGCTGGTGTCGCAATTCGAGCCGAAGAGCCAAAAATCGCTGATGCTGCGCACGCATTGCCAGACATCGGGCTGGTCGCTCACCGCGCAGGACGTCTGGAACAATGTCGTGCGCACCCAGATCGAGGCGATGGCGGCGACCGCCGGCGGCACCCAGTCGCTGCACACCAACGCGCTCGACGAGGCCCTCGCCCTGCCGACCGACCAAACGGCCCGCGTGGCGCGCAACACCCAGCTCTTCCTGCAGGAAGAGAGCGGCACCACCCGCATCATTGATCCCTGGGGCGGCTCGTTCTACGTCGAGCGTCTCACCCACGATCTCGCCGCGCGCGCAAAAAACCACATGGCGGAAATCGAGGGGCTCGGCGGCATGGCCAAGGCGATCGAAGCCGGCGTGCCGAAGCGGCGTATCGAGGAGACCGCCACGCGGATGCAGGCGCGCATCGATTCCGGCGTGCAGGCGGTGATCGGCGTCAACCGCTACCGCCCGCCCGGCGCCAACGCGATCGTGCTGCGGAAAGTGGATGCGCCGGACGTGCGCCAGCGCCAGCTCGCCAAGCTCGAGCGGCTGCGCGCCGAGCGCGACGAGGCCAAGCTGACCGCCGCGCTCGACGCGTTGCGCGAGGGCGCACGGGGGACCGCCAACCTGTTGGCGCTTTCGATCGAGGCGGCGCGGGCGCAGGCGACGGTCGGCGAGATCTCGGCCGCGATGGAGGACGTGTTCGGCCGCCACGCCGCCAAGCCCGACATCGTCACCGGCATCTATCGCGAGACGGCGGGCGACACCGACGCCATCATGAACGCCCGCGCGCTGGTCGACGCTTTCGCCGAGAACGATGGGCGCAAGCCCAAGATCCTGGTGTGCAAGGCCGGCCAGGACGGCCACGACCGCGGCCAGAAGGTGATCGCCTCGGCGTTCGGCGACCTCGGCTTCGACGTCGAGATCGGGCCTTTGTTCGCCACCCCGGAGGAGGCAGCGCGCCAGGCGGTCGAGGCGAACGCCCACGTCATCGGCCTCTCGACGCTCGCCGCCGGCCACCTCTCGCTGGTGCCGGCGCTGCACGCCGCGCTCGAGGCCGAGGGCCGCGGCGACGTGATGATCGTCGTCGGCGGCATCATCCCTCCGGAGGATTTCGCCGCGCTGCGCGAGGCCGGCGCCGCCGCGATCTTCCCGCCCGGCACGGTGGTGACGGACGCGGCGCGCGAGGTGCTCGACGCGCTGAGCGAGCGGCTGGGGTATCGGCAGCGGAGGGCGGCGGAATAAGGATGATTACTTTCGGCGACCGGTCTGTACGCGATCAGCGTGTCAGGCAATTGGCGACTGGTGTTGACCTACGACGGCGAGGACGCCACGGACGTCGATCTGATCGACTATCACTAGGAAGCAGCCATGCGCATGAAGAACCCGCCCCATCCGCCTGTCACATCAAGAGCCATGGTCTCGTCGCCTACCAGGTCTCTGCCCTGGGCGGGGGCATCGCTGTCGCGGTGTGCGTTGCGGCCGCGCATGCCGCGGGAGATTTCTGTAGAAGCAAGTGTTGAAAGGTGTCGCTTGCGGCGCTCGACAGGCGCGACTTGAGGACCATTTCTGTCTGAGGCCGGCGAGATGCCGGCTCACCCTGTCCGGCCGCAGCTCGCGCGGAGCGGGCGAAGACGCTCTCGTCGCGGGCCGTCGCTGCTCGAAGCGCGGCTCTCCTTCTTCGGCAAGCGCACCGTTTCTCTGCTACCTCAACGCATATATGAAGGACATGGCCGACCGCGTTATCGACCATTACGAGCGCCACGCTCGTGAGTGGGATGCCGACCGCAATCTCTACGTCGATCCATGGAATGACAAACCATGGCACGACCGGTTCATTGGCTTGCTGCCGGCGGGTGCGGCCGTGCTCGATCTGGGTTGCGGGTCGGGCTCGCCCGTCGCGAGATACATGATTGAACGCGGCCTGCACGTGACCGGCGTCGACTCGTCACCGACTCTGGTCTCACTGTGCCGCAAGCGGCTCCCCGATCAGGAATGGCGGGTTGGCGACATGCGATCACTGAGCCTTGACCGACGGTTCGATGGGCTGCTCGCTTGGGACAGCGTGTTTCATCTCGCGCCCGGCGACCAGCGGCGGATGTTCGACGTGTTCGCCCGCCACGCCGCGCCAACGGCCGTGCTCATGTTCAATAGCGGTCGAGATCACGGCGAAGCCGTGGGACAGTACCGGGGCGACCCGCTCTACCACGCCAGCCTGAGAGCAAATGAATACAGGGCATTACTAGGCCGGATCGGCTTCGAGGTCGTCGCTCACGTGATCGAGGATTGGCAGACCGGAGGCGGTCGCACCGTTTGGCTCGCGCGACGCGTGCACCCAATCGTGCCGACTCCTTGAGTGGCGTCACCCCACCGGCCGCAGTTCCCTCGGCAGCGGGAAGAACACGCTCTCGTCGGCGGTGGACACGATCTCGATTTCGAGCTCGAAGCGCTCGGCGAAGGCGTCCATGATCTCCTCGACCAAGACCTCGGGGGCCGAGGCGCCGGCGGTGATGCCGAGCGTCGCGATGTCCTTGAACAGCTCCCATTCGACGTCGTCGGCGCGCAGCACCAGGCGCGACAGCTTGCAGCCGGAGCGCTCGCCGACCTCCTTCAGCCGCTGCGAATTGGACGAGTTCGACGAGCCGACCACGATCAGCGCGTCGACGATCGGGGCGATCCGCTTCACCGCCTCCTGGCGGTTGGTGGTGGCGTAGCAGATGTCCTCGCGCTGCGGCCCGACGATCAGCGGGAAGCGCTCGTGCAGCTTGTCGACCATCTGCCGGGTGTCGTCGATCGACAGCGTCGTTTGCGTCACGTAGGCGAGGTTGGCCTCGTCGCGGACCCGCACCGCGTCGATGTCCTCGGGGTGCTGCACCAGGATGATCGAGCCGTCCGGCAACTGGCCCAGCGTGCCCACCACCTCGGGGTGGCCGGCATGGCCGACAAGCAGAATCTGGCGCCCGCGCTTATAGTGGATCTGCGCCTCGCGGTGAACCTTGGTGACGAGCGGGCATGTCGCGTCGATCGCGTGGAAATCACGGCGCCCGGCCTCGGCGGGGATCGACTTCGGCACGCCGTGGGCGGAGAAGATCACCGGCTTGTCGGTGTCGGGCACCTCCGACAGCTCCTCGACGAAGACCGCGCCCTTGGCCTTCAGACCCTCGACAACGTATTTGTTGTGCACGATCTCGTGGCGCACGTAGACCGGCGCGCCGTAGATTTGCAATGCCCGCTCGACGGCGTCGATGGCCCGCACGACGCCGGCACAGAACCCGCGCGGCGCGCACAGGAAGATCCGCAGCTTCGGCTTCGCGGAGACGACCGGCCGCTGCGTCCGGTCGACCGCCGAATCTTCGAGCGTCGACTCTTCGATCGTCGCCTGGCTCATACGCGCTCCCAAGGGTCCGCCAAAGGTCGCCTGGGTATTGGGGAGGGCTGCGCGGGTGTCAAGCGCGGGCGAATGGTAACGCCCACCGCCCCTATGCGAAGATGCGAGATGCGGCGCGCCGCGACGCGAGGATCTCGATGGCAGAGGATGCGCCGCTCTCCGGGAGGGAACCCGGCCGAGAGCCCGGCAGCCAGCCGCCGGCGGCTCCCGAGGTACGGCCCCGCTCCCGCTCGATCCTGCGCCGGATCGGCCGCGCCTACGGCCGCTTCGTCCGCCTGCTGACGACCGTCATCGTCGGGTTCGTTCTGATCGTGCTCGGCATCACGTTCATCAATTACGTCGTGCTGTCGACGCCGAAGAACCGCGCCTATCGCGACATCGATCCGAGCGTCGGCTTCTGCACGGAAGGGTTCGACAAAGGCTGGACGATGCTGGCCGACGTCGGCCGCGACAATCTCGGCAAGTCGATGGTGGCCAACGACGGCGGCTGGGCCGATCCCACCGACGACGAGACCGACGTGATCGCCAGGCATCCCGACTGGCGCCAGCGGTTTGGGTGCGCGCTGCAGCACCACGTCATCCCGGCGACCAAGCCGGGCACCAAGGCCGTCGATTATTATCTCGGCTTCCTCGAGTTCAACGAGGACGGCCAGCCCTACGCGCTCGTCTCGGCGAACGCGGGCTCGACCAACGTCCAGATCGACTCGGCGATGCTGCGGCACGCGATGGACCTCCAGATGCGCAAACCCGGCATGACGATGGCGCAGGTGAAGCCGGTGCTGAGTCAGCTCGACGTCCTGAAGCAGCACCTCTCGGCGGGCTCGAACTTCGTGCTCGTCTTCATCCACGGCTGGCGCCACGACGCTCGGATCGGCGATAGCAACGTCGCCGACGTCCGCCTCTACGCCGCCAATGCCGCGCGCTTCATCGCCCAGCGGTGCCCGATCGAGCCGAGCTTCTGCAACATGAAGGTCACGGCGATCTACGTTGGCTGGCGCGGCGCGCGGGTCGACGAGCAAGGTCTCAAGTCTGATTTCGGCCAGGCGATCGGCGGCACGTTGGGGACGCTGTCGGCGGGTGCGACGCTGTTCGACCGCAAGCCCGTCTCGGAGGCGGTGGCACCCGGCGCGATTTCCGCGATCCGCTCGATCGAGGCCGCTCTCGCGCCGTCGGGGGGCGCCGGCGACAAAGTCAACAAGATGATCGTCATCGGACACAGTCTCGGCGGCAACATTCTCGCCACCGGCCTCAAGGACGATCTCATCAAGGCGGTGCGCCGGCACAAGCCGGGCGAGATCATGCCGCCGGTGCTGGGTGACCTGGTCGTCTTGGTCAATCCGGCGTCGGAGGCGACGAAATGGACGAGCGTACAGCGCGAGGTCTGGGACCGGACCGCCGGCCCCAGCGGCCCGGAGACGTCGGCGGAGGACGTGATCCGCGACAACGACTTCTTCCCCGCTCAACAGAAGCCCGTGATGATCTCGATCACCGCGGCCCTCAACTTCCCGGCGGGCGGACTGCGCCCCGGCGATTGCGCGTGGATCGGCCTCGATGTGGACGACAAGTTCGCCGAGGCCCGCAAGCGCATTCGCGACCGGCTCGCGGCGAGCGGCAAGATGTTCAATGCGGGACTCGAATACGACTGGGCGACGCACGACCTCTTTCCGA
Source organism: Beijerinckiaceae bacterium (assembly GCA_965277355.1). Classification (GTDB taxonomy): domain Bacteria; phylum Pseudomonadota; class Alphaproteobacteria; order Rhizobiales; family Beijerinckiaceae; genus RH-AL1. The sequence goes on from CBDICN010000001.1 coordinate 844,363, forward strand.
CCTTCAAGCTCGATTTTCGCGCGGCCGCCGCCTATCTCGATCGCGCCGCGGCGCGCTTCGAGGGGCGCGAACCGCAGGGCGAGGGCTGCACGCCGCCGAAGCCGGCGGCGGTCGTCGCGGAGCTGGAGACGCTGCCGATCCACGCTTTGTCGACGCTGCTCGGGACGTTCCCGTTCCAAAACACGGTGGCGGAGGAATCCCACACGATCGGCAACCTCGACCCGCCCCGCCCCGCGGCCGGTGTGCTCGCCGATGCTCTGCCGACAGCGTCGCCTTTCGGTACGACGCACGAGATGCAGGGCTACCACGAGGTCGGACACGAGGCGTACCATCCCTATGCGACGCTGGCCGACGCCGACATCGATTGTCCCTTGTCGAACCGTTGGCTGAGCCGAGCCCGCGCCGCGCAGAAACACCAGTACGGCCTCTTCTGGGACAGCAGCATTCTCGCAGCGGCGGAGCCCGGCATCAGAGGCCAGGGCAAGCCGGCCGCGCAGTTCCTGCACGGGCTCCAGCTCACCGGCATGGCGCCGATCACCCGCGCCAACGATCCGTTCTGGAATATCCGCGCCTTCGACAACGAGCTGTCGCGCCATGACGGCTATCGGCTGCCCTCGTTCATCTGCGCGATCAGCCAGCTCGTCCTCGACGATACCACCGGCGCCGTGTCGCCGATGACCAACCACACGACCGCTCCCGTCGATCCGATGGTGAACCCAAACCCCTGATCGCTGTTTCACAGCCAATGTCAAACCCGACCGCGACAACAGATTTGGCCGACCTCTTCCCCGGCTTCGACTCGCACTGGATCGAGACCGACGAAGGCCGATTCTTTGCGCGCACGGGTGGCAGCGGACCGCCGTTGCTGCTGCTCCACGGCTACCCGCAAACGCATGTCGAGTGGCACGCGGTGGCCCCGGACCTCGCCAGGCAGTTCACGGTCGTGGCAATGGATCTGCGGGGCTACGGACAGTCCTTCGTGCCGGCCAGCAGGGCCGACGCGCCCGGCGCGACGATGTCGAAGCGGGCGATGGGACAGGATGCCGTCGCCGTCATGGCGGCGCTCGGTCACGAGCGCTTCCGCCTCGTCGGCCACGATCGGGGTGGCCGCGTCGCCTACCGGCTCGCCTTCGACCAGCCAGAGCGGCTCGAGAAGCTGGTGGTCATCGACATCGTCCCCACCGCCTCTGTCTTCCGCGGCATGGGTGAGACGGGTGCCGCGCTGCGCGTCTTCCACTGGCTGTTCCTCGCCCAGCCGACGCCTTTCCCGGAGACGATGATCGGCAAGGACCCGATAGTGTTCCTCGAGCATGCGCTGGCGAGTTGGTCCGTCACCGGTCTGTCGGGCTACCATCCGGCCGCGCTGGCGCACTACCGGCAGGCTTTCGCCGTCCCTGCCCGCATCGGGAGCGGCTGCGAGGATTATCGCGCGGGCGCGTTCATCGATCGCCTGCTCGACGAGGCGGATCTTGCGGCCGGCCGCAAGATCAAGGTGCCGATGCTGGCGATATGGGGCGATGCCGGCATTCCCTCGTCCGGGATGGCGCCGCTCGACCTGTGGCGCGCCTATGCTGAGGACGTGCGGGGCCAGGCGATACGGTCCGGCCATTTCGTACCGGAGGAGAACCCGCGCGATTGTGCGGCGGCGCTCCTCGAATTCCTGCGCTGACCGCCGCAAAAGAACGCAAATCTCCCGCAACCCCGGACGGAAGGCTGGATCTTCGCGTTGCGAGGCGGCAAGGGGGAAGAACCTCGCCCAAGTTGACGCAGCCTCCGTTCCATACCCATCTGTCTGAATCAACGGTGCTCCGCGCGCCGAGGACGGTCCGGCTCGCATGATGATCGTGCACCATATCAACTGGCTCTACGCGCTGTCCGGCTTTGTCGTCGGTGCGCTGGTTGGGCTGACCGGTGTCGGCGGCGGTTCGCTGATGACGCCGCTGCTCGTCCTCATGTTCGGCGTCGCACCGCCGACCGCCGTGGGGACGGATCTCCTCTACGCCGCCGTTACCAAGAGCGGCGGCGTGCTCGTCCATGCCTTCAACAGGACGATCGACTGGCGCATCGTGCGCCGGCTTGCCGCCGGCAGCATCCCCGCCACGGCGTCGACGCTGTTCGCGCTCAGCCGCTTCGGCGTCCAGGGCCACGCGCCCCACGGGATGATCTCGAACGTGCTGGGCATCGCCCTGGTGCTGACGGCGGCGGCGATCATCTTCCGAAAGGTACTGCTCGATCGGCTTGCGCCGCGGATGGAGGCGATGCCCGAGTGGCGCCGCGCGGCCCTGACCGTCGTGCTCGGCGTGGTCCTCGGCGTCTTCGTGTCGATCTCGTCGGTCGGGGCCGGCGCCATCGGCGTCACGATGCTGCTAATACTCTACCCTCGCGCCGGGATGGTCCGCATCGTCGGGGCCGATATCGCGCACGCCGTGCCGCTCACCCTGATCGCCGGGCTCGGCCACTGGTACCTCGGCTCGGTCGATCTCGCGATGCTGGGCTCGCTGCTCGTCGGCTCGCTGCCGGGCATCGCCATTGCCAGCCAGCTCGCGAGCCGGGCGCCCGACAGCGTGCTGCGGCCGATCATGGCCACGATGCTCGCCATCGTCGGGCTGCGCCTGGCGTTCTAGCGCCGAGTCGCTCGCGCTCTCGTCAAGGCCGCCTGTGGCTGCCGCCCACGCCCGGACATCGCCGCTCCGCTCGCCGACGCTCCGGCAACGTAGCGGCAAGGATGGCCGAGACGAGCACGCGATGGCGACTGATTTCAGTGATTGCCTCAACGACGCGCTTCGAAGAACGCCTTCAGCAGCGCGCCCGCTTCACCTTCCGAGAATCCCCCGTAAATGTCCGGTGCATGGTGGCAGGTCGGCTGGTCGAAGAAGCGCGGGCCGTGCTCGACCGCTCCGCCTCTCGGATCGCCGCAGCCGAAGTAGAGCCGTCGGATACGCGCGAACGACAGCGCCCCGGCGCACATCGCGCAGGGCTCCAGCGTCACGTACAGGTCGCAGCCGATAAGGCGTTCGCTTGCGAGCCGCGCGCAGGCCGCGCGGATCGCCAGGATCTCGGCATGCGCGGTCGGATCGCGATCCAGGATCGTGCGGTTGTGCGCGGTGGCAAGGATGGCGCCCGCGCGCACGATCACGGCGCCGACCGGTACCTCGCCGAGCGCGGCCGCCGAGCGGGCGGCCTCAAGCGCCGCCGCCATGAAATTAATCACGGGGCTTTTCGGCTCGTCGGCGTCCATGCGTCCTCGCGAAGTGCTGGCGAAGCCTGTATCAGGAGCCATGACCAGAGACAAAGACCGCCCGCGGCGCCCATCGCCAACGCGACTTGTGCGGGACGGGCGAGATGCCAGCCCCGAAGTGACCGTCACAGCGCGACCGCTGTCGCTGCCCGCTCCGGTAGCGCCGACCCGCCAGCGGATCGCCAAAGTGATCGCCCGCGCCGGGCTCTGCTCGCGGCGCGACGCCGAAGCCTGGATCGTCGAAGGCCGCGTGGCGGTGAACGGCGCGGTGCTCTCGAGTCCCGCGACGGACGTCGGTCCGGACGATGCGATCGTCGTCGACGGCCAGCCTCTGCCCGTCGCCGAGAAGACACGGCTGTTCCTGTTCCACAAGCCGCGCGGACTCGTCACGAGCGACCATGATCCCGAGGGGCGCGAGACCGTCTTCGGCTTCTTGCGCGAGCACTGGCCGGACGGACCGCGGGTGGTGACGATCGGCCGCCTCGACATCAACACCGAGGGGCTGCTGCTGCTCACCAACGATGGCGGTCTCGCGCGTGTGCTCGAGTTGCCGAAGACCGGCTGGGTGCGCCGCTATCGCGTCCGCGCCAAGGGCGAGACAGACCAGGGCGCGCTCGATACTCTGCGCGACGGGGTGAGCATCGGCGGTATCGACTACGCCGGCATCGAGGCCACGCTCGATCGCGTCCAGGGCGCGAATTGCTGGCTCACGATGGGTCTGCGCGAAGGCAAGAACCGCGAGATCAAGCGCGTGCTCGAGCACCTCGGGCTCGAGGTCAACCGGCTCATCCGGCTGTCGTTCGGACCCTTCCAGCTGCTCGACCTCGAGCAAGGCAAAGTCGACGAGGTGCGCACCCGCATCCTGCGTGATCAGCTCGGGGAGCGCATCGCGGCGGAAGCGGGTGTCACGTTCGAGATCGAGGTCGAGAAGACGCTCCAGCAGGAAGAGCCGCGCCGTGAAGCGCGACGGCCGGTGCCTGCCAAGGACACGCGACGATCGCCGGAGGGTGCCGCGCGAAGGACAGACATCCGGGGCGCCGGGGGCGATCGGCGGCCGGCCCGAGGGCGGCCTGAGCGCGGCGCGCAAATCGACGAACCGGGCCACAAGCGCCGGGAGCGGCCCGTCGCCGGCACGCGCAAGCACGTGTCCGCCTTGCGCGCCGACAGCACGGCGGCGCCTATTGGCGCTCGGCGGCGCGTCGAGCGCTCGGACGTCAAGGATCGCCGGGACCGGACGGTCACCGTGGAACGCGTCGTCTCGACCCGCACCGACGCGGCGCCTCGATCGCCGCATAGTGCTTCGTCCAGGGGCACGCCTGTCGGCGTGGATCACGCCAGCCCATCGGCGCTTGCCAAGCGTCAGCGGATCGCCAAGAGCGCAGGCCCACGCGTAGAGCGCGAGAGCGACGCGCCGGTGCGCGGGAGGCGCGACCAGGTTCGCGCCGGCGGCGGGCAAGGACGCAGCAATGTCGGAGCCCCGGCGCGAGACCAAACGCGCGGCAAGCCGCGGGGCGCTAGCGCACGCACCGGCATGCGCGCCGATGCCGGTCGGCGGCAGGAGGATCGTCCGCAAGGTTCGCGTCGGCCGAGCGGCCGCGGCGAGAGCGGCGAGCGACCTGCGGACCGGCGTCAAAACCATGGCGAGCCACCCCAAAGCGTTCGGCCCGGGCGCGCAGCCGGTCGCGACGGCGCACAGTCCCGCCCGAGCAGGCCTAGCCAGGGCCGGGGAGCCGCGAGCCGTGAGAGAAGCGACGAGCGACGTCCCGGCAAGCCGCGCGCGGCCAAGGGCGGCATACGCGACCGCAAGGATGCCGATCGCTCTTTGACCGGCGCCGGTCCGCGAGGCCGCGCGGAGAGAACGGGAGCCCCGTCGAAGCGGGCGAGGACCCGCCCGAAGACACCGCCAAAGGGCTCCGGCTCGCCGCGGCGCAAATAGACGGACGCGATGCGTATCGTCGGCGGCAGATTGGGCGGGCGGGCGTTGCGCGGCCCCTTGTCGGACGCCATCAGGCCGACCTCGGATCGGCTGCGCGAGGCGTTGTTCAACATGATCGAGCACGGCTATGGCGGCCTGGACGGGCTACGCGTCATCGATCTCTTCGCCGGCACCGGCGCGATGGCCTTCGAAGCGCTGTCGCGCGGTGCCCGGTTCGCGTTGCTCGTCGACGACGGTGCGGAGGCGTGTGCCTTGATCCGCGCGAATACGGACGCGCTCGGCCTCGGCGGCGTCACCCGCGTCTTCCGCCGCCATGCCCGCAAGCTCGGCGCCGCGCCGGCAGGCGAGCGCTTCGACCTCGCCGTGCTCGATCCACCCTACGGCAAACGGCTTGCCGAGCCGACACTCCTGGCGCTGCGCGACGGCGACTGGCTCAAGCCGGGTGCGATCGTCATCGTCGAGGAAGCGGCACGCGGCGCGTTCGCCTCACCTTCGGGGTACGACATGTGCGAAGAGCGCGCCTTCGGCGATACGCTGTTGCGCATCCTGCGCCGCGCGACGACGTGAAAGAAGCTCCAACGTAAAAGAAGCCCGGGGGGCGAACCGCCAGGCTTCTTTCAAGGTTGATGGGACCGATGAGTTTACGGCAGCAACACGCCGTTGATGACATGGATCACGCCGTTCGACTGCGTGACGTTGGCGATCGTGACCTTGGCCGGCGAGCCCTTCTGGCCCATCACCTCGATCGACTTGCCCTTGGCCTCGAAGGTCAGCGGCTCTCCCTGCACGGTCTTGATCTCGGCCTTGCCGCCGCCTTCCTTGATCTTGTCCATTAGGTCCTTGGCAGTCAGCGCGCCGGGAATCACGTGATAGGTCAGGACCGCCTGCAGCTGCCCCTTGTTCTCGGGCTTCAGAAGGTTCTGGACGGTGCCGGCCGGAAGCTTCTTGAAAGCTTCGTTGGTCGGTGCGAACACGGTGAACGGACCGGGCCCTTCGAGCGTATCGACGAGGCCGGCGGCCTTCACCGCCGCAACGAGCGTGGTATGGTCCTTCGAGTTGACGGCGTTCTGGATGATGTTCTTGCTGGGCGACATCGGCGCGCCGCCGACCATCGGGTCCTTGGCCATCGCGGCACCCGACATGCTCGACAACGCGAGGATCGCTACGCCGGCAACGGCCATACGATTGAATTTCATAGATCTGCTCCTATCGAAAGCGGGTCACGGCCCCCTTCATGCCTCAGGTACGCGAGCGTTGCGGGAAAGGTTTCCGCAAATTCACGTACCTGTCGAAAGGATCAGGCGAGATTGGTGTCTTAAAGTCGAGCTCTTTGGGCGTATCGCCCGAGTCGAACAGCCGTGACGACTTCGCCCGCCATCGTCCGTACTACGTAGTGGACCTTTGATATCCTTCACTCTTTTCAAGAAGACGGGACCCGATATCGCGGCGGTAGAAGCCGTCCGGCCAATCGATCGCGGCGGCCGCGGCATAGACTTGCGTGCGGGCATCCGCGACGCTCGCGCCGAGCGCGGTGAGGTTCAACACCCGGCCGCCCTCGGCGACGAGATCCGCACCGACGCGCCTGGTTCCGGCCTGGGTCACTATGGCCGCCACCCGATCAAGGCCGCGGATCACGCCGCCCCTGCGCGGAACACCCGGATAGCCGGCCGCGGCGATCACCAGCGTCAGGCCGACCGCATCCTTCAAGCGGACCGAACGTGCGCCGAGCGTTCCGTCGGCGCATTCGAGAAGTAGGGCGAGCAGATCCTCGTCGAGCCGAGGCAGGATCGCCTGCGTCTCCGGATCCCCGAAACGCACATTGAACTCGATGAGCCGCGGACCGTCGCGGCCGATCATCAGCCCGACAAACAGCATGCCGCGGAAAGGCGAGCCCTCGGCGGCCATGCCGGCGAGCGTCGGCGCGACGATCTCGGCCATGATCCGCGCCTCCATCGCCGCGTCGACGATCGGCGCCGGCGAAAAGGCGCCCATGCCGCCGGTGTTCGGTCCGGTATCGCCCTCCCCCACCCGCTTGTGATCCTGCGCGGTGGCGAACGGCACGGCGCGGGTGCCGTCGCACAGCGCGAAGAAGGAGGCCTCCTCCCCCTCCAGCACCGCCTCGATGACGACGCTGGCGCCGCCCAAAGCGGGACCGACGGCGAAGATGGCGTTCAGCGCCGCCTCCGCCTCGGGGACGCTCGCGGCGACGGTCACGCCCTTGCCGGCGGCGAGGCCATCGGCCTTGACGACGATCGGCGCTCCGGTCTCCGCAAGGTAGGCGCGCGCGTCCGCAAGCGTGGCACAGCGCCGGTAGCCTGCGGTTGGAATCGAGTGGCGGGCGCAGAAATCCTTGGTGAAGCCCTTCGAGCCCTCGAGCCGCGCCGCTGCCTCCGAGGGGCCGAACGCCTTGATGCCAACCGCATCCAGCGCGTCGACGAGGCCGCCGACCAACGGCGCCTCCGGGCCGATCACGACAAAGTCGATCGCCTCGGCGCGGCAGGCGGCGAGCACCGCACCATGATCCTCGGGGTCGAGCGCGAGGCACGTCGCGATCTCGGCGATTCCCGGATTGCCGGGCGCCGCGAAGAGCCGGGTGAGCAGCGGGCTCCGGGCGATCGCCCTCGCCAAGGCGTGCTCGCGACCCCCCGACCCCAGCAGAAGTACGTTCACGACCAATCCCCGCCACCGTCGCGGCGCTTATGCCTCGCCTAGCGCCGGCCGAACAGCCTCTCGACGTCGGCGAGCTTCCACTCGACATAGGTCGGGCGGCCGTGGTTGCATTGGCCCGAGCCCGGCGTGCGCTCCATTTCGCGCAAGAGAGCGTTCATCTCCTCGCCGGTCAACTTGCGGCCGGCGCGCACCGAGTGATGGCACGCGAAGGTCGCGAGATAATGGTCGAGGCGGCGTTCGAGCGGCAGCGCGCCGGCCTCGTCCTGCCCCAGCGCCTCGGCGAGATCTTGCAGCAGCCGCGCGGCGTCGACGGCGCCAAGGCAAGCCGGCGCTTCGCGCACCAGCACGGCGCCGGTCCCGAAGGATTCCACCACCAGGCCGAGCGTCTCGAGCAGCACCGCCGCCTCGACGAGCCGCTCGGCGTCGCGCGGCTCGAGGTCGACGACGGCCGGAACCAGCAGCGGCTGGCGCGCGATGCCGTGCCGGGCGCGGTCGGCCTTGAGACGCTCGTAGACGAGCCGCTCGTGGGCCGCGTGCTGGTCGACGATGACGATCCCGTCCCGGGTCTGGGCGAGGATGTAGGTGCCGTGGAGCTGTGCTCGCGCCGCACCCAGCGGGGCGGCGAACGCATCCGCCGGCGCGGCGGTGTCGCCGGCCCCAGGCGCGCCGAGGTCGTGCGCGAAGTCGGCCTGCCCGTCCTCGCCGAAGCCGGCCGGTGCGCTCGGCGACGCGGCTGCGCTCCACGCCGCTGGCCGCGACGCATGCCCGTCGCGGCGAAAGCCACCGGGCCGCGCGGCGAAGCCGGCGGTCGGCGAGGCCTGGTGCATCGCCCCGGCCAGGGTCTGTTTCAGCGCGCCGACGATCAGCCCGCGCACCAGCCCCGGATCGCGGAAGCGGACCTCCGCCTTGGCCGGGTGCACGTTGACGTCGACCTCGGCCGGATCGCAGCCGAGGAACAGCGCGACTGTCGGGTGGCGGCCTGACGGCACCAGATCGGCGTAGGCGGCCCGGATGGCGCCGAGCAGCAGCTTGTCCTTCACCGCGCGGCCGTTGACGTACAAGTGGAGGGCACCGGCGTCGCCTCTGTGCCAGGTCGGCAGGCCGGCGAAGCCGTCGAGGGCGATGCCTTCGCGCCGCGCGGCGACGGGCAGAGCGTTGGGACGGAAGTCGCGGCCGAGCACCTGCGTGAGGCGCTCCAGCAGCCCCTCCGGCCCCGAACGACAGGCGGCGAGGTCGAAGCCCGCCGTCTCGGCGCTGGCAAAGCCGAAGCGCACCCGCGGGTGGGCCATCGCGAGGCGCCGCACGACGTCGGCGACCGCCCGCGCCTCGGCGTGGTCGCCGCGCAGGAACTTGAGCCGAGCCGGCGTCGCGGCGAAGAGGTCGCGGACCTCGACTTGGGTGCCGCGCGGCTGCGCGCCCGGACGAACCTCGCCCCTGAGGCCGGCATCGACCCGGATCGTCAGGCCTTCGGCCGCCCGGGCGGTCCGCGTCGCGATCGTCAGTAAAGCCACCGAGGCGATCGACGGCAGCGCCTCGCCGCGGAAGCCGAGCGTGGCGATCGCGGCGAGATCGCCGTCCGGCAGTTTGGAGGTGGCGTGGCGTTCGACGCAGAGCACGAGGTCGCCGGCATCCATCCCGCTGCCGTCGTCGGCGACGCGGATGAGGCGGCGACCGCCCGCCTCGATGACGACGTCGATGCGGCTCGCCCCGGCATCGATCGCGTTCTCGACGAGTTCCTTCACGACCGACGCCGGCCGCTCGACCACTTCGCCGGCGGCAATGCGGTCGATCAGCACCCGGTCTAATCGCTGGATCGGCATGGCGCGACCCTATCCCGAACGCCGCATCGGCCGGAAGGCGCCGCCTCCGCCCGTCCCCAGATAGGCCACCGTCTAGCCCGCGCGAGCGGTCACGCCTCCGCGGCCGCCGCTTCGCTCGGCACAGCCGGCTTGATCGACACCGATTCGCCGCAGCCGCAGGCCGAAATCTGGTTCGGGTTGCGGAAGGTGAAGGTGGACGAGAGCTTGGTGGTCTCGAAGTCGAGCACGGTGCCGAGAAGGAACATCAAAGCCTTCGAATCGACGAGGAGCGTCACGCCCTTGTCCTCGACGACTTCGTCGAGCGGCTGCTTCTCGCTCGCGAACTCGACTGTGTAGGACATGCCGGCGCAGCCGCCGTTCTTGACGCCGACCCGCAGCCCGACGACCGGCTGCGCGGAAGCGGCGATGAGGCCGCGCGCCCGCTCGGCGGCAGCATCCGTCATCGACATTACGGCGAAACGCGAACGGGCCATCAACTTCTCCTCTGCCTTCGTAACATGGTCTTCGCCGCGGCAGGGCGAAAGGGCGAAACACCGCACGAAAGCAACTCAATTCCGGCGACGATGATCTTGCAGCGCTTTGATGTCGCGCGATGTCAACCCTCGCGTCATGCGTCACACTGCGTCACGGTCGATCGCGAGCCGCGGGGCGCTTCGGTCCGATCGGTCGGTCGCGCCGGCATCATTCGCAGCAATCGATCCTAGATGAGTATCCTTGAAGCCGCTCGCATATTTCAATCCATAGCCCAACATTCTGTCGAAACCGATATGCGCCGCCCAGATCGCGGCAAGCCAAGGCAGAAGCGAAGCGCCGAGCAGCAGCCCCGCTGCGCCGAGTAGCACCGGACCGATGGTGCTGTGAACGGCGTTGTAGGCGGCCGCTCCGGTGCGAGCATCGGCAAGGTAGGCGAGCATGCTCAGATCGGGCACGAGGAAAAGGGCGGCAAACAGCCACCACGAGTGCCCGCTCGAGGCATAGGCCGCCAACAGCACGCCGAGCATCGCCGCGCCCTCGAGGCGGAGGAGAACGAGCGGTCCGGATCGGACGGCTCCCTGGCACGGTGCTGACATCGCATAGCTCCTGTCATCGAATCGTCGACGACGCTGCGCTCCGAACAGGGTCGATCGATGGCCACGCTGCGTCAGTCGTCGACGCAGCGACGGCAAAACCTGCGAAATCACCATGCTCAGAAGTAGCGCCCGGGACCGAAAGGTGTCGGGCTTTCGTGTATCTGGGGCTCTGCATGCGCGCGATCATCCGCTCAGGACGAGGGCCGAGGTCGCCCTGCTCCTCGAGAGCCGGGCCGGATCGAGCCGACCAGCGCCGCCGGGGCGGTCCTGATCTGCGCGACCTCGGTTGACCCTTCTGCCTGCACGCCGACGACGGCCATCGACGTCGTGCGCCTGCCGCCTGTGGTCGGTGTGATGTGCGGGATGAGCGCGCCGACGAGCCTCGTCGAGTTCGAGCTGAAGGCTGGGCGATACCCGAAAATCGTTTGCGAGCGAGCTCGCTAAAGCCCAGCCGCTTTCCGCAGCGCTTCGCCCATTCGAACCTGCCAGCCGCGGCCGCCGGACCTGAAGCGATCGATCACGTCGGCGTCGAGCCGCAGGGTGATCGACTGTTTCGTCGGCGCCTTCTGCCGGCCACGGGTTGGCTTAATCGACGCCGCCAGATCCGGGAACACCTCGGCGAACGGCCTCGCAGTGGCAAGCTGCTCGTCGGTCGCTTCGGGGCTGTCCATCACGTCAGCCATATCGGCGTCGGTATAGCCGCGAGCGGCGTCGCGTTGCTTGGTCGTCGTCACAGGATACTCCTTTCCGTGCGGCCCGCCACACGGAAGCTGATCACCGACACGGCCTCGGTGCCAAGCGGCTTGAAGATCACCGCATAGGCTCGGCCCGAAATCCGGTTGATCGCCATGTAGCGACCCTTCTTGGCCGCGATCACCTTCGCCGTCTCGAAAAAGGCCGGGCGGATCATCGCGGAATCGAGGCTCCTAGCCTCGATGTTGGCGATCCGCTTCGGCTCGTCCCAGGTGATGATTAGCATAAGTTTTTTTCGTAGCTGCAATGTACCTTTGCGCGTCAAGCGGATTGTAGATGCAATCAGACGTGGAGAAGTGCGCTTTTCCGGGCCTGCTTCTCGGGCAAGGCTCCGAACTCAGGTTAACGGCTCTTAATGCCGACGCGTCGGTCTGATTCACGTCGCGCCCGAGTCTCGGGGGGGTGGCGCGATGAGCATCGTTGTTTTGCATGTGGTCGAAGGTTTCGAGCGATCGAAGCTTCGCATTCTGCTCGATCCTCTCGGCGAGGTCGACGACCCGCGTGAAGTCCTAAGCTGCCGCCTGCGCCACCTCCGAGGCGAAGGTCCGCAGGAACGCGTCGCGTGTCGTCTGCCCCATGTCGACTGATTTCGCGTTTCCGCCGGCGACGACGGTGACGTCCTCGATTCCGATCACCTGAGGATCAGCCGCTCGGGGAAGGTGTCGCGAAGAGCGCGCATTCCCCGATCTGCCTGTCTCCTTCTCCACGGAAGGGGTGGGCGGCGCCGAGCGGCGCCTGCGGGCCGACTCCGCGTCGCTGGCGTTCTGCCTGTTGCTGCCGTCCGTGCCCGACGACCTGATGGCCTATCCTCCCATCGAACTGAGGCTCATGCCCGTGGCCGCGGCGGACCACCCGCTCGTGCGCTTCGGCCGCAAGCTGGACCGGGCCGACCTCGAAGCGCACGTGCAACTGGTGCTGTCGGATGCCCACAGCGGCGATGGCCCGAGCTACGGGGTGATCGGCAGTCGCGTCTGGCGGTTCGTCGATCTGGCGCGTCGGCTCGACTTCCTGCTCGCGGGTTTCGGCTGGTGCAAGATGCCGCCGTTCGTCGTCGAGCCTTATCTGACGGATGGCCGATTGGTAGAGCTGGCCATCTCTGACGAGAGCATATCGCCGACGGGAACGCTGCCGGTCTATGCAGCGCACGTCCGTGGCCGGCCCCGGGTCGGGCTCCTCGGCGATCTACGAAAACGCCTCACGAAATAGAGGTCGAAGGGACCCAAGGATGGCCAAGTTCTACGTGGGGATCGTCGACAAGGGCGGCGAGGGCTGGGGCGCCACCTTCCCCGATCTTCCCGGCTGCACGTCCGGCGGCCGAACGATAGTCGACGTGTTCGAGATGTGCATCGAGGCCGTCGGCCTCTGAACCGAGGACGCGCGTGCCGCCGCGACGCACTTCCGACGCCTCGCACGATCGACGGCCTGCTCGAGGATCCGCAGGTCAAGGCGACGATCGAGGCCGTCGGCCCGGTCTCGTTCATCCAAATGCCGGTGCTCCTCGACGCCGGCCGCTCGGTGCGCGCCGACATCTCGCTCGACGCCGGCCTGCTCGAAGTGATCGATGCCGCCGCCAAGCGACGCGGCGTCACCCGCTCGGCTTTCCTGGCGAGCGCCGCCCGCGAGAAGATCGGGCAGGGCTAGCGCTTCGGGCTTCGCCGGACGGACGCGGCTCGCCGGCCAGTCCGGGATGCGGAAATCCTCGATGACGGAGCGCGCCTGGAATCGCTTGGCCGGCGCCGGCGGCGCCCCGACCCTAGGCCTAGAACATGTCGAGCGAGATGCGGGCCTCGTCGGACATGCGGCCCTGATCCCATGGGGGATCGAACACGAGATCGACCGAGGACCCCATCGCGCCCTGAACGGAGCCGACCGCCTCCTCGACGGACTGCATGATGTCGCCGGCGACCGGGCAGCCCGGCGCCGTCAGCGTCATCCGCACCGCGATCATCCGGTTCTCCGGCACGTCGACGTTGTAGATCAGGCCGAGCTCGTAGATGTCGCAAGGGATTTCCGGATCGTAGACCGTCTTGCAGGCGGCGACGATCTCATCGCGCAGACGCGCCCTCTCGTCCTCGCCGATCGCGGCGTCGAACATCCAGCTCGGCGCGTTCGGCAGAACTTCGGCGCTCTCGTCGTACCCAGCATCCAAGGCGTCGGCCATCGTCGTGTCCTCTACGTCGGGCTCAGGCGAACAGCCCCTCGGCCTTCAGCAAGGCGTCGGCGAGCTTATCGACCTCTTCCATCGTGTTGTACATGGCGAAGGAGGCGCGGCACGTCGAGGTCACCCCGAAGCGCTGCAGCAGCGGCATGGCGCAATGGGTGCCGGCGCGCACCGCGACGCCCGAGCGATCGATGATCGTCGCGATGTCGTGGGCATGCGCGCCCTTCATCTCGAACGAGACGATCGCGCCCTTGCCGGGCGCCTTGCCGAAAATCGTCAGCGCGTTCATCGCGCCGAGCCTCTCCATAGCGTAATCGCCCAGCGCCTTCTCGTGGATGGCGATCTTCTCGCGGCCGATCGCGCGCATGTAGTCAAGCGCGGCGCCGAGCCCGATCGCCTGGATGATCGGCGGCGTGCCGGCCTCGAAGCGATGCGGCGGATCGTTGTAGGTAATGGCATCGCGCGTCACGTCGAGGATCATTTCGCCGCCGCCGAGGAAGGGCGGCAATTGTTCCAGCCACGGCTTCCTCGCGTAGAGCACGCCGATGCCGGTCGGCCCGTAGAGCTTGTGGCCGGTCATCACGTAGAAGTCGGCGCCGTGGTCGCGGACGTCGTTTTCGAGATGCACCGCGCCCTGCGACCCGTCGACCAGCACCGGTATGCCGCGCTCGTGGGCGAGGCGGACGATCTCCTTGATCGGCAGCACGGTTCCCGTGACGTTGGACATCTGGGTAACGGCGACCATCTTGGTGCGCTCGGTCATCGCGTCGGCGAAGGCCTGCGCGGAAATGTTGCCGTCTTCGTCGCAGTCGACCCACTTCAGTACCGCGCCTTTGCTCTCGCGCAGAAAATGCCAGGGCACGATGTTGGCGTGGTGCTCGAGGATCGAGAGCACGATCTCGTCGCCCTCGCCGATGTGCGCGCGCCCGTAGCTCGCGGCGACGACGTTGATCGCCTCTGTCGCCGATTTGGTGAAGACGATTTCCTCCAGCGACGAGGCGTTGAGAAACGAGCGCACGCTCTCGCGCGCCGCCTCGAACCCGTCGGTCGCGGCATTGGCGAGGAAGTGCAGACCGCGGTGGACGTTGGCGTATTCGGAGTATGTCGCCTCGACCATCCGGTCGACGACGGGCTTCGGCTTCTGCGCCGAGGCGGCGTTATCGAGATAGACCAGCGGCTTGCCGTAGACCTGCATCGACAGGATCGGGAAGTCGGCGCGGATCTTGGCGACGTCGAGCGGGGTGCTGGCGAAGTCGTGGGTCATATCTGTCCTCTATTCCGCGGATCCCTCCTTCTCCCGCTCGCGGGAGAAGGTGTCGCGGCGAAGCCGTGACGGATGAGGGACCTTCCAACCTGCTTCGTCTTTCAGGAGTACCGGCGACTCCCCTCATCCGATCCCGACTGACGTCGGGACCACCTTCTCCCGCGAGCGGGAGAAGGAAGCCCTACCCCGCGCCCATCTTGCCCGCCCGTGCCCGCTCGTCCAGCCAGTGCGCCACCTCGGCGCGGAAGCCGGCGGTGAGGCCTGCGTGGCCGATATCGTCGGCGAGCTCGCTGGCGAACCCCTCCAGGAGCAGCGTCTCGGCGTCGGCCTTCTTGATCCCGCGCGCCTGCAGATAGAACATCTGGTTCTTGTCGAGGCTGCCGCAAGTCGCGCCGTGGCCGCAGGCGACGTCGTCGGCGAAGATCTCGAGCTCCGGCTTGTTGTACATAGCGACGTCGTCGGACAGCAGCAGGGCCCGGCTCATCATCTTGCCGTCGGTCTTCTGCGCCTCCTTCTGGACCCGGATGCGCCCCTGGAACACGCCGGTCGCGGCATCGTCGAGGATGTAGCGGAACGTCTCGCGACCCTCGCAGCCGGTGCCCTCGTGGAGCACGTCGAGGGTCGTGTCGGCGTGCTCGCGGCCCTGCAGCAGCGACACGCCGCGCAGCGAGGCGACCGAATCGTTGCCGGCGAAACGCATGAAGAGCTGGCGGCGCACCAAGCCCCTGCCGTTGATCAGCGCGAAGCTGTCGAAACGCGCCCGGTGGCCGAGATCGGCCACGAACGAATCGAGGCGCAGACTGCCGGCCTCCGTGCGGGTGAGCGCGCAGGTATGCCCGACCTCGGCTCCGTCGCCGATCTTCATGATGAGGCAGCCGTAGGTCTGGCCGAAGCGGCCGCCGCGCCCGAGGTTCGACTCGGCGACGCGGACCTTGGCGCCGGCGCCGACGACCACGAGCGAGCGGAAGAACCGCGCCGCCGGCCGGTCCAGCCCGGTCGCGTAGACGATCTCGATCGGCTCCGCGATGGTGGCGCCCGGGGCGACCTCGATCACGACGCCGTCCTGCATCAGCGCGGCGTTGAGCGCGAGGATGGCGTCGCCGTCGCCGAAATCCTTGGCCGTCACGAGTTCGATGAGGTCTGTCCGGCCCTCTCCGAGCACGTCGGCGAGCGAACGCACGCTAGCGCCCTCCGGCAGCGGGTCGGACAACGCCGGCACGAAGGTGCCGTCGACGATGACCAGCCGGCCGCCGCCGAGGCTCGGGCGCCCGGCGAGATCCTGGTTGATGACCGCAAGCGCCCGGTCGTCCGGCTTCGGCGCGATCGGGGGCACCTCGCGCATCAGGCTGCGCAGGTCGGTATAGTGCCACGCCTCGATCCGGCGATGCGGCAGACCGGCCGCGGCGAAGGCGCCGAAGGCGGACTCGCGGAAATGGCGGACGTCCTCGTTGCCCGGCAGCCGCGGCTTCAAGGCGCCGTAGGCCTCGGTGAGCGCCACTTCCGCATCCGTGCGCGAGGAGACGATACGTGCCGGCATGGCCTACTCCGCCGCCGCCTTGGACACGAAGTCGCGATAGCCGTTCCGCTCGAGTTCCAGCGCCAGCTCCTTGCCGCCGGTGCGGGCGATCTTGCCGCCGGCCATGACGTGGACGGTGTCGGGCACGATGAAATTCAGCAGGCGCTGGTAGTGGGTGATGAGCAGGAAGCTGCGCTTGTCCGTGCGCAGCTTGTTGACGCCCTCGGCCACGATGCGGATCGCGTCGATATCGAGCCCGGAATCGGTCTCGTCGAGGATCGCCGTCGCCGGCTCGAGCAGCGCCATCTGCAAGATGTCCATGCGCTTCTTCTCGCCGCCGGAGAAACCGACGTTGAGCGCGCGCTTGAGGATGTCCTTGCCCATGCCGAGCATGCCGGAGGCGTCGTTCACCTTCTTCATGAAGGCGGGGGTCGTCAGCTCATCCTCGCCGCGGGCCTTGCGCTGCGCGTTGAGCGCCGCCTTCAGGAAGGTCATCGTGCCCACGCCGGGGATCTCGACGGGGTACTGGAAGGCGAGGAACAGGCCCTTGGCGGCGCGCTCGTCCGGCTCCAGCTCGAGGATGCTCTCGCCGTCGAGCAGGATCTCGCCCGAGTCCACCTGGTAGTCCGGCTTGCCGGCGATGACGTAGGAGAGCGTCGATTTGCCGGTCCCGTTCGGACCCATGATGGCGGCGACCTCGCCGTCCTTCACGGTGAGGTCGAGCCCATCGAGGATCTTGCGGTCGCCGATCGAGACGGTGAGGTTTTTGACTTCGAGCATAAGTGGTCCGGTGGTTGGGAGCGAACCCTTCTCCCGCTTGCGGGAAAAGGTGGCCTCGCGAAGCGAGGTCGGATGAGGGGCGCGCCGCCCGGCAAGTCGACGATTGATCGAGCGATGAAGAGTCCCTCATCCGACCCGACTGCGCAGCCAAGTTTTACGCAGGCTGCGTAAGCTTGCCCTGCTCGGGCCGCCTTCTCCCGCGAGCGGGAGAAGGGACAAACCCTAGCCGACGCTGCCCTCGAGCGAGATCGCGATCAGCTTCTGGGCTTCGACCGCGAACTCCATCGGCAGCTGTTGCAGCACGTCGCGCACGAAGCCGTTGACGATCAGCGCCGTCGCCTCCTCGGCCGAGATGCCGCGCTGCTGGCAGTAGAACAACTGGTCGTCGGAGATCTTCGAGGTGGTGGCCTCGTGCTCGAACTGCGCCGTCTCGTTGCGCGCCTCGATGTAGGGCACGGTGTGGGCGCCGCAGTCGTTGCCGATCAGCAGCGAGTCGCAGTTGGTGAAGTTGCGGGCGCCGGTCGCCTTGCGGTGGGCCGAGACTTGGCCGCGGTAGGTGTTTTGCGATCGACCCGCCGCGATACCCTTCGAGATGATGCGGCTCGTCGTGTTCTTGCCGAGGTGAAGCATCTTGGTGCCGGAATCGACCTGCTGGTGGCCGTTGGAGATCGCGATCGAGTAGAACTCGCCGCGGGAATTGTCGCCGCGCAGGATGCAGGACGGATATTTCCAGGTGATCGCCGAGCCGGTCTCGACCTGGGTCCACGAGATCTTCGAGTTCTTGCCGCGGCAGTCGCCGCGCTTCGTCACGAAGTTGTAGATACCGCCGGCGCCCTGGGCATCGCCCGGATACCAGTTCTGCACGGTCGAGTACTTGATCTCGGCGTCGTCGTGGGTGATCAGCTCGACCACCGCCGCGTGCAGCTGGTTCTCGTCGCGCTTGGGCGCCGTGCAGCCCTCGAGATAGGACACGTAGGCACCTTCGTCGGCGATGATCAGCGTCCGTTCGAATTGCCCGGTGTTCTGCTCGTTGATGCGGAAGTAGGTCGACAGCTCCATCGGGCAGCGCACGCCCGGAGGCACGTAGACGAACGAGCCGTCGGAGAAAACGGCGGCGTTCAACGTCGCGTAATAGTTGTCGGACGTGGGCACCACCGAGCCGAGGTACTTCTTAATAAGCTCGGGATGGGTGTGGACCGCCTCGGAGATCGGGCAGAAGATCACGCCGGCCTTGGCCAGTTCCGCCTTGAAGGTCGTGACGACCGACACCGAGTCGAACACGGCGTCGACCGCGATGCGGCGCTGCGAGGCGCCTTCGACGCCGGCGAGCAACTCCTGCTCGGAGAGCGGAATGCCAAGCTTCTCGTAAACGCGCAGCAGTTCGGGATCGACCTCGGCCAGCGACTTCGGTCCCGCCGTATGGCTCTTCGGCGCCGCATAGTAATGCAGCTGGTCGAACTTGATCTTGGGATAGTTCACCCGGGCCCAGCTCGGCTCGTCCATCGTGATCCAGCGGCGATACGCCTCCAGGCGCCACTCGGTCATCCACTCCGGCTCGCCCTTCTTGCTCGAGATGAGCCGGACGATGTCCTCGCTGAGGCCCTTGGGCGCGATGTCCATCTCGATGACGGACGAGAACCCGTACTTGTATTCGGTGACGTCGATCGCTTTGACGCGGTCGACGGTCTCCTGAACGGCAGCCATCAAAACTCTCCAAGTCAGGCGGCGCGGCCACTGGGGCAGCGCCCAGCGGCGAAGCCGCGAATTTTCCAAACGGCGAACCCGCGAATTTTCCAAACGGCGAACCCGCGAATTCCCCAAACGGCGAAGCCGCGAATGTCCTCAGGCGACGAAGCCGACGTCAAGCCGCGACCCGCGGCTTCATTCTCTCCAGCGAGGCCGCGAACGCTTCGCTGAAGCTCTCGATGTCCCGACGCGTGGTCGTCGTGCCGAGGCTGACGCGCAGCATCCGCGTGGCCAGGTCCGCCGAGACGCCCATCGCCTCCAGCACATGCGATGACCTGGCCTTCCCGGCCGAGCAGGCCGAACCCGCGGACACCGCGACACCCTGCAGATCGAGATTGATCAGCAGGATCTGCGCGTCGAGACCCGGGACCGCGAAACAAACCGTGTTCGGCAAGCGCCGTACCGCGGCCCCGAAGACCACCGCCTGCGGAGCGACCGAACGGATGGTCCGCTCGATCTCTCCCCGCCAAATCTCGTGGGCCTCGGACTTCTCGGACATGCCCTCTGACGCCACCGCCGCCGCGGCGCCCATACCGGCGATGCCGATGATGTTGTCCGTGCCGGCGCTGAGCCCGCGTTCCTGTCCGCCGCCACGCACGACGCCGCGACTGAGATGGTGACGCGACGGGCCGAAACAAAGGGCGCCGACCCCCTTGGGGCCGCCGAACTTGTGCGCGGAGATGGCCAGAGCATCGGCGCCGAGTCCGGGCAGGTCACAGGCGATCTTGCCGGCCGCCTGGACGGCGTCGCAGACCACGTAGCCGCCAGCCGCGTGCACCATATCGGCCGCCCGACGCACCGGCTGAATGACGCCGGTCTCGTTGTTGGCGGCCTGAATCGCCAGCATGATCCGCTTGCCGCTCAGCCGCCCCAGCGCGGCGCCCAGCGCGTCGAGGTCGAGGGTGCCGTCGGCCGACAGCGCCACCCGCTCGACGCGATCGCCGAACCGATGTCCGGAGAGGATCGCCGGATGCTCGCCGGCGCCAACCAGCAGGTGGTCGATGCCGTGACCGTCGAGGCTCACCTCCGGTGTTAGCGCGATGTTGAGCGCTTCCGTCCCGCAGGAGGTGAAGATCACCGCCTCGACCGCGCATCCGGTGAGATCGGCGACGGCGCGTCTCGCCCGATCGATCGTGGCGCGGGCGGCGCGACCCTCGGCGTGGACGGACGAGGGATTGCCGTAAAGCTCGAACGCCTCCGTCATCGCCGCACGCGCCGCCGGGTGAAGCGGTGTCGTGGCGTTGTGGTCGAGGTAGGTGCGTGCCTGCGTCACCGTCGGTCCCTGAGGTTCACGCGTCCAAGTCTTCACGCGTCCAAGTTTCCAGCCGTCCAAGTTTCCAGGCGTCCAAGTCTTCAGGCGTCCAAGTCTCTGACGAGAGACCTGATTTGCCTTGCAAATCGCGCTCTGCGGCATGTTAAGGAAGGTCGAAGCAAGTCCCCGATCCGAAGCTTTCGCATCGGAGCGGATCGGATCACGGCGCCGAAAACGGTTAGAATAATTCTAACGGTTTAGGCGCCGCGCCCGAGCGCGTCAAGAGAGCGCCGCGCCTGCGTCCGCCGCAGGCGCGGGCATCGCTCGCACGTGAACGTCTCGCGCAGCAAGTGGAGTTTCCATGCCCGAAGTCATCTTCAACGGTCCGGCCGGACGGCTCGAAGGCCGGTTCCATCCCGCCGTCAAGCGCAACGCGTCGATCGCGATCATCCTGCACCCCCACCCGCAGTTCGGGGGCACGATGAACAACCAGATCGTCTACAATCTCTACTACGCCTTCGCCGAGCGTGGCTTCTCCGTGCTGCGCTTCAACTTCCGCGGCGTCGGGCGTAGCCAGGGCGCCTTCGATCACGGCGCGGGCGAATTGTCGGATGCCGCCGCCGCGCTCGACTGGGTGCAGACGATCAATCCGGAGGCTCGCGCTTGCTGGATCGCCGGCGTCTCGTTCGGTTCCTGGATCGGCATGCAGCTGCTGATGCGGCGTCCCGAGATCGAGGGCTTCGTTGCCGTCGCGCCGCCGGCCAACCGCTTCGACTTCTCGTTCCTCGCGCCCTGCCCGTCCTCGGGCCTCTTCGTTCACGGCGATCTCGACCGCGTCGCACCTTTGAAGGAGGTGACCGGCCTCATCGAGAAGCTCAAGACCCAGAAGGGCATCCTCATCGAACACGCGGTGATCCCGGGGGCGAACCACTTCTTCGAGAACCGCGTCGAGCTGTTGATCGAGGAAGTCCGGCGCTACCTCGACCGGCGCCTCGGCAACCCGCCCAAGCTGCCGACGCCGACCCGTAGCGATCCGGCTCCGGAACGCGCATGATGACGAAAGCGTGCTTTTTGCGGCACGCCTGCGTTGCTATTCGTCGATGACTTCGCCACGGTAGGCCCATGACCAGCGCGCCAACCCTGGTGACCCCTTGCATCGCGTGCCCGCTGCGCTCGCTCGAGTTGTTCCGTCCCCGCAGCCGGGAAGAGATCGACTTCGTGCAGGCCTTCAAGGCCGGCGAACTCAACGCGCAGGCCGGCACGACGGTGATCTGCGAGGGTGACCGGCACGAGCGGCTCTACACGGTGCTGTCAGGCTGGCTGTTCCGCTACCGCACGCTCGAGGGCACGCGGCGGCAGATCATCAACTACGGGTTGCCGGGCGACTTCCTCGGGCTGCAGGCGACCCTCGAGGACGAGATGACCCACGGCATCGAGGCGCTGACCGATGTCACTCTTTGTCATTTCGACCGAAGCAAGCTTTGGGAACTCTACACCAACCATCCGCACCTGGCCTACGACATGACCTGGCTGGCGGCGCAGCAGGAGCGCTCGTTCGAGGAGCAGTTGCTGACGCTCGGGCAGCGCACCGCGTTCGAGCGGATCGCCTATCTGCTGTGGCATCTCTTCGACCGCGCCCGGTCCGTCGGCCTCGTCGAGCACAACTCCGTCGCGCTGCCGATCCGACAGCAGCACCTCGCCGACACGCTCGGGCTTTCGCTGGTGCACACCAACAAGACGCTGCAGAAGATCCGCGAGGCCGGGACGATCGAGATCAAGGACCGCTACCTGCACGTCTTCGACGAGGCCAAGTTGATCGAGATGGGCCGCGTCGAGACGAGCTTCGTGACGACGCGGCCTCTCCTTTGAGAAAGCCGTGTCGCCCGGCCGCTCACGCCGCAGGCTTCAGCACGACCTTCGTCCAGCCCTTGTCGCGCGCGTCGAAATGCTTGTAGGCGTCCGGCGCCTCGTCGAGCTTGAGGCGATGCGAGATGATCTTCGACGGAGTCGCGCGGCCGTGGTGGATGAGGTCGCGCAGGCGGCGGTTGTAGGCCTTAACGTTGGCCTGGCCGGTACCGATCCGCTGACCCTTGAACCAGAACGCGCCGAAGTCGAAGCGCATCTTGCCTTCCTTGGCGAGTTCGTCCTTGGCGCCCGGATCCTGCGGCACGAACACGCCGACGACACCGATCCCTCCGGTCGCCTTGGTCGAGGCGACGAGATTGTTCATGGTCACGTGGTTGGCCTCGTGTCCGTGCCGGTCGCAGCACTGGTAGCCGACGCATTCGCAGCCGCGATCGGTGCCCTTGCCGTTTGTGGCATGGAGGATCTGGTCGACGCAGTCGCCCTTGGTGTCGTCGATCGGCGTGGTGCCGAACGAGGCGGCGAGCTTGAGGCGATCGGGATGGCTATCGACCACGAACACCTGTGAGGCGCCCTTGATCATCGCCGAATGCGCGGCCATCAAGCCGACCGGTCCGGCGCCGTAGACCGCGACGGTCTCGCCCGGCAGCAGGCCGGACAGCTCGGTCGAGTGCCAGCCGGTCGGGAAGATGTCGGACAGCATGACGTAATCGTCCTGCTTCTCCTCGGCATCCTCGGGCAGCGACAGGCAGTTGAAGTCGGCGTAAGGCACCCGCAACAGCTCCGCTTGGCCGCCATCCCACGGCCCCATATCGGCGAAGCCGTAGGCGGCGCCCGCCGTGCCGGGATTGCAGGTAAGGCAGAAGCCGGTGAGACCGCGCTCGCAATTGTCGCAGAAACCGCAGCCGACGTTGAACGGCAGGCAGACCCAAT
Organism: Beijerinckiaceae bacterium; assembly: GCA_965277355.1. GTDB lineage: Bacteria > Pseudomonadota > Alphaproteobacteria > Rhizobiales > Beijerinckiaceae > RH-AL1. The sequence goes on from CBDICN010000001.1 coordinate 867,365, forward strand.
CGCCCTTCTTGATCCGGTCGACGCCGGCACCGACCTCGACCACCTGACCCATGTTCTCGTGGCCGAAGATCTTGCCCTTTTCGAAACTCGTCCGCCCCTCGTACATGTGCAGGTCCGAGCCGCAAATGTTGGTGGTGGTCATCTTGACGATGGCATCTGTCGGGCGATGGATCTTGGGATCCGGCACCTTCGAAACACTGACCTCCCGCGGTCCGTTGTAGACGATCGCGCGCATGATACCTCTCCTCGGTGGCAACGGCCCGTAGCAGGGCCTATTGCCGCGACGAACAGCGAATGCGCGTCATCGTTCCAACAACGCGGATCATCGTCCTAAAAAGATCGTCGCTTTAACTTATGTTACTTTTGGATTTACTCTGCATTATGACAAGCGTAGCAGTAAACGACGCTTCGCTTGTCGAACGGATACCTACTCGTCGCCCGGCTCGGCGTTGCTTTCGCCGTCCGGCTCGGCCTCGCCCCCGACGATCACGTCGGCGCCATCCTCCTCGGCCGGGATGCGCTCGACCGAGACCACCTCTTCCTTGGCGCCGGTCTTGAAGACGATGACGCCCTGGGTGCCCCGCCCGGCCACGCGGATGCCGTCGACCGGCACGCGGATCAGCTGCCCGGCATTGGTCACCAGCATCAAGCCATCCTGGTCGTCGACCGGGAAGGAGGCGACGAGCTTGCCGTTGCGGGCGTTGACCGCCATCGCGACGATGCCTTTGCCGCCGCGCCCGGTGATCCGGTACTCGTAGGACGAGGTCCGCTTGCCGTAGCCGTTGGCGGAGACGGTGAGGATCACCTGTTCGTTCGCCGACATGTTCGCGTAGCGCTCGGTCGACAGGCTCGAGGGCTGGACGGCGTCAGGCTCGATGCCTTCGGCGGCAGCCTCGTCGGCCACCGCATCGGTCGTCGAGTCCGCGTTGATTTCGCCGGCAACCGCGCGCCGCATCTTGAGATAGGCCAGACGCTCGCCGGGATCGGCCGCCATGTGGCGCAGGATCGAGAGGCCGATCACCCGATCGTCCTGCCCTAGCGTGATGCCGCGCACGCCCACCGAATCGCGCCCCTTGAACACCCGCACGTCGGTCACCGCGAAGCGGATGCACTGCCCGTTCTGCGTCGTCAGCAGCGTATCGTCCGTGTCCCGGCAGATCTGGACGTCGACGATACCGTCGCCCGGGTCGAGCTTCATCGCGATCTTGCCGGCACGGTTGACCGAGGCGAAATCCGAAAGCTTGTTGCGGCGAACGGTGCCGCGCGTGGTGGCGAACATCACGTCGAGCCCGCCCCAGCTCTCCACGTCCTCCGGCAGCGGCATCACCGTCGTGATGCGCTCGCCCTGTTCCAACGGCAGCATGTTGACCAGCGCCTTGCCGCGCGCCTGCGGCGCGGAGAGGGGAAGCCGCCACACCTTCTCCTTGTAGACCTGGCCGAGCGAGGAGAAGAACAGGATCGGCGCGTGCGTCGAGGCGACGAACAGGCGCGACACGAAATCCTCGTCGCGCGTCTGCATGCCGGAGCGACCCTTGCCGCCGCGCCGCTGCGCCCGATAGGTCGAGAGCGGCACGCGCTTGACGTAGCCGCCGTGCGAGACGGTGACGACCATGTCCTCGCGCTGAATGAGATCCTCGTCCTCGACGCCGTCGACGGCGTCGAGGATCTCCGTGCGCCGCGGCGTGGCGTGCGCCGCCTTCACCGCCAGCATCTCGTCCTTGACGATGCCGAACAGCCGCGCGCGCGAGCCGAGAATCTCGAGATAGTCGGCGATCTCCGCGGCGAGCTTGTTGAGGGCCTCCGCGATCTCCTCGCGGCCGAGCGCGGTGAGGCGGGCGAGGCGCAGCTCGAGAATGCCGCGGGCCTGGGCCTCGGACAGGCGGTACTCGCCGTTCTCGTCGAGGGCATGGCGCGGGTCGGCGATCAGCGTGATCAGCGGCGCCATGTCCTTCGCCGGCCAGGTCCGTCCCATCAGCGCCTCGCGCGCCGCCGCCGCGTCGGACGAACCGCGGATGAGGCGGATCACCTCGTCGATATTGGCCACCGCGATGGCGAGGCCGACCTGGATGTGGGCGGCGTCGCGCGCCTTGGCGAGCAGGAACTTGGTGCGGCGGGTGACGACCTCCTCGCGGAAGTCGACGAAGGCGACGAGGATATCGCGCAGGGTGAGCAGCTGCGGACGGCCGCCGTTGAGCGCGATCATGTTGCAGCCGAACGAGGACTGCATGGCGGTGAAGCGCCACAGCTGGTTCAGGACCACGTCGGCGACGGCGTCGCGCTTCAGCTCGATGACGATGCGCATGCCGTCGCGGTCGGACTCGTCGCGCAGGTCGGAGATGCCCTCGATTCGCTTCTCGCGGACGAGTTCCGCCATCTTCTCGATCAGCGTCGCCTTGTTCACCTGGTAGGGGATCTCGGAGACGATGAGCGCCTCGCGCTCCTTGCGGATCGTTTCGACCTCCGCCTTGGCGCGCACCACTACGGAGCCGCGGCCTGTGAGGTAGGCCTGCCTGATGCCGAAGCGCCCGAGGATGGCGCCGCCGGTCGGGAAGTCCGGCCCCGGCACCAGCGCGACGAGATCCTCGAGGCTCATGTCGGGCTGGTCGATCAGCGCCACCGCCGCGTCGATGATCTCGCCGAGGTTGTGCGGCGGAATGTTGGTCGCCATGCCGACGGCGATGCCGCCGGCGCCGTTGACGAGCAGGTTCGGGAAGCGCGCCGGCAGGACCACCGGCTCGCGCTTGCGGCCGTCGTAGTTCGGCTGGAAGTCGACGGTGTCGCTGTCGATGTCCTCGATGAGCGCCAGCGCCGGCCGCGCCAGACGCGATTCGGTGTAGCGCATGGCGGCCGGCGGATCGCCGTCGACCGAGCCGAAGTTACCCTGCCCGTCGATCAGCATGAGCCGCATCGCGAACGGCTGCGCCATGCGCACCAGCGAATCGTAGATCGCCGAGTCGCCGTGGGGATGGTAGTTGCCCATCACGTCGCCGACGATCGAGGCCGATTTGACGTAGGGCCGATCGGGCGTGTGATTGTTCTCGTTCATCGAATAAAGGATGCGGCGGTGCACCGGCTTGAGGCCGTCGCGCACGTCGGGCAGCGCGCGGCTGACGATCACGCTCATCGCGTAATCGAGATAGCTCCTGCGCATTTCGTCGGAGATGGAAACCGGGCGGACGTCCGAGCCCGGCGCGGTGGGCTGGTCGTCGTCGGGTGTATCGGCCAAGAGCTTGTATCCAGAAGGCAATTCGGTGCTTTGGAGAGCTTATAGGGATGCCGCGGCAATTGCCAGTTTTCGCGCCGCGAGCGATGGCTTTTCCATGCCGATAATCGACCAGGCGCCGATAGGCTGACGCGGAGCAAGGCAGCCTCGCCTGTTCCGATCGGCTGGACTCGACGCGAGGCACGCTATACGAACAAAACAGAAACACGGAGTCTGATGTGAGACGGATGACGCGCGCCGACATGCCACCGGATCCGGCCGCCGTCATTCGCGCCCTGCGGACCTGCCGCGAGACGATGCAGCAGGTTCAGCGGCGTGTGAGGCCGAGCGGGCCGGTCTACCATGGAGCGCTACTACTTCTCCGCCGAAGGCTGGCCGCCGAGGCCCGGCGCACGGCGGCGATGGTCATCGCCTCGGTCGATGCGTTCGCGACGCTGCTTACCGGCGAACGCTACTACTTCTCCGCCGAAGGCTCGGTGGCCGCCGAGGCCCGGCGCACGGCGCTGCGCGAGCAAGCCGCATGGGAGCGCGGCGAGAAGCCCGCGGAACGGGGCGATCAGGACTGAAGCGGCTCGCGGGACGGCGCGGCGAACGGGTCGCGTTCGGCGACGAGCTCGATCACGAACGAATCGAACGACGCCTTGACCGCGGCGGTGCGCCAGCACGCCGGGCTGCCGCAGGCGTAGTCCTCGAGAATGCTCGGGTCGATGCGCCGCTCGCAGGCGCAGCCTTCGCGGGTGATGGCTTCAGTCATACCCGCCACCTACAGGGACGACCTCGGCTCGTCCAGCGCGCCTGTGCCGCACGGCGTCGCGACCGTCGGCGACCGGGCGCCCGATCAGCCCAGGACCGTCTCGATCTTCGCCTGCAGGGCCTCGATGGAGAAGGGCTTAGTGATGAACGCGTCGGCGCCGTCGATCTTGGCGGTCGTTTGGCTGCCCCAGCTGCGCTCCGACGTCGCGAAGATGAAGCGGTTGGATCCCGGCGTTCGCAGGCGGCGGACCTCGCGCAACAGATCGATGCCGCTCATCGGCTCCATGTGCCAGTCCGAGATGATGAGCGCGTAGCTGTGCGCGCGCACCTTGCCGAGCGCCGTCGCGCCGTTCTCGGCCTCGTCGACGTTGCGGAACCCGAGGCGCGCGAGCATCTCGGTGACGATCGTCCGCATGGTGCCGGAATCATCGACGACCAGGATCGGGGAGGACGTGCCGCGCATCGTGCTGATCCCTTGTTGACGGTCGGCAACCGATGGCGCGTCGGACCGATCCAGCACGATGCTCGTCATGGTCAACAGCGGGTTAACGCCTCACGCGGGCCGCTTGGCGCGGACCGCTTTGGCGATCGTCGGAGCGTTCTCCCGCAGCCGGCGGGCGAGAGTCTGGATATTCTGGTCGTTCGAAGTGGACTTGATGCGGTCGGCCAGACCGAGCACCAGCGTCTCGACCGCCGCCTCAAGGCTCGGTTCGCCCTCGATCCTCTTGATAAGTTCGTCGAACGCGGGCATCCCGTCCCCTGAAAGCGGCGATATCGATGGCGCAACGACGCGCTCATATTCCCGAGCCGCCGATTTCCTGCCCGTCGCGCGGAAACTCGGGAAGGCGGGCGGCCATGCCCGGGGTGCGCACGCCGGGCATGGACGAGGGTAGCGGCATCCAGAAAACGACTTCCCAATCGTCGTAGACGATCGCGCAGTCGTGGCTCGAATCGGTGGACATCCAGCACGGCTCGGCGGCGCGCTTGGGCTTCTCCCAGCGCACCACGTCGACGTCGGCCGCACCCTGCTCGCTGGCGCGGATCACCACGAGCAGACGTGATCCGTCCTTGGGGGCGCCCGCCATCGTCCGCCACTGGCCCGTCTCGTCCATCGATCCCGCCCGCTCAAGTCCTCTCGACCCGCTGAGAATGGATCGGCTCCGGCGCCAGGGCAAGGAGGAGTCGGGGGTGAGACCTTGCCAAGAGACCTTGCCAAGAGACCTTGCCAAGAGACCTTGCCAAGAGTCCGATGACGATCGGTCGGCGGCGAGGACGATTGGTCGGAGTGGCGGGATTCGAACCCACGACCCCTAGTCCCCCAGACTAGTGCGCTAACCGGGCTGCGCTACACTCCGACTGGCGCCTTATAGAGAAGCGTGCCCCGCTCTGCAAACGCTCGAATGCGTCAGAACCGCTGTTGACGCGCCGCTCGAAGGATCTCCGCGCATTCCTCCACCAGAGAAAGGGCATCGTGCAGCGCAGCGCGGTCGTTTGTCGGCCACGCGACCGGCCGCTCTCGAGGGAGCGCTACAGCCACGGGCGTCGATCCTTCGCCGTCGATGGGCCGCAGGTCGCCCCATATCGTCTGCCCCTCGGCGAGAACGTGGTGCTCGGCTGTGGCGGCGGCGTCCCCGTCCTCCCCGTCGCGAAGGTCGGCCGACAATCCTCCACCCCCGTCTATGTCGCCCACTTCCGCCGCCATCATCGTTTCGGCGAGCGCCGGTTGGTCGCCGGCCCGGAGCGCTTTGGCGCCCTGCTCCCGCAAGAGGCGCTGAACGCCCTTGATCGTGTAGCCGTCTTCGTAGAGCAGCTGCCGGATGGAGCGAAGCAGAAGCACATCGGCCGGACGGTAGTAGCGACGCCCCCCGGCTCGCTTCAGCGGCCGGACCTGCAAAAACCGGGTCTCCCAGAACCGCAGGACGTGCTGGGGAAGATCGAGATCCTCTGCGACCTCGCTGATCGTGCGAAAGGCATCCGGGCTCTTTAGCATCGATACTCCGGCCTCCTGTGGGCCGAAGTTAAACCATCACGGCAGCTCTGCCTACGGGTGTTCGCTCTAGAAGTCGTCTTCGATGGGAATGGCCTCGCCGTTCATGTGAGCCTTGAGAACCCGCGACGGCTTGAAGACGAGGACGCGCCTCTGCATGATGGGCACCTCGACGCCGGTCTTCGGATTGCGGCCGATGCGCTCTCCTTTCGAGCGCACCATGAACGAGCCGAACGAAGACAGCTTCACGGTCTCGCCGAGCGCCAGATGATCGACAATCTCGCTGAGCACGGTCTCGACCAGGGTGGCGGATTCCTTCCGCGACAGTCCCACCCGCCGGTAGACGGCTTCGGCAAGCTGCACCCGCGTGACCGTCTCGGTCGGGATGGACGAGGCCCGCGTCTGCTTGTCGTGAAGGACATCCGATTTGGTCATCGAGTCATCTCAAATGATCTTCGTTGATCGCGACACTGGATCACAACCAATCCGATTTGAAGAGGACTTTAAGCCGGACCGGTACGGCGCGCGGCAACATGGGCGAAACAGCCGAGCCTAGCAAGAGCTTGGCGGACCTGTCGAAAGACGCCTTCGCCTACCAGCGGATCAGTGCCGATCCCCAGGTAAACCCGCCGCCCATCGCCTCGATCATCACGAGATCGCCGCGCTTGATGCGCCCGTCGCCCGCCGCGACGCTCAGCGCCAGCGGGATCGAGGCGGCGGAGGTGTTGGCATGCCGGTCGACGGTGACGACGACCTTCGCCGCGGCGATGCCGAGCTTCTCGGCCGAGGCGTCGATGATGCGCCGGTTGGCCTGGTGCGGCACGAACCAGTCGAGCTCCGCCGCGCTGGTGCCGGCCGCCTCGAAGGCGTCGCCGACGACGTCGGCGACCATGCCAACGGCGTGGCGGAAGACCTCCTTGCCGGCCATCCGCAGATGCCCGGTGGTCTGCGTCGAAGACGGGCCGCCATCGACGTAGAGCTTGTCGCGGTGACGCCCGTCCGAGCGCAGATGGGAGGTCAGCACCCCACGATCGTGGCTCGTGGCCTCGCCCTGCCGCGCCTCGAAGACGACCGCGGCGGCGCCGTCGCCAAACAGCACGCAGGTGCCGCGGTCCTCCCAGTCGAGGATGCGCGAGAAGGTCTCGGCGCCGATCACCAGCGCGCGCCGGTGCGAGCCGGACGTCAGGAACTTGTCGGCGGTCGCGACAGCGAAGACGAAGCCGGAACACACCGCCTGAAGATCGAACGCCGCCCCGTGCGTCATGCCGAGGCCGGCCTGGATCTGGGTCGCGACCGACGGGAAGGTGTAGTCGGGGGTCGAGGTCGCGACGATGATGAGGTCGATGTCTTGGCCGCAGAGGCCGGCATCGACCAGCGCGGCCTCGGCCGCACGCAATCCCAACGTGGAGGTCGTCTCGCAAGATGCCGCGACATGGCGCTGCCGGATGCCGGTGCGCTGAACGATCCACTCATCCGATGTCGCGAGTCTCGCCTCAAGGTCGCGGTTCGTCACGACATCCGCGGGAAGGTAGGCGCCGATCCCGCAAACGACGGACCGCAGGCAACCAGATGTCGAAGCTTTCACGTGTCGCTCGTCCGCACCGTTTCGCGAGCCGCCGGCTGCCCCGGCGAGCGTGGAAGGAGGCCGTCGTCGGCGACAGGATCCGACACTACCGGCGCGAGCATGTCCCGGATCTTGGCGAGCAGCGCGTGGCGGACCATCGCGTAGCCGAGTTCAAGCGCGCTCGCCGTGCCGAAGGCGTCCATGCTGCCGTGGCTCTTGATGACGATGCCGTCGAGCCCGAGGAACACGCCACCGTTCACCTTGCGAACGTCCATCTTGTCCCGCAGGGCCGTGAACGCCGGCTTGGCGAAGAGGTAGCCGATCTTGCCGCGAAGCGAGCCGTTCAGCGCCGTCCTGATGTACTGGCCGATCTGCTTGGCGGTGCCTTCCGCCGTCTTCAGCGCGATGTTGCCGGTGAAGCCGTCGATCACCACGACGTCGACGGTTCCCTTCCCGATGTCGTCGCCCTCGACGAAGCCGTGATAGGACAGCGACGGCAGCGGGGTTTCGCGCAGCATGCGCGACGCGCTCTTGACCTCTTCGAGGCCCTTGATCTCTTCCGTCCCGACGTTGAGCAAGCCGACGGTCGGCCGCTCGACCGCGAGCACGATCCTCGCCATCGCGGCACCCATGATCGCCAGATCGACGAGGTAGCGCGCATCCGCACTGATGGTCGCGCCGACGTCGAGCACGATCGAACGGCCCTGCGTCGTCGGCCAGATCGCGGCGATTGCCGGTCGATCGATGCCAGGCATGGTATGCAGGCAGACTTTCGCCATCGCCATCAGGGCGCCGGTGTTGCCGGCCGACACGACGACGTTCGCGTCTCCCTTCTTGACCGCCTCGATCGCCAGCCACATCGACGACACACGGCGCCCGGAGCGCAGGGCTTGGCTCGGCTTGTCGGTCATCTTCACCGCGACGTCCGTATGGTGGATCGACGACACGGCCGCGAGCTCGGGCCTGGCGGCGAGCAGCGGCTCGAGCGCCGCCTGCTGACCGAAGAAGATGAAGCCGGCGCCGCCACAGTGTTGCAGGGCCAGCGCCGCGCCGTCGACCATCACGCCTGGTCCATGATCGCCTCCCATCGCGTCGACGGCGATCACGACCGGCTGTGTGACCGGCTGCATCACGGTGTCGTCACGGCGAGAGCGGGCGAAGCCGGGCGAGCGGCACGTCGGCGGCGGAGCTTGGGCGGGCTCAGGATCACGACCGGTCTTTCAGACGCTGCAGCGCGGCAAAAGCCGACGGCTCTGGTTCATCGTTGTCGCCGATGATCGCGTCGGTAAAATGAACGTCCGGCTTGCGCGGGTAGATATCGCACGCAAGCACCAGGAATTCGAGGGCGACGGCGCCGAGATCGATCGTATCGTCGACGATCGGATCGGCCGGATCCTCCTGATCGTCGTGGCCGGGCACGGCGGCAAGCCGCACCGGCGCGGCGAGCGCATCGCGGTCGCGCCGCTTCGGCAGGCGGTACTCGCTCCCCGCGATCGCAGGCGCGAAGGTGAGGTCGATGTGCTGCTCGACCGCGCTCTCGAAAGGCTCGAGGCTGACGACGCAGACCTGGGTAATGGCGGCCGCGAGCACGCCCGTCACCTCCAGATGGCCGCCGGCTCGCGGCTTGATCGTGTAATCGACGGCAAGTCGGCCCACCGCGGGCAGGTCGATGTCCGCGGCGATCGCGGCGCACTCCTGCGCGCTCGCGGTGATGGTGCGGTCGAGCCCTTCGCGTGGGATGTCGTGGACGTTCAGGGGACGCGCGAACGGACCCGATGACACGCGGGGCGAATGGCGGTCACGTTGATGCTTGGCGTTCATCTCGGCCTCTCCGTCGCACAATCCACAGGATCGGGAAACGTCACGGCGCCGTCGATGAAGGCCTGGAGCGGCCGTTGTGCCAAATGGGCGACGCCGGCTTCCACGTAGAGCGCGAGCGCGTCGTCCTCGCGCGCTCCGTTGTAAACGTTGCGGGATAGCGCCTTCGCGAGCGCGTCGTGTCCGTCGCGCAAAGCCTCGTCGTAGGCGGTGCTGCGGCCGAGGAACGCCTCGGCGAGCCTCTTCATGCGTTTGGGCACGCTGGTGTCGCCGACCCCCATCTCGCGCATCGTGCGATCGAAGTGCCGGAACACGGTGTCGACGAGGTCCTGCGCCATCTCCGGCCCCGGCGACTCCAAGCCGCGCAGACGGCGCAGGACCAGCACGGCGTGAACGGTCAGGCTCTCGAAGCGACCCTCGAACGAATCCGGCACGCCGAGTTCGGCGTAAAGGGCGCGCTGGCGCGACCCCTCGACGATCGCGGCGTAGAGGCGCTCGATGACCGCCCTGCTGGAGGACCTACGGAACAGACCGAAGATCATGAAGCCGGGTTCGCCATCATCTGTCGTGGGTTCGCCCATCGAGCGCCGCCGCGGACTTGCGGATCGTGGCCGTCACGCTCCGCGAGGCCCGATCGCGCGGGCGGCGGGGCGCCCGTACCTTGCTTTCGTCACAAGCGGGGGTTAGGCATCGCGGGTGCCGAATGCAAGCGAAACCTTGTCTCAATCGTCCTGAGACGGCGTCGTGTTTTGGCCGGGGGTCCAGCTCGTCATGCTCTCACCTGTTGCCGCGTGGTCCATCGTCGCGAGGATGCCGAAGGCGCTGATCGTCGTCGCCGCCGCCAGCCTGTCGCTCGGCGGCTGCCTTGGCTACGACGGCGAGATTCAGCACGGCTATCAGCTCGACCAGACCGCCGCCGCGGACGTGAAGCCCGGTCAGACGGCGGAGCAGGTTCTGGTCACCCTGGGGTCGCCCTCCACGACATCGACCGTCGGCGGCGACGCTTGGTACTACATCTCGCAGAAGACCGACCGCTCGATTGCCTTCATGCAGCCGAGGATCGTCGATCAGCGCATCTATGCCGTCTACTTCGACAAGGGCAAAAAGGTCAGCCGCATCGCCAACTACGGGATGCGCGACGGCAAGGTGATCAATTTCGCCTCCAACGAGACGCCCACGATCGGCGCCGACAGCAGCATCCTCAAGGGCTTGTTCCTCAACTTCAATCCTTTCGGGAACATGATCCCGAAGACTTAAGCTCGCGCCGGCGTCGCACTGCCTGATGCTCGGCCTCCGCGGCAAGATCCTCACCGGGAACCATTGATCGCCGACGAAGAGCGGCTCCGCCTCAGAACGCCTGCGCGCCGGACGGGAGCGCTGCGGTTTTGCCGCGATCGGTCGAGCTCACGTCGAGCTTCTCGATCTTGGCGCCGGGCGGCCCTTGGCGCAGACGCCCGACGAGGTCGCCGAGCGCCGCGCCGGCCCCGTAGAGAGCCGCCTCGACCGAACCGTCGTCCCGGTTGACGACCCAGCCTTTCACCCCGAGACGCCTCGCCTCCTGTTGCGTGAAGGCACGGAAGCCGACACCCTGCACGAGGCCCTCGACACGCACCGATAGCGCCCGCTCGGTCATTCCGCCGCCTGCGGTTCACGCGTCTTGTTGACGAAGGCCACGCCATGCGCTTCCGGCCCAAGCAGCGAAAGGATGACGAGGATGACCGCGACGGTGCCGACCACGAGAGCCAGGCCCAGCGAATAGTCGTCGTGCCGAGCCTCGGCGATCTTGCTCTGCAGCGGTCCGTTCACCGCCGCGATGAGATTGCCGATCTGGTAGGCAAAGCCGGGGAACGTGCCGCGCACCTCGTTGGGCGAAAGCTCGTTGAGGTAGACCGGCACGACGCCCCAGGCGCCCTGCACCGCGAACTGCATCAGAAAAGCGCCGGCGGCGAGGATCAGCGGCGTCGATCCATAGGCCCAGAACGGGATCGCCGGGAGCGCGAGCAACGAGGCGAACATGATCGCGCGCAGGCGCCCGATCCGCTCCGAGATGGCGCCGAACGTTATGCCGCCGACGATGGCGCCGATATTGAAGGTGATCGCGATCGCGCTCGTGACGTGCGGATCGAAGTGACGCTGGACGCGCAGGAACGTCGGGTAGAGGTCCTGCGTGCCGTGGCTGAAAAAGTTGAAGCACGTCATCAGTGCGATCGCGAAGGCGAAGCGCCCGGCGTTGGCGGTGAGCACCTGGGCGATGCTCGGCTTCGAGGTTTTCCGCTCTTGTGCGAGGAAGACCGGCGACTCGTCGACTTTGCCGCGGATGTAGAGGACGAGCAGCGCCGGCAACGCACCGACCATGAACATGCCGCGCCAGCCGATACCGGCATAGAGCAGGCCGAAGACGATCGACGCAAACAGGTAGCCGCTCGGATAGCCGGCCTGGAGGATGCCGGAGACGATGCCGCGCGCCTTCGCCGGGATGGTCTCCATCGTCAGCGAGGAGCCGACGCCCCACTCGCCGCCCATCGCCACGCCGAACAGGATGCGCAGCAGCATGAAGACCCAGAGGTTCGGGGCGAAACCGGACAGGAGCTCGAGCACCGAGAAGAGGATGATGTCGACCATCAGGGTCGGGCGCCGGCCGAACTTGTCGGCGGCGAGGCCGAAGATCAACGCACCGACCGGTCGCGCGGCCAGCGTCAGGAACAGCGCCCAGGACACCGTGACGATGTCGGTGCCGAAGGATTTGGCGACGTCCTTGAAGACGAAGACGAGGATGAAGAAGTCGAAGGCGTCGAGTGTCCAACCGAGGTAGCTCGCCAGGACCGCGCTGCGTTGCTTGCCGCCCAGTTGGCGCAGGTCGTTCAACATCGCCGATGCTCCCGAGGCCCTCTCCACTCGGACCTTGCTGCCTGAAGCCTTGGCGCTTTTCTCAACGGTCGTAAAGCGGGTCGATCGTGACCCCTACATTGTCGATCAGCCGGGTGCGTCCAAGACGCGCGGCGGCGAGAAGGCGGATCGCGTCCGATCGCGCGGGATCGAGCGGCGCGAGGTCGCGCGCGTGGCGCGCCTCGACATAGTCGATGGCGAAGCCGGCGCTCTCCAGATCCCGTCTTGCAGCCGCCAGGGCCGAACCGCTCGGATGGCGGCGCACAAAAGTCTGCGCGGCCAGCGCGAGCGCGGCATGGAGCACCGGAGCACGGGTCCGCTCGTCCTTGCCGAGGTAGACGTTGCGCGACGACAGCGCCAGGCCGTCCGGCTCGCGGACGGTGGGGACACCGACGATCCGCGTCGGCAGATCGAGATCGAGCGCCATGCGCTCGATCACGCGAAGCTGCTGGAAGTCCTTCTCGCCGAACAGGGCGACGTCGGCCTGCGCCCGGGCCAACAGCTTGGCGACGACGGTGGCGACCCCCGCGAAATGCGTCGGCCGGAACCGATCCTCGAGGCCGGCGAGCGCGGGGCCGCCGACGCTCACCGTCGTCGCGAAGCCATCCGGGTACATCGTTGGGAGCCCCGGCGCGTAGACGAGATCGCCGCCCGCCGCCGCGACCGCCGCGCAATCGGCCTCGATGGAGCGCGGATAGGCGGAAAAATCCTCGCCGGGCGCGAACTGCGCGGGATTGACGAAGATCGTCGTCACGACCCGCTCGGCCTGTGCTCCGGCTTCGGCGATGAGCCGGCGGTGGCCGGCGTGGAGCGCCCCCATCGTTGGCACCAGCCCGACCCGCAGGCCCTCGGCGTGCCAGCCTGCCACGGTTGCGCGGAGCGTGGCGAGGTCGCGGCAGACCGCGATGCTCATGGCAGCGGCCTCGGCGCGAGCGGCGACAGCCGTGCGCCGGTGCGCGGTCGGAACGTCTCGAGCATCGCGACATAGGCCGGCGGCAGGGCCGCGGCACGGGCGGCAACGATGATTCCTTCCACGTAGCCGGCGGGGGGAATGCCGCCGACGGTCGCATCGCAGCCGAGATAGACGAGCGCGCGCCGCGCCGCGCCGGCCGTCCGCGTGACCGGCAGGAGCGCCTTCACGTAGAGGCCGTGGGCGACGTCCTCGTAGCGGTCGAGCGGGCGCACGTCGGACAGGGCGAGATCGAACAGCACGCCGTGCACGGTCGACGCCGGGTCGCGCAGCACGCTGGCGTAGCCGGTCCGTCCCATCAGCACGAAGCGGTGCCTCGCGAGGCGCGCCGTACCGATCGCACGCGCCTTGGGGCAGCGCACCCGCATCGCGGCCTCATCCATGTTGGATCCATAGGCGAAGTAGAGCGGCATCCGGATGGGCTTCGAGGTGCAATCCGTTCAGGTCGCGTCGACGTTCGTCGTTCCAGGGCGGCGAAGCCGGCAATCGGGGAGCGCCAATGCCACCGCGATCGCGCCGCGAGGAGGCGATCAAGCGCCCCGTTTCCGGGGCCCCGCCTGCGGCTCGCCCTCGAACGACAAAGATCGGAGCCATCCGACAGCAACAAGCTCCAACGCCTACCCGCGCGCCTTGAGCGCGGCGGCGCCGGCGTAGCGTGCCTGCGTTCCGAGCTCCTCCTCGATGCGGATCAGCTGGTTGTACTTGGCGATCCGGTCGGAGCGCGACAGCGAGCCGGTCTTGATCTGCCCGCAATTGGTGGCGACCGCGAGATCGGCGATCGTGGCATCCTCGGTCTCGCCGGAGCGGTGGCTCATCACCGCCGTGTAGCCGGCGCGATGGCCCATCTCGACCGCGGCGAGCGTCTCGGTCAACGTGCCGATCTGGTTGACCTTGATCAGGATCGAGTTGGCGACCCCCATCGAGATGCCCTTCGCGAGCCGCTGCGTGTTGGTCACGAAAAGGTCGTCGCCGACGAGCTGCATCCTTCCGCCGATGCGCTGCGTCAGGAGTTTCCAGCCGTCCCAGTCGTCCTCGGCCATGCCGTCCTCGATCGTGACGATCGGATAGGCCGAGGCGAGCGTCTCGAGGTAGTCGACCTGCTGCTCGACGGAGCGCACGGTCTTCTCGCCCTCGTAGTGGTAGGCGCCGTCCTTGAACCAGTCGGTCACCGCGCAATCAAGCCCGAGGCCGATCTCCTCGCCGGGCGTGAAGCCGGCCGTCTCGATGGCCCTCATGCAGAAGTCGAGCGCCGCCTCGGCCGACGGGAGGTTCGGCGCGAAGCCTCCCTCGTCGCCGACGTTGGTGTTGTGACCGCCCTTCTTCAGGCCGCTCTTCAGCGCGTGAAAGATCTCGGCACCGTAGCGCACCGCCTCGGCGAGCGTATGGGCGCCGAGCGGAAGGATCATGAACTCCTGGAAGTCGATCGGGTTGTCGGCGTGGGCGCCCCCGTTGATGATGTTCATCATCGGAACGGGGAGCGTGCGCGCCTGCGTCCCGCCGATGTAGCGGTACAACGGCAGGCCGATGACGTCGGCGGCGGCCCTGGCGCAGGCGAGCGACACGCCGAGGATCGCGTTGGCGCCGAGCTTGCTCTTGTTGGCCGTTCCGTCGAGCGCGATCATCGTCTCGTCGATGTGGATCTGGTCCTCGACGTCGAAGCCGCCGATGGCATCGAAGATGTCGCGGTTGACGCTGTCGCAGGCCTTGTGGACGCCCTTGCCGCCGTAGCGGCTCTTGTCGCCGTCGCGTAGCTCGACCGCTTCGTGAGCGCCGGTGGAGGCGCCCGACGGCACCGCCGCGCGCCCCATCGAGCCGTCTTCCAGCGTGACATCGACCTCGATGGTCGGATTACCCCGGCTGTCGAGAATTTCGCGGGCGACGATATCGACGATGGCCGTCATGGCAGGTCCTTTCGACGGGCCGCCGAAAGGCGTCGGCGAGCGGGCAGGCCCACGCTTTAGCGCGAAGCCAAGCGAGGCGGAAGCGCCGCCTGCCCTGCTTCGGCCGATATGCCCCGTTAGCGATTGCCGTGGTAGAAACAGCGCGACGACGATGCTCAAGCAAGCCTCCATAGGCGCGCAAATCTGCGCGGTCCTGCCTGTTCTGATCGCTGCGCCGGCTCCGGCGGCGAACTGGAGCGCCCCCATGGCGGGCGCCGAGCCGATCCTCCCGTCGCGCTTCACGCCAATGGGCTACGAAATTCTACCCGCCGGACCGAAGGCGCCGGATGCGGCCTCAGGCCCTCCGAGGCTCGTGCCGGCTCGGCTCGAGTCTCCGGCGATCGTACCGCCCGTGGTAGGAAACGCGGAGGCCTCGCCTGCCGAGCCCGCCGCCAAGGCTAGCCCGCCGCTTGCGCCACTCGCGGTCGCCTGGAGCCTGCCGCTCGTCGATCGCACCCTCACGCAAACGCAGAAGACGGCCGAGATCGCATCGGAGCTCGTCGAAGCCATCAGCCGCATCGAGCCGCTGTACGATCCGACCCGTCTCGAGGGCGCGGACGCGCCGCAGGTCCTGAAAATATCTGCCGGCACCGCGTTGATGGACAGCGTCTTCGCCGACCGTTGGCGCCGCGCCAGCCTCGACCCCAATGTCGATCTCAAGGTGACTTACCTCGCGCTGGCGTGGCGGACGCAGGGCGTGCCATGCGAGGCCTTCTCCAAGAACCGCGCCCATGACTTCGGCGAGCCGGCGCTCACCGCCTTGTCGGCGCAGGATTGTGCCGATGTCGCTCGTGCCCAGGAGCAGCGTTTCGTGGATGGGACGCCGGCACCGATCGTCGTCGCGCCGATCTCCGTCCCCGTGTTCGCCGCGCCGCTGCCGGGCTCGCGCCTGTCGAGCAAGGATTTCTGGGCGGCGCAGCGCGCCAGGGTCGCCGCCATCCAGGCTCATCTCGATCGCAAGTGGCGACCGCTCGAGGCGAGCTCGAGCGCGGCGGCCGGAGCCGCGCGCTGAACATGGATTGCTCGGGTTGTGGAGCCGCCCGGGTCGTGACAGACCAAGCCGATGTCACAGAGATCGATCTCCCACCCTGCCGCAGACGGTGTGCTCGGCCGCCATGCCGCCCTGCCCGCCTCGCCCGACGAGGCGCGGCTCGAACGCGTCCCCAACCCGCATCCCGGCACGGCCTACCTCGCCCGCTTCACCGCGCCGGAGTTCACCTCGCTCTGCCCGGTGACCGGCCAGCCCGACTTCGCCCATATCGTGATCGACTATCTGCCGGGCGACTGGCTCGTCGAATCGAAGTCGCTCAAGCTCTATCTCGGCGCCTACCGCAATCACGGCGCGTTCCACGAGGATTGCACGCTGCGCATCGGCAAGGACCTCGTCGACCTCTTGGCGCCGATCTGGCTCAGGATCGGCGGCTACTGGTTCCCGCGCGGCGGCATCCCGATCGACGTGTTCTGGCAGACCTGTGCACCGCCGGCCGGCCTGTGGGTGCCGGACCAGGGCGTGCCGGCCTACCGCGGCCGGGGATGAGGCGCCGGGCGCAGGGCTGCCGCCTCTCTCGTTAGCTTACAGCATCGGACGGTGATCTGGAGTCGCTTCGCGACGCTTATGTGCCTGTCCTCGCTACGCTTTCCTGATCGGAGCAAGTCCGCAACAGCGGACATTGCTCTAGCGCCAAGGCTGCCGCCTCTCTCGTTAGCTTACAGCATCGGACGGTGATCTGGAGTCGCTTCGCGACGCTTATGTGCCTGTCCTCGCTACGCTTTCCTGATCGGAGCAAGTCCGCAACAGCGGACATTGCTCTAGCGCCAAGGCTGCCGCCTGTTCCAAGGTCGACACGATGCGGCCGGCGATCTCCGGGGCGGTGTTGACGTAGGTCGGGCTCGGATGCGGCATGGTCAGAACCGAAGCACGAGGCGCCCCGGCCTGGACGACCGGCGCCGCGAGCGCGGCCACGCGGCCGGCGAGAACCGCGACGCGCAGCGCCGGCAGGAGGGCGAGCAGGCCCGGCAGCAGCGCGAGGCCGGCAGCGATCTCCTCGCGGCCCGGCGCCCTGTTACGCTCGCCCCGCCGATGGATCACCCATGGCACGACGTTCCACAGCACCATGTGTTCGCGGGGAAGCCCGGCGGCCTGGCAGAAGCGGGTGATGTTGCGTGCCGTGCCGGCGGCGTTGTCGCGCGAGACGAAGCGCACCGGGTCGCCACGCGGACCCGGTGTCTCGAGCAGAAGCAGGCAGGTGGCCCGATCGCCGCCGTCGAGCGGATCGACGTGCGGGACCGTGCCGAGGTGCGCGGCGATCGTGGCCCGGTAGATTTCGAGGGTCGCTACATGCCCGGCCGCCAGCCCGGCGAGCCGACGCGTGTGCGGATCGTTGCCTCGCAAGGCGTCGCGCGAGGTCGCGGCGGCCTCACCGCGCGCTGCTCCCATCGCGAGACTCCCCGAAATGCGACCAACTCCGGCAGAAGGCGTCGAAGCGCGGCGTCACGCCGAAGGCAGCCAATCCCTTCGCAAGGCCTGATCCAAATCGAATGGCGGCGCGGCCGGAAACGTCGCCAGGGGCAGGCCCGTGTCGGACGCGGCCAGGTCGCGCGCATCCGCGCAAGCCTCCGCGAAGACGGCATCCGCTTTGGACTTCAGGCTGGGGTTGTCCTTCATGTGGCGGGCGATCTCGATCCGTTGGTTGAGGATCGTCGTGCGCCAGCTGCGCCCCGACTTTTCCGGCTGGTACAGCTCTTTCAGCAGGTGATGCGCGAGCACCGTGAACCGGGACCGAAGCTCGGCGATCTCCTTGCGTCCCAAGGTTTCGATCTCCTCCAAGACGTTCGGCAGATCGAGATTCGCAACGCGACCCTCCCGAAGCAGCGCGGCCTGCTCTTGCGTCCAGGCATAGAAATCCCGGTCGTAGAGATCTCGGGCCGAACTTTTGGAAACGTCCTCCAAACGCGCCTTCCCTCGTCTTTCGTTCTTGTGCGTTCTACACCCGGCTGGTCCTACGGTCCAACCCGCCCACGCGCGCCGACGCCCCTCAAACCAGCCGGCTCTGCTCCTTGGCGGCGGCGATGAAGCTGGCGAACAGCGGGTGCGGCTCGAAGGGGCGCGACTTCAGCTCCGGGTGGTATTGTACCCCGATGAACCAGGGGTGGTCGTCGTACTCGATCGTCTCCGGCAGCAGCCCGTCGGGCGACATGCCGGCGAAGCGCAGCCCGTGCTCCTCGAGGCCCTCGCGGTAACGCGTGTTGACCTCGTAGCGATGGCGGTGGCGCTCGGAAATCTCGGTGTCGCCGTAGATCGCGGCGATGCGCGAGCCCTCGCGCAGCTTCGCCTTGTAGGCGCCGACGCGCATGGTGCCGCCGAGATCGCCCTCGGCACGGCGGATCTCGAGTTCGTTGCCGCGCATCCATTCGGTGAGCAGGCCGACGACCGGCGCGTCCGTCGCGCCGAACTCGGTCGAATTCGCCGCCGTGATCCCCGACAGCGAGCGCGCCGCCTCGATCACCGCCATCTGCATGCCGAAGCAGATGCCGAAATAGGGCACGCGCCGCTCGCGGGCGAAGCGCGCCGCTAAAATCTTGCCCTCGGCGCCGCGCTGGCCGAAGCCGCCGGGCACCAGGATGCCGTTGACGTGCTCGAGATGGGTCGCCGGGTCGGACCCCTCGAACACCTCGCTCTCGATCCAGTCGAGGTTGACCGTGACGCGGTTGGCGAGGCCGCCGTGGGTCAGCGCCTCGATGAGCGACTTGTAGGCGTCCTTCATTCCCGTGTACTTGCCGACGACGGCGATCGTGACGTCGCCGTCGGTGTTGCGCAGCCGCTCGGTGACCGCGTTCCAGCGCGTCATGTTGGGTTTCGGCGCGGGCTCGATGCCGAAGGCCGAGAGCACCTCGCGATCGAGCCCGGCGGTGTGGTAGGCCATCGGCACGTCGTAGATCGAGGACACGTCGCGGGCCTCGACCACGGCGGACTCGCGCACGTTGCAGAACAGGCCGAGCTTGCGGCGCTCCTCGACCGGGATCGGCCGGTCGCAGCGGCACAGCAGGATGTCGGGCTGGATCCCGATCGAGCGCAGCTCCTTGACGGAGTGCTGCGTCGGCTTGGTCTTGAGCTCGCCGGCCGACGGGATCCACGGCAGCAGCGTCAGGTGGACGTAGATCGCATGGCCGCGGGGAAGATCGTTGCCGAGCTGGCGGATCGCCTCGAAGAACGGCAGCCCCTCGATGTCGCCGACCGTGCCGCCGATCTCGACCAGCACGAAATCGAACGCCTCGTTGCCGGAGAGAACGAACTCCTTGATCGCGTTGGTGACGTGCGGGATCACCTGCACGGTGGCGCCGAGGTAGTCGCCGCGGCGCTCCTTGGCGATGATCTCCTGGTAGATGCGGCCGGTGGTGATGTTGTCGGCCTTGACCGCCGCGCGCCCGGTGAAGCGCTCGTAATGGCCGAGATCGAGATCGGTCTCGGCGCCGTCGTCGGTCACGAAGACCTCGCCGTGCTGGTAGGGGCTCATCGTGCCGGGGTCGATGTTGAGGTAGGGGTCGAGTTTGCGCAGCCGAACCGTGTAGCCGCGTGCCTGCAGCAGCGCGCCGAGGGCGGCGGACGCGAGCCCTTTGCCGAGGGAGGACACCACGCCGCCGGTGATGAAGATGTAGCGGGCCATGGGCCACGAGCCTTATCGGCTTTCGCCGCGCTTGGGGAGCCTAAATACCGGGAGTGCCGCGCCGTCCACATCGCAAGTGTCGAGCGCTTCCCTTCTCCCACTTGGGGGGGAAGCTGGCCCCGGGCCGGATGAGGGTGCCGAGCGCGACTCACGACGCCGGCCCGCACATCGTCCGGAGACACCCTCATCCGACCCTTGCTGACGCAGGGCCACCTCCTCCCGCGAGCGGAGAAGGAACGCGCCAGCCGCCGGCAGAGCGGCTATTTCGGTGCGTTGGTCCCGGACGGCTTCGCGGGCGCGGACGACGGCGCGGCGGCTGCCGGCGGCGTGACCGGTGCCGGCGTGGCGGATGGCGTCTGGCCCTCGGATGTGCGTGCGCCCTCGGGCGCCGGCTGCGCCGCCTTACGCTGCTCGAGCTGACGGAGCTGGTCGAGCACGCTGCCCTGCCCCTTCGGCGGCAGCGGCGCGGCGGGCGTGGCCGGCCTCGCCTGTCCCGGCGCGGGCGGTCCGTTCTCGAGGATCGACGACGGCCCGCGGCCGTAATTGGCGAGCAGGGTCAGCGCGAGGCTGGTCAGGAAGAACAAGGCCGCCAGGATCGCGGTCGCCCGGGTCAATACGTTGGCCTGGCCGCGGCCCGTCATGAAACCGCCGCCGCCACCGACGCCGAGCGCGCCACCTTCCGAGCGCTGCAGCAGCACGACGCCGACGAGCGCGACGACGATCATGAGGTGGACTACGATCAAAACCGTCTGCATGACGAGGAGCTGTCCGGACTATCTTGAGGTCGGGAGTCGAGCGCCGCTTTCGACCGATGGCGCGGAGACGCGTTCTAGAAGATGTCCGTCCGATCTGCAACGCTGCCCGCAAATGCGGCCGTGGCCACCTTGCTTAAGTGCCCTCGTCGTGCTTTTGCCGTAGCGTCGATGCTCCAAAGGTCGCGATCGGCGACTTACGAAGCCGCGGGAGACGCACGCATGAGAAGGCTCGTCAGGTTCGGTCTGCTGCTCGCCTGTGTGGGCCCGCTCGCTGCCCTACCCGTTGTCTCGCCCGGTTTCTCGTCCGTTTTCTCGTCCGCGAGTGTCGCCGCGGAGATGCAGGCTCAATCGCCGGTCCAAGCGCCGGTCCAGCCCCATTCTCCGGAACCGGCGAAGCCGGCTTCGAGCCAGAAGCTCGCGCCAGCCTCGCACCAGGCCTTCGTGTTGTTCGAGTTCGACGTGAACAAGCAGGAGGGTTTCAAGGCTTTCGCCAAGCAGGTTCGCGACAGCGCCAAGACGTTCAAGGGCGAGTTCCTGATGCGCGAGAAGGTCGACTCGCTGTTTGGCGGCGTGCCCTCGAGCCTCTCGGTGATCAGCTTTCCCAGCGTCGAGGATGCCAAGACCTGGCTGGGCTCGCCTGCCTTCGACAAGTTGAAGGCTCAGCGCGACACCTACGCCGACGTGCGAACATACCTTGTCGAAAAGATCGACTAGCCTTGCCTCGTCGAAAAGATCGACTGGCCTTGTCGAAAAGATCGACTAGAAGACGAATCTTCGCTGCTTCGGCAAGGGCAACGCTCTATAAGGATGAACGCCGCGTCCATGGACATTTGCGGTTCGGCCGCGTCACGGCAGCTCGACTTGACGCCCCGAAAATCTCTTTGTGATCATCTGCAATCGGCTACGAGAAAGGCCTTCGACATGGCGCAACCCAGTCTTCATCCTTCGATCGACGATGGCATTCCGAAGGGATACGGCAGCTTCAACGGCGGAACGCTCAAGTGCAAATGCCCGACCGACCAGGTCGTCGTCTCGATCGACGGTGATGTCGCCCACAATCACGCCTGCGGCTGCTCCAAATGCTGGAAGCCGGCGGGTGCTCTCTTCTCGGTTGTCGGTGTCGTTCCGGTCGACAAGCTAAAGGTGATCGCCCACGAGGAGAAGCTGCATGTCGTCGACGAGTCGGCGACGATCCAGCGGCACGCCTGCAAGGCCTGCGGCACGCACATGTACGGGCGCATCGTCAAGGATCATCCGTTCAAGGGCCTCGACTTCGTCCATGTCGAGCTGTCGGATGCCAAGGGCTGGCAGGAGCCGCAGTTCGCCGCCTTCGTGTCCTCGATCATCGAGCAGGGCTACGACGCCGGCGGCATGGACGCGGTGCGCGGCCGCTTCAAGGCAATCGGCCTGCCCACCTATGACTCGCTATCGCCGGCGCTGATGGACGCGATCGCGACCTATACCGCCGAGAAGGCCGGCACGCTCTATCCGGCCGGTGCGTCGTCGAAGCCGGTCGCAGCCAAGCCCGCCGCCACCAAGCCCGCCGCCACTGCGCCGTCCGCCGCCGCTCCGGCGAGCGCCGTCAAGCCGGCTCCGGCCGCGCCGCAGAAGGCGCCGCCGCCGGCCGCGAAGCAGCAGGGTGGCATCGCCGGCTTCTTCGCCAGGCTGTTCGGCGGCTAAGGCAGCCGCCCAGGTGCGCGGCGGTCGGAAGGCGCCGATGCGACACGCCACCTGACGGCATCGGACCAAGTCGAAGATCTGATCCGACGCCGCAGTGCTGTCCCGATCGTGTGGATACAAGGTTCAACGTCGTCCTTGGCCCGCCAGGGCGCTTTCTAGTTCAACCAGCAGGCGCTGCCGCGCGGTCCGAAATGGTAGCCGGGCGGACAGGCGTAGTAGCCGCCTGGCGCATAGTAAGGATAGGGCCGGGCCGCCGCCGCGGCGGCTGCACCGACGACCGTGCCGGCTACGACACCGGCCGCAACCGGTCCGCCCCAGCCCCAACCGCCGCAGCGACCCCATCGGCACCAAGCCGCAGCCGGCGTGCTCGACGACACCACCGTGCCGCCGATCATCAGCGCGGCCAAAAACCCCGAGATCACCCTGTTGCGCATCGCATCCCTCCTTCAAGAGCGGCAGGTCCCAGCCTGCCGCTTGGAAGAACGCGCGCCGCGGCCTCGCCCTACGCGCCCCTCTCGTGCGTTACGAACAGGATGCGAGGGACGAACCCGAGGGAAGGCTGGCCGACGCGCCTACCTCGGCGCTAACCGCCGAAGCGCCCGGCCTCCTCGGCAGCCCTGAACAGGGCCTTCGCCTTGTTGCGGCACTCCTCGAGCTCGCTTTCGGGATCGGAATCGTAGACGATGCCGGCGCCGGCCTGGACGTGCATCGTGCCGTCCTTCACCACCGCGGTGCGCAGCACGATGCAGGTGTCCATCTCGCCCGCCGCGCCGAAATAGCCGATGCAGCCGGCGTAGATGCCGCGCTTGTCGGTCTCGAGCTCATCGATGATCTCCATCGCCCGCACCTTCGGCGCGCCCGACACGGTGCCGGCCGGGAAGCCCGCGGCGAGCGCCGCGATCGTGTCGTGGGCGGGGTCGAGCCGCCCCTCGACGTTCGATACGATGTGCATGACGTGGCTATAGCGCTCGATCGAGAAGCGTTCGGTGACGGTCACGCTGCCGATCCCGGCGACGCGGCCGACGTCGTTGCGTCCGAGGTCGAGCAGCATCAGGTGCTCGGCGCATTCCTTCTCGTCGGCGAGGAGGTCGGCGGCGAGCGCCTCGTCCTCCGCCCGCGTCTTGCCGCGGCGACGGGTGCCGGCGATCGGGCGGATCGTCACCACGCCGTCGCGCACCCGCACCAGGATCTCCGGCGACGAGCAGACGATCTGGAAGCCGCCGAAATCGAGATAGCACAGGAACGGCGCCGGGTTGACCCGCCGCAACGCGCGATAGAGCGAGAACGCCGGCATCGCGAACGGCAGCGAGAAGCGCTGCGACAGCACCACCTGGAAGATGTCGCCGGCGCGGATCAGCTCCTTGGCGCGCGCCACCATGGTGAGGAAGCGCGGTGGCGGCGTGTTCGAGGCCGGCTCGTCGACCGCGGCGAGCGGCGCCCGCGAGGCCCCATTCCACCGAGGAGATTTGACCGCGCCATGGGTCAGCGGCCCCTCCAGCGTCGCGATCACCGCGCCAAGGCGTGTCTCGGCCAGGGTGTAGGCTGCGCGCGCGTCCCCGCCGTCATCGGGGCGCGCCGGCGTGACCACGGAGATCTCGTCGCGCACGGTGTCGAATACCACCATGATCGTCGGGCGCAGGAACACGAGGTCGGGGACGCCGATCGGGTCCGGCTTGGCCGGTTCGAGCCGCTCCATCTCGCGCACCATGTCGTAGCCGAGATAGCCGAAAACGCCGGCAGCCATCGGCGGCAGCCCGGCATCGGCGGCCGCCGGGATGCGCGAGGCGGCGATCAGCGCGCGCAAGGCGTCGAGCGGCGGTTCCAGACAGGGCACGAACGCGCCGGGGTCGGCCAGCGCGTCGCGGGCGATCTCGGCGCGGCCGCCGGAAGCGCGTAGCACCACGTCCGGGTCGAGCCCGATCATCGAAAAGCGTCCGCGAGCCGCCCCGCCCTCGACGGATTCGAGCAGGAAGCAGCGGCCGTCGCGCCGCGCCGAAAGCTTGAGATAGGCCGAGACCGGCGTCTCGAGGTCGGCGATCAAGGTCGCGGCGACGAGCTGCGGTTCGCCGTCCGCGAAGCGTTGCGCGAAAGCCGCGTAGTCGGGTGTCGTCATCAGCTGCCGCTGTCGCCGCCAAGCGCGTTGGCGAGCGCCTGCTGATTGAGCGTGACGCCGATCTCGCCCTGCAGTTTGGCGAGATATTGCGCGATCGCGTCGTTGACGAAGCCGACCTTCAGCGTCTCGGCGTCGGGATTGTCGTGCGGCAGTGGCGGCACGCGGGCGGCTTCGACCTTGAAGACCATTCGGCCATGGTTCGGCTCGGCGACCGATCCGGCCCTGCCGACATTCACCGAAAAAATCTCGGCGAGCGCCGGCGGCGGCAGCACCGGCGTGCCGGACCGCGCGACATTCGCCGCCCGGACCAGCTGCAGCTTGCCGTTCTCGGCCGCGGCCTCGGCCAGCGGCTTGCCGCCGTCGACCGCCTTGACGAGCTTGTCGCCCATGGAGGCCAAGCGACGCGCGATTTCGTCGCCGCGCCAGAGCGCCTCGACCTTCGGCTTCACCTCGGCGAGCGGCAGGTCGTGCGCGGCTTCGATGTCGGCGACCTCGTACCAGACATCGCCGCCATCGGGCGTGGTCAGCGTCTCGGTGTCGTCGCCGACGCCGGTCGAGAACGCCGCCTTGAGGAGCTCCGGCCCGTCGGGCAGCCCCTCGACCGGCCGGCCGTTCTTGCCCCTGCCCTGCGCGGTGACCGCATCGATCGCGCGCGGCTTCAGCCCGGCCGCAGCGGCCGCCTCGGCGACCGTCTTGCCCGCCTTCCGCGCCTCCTCGATCGTCTGCCGCGCGGTCTCGGCCTGTTGCTTCGCCCGCACGACGGCGATCTCGTTGCGCAGCTCGCCGGAGACGTCCGCGAGCGACTGCGTGTGGCCGGGGACGATCTTGCTCACGTGCAGGATGACCCAGCCGAAGCGCGTCCTGATCGGCTTCGTCGTGCCGTCGGCCGGGAGCGCGAACGCCGCGTCGGCGACGGCCGGATCGCCGAGCCCCGTCTTCGGGATGGTGCCGAGCTTGAAGTCCTTGCCGCCCGACGCCGCGTCGCTCGTCAGCTTGCCGAAGGTCTCGCCCGCCGTCAGCTTGGTCTGCGCCGCGACGGCGGCGGTCTCGTCGGTGAAGAGCAGCTGCTCCAGCATCCGCCGTTCCGGCACCTCGAAGCGGACGGCCTTCATCTCGTCGTAGCGCTTGGCGACCTCGGCGTCGGTGACGGCGTCCGGCTTGAACAGGTTCGCCGGGATGATCGAGAGCACGACGAGCTTGCGGTACTCGGGCGCGGCGAAGGCGCCCTTGCGTTCGTCGTAATAGGTCTTGAGCTCGGCGTCCGTCGGGGACGCGATCGTGCCCGCCGCGTCGGCCGGCAGGACGAAGAACTCGAGATCGCGCACCTGCGAGCGGTAGGCGTGGAAGGCCGCCTCCATCGCTTTCGGCACCGCGAGGCCGCCGACGACGGCGTCCGACACGTCGGTGCGCATCATGTCGGCGCGCTCGCCGGCGATGTAGCGGCGCTCGTTGGTGCCGCTGTTGCCGAGCAGGGCGTCGAACCGGCTCCGGTCGAACTGCCCGTCCTTGCCCTTGAAGATAGGGTCCGCGAAGATCTTCTGGCGGATCGTGTCGTCGCCGACCGCCAAACCGAGCTTGTTGGCTTCCTGATCGAGGATCGTCGTCGACAAAAGCCGCGACAGGACCTGCCGATCGATGCCGAGGCGGCGCGCCTCTTCGGGCGAGACGCTGCGCTTTTGCTGCTGCTGGATGCGGGTCAGCGTATTCTGAAAGGCATTGCGGTATTCGTTCACGCTGATGCGCGCGTCGCCGATACTGGCGATGAAATTGCCGCCGACGTTGCTGAAGCGATCGCCGATCCCCCAGACCGCGAAGCTGAGGATGATGAAGCCCAACACCACGCCGAGGATCAGCCGCCCGATCCAGTTCCGCGACAGGGCGCGCATTTGTGTGAGCATGGTTCGGCCTAAACTCCGTCACGGCGCCTTCGCGGCGGCCGGACTATAGAAAGGCGCCCCCGGCGAGGCAACGCGCGCGTAGACAGCGTCTGCTGTCTTGGGATCGCCCCTCCAACCTTTACGGATCGGACCGCCCGATGGTATCGGGTCGGAGACCTCCGCGCGGGCGACGAACCGAGGACATCCGGGTGCAGACTGCCGATCCGAGCGACCCGCACACGACGGCACGCCGGCCGCTCGTCGCCGGCAACTGGAAGATGAACGGCCTGCGCGCCGACCTCGCGGAGATCGAGCGGATCCGCGACGGCGTCCTCGCCGATCGCGCGGGAGCGGCGGAGGTGCTGGTCTGCCCGCCCTTCACCCTCGTCCTGGCCGCGGCCGAGATCGCGCAAGGGTCGCCGCTCGCCATCGGCGGCCAGAACTGCCATCGCGCGAACTCGGGCGCCCACACCGGAAGCATCTCGCCGACCATGCTGGCGGATCTCGGCGCCACCTATGTCATCCTCGGCCATTCCGAGCGCCGCGCCGACCATGGCGAGACCAACGTCGGCGTCCGCGACAAGGCGGTGGCGGCGATGGCGGCCGGGCTCACCGCCATCATCTGCGTCGGAGAAACCAAGGCCGACCGCGACGCCGAGCGCGCGCTCGCCGTCGTGCGGCGCCATCTGCAAGGCTCGCTGCCGCACGATACCGACGCCGCCAAGCTCGTCGTGGCCTACGAGCCGATCTGGGCGATCGGCACCGGCGTCACGCCGACCGGCGAGGACATCGCCGACATGCACGCCTTTATCCGCCACGAGGTGACGCGCCTGGTGCCGCGCGGGGGCGCGGGCGTGCGGCTGCTCTACGGCGGCTCGGTCAAGCCGTCGAACGCGGCCGAGCTGATGGCGGTCGCGAACGTCGACGGCGCGCTGATCGGCGGCGCCAGCCTCAAGGCCGACGACTTTTTGGCGATCGCCGAGGTGTATCGCGAGATGGCGGCGGCTGGAGCTTGATGGCAATCGTGCAGCATTGCGCGGCGAAGCATTCTAGGCCGCGGTCTCGTTGCCGAAACTCCCGACCTGGCCAGGGCTCTTTAGCGCCGAGCGTTTCTTGAAAAGAGAGGTGAGCCGCAATCCCCGCTCGATGGGCGTCAGGCGCGGGCTCGCCGCCAACTCGGGTGAATGGTGCAGGCTTTCATAGCCTGCGCCGCCAAAGAATCCTGGGGGTCGACCAAGGAGTTCGCCCTGTCGACTTGCGTCTCGATGGAAGCGATACCCGAAGCTCTCCGTTTGTCTTCCAGGTAGCGATACTGGGTGGGATCGCGGTGGCCGACCCGCAGGTAGGCTTGACCGATCGTGCATTTGTGTCTCTCGGCGAGGTTTGTCGCCTTCGCCATGGCGGCTTGCTGTTCCGGCACGACCTTGGTGTCGAACGCCAGCGCCAGCAATTTGGAAAACGTCTCGAGCCAAACCGCCATCGACGGGGACCTTTGCAACGAGCCGCTCCCGGCGAATCGAGAACGGAGGCCGAGCCTCATCGGAACTCTGCCGAAGCAATTTAGACAGAAGCTTCGAGCTGGCGGCAAGTCCGGCGGCCGGAAGCGTTTGCACAAAAATCGGCTTCTGACGCCTATATTGACTGCACTTCCGAGCGCGTTAGAGCAACGTCCGCTGTTGCGGACTTGCTCCGATCAGGAAAGCGTAGCGAGGACAGGCACATAAGCGTCGCGAAGCGACTCCGCATTACCGTCCGATGCTGTAGGGTCCAATCGCTGTTCGCGCTTGAGAGCCAGGGCGTCGGATCGACCCTTGTGTCCTCGCATCCAGCGGCGCCGGCCTGTTCACGCTTCTCATGCGATCGGCGTTCGGGACGTCAGCCCCGCCGCGCCCGCCCGATCGCCTGCTTCGCCTCGCGCTCGGCGCCTTCGTAGGTCTGCAGGAGATCGCGCATGTAGGCGTACATGCGCCGGCCCTCCGGGTCGGTCCGCTGAACGAGACGATCGCGCATTCCGGCCATGGCCGGCGGATCGTCGGCGAAGATCGTCTCGATGTCGCGGACCGTCGTCAGCCAAACGCTGCGCTGGGTCTCGTCATGGGCTTGCGCCGCGCGGTCCTTCGCCTTGAGAAGCACCTCGAGGAAATGCTCCGGTGGGTATCGTTCATCCATGGCAGCCTCGCCGCGTCATCGCCGAAACACCGCGACTCAAGCGCCGTGCCAGCCTACCCGGCCCGACCTTCATCACCCGCGTTTTGTGCCGCACTCTACTCCACCTCCAGCACCATTCCGTCGGCATGGTCGCGGCCGTACTCGTCGACCGCCAGCACCTTGATCGCGTAGGTGCCCGGCCGCAGGTCTGGCGGCAGCGGCGCGACCCAGACGTGCGACGACTTCATCGGCTTGACCCACGGCTTCAACATCTGCGGGTGGCGCGCGTAGACCTGGACGATGAACGGGTCGGGTCGCGCCACGCGGGTCATCAGGATCGGAGCGCCGCCGTCGATGGCGAAGGCGACCTTGCTGCGCGGGCCGCCGTCGAACAGGTTGACGACGAGCCGCGTCGCCTCCGCCTGGTCGGCCGCGACCGGCGAGCGCAACAGCGGCTCCATCCGCACTTCGCGCAGCGCCTCCTTGTCGTCGGCGTGGAACGCGCTCTCCAGGCTGATGCGCATCTGCCGGAAGGCGGGCTCCGCCGCCGGCACGTAGCGCGTCGCGTAGGCGGCGCCGTCGATCGAGAGCACGTGGTAGCCGTTCGGCGTGCCGTCCCAGCTGTCGGCGGTGGCGATGCCGCGATGGTCGTAGGGCCCGCTCCACCACGAGCCGGACACGGCGGTCAGCACGTGGTGGTGATGCGGGTTCGGCCCGGTGACGCCGTCGGGCCGGTCGAAGTAGTGATGCTCGGTCGAGTGCGTGTGCCCGGCGAAGCTGACCGAAGGCCGGTCGCCGATCAGCCGCAAGAGATCGGCGGCGTTCGCCGTGTTGTTGCGCGGATCGGTCGGATCGAGATAGGTCCGCAGCGGGATGTGCATGACGAAGACGACGAGGCGGTCCTTCGGCGTCGCGGCGAGCAGGTTTTGCACGAAGGTGAGCTGGTCCGGCGGGAAGAAACCGCGATAGGCGCCGTGCTGTTCGCCGGGCTTGTTCGAGCCGGCGCCGCGATAGTCGACGTTGTCGAGCATGACGAAGAGCGCGTTGCCGTGCTCGTGCGCGTAATAGGGGGCGCCGAACACCCGCTTCCAGGTGTCGCGCGAGCGCCGGGCGTCCGGCGCCTCGTAGTCGAGGTCGTGGTTGCCGCCGACGCTCCACCACGGCAGGCCAATCCTGCCGACGATGCGGTTGTAGCGATGATACATCGAGAGGTCGTCGAACATCAGGTCGCCGCAGGTGATGCCGAAGGCGGCATCGGCGCCGACGAGGCCGGCGACGACGTCGTCGCGGATGAACTCGAGCTCGGCCGTCGTCTCCGGCTGCGGATCGGTGAACAGAAGGACGTCGAAGCGTTGCGGCTCCGCGACCCGCGTCAGCTGGAAGTCGAGCGAGGCCGGGAACGGCCCGGTCGGCGCGAGGCCGCGGTAGCGGAAGCCGAGCGCGGGCGGAGTCCCCTCTGGATCGTAGACGTAGGAGAACGCCGGCAGCTTGGTCGCGGCATCGACCGGCACGTGGAAGCCCGCCGGCTTGACCATGAAGATCGCCTGCCCCGGCTCGACCGGCAGGCTGAAGCGGCCGCTCGGGTCGGTGCGGGTGATGTCGCGGCCGTTGGAGACGATGACGTTCTCGACCGGCGGCCCCTTGGTCAGCCCCGCCCCGGACTCGGCGCGAATCTCGGTCACGGTGCCGGTCGCGGTGGTCTTGCCGGTCGGCGGCTTGGGCGCCGGCTGTGGTTCGGCGGCGGCCGGCGGCTGCGTCGCCTGGGTCTGCGGCTCGGCGGCGGCCTGCCCCGCCGCCAGCGTCATGGCCGCGCCGCCCACCACGATGTCGCGCCGTGTCGGCTGCTGGCTCATGCGATCGTCCCTCTGCTTGCTGTCGGCGGGTACGAAGCAGGAAAACGCGACCACGACATGACGGTGCGCGGGCCTGGCTTCGCGCCCTTGACCTCGCGCCGGGGCGGAGCCGATATGGTCGCCATGGGCAGCTCCGCCGTCGTGCTGATCGACAATTACGACAGTTTCACCTGGAACCTGGTGCACGACTTCGGTGCGCTCGGCGCCACGGTCGAGGTCGTGCGCAACGACGCGGCGAGCGCGGCGGACATCGTCGGGCGGCGGCCCGACGCCATCGTGCTGTCGCCCGGCCCCTGCACCCCGGCCGACGCGGGCATCTGCCTCGAGCTCATCGCGCAGGCCGGTGCGACGATCCCGATCTTCGGGGTCTGCCTCGGGCACCAGGCGATCGGCGAGGCCTTCGGCGGCACCGTGGTGCGGGCGCCGAAGCCCGTGCACGGCAAGGTCGCGGCGATCACCCATGCCTCCGAGACGATCTTCCGCGGCCTCGACGCGCCGTTTCGGGCGACGCGCTACCACTCGCTCATCGTCGATCGGGCGTCGCTGCCGTCCTGCCTGCGGGTCACCGCCGAGACCGACGGGCTGATCATGGCGCTGTCGCACGCGAGCCTGCCGATCCACGGCGTGCAGTTCCACCCCGAGAGCATCGCCTCCGAGGGCGGCCGCGCGATCATGCGGAATTTTCTCGACCTTGCGGCGGCGTGGCACGCCCGTGTCGGCGCGGCGCGAGAGCGGGTCGAGGCCGGCTGATGGCAGCGCTGGAGCAAACGTTGGGTACGCGCATCCTCCCCCGCGCGAAGCGCGGGGGAGGGGGGCCACGCGAAGCGTGGTGGAGGGGGCTGCCGCCGCTTCAGGTCGGACCGTTTTCTTCGGGGAAGCACGAGCTTCCGCGACAGCTGTGCGGCGGCCGCCCCCTCCACCGCCTGCGGCGGTCCCCCTCCCCCGCTGCGCAGCGCTGCGCAGGGGAGGATACGCGCTGATGGAGGCGCTGAAACCTCTGCTTGCCGCCATCGCCTCGGGCCGCGCGCTGACCCGCGACGAGGCAGAGTCGGCGTTCGGGCGCCTGCTGGCGGGCGAGGCCACGTCCGCGCAGATGGGCGCCCTGCTGATGGGCCTGCGCGTGCGCGGCGAGACCACCGACGAGATTATCGGCGCCGTCGCCGCGTTGCGCGCAAAGATGCTCAGGGTGGACGCGCCGCCCGGCGCGATCGACATCGTCGGGACCGGCGGCGACGGCCACGGCACCTACAACGTGTCGACGCTGGCCGCGATCATCGTCGCCGCTTGCGGCGTGCCGGTCGCCAAGCACGGCAACCGCGCGTCCTCCTCGCGCTCCGGCTCCAGCGACGTGCTCGCCGCGCTCGGCGTCGCGATAGGGCTCGGCAAGCAGGAGGTCGAGCGCTGCCTCGTCGAGGCCGGCATCGGCTTCATGTCGGCGCAGGCGCATCATGCCGCGATGCGCCACTTCGCGGCCGTCCGCGCCGATCTCGGCACCCGCACGATCTTCAACCTGCTCGGCCCGCTGTCCAACCCTGCCGGCGTCACGCGGCTGCTGATCGGCGTGTTCTCGGCGCACTGGCTGGAGCCGCTCGCCCGGGTGCTCGGCGCGCTCGGTGCGGAACGGGCCTGGCTGGTGCACGGCTCGGACGGGCTCGACGAGATCACCACCACCGGCCCGACCGACGTGGTGGCGTGGGAGCACGGCGAGCTGCGCCGCTTCACCATCGTGCCGGAAGACGTCGGGCTCGCGCGGGCGAGCCTCGCCGAACTCGAGGGCGGCGATGCCGCGCACAACGCCGCCGCGCTGCGCGCCGTTCTCGCCGGCGAGCACGGACCCTACCGCGACATCGCCGCGCTGAACGCCGCCGCCGCCCTCGTCGTCGCCGGCCGCGCGGCCGATCTCGCCGCCGGGCTCGCGCTCGCACGCGCCGCCCTCGACGGCGGCCGGGCGCGCGACGTGCTCGAACGCCTCGTCCGCGCCTCGACAGGCGCGCTCCTCGCCGCGACGGATTAGCCGATCATGACCGAGACCATCCTCTCCCGCATCGAGGCCTACAAGCGTCGCGAGATCGCCGCGGCGCAGGCGCGGGTGCCCTTCGCGGCGATGATGGCGCGCGCCGAGGCCGCCGGGCCGACGCGGGGCTTCGTCGCCGCTCTCGAGGCGAAGCATGCCGCCGGCGACTTCGCGCTGATCGCCGAGGTCAAGAAGGCCAGCCCGTCCAAAGGGCTCATCCGGGCCGACTTCGATCCGGCCGCGCTCGCATGCGCCTACCAGGAAGGCGGCGCCGGCTGCCTGTCCGTGCTGACGGATCGGCCGTCCTTTCAGGGCGATCTCGCCTTCCTCGACGAGGCGCGCGCGGCCACCTCGATTCCGGCGCTGCGCAAGGACTTCATGTTCACCCGCTACCAGGTCGCCGAGGCGCGCGCGCATGGCGCGGACTGCATCCTGCTCATCCTCGCCTGCCTCCACGATGCCGTCGCCGCCGACCTTCGCGACGCCGCCCACGATCTTGGGATGGACGTGCTGGTCGAGGTGCACGACGAGGCCGAGATGCGCCGGGCGCTAGCGCTGGAGGCGCGGCTCGTCGGCATCAACAATCGCGACCTGCGGACCTTCGAAATTTCGCTCGCCGTCAGCGAGCGGCTCGCAGCGATGGTTCCTCCCGACCGCATCCTTGTCGGGGAGAGCGGCATCGTCACGCACGCGGACTGCCTACGCCTGCGCCGTTGCGGCATCGAGACCCTGCTGGTCGGCGAGAGCCTGATGCGCGAGGACGACGTGGCGGCCGCGACCCGCCTGCTGCTGCAGGGCGCGGTCGGTGGCCCTGCCAGGCGCGCGGTCGCCCGATGACGACGCTCACCCACCTCGACGCCGGCGGCGCGGCGCATATGGTCGACGTATCGCGGAAGGCCGCCACCGATCGCGTGGCGGTCGCCGAAGGGCGGATCGTGATGAGGCGCGAAACGCTCGATCTCGCGCTCTCCGGAGCGGCGAAGAAGGGGGATGTCGTGGCGACGGCGCGCATCGCCGGCATCATGGCCGCCAAGCGCACGGCCGAGCTCATCCCGCTCTGTCATCCGCTGGCGCTGACCAAGGTCGCGGTCGAGATCGTGCCGGACGAGACGCTGCCCGGCTTCCGGGTGACGGCGACGACCAAGGTCTCGGGCCAGACCGGCGTCGAGATGGAGGCGCTGACCGCCGCCTCGCTTGCCTGCCTCACGCTCTACGACATGCTGAAGGCGGTGGACCGCGGCATGCGCATCGAGGGCATCGGCATCCTGGAAAAATCCGGCGGCAAGTCAGGCGATTGGAAAGCGGCGTGAGCGAGACCCCCTTGTTGTCGGTTGCCGATGCCCTCGCCCGTATCTTGGCGCCGGCGCGTTCCCTGCCGCTCGAGACGGTGCCGCTCGCCCAGGTGCGCGGGCGCACGCTCGCCGAGGATCTCGCGGCGCTCCGCACCCAGCCGCCGACCGACGTTTCGGCGATGGACGGCTACGCGCTGCGTCACGCCGACCTCGAGGATCTTTCCGTCCCGCTGAAGCTCGTCGGCGAGAGCGCGGCCGGCCGGCGCTACGGCGGCGCGCTCCAGCCCGGCGAGACCGTGCGCATCTTCACCGGCGCGCCGGTGCCGGAGGGCGCCGACACGGTGCTGATCCAGGAGAATGCGGCGGCGGACGGGCGTCTCGTGCGCGCCACCGAGCGCCCGGCCGGCGGCCGCAACATCCGCGCCGCCGGACTCGACTTCCGCGAGGGCGAGGTGCTGCTGCGCGCCGGCACCCGGATGGGCGCGGCCGAGATCGCGCTGGCGGCGGCGATGAACCACGCGGCCCTGCCCTGCACGCGCAAACCGCTGGTCGCGATCATCGCCACCGGCGACGAACTGGTGGCGCCGGGCGGCAGCGTCGGGCCGGACCAGATCGTCGCCTCGAACTCGTTCGCGATCGCCGCCTTCGTCGAGGCGGCCGGCGGCGCGGTGCTCGACCTCGGGATCGTCGGCGACACGCTCGACGCGCTCGTCGCCGCGATTCGCGCGGCGCGCGAGGCCTCGGCCGACGCGCTGGTGACGCTGGGCGGCGCTTCCGTCGGCGATCACGACCTCGTCAAGCCGGCGCTGGCACGCGAAGGCATGGAACTCGGCTTCTGGCGCATCGCGATGCGGCCGGGCAAGCCGCTGATCCACGGCCGCATGGGCGAGGCGACGATCCTCGGCCTGCCGGGCAACCCGGTCTCCTCGATCGTTTGCGGCGTCCTGTTCCTGATGCCGCTCATCCGTGCGCTCTGCGGCGACAAGGACGCCGGCGCCGACCGCAGCGAGCCGGCCGTGCTCGGCGTGCCGCTGCCGGCCAACGACAAGCGCCAGGATTATCTGCGCGCCGCGCTCGTCACCCGCCCCGACGGGACGCCGTTGGCGACGCCGAACCGCATCCAGGATTCCTCCATGCTGCGCGTACTGGCCGAAGCCGAGTGCCTGCTCATCCGCGCGGCCGGCGCGCCGGCGGAGGAGGCCGGCGCCTCCTGTCGCGTGCTTCGGCTGCGGCAGGGCTGGTAGCGGTCATCCCGGCGGCACTGAGAACAGAGCCTTAACGAGCGGCGCGATCGGCGGCATAGTGATGGTGCCCGACGGCTCCCCCGACGACCGCTTCGGGTCATGCGCGATGCGGCGAGTCGGTTATTTGGCGAACAGCTTGAAAAGCGTGGCGAACAAGCCGGCGGTGGCGACGAAATTGAAGGCCACGGCGCCGACGACCCATTTCGCCGTGTCAACCCGAAGCGCCGCAATTTCCGCACGCAACTCAGCTCCCAGCGCGACGATGTCCGCCTTCAGAGCGGCGATGTCCGCCTTCAGAGCGGCGATGTCCGCCTTCAGAGCGGCGATGTCCGATTTGGTGGCGAGCGTGTCTTGCGCGTTCTCGACCAGTGCCGCCACGAGACCCTTGGCCTGCACCTCGGAAAAATCGGCTTCCCGCAGAGCGTCGGCCAGCTTCAACGTATCGAAAACAAGGGCGCTCATCGATTGTCTCCGCTTTCTTTTTTAGGCCTTCGTTCCGGTCATGGCTACAGGTGCTTAGAGACGACAAAGCTTTGAAGTTTTTATTCGCCGACGAGATGGAGCGCGATCGAGCGGCGGTGCGGCGCGGCGCGGTGCTCGAACAGGTAGATACCCTGCCAGGTGCCGAGCGCCATGCGGCCGCCGACGACCGGGATCGAGAGCTGCGTCTGCGTCAGCGCGGAGCGGATATGTGCCGGCATGTCGTCCGGCCCTTCGCTGCCATGGACGTAGCCCGCGCCTTCGGGCACCACCCGCTCGAAGAAGCGCTGCAAGTCCGCGAGCACGTCCGGATCGGCGTTCTCCTGGATCAGCAGCGACGCCGACGTATGACGACAGAAGATCGTCGTAAGACCTTCGGCGAGTCCGGTCTCGCGCACGAAGTCGACTGCCGCTTCGGTGAAGTTTGTCAGCCCTTTGCCGCGCGTCGTGATGACAATCTGCCGTGTCGCCTGCCGCATGCGCTTAACCCTATGGCACGATAAGGAACCTACCCTGAACAAAGAGCGCTCGTTCACTCTTTGTCTTAGGATGGTTCCTGTTGTATGAGTCAGACAAGGTGGATTCGTCTGCACCAAACAGCAAGTCGGAGGCGGCCTTCGTGCCGCCGTTTCCCTGCCCGCGAGTGAAAGAATGCTGACCAAGAAACAGAGCGAGCTGCTGCGTTTCATCAACGAGCGCCTGACCGAAACGGGCGTGCCGCCCTCGTTCGACGAGATGAAGGAGGCGCTCGACCTGCGCTCGAAGTCGGGCATCCACCGGCTGATCATCGCACTCGAGGAGCGCGGCTTTATCCGCCGGCTGCCGAACCGCGCCCGTGCGCTCGAGGTGCTGCGGCTGCCGGAATCCTCGACGCCGTCCGGCCAGGCAAGGGCGCGGCGTTTCGAGCCCTCGGTGATCGAGGGCACCCTCGGCAAGGTGCGCCCGTCGATCGTCGCCGCGGAGGAGGACGACCGCTCGGTCGTGACGATCCCGGTGATGGGCCGGATTGCGGCCGGCACCCCGATCGCGGCGCTGCAGAGCCGCAGCCATACGATCGCGCTGCCGCCCGACATGCTGCCGTCCGGCGAGCATTACGCGCTGGAAGTACGCGGCGATTCGATGATCGAGGCCGGCATCTTCGATGCCGACACTGTGGTGATCCGCCGGCAGGACACCGCCGAAACCGGCGACATCGTCGTCGCACTCATCGACGACGAGGAGGCCACGCTGAAGCGCCTGCGCAAGCGCGGCGCCTCCATCGCGCTCGAAGCCGCCAATCCGGCCTACGAGACGCGGATTTTCGGCCCCGACCGGGTGCGGATCCAGGGTAAGCTGGTGAGCCTCATCCGCCGCTATTGATCGCTATCGCCGGCATCGCCGCGCTCGGGCCGCCCGGCGCGCTGCCCGCGATCGAACGTCCAGTGCCGCGCCGGCGCCGGCGACCACGGCCGGTTCTCGTCGGCGCCGCGCACCGCGCTCATCGCGAACCCATGCTCTTGCGCGCGCAACGTCACCGCTCCGGTGCGGCGTAGCGAGTCGCGATCGATCGCGACCGCCGCGCAGCCGGTCGGTGCGAACAACGGCGTCACCACCACGGCCGCGCGCATACAATCCTCGGCGAAAGCGGTCGCCTCGAGCACGACCGAGACCGCGCGGCCGTCCTTCAGTCTCGCGACGCATCCCTCCTTATCGCAGGCCTCCTTGCGGATCACGCTCTTGGCGGGGCGCCCGTCGGCATCGGCGCGCAGCCATTGCTCGGCATCGAAGGCGGACGGACGGCGGCCGATGACAGTCAAGCGGCCGTCGGCCTCGCGGACCGCCGCGGCCTCTCCGCTCGGCGCCACCGCCACGTCGAAGGCCGGGCCGCTAGCCGCGCCGCAGAGTCCGACGACTGCCAGCGGGATCGCGGTCAGGCGCAGGATCGGCGTCCGCCAGATCACGGCGGAGAGGACCGCCAGCGCCAGAAAGACCAGCGACCACGGCGCGAAGGCCGGCAGGTGCAGGCTCGACCCCGGCAGCGAGCCGACGAGGCGCGCCGCCGTCATGATGATCGCGATGCCCCAGCCGACGTAGTGCCAGACGAACGCGTCGAGGCCGAACGGATAAAGCAAGGTGCCGAGGAGCGCGCCGGGTACCGCGAAGATCTCGATGACCGTCAACGTCAGCGGATTGCCGACGAGGACGTAAGGGTTCATCTCGTGAAAATCGTAGGCCATAAAGGACGCCGTCGCGCCGGTCGCGCAGACGGTCGCGAACAGCGCCTGACGCAGGCCGTGGCCATGGCGCCGCCGATAGAGCCAGCCGGACCGGCCTACCTGTTTCGGCATGCTGATCGCGGGGGCGCGCGCCCGCGCCGCCTGCGCCTCGTAGACCGCTATCAGCGCGCCGACCGCGGCGAACGACAGCTGGAAGCTCGCGCCGAGAATCGCCTCGGGTTCGAAGACCATGACGGCGAGGGCGGCGAGCGCCAGGTTGCGCATCGAGAGGGCGCGGCGGTCGAGGATCACGGCGACGAGCATGATCGTCGTCATGAACAAGGCGCGTTCGGTCCCGACGCGGGAGCCGGTCATGATGTCGTAGCCGACGGCGGCGACGATCGCCGCGCCGGCCGCCCATTTCTTGATCGGATAGTTCAAGGCCAGCGTCCGGCTCAGCGCCATCAGCCGACGCAGGCCGACGAAGACGATGCCGGCGACGAGCGTCATCTGCACGCCCGAGATCGTGATCACGTGGAAGATGCCGGCCTCGCGGATGGTGTCCTTGGCGTCGGCGGAGAGGAGATCGCGCTTGCCGGTCACCATCGCAGCCGCGATCGCGCCGGGATCGCCGCCGACGATCGCGTCGACGCGGCGCGCGAGCGCGTTGCGGGCGCGGTCGACCGCCATGCCGACGCGTAGCCAAAGGTCCGGCGGCTCGGGCGAATCCGCCGCCTCGATGCGACCGAGCACGCTTCCGACCGCGCCGATCCGCGCGAAATAGGCGTCGCGGGCAAAATCGTAGCCGCCGGGCCGGGCCGCGCGCGAGGGGGGCAGCAGCCGCGCCTTGACCTCGACATAGGCCCCGGCCTCGACCTCCGGCGCGCGACGCGTCGTGAGCCGGACGCGGTACGGCGTCTTGTCGGTGTCGAGCCCGTCGCTCGCCGCGACGCGCAGGACGAAGCGGGCGCCCTCGCGGCGGACGTCCATCTCCTCGATGTAGCCCTGCACGGTCACGATGCGGAGGCGGTCGAGCACCGGCGCCGCCACGCGCGCCGTGCGCCAGCCCGCGGTGGTCATGCCGGCGAGCACGGCGGCTGCGCCGACGAGGCCGAGAAAGGCGCGGCGGCGATGGCGCGCCAGCCGCGCCAAGACCGCGAACGCGAGGCAGAGGCCGGAGTCGAGCGGCAGCGACGGCTCGAGGTCGGCGACGAAATACAGCACGACGCCGGCACCCATCGCGACCGGCAGCCAGAGAAAGAAGCGGCGGTGCTCCGCCTCCGTCTCGATCGCCGCGCGCAGCGCTGCGGTGAGCCGCGCCGGCAGGCCTCGCAGGAGGGCCGCGAAGCCGCCGCCCTTTGCGGCGCTTCGGCCTTGCAGCGCAGAGCCGGCCGCGTCCGTCATCGAAGCTCCCCAGAGCGGCGCTCGCAAGCCGTGCTCTCAGCCCAGACCTTGACTTGACGCCATGCTACACGACAAACCGCGAGCCGTAAGGGTCCGGCGCGCCGCCCGCTTCCTCTTCCTGCGAGCAAAGTCCAGCATGGCCGACGACGTCGTCACGCGCTTCGCGCCCTCGCCGACCGGTTTTCTCCACATCGGCGGCGCGCGCACGGCCCTGTTCAACTGGCTCTACGCTCGCCATTTCGGCGGCCGCATGCTGCTGCGCATCGAGGACACCGACCGCGAACGCTCGACGCCGGAGGCCATCGACGCGATCATCGACGGGCTCGATTGGCTCGGTCTCAAGTGGGACGGCGCCATCGTCTACCAGGTCCAACGCGCCGAGCGGCACCGCGCGGTCGTCGACGAGCTGCTCGCCAAAGGCCATGCCTATCGCTGCTACACGAGCCAGGCGGAACTCGACGCAATGCGCGAGCGCGCCAAGGCGGAGAAGCGACCGCCGCGCTACGACGGGCGCTGGCGCGATCGCGACCCGGCCGAGGCGCCACCGGGCGTCGCGCCGGCGATCCGGCTGCGCGCACCGCAGGACGGCGAGACGGTGATCGAGGACAAGGTGCAGGGCCGCGTCACCTGGGCCAACCGCGACCTCGACGACTTCGTGCTGCTGCGCTCGGACGGCAATCCGACCTACATGCTCGCCGTCGTCGCCGACGACCACGACATGGGCGTGACCCAGATCATTCGCGGCGACGACCACCTCACCAACGCCGCGCGCCAGAAGCAGATCTACGAGGCGATGGGCTGGACGGTGCCTGCGATGGCCCACATCCCGCTGATCCACGGGGCCGACGGCGCCAAGCTCTCCAAGCGCCACGGCGCGCTCGGCGTCGACGCCTACCGCGCGATGGGCTTCCTGCCCGACGCGCTGCGCAACTACCTGGTGCGGCTCGGCTGGTCGCAGGGCGACCGCGAATTCTTCACGACGCCCGAGATGATCGAGGCTTTCGATCTCGCCGGCATCGGCCGCTCGCCGGCCCGCTTCGACCTCGTCAAGCTCGGCAACGTCAACGGGCACTACATGCGCGCGGCGAGCGTCGAGGCTCTGGTCGAAGCTTTGGAGAGGGCTCTGCCGTTCATGCCCGAGGCGCCGGTGAAGACGCTCGATGCCGTTATGCGCGCCAAATTGAGCGCCGCGATGCCAGGCCTCAAGGAACGCGCCAAGACGCTGGTGGAGCTGGCGGACGGCGCGGGCTTCCTGTTCGCGACGCGGCCGCTGGTGCCGGATGCCAAGGCGGCCGCCATCCTCGACGAAGGGCGCGGTCACATCGCCGCGCTGCTGCCGCGCTTCGAGGCTTTGGAATCATGGGGCGCGGCGCCGATCGAAGCCGCGGTTCGCGACTACGCGGCCGAGCGCGGGGTGAAGCTCGGGCAGGTCGCCCAGCCTCTTCGCGCGGCGCTGACAGGGCGATCCGTGTCGCCGGGTGTGTTCGATGTCTTCGCGGTGCTTGGCCGTGCCGAGAGCCTCGGCCGCCTCCAAGATCAAGTGACATGGATCAAATGACATGGATGCCGCGGGCAGTCCTCTCG
This sequence comes from Beijerinckiaceae bacterium, assembly GCA_965277355.1. Taxonomy (GTDB): domain Bacteria; phylum Pseudomonadota; class Alphaproteobacteria; order Rhizobiales; family Beijerinckiaceae; genus RH-AL1. The sequence continues at coordinate 907,809 of CBDICN010000001.1, forward strand.
ACAAGGCCGGATTTCTATCATAGTGCGGCGCGAGGAAGGCGGAAACTTGTGGCAACCCTGCCATTGGGCTAGGTCTCGCTATCACCACTGGTCGTTCGGCGTAGGTCCGCAGGTCGCTTGCGATCTCGACCTCATCTCAAGGGCACATTCATGAGCACAGCGACCGGAACCCTCTCGATTGGCGGCAAGTCGGTGACCTTGCCGCAGAAGAATGGCGCGGTCGGTCCCCCTGTGCTGGACATTTCGAAGCTCTACGCCCAGTCGGGCATGTTTACCTTCGATCCTGGCTTCACGTCCACGGCGAGCTGCGAGTCGCAGATCACCTACATCGACGGCGACGAGGGCGTCCTGCTCTACCGCGGCTACCCAATCGAGCAGTTGGCCGAGCACGGCTCGTTCCTGGAAAGCGCCTATCTGCTGCTGTACGGCGAACTGCCGACGCCCGACCAGGCCGCCGATTTCGAGTTCCGCGTCCAGCGCCACACCATGGTGCACGAGCAGATGGCGCGGTTCTTCCAAGGCTTCCGCCGCGACGCTCATCCGATGGCCGTGATGGTCGGCTCGATCGGCGCGATGAGCGCCTTCTACCATGACACCACCGATATCTCGGATCCGAAGACGCGGATGATCGCCTCGATGCGGCTGATCGCCAAGATGCCGACGCTCGCGGCCATGGCCTACAAGTATACCATCGGGCAGCCCTTCATCTATCCTAACAACAGCCTCGACTACGCGTCGAACTTCTTGAACATGTGCTACGCCGTGCCGTGCGAGGAGTACAAGCCGTCTGCGGTGCTGTCGAAGGCGCTCGACAAGATTTTCATCCTGCACGCCGACCACGAGCAGAACGCCTCCACCTCGACGGTGCGCCTCGCCGGCTCGTCCGGCGCGAACCCCTTCGCCTGCATCGCCGCCGGTGTGGCCTGCCTTTGGGGTCCCGCGCACGGCGGCGCCAACGAGGCCGCGCTGAAGATGCTGGCCGAGATCGGCTCGGTCAAGAACATCCCCAAGTATATCGCCCGCGCCAAGGACAAGGACGACCCGTTCCGCCTGATGGGCTTCGGCCACCGCGTCTACAAGAACTACGATCCGCGCGCCAAGATCATGCAGAAGACCTGTCACGACGTGCTCGCCGAGACCGGGATGGGCGACGACCCGTTGCTCGAGGTGGCCGTCGAGCTCGAGCGCATCGCCCTGTCGGACGATTATTTCATCGAGAAGAAGCTCTACCCCAACATCGACTTCTACTCGGGCATCACCTTGAAGGCGATGGGCTTTCCGACCTCGATGTTCACGGTGCTGTTCGCGGTGGCGCGCACCGCCGGCTGGATCGCTCAGTGGAAGGAGATGATCGAGGACCCGCAGCAGAAGATCGGCCGTCCCCGCCAGCTCTACACCGGCCATCCCAAGCGCGACTACGTGAAGCCCGACAAGCGCTGAGGCGGTTTGGGTTACTCGGCTGAGACCATCGGTCGGCCTTGCCCCGGCGCCCACTCGGGCCGATCTGTCTCGCATCGATCCAATCTGGAGCTTGCTTTGACAACCGCCGCCGCTCACCGCGCCGACATCATCGTCTCGGGAGCGGGCGCGAGCGGCCTTGCCGCGAGCATCGCGCTGGCCCAGGCCGGCTTCTCGGTGGTGTGTGCCGGAAAATCCGAAACGCGCCCGAACGGCCGCACCGTGGCGCTGTTCGAGGGGTCGCTGCGCTATCTGCGCGCGCTCGGCCTATGGTCGCGCTTCGAGCCCGACGTGCAGCCGATCCGGGCCATCCGCATCGTCGACGACACCGGGGCGCGAATGACGGTGCCCCCGCTCACCTTGGAAGCCGGGGAGATCGGGCTCGACGCGCTCGGGAGCAATGTCGGGAACGACAGGCTGGTGGCTGGCCTGCTCGCCGAGGCGCAGACGTTGCCGACCATCACGCTGACCGGCAGCTTTCTCGGCGCGATCAGCTACGACGAGGACGCGGTCCGCGCCACCGACGGCGAGGGACGGATGCTGACCGCCCGGTTGCTCGTTGCCGCCGACGGCCGCAAGTCGCCGGCGCGGACGGCGGCCCGGATCGGCGCTCGCCTCTGGAGCGACCGCCAGGTCGCGATCACCGCCCTGCTGTCGCATCGCAAGCCGCACCTCGGTCTCTCGACCGAGTTCCACACTCGCGGCGGCCCCTGCACGCTGGTGCCCCTGCAGGGCACGCGCGAGCATCCGCACCGCTCGTCTCTGGTCTGGCTGATGACGCCCCCCGAGGGCGAACGCCGTCGCGCCCTCGACGATGCCGCGCTGGCGGTCGAGCTGCAGCACCAGACCCGCTCGATCGTCGGCCGCATTGCCTTTGGACCGGACCGCGGCTTCTTCCCGATGGGCGGGCTGCGGGTGAACCGGCTTGTCGGGCACCGGATCGCGCTCATCGGCGAGGCCGCTCATGCGTTCCCGCCACTCGCCGCGCAGGGCCTCAACCTCAGTCTTCGCGACATCGCGCAGCTTCTGGCGACGCTCGGCGAGGCTCGCGCCCGCGGCCTGGATATCGGCGCGCTCGAGGCGTTGCGGCCCTACGAGATCGCGAGACGACGCGACATCGCGCTGCGCACCAACGGCGTCGACATCCTCAACCGTTCGATCATGACCGATTTCGCGCCGGTCGACGTGGCCCGCGGGGCCGCGGCCGTCGCTCTGCGCATGATCGGCCCGCTGCGCCGCGCCGTGCTGCGGGCCGGGATCCTGCCGCCCGGACCGGTGACCGGCACCGCGCGCGATCCGGGACTGTCCGTGCGGTAGCCTTTGTAGCAATGGCGACCCCGGCAGGGTTCGAACCTGCGACCTGCCGCTTAGAAGGCGGCTGCTCTATCCAGCTGAGCTACGGGGCCAGAAGTCTGCACGACCTGAAGCGCGGAGGCGTCTAGTGCGTCCACTGCCCGCGGCGCGACGTCTTGAAATTGTCGGCGTAGGAGAAAACCTTGGGCGCCACCGGCTTCGGCTCCTCGACCCGGTAGGCGATGGCGTTGCGCTCGGCATAGACGACCGCTTCCTCCTTGGTGGCGAAGCGCAGCGTGATCTGACGTTTCATGTCGCCGGACGAGGCCCAGCCCATCAGCGGTTCGATCTGCATCGCCTGCTCCGGCTCGTAGACCAGCACCCAGGCCTTGGTCGAGGCCTTGCCGGACTGCGTGGCGGACGGCGACGGCTTGTAGATGCGGGCGCTCATCATGTCTCCGTCGAGAATGGATGTCTCCGTCGAGACTGGATGTCTCCGTCGAGAATGGTCGGGGCAGCAGGATTCGAACCTGCGACCTATAGTTCCCAAAACTATCGCGCTACCAGGCTGCGCTATACCCCGATCGAGAACGCCGTCCGATGAGGCCGCCGCTCCGCGACCTTGTACAGCCAATCGCGGCCGATCCGCCATATCAGAAATGCCGGGGGCCGGCCGGGTACGAGCTAACGCCGACGCTTCAGCTCCCCGGGCGCGAGCATCGCGGCGAGACCGGCGCACAGCACCAGGCTGCGCGCACCGGCGAGCTGGGCGTCGCCTTCGGCCAGTTCGCTGACAAGCACCATGGCGGAGACCGCCGCGACGATCGCGCCGCCGAGCCGACGCGTCGAGCGCGGCACCATCAACAGGCCTCCGGCGACCTCGGCCACCGCCGCCGCCCGCATCTTTTCCTCGGACCAGCCGAGATGCTTGAACATGCCCCGGTAATCACGGTTGCCGATGAGCTTGTCGCCGCCGGCCACTGCGACCGCGGCGCCGAGGGTTGGGTAGAGTATGGACATGATCGGTTCTCCTTGTGCCGCCAACGCCGAGAGCGGCTCCGCGTTCGCGGGTTTGCCAAACAGCGATGCCGCCTCTACGACGGCGCGTCCGAGGAGTGGCGAACGCCATGGCTTACGCGCTCGTCATTTTCGACTTCGACGGCACGCTCGCCGACAGCGCCGAGTGGTTTCACGCCAACATCAATGCCGTGGCGCGGCGCTACCGCTTTCGCCAGATCGAGGCCGGCGATGTCGAGCGGCTGCGCGGGCAGGATACCGCCGCCATCATCCGCCATCTCGGCGTGCCCCGCTGGAAGCTGCCGTTCATCGCCGCCCACATGCGCGGGCTGATGGCCCGTGACCTCGCTGAGATCGCGCTGTTCCCCGGCGTCCCGCAACTCCTGCGGGAGCTTCACGGCTCCGCCGTGCGCCTCGCCATCGTCAGCTCCAACGCGCTCGACAACGTGCGCCGCATGCTTGGCCCGGAGACGGCCGCCCTGGTCGATCATTTCGGCTGCGGCACCTCGGTGTTCGGCAAGACGGCGAAGTTCCGCCTCATCCTGCGCGATGCCGGGATCGCGGCGGCCGATGCAATCGCCATTGGCGACGAGGTGCGCGACATCGATGCCGCGCGCGCGCTCGGCATCGCCTCCGGGGCCGTCGCCTGGGGCTATGCGGCGCCTGCTTTTCTCACCGCACGCGGCCCGGACATGCTGTTCCAGACGCTCGAGGCGATCGGCCCTTACGTTCTCGAGCGGGCCGCTGCCGCGGATCGGTCGATCGTCCCTCTCACGCGGGCGGCCCGACGGCGCTAATTTGCCACGGCGAAACGGACGGGGACGAGCATGGCAACCTATCGACTGCGCGCGGCGAAGCGGCAGGACGACGGCACCCTGGGGATGCCGAGCCTCGACACGGCGATCAACGCCGACAGCGATGCCGACGCGATCGAGGAGGCCAAGACCTTTCCGCTGGAGCGGCTGATGAACGAGGCCGACATGGCCTGGCTGATCGGCCCCACCAGCGCCAAGGTGTGGCAGGTCACGTTCGAGGAGACGTTCGCGCCCTGAGGGGCGCCCAGGCAGGGCTTGCGGAAGGCGTGCGCGGGGTCGTGACGGGGCGCGCGGGATGACGTAGCCTTTCCTCGATGCCCTTCCACCACGATCTCGGCGCGACCCGTCACACGTTCGCGGATCTGCGCGCGCTGCTGGCGGCCGCCTCGCCGCGGCGCTCGGGCGACGAGCTGGCGGGCCTCGCGGCGGGATCGGCGGCGGAGCGCGTGGCCGCCCGCTACGCCCTCGCCGACCTGCCGCTCAAGTGCTTTCTCGACGAAGTGCTGGTCCCCTACGAGACGGACGAGGTCACCCGTCTCATCGTCGACACCCATGATACCGCCGCCTTCACGCCCGTTGCCGCGATGACCGTGGGCGCCCTGCGCGATCATCTGCTCGCGCGCGCCACCGGCGCCGCCGCGCTGCGCCGCCTGGCGCCGGGGCTGACGCCGGAGATGGTTGCCGCCGTCTCCAAGCTGATGCGCAACCAGGATCTCGTCGCGGTCGCGCGCAAGTGCGAGATCGTCACCGCGTTCCGCACCACCCTCGGGTTGCCCGGCCGGCTCGCCACGCGTTTGCAGCCGAACCATCCCACCGACGACCCGCACGCCATCGCACTCTCCATCGTCGACGGGCTGCTGCTCGGGATCGGCGATGCGGTGGTGGGCATCAATCCCGCGACCGACAGCGTCGACAACGCGGTGGCGCTCCTCGCGATGCTCGACGGCTTTCGGCAACGCTACGAGGTGCCGATCCAGACCTGCGTGCTGGCCCATGTCACCAACGCGATCGAGGCGATGGCGCGCGGCGCGCCGACCGACCTCGTGTTCCAGTCGATCGCCGGATCGGAGGCGGCCAACCGCGGCTTCGGCATCGATCTCGCGCTGTTGCGCGAGGCGCGCGAGGCGGCACTCGCGTTGAAGCGCGGCACCGTCGGCCGCAACGTCATGTACTTCGAGACGGGACAGGGCGCGGCGCTGTCGGCCGACGCGCACCACGGCGTCGATCAGCAGACGATGGAGGCGCGCGCCTACGCCGTCGCCCGGGCCTTCGAGCCGCTGATCGTGAACACCGTCGTCGGCTTCATCGGTCCGGAGTATCTGTTCGATGGCAAACAGATCATCCGCGCCGGGCTCGAGGACCATTTCTGCGGCAAGCTGCTCGGCCTGCCGATGGGCTGCGACGTCTGCTACACAAACCATGCCGAAGCCGACCAGGACGACATGGACACGCTGGCGACGCTGCTCACCGTCGCCGGCGTCACCTTCCTCATCTGCGTGCCGGGTGCCGACGACGTGATGCTGAACTACCAGAGCCTGTCGCACCACGATGCGCTGGCGCTGCGCGCGACGTTCGGCGTCAAGCCGGCGCCTGAGTTCGAGGCCTGGCTCGCGCGGATGGGCATGCTCGATTCGGGCGGGCGCCTCGCCGAACTGGCGCCGCACGATGCGCCGGTACGCAAGCTGCTCGACGGCGCGACGGCGGCGTGATGGTCGCGGGCGATGATCCGCCGCCGGTGGGCTCGCCGGACCGAGGCGTGGATCCTTGGGCTCGCTTCAGACGCAGGACGCCCGCGCGCGTCGGCCTCGGCCGGATCGGCGATACGATGCCGTTGCGGCCGGTGCTCGATTTCCAGCTCGCCCATGCCGAAGCCCGCGACGCGGTCCACGCGTCGCTGGACGTCGCGGCGATCGCCAGCGCGATGGCGCCGCATCGCACTCTCACCCTATGCAGCGCGGCAGCCGATCGCCTCACCTACCTGCGCCGGCCTGACCTCGGCCGGGCGCTCGATGCGGGCTCGCGCGCCATGCTCGAGGCGGAGACGCGGCCGCCAGCCGATTGCGTCTTCGTGATCGCCGACGGCCTATCCGCGACAGCGGTCCAGCGGCACGCCGTGCCCTTGCTCGAGCATGCCCTCCCCGGCCTCGAGTCGCTGGCGCTCGCACCGATCGTCATCGCCACGCAGGCGCGTGTGGCGCTGGGCGACGCGGTCGGCGCCTGCCTCAACGCCCGGCTCTGCGTCGTGCTGATCGGCGAGCGGCCCGGCCTCAGCGTCGCCGACAGTCTCGGGGTCTACATGACCTACGACCCGAGACCGGGGCGGCGCGATTGCGAGCGCAACTGCATCTCCAACATCCACGCCAACGGTGGCCTCGGCTACCGCCAGGCGGCCGACAAGATGGTCTGGCTGGTGAAGGCGGCGCTCGCCCGGCAGGTCACCGGAGTCGCGCTGAAGGATGAGGGCGGCACGCCGACGCTGACCGCGCCGTAGACCCTTCGCGCGGGCCGGCTACGCCGGGCCGGCCGTCGCCGGGACGCCCTCGATCGCGTCCGCCTCGACCGCGGCGCGCTGGCGCGCCTCGACCTGGTCCCAGCGGGTGCCGAACAGCGAGTCGCAGACGGCCGGGCTGCCGAAGCCGTCGGAGAAGCTCACATTGCTCTTGGCGTGGTGCTCGCCGTGAGCGTGGCTGGTGATGAGTTTGCCGATTGCGCCGAGGAGACGCGGCATCCGCCCGGCGGCGAACCCCCTCGGCAGCAGCTTCGCGAAATCGTAGCCCGAATGCTCGTAGACGCCGCCGACCGCGCCGAGGCCGGCGATCATCGAGTGGAACAGGATGTCCGAGCCGCCGCCGCCAATCAGCGCGAGCGGCAGCAGATAGGGCAGCGCGATCTCGAGGAAGAAGTCGGGGCCGCTCATGAAGCAGGCGCTGATGCCCTTGCTGGCGCCGGTCGAGTGGTGGATCGAGTGCTTCAGCTTGCGCATCAGGCTCGGGCGGTGCAGCAGGTGCCGGTGGGTGGCGTACTGCACGATGTCGTGCCCGATGCCCATCGCGGCGACGCTGATGAGGAAGCGCCAGGCCGGCAGGTGCTGGGCGCCAGTGAAGGCGAGGCCCGCCGCCTGCATCGCCACCATGCACGGCAGCAGGATGAACACCTGATTCGCGAGCACCCGCGGCATCAGTTGCCGGTAGGCCTTGCGGTCGATGTCGCGCACCTTGCAGCGGCGCAGCGTACCAGTGCGATCCCAAGATTCGAACAGGAAACCGACGCCGTGGAAGAAGACCATCTGAACCAGCCAGACGAACATCGACAACGGCAGGAACCAGGGCAGGAAAGTCATGCTCGCGTTTGGCCTCGAGGCGCCGCGACGCAGCGCCAAACGATGATGTGTGTAGAGGCCCGGTTCGCGCGGGACAAGCGCGCCGGCCGGCCGTGACTGAACGAGCGATACAGCGTAGCAGGGCGGTGACAACACACACTCTGTAACCGACCGCAACACGAGGGCGAGATGGTCGAGTCCAAACAATCGATCGCCACCGAAACGGCGAAGATGCTGATCGAAGCCAAGGCGATCCTCGTCTCGGACGGCGAGCCTTTCACCTTCACCTCGGGGATGCGCAGCCCGGTCTATACGGACATGCGCAAGATCATCGCCTACCCGCGAATCAGGTCGCGGCTGATCGACTTCGCGATCACGACCATCGAGACCGAGATCGGCTATGCGGCGCTCGACGTCATCGCCGGAGGCGAAACAGCCGGCATCCCGTTCGCGGCCTGGATCGCCGACCGGCTCCAGCTGCCGATGCAGTATGTCCGCAAGAAGCCGAAGGGCTTTGGCCGCAACGCCCAGATCGAAGGCATGGTGACGGACGGCGCCCGGGTCCTCCTGGTCGAGGACCTGGCGACGGATGCCGGCAGCAAGGTCAATTTCATCAATGCCCTGCGCGCCAGCGGCCAGCGCTGCGACCATGCCTTCGTGTTCTTCTTCTACGACATCTTCCCGAAGGCGCGCGCGACGATGGCCGGGCTCGCCTGCGAGCTGCACGCGCTCGTCACGTGGCGCGACGTGCTCGTCGTCGCGCGCGACAGCGCCTACTTCGAGCCGGCCACGCTGGACGCGGTCGCGGCCTTCCTCGACGCGCCGCTCGAATGGTCCGCGGCGCACGGCGGTGTTGCCGATTTGCCGCCACCCTCCTCAAGCTGAGGTGGCGCGGGCGGTTGCCAATCAATTGTCGCAAACAAAGAGTGCTATTCCGCTTGGCGAAGCTGCTTGCGAGTCTGCCTTGGTTCGATCCGCGCCCTTGTCCCGGAGTGTCGTCATGAAGGCCAATCGCGAGACGATTGTTCTCATCGCCGTCGCCTGCGCGATGACCTTCGCGCTCTCACGGCACGCGGGAACGCCGGAGGTCGCGGCCGAGAAGCCGGCTGCCGCCGTTGTGCCGGACCAGGTCTGGACCGGCCGCCTCGCGGAGGTCGCGCCGGCCGCATCGGTCCCGCCCCGAGAGCCGATGAGCTCGGCGTCCCTGGTCGTGCCGAAGTCCGCCCTGGCGCTTCCAGCGACGCCACGGAAGACGCCGGTCAAGGTCGCCGTGCCGGTGCCGCCCACCCGGACCCAGATGGCCGGCAACACGCAGGCCGCAAGCGTGGAACCGGACCGGTCGTCGCACGAGGACGGGTTGCTCCATAGCATCAATCCGATGAACCACCTGCCTGACATGTCGAGCGTAGGTCGGCCGCTCGCTTACGCCGGGGAGACCGTCGCGGGTTGGTTCCGGCACTTCTAGCAGCGCGATCCGGGCGTCACCGGCCTACAGACCTTCCAGGTAGAGCCTTCCGAGCAGCGGACCGAAGTAGATCGGCAGCACATCGTCGCAGATCGGATCGAAGAGCGTGTGAAGCTCGCCGCTGAGGTCGGCAACCATCGCTGTTTCGATGTCGACGGAGGCGAGTTTCGCCAAGCCGGTCAAGGCGGCGGCGCCCTTCGGCTTGGAGACGTCCACCGGTTCACTCCGGCTCAGCACAGCTGTCGACATGGCTCTCGGGATCCCTCGGCGGTCGACCTAGCTTGGACAGGTATGGTTAACGAACTCTTAAACGCGACGTAAAAAGACATGGCGGCGCAAAAGACATGGCGGCGCAAAAGACATGGCGGCGCAAAAAAGACATGGCGGCGTCTGTGCCCCTCCCACATGAGATGAAAATGGAGAACCCGCGGTTCGCTCCCGAAAATCCTCCCACCTCTCCCGCGTTCGCTAAACGGTGAGTGTATTCGCGTGAAAACGCAGCGGGATCAAAGGCCGAAAGATGCGGTGGAGGCCTCGCCCGGAATCGAACCGGGGTGCAAGGATTTGCAGTCCTCTGCGTAACCACTCCGCCACGAGGCCTCGCTGCGCGCCGGCGGCGGCCCGGCGCCGTTGGGTCATAGCAAAGGTCGGCGCGACGCCGCAATGGCCCCTGACGGAAAAGCGACGGGCCGCCCCCCGTCGGCCTCGGGAAAAGCAGGCACCCGGACTTTGCAAGCGGCGTCGGGCTTGCTATAGGGCGCCTCCGCCTCGGCGATGGTCCCTGATAGCTCAGCTGGTAGAGCAGTCGACTGTTAATCGACTTGTCGCAGGTTCGAGTCCTGCTCAGGGAGCCAAGGCTTCTCCGACGTCATCTCTTCTTCCATCATCGTCCGACCTCATCGCGCAGGCGCGGCATCTGTGACCCGGACCTGCACGCGCTCGCGGCCGCCGTAGCGATCGAGCACAAGCGTGCCGGCCAGATGTATGGGGGCGCCGCGGCTCTCGAGCAGCGTGCGGCCGAGCGGCTCGTCGGCGGCCCTGAAGGCGATGCCGTCGATCGTCGCGCCATCGCCCGATCGCGCCCGCAACCGCACGTGGCCGTTGCCGACCGGCGCCGCGTCGAGGAGCCGGTGCGACGGCAGCGCGAAGACCGGCTCGGGGCTGCCCGAGCCGTACGGTCCTGCGCGCTCGAGGTCGCCGATCAACGCGGCGGTCGCGCCGGCGGCGGTCAGCGTCGCATCGATCAGCAGTGCTTCGCTCGCCCGCGCCTCGCGCGCCGCAACGGCGAGGTCCGCCTCGACGAAGGCGCGGAAGGCGCCGACGCCCCCCTGCGCCAGGGTGATGCCGGCGGCCATCGCATGGCCGCCCCCTTTCACCAGGACGCCGCCAGCCACCGCGGCGCGAACGCTGCGCCCGAGGTCGACCCCCGGGACGGAGCGGCCCGAGCCTGTGCCGCCGCCCGGCTGCAGCGCGATCGCGAAGGCAGGGCGTCCGAATTTCTCGCGGATGCGGCCGGCGATGATGCCGACGATGCCGGGATGCCAGTCGGCCCCCGCCACGACGATGATCGAGGCGCCCTCGTCGTACAGCCCGACCTGCGCCAGCGCCTCCGCCTCGGCGATCTCCAGGGTCGCAGCTTCCAAGGCCTGGCGCTCGCGGTTGAGCCTGTCGAGCGTCGCGGCAAGCGCGGTCGCCTCGCCGTCATCGGACAGCGTCAGCAGACGCGCGCCGAGCGCCGCGTCGCCGATCCGGCCGCCGGCATTGATGCGCGGCCCGACGAGGTAGCCCAGATGGTAGACGCTCGCCGGGCCGTCGGCGCCGGCAACGTCGAACAGCGCGGTCAATCCCGGCCGGCCCCTCGCCCGCATGACGACGAGCCCCTTCTTGACGAAGGCGCGGTTGAGCCCGGTCAGCGGCGCCACGTCGGCGACCGTCGCCAGGGCGACGAGGTCGAGCGCGGCGAGAAGGTCCGGCTCCTGACGGCCCTTGAAGAAACCCGACGCGCGCAGCCTGCGTTGCAACGCGACCAGGGTCATGAAGACGACACCGGCGGCGCACAACTGGCCGAGATGCGAAAGGTCGTCGAGCCGGTTCGGATTGACGACCAATGCGGCGGGCAGGATCTCCGATGCCTGGTGATGGTCGAGGATGATCGGCTGGAGGCAGAGCGACGCCGCCTCGGCGATGGCGTCGTGGCTGGTCGTCCCGCAATCGACGGCGACGAGCAGTTGCGCGCCGCGCGCCGCCAGCATCCGGACCGCCTCGACGTTGGGGCCGTAGCCTTCGAACAGCCGATCGGGGATGTGGGTCACCGTCGGAACGCCGCAGGCCTCGAGATATTGGCTGAGCAGTGCCGCGGAGGCGGCGCCGTCGACGTCGTAGTCGCCGAAGATGGCCACGGTGGTCGCCGCCTGCACCGCGGCCGCCAGGCGCGCGACGGTCTCGTCCATGTCGCGCAGGGTGCTGGGGTCCGGCATCAGGTCGCGCACGGCCGGATCGAGATAGGCGTTGGCGTCGTCAGGCGTCACGCCGCGCGCCGCCAGCACGCGCGAGAGCACGTCGCCGTGGCCGCCGAGCTGGGCGATGGCGAGGGCGCGCGCGAGGCCCGCGTCGTCGAGCCGGCTCGCCCACGCTCGCCCGCGCAGGGAGTGCTCGACGCCGAGGATCGGACGGTTCGCCATCACCTAGGTGCGCGCTCCTTCTCCGGCTCGCGGGAGAAGGTGGCCTCGCGAAACGAGGTCGGACGAGGAGCGTGCCTTCCGTCCACTGCCGGTCGCAGATGATGAGACCCCTCATCCGACCCGACTGCGCAGCCAAGTTTACGCAGGCTGCGTAAACTTGCCTGCTCGGGCCACCTTCTCCCGCGAGCGGGAGAAGGAAGACGCGCGCCTTCCATGGACTCGCTCACTCGCTCTCGATGCGGATCACCTGCGGCTTGGCGGCGATGTGGCCGTCCTTGATCACCGCCTCGATCGCCTCGCGGATCGCGCGCTCGGGCGTCGCATGGGTGATGAAGGTGACCGGAACCGGCGTCTGCGATGCTGCGCCGCGCTTGGTGGGGGCGCTGCGCTGCACGATGCTCTCCAGCGAAATCCCCTTTTCCGCCATCCGCATCGCGATCGCCGCGGCCGCGCCGGGCCGGTCGTGGAGCGAGAGGCGGATGTAGTAGCCGCCCTCGTGGGAGGCGATCGAGGCGCGCTCCAGCGGTTGGAGCGCCGCGGCGGGCAGTCCGAAGGCCGGCGTGCGATCGCCGCGCGCTACGTCGGCGATATCCGCGACCACGGCGGATGCCGTCGCCTCGCCGCCCGCGCCGGGCCCGGAGAGCATCACCTCCGGGACGGCGTCGGCATTGACCACGACGGCGTTGGTCACGTTCATGATCTGCGCGATCGCCGAGTCTTTCGGCACCATCGTCGGGTGGACGCGCTGCTCGATGCCCGACGCCGTGCGCTTGGCGACGCCGAGCAGCTTGACGCGGTAGCCAAGATCGCTCGCCGCCTGCAGGTCGGCCAGCGTGATCGCTTCGATTCCCTCGACGCCGACCGCCTCGGCGTCGACCACGGTACCGAAGGCGAGCGAGGTGAGCAGGGCGAGTTTGTGCGCCGTGTCGAAGCCGCCGATGTCGAAGGTCGGATCGGCCTCGGCATAGCCGAGTCGCTGCGCTTCCTTGAGGCAGTCGTCGAAGGAAAGCTTCTCGGCCTCCATCCGCGATAGGATGTAATTGCAGGTGCCGTTGAGGATGCCGTAGACGCGGTCGATGGCGTTGCCGACGAGCCCTTCGCGCAACGTCTTGACGATGGGGATGCCGCCGGCAACCGCCGCCTCGAACCTGAGGGCGACCCCGGCCGCCTCGGCGCGCCGCGCCAGCGCCAGACCATGCTGGGCCAGCATCGCCTTGTTGGCGGTCACGACCGCCTTGCCGCTCTCGATCGCGGCCTCGGTCGCCGCCAGCGCGACGCCGGCTTCGCCGCCGATCAGCTCGACGAAGCAATCGATCTCCGCGCTTGTCGCCAGCGCCACCGGATCGTCGTGCCAGGCGATCCCGTCGAGGTCCACGTCGCGCACCTTGGCGCGACCGCGCGCGCTCACCGCCACGACGATCATGTCGCGCCCGGTGCGCAGCGCCAGCGCCTCGGCGCGCCGCCGCAGGACGCGGAAGACCGCGGTCCCGACGGTGCCAAGACCGGCGACACCGACGCGCAAGGGAGGGGACATGACGTGATCCGGGAGAGTTGAGAGAGGGCCGCAAGCTCTAGCGAGCGAACCGCGGGGTTGGCAAGCGCCGGCCTTCGGGATGCTCCGCCCTACTCGGCGCGCTTGCTTTTCGCCCGCTTCGGCTTCGCCGTCGGGTGCGGACCATGCCCGCGCCGCTCGTTCTCCAGCCGGTCGCGCTCGAGCTCGGCTTGCAAGGCTTCCACGTTGGCCTTGTCGCGCGCTTTCGGCCGATCGGGGTCGACGCCGGTCAGCGGCGTGTAATTCAGCCTCGCGGGATCCGGCCGGGTCGCTTTGACGAAGTCCTTCGCCTCCGGAACATCGGTCCAAAGTCGTGTCGACATCATGGTATCGAGCGGTGAACCATACTTGTTGTGCGGCTGTTTGGCCTGCGTGCCGTCCGCTTGTGCACCGGCGAATCCCGTTGCGAGAGCGAGCAGTAGAAGCAATGCAGGGAGCACGACGGGGTAGCGCACGACGGTCCTCGTTAGATTCTCGCGTCCATCGATATCGACCGAGCGCCAACGCCAGCTAGCTTATGTTTGTGTCCTCAGCGGGACACCCGAGAAGGAGACTGGAGATGACGTCGTCCCTGCACCCTGATGACGCCAGGAACCCGCTGCTCCCCGCACCTCTCGCGCTGAAGCCGACGGTCGTGGATGTCACGATCCCACCGGCCTTCAAACCGGATATCGAGCGGCTCGCCACCAACGCCGCGCGGTTCGTCGAGGAGAGCGCGAAGGCGATGTCGGCCTACCTCAAGCCCTTCGAGAACGGCGAGGTGAAGAGCCCCGACATGACGGACATGATCACGGTCGCGGTCACGTCCATCGGCAAGGTCGCGGAACATTGGGTGAGCGATCCCGCCCGCCTTGCCGAGGCTCAGGGCACGCTCGCCGGCCCCTTCATGCAGCTGTGGGCGCAGACGTTCCGGCGCATGCGCGGAGAGCAGGCGGAACCGATCGTGCCGCCCGCCAAGGGCGACAAGCGTTACGCCGCGCCGCAGTGGAGCGAACTGCCGCTTTACGACTTCCTGCGCCAGGCCCATGCGATCAGTTCGACCTGGGCGCAGGACATCGTCGACAAGTCGACCGAACTCGATCCGAAGACCCGCGCCAAGGCCAAATTCTACCTGCGTCAGATCTCGAGCGCACTGTCGCCGGCCAACTATCTGGTCACAAATCCGGAACTCATGCTGCAGACGATCGCGACAAGCGGCGAAAACCTGGTCGCCGGCGCCAAGATCCTGGCCGAGGACATGGAGGCCGGCGGCGGCTCGCTGCGCATCCGCCAGGTCGACGCCAGCAAGTTCGAATTCGGCGTCAACGTCGCGACGACGCCCGGCAAGGTCGTGTTCCGCAACGATCTCATCGAACTCATCCAGTACACGCCGACGACCGAGACCGTGCTGAAGCGGCCCCTGCTCATCGTGCCGCCCTGGATCAACAAGTACTACATCCTCGACCTCAACACCGAGAAGAGCTTCGTGCGCTGGATGGTGAACCAGGGGCAGACGGTGTTCCTGATCTCCTGGGTCAATCCGGACGGGCGCCACCGTCTCAAGACCTTCGAGTCCTACATGCGCGAAGGCATCTTCGAGGCGCTGGACGCCGTAAAGGCGGCCACCGGCGAGGACGACGTCAACGCGATCGGCTACTGCGTCGGCGGGACGCTGCTGTCCACCGCGCTCGCCTACATGGCCGAGGACGGACGCGAGCGCATCAAGAGCGCCACCTTCTTCGCCGCCCAGGCCGACTTCACCGATGCCGGCGACATCCAGGTTTTCATCGACGAGGATCAGATCAAGGGCCTCGAGACGCAGATGGACAGCGTCGGCTATCTCGAGGGATCGAAGATGGCGATGGCCTTCAACATGCTGCGCCCGAACGACCTCGTGTGGTCCTACGTCGTCGACAACTACCTGAAGGGCAAGACGCCGGCGGCCTTCGACCTGCTCTACTGGAATTCCGATTCGACGCGGCTGCCGGCCCGCAATCACTCGTTCTATCTGCGCAACTTCTACATCGAGAACAATCTCGCCAAGGGCGAGATGGAGATCGGCGGCAAGCGCCTCGATCTCGGCAAGGTGGCGATCCCGATCTACTCCCTGGCGACACGCGACGACCACATCTCGCCGGCCGCTTCGGTCTACCGCGGCGCCAAGCTGTTCGGCGGCGACATCCGTTACGTGCTCGGCGGCTCCGGTCATATCGCCGGCGTCATCAACCCGCCCGACAAGGAGAAATACGGCTACGCCACCGGGCCGCGGCCGAGCGGGACTTTCGAGGACTGGCGCGAGCAGGCGACGATGCGGAAAGGCAGCTGGTGGCCGGACTGGCTCGCCTGGCTCAGCGCGCAGGCCTCCGATCGCGTCCCGGCGCGCGAGCCGGGCGCCGGAGGCCTCGAAATCCTGGAGGATGCGCCGGGCTCATACGTCAGGGTCAAGAGCTGAACCTCACGCAGCGCCCCGATCCAGGTTGCTCCGATAGGCCGCCCGTGCAAGATGCCGCATCAGCTCCATCGCCCGAGCGGGACTTGAACAATGAACAGTTTGGCCCTAGTCGACAAAAAGACCCGAGACGGCGCCAGGCCGCTGCCCCCGAAGGTTCTTTTAGTCTTCCCGCTGTTCAATCCGTATTCATTCTGGAGCTTCAAAGAAACCTGCAAGATTGTCGGTGCGAAATATCCCGCGCCGCCGCTCGGCTTGATCACGCTCGCGGCACTTCTGCCGAGCGATTGGGAATGCCGGCTCGTCAACAGTAACTGCACGCCCCTGACCGATGCCGACATCGCCTGGTCCGACCTCGTCATGACCGGCGGGATGTTGCCTCAACAGATCGACTGCTTGGCGGTCATGGCGCGCTGTCGGGCACTCGGGAAGCCCGTCTGCATCGGCGGCCCCGATCCGACCTCGAGCCCGCACGTCTATGCCCAGGCGGACTTTCTCGTCCTCGGCGAGGCAGAAGGCATCATCGACACGTTCGTCGAGGCCTGGCGGCGCGGCGACCGCAACGGCCGCTTCGACGCCGAGAAGTTCCAGGCGGACGTCACCAAGAGCCCGATCCCGCGCTACGAGCTGCTCGACTTCTCGCATTACCTCTTCATCGGCCTGCAGTTCTCACGCGGCTGCCCGTTCAATTGCGAGTTCTGCGACATCATCGAGCTCTACGGCCGGGTGCCGCGCACCAAGACGACGCCGCAGGTGTTGTCCGAACTCGATCGACTGCTCGAACTCGGATACCGCGGCCACGTCGATTTCGTCGACGACAATCTCATCGGCAACAAAAAAGCGCTGAAGAAATTCCTGCCGGAGCTGAAGGCCTGGCAAGTCGAGCACGGCTATCCCTTCAAGTTCTCGACCGAGGCCTCGATCAATCTCGCCGACGACGACGAACTGCTGGAGATGATGGGGCAGTGCAACTTCTTCGCCTGCTTCATCGGGATCGAGAGCGGCGATACCGAGACCCTCGTCTCGATGCAGAAGAAGCAGAACACCCGGCGCAGCCTCGGCGAGAGCATCTTCAGGATCTACAATGCGGGGATCTACGTCGTGGCCGGCTTCATCGTCGGCTTCGACACCGAGAAGGCCGGCGTCTCGGAGGGCATGATACGGCTCATCGAGGATACCAGCATACCGATTTGCACGGTCGGCCTTCTGACCGCCCTGCCGAACACCCAGCTGACGCGCCGGCTCGACAAGGAGGGCCGGCTGTTCGAAGGCTTCGATCGCCCGCAACCGGGCGCCGGCGACGCCTGCACCGCCGGCCTCAACTTCAAGACACTGCGCCCGCGCGTCGAGATCATGCGGGACTTCAGGGCCGTGGTCGACGAAATCTACACGCCACAGGCTTTTTTCGCGCGGCTGACGGAGGTGGCGAAGGCGCTGCGCAAACCTCGCCTCGAACGCCGCGTGGTGACCGATCCGGCGCAGGTCAAGAAGGACCTGCGGCTGCTGCGGCGCATGGTGATCCGGCTCTGCCTGCGCCGGCCGGCGATGGCGATCCCGTTCTGGCGCCTGTTCATCTGGACGGCGCGCAACAATCCCGCTGCCCTCGAGCCGGTCATGATGAACGTGATGATCTACATGCACGTCGGACCGTTCTCCCGCCACGTGGTGGGCGAGGCCGATTGGCAGATCGCCTCGATGAACCGCGGCCAACAGCCCGAGAAGCTGGTGCGTTCGATCGAAGCGGCGGCGGCGTAGGACCCGCACGATCCTGCGTGCCGGTTGCAACCGTCGTCTCTTCTTAAGGCAGGCTTGACGCCATCCCGGCCTGCGAGCACCCGCGCTGATCCGATCGCTGCCGGCGCTTGAGCTTCCGCGAGCGGGAGAAAGAATACACGATGAAGCTGGTACGCTACGGGGCCGAAGGCCGGGAGAAACCTGGCCTCATCGACGGGGACGGCCGCGTGCGCGACCTCAGCGGCATCGTCGCCGATATCGACGGCGATGCGCTCTGCCCGAAGATGCTGGCACGGATCGCCAGGGCACGGCCGGCGAAATTGCCGCTGGTGCGCGGACGCCCGAGGTTAGGATCGTGCGTGGCGCGGCCGGTGAACTTCATCGGCATCGGGCTCAACTACTCGGATCATGCCCAGGAAATCGGCATGGAGTTCCCGAAGGAGCCGGTGTTCTTCCAGAAGGCCTCCAACTGCATCTGCGGCGCCAACGATCCGATCGTCATGCCCAAGGGTGGCAAAAAGCTCGACTGGGAGGTCGAGGTCGGCGTCGTGATGGGCCAGCGAGCCTCCTACGTGAGCGAGCGCGCCGCGATGGACCACGTTGCGGGCTTCTGCCTCTCGAACGACGTCAGCGAGCGCGGCTTCCAGCTCGAGCGCGGCGGCACCTGGACCAAGGGCAAGAGCGCGCCGAGCTTCGGGCCGCTCGGCCCGTGGCTGGTGACGCCGGACGAGCTCGCCAACCCACAGCGCCTCGACCTGTGGCTCGACGTCAACGGCGAACGCATGCAGACCGGCTCGACGAAGGCGATGATCTTCTCGATCAAGGCCGTGGTCTCCTATCTGTCGCGCTTCATGGTGCTGGAGCCCGGCGACGTGATCGTCACCGGCACCCCGGCCGGCGTCGGCCAGGGCATGAACCCGAAACGCTTCCTCAAGGCCGGTGATGTCGTCACGCTCGGCGCAGCCGGGCTCGGCGAACAGACGCATACGGTGGCGTCATACAAGTAGCATGTAATCGGGCCGTCATTGCGAGCCGGAGGCGAACTAAGCTAGAGCCGCCTCAGACGGGCAACGCCCGGAGTATCGCGGGCTCCTGGGTTGTCGGGGTGGCCGGCCCCGACCGGCATCTGTGTGCTGATAGTGAGCGGCGAGAGCTACGCGCGCGGCGGCACTGCTCCCGCGCCAGCCGCCGCCCGACGAGATCGCCGGGCCGCAAGGGCCGCCAAGCCGGCTTGCAAGCAAAAGGCCGTCCCCACATGGTTCGCCTGCGGCTCGCAATGACGGCGCGAGACCCTCTCCCATGACGGGCCGCCGCGTCGAACCTAATTCCGATGCTTGGAATGATCGTCGAGGTAGACCGAGGCGATCTGCCGGTCGGCGTCGGTCGCGGAGGCCATCGCCTTGTCATAGAGATCGAGGATCCACTGGTCCTTGATCCTGTCGGTGACGCCGTCGTGGGCGAGCGACAGCCACATCAACCCCTTGGCCCGCTGAGGCGCCATGCCCGCGTAGCCGTTGAAGAGGATCTGGCCGAGCACCGCCTCCGATTCGAGATGGCCCTTGTCCGCGGCGAGATAGAGCCAGCGCGCCGCCTGTCGGCCGTCCTTGGCGACGCCGTCGCCGTCGAGGTACATGCGCGCGAGATTGTACTGCGCGTTGGCATCGCCGAAATGCACCGCCGCGTAGTGGAACATCTCGAGCGCACGGTCCGGATTGGACGCGACCCGCGTGTGCGGAATGCCCTTTAGATTGTACACGCCGAGCGCGACGAAGGCACTCGATACGAACGGCACTTCGCGCGGATTGGCCTCGTCCTCGTCGTAATTGTCGACGATCTGCGAGAAGTAGTCGAAGGCTTTGGCGTCATCGTGAGGGACGCCGTCGCCCGCCGCATACATCTTGCCGAGCTTCCATTGCGCGAGCGACTCCCCCCCTTCCGCGGCATACTGGAGCGCGGCGACGGCGGACCGCGAATGACCGCTTCGCACGCCCTCGAGCCCCGCGCGGAGCGCCGCCTTGGGATTCTTGAAGATCGGCAAGGTCGCGCGATCGTCGCTTGTCGAGCCGTCGAAGGCCTTCGCTGGCGCGGCGATCGTCAACCCGGCGACGAGTGCCAGTCCGAGCGTCGAGGCCAAGCCCAGCGTCGAGACAAGGCCAGCGCGCGACAGGCCAGCGCGCGACAGGCTACGTGTCGGCATAGACATGCGTCTCGCCCTTCTGCCCGGGGTGCGTCACCGCTCCCTGCAGCGCGGAGCCGACCGTCTGGGCGTAGCGCCAGATGGCGCCCGAGCCGAAGTCGTGTGCGCGAGGTGTCCAGGCCGTCCTGCGTTCGGCGAGTTCAGCGTCGGAAACGTGCAGGTCGATCGTGCCCTCGACCGCGTCGAGTGAAATGATGTCGCCGTCACGCACCAAAGCGATAGGGCCGCCGACCGCCGCCTCCGGCCCGACATGGCCGACGCAGAAGCCCCGGGTGGCGCCGGAGAAGCGCCCGTCGGTGATGAGCGCGACCTTGTCGCCCATGCCCTGGCCGTAGAGTGCCGCCGTGGTCGACAGCATCTCGCGCATGCCGGGGCCGCCCTTGGGACCCTCGTAGCGGATGACGAAGACGCAGCCTTCCTTGTACTTGCGCGAACGCACCGCCTCGAAGCAGTCCTCCTCGCAGTCGAAGCAGAGCGCCGGGCCCTCGAAGCGCAGCGCCTCCTCCGGCATGCCGGCAACCTTGACGATGGCGCCCTCGGGCGCCAGCGAGCCGCGCAGGCCGACGACGCCGCCGGTCACCGTGATCGGCTTGTCGGCGGGGCGCACCACGTCCTGGTGCTCGTTCCATTTCACCTTGGCCATGTTCTCGGCGATGGTGCGGCCGGTCACCGTCAGGCAGTCGCCATGAAGGAAGCCGTTGTCGAGCAGCGTCTTCATCAAGATCGGGATGCCGCCCGCCTCGAACATGTCCTTTGCGACGTATCGTCCGCCTGGCTTCAGGTCGGCGATATACGGCGTCTTCTTGAAGATCTCGGCGATGTCGAAGAGGTCGAACTTGATACCGACCTCGTTGGCGATCGCCGGCAGGTGCAACGCGGCGTTGGTCGAGCCGCCGGACGCGGCAACCACGGTCGCGGCGTTCTCCAGCGCCTTCAGCGTGACGATGTCGCGCGGGCGGATGTTGCGGGCGATCAGCTCCATGACCATCTCGCCGGCGGTCATGCAGAAGCGGTCGCGGATCTCGTAGGGCGCGGGCGCGCCGGCCGAGTACGGCAGCGCGAGGCCGATCGCCTCGGAGACGGTCGCCATCGTGTTGGCGGTGAACTGCGCGCCGCAGGCGCCGGCCGAGGGACACGCCACGCTTTCCAGCTCGTCGAGATCCTCGTTCGACATCTCGCCGACCGAATGCTTGCCCACCGCCTCGAACAGGTCCTGCACGGTCACGTCCTGGCCGCGGAAGGAGCCGGGCAGGATCGAGCCGCCGTAGATGAAGATCGACGGGACGTTGAGGCGCACCATGGCCATCATCATGCCGGGCAGCGACTTGTCGCAGCCGGCGAGGCCGACCAGCGCGTCGTAGCAATGGCCGCGCATGGTGAGCTCGACCGAGTCGGCGATGAGGTCGCGCGAGACGAGCGAGGACTTCATGCCCTGGTGACCCATCGCGATGCCGTCGGTGACGGTGATCGTGCAGAACTCGCGCGGGGTGCCGTTGGCGGCGGCGACGCCCTTCTTCACCGCCTGCGCCTGGCGCATCAGCGAGATGTTGCAGGGCGCGGCCTCGTTCCAGCACGACGCGACGCCGACCAGCGGCTGGTGGATCTGCTGCTTGGTCAGGCCCATCGCATAGAGGTAGGAGCGATGCGGCGCGCGCGCCGGCCCTTCGGTGACGTGGCGGCTCGGCAACTTGGCTTTATTGAAAACGCGCGCGTCCATACCCTTGCTTCGACTCCGAACTTAGACGTGCACCAGCTCTGCCCCTTGCGGGACTCTGCCGGCCGCCGCGTTGCCTGGCATTAGTTAAGGTCTGCTAACGCGAAGACGCCGACGCTGGCTTTCCTCGTGGGACTTACTTACCTCATCGAAAGTTGAAGTCAGATTAGCGAGCGGTTTATGGCTGAAAAGCGACTTCGGATAAGGCGCGCAATGATGCAGCGAGCTTCGCATCAAGCTGTGGCGTCACAGCAACAAGTGCCAGTGGCAAGGCCCAAGTAAACAAGGCTTTAAGCGCCACCGCCTTCTTCAGGATGCGGCTGCACTCGGGTCCAGGCGCGTCGCTTCCGGCCTACCGCACTCACACATCTTGGCGCGCTGATCCGCGCACCAAGATCTGTGAACGCGATAACGCTTCCGGCCAGGGTTGCAAGCCGCCGCATGACAGGTCTTGACAGCGGCTATGGCACAGCGCGCAATCGGCGACCGACGACTGGTCGAAAGTCGCAGGCTCAAGCCTCGCCATGCGCCGTTCGCGCCGCCGGACCGCTCAATCGCCCAGGCGCCTGAGCGCGGTCTCGAGCTTGGCGCGGCGGCTTAACGCGTCCGCGAGACGCTCGCGCTGCTCCTCGACGACATCCTCGCGGGCGCGGCGGATGAAGTCCGCGTTGCCGAGCTTCGCCTCGATCTTTCGCGTCTCGCCGTCGAGCTTGGCGATCTCCTTGGTAAGCCGGGCTCTCTCCGCCGCGAAGTCGATAATTCCTTGCAGCTTCAACGCCGCCAAGCTGCCGCGGACCGGGATCTGCACCGATTGCGTCGGCGCCTCCGCAGCCGCGCTTACGTCGGACAACCGCGCCATCCGCTTAATCGTCTCGAGCCACTGGTTCGACGTCATCACCGCCTTGGGCGCGGTGCCGACGACGACGAGCGGGACCTGCGCGCCACCCGGCACGCTCATCTCGGCGCGCACCGAGCGTATCTCCGAGATCAGGTCGACCACCCAGCCGACTTCCGCCTCGGCCAGCTCGTCGCCAAGCCGGGCTAGGTCGCTCCACGGGGCGAGAGCCAGGACGCTGGTCCGGGCCGGTCCCTCTTCGCCTTTAATCGTCCAGAGCTCCTCAGTCAGGAACGGCATGAACGGGTGCAGCAGCCTCAGGATCTCGTCGAGGACGAAGGCGAAGCAGGCCTGCGTCTCCGCCCTGCTCTGCCCGGCTGTCTCGCCTTGCAGGAGAGGCTTGGCGAGTTCGACGTACCAGTCGCAGAAAATGTTCCAAACGAAGCGGTAGGCGGCGTTGGCCGCGTCGTTGAAGCGATAGGCCTCGATCGCCGCCGTCACCTCGGCGTGCGCCTTCGCCGTCTCGCCGAGGATCCAGCGATTGATCGTCGCCTCGACGCGCTTGGGATCGAAGCCTTCGGTGCGCGCGCAGCCGTTCATCTCGCCGAAGCGGGCGGCGTTCCAAAGCTTCGTGGCGAAGCTGCGGTAGCCGTCGACGCGCTGGGGCGCCAGCTTGACGTCGCGGCCCTGCGCCGCCAGCGCGGCCAGCGTGAAGCGCAGCGCATCGGCGCCGTACTGGTCGATCATGCCGAGCGGGTCGAGCACGTTGCCCTTCGACTTCGACATCTTGGCGCCCTTCTCGTCGCGGACGAGGGCGTGGATGTAGACATCGTGGAACGGCACCTCGTGAAGGAGGTGCAGGCCCATCATCATCATCCGGGCGACCCAGAAGAAGATGATGTCGAAGCCGGTGACGAGGACGCTGGTCGGATAATAGCGCGCGACGTCCCTGGTGTCGTCGGGCCAGCCGAGCGTCGAGAACGGCCACAGCGCGGACGAGAACCAGGTGTCGAGCACGTCCTCGTCGCGCGTCAGCGCCGTCTCCCTGCCGTAATGCGCGGCAGCGGCCGCCTGCGCCGCCTCGGCGGTCTCCTCGACGAAGATCGCGCCGTCCGGCCCGTACCAGGCCGGAATCTGGTGGCCCCACCAGAGCTGGCGCGAGATGCACCAGGGCTGGATGTTCTCGAGCCACTGGAAATAGGTCTTGGCGTATTGTTCGGGCACGAACCGCGTGCGGCCGTCGCGCACCGCCGCCAGCGCCGGCTCGGCCAGCACCTTGGCGTCGACGTACCATTGGTCGGTCAGCCAAGGCTCGACGACGACGTTCGAACGATCGCCGTGCGGTACGGCATGGGCGTGCGGCTCCACTTTATCGAGCAGGCCGGCGTCGTCCATCATCTCGACGATGCGCTTGCGAGCCTCCTCGCGCGACAGCCCATGGAAATGCAGGGCGGTCGAACGCGCCGCCGCGCCGTCGACGATCCCGGCGAGAAAAGCGTCGTTGTCCTGCAGGGCGAGCCGCGCCTCGGCATCGAGGATGTTGATCAGCGCCAGCCCCTGCCGGCGGCCGACCTCGAAATCGTTGAAGTCGTGCGCCGGGGTGATCTTGACCGCGCCGGTGCCCTTCTCCGGGTCGGAATAGGTGTCGGCGACGATCGGGATCAGCCGCCCGACCAGCGGCAGCCGCACGTGCTTGCCGACAAGATGCGTGTAGCGCTCGTCCTCCGGGTGCACGGCGACGCCGGTATCGCCCAGCATCGTCTCGGGACGGGTCGTCGCGACGACGATGGTCTCGCCGGTGGCCGCGCCGGCCGAGTCGACGATGGGATAGCGGAAATGCCAGAGGTGGCCCTTGCTCTCGACCGGCACGACCTCGATGTCGGACAGCGCGGTCAGCAGCTTGGGGTCCCAGTTCACCAGCCGCTTGTCGCGGTAGATCAGCCCCTGCCTGTGCAGCGCCACGAAAACCTTAAGCACGGCTTGCGAGAGCCCCTCGTCCATCGTGAAGCGCTCGCGCGACCAGTCGCACGAGGCGCCGAGGCGCTTGAGCTGGTTGACGATGGCGCCCCCGGATTCCTGCTTCCAGGACCAGACCCGCTCGAGGAACTTGGTCCGGCCCAGCGCCCGGCGCCCAGGCTGTTGACGCTCGGCGAGTTGGCGTTCGACGACCATCTGGGTCGCGATCCCCGCATGGTCGGTTCCGGGCTGCCACAGCACGTCGCGCCCGCGCATGCGCTCGAAACGGCACAGGATGTCCTGAAGCGTGTTATTCAGCGCGTGACCCATGTGGAGCACGCCGGTGACGTTCGGCGGCGGAATCACGATCGTGAAGGGTGCCGCATCGGCACGGTCAGACCGGCCCGCCTCGAAGGCCCGCGCCCTCTCCCAGACGGCCAGGATCCGCTGCTCCACGGCGGCAGGATCGAAGGTCTTTTCCATGGTCCCGGCCTTGTTCGCGCCGGGCGTTCCGCCGACGGCGCCGCTACAAAGCGGACCCGCCGGCCAGTGTCAACGCGACCGCGCCTCCGGCGAGTGGCCGCCGTGCCCGACGCGCTCGATCTCGTCGCGCACGAGGCGCTCGACCAGCGCCGGCAGATTGGCGTCGAGCCAGGTCACGATAAGCGGTCGCAGCATCTCCTTGGCCAAAGCCCGCAGCTCTTCGGAATTGCCCGCGAGGCGTGCCGCGGCAAGCGTGTTGAACGCCGAGACGACGCTGTGCTGCGTCGTCGCCGAAATGGCTGCCCCCGACGGCCCGGCGGCTTCGTTACGCTCCGCTTGATCGCTTGCCGCATGCACATCTTGATCGATCACGGGAGGCGCCTCTTCGGTCTCGAGGGAAGCATGGGACCCCTGCTCCGTCCGCAGGTCGCTGTCGATGCCGGGAGGCTCGGGCGCATCGCGCGACAGCGAGCGCTCCGGACCGTCCGGATTCGCGTACTGGGGCGCGGCGATCGCGCCGCGCGCCATCGCCGCGGCAAGCGTCGCCGCCTGCTCGTGATCGCGATCCAGGGCGCTCGCCTCGTTGTGCGACGGAGCCGCAGCGGTTTCCGCGATCGCGGGCGACACGGGGTCCGGCGCCAGGTGGTGGAACGGATGAAGGACGTGCACGGGGGCGGCATCCTGCGAAGGCGGCGGACCGTCGTCGTGCGGCTCCGGGGCGACATCGAGCCGTGTCGCGTTCTCGCCGCGCGGAAGCGACTGGTCGTCGGCGATGATGCGACGGATGGAAGCGAGGATGTCCTCCATCGACGGCTCGCTAGGACGCTGATCGGGCGTCTCCGGGGGCTGGAGTGAGTTCACTGCGCTCATGGACCTCTGACGCTTGCCTGGGAGTGGGTGGCGTGCCTTGCCTTAGCGAATTCTGCCAACCTCGGCAGTCTAGGTCGGCGACGCCCGTACCGGCAAGCGGCAGGAACGAATCCTTAACAACGAGGTAAGGCTTTAATCGATGTGGTTAACGGCCGTCCGGCGTCCGCAGCCCGATCCACTTGTCCTTGACCTGGTCGAAATGGATCGTCGGGTCGTACTGAATGACGTTGAGCGCGAGATTGGCGGCGGAGAGACGCCCGATCGCCGCGAACACCGCGTAGCTCGCGACCACCCGGTCGCGCTGCGCGGACACAAGGCTGACCCGCGACTGCAGCAGCGTCTGCTGCGCGATGAGGACATCGAGCGTCGTGCGCTGGCCGACTTTTGCCTCCTCGCGAACGCCGTCGAGCGCGATCTCGGACGATTTCACCGCCGCCTGCGAGGAGCGAATGACGGCCTTGGCGGTCTCGAGCTGTCCCCAGGTCGACACGACCAGCGCCCGGATCATGTCGCGCTGGAGATCCGCCTGCAGGCGCGCCTGGGACAGCAGTTCCTTGGCTTGGCGTACCGAGGCGTAAGTATCGCCGCCGGTGTAGATCGGCACCGAGAACTGCGCGAGCACGCTCGCATTGAACAGCCGGTTGCTTGGCAAGCCGCTGTATTGATTGTTGTTCTGGACGTTCGCGGTGACGTTAAGCGTGGGGTAGAGAACACCCTCGTTGAGCTGCACTTGGAGCTGAGCGGCATCGACGTTGTGGAAGGCCGCCTGAATCGAGGGATGTTCCGACAAGGCGACCCGCACCGCCTCGTCGAGCGAGCGCGGCAGCAGCGGATCGATCGGGCGCGCGGCCTCGAGCCGCGTCGGTTGCACGCCGATGATCTGCCGGTAGTTCGCGACGCTGGTCTGAAGGTTTGCCCGCCCCGTGAAGTAGGTCGAACGCGCGTTGGCGAGACTTGACTCGGCTTGCGCCACGTCGGTGCGCGTCACCTCGCCGACGACGAACCGGTCGCGGGTCTGGCGGAGCTGCTCCTCGAGCACGGTGATGTTGTTCTTGTCGAGCTCGAGAATCGCGGTGTCGCGGAGCACGTTCATGTAGGCGGTGGCGCCGTTCTGCAGCGTGTTCTGCTCGGTGTTGCGGATCTGCTCGCGCGACTGAAGCACCTGCGATTCGGCCTGCTTCACGCCGTTGGTGGTGCGGTTGCCGTTGAAGATGTTCTCGGTGACCGCGACGGCGGCGGAGGTCGGAAAGGTGTTCCCTTTGATCTGCAAGCCGTTGAACTGCTCGTTGATAGCGTTGTAGCCGAGCGATCCGGTTCCGGTGATCTGCGGCCGGTAGCCCGCCTTGGAGCGCGCCACGACCTCGTCGGTCGCGCGTGTGCCCGCCCGCTGCTGGTTGAGATCCGGATTGCCCATGTAAGCGCGGGCCAGCGCGCTTGAGATCGATTCGGCCCTGACGGCGGCCGGACCGATGGTGCCGGCCATAAGCAGCATCGAGCCTAGAGCTACGCGCAAAGCCCTCCCGTGGTCACCGCCGCCGCGCGGGACCGTCGCGTTGTCTTTGCCGTCTCGAACCATGAACTGCCACCCGAGTACCGACGCCGGATCGTTTGGTTCCCGACCGACCTCACGTACTCTCAGACACGTACTCGCCATTACGCCAACATAGTGGATTTCGGCGGCCGTGAACCGACCGGCGGCCGAAATGGCGGCGGTGCCGCATAAATGCGACAGAGGTTGCGAACCGCCTCGACCCCGCCTCGGCTCAAAAGACGAAGTGGGGCGCTTTGGCGAAGGCGGGCAGGGTCGGGGCGGATGCGTCGAACAAATAGCGGCGACCGACGATGCCGCTACGCTTGGCGAAGCAGATCGCCTTGGCAGCCCGACCGGTCGGATCGTCGGGTCCGCGCAGGATCGTCAACAGACGACCGCCTTCCGCGAGTTGCTCGAACAAGGCGTCGAGCCCCTGCTCGACCGCACCGTTCACGAGTATGACGTCGAACGGACCGTCTTCCATCGCGCCCTCGGCCAGCGGGCCATCGAGCGTGCGGACACGCTCCAGGCCGAAGGCGGACAGCCTCGCCTGCAGGTCCCGCCGCAAGAGGGGACCCGCCTCGAGTGCGAGGACCACGGCGGCTAGACCGGCCAGGACCGCCGTCGAGTAGCCGGTCCCGCAGGCGATATCGAGGACTCTGTCGGTCGCCCGCACGGTGCCGCCCTGAATCAGCCGCGCCAGGATGAAAGGCGGCGGCAGGTAGCGCGCCTCCTCGCCGGCAGCCGCGGGCGGAACGGTGAGGCCGACGTCGGAATAGGCGAGCTCGCGCATCTCGTCGGGGACGAAACCTTCGCGCGGCACTTCGAGGAGCCGGGAAATCAATCGCTGATCGGTCACGTCGAACGTGCGGATCTGGCAGTCG
This sequence comes from Beijerinckiaceae bacterium, assembly GCA_965277355.1. GTDB lineage: Bacteria > Pseudomonadota > Alphaproteobacteria > Rhizobiales > Beijerinckiaceae > RH-AL1. Next base: position 936,041 of record CBDICN010000001.1, read on the forward strand.
ACCATGGTCTGGCGCTGCGCCTGGTAAGCCTCGAGATCTGCCATCGTCTGCTAGCCTGGAAGGGCCGGCATGCGCCGACCGAGGTCGATTGGCCGCCTAACGGCGCCGCTCTCGCGTGGCTTATAGGTCCGGGCCATGCCCGCTGTCCAACCTCGGCTCGACGGCGCGGCAGGATTGAACACGAGTTCGATTTGCCGGGCTTGGCGCCCGATGCGACAAGCGCGCCACACGGCCGCGACGTGGCAGGCCGCGACTTGGCAGAACGAGCGGGAGACCATGATGAGCGAGTCGCCGACCGAACATTTCGAGCACGCCGAACATGCCGCCCATGTCGCCGAGGCCCAGGATCCTTTCCTGACGAGGGTGTCCATCACCATCGCCGTCCTTGCGGTGCTCGCGGCCGGTGTGGGCTCGCTGGAGACCCTCGAGACCGCCGACACCATTCGCGACAAGACCTCGGCGGCCATCGTCCAGAACAAGGCCACCGATACCTGGGGCTTTTTCGCGCGCGAAAGCGTCAAGAAGACCCTCTACGACGTCGCCGCCGAAGCTAACGCGGCCAAAACCGAGGATTACAAGGGAAAGGCGAAGGATTACGAGACAAGGTCGCGCGCCACGCAGGCCAAGGCCGAAGCGCTGGAGAAGCAGGTCGACGACGAAAACCACGGCAGCGAAGTCCACGAACACCGCCACCAGATCCTGACGATCGCGGCGACCCTGCTCCACATCGCGATCGCGATCGCGACGATCGCGATTATCATGCGTGGGCGGCGATGGCCTTGGCACACGGCTGTCGGCCTCGGCATTGCCGGCGTCATCGCAGCGGTCGCCGCCTACGTCTGAGCCTCTTCGCCCCGTTAAGAGATCACACGGCGGAAGGCCCGTTTCGGCTGTTCCGTCAGCTTGAGGCGCCTCAGCCCTTCAGCCGCTTGTTGCACTCGCTGTAGTAGCCGCCGCCTTTTTCGATCCACTTCAAGCCGCCATTGCCGTTGCTGGTCTTGTTGGCGTTGTACTGAGCGAGGCAGGTGTGCATGCGCGCCTTGCCGGCGGTCTCCTTGGAGAATTCGGCAGAGATCGCGGTCGGGAAGACGGCGCTGCCGGCGGCGACCGGCCCGGCCGGCCTAGCGGCCGGTGCGCTGGCGGTTGGTATCGAGACCGGGGCGGTGGCTGTCGGCGCGGGAGTTGTCGGCGCGGTGGTGGTCGGCGTCGCGGACGGCGCGCCACCCGCCTTCTCGGACTTCGCCTCGGCGGCACACTGTTTATAGAACTGGTTGTAGGTCAGGCCGTTGAGCGTGCCGCCGCTCTTGGCGGCCTGGTATTTCCCGCTGCACTCCTTCTGGACCGCCGACGCGGCATTGGCGGTGCCGGTGAAGAACGCGAGGGACACAACAAGCGTAGCGGCTGCGGCGCCGCCGATCGTCACTTTGAAAGCCATGGCGTGTGGTCTCCGGCGACGTCGAGCGTCGTTGCAAAGCCTCTCGCAATCGGAGGCCAGCGTCAAACCAGTAATAAGGTGATGATCATCCATCCACATCTCGATCGCCCGTCACGCCTGCCGCTGGCGAACCAAGATGGCTCGTTGCCGTTTGTTTGCCGACCCCCGGCTCCGGTCGTGGTCAGGAGATAACGATGACAGATCCGACGCCCAATCTTCCCGCGACGCGATCAGACCTCGTGCATGGTCACGGGGTGGCGCTGGGAAGCGACGACCACCTGGCGTTGCAGCGCGCGGTGCGGGCGCTGGAGCACACCAACCTCGCCACCCGTCTCGCGACGACGGTCGGGCGCCAACTCGGCTCGCTCACGCGGCTGCTGCCTCCGGGCGTGTCGGGCCTCATCAACAGATCGGCGGAGAAGGCGATCCAGTCGGCGATGTCGGTCGCGCTCAATAGCCTACGCGACAGGCCGGCCCGAGACTCGCGGCGCTTCCACAAGGCTGTCGCGGCCGTCTCCGGCGCCGCCGGCGGCGTCTTTGGCCTCGCCAGCCTGCCCGTCGAACTGCCCCTCTCGACCGTCATCATCCTGCGCTCGATCGCCGACATTGCTCGCAACGAGGGCGAGGACCTGTCCGATCCCGGCGTTGCGTTCGAGTGCCTGAAGGTGTTCGCGCTCGGCGCGCACGAGAAGGACGACGATTTCACCGACAGCGGGTATTTCGCCACTCGCGGCCTTCTCGCCAAGACGGTGTCGGAGGCGAGCCGGTACGTGCTGGCCCAGGGCCTGGGCGACGAGACGGCTCCGATCCTCGTTCGGCTTGTGTCGCAGATCGGATCGCGCTTCGGCCTCGTGGTGTCCGAGAAGCTGGCTGCGCAGGCGGTTCCTGTTCTGGGAGCGGCCGGCGGAGCGGTCGTCAACTACGCTTTCGCCGATCATTTTCAGTCGATCGCCTTCGGTCATTTCACCGTGCGGCGGTTGGAGCGCTTCTACGGCGGCGATGTCGTCCGGGCGGAATATGACCGTCTGCTGCGCGCCAGCTAGTTTTCTGCATGTCGTTTTGAACCAAAAGGCGGCGTTGGCGCTTATTGTCGCAAACGGGGGAGTCTACAGATGTTCAACTTCGAGATGACGGGCCGCCTCAAGGCCGCAGCTGTGGCTGCTGCCGCTTTCGGCTCGCTCGCCGTGCCATGCAGCGCTCACGCTGGCTTCTTCGAGCAACTGTTTGGCGCACCCCCTTCGCCCCCGGCTCCGACCTACAGCTACGAGCGTCCGAGCACGCTGGACTTGGCACCTGCGTTGCCGCGCGTGTCTCGCCACGCGCTCGCCCCATCGCCATTCGCTCACCGCCTCACGCGTCGCGTTGCGGCCCGCGACATTAGGCCGAAGGCGAATGGTGCACCCGTCCTGCAGAAGACGACGGATCTCATGAGCGACAAGACGCTTCGTGCGGGCGATGCTGTGATGATGAAGGATGGCATTCATATCTACGATGGCCGCGAGAGCGCCAAGCATAACATCCGACAGTTCGTCGCCCTCGACGAGGCGCAGGACGTGAAGAGTGCGGAACGCTCGGCGTTGGTCGCGATGGATACGACGCGGAACGATCCGCTCCGTAGCCAGGTGGTTCCCGATACGATCGCGTCGGGTCGTTCCGCAGCTGTCGGCGCGCCGGCGGTTTCCGGCTTTCGGATTACCGACGCGCGTGGTCGCTCGGTTCGCTACGTCGGCCCGTAAGCGTCGTTTCGAAGAGCCGCATCGTTTCGAATGTCGTCCCGGGATCTCCGGGCGACGTTTTCATCTCGGTTTCATTCGTCGACGGTGTGGTCTCGAGCAAGTCGCTCGATCAACGCCATTGCGAGCGGTCGTGTAATCCGGCGGCCAGAGGCCATTGCCTCCTCGTCGGCGGCGGCAACGAAATCCCTTATCGCCGCGAGCGATTGCTCGCAGTGTAGGGCGGCATAATGCACGACGTCCTCATCGATCCTGATCTGCCGGTCGGAAAACAGCTTCACGAGGACAGCACGCAGCAACGCCGCGTCCGGTTGCTTGATCGAGATCGCAACGGCAAGGCGAAGCCGAGACAGCAGATCCGGCGTGGCCAGACCCCAGCGATCCGGCGGCACGCGGGCGGTGATGAGCAGCCAGCCCGCGTTCTCCCTGGCTAAGTTCAACAAATGGAACAGCTGGTGCTCGGCGAATCCTGCCCGGTCACCATCCTCGATCAGTGCGATCGGCGGATGGTGCATCAGGACTTCGAGGTCACGGCCGCGCCGGATCGTCTGCGCGCCGGCACGCGCAGCCCAGATCGTGCCGAGGTGGCTTTTGCCGGCACCGGCGGCGCCAAGCAGGAGGAGCACGCGACCGGGCCAATCCGGCCAGCGTTCGACCATCGCATGGGCTTCGGCGTTCGAGGCGGACAGCAGGTACTCTTCGCGGTCGTAGCTGGGGTCGCGCGTGAGATCGAGAGCAAGCTGCCGCCCGCGATGCGTCGCTCCCCGCCTGGCGCCGTCGTCTGTCGTCATGCGCGGAGACTTGACGCTTCCGGCCGCTCGAGAACCGGGTGCGGCGCCTCCAAGTCGCCGCCCGGCGCCGCGTCGAGGGCCGGACGCGAGGTGACGACGCCGGTGAAGATCGGGCTTTGCCGGTAGCGATGCGTCGCGAAGCGCAGCAGCACCCCGATCGCTGACGAAACCGGAACCGCGACGATGAGGCCGAGCAGACCGAAGACGCTGCCGAAGCCGAGCAGCGCGAAGATGATCCACACCGGATGCAGCCCCACCTTGTCGCCCACGAGCTTGGGCGAAAGCACGTTGCCTTCGAGGAACTGCCCGACGAGAACGATGCCCAGCGCCGTTACCGGCAGCTGCCAATTGGGCCAGCCCTGAACGACCGCGATCAGAATCGCGAGGAACAGCACGACGAGCGATCCGATGTAGGGAATGAAGCTCAGGATGCCACCGACGATCCCGATCAGCAGCCCGAAATTGAGCCCGATGATCGAGAGTCCGATGCCGTACCAGGCCGCGAGGAAGAGGCAGACGAGCGACTGCCCGCGGAGGAAGCCGGCCAACGCGTCGTCGATCTCGTGTGCCAGGCCGCGCACCGTTTCGCGGTCGCGCGGAGGCACGAGGCCGTCGATCGTGGCGACCATCCTGCCCCAATCGAGCAGGATGTAGAAGCCGACCACCGGCGTGACGATGAGGAGCGAGAACAGGTCGAGCAGGGCCGCGCCGCGCGACAGCAGGCCGTTCGCAAAGCCAACCGTCCACGCCACGCCCTTGTTCGCTAGGTCGCCGGCGTAGTTCTTGATGTCGGCGGTCCCGCCGCCGTTAATGCCGAGCTTGCTCAACAGCTTCTCGGCCCAGCCGGTCGAGAGCTGATCGCCGGCTGCGGCGGCGAGGTCCTGCACCCGCTTCACGAGCCCCGGCAGCGCCTGGATGAAGCTCGCCACCTGGCGTACGATCATCGGTGTGACGAAGAAGAGCGTGAGGATGACGACGACGAGCAACCCGACGACGAGGATCGTCACGGCCCAGATGCGACGGATACCCATCCGCTCCAGCTTGTTGGCCAGCGGATCGAGCAAATAGCCGATCACGAGCGCCATGACGAACGGGAGCAGAACCGCGCTGAAAAGCCAGAGCAGGACGGCCAGGAGCAAGCAGCCGGTCACCCAGAAGCCGACCTGCCAGGCGATGCTGGTGCGCTTGCGCTCGACAGTCACGCCAGGATGCTCCGATCCGCCGCAGCGGCCGCACGCAGATAGGCCCCGGCTCCGCTTGAGGTCAATGGCGTTCGGCGCGATCCAACAACGTGTATCACGAGCCGAGCACGATGCCGCGACGTCAGGCGACGCCCCGCCATTGCGCCTTGCCAGCATGGTCTTTATGGCCATGGCCGGACACGATGATGTGACAAGACACCAGATGAGCCAGAACGAGCCCAAGGCGAACATCGGTTTGACCTATGCCGATGCCGGCGTCGACATCGCGGCGGGCAATGCGATGGTCGATCGCATCAAGCCGCTCGTGCGCGCGACGCGGCGCCCCGGCGCGGATGCCGAGATCGGCGGGTTCGGCGGCCTGTTCGATCTCAAGGCGGCCGGCTTCAAGGACCCCATCCTGGTCGCCGCTAACGATGGCGTAGGCTCGAAGGTCAAGATCGCCATCGAGACCGGGCGGCACGGCACCATCGGCATCGACCTCGTCGCGATGTGCGTGAACGATCTCGTGGTCCAAGGCGCGGAGCCGCTGTTCTTCCTCGACTATTTCGCCACCGGCAAACTCGCGCCGGACGTCGGCGCCGCGATCGTCGCGGGCATCGCCGAGGGCTGCCGCCGGGCCGGCGCGGCGCTGATCGGCGGTGAGACCGCGGAGATGCCGGGTCTCTACGCCGGCAAGGACTACGACCTCGCAGGCTTCGCCGTCGGCGCGGCGGAGCGCGGCACGCTGCTGCCGCGCGCGGGCATCGGGCCGGGCGACCTGATCCTCGGCCTGCCCTCCTCAGGCGTTCATGCCAACGGTTTCTCGCTGGTGCGCCGCATCGTCTCCGACGCCCGACTGCAGTGGACCGACCCGGCGCCGTTCGACGAAGCGCGCGACATCGCCGACGCCCTGCTCACGCCGACCCGCATCTATGTGAAGGCGCTGCTATCCGCCCTGCGCGTGCCGGGGGGCGCCGGGATCAAGGCGCTGGCCCACATCACCGGTGGCGGCTTCCCGGACAACATCCCGCGTGTTTTGCCGGCCGGCTGCGCGGCCGAGATCGACCTCGGCGCGATCGATGTGCCGCCGGTGTTCGGCTGGCTGGCGCGCACCGGCGGGGTCGCCGAAACCGAGATGCTCCGCACTCTCAACTGCGGGATCGGCATGGTGGTCGTCGTGGCGGCGGACTCGTGCGACGGAGTGGTCGACGCCTTGAACGCCGCGGGGGAAGCGTCGGTCGCGCTGGGGCGCCTCATCCCCCGGGGCGACTCCGGCGTCACCTACAAGGGGCGTCTGCGGCTGTGAGCAGCAGACGCCGCACCGCCATCCTGATCTCCGGCCGCGGCTCGAACATGCAGGCGCTGATCGAGGCGGCGCGCGACCCTACCTATCCGGCCGAGATCGCTCTCGTCCTGTCGAACCGGCCGGAAGCGCCGGGCCTCGCCACGGCCAAGGCCGCCGGCATCGCCGTCGCGGCCGTCGATCACAAGATCTATGCCGGGCGCGAGGATTTCGAGCGCTCGATGCAGGCGCTACTGGAAATCCATCGCATCGAGATCGTCTGCATGGCCGGCTTCATGCGCCTGGTGACGCCCTGGTTCGTGTGCCAATGGCTCAAGCGGATGATCAACGTCCATCCCGCCCTCCTCCCGGCGTTCCGTGGGCTCGACACGCATGCCCGCGCGCTCGCCGAGGGCGTCAAGATCCACGGCTGCACGGTTCATTTCGTGGTGCCGGCCATGGACGAAGGTCCGATCCTGGCGCAGGCGGCTGTGCCGGTGCTCGACAGCGATTCGCCGGAAAGCCTCGCACGCCGGGTCCTCGAGCAGGAGCACCGCATCTACCCCGCCGCATTGGCGCGTGTGGCAAGGGGCGGTCTCACCGTTCAAGGCAACCGCGTCTATGATGCCGCGCCGGCATCGGAGCCGGCGGCGATGATCGTCCCGCCCTGATCCAGGCGGCCACGGAGCCCGCGCGATGCCGCAGACAAGAACCGCCAGCGACGAGGCCAAGAGCCCCTTGGCGCTGCTGAAGCCGCATTGGCAGCTGGTCCTCGCCTGCTTTCTCGGCTGGTTCCTCGACGCCTTCGATCAGGTCGCGATCATTCTCGTGCTCCCGGAGATCGGCAAGCATTTCGGCGTCTCCTTGACCGCGATGGGACTGGTGATCACCGCCCAGAGCGTGGGCCGCGTATTCGGCAACGTCGGCTGGGGCTGGCTTGCGGATCGCTACGGCCGCAAGCTCACCTTCATGCTGGGCGTCATCTGGTTCGCCGCCTTCTCGGGCCTGTCCGGCCTCGCCTGGAGCTACGGCGCGCTCGTGGTGATCCAGCTTCTGTTCGGCATCGGCTTCGGCGGCGAGTGGACGGCCTCGGCCGCGCTGCTCATGGAGACCGTGCCGGCGCGGGCGCGGGCGGTCGCGTCGTCGCTGATGATGGCGGGCTACGAGTTCGGCTTCTTCGCCGCCGCCGGCGCGCAGGCACTGCTGCTGCCGCACTACGGCTGGCGCTCGCTGTTCCTCGTGGGCGTCGCGCCGGCGCTGCTCGCGATCTTGATCCGCACCGGTGTCGGCGAAAGCCCGGTCTGGCTGCGGACCAGGCGCGACGGCGTCGCCGCCCGGATGCCGCCGTCTGCCGGCTTCACCATGAACGCCGCCGCGTGGCAGGCCTGCGCCTTCATGGCGATGCTGCAGTTCCAGACGGCATCGCTCTACAGCTTCTACCCGACTCTCCTGAAGACGGTGAGGGGTTTTGGGCCGGACACCGTGTTCGTTGCGGTCGCCTGCTACTCGGTGGGCTCGATCCTCGGCAAGCTCACCTGCGGCTGGGCCGCCTCGCGGTTCGGCACGCGCGAGACGATCCTCGCCTGCCTCGCCGTCACGCTGATTACGATTTACCCGTTCACGGGTGTGACCGCGTTGCCGCTGGTGCTGCTGACGGCATTCGTCGTCGGCGGATCGAGCAGCGGAGTCTTCGCGCTGGTGCCGCAGTACCTGTCGCTCAGGTTCTCCAACGCCGTGCGGTCCTTCGGCATGGGGCTGGCGTACGCGGTGGCGGCGTTCAGCCAGGGTATCGCCACCTATGCGATACCCGCGGCCGGAAACGGGATCGGCCTCGCGCTCGGCATCGTCGTTTTCGTCGCCGCCAGCAGTCTCGCCGTTGCGGCGATCGTCATCCGCGAACCGCGCCACCTTCCGGGGCGCGACATGGGCGAGCCAAGTGACTCGCACAGCGCACTGGCCGGAGCGTTGTGACGCCTACAGCATCGGACGGTGATTGGGAGTCGCTTCGCGACGACGCTTATGTGCCTGTCCTTGCTACGCTTCCCTGGTCGGAGCCATCTCCGCAACAGCGGACGTTGCTCTAGCCGACAATCTCGTTACCGCTGAACCATTGGGCGATCTCGGCCTGCGCGGTCTCGACCGCGTCCGAGCCATGCGCGGAGTTCTCGCCGACGGAGATCGCGTGCTCCGCGCGGATGGTGCCGGGCTCGGCCTTCTTCGGGTCGGTCGCGCCGAGCACGTCGCGGTAGGCCTTGATCGCGTTGTCGCCCTCGAGCACCTGTACCACGACCGGACCGGCGATCATCGTCTCGACAAGCTCACCGAAGAAGGGGCGCTCCTTGTGCACCGCATAAAAGGTCTCGGCCTGGGCGCGGGTCATCAGCACGCGCTTCTGAGCGACGATGCACAGGCCGGCCCTCTCGATCAGCGCGTTGATGGCGCCCGTCAGGTTACGGCGCGTGGCATCCGGCTTGAGGATGGAGAACGTGCGTTCGATCGCCATGGCTGCGCGTATCCTGGACCTGCTCGGGAAAACGCGCTTGTAGCCACGGGTCGGTGGCGAGGCAAGCCGCCGCGGTGCCCCGCGAGGCGGGTCATGCGCTATCGCGGCGACGCGCCAACGGCGGCCGAACGGACCGCCGCTGCTCGAACGCCGCCGGCAGTCTCAATGGAGGTTGAACACCACCTTGACGCAACCGTCCTTCTTGTCCCGGAATGTTTTGTAGAGGTCCGGACCCTGCGAAAGGTCGCTGCTGCGGTGGGTGATGAGCGAGGTCGCGTCGATCTTGCCATCCTGAGTGAGCTTCAAAAGCGGCTCGAGGTAGCGCTTCACGTGCGTCTGCCCGCTCTTGATGGTCAGCCCCTTCTGCACCACCGAACCCATGTTGATCGGCACCGGGCCGCCGTAGACGCCCGGCACGGAAACGATGCCGCAAGGCCGCACCGCCTTGATGGCCTCGTTGAGCACGTAGGGCCGCTCCGTCGAAGTCAGCTTCTCCTGAACCGCGCCTAGCGCACCCATGACGCCGTGGTGGCCCGCGCTGGCTTCCATGCCGACACAATCGATCACCGAGTCCGCGCCCTTGCCCGCACTGATCTCGAGGATGCGCTCGTAGACGTCCTCGTTCTCGAAGTCGATGATGTCGGTCGCCCCCGCCTTGCGCGCCAGCGCGACGCGCTCAGGCACCGTCTCGATGGCGATGATGCGCCCGGCGCCCATGATCTTCGCCGACTGGATGGCGAAGATGCCGACCGGCCCGGCGCCCCAGATCGCGACGACGTCGCCGCCTTGCACTTCCGCGTGGTCGGCGGCCTGCCAGCCGGTTGGCAGGATGTCGGTGAGGAACAGCACCTGTTCGTCGCTCAGGCCGTCGGGGACCACCATCGGCGCGACGTCGGCCATCGGCACGCGGACGTACTCGGCCTGGCCGCCCGCGTAACCGCCGGTGATATGCGAATAGCCGAACAGGCCGGCCGTCGTGTAGCCGAATTGTTCCGCCGCCATCTTGGCGTTGCGGTTGGAGCGTTCGCAGACGCTGTAGTTTCCGAGCTTGCACTGGCGGCATTCGCCGCAGTTGATATTGAAGGGGACGACGACGCGCTGTCCCTTCTTGAGCTTGTGGTTCGGATTCCCGACCTCGACGACCTCGCCCATGAATTCGTGACCGAGCACGTCGCCCGACTCCATCGTCGGCATCAGCCCGTCCATCAGGTGCAGGTCGGAGCCGCAAATCGCGCAACTTGTGACCTTGACGATGACGTCGCGAGCGTCCTCGATCGTCGGATCCGGGACCGTGTCGCAGCGAATGTCGCCTTTGCCGTGCCAGCATAGAGCGCGCATGAAATCTCCTCCTACGCCGACGCGAAGGCCGCGCGGGCCGTAGGTTCAAGAGCAGGTCTAGGAAAATGTTCCGACAATCAAAACAGCGCGCTCGATTGTACCAATGACGTACACAGGCTTCATGTTTCGTAGATCGAGGATGGAGCCCGGGAGCTTGGCTTTTAGGCCGAACATCTTCCACGAGCCCGTGTCGTGGCCCGAACCTACCTCCGACGCGCTGGACGGCGGGCGTCCGCATGGAGGTGGCATGCTCTGTCATGGCTCGAAGGTCGAGGGAGACCGGGAGTTGCGGCCGGTCGTCGGCTAGTTTCGCGCGACGGTGAAATGCAGCCAGTCGCTCGCCGCGGATCGACCGGTCAAGCGCGCCACGGCGAGCACCCGCCACGTGTAAGCACCGTGCAAGTCCGGCAGCCTCGCGAACAGACTGGAGGTGCCAGTAAAGCTCGAGAAAACGTCATGCGAACCGGGTGCACCGGGAGCGCGCACCTCGACGTGGTAGCGCACCGGCTCGGGTTGCGCGGGCGCGGTCCACACGAGTTCGATCCCGCCCGATCGGGAATCCAATCTGGCACCAGCGGCTGGCGCGATGGCATTCGGGGCCTTCAGGGCCGTTCCTCCAGACACCCGGATGCGCGGCGCGGCGAGACGAGAACGAGCGGCTGGTAGGGCGGATGCCGCGAACCACGCGCGGGCGATGTCGTTGTTTTTCGGGACGCCCTCCCCTGCCTCGTAGAGCTGGCCGAGATTGTAGGCCGCTCGATGGTTGCCATGCGCGGCGGCACGCGCGTACCAAGTGGCCGCCTGCGCGATGTTCGATGTGACACCACGGCCGCTGTCCAACATGACGGCAACGTTGAACTCCGCGTCGGGCAGTCCGGCCTCGGCGGCGCGCCGATAGAGCAGGAAGGCGAGGTGGGCATGCCCCTTGCCGTCTTGGCGAATAGCCTGATCGAACGAATGGGCTGCACCGGCGCCCGACGCGAGTGACGGGAGGCACGCCGAAACACTCAGGAGCCCACCGAGGATCTTGGAACGCGAATCCATTCATCTAATGCCACGAAATGACGACACGACGATTTTGAGCTTCCGCGACACCCTCCGGCGTCGGCACGTAGGGTTCCGTCTGCCCCTTGGCGACCAGCTGGAAGCGAGCGGCGGGTATCCCCCGATCCAGAAGGCCTTGCAGAACGGCAAGGGCGCGCCGTTGTGACAGGGCGAGGTTGGCTTGAGGTTTTCCGGAAAGATCGGCGTTGCCCGCAACCGTCATGACGATTGGCTTGCCCTCATTGTAGGCGCGCGAGGCGCGGTCGAGAATAGCCTCGTCCCGCTCATGAAGCTTGCTGCTGCCGAGATCGAACAGGATCACCAGCGATGAAGGCGCCGCGGTGCTTTTCGCGTTAGCGGCCGTCGATGCGATGGGTTGCGGCGACTGTCCGGCCTCGGCATGTGCCGTTGCACCAAAGAGCGCAACGAAGGCGATCGTGAGAATGGCATCGCGAGTCTTGGTCAATCTGAGCTCCTCGTGGTTGCCTGGGGGCGTTCGCCGATCGCGTTACCGAAGACGGCTTGCCTCCGCTGCGTTTCTTCAGGGAATCGGCCTCGAACAGGCGGAAATCAAAACTACTTGGCCGAGCCTCTCGAGTTGCGCCGGTAATCCCTGCCTCAAGAGGTTAAGCCGCTCTCTCCGTTGATGCCGGCTCCGCCTAGCGCGCTCGGGCGTTCAATACCCTGTACGTTCGTAAAGCAGGATGGGGTGAGCGGCGCGCGGACGCTTTGGCCGACGGCCGACGAACTCCGCTTCGCGACAACGCGCGAACCCTGCGCACGAGTGCAAGGAGCATCGCTCGACGCCATCTCGCTGACCTTCGTGCTGCTCGCGTTCTGCGGTCGCGTGGCTCTTGCCATCGGCCTTGAAGTCCTCTACGCGGCGCCCGCAATTGACCGATCGATGGCTGCGACCGTCATCATCATCGTCGCTCCTCATCGACTCCTATGAACCTCCGCGATCTCCGCTACGTCGTTGCGGTCGGAACGACGCGTCTTTCGCCCGCGGCGCCCAAGCAGTCGGGAGATGGGAGTTGCACGGTCGATCTTTTCGCGGCCACGCTGGTTTGCGGGGCGGCACACCTGTCGCGATGAGGTCTTGTCCATGCCGCTGGCCGTCCACGCCATCGATCACCTCGTCCTCAACGTCGCCGATGTCGAGGCCGCCGCCCGCTGGTACCAATCGGTGCTCGGCCTCGAACGCGAGGATTTCGCGCCGGGAGGCGAGCAAGCGAGCCGCACCGCGCAGCGCTTCGGGCAGCAGAAGATCAACCTGCGCCCGGTCGGTCACGACTTCATGGACTGGTTCACCGGCGCCCGGCCGACGGCCGGCAGCGACGATGTCTGCTTTCTCACGACCAGCCCGCCCACCGACGTCGTCGAGCATCTCAGCACGCGGGGCGTCGCCATCGAGGCCGGACCGGTGACCAAGCAGGGCGCGCTGGGCCCGATCCGCTCGGTCTATTGCCGCGACCCCGACGGCAACCTCGTCGAGATCGCATCCTATCCGAGTTGACCGCTCGCGCTTCGCATTGACTCTTGTCAAAGGACCATACCCATGCGCCGCCTTCCGCCGACCCCGGGGACGCTTCTCTGCATGTCCAGCTTCACCCTCGCCGCCTGCCTTGGTGCCGCGAGCGTGCAGGCCGCCGAGCCCGCGACAGCCTGCCCCGGCGACAACGCCGGACTCTCACTGCCGCCTGGCTTCTGCGCGACGGTGTTCGCCGCCGGCTTGGGACACACGCGTCATCTGGCGGTCGCGCCGGACGGGAGCGTCTATGTCAACACCTGGAGCGGGCGCTACTATCATAACGCCAAGCCGCACGACGGCGGCTTCGTCGTCGCCCTGAAGGACACCACCGGCGCCGGGAAGGCCGACAAGATCGAGCGGTTCGGCATGACGCCCGAGAACGGCGGCCACGGGGGCACGGGCATTTTCCTTTATGGCGGCAAGGTCTTCGTCGAGGAAGCCGACAAGATCCAGAGCTACACGCTTGGCCCCGGAATGTTGGTCCCGGCGGACAAGGCCGTAACGGTGGTCTCGGGCATGCCGCTCGGCGGCGATCACCCGATGCACCCTTTCATCATCGACAAGACGGGCGAGATGTACGTCGACATGGGCTCGGCGACGAACGCCTGCCAGGAGGCCAATCGCCAGCCGCGATCGCCTGGCTACCAGCCCTGTCGCGAACTCGACTCGCGCGGTGGCACCTGGCTCTTCGACGCCAAGAAGACCGGTCAGACCTTCTCTGTGTCGGCACGCTATGCGACCGGCATCCGCAACGGCGAAGGCTTCGCCTTCGACTCGGCCGGGCGCCTCTTCGTAACCCAGCACGGCCGCGATCAGCTTTGGGAGAACTGGCCCGCGCTCTACAAACAGCAGCAAGGCGCGGAGCTGCCGGCCGAAGAGGTCGTGGCACTGAAGAAGGGCGGCGATTACGGCTGGCCCGAGTGTTACTATGATCAGTTCCAGGGCAAGCTGGTGCTGGCGCCGGAATACGGCGGCGACGGCGGTCATAAGGTCGGCGTCTGCGCCGGGAAGACTGCGCCGGCGGCCGCCTTCCCGGGCCACTGGGCGCCCAACGACCTGATGATCTACGAAGGGGCGATGCTGCCGAAGGCCTACAAGGACGCGGCCTTCATCGCCTTTCACGGCTCGTGGAACAGGGCGCCCGCGCCGCAAGGCGGCTACAACGTCGTGGTGCAGCCGATGGCCGACGGCAAGCCTTCCGGCGACTGGAATGTCTTCGCCGACGGCTTCGCAGGTCCATCCAAGCAGCCAGGCGGGGCCAAGCATCGTCCGACGGGTCTCGCCGTCGGGCCTCACGGTGAAATCTACATCTCCGACGACGTCGGCGGCACGATCTACCGCGTCACCTACCAGGGCAGCCCCGATGCTCCGGTCGCCAGCGTGCCCGACAGCGATACGGCGCAGAGCGCCTCGGCGGACGCCGTACCGCCGGAGGGCATCCACCCTGATGCCGGCAAGGATGCGGAAGCGTTGCCGACGCCGCCCGGCGCCAGCAAGCAAGAGGTCGCGCTCGGCGACCGGATCTTCCACGGCCAGAAGGACAACGGCACCTGCATGGGCTGCCATGGTGCCAATGGCGAGGGCGGGAGCCAGGGTCCAACTCTTACTGCCTCGAAGTGGCTTTGGAGCGACGGCAGCCTCGGCGGCATCGAGAAGACCATCGCGATGGGCGTACCGCACCCCAAGCAGTACAACGAGCCGATGCCCGCCAAGGGAGGCGCCGAGCTGTCGGCGACCGATACCAGGGCGGCGACGGCTTACGTCTGGGCGATTTCGCACCGCGGGACCCGCTAATTCCTTGCCGCTCAACGGGATGGCGGCCTAAAGATCATCCGGCATCCCGCGAAGATGCGCCGGCTCCGCGCGCACCTTCGCCGCGACTCGTAAGCGCGACGAAGATGAACAACTCGTCACGCGAGAGGTTGTGTCAAGGCGGGCTCTAGCCGGCCGCAAGACGATGGAGCACTGTCTTGACGCACGAAACGAAGATGGAGGTCAAAGAGGGTCTGCCGTTCCCTCGCGGAGCGCAGTGGGACGGCGAGGGGACCAACTTCGCGCTGTTCTCGGCCAACGCGAGCAAAGTCGAGGTCTGCTTCTTCGACCAGAGCGGGCAGACCGAGACGGGCCGCATCGAGCTGCCCGAGTATACCGACCAGATCTTCCACGGCTACGTACCGGGCGTGCATCCCGGCACCTTCTACGGCTACCGGGTCCACGGCCCATACGAGCCGAAGAACGGACACCGGTTCAATCCCAACAAGTTGCTGATCGACCCCTACGCGCGCGCCCATGCCTTCGATCTGAAGTGGGATCCGGCAGTGTTCGGCTACGAAATGGAGAGCGGCGACGACACCACGTTCGACAAGCGCGACAGCGCTCCGTTCGTGCCGAAATGCGTCGTGGTCGACCAGAGTTTCGACTGGCACAGCGAGCCGGCTGGATTCCGCGTGCCGTGGGACGACACCATCCTCTATGAGACGCACGTCAAGGGCTTCACCAAGCTGAACAAGGCGGTGCCCGAGACGTTGCGCGGCACCTATGCCGGCCTCGGCCGCGACGAAGTGGTCGACTACGTCAAGGCGCTCGGCGTCACCTCGGTCGAGCTGTTGCCGATCCACACGTTCGTGCAGGACAGCAACCTCGTCGAGAAGGGGCTGGCGAACTACTGGGGTTACAACACGATCGGCTTCTTCGCACCGAGTCCCCGCTATGCCGCCGACGTTCCGAACTCGCTGCGTGAGTTCAAGGAGATGGTGGCCCGCTTCCACGAGGCCGGACTCGAGATCATCCTCGATGTCGTCTACAACCACACGGCCGAGGGCAACGAGCTGGGGCCGACGCTGTCCTTCAAGGGCATCGACAACGCCAGCTACTACCGGCTGATGCCCGACGAGAAGCGCTACTACGTCAACGACACCGGCACCGGGAACACGGTAAACCTGTCCCATCCGCGTGTCATCCAGATGGTGACGGATAGCCTGCGCTACTGGGTCGAGGAGATGCATGTCGACGGCTTCCGCTTCGACCTCGGCACAATCCTCGCCCGCGAGCCCAACGGCTTCGACAACCAGTCAGGGTTCCTGAAGGCGGTCGGGCAGGACCCCTCGCTCGGCAAGGTCAAGCTGATCGCCGAGCCGTGGGACATCGGCCCGGGTGGCTATCAGGTCGGCTCCTTCCCGCCGGGATGGGCGGAGTGGACCGATAAGTTTCGCGACGACGTCCGCGACTTCTGGCGCGGCCGCTCGAGCGTCGGCACGCTGGCCGCGCGGCTATGCGCGTCGGCGGAAAGCTTCAACCATCAGGGGCGGCGGGCGTGGGCTTGCGTCAACTTCATCACCGCTCACGACGGCTTCACGCTGAACGACACGGTGACCTACGACGAGAAGCACAACGAGGCCAACGGCGAGGACAACAAGGACGGCAACAGCGACAACCGCTCCTGGAACTGCGGCGTCGAGGGTCCTACCGACGATCACGACATCAACACCATTCGCGTGCGCCAGCTTCGTAACATGCTGGCGACGCTGCTGCTGTCGCAGGGGACGCCGATGCTGTTGGCCGGCGACGAATTCGCCCGCACGCAGGGCGGCAACAACAACGCCTACTGCCAGGACAGCGAGATCTCCTGGCTCGAATGGGACATCAAGGAGAAAGGTCACGCGCTCATCGACTTCGTGAAATCGCTGACCGCGCTGCGCCACAAGTACCCGATCCTCCGCCACAGCCGCTTCTTGAGCGGCGACTTCAACGAGGACGGTGGATTCAAGGATCTTTGCTGGATCTCCACCGGCGGCCACGAGATGGGTCCCGGCGATTGGGACGATCCCAACACGCGATGCTTCGGCATGCTGATGGACGGGCGCTCGCAGGAGACCGGCGTCAAGCGGCGCGGCACCAACGCCACCATGCTGGTGATCTTCAACGGGTGGCAGGGCGCCGTCGACTTCACGTTGCCGCCGCCGTCGGACGGCACGGGATGGTCGCTCTTGATCGATACCAACCGCGAGAAGGTCGCCGCTAGCGTCGACTTCAAGCCAGGGGACCATTACGAGGTCACCGGGCGCTCGGTGCTCCTCTTCCAGATGCAGCAGGGATGAGACTAGGCGGCGACATCCGGGGCTTGCGACGCGATGAACGTCTCGAGCCAATGAATGTCGTAGGCGCCTTTCTGCACCGAGTCGTTGCGCACCAGCGTGCGGAACAGCGGCAGGGTGGTGTCGATGCCGTCGACGATGAACTCGTCAAGGGCACGACGCAGCCGCATAAGCGCCTCGTTGCGCGTGCGGCCGTGGACGATCAGCTTGCCGACCAGCGAATCGTAATTGGGCGGGATCGTATAGCCGGCGTACACCGCGCTGTCGACGCGCACGCCGAGGCCGCCCGGAGGGTGGTAGTAGGTGATCTTCCCCGGTGACGGGCGGAAGGTCGCGTGATGCTCGGCATTCACCCGACACTCGATCGCGTGCCCGCGCAGCACGATGTCCTTCTGCACGATCGAGAGTGGCTCGCCGGCCGCGATCTTGATCTGCTCGTTGACGAGGTCGAATCCGGTGATCATCTCGGTCACCGGATGCTCGACCTGGATGCGAGTGTTCATCTCGATGAAGTAGAAAGCGCCGTCCTCGTAGAGAAACTCGACCGTGCCGGCGCCACGGTAGCCGAGCTGACGCATTGCCACGGCGCAGATCTCGCCGATGCGCTCGCGATCGCTGGCATCGAGGGCTGGCGACGGGCCCTCCTCCCAAAGTTTCTGGTGTCGGCGCTGCAGGGAGCAGTCGCGCTCGCCGAGATGAACGGCATGACCCATCCCGTCGCCGAGGACCTGGATCTCGATGTGGCGAGGGTTCTTCAGGTACTTCTCAAGGTAGACGGCGTCGTCGCCGAAAGCCGCTTTGGCTTCCGAGCGGGCCATTGCCAGCGCGTCCGATAGATCGTCGGCCGTCATCGCCACCTTCATGCCGCGCCCGCCGCCGCCGGCCGCCGCCTTCACCAGCAGGGGATAGCCGATGTCGTGGCCGACCTTGCGGGCTTCCTCGTCATCGGTGATCGCTCCCTCGGAACCCGGAACACAGGGGATCCCGAGGCGCAACACGGTCTTCTTCGCCTCGATCTTGTCGCCCATGATGCGGATATGCTCCGCGGTCGGCCCGATGAAGCGGATGTGGTGATCGGCGAGAATCTCGGCAAAGCGAGCGTTTTCGGAGAGAAAGCCGTAGCCCGGATGCACGGCCTCCGCGCCGGTGATCTCGCAGGCGGCGAGCAGGGACGGAATGTTGAGGTAGGAGTCGCGCGCGGCCGGCGGCCCGAGGCATACCGACTCGTCGGCGAGCTTGACGTGCATCGCGTCCGCGTCGGCGGTCGAGTGGACCGCGACGGTCGCGATCCCGAGCTCTTTCGCGGCACGCAGGATGCGTAGGGCGATCTCGCCACGATTGGCGATCAGGATCTTCTGGAACATCGCGCTCGGCAGCTTGATCTCACTTGGCGCATTTCATCTGGCGGATTTCATCGGCTGAGTTTCACTCGATCACGAACAACGCTTGGCCGTACTCGACCGGTTGGCCATCCTCGACGAGGATTTGCGTGACCACCCCGCCTTTCGGCGCGATGATCTCGTTGAACGTCTTCATCGCCTCGACGAGAAGGATCTTGTCGCCGGTCTTCACGGTCGCGCCGATTTCGACGAAGGCAGGGGAGTCCGGCGCCGGTCGGAGGTACGCGGTCCCGACCATCGGGGATTTGACAGTACCGGGATGCTCGACCGCAACGTCCGATACGGCAGCGACCACCCCGACCGGTGCGACGGCACTCGGCGCGGCCATCGGCTGCGGCACCAAGGCGGCCGCCATCTGGCGTGCGACACGGATTTTCAAATCGCCGAACTGGTACTCGATCTCGCTCAGATCGAGACGCGTCGCGATATCGGCTAGGCTCTCCACGAGGTCGGTCTGGTGAGGCGCACCTGGTTTCTCATCATGATCGGTCATCGCGGCGGGTCTTGATCGCTCGACGCGGCCGCCTGCGGGAGCAAGGCCCGCAAGGCGAGCTCGTAGGACATGGCGCCAAAACCGCCGATCACGCCCAGGCAAACCGCGGAGATCATCGACCGGTGACGGAAAGCCTCGCGCGCATGGACGTTCGACAAATGCACCTCGACGACCTTGGCTCCGGAGCCGGCGATCGCGTCCCGAAGCGCGATCGACGTGTGAGTGTAGGCGCCCGCGTTCAGGATCACCGGCTCGGCCGCGAGGCCGGCCTCCTGGATCCATGTCACGAGTGCACCTTCTTGATTGCTTTGGGCGAACCTCAGCGTTACGCCATGTGCACCTGCGAGCGATTCAAGTCCAGCCTCGATATCGGCAAGCGAGGCGCGCCCATAGACCCCCGGCTCCCGGGTTCCGAGCAGGTTGAGGTTGGGACCGTTCAGGACGTGGATTGTGCCTTGCGCCATGGATTGAGACGGGGTCTTGGCTCAGGAGCACAACGCCTTGCCGCACTTGCGGACGTTGGTCAGCTTGGCATTGATGTCGTCGAAGCCGACCGCTCCGACCAGCACGTCGTCGCCCACGACGTAGGACGGTGTCCCGTTGAGAGCGAGGCTCTTGGCGAGGTTGTCCGAGTCCTGGATGGCGGAGCGCACCCGCGGGTTGGCCGCGTCCTTGGCGATCTGGTCCATGTCGGCGCCCATCTCCTTGGCGACGCTGAGCGCCTGCTCCTTGCCGACCAAGCCGTGAAGGCCGAGCAGCTTGCGATGGTAAGCCCAGAACTTGTCGCCGGTGAATTGCTTGTGGACGGCGCCGGCGATAATCGCCGCATCGACCGAATTGGGCGACAGGATCGGGAAGTCGCGCAGCACGACGCGCAAATCCTTGTTGGCGCTCATCAGATGATCGAGGTCGCCGAGCGCCCGCTTGCAGTAGCCGCAGTTGTAGTCGAAGAATTCGACGAGGTTGATCTTGCCGTCCGGGTTTCCGATCACGAACCCGTCGGGGCCGTTCAGCAACGGGCCGCCGAGGTCGACGAGGGTCTTCCTGCGGGCATCTGCCTCCGCCATCTTCTCGCGGGTGTCGAGTTCGGTGATGGCGTCGCGGAGCACCTCCGGATGCTCCATGAGGTAGCTCTTGATGATGCGCTGGATCTCGGTCGTCTGGTCGGCGGAGAACTGAGCGGCAGACGCGGGAACGCCGGTGGCGACGAAGAGCGCGATTGCGGCCAGGGCGCCACGCATGCTGATCATGGTCTCGATCCTTCCGGCTGTTGCCACAGGGACATCGGGCGCCGAAATCCTGCGCGATCGCGCACCGGTCCTTGGCGCACCGGTCCTTGAATGGTCGACAGGTGTTGCCGCAAATCATGTTGAGATCAAGTCGATCGGGCCATCCGATCTCGCATTCGCATCACCTGACTATCGCAGCTGGCAGGCTTCTGGCAACGCTCCTTGAACGAAGCGCCGCCCACCGCGGTGCGGGCGTGAAAGGAAGGCCATGTCCGACATCTGGGCGCGCAAGTCCATCGATCTCCTGCAGCAGGAGGCCGGGGGCGAGCACAGCGAGGCTATTGGCAGTTCCGCCACGCTGAGCCGATCGCTTTCGCTGACCAGCGTCCTGTCGCTTGGGATCGGCGCTCTCATCGGCGCCGGCATCTTCGTTCTGACCGGTCAGGCCGCGGCCGAGTACGCCGGCCCCGCGATCATCCTGTCCTTTCTGGTCGCCGGTTTCATCTGCGTTTTCGCCGGACTTTGCTATTCAGAAATGGCGGCGTGCTGCCCGGTGGCCGGCAGCGCTTACACCTATGCTTTCGCGACAATGGGCGAGATCGTCGCCTGGATGATCGGCTGGGACCTGATCTTGGAATATGCGGTCGGGGCCGTCACCGTCGCGATCGGCTGGTCCGGCTATGTCGCCAGCCTCTTGAACGACATGGGCCTTCCTCTGCCGGCCGCCATCGCCAAAGCGCCGTTCGCCTTTGATGCCCACACCCACAGGTGGTCGCATACCGGCGCCGTCCTCAACGTGCCGGCGATGGCGATCATCGTGGCGGTGACGATCCTCCTCGTCATCGGCGTGAAGGAGTCGGCGCGGATCAACAACTACATCGTCGCGCTGAAGGTCGCGATCGTCCTGCTCTTCGTCTTCGTGGGCATCTGGTACGTCAAGGAGAGCAACTGGGTCGTGCCCGGCAAGAACCCGGCCGGCGCCTTCATCCCTCCGAACGCCGGTCATTTCGGCGAATACGGGTTCAGCGGCATCCTGCGAGGAGCGGCGGTGGTTTTTTTCGCCTATGTCGGCTTCGACGCCGTTTCGACGGCAGCGCAGGAGGCGGAGCACCCGCAGCGCAACATGCCGCTCGGCATCCTCGGCTCGCTGGCGATTTGCACGCTGCTCTACGTCATGGTGAGCTACGTCATCACCGGCATCGTGCCGTTCGACAAGCTCAACGATCCGGCGCCCATCGCCGTCGGCGCCAACGCGATCGGGCTGTTTTGGCTGAAGCCGATCATCAAGCTCGGCGCGATCCTCGGCCTGTCGTCCGTCATCCTCGTTCTGCTGCTCGGTCAGACCCGCGTCCTTTACGCGATGGCCTTCGACGGCCTACTGCCCAAGGCCGCAGCGGCCATCCACCCGAGGTTCCGCACGCCCTACGTCATCACGATCCTGATCGGCACGCTCGTGACGATCCTCGCCGGCATCCTGCCGATCGGCCTCGTCGGCGAACTCGTCAGCATCGGGACGCTGTTCGCCTTCGTGGTGGTCTGCGTCGGCGTCCTCGTCCTGCGGTTCCGCGAGCCGAACCGGGAGCGACCGTTCCGCGCGCCGGCGATCTACGTGGTCGCGCCTGTCGGTGCGCTCGGATCGATCTTCGTGATGGCCGGCCTGCCGGCCGACACCTGGATCCGGCTTGCCGTCTGGCTGGTGATCGGCCTCGCCATCTACGTCTTCTACGGCCGCCACCACAGCCGCGTGTCGGACTGAGCCGCTCGGCGAAGAAGGTCGCCGATCTAAGGCCGCAGGCCCTTTCGCGCGCGCCACTCGTGCGCCAGGACGGCCGCCTGAAGGGAGGACCACCACTCTCCGCGCGCAAGCATATTGTCGCGCAGAACGCCCTCCTCCCGCATGCCGAGCTTCGCCATGATCCGGCGCGATGCGCCATGGTCGACCCGGCACCGCGCGAAAACGCGGTGGAGGTCGAGCGCATCGAAGGAGAGCGCGAGCAGGGCATCGGCGATCTCGGTCGCGAGGCCGGCACCCGCATGCGCCGGATCGATGCCCCAGCCGATCTCACCCTCCGCCCACGGCTCGTTGCGGATGTGGAGACTACCCTCGCCGATGATGGCGCCGGTGGCCCTGTCGGTCGCGGCGAGAAAGTATGCGACGCGCGGCTCCCGCGTCTGGTCGAGCACGCATCGATCGATGAAGGCCTCGACTGAACGAGGGGTCGGCGGATCGATCGGCAGATCGCGCCAATACTCCCGCTCGCACATGTAGGCGTCGAAGCGATCGGCATCATCCGCCGCGACGTCGCGAAGCAGCAGCCGCACGGTCTCGAGCCTCATCGCTCCTCATTGCGATCGAAGGCGCGTTCACGCCGCAGTTCCGCCCAGCGGTCCAGCCGCCGGCCGATCTCGCGCTCGAAGCCGCGCTCGGTCGGCTGGTACACCGCCTGGCGGCCGAGCGCGTCCGGCCAATAATCCTGGCCCGAAAAAGCGTCGGGCTCGTCGTGGTCGTAGGCGTAACGACCGCCGTAGGAATCGCCCTTCATGAACTTCGTCGAGCCGTTGAGGATCACCTTCGGCGGCATCAGCGAGCCGTGCTCTTTGGCGAGGCGCATCGCCGCCTTGAAGGCCAGGTAGGCGGCATTCGACTTGGGTGCGGTCGCCACGTACAAGACGGCGTTGGCGATCGCCAGTTCGCCTTCCGGCGAGCCGAGAAAATCGTAGGCATCCTTCGCGGCATTCGCGGCGACGAGGGCTTGCGGGTCGGCCAGCCCGACGTCCTCGACGGCCATCCGCACCACGCGCCTCGCTATGAACAGCGGGTCCTCGCCGCCGTCGAACATCCGCGCGAGATAGTACAGCGCGGCGTCGGGGTCCGAGCCGCGCACCGCCTTGTGCAGCGCGCTGATGAGGTTGTAGTGGCCCTCCTGCGCCTTGTCGTAGATCGGCGCGCGGCGCTGGACGATCTCGCCCAGCATCGTGGTGTCGAACACCTCGCCGGAGCCCGCGGCGCGCCACAGTTCCTCGGCCAGCGTCAGCGCCGCGCGCCCGTCGCCGTCGCCCATCCGGATCAGCGCGGCACGCGCGTCGGGGTCGACCGGGAGCGCCCTGCCTTCAATGGCCTCGGCGCGGGCGAGCAGGCTCTCGATCGCCTCCGCGTCGAGCGCCTTGAACGTCATCACCCGCGCCCGCGAGAGCAGCGAGGCGTTCAGCTCGAAGCTCGGGTTCTCCGTGGTGGCGCCGATCAACGTGATCGTGCCGTCCTCCATCACCGGCAGGAAGCCGTCCTGCTGGGCGCGGTTGAAGCGGTGGATCTCGTCGACGAAGAGCAGGGTGCCGACCTGATTTTGGCTTGGCCCCGTCTGCCGCCGCCGCCGCGCCTCCTCGAACACCTTCTTCAAGTCGGCGACGCCGGAGAAGATCGCCGATATTTGTACGAAGGCAAGTTTGGTCTCGCCGGCGAGCAGGCGCGCCACCGTCGTCTTGCCGGTGCCGGGCGGCCCCCAGAAGATCAGTGACCCGATCGCGTTCGACGCGATGAGGCGCGACAGCGCGCCGTGCGGCCCGATGAGGTGGGCCTGTCCGGCGACCTCGTTAAGCCTACGTGGCCGCAGCCGATCCGCGAGCGGGCCAAGGAGCGCAGACTGTGGCGACTCGGTATCAAGGCCGGCGGCGGAGAAAAGCGTCATGGTCGCACCCTTGGCAGCAATAAACGCGTGAGGTCTTCCGACAGGCTTAACGATCTTCGGGCTTTGGAAACCTTTCGTTAACGAAGTTGCTGGCCTACTCGGTATTGGTTTCGCTGGGATAGGGGTCCGTCGATGCGCACGGTGGCGATGGTGACGCAGAAGGGTGGTTCGGGGAAGAGCACGCTGGCCGCCAATCTCGCGGTCGCCGCGCAGGAGACCGGCGAGCGCGTCTTCCTCATCGACATGGATCCGCAGAAGTCGCTCACCAAGTGGGCGCGCCGCCGCAACGACAAGATGATGCCGGTCGAGACCGTGTCCGCCGCCAAGCTGCCCGATGCTCTGGCGGCTCTCGCGAAGGGCGCCGTCACCCTCGTGATCATCGATACGCCGGCGACCGACACGCCGGCCGCCGATGCCGCGATGAAGGGGGCCGACCTCTGCCTCATCCCTGCCCGCCCCACCATCTTCGACATCTGGTCGAGCGAGGTGACCCGCGGCAAGCTCAAGACCCTCGCCAAGGACTTCGCCTTCATCCTCAATCAATGCCCGGCGATGCAGGAAAGCCAGCGCGTGCTCGACGGGGCCGCGGCGCTGGAGAGCATGGGCGGCTTGCTGCGCCCGCTGGTCGCCTCACGTGTCGCCTACCAGGAGGCCGCGCGTGAGGGGATGAGCACCACCGAGATCGAGCCAGACGGCAAGGCGGCCGAGGAGATGCGCACCCTGTGGGCCTCGCTGAAGCGGCGGCTGGCCAAGGTGAAGACGGTGGATAAGGCGCCGAAGCGCGTGGCGGCCTGAGGAGCCCCCGGTTAGACCGGAGTCGGCATCCAAGACGCCTGAGCGATCAGCCGTTCAAGACGGTGTCGATGACTTGGCCGCCGCGAAAGATCGAGAGCTTCCAGTAATAACGCCGCGCGCCGGCCACGGCGTCCTGCAGGTCCTTGGTGTTCGCGATCGGCTTGCCGTTGATCGAGAGGATCATATCGCCTTTCTGGAAGGCGACGGCTGCGGCGTTGGTATCGGGCGCGATGTCGAGGACGACCACGCCGTCGCGACTTTCAGCGCTCGACAGTTCCTCGGCGATCGCCGGCGAGAGATTGGCGGCGGTGAGACCGGCGAAAGGCGAGCTGCCCTTCAGAATGACCACGTCGGGCTTCGGCAACTCAGGCGCCCTCTCGAGCTTCACCTGCAACGGCACGGTCTTGCCGTCGCGGCGCACCGTCAGCGTCGTCGTCGCCCCAATCGGTTTGGTCCCGAACCTGAACCCGAAGCTCTCCGGGCTCTCCACCAGCTTGCCGTCGATGGCGGTGATGAGGTCGCCCTGCTTCAGCCCGCCGTCGGCGGCAGGCCCCTTGTCGTTGACCTCCTTGACGAGCGCGCCGATCGGCCGGTTCAGCCCGAGCGACTCGGCGATGTCGTAGGTCACGGCTTGTAGGCTGGCGCCGAGCCAGGGGCGATGGACGATCTTGTCGCCGGCTTTTGCAGCGGCAACGACGATCCTGACCATGTCGACCGGGATGGCGAAGCCGATGCCGACCGAGCCGCCGGATTGCGAGAAGATCGCCGAATTAATCCCGACAAGCCGCGCGTGCGTGTCGACCAGCGCGCCGCCGGAATTACCTGGATTGATCGACGCATCGGTCTGTAGATAGAAGCTCGAGACCGACTGACCGACGTTGGTGCGGGCCAGCGCCGAGATGATGCCCTGCGTCACCGTCTGGCCGACGCCGAACGGATCGCCGATGGCGAGCGCGATGTCGCCGACCTCGACCGCGTCCGAAGCGCCCATCGTCATGGTCGGGAACGGGGCCTGGCCGCCCTCGATCTTCAAGACGGCAAGATCGTTGCGCTCGTCGCGCAACACAATCTTGGCCGGGTACTCACTCTGGTCGGACAACGCGACCTTCACGTCCGTCATCTGGTCGATGACATGGTAGTTGGTGACGACGAGACCGGTGGGATCGACGATGACGCCCGATCCCAGCGAGCGCATCGTCTGCGATTGCGCGCCGCTTTCACCACCGCCGCCGAAGAACTGGCGGAACACTGGATCTTCGAAGAGCGGGTTGCGCTGGACGCGTTCGGTTCGCGACGCGTAGACGTTGACGACGGCCGGCGCCGCTGCCTTGACCACGGGAGCGAACGACAAGGTCTGCTCGAAATGGGTCTGCGGGACCTGCTTCGCCGTTTCAGCTCGAACGGCCCCGGACGCGGAGAGAAGACCGACGACCGTACAACCCGCGATGACCCGCTTCATCCGACGCGCTCTCATCCACAAGACACTCGGCTCAAGATTGTCCTCTACACGTAAGCTGTCGGCATCCCACTTCGGACACCCTGCCCGCCGCGTAAGACGTTGCCGCCAGCAAGGGCCTGCGACGCGCGCCCGTTTAACTCGGGGTGATCAGGCCGCGTCGTCGTCCATCACTTGGACAGGGCCGGAGTCCTTGCCCTTGGCCGAGACGTCACGATCGACGAATTCGATAACCGCCATTGGAGCGTTGTCGCCGAAGCGGAAGCCCGCCTTGAGCACGCGCGTGTAGCCGCCATGGCGGTCCTTGTAGCGCGGGCCGAGCGTCTCGAACAGCTTGCCGACGAGGGGGACGTCCTTGATCTGCGCGATTGCCTGGCGCCTCGCATGCAGGTCGCCGCGCTTGCCGAGCGTGACCAACTTCTCGACGACGGGGCGCAGGTCCTTTGCCTTCGGCAGGGTGGTGACGATCTGTTCATGCTTGATGAGCGCCTGGCACATGTTGGCGAACATCGCCTTGCGATGTTCGTGCGTGCGGCCAAAGCGACGCTTCGCGTGTCCGTGATACATGGCGAACTCCCCGGTTGTCCGGCCGCCGTGCCAAGGAACGGCCGATCTTTGATACTTCCTTCTCCCGCGAGCGGGAGAAGGTGGGCCTCGCCTCTGCGAGGGTCGGATGAGGACGATGCCTAATCAAGCACGGTGTCGCTGAGCGAACCGCTCAACGCCCTCATCCGACCCGCCTTCGCCGTGTCACCTTCTCCCGCAAGCGGGAGAAGGTGACCTCAGTAGTGCTCCTCGAAGCGCTTGGCGAGTTCGTCGATGTTCTCCGGCGGCCAGCCGGTGACTTCCATGCCGAGGTGCAGGCCCATTTGCGCCAGCACTTCCTTGATCTCGTTCAAGGACTTACGGCCGAAGTTCGGAGTCCGGAGCATCTCGGCTTCGGTCTTCTGGATGAGGTCGCCGATGTAGACGATGTTGTCGTTCTTCAGGCAATTCGCCGAACGGACCGACAGCTCCAGTTCGTCGACCTTTTTGAGGAGCGCCGGGTTGAAAGCGAGCTCGGGGATCGCGGGAGCGGCTTCCTCGCGGCGCGGCTCCTCGAAGTTGACGAAGACGTTGAGTTGATCCTGCAGGATGCGGGCGGCATAGGCGACCGCGTCCTCGGGAGTCAGCGAGCCGTCGGTTTCGACTTCCATCGTCAGCTTGTCGAGATCGAGGTTCTGGCCCTCGCGGGTGTTCTCGACACGGTAGCTGACCTTGCGCACCGGCGAAAACAGGCTGTCGATCGGGATGAGGCCGATCGGCGAATCCTCGTGGCGGTTCTGATCGGCCGGGACGTAGCCCTTGCCGGTCGCGACCGTGAACTCCATACGGATCTCGGCACCTTCGTCGAGCGTGCAGATCACGAGGCCTGGATTAAGGATCGTGACGTCGTTCACAACGCCGATCTCACCGGCAGTGACGCGACCTGGCCCGGTCTTCTTGAGGACGAGCCGCTTCGGGCCATCGCCCTGCATCTTGACGGCGATGTCCTTTATGTTGAGGACGATGTCGGTCACGTCCTCGCGAACACCCGGAATCGACGAGAACTCGTGTAAGACGCCGTCGATGTGAACGGACGTGATCGCCGCGCCCTGAAGCGACGACAAGAGGATGCGCCGCAACGCGTTGCCAAGGGTCAGCGCAAAGCCACGCTCGAGCGGTTCGGCGACGACGGTTGCGAAACGCTTCGGATCGTCGCCGGACAATACCTCGAGCTTGTTGGGCTTGGTGAGTTCCTGCCAGTTCTTCTG
Source organism: Beijerinckiaceae bacterium (assembly GCA_965277355.1). Classification (GTDB taxonomy): domain Bacteria; phylum Pseudomonadota; class Alphaproteobacteria; order Rhizobiales; family Beijerinckiaceae; genus RH-AL1. Next base: position 963,825 of record CBDICN010000001.1, read on the forward strand.
GATCATGGCGTGCACCTTTCATTGATGCGGACGGCATGGCCGGAGTGCCAGACCATCGAAAATGCTGTCACAAGGCTCAGACGCGGCGGCGCTTCTTCGGGCGGCAGCCGTTGTGCGGGATCGGCGTCACGTCGCGGATCGAGGTGACCATGAAGCCGGCCGCCTGGAGCGCGCGCAGCGCGGACTCGCGCCCGGAACCAGGGCCCGACACCTCGACCTCCAGTGTGCGCATGCCGTGCTCGGCCGCCTTGCGCGCGGCATCCTCGGCGGCCATCTGCGCGGCGTAGGGCGTCGATTTCCTGGAACCCTTGAAACCCATCGTACCCGCCGACGACCAGGAGATCGTGTTGCCCTGAGAGTCGGCGATGGTGATCATCGTGTTGTTGAACGTCGAGGAGACGTGCGCGATGCCGGAGACGATGTTCTTGCGTTCGCGACGGCGAACGCGACCTGCTTCTTTTGCCATTGAATTCTGTCCTTCTGGCGCGCCCGTTATGCCAGGCGCTCGGGTATTGATTTTATGTCTCGCGGCCTTAGTCGGCTCGGGCGCCCCGAAGCGAACCGCGGGCGCATCCGACCGTCTACTTCTTCTTGCCGGCGATCGGCTTAGCCTTGCCCTTGCGGGTGCGGGCGTTGGTATGGGTCCGCTGACCGCGTACCGGAAGCTGGCGACGATGGCGCAGGCCACGATAGCAGCCGAGATCCATCAGACGCTTGATGTTGATGGCCACCTCGCGACGAAGGTCGCCTTCGACCATGTAGTCCCGGTCGATCGTCTCGCGGATCTGCAAGACTTCGGAATCGGTCAACTGCGCAACACGACGCTCCGCCGGAATTGCGACCTTCTGGCAGATTTCCCCAGCCTTGGCGGCGCCGATGCCGTGAATATACTGGAGCGCGATGACCACGCGCTTGTTCGTTGGGATGTTGACACCGGCGATACGAGCCATTCCAAGAACCTCTCCATGTGAGTTCTAAAGCCAAGCGGAGCCCCGAAGGCCGAGCCGAGCCCGAGGTCGACGCGCTCGCGTCCGGTGGAGGCCGGCCCCTGCGATGCGCTAAACTCGACGACAGATCAAAATTGCAAAAGGCGGCCGATACAGGCCGCCCAAAACATGTCGTCGATAAGACGACGTGTTTCTAGGCAGAAAGCGCTTGTTCGTCAACAAAGAACCGGCAGCACTCAAGCCGACGCCGTGTGCTTCTTCTTGAGAACATCATCGATGTTCGACGAGACGTCGTTGATCGACGCCATGCCGTCGATCATGTGCAAGTCGCCCATCTCGAGGAAGTAGTCCGAGACCGGTGCGGTCTGCTCTCGATACGTCGCCAAACGCGCCTTGAAGGCTTCGGCATTATCGTCGGCGCGCACGTCACCGCCGTTGGCGCGCGTCTGCTCGACACGCTGCTCCATGCGCCGCGTCAGCGCACTCTCGTCCACGCGCAGTTCGAGCACGGCGTCGAGCCTCATGCCTTTCTGCTGGAGGAGCTTGCTCAAAGCCTTCGCCTGCGCCACGGTCCGGGGGAAACCGTCGAGGATGAAGCCTTTCTGCGCGTCCGGCTCCTCGATGCGATCACCGATCAGGCTGACAACGATCTCGTCGGATACGAGCTTGCCCTCGCTCATGATGACTTGGGCCTTCTGGCCAATCGGTGTCTGCGCCTTGACGGCCTCCCGCAGCATCTCGCCAGTCGACAATTGCGGGATGTCGTATTTCTGAGACAGGCGGACCGACTGGGTGCCTTTGCCTGCCCCCGGCGGTCCGAGGAGAATAAGCCTCAACGACGCCTCCCGCGCATCTTCGATTTCTTGATCAGGCCCTCATACTGATGGGCCTGAAGATGGCCGTGGATCTGCGCCACCGTGTCCATCGTCACGCTGACGACGATCAGCAGCGATGTTCCGCCGAAGTAGACCGACTGGCCCACCTCCGCCAGGATGATCTCCGGCACGATGCAGATCACGGCGAGATAGGCCGCGCCGATCACGGTCACCCGCATCAGGATCTTGTCGATGTAAGCCGCGGTACGCTCGCCCGGCCTGATCCCCGGTATGAAGCCGCCGTGCTTCTTCAGATTGTCGGCCGTCTCGACCGGGTTGAAGACGATTGCCGTGTAGAAGAACGCGAAGAAGACGATCAGCGCGCCATAGACGAAGAGGTAAAGCGCCGAGCCGCGACCCAGGTAGAGCGTGATCATGCCGAGGATGCCGCCGCCGCCGCCGGCATGCGAGAAATTGGCGATCGTCACCGGCAGCAGAAGCAGCGAGGACGCGAAGATCGGCGGAATGACGCCCGACGTGTTGAGCTTCAACGGCAGGAACGAGGTCTGGCTTTCGTAGACCCGATTACCCTGTTGGCGCTTGGGGTAGGTGATCAGAAGGCGCCGCTGCGCGCGCTCCATGAACACGATGAGCGCCACCGCGAGGATGTCGACGAGGGCCACGAGCACGAGCGTTCCCACACCCACCGCCTGCGTGCGCCCGAGTTCGAGGTTGTTGGCGATCAATGCCGGGAAGCCAGCGATGATGCCGGCGAAGATGATCAGCGACGAGCCGTTGCCGATGCCCCGCGACGTGATCTGCTCGCCGAGCCACATCAAGAACATCGTGCCGCCAGTGAGGCTGAGCACCGTCGAGATCTGGAAGAAGATCCCGGGATCCGTCACGACGCCCTGCTGGCTTTGCAGTCCGACCGCTATCCCGTAGGCCTGAAACAAGGCAAGCACGAGCGTGAGATAGCGCGTGTACTGGTTGATCACCTTGCGCCCGGCCTCGCCCTCCTTCTTCAGCGTCTCCAGCGATGGGATGACCGAGGTGAGCAGCTGGATGATGATCGAGGCCGAGATATAGGGCATGATGTTCAAGGCGAAGATCGCCATGCGCTGAACGGCCCCGCCCGAGAACATGTTGAAGAGCTCGAGGACGCCCTGCTTGCCGCCGCCGAACGCGTTCTTGAACGCGCCGGGGTCGATGCCGGGAAGCGGGATGTAGGTGCCGAGCCGGTAGATGACGAGCGCGCCGAGAGTGAACCAGATGCGCTTCTTGAGCTCGTCGGCCTTGGCGAAGGCACCCCAATTCACATTCGCTGCGAGCTGTTCTGCCGCCGATGCCATGCGTGCTCCTCGAGCCTGTTTTTTCTTGCGACGGGCCGGGACGATCGACCCGCCGGATCGTCGTAGGTCTGTTCGCGAGCAAAGGCGCGGACGGCTACGTCCACGCCCTCACTTAAGCGATCGACCAGGCTTTGTCAGCAGCGACTGAACCTTAGGCTTCCGCCGGCGCCGGCGTCTTCTTCTCGACGAGCTGCTTAACGCTGCCGCCGGCCTTCTCGATCGCCTCGACCGCACGCTTGGATGCGCAGGCGACTTCGAAGTCGAGCTTGGCGGTGAGTTCGCCGACGCCGAGAATTTTGACCCCGTCGCGCGGCTTCGAGCAAACGCCCGACGCGATCAGGCCGTCGATCGTCACCATCGTGCCCGCTTCGAGCTTGCCCGCATCGATCGCGGCCTGAATGCGCCCGATATTGACCTCGTTGTAGTCGGTCGAGAACGGATTCCAGAAGCCGCGCTTCGGCAACCGCCGATGCAGCGGCATCTGGCCGCCCTCGAAGCCCTTGATGGCGACGCCGGAGCGGGCTTTCTGGCCCTTCACGCCGCGACCACCGGTCTTGCCCTTGCCGGAGCCGATACCACGGCCGACGCGCATCCGGTCCTTCGAGGATCCCGGATTGTCGCGGATGTCGTTGAGCTTCATGACAGCCTTCCTCAATCCACGACGCGAACGAGATGAGCCACCTTGGCAATCATGCCACGGACGGCCGGCGTATCTTCAAGAACGGAGCGACGTCCGATCTTGTTGAGCTTCAGTCCGATCAGCGTCGAGCGCTGGTCGGCGGGGCGACCGATCGGGCTGCGCGTCTGCTCGATCGTCACCTTACCCTGGGCGTGCTGCTGAGCCATCGTTCGTCTCCCTGGCTCAAGCCGCGACCGGCGCGGCTTCGGCCTCGACCGGGGCCGCCTCGGCATCACCGCCGACGCGACGCGCCTGCAGCGTCGAGACCTTGAGGTTGCGGCGCGCGGCAACCGACCGCGGCGAATCCTCGTGCTGCAGCGCGTCGAAGGTGGCGCGGATCATGTTGTAGGGGTTCGACGAACCCTGCGATTTCGCGACAACGTCGTGCATGCCCAATGTCTCGAAGATCGCGCGCATCGGGCCGCCGGCGATGATGCCGGTACCGGCCGGCGCCGCCCTCAGGATCACGCGGCCGGCGCCATGGCGGCCATGCACGTCGTGGTGCAAAGTGCGGCCCTCGCGCAACGGGACGCGGACGAGGCTCCGCTTAGCGGCTTCGGTGGCCTTGCGGATCGCCTCCGGCACCTCGCGCGCCTTGCCGTGACCGAAGCCGACGCGGCCCTTTTGGTCGCCGACGACGACGAGCGCCGCGAAACCAAAGCGCCGGCCGCCCTTAACCACCTTGGCGACGCGGTTGATGTGAACCAGCCGGTCCACGAATTCGCTGTCGCCAGAATCTCTGTTATGGCGGTCGCGTCCGCCGCGTCCACCGCCGTCTCTCTCACCAGCCATTGTCGTCTCTTCTCACTTGCGCGGGTGGCTCGAGGCCGCTCCCGCTCGCTTCGAATCTCAATCCGTCATCGCGCAAGACGCGGTAATCCGACACCGGTGTGTTCCGACCCTTGAAAAGTCTAAAAACCACCAGTCCGGGTTCGCCTGCCGTGCCCCCGCAATGACGGTTAGAACGCGAGGCCGCCCTCGCGGGCGCCTTCGGCCAACGCTTTGACGCGGCCGTGGTACATATAACTCCCACGATCGAATACCACCGCGGTAATGCCGGCAGCCTTGGCCCGCTCCGCGATGAGCTTGCCGACCACGGCTGCCGCCTCGACGTTGGCGCCGGTTTTGAGGCCTTGCCGCTGGTCCTTCTCCATCGAGGAGGCGGACGCGAGGGTACAACCTTCGGCGTCATCGATGATCTGGCAGTATATCTGCTTCGACGAGCGGAACACCGAAAGCCGCGGCTTGCCGTAAGCGCGCGCACGAAGTGAGTTGCGGACGCGGGCCTTGCGGCGCGCGGTGGAGTCCTTTGCCATGGTGCGTTACTTCTTCTTGCCTTCCTTGCGGAAGATGAACTCGTCCGAATAGCGGACACCCTTGCCCTTGTACGGTTCCGGCGGGCGAAGCGCCCGGATCTCCGAGGCGATCTGTCCGACCTGGCGCTTGTCGATCCCGGAAATAAGGATCTCGATCGGACGCGGGGTCGCGATCGTGATCCCGTCTGGGATCGGGAAGGGGATGTCGTGGCTGTAGCCGAGCGACAACTGCAGAACCTTCCCCTGCACCGCGGCCTTGTAGCCGACGCCGGTGATGTCGAGCTTCTTGGTGAAACCTGTCGAGACGCCGACGACGAGGTTGTTCACTTGCGCTCGCGACGTGCCCCACATCGCCTGCGCCCGCTTGGTCTCGTTGCGCGGCTTGACACTGACCTCGTCGTTCGCGAACACGACGTCGACGTCTTCCGGGCAGGTGAAGCTCAGCTCGCCTTTCGCGCCCTTGACCGAGACCTTCTGGCCTTCGACCTTGGCGGTGACGCCGTTCGGTATGGCGACGGGCTTCTTTCCGACGCGTGACATGATCCTCATCCTTCAATCAGCCGGTCAGAAGACCTTGCAGAGCACTTCACCGCCGACGTTCGCCTCGCGCGCGACATGATCCGCCATGACGCCCTTCGACGTCGAGACGATGGTGATGCCGAGCCCGTTGGCGACGCGGGGCATCGCGTCGACAGCCGCGTAGACGCGACGGCCGGGCTTCGACACCCGCGAGATCTCACGAATGACCGGCTGCCCGTCGTAATACTTCAGCTCGATTTCGAACTCGACGCGTCCATTGCCGAATTCGGTCGTCGAGTAGCCGCGGATATAGCCCTCCGTCTCGAGGACGTCGAGCACGTTGGCACGCAGCTTGGAGCCAGGCGTCTGCACCTTACCCTTGCGGCGCATGCCCGCGTTGCGGATACGGGTGAGCATATCGCCCAACGGATCGTTCATGGGGCGCCTCCCTTACCAGCTCGACTTGACGAGACCGGGGATCAGGCCCCGGGAGCCGAGTTCGCGTAACGCGATACGCGACATGCGCATCTTCCGGGTGAACGCGCGCGGACGCCCCGATACCTCGCAGCGGTTGCGGATGCGGTCTGGAGCGGAATTGCGCGGCAGTTCCGCAAGCTTGAGACGCGCCTCGAAGCGCTCTTCCATCGAGAGCGTCTCGTTGTTAGCGGCGTCCTTTAAACGCTTGCGGCGCCCGGCATACTGCTTCACCAGCCGCATCTTGCGCTTGTTGTTCTCAATCGCGCTCTTCTTCGCCATCGATTGTGGTCCTTGGGTTACCGCGTTTGAGCTGACCTCGGCCTCAGTCTGGCCGTATCGCTCACTGCCGGAACGGGAAATTGAACGCGCGCAGGAGCGCGCGCGCCTCGGCGTCGGTCTTGGCCGTGGTGCAGACGATGATGTCCATCCCCACGATCGAGTCGACCTTGTCGTAGTTGATCTCCGGGAAAACGATGTGTTCCTTGATGCCCATGGCGTAATTGCCGCGGCCATCGAAGCTCTTCGGGTTGAGGCCGCGGAAGTCTCGGATACGCGGCAACGCGATCGTCACCAGGCGATCGAGGAACTCGTACATGCGGATCTTGCGCAAGGTGACCTTGGCGCCGATCGGCATGTTCTCGCGGACCTTGAAGGTCGAAATGGCGTTGCGGGCCTTGGTGATCACCGGCTTCTGACCGGCGATGAGCGCAAGGTCGGCCGCAGCCAACGTCACCTTCTTGGTGTCGTTGACGGCCTCGCCGACGCCCATGTTGAGCACGATCTTCTCGATCGTCGGCACCTCGTAAGGGTTCTTGTAGCCGAACTCCTCGATCAACTTCGGCCGCACGACCTCGTCGTAAAGCTTGCGCAGACGCGGCGTGTAGTCGGCTGGAACCGCAAGCGAGTCGGCCGAGGCGACCTGATAGGTCGGCGCGTTGCGGCTGACCTTCTCGGTCGGCACGGATTTCGAATCCTTCTTGGCGCCGGCATCCTTGGCACCGCCCCTGGCGCCGCCTTTCGGCGGGACGCCCTTGCCGCCCTTCGGGTCAGCCATCGATGAGATCTCCGGAGCGCTTGGCGAAGCGAACCTTGCGGCCGTCTTCGAGAACCTTGAAGCCGACGCGGGTCGGCTTGCCGTCGCTGCCGACGAGCGACAGGTTGGACAGGTGAATGGTCGCCTCCTTGGAGACGATGCCGGCCTCCTGTTGCGCCGTTTGACGTTGATGCCGCTTGACGAGGTTAATCCCGCGGACGACGGCGCGGTCCTCCTTCGGAATGACCTGTAACACCTCGCCGGAACGGCCCTTGTCGCGGCCGGCGAGCACGACCACGCTGTCGCCCTTCTTGATCTTCGCGGCCATCACAACACCTCCGGCGCGAGCGAGATGATCTTCATGTGGTTGCGCGCGCGCAGTTCGCGCGGAACCGGCCCGAAGATGCGGGTGCCGACCGGCTCGGACTGGTTGTTGATCAGCACCGCCGCGTTCGAGTCGAAGCGGATCACCGTGCCGTCGACGCGCTTGATGTCCTTGGCGGTGCGCACGACGACGGCTTTCATCACGTCGCCCTTCTTCACGCGACCGCGCGGAATGGCTTCCTTGATGGACACCACGATGATGTCGCCGACAGCGGCGTAGCGGCGCTTCGATCCGCCGAGCACCTTAATGCACATCACGCGACGGGCTCCGGAATTATCGGCGACGTCGAGGTTGGTCTGTACCTGTATCACGGCCCTCGGCCCTTCCTGTCAGATCGGTTTCCCGCCGGCGAACCAGCCGGGACTACGCCTGGTGGGGTCTTCGCCCCGGCTCACGTTTATCTCAGGTGCAGGGCTCAGCCCTGCAACGCTGCGTCCGTTACGTTGTCGAGCACGATCCAGCGTTTGAGGCGCGAAATCGGCTTCGTCTCCACTATGGAGACCGTGTCTCCTACCTTGAACATCCGCGCCTCGTCGTGCGCGTGGTAGTTTTTCGAACGGCGAACCGTCTTCTTCAGCAACGGATGGGTGAAGCGACGCTCGACTTTCACCACGATCGTCTTTTCCTGCTTGTCGGAGACGACGACGCCCTGGAGAACTCTTTTCGGCATATTCTCTCTCGATCTACTTCTGCGCGGCGCGCTTCTGGTGGGCGAACGTCTTCACGCGAGCGATATCGCGACGCACGACGCGGACGCGAGCCGTGTTCTCAAGCTGGCCGGTGGCGCGCTGGAAACGCAGGTTGAACTGCTCTTTCTTGAGATTGAGGATCTCCTGATCGAGCTGGTCCGGCGACATCGTCTTGAGGTCGGACATGCGCTTATCGGTCTTCATCGCGTCCTCCTCACTCGCCGATTCGCTCGATGAAGCGCGTCTTGATCGGCAGCTTGGCTGCCGCCAACGACAGCGCTTCCTTGGCGATGTTCTGCGGAACGCCATCGAGCTCGAACATGATACGGCCGGGCGCAACGCGGGCCGCCCAATACTCCGGTGCGCCCTTGCCCTTGCCCATCCGCACCTCGACCGGCTTCTTCGAAACCGGCACGTCGGGGAACACGCGGATCCATACACGCCCGGCACGCTTCATGTGACGAGTGAGGGCGCGACGTGCTGCCTCGATCTGCCGGGCGGTGATGCGCTCGGGCTCCATCGCCTTCAGACCGAACTGACCGAAGCTCAGCTGGTAGCCTCCCTTGGCCGCACCCTTGATACGACCCTTGAAGGCCTTCCTGTAATTCGTACGTTTCGGCTGAAGCATGATCTGAAGCTCTTAAACCTTTATATGAAGACGCTCAGGCGGCGTCGCGATCACGGTCGCGGCGCTGCCGCCGCTCGTTGCCGCCACCGCCGGAATGGTCCATTTCGGCCATCTTGCGGTCCTGCGCCATCGGATCGTGCTCGAGGATCTCGCCCTTGAAGATCCATACCTTGATCCCGCATGTCCCATAAGCCGTGTGCGCGGTCGCGGTGCCATAATCGACGTCGGCGCGCAGCGTGTGCAGCGGCACCCGGCCCTCGCGATACCATTCGAGGCGCGCGATCTCGGCGCCGCCGAGCCGGCCGGAGCAGTTGATGCGGATGCCTTCGGCGCCGAGACGCATCGCCGACTGCACGGCGCGCTTCATGGCGCGACGGAACGCGACGCGGCGCTCGAGTTGCTGGGCGATCGAATCCGCTACGAGCGTGGCATCGATCTCCGGCTTGCGCACCTCGACGATGTTGATGACGACCTCGGACCTCGTCATTTTCGCGACGAGCTTGCGGATCTTGTCGATGTCCGCGCCCTTCTTGCCGATGACGACGCCCGGACGCGCCGAATGGATCGTCACCCGGCACTTCTTATGCGGCCGCTCGATGATGATCTTCGACACCGCCGCCTGCTTCAGCATCTTCATGATGGCCTCGCGGATCGCGATGTCCTCATGCAGGAGCTTGGCGTATTCCTCGTGATGAGCGAACCAGCGCGAATCCCAGGTGCGGTTGATACCGAGCCTGAGGCCGATCGGATTGACCTTCTGTCCCATGGTGCTCTCCTCAGGCCGCGCGGGTTTCGGGCTGCGCTTCCACTTCCCGGACAACGATCGTCAGGTTGGAGAAGGGCTTCTCGATGCGGCCGGCGCGACCGCGAGCGCGCGGGCTGAACCGCTTCATCACGAACGCTTTGCCGACATGGGCCTCGGCGACGACGAGATCGTCGACATCGAGATCGTGGTTGTTCTCGGCGTTGGCGATCGCGCTCTCGAGTGTCTTGCGGACGTCGAGCGCGGAGCGCTTGCGCGAGAACTCGAGATCGGCCAGCGCCGCCTCGACCGTCTTGCCGCGGATCAGCTGGGCGAGAAGGTTCAGCTTCTGCGGGCTCACCCGAAGCATTCGGCACACGGCCTTCGCCTCGTTTTCCTTGAGCGAGCGCTCTGTCTTCGGCTTGCCCATCAGCCCCTCTTCGCTTTCTTGTCGGCGGAGTGGCCATGGAACGTGCGCGTCGGCGAGAACTCGCCGAGCTTGTGACCGATCATGTCTTCGCTGACGAGCACCGGCACGTGTTTGTGGCCGTTGTAGACGCCGAACGTCAGGCCGACGAACTGTGGCAGGATGGTCGAACGCCGGCTCCAGGTCTTGATGACCTCGGAGCGCTTGGCGCTGCGCGCGGCATCCGCCTTCTTCAGCATGTAGCCGTCAACGAACGGGCCCTTCCAAATCGAACGCGCCATGGCGTCAGCCCTTCTTCTTGCTCTTGTGACGCGATGTCACGATGAACTTGTCGGTCGACTTGTTCGACCGGGTCTTCTTGCCCTTGGTCGGCTTGCCCCATGGCGTCACCGGGTGACGACCGCCAGAGGTGCGACCCTCGCCACCGCCGTGCGGATGGTCGACCGGGTTCATCGTCACGCCGCGATTGTGCGGACGGCGGCCGAGCCAACGCGAACGGCCGGCCTTGCCGATCGAGGCGTTCATGTGGTCCGGGTTCGACACCGCGCCAACTGTGCCGAAGCACTGTCCGTGGATGAGCCGCTGCTCGCCCGAGTTCAGGCGCACGATCACGTAGCCCTGGTCGCGGCCAACGACCTGCGCGTAGGTGCCGGCCGATCGCACCATCGCGCCGCCCTTACCGATCTTCATCTCGACGTTATGGACGATCGTGCCGACCGGCATGTTGGCGAGCGCCATGGCATTGCCGGGCTTCACGTCGACTTGCTGGCCGGAGACCACCTCGTCGCCGACCTGCAGCCGCTGCGGGGCGACGATGTAGCTCTGCTCGCCGTCGGCGTATTCGACGAGCGCGATGAACGACGACCGGTTGGGGTCGTACTCGATGCGCCGCACCTTGGCCGGCATGTCGAGCTTGCGACGCTTGAAGTCGACGATGCGGTAGGCCTGCTTGTGACCGCCGCCACGGAAGCGGACGGTGACGCGGCCGGTATTGTTGCGACCGCCTGCGGAGGACTGGCCTTCGGTCAAGTGCTTGACCGGCTTGCCCTTGTAGAGGCCCGAGCGGTCGACGATGACGAGCTGTCGGAGGCTCGGCGTGACCGGATTGAATGTCTTGAGTGCCATCGTTGTTCTTTCAGAGACCGGTCGTCACGTCGATGCGATCGCCTTCGGCGAGCGTTACCACGGCCTTCTTCAGGTCCGACTGCTGTCCGCGCACGCCCTTGAAGGTCTTGCGCTTGCCCTTGCGGATCAGCGTATTCACGCTCACGACCTTGACGTCGAACAGGCGCTCTACGGCGGCCTTGATCTCGGTCTTGGTCGCGTCCTTGCGGACTTTGAAGACGACCTTGTTGAACTCGGACGCAATCGTCGCCTTCTCGGTGATGATCGGCGCGACGATCACGTCGTAGTGGCGCGCCTCGATGGTCGCCTTCGCTGTCGTTGCCTTCGCCGCTGTAGATTTGGCCGCATTCATTTGAACCGCGCCTCCAGCGCTTCGACCGCGGCCTTCGTCAGAACGAGCTTTTCACGGCGCAGGATGTCGTAGACGTTGATGCCCTGGATCGGCAGCACGTCGATTTGAGGGATGTTGCGCGCGGCCATCGTGAAATTCAGCTCGGGCTCGGCGCCGTCGATGATCAACGCGCTGGTGAGGCCGATCCTGGTGAAGTTCGCGCGCAGCCCCTTGGTCTTCGCCTCGGCGAGCGAGGCGGTCTCCCAAACGATGATCCCGCCATCCTTGGCCTTGGCCGAGAGCGCATGCTTGAGCGCGAGCGCCCGCACCTTCTTTGGCAAGTCGTGCGAGTGATCGCGCGAGACCGGACCGTGAGCTTGGCCGCCGCCACGGAACTGCGGGGCGCGCCGAGAACCGTGGCGCGCGCCGCCGGAGCCCTTCTGGTTTCCGAACTTCTTGCCGGTGCGCCAGATTTCCGAGCGACCCTTGGCATGGTGGGTGCCGGCGCGCCGCTTGGCAAGCTGGTAGCGGATCATGCGGGCGATCAGATCTTGGCGCGGCTCGAGGCCGAAAATGGCGTCGTCGAGTTCGATCGAGTGAACGCCGCCGTCGTGCCCCGACTGGTCATGGCTGGCGCCGTCGTGCGAGGTGATGTCGAGCTTCATGATCGGCCCTCCGCAGCCGGTTCGGCGGGAGTCGCATTGTGGGTTTCGGCGGCGGAGCCGACCGCATCGTGGCCGTTCGCGATCCGGAACTTGCCCGGGTGCGGCACGTCCTTCGGAAGCGCCTTCTTAATGGCGTCACGTACAAAGATCCAGCCGCCGGCAGTGCCGGGGACCGCACCTTCGACGAGGATGAGCCCACGCTCGACGTCGGTCTGGACCACGCGCAGATTCAGCGTGGTCACCCGATCGACGCCGAGATGACCGGCCATCTTCTTGTTCTTGAAGGTTTTGCCAGGGTCCTGCCGGCCGCCGGTCGAACCATGCGAGCGGTGCGATACCGAGACGCCGTGGGTGGCGCGCAGGCCGCCGAAGTTCCAGCGCTTCATCGGGCCGGCGAAGCCTTTGCCCATCGAGGTCCCGGTCACGTCGACGAACTGTCCGACCATGAAGTGGTCCGCCGTGATCTCGGCGCCCACCGGAAGCAGCCCGTCCTCCTCTACGCGGAACTCGGCGAGCTTCATCTTCGGCTCGACGTTGGCGACGGCGAATCGACCGCGCTCCGCCTTCGAAACGTTCTTCACCTTGGCGCGCCCGATGCCGAGCTGAACCGCGGTATAGCCGTTCACGTCTTTCGTCCTATGGGCGACGACCTGACAGCCATCCACCTTGAGAACGGTCACGGGGATATGCTCGCCGGTGTCCTTGAACACACGCGTCATCCCGACCTTCTGTGCAATTACGCCTGAGCGCATGATCCTACAGTCCTCCGGAGGCGCTCGCGGCTCGTGGCCGGGCGTAGCTCCGCATCGAAACTAGAGCTTGATCTCAACGTCCACGCCGGCGGCGAGGTCGAGCTTCATAAGGGCGTCGACCGTCTGCGGGGTCGGATCCACGATGTCGAGAACGCGTTTGTGCGTCCTGATCTCGAACTGCTCGCGCGACTTCTTGTCGACGTGCGGCGAGCGGTTAACCGTGAACTTCTCGATCTTCGTCGGCAATGGTATCGGGCCGCGAACCTGAGCTCCCGTCCTGCGTGCCGTCGAGACGATCTCTTTCGTCGACGAGTCGAGAACTCGGTGATCGAAAGCCTTCAGACGGATCCGGATATTCTGGCCGTTCATTGACGTCTCTTTTCTTGTTCGACCAGTTCGGCCGTCTCTTGTTCGACCAGTTCGGCCGTCACCTAATTTTGCGACTCGGCCGGCTTAAGCGGTGATCGAGGCAACAACGCCGGCCCCAACGGTGCGACCGCCTTCTCGGATGGCGAAGCGCAGTTTCTCCTCCATCGCGATCGGCACGATGAGCTCGACGTCCATCGTCACGTTATCGCCGGGCATCACCATCTCGGTGCCAGCCGGAAGCGTGCACACGCCGGTCACGTCCGTGGTGCGGAAGTAGAACTGCGGGCGATAGTTGGTGAAGAACGGCGTATGGCGACCACCCTCGTCCTTGGTGAGGATGTAGGCCTCGGCCTTGAACTTGGTGTGCGGCTTCACCGAGCCCGGCTTGCACAGCACCTGGCCGCGCTCGACGTCCTCGCGTTTCGTACCGCGCAGCAACGCGCCGATGTTGTCGCCGGCCTGGCCCTGGTCGAGCAGCTTGCGGAACATCTCGACACCGGTGACGGTCGTCTTGACAGTCGGCTTGAGGCCGACGATCTCGATTTCCTCGCCGACCTTGACGATGCCGCGCTCGACGCGGCCGGTCACGACGGTTCCGCGACCGGAAATGGAGAACACGTCTTCCACCGGCATCAGGAACGGCAGGTCGAGCGGACGCGCCGGTTGCGGAATGTAGTCGTCGACCGTCTGCATCAGCTTGAGAATGGCGTCGTGGCCGATCTCGGGCTGCTTCGACTCGAGCGCGCACAGCGCCGACCCCTTGGTGATCGGGATATCGTCGCCGGGGAACTCGTACTTCGACAGCAGCTCGCGAACCTCGAGTTCGACCAGCTCGAGCAGTTCCTCGTCGTCGACCATATCGACCTTGTTCATGAACACGACGAGCGCCGGCACGCCGACCTGGCGGGCGAGCAGGATGTGCTCGCGAGTCTGCGGCATCGGGCCGTCGGCGGCGGACACGACCAGGATCGCACCATCCATCTGCGCGGCGCCGGTGATCATGTTCTTCACGTAGTCGGCGTGACCGGGACAATCGACGTGCGCGTAATGACGGTTGGCCGTCTCGTACTCGACGTGCGCGGTCGAGATCGTGATGCCGCGTGCCTTCTCCTCCGGCGCCTTGTCGATCTGGTCATAGGCGGTGAAGGTCGCGCCGCCAGTTTCGGCGAGCACCTTGGTTATTGCGGCCGTCAGCGAGGTCTTGCCGTGGTCGACGTGACCGATCGTGCCGATGTTGCAGTGCGGCTTGTTCCGCGAAAACTTTTCCTTTGCCATCGTCAGGCTCCTTCAGAAGACGCGTGCGGTCGAACCGCGCGGGAGTGGATCGAGCGTGCGGGTCAGGCGTACTCGCGGTCAGGCGTACTTGGCGGTGACTTTCGCCGCCTCGTTCGCGGGCACTTGCTCGTAGTGGTCGAACTGCATCGTATAGTTGGCACGACCCTGTGAGAACGAGCGCAGCTGGTTGACGTAGCCGAACATGTTGGCGAGCGGCACCATCGCGTTAATGACGACCGCGTTGCCGCGCATGTCTTGGCCCTGCACCTGGCCCCGGCGGCCGAGCAGATCGCCCATCACCGAGCCGGTGTAGTCTTCGGGGGTTGTGACCTCAACCTTCATGATCGGCTCGAGCAGAACCGAATGGCCCTCACGCAACGCTTCGCGGAACGCGGCGCGGGACGCGATTTCGAAGGCGAGCACCGACGAGTCCACGTCGTGAAACGCACCGTCGATCAGCGTGGCCTTGACGTCCACGACCGGGAAGCCGGCGAGGATGCCCGAACCCATCACCGAGTTGATGCCCTTCTCGACGCCCGGAATGAACTCCTTCGGCACCGCCCCGCCGACCACCTTCGATTCGAACAACGTGCCGGCCCCGGCCTCGTTCGGCTCGAAGATGATCTTGACCCGGGCGAACTGCCCCGTGCCGCCGGTCTGCTTCTTGTGCGTATAGTCCTTCTCGACCCGCCGCGTGAGCTTCTCGCGGTAAGCCACCTGCGGCGCGCCAATGTTGGCATCGACCTTGTAGGTGCGGCGCAGGATGTCGACCTTGATGTCGAGGTGGAGTTCACCCATCCCCTTGAGAATGGTCTGCCCCGACTCCTGATCGGTCGAGACGCGGAAAGACGGATCCTCCGCGGCTAGCTTGGCCAGCGCCACACCGAGCTTCTCCTGATCGGCCTTGGATTTGGGCTCGATCGCGATTTCGATGACGGGCTCGGGGAACTCCATCCGCTCGAGAATGACCGGCTTCGACACATCGCACAGCGTATCGCCGGTGCGGGTGTCCTTCAGCCCGGCCAGAGCGACGATATCGCCGGAAAAAGCTTCCTTGATGTCGACGCGGTCGTTCGCATGCATCAGCAGCATGCGGCCTATGCGCTCGCGCTTCTCCTTGGTCGAGTTGAGCACGCCGGTGCCCGACTCGATGTGACCCGAGTAGACGCGGGCGAAAGTGATCGTGCCAACGAAAGGATCGTCCATGATCTTGAAGGCGAGCATCGAGAACGGCTCGGAATCGTTGGCGTGGCGCAGCACTTCCTCGCCGCTCGAAACATCGATTCCCCTGATCGCCTCGACATCGAGCGGGGACGGCAGATATTCCACCACCGCGTCGAGAAGCGGCTGGACGCCCTTGTTCTTGAAGGCCGAACCACACAGGATCGGAATGAACGAGATGTCTCGAACGGCCTTGCGGATGAGCCGGTGCAAGGTTGGCTCATCCGGCATGGTGCCATCGAAGAACGCCGCCAGAACCTCGTCGTCGAGTTCGACCGCGGCCTCGATGAGGATCGCCCGGTACTCCTCCGCCTTGGCCTTGAGAGCCTCCGGGATCTCCTCGTCATGGTACTTGGCGCCGAGAGCCTCGTCCTCCCAGACCACGGCCTTCATGCGGACGAGATCGATGATGCCCTTGAACTCGTTCTCGGACCCGATCGGAAGCTGAATGCAGACCGGACGGCCGCCCACCTTGGTGCGGATCTCCTCAACGCAACGGAAGAAATCGGCGCCGATCTTGTCCATCTTGTTGACGAAAACGACGCGCGGCACGTGGTACTTGTCGGCTTGGCGCCAAACCGTCTCGGTCTGCGGCTCGACGCCCTGGTTGCCGTCGAGCACGCACACCGCGCCGTCGAGCACGCGGAGCGACCGCTCCACCTCGATGGTGAAATCGACATGGCCGGGGGTGTCAATGATGTTGAGGCGCTTGCCGAGCCACTGCGTCGTGGTCGCGGCGGACGTGATCGTGATCCCGCGCTCCTGCTCCTGCTCCATCCAGTCCATCGTCGCGGCGCCGTCGTGCACTTCGCCGATCTTGTGCGACTTGCCGGAGTAGAACAGGATCCGCTCGGTCGTCGTCGTCTTACCGGCGTCGATATGGGCCATGATGCCGAAGTTGCGGTAGTCTTCGATCGGGTGGCTGCGGGGCATTTCAGTCAATCCTCTGAGAAGCGCGGATGCGCCTCACGTTGGGCGTTCGTCACGTTGGGGCGTTCAGGTCCTTGCCGGGTTTACCAGCGGTAGTGCGAGAAGGCGCGGTTGGCTTCCGCCATCCGGTGGGTGTCTTCCCGCTTCTTCACCGCGTTGCCGCGGTTGTTGGCGGCGTCCATCAACTCCGCCGAGAGCCGGTCGACCATCGTCTTGTCGTTGCGGCCGCGCGCGGCCGTGATCAGCCAACGGATCGCCAACGCCTGGCGGCGCTCGAGGCGGACCTCGACAGGCACCTGGTAGGTGGCGCCACCGACGCGGCGCGAGCGCACCTCGATCGCCGGCGCGACGTTCTCTAGCGCCTGTTTGAAGATCGGCAACGGCTCGTTGCGCGAGCGTTTCTCGATCTCTTCGAGCGCGCCGTAGACGATCGCCTCGGCAACCGACTTCTTGCCGTCGTACATGATCGAATTCATGAATTTCGTCACGATAATATCGTGATATTTGGCGTCCGGGATGATCTCGCGCTTCTCGGCGCTATGGCGGCGGGACATTGCTTTGAACCTCTACTTCGGACGCCAAATCATTTCGGTCGCTTGGCGCCGTACTTCGACCGGCGCTGCTTGCGGTTTTTGACCCCCTGCGTGTCGAGGACGCCGCGCAGGATGTGGTAGCGCACGCCGGGCAGATCCTTGACGCGACCGCCGCGGATCATCACCACCGAGTGTTCCTGCAGGTTGTGCCCGACACCGGGGATGTAGCCGATGACCTCGAAACCGTTGGTGAGGCGCACCTTGGCGACCTTGCGGAGCGCCGAATTCGGCTTCTTCGGGGTCGTCGTGTAGACGCGCGTGCAGACGCCGCGCTTCTGCGGGCACGCCTGAAGGTGGCGCGCTTTCTCCCGATAGGTGCTCGCCACGCGCGGCTTGCGGATCAACTGGCTGATTGTCGGCATACTTGGTTTCCGTCGGCCCCGAACTGGCGTGCCGGAAGCCGAAGCCACCGCAACACGATCGATGATCTAAACGCGATGATCTAAACGCGATGATCTAAACGCGATGATCTAAACGCAAAGAACAGCACCATCAGCCTCGCGGCGTCCGATGCTGGTGCTGAGGCAGAGGACCCCGGAGGATAGCCCGGGCTCATGCATTCCGATGCCGGATGAAGATCATCCTGGCGGAAACGTCTCAGTCGTTAAAACCGACAGCGTTTAGATCCCGAAGGTCCAGGGCGCGTCGCCCCGAAAGGAAGATCTACAGCCTATCGAAAGTGGGCGGAACCTAATGGCGTGGAGGCGGAGCGTCAACCCCGTTTCGCATGTCGCCAACACGATCGTCATGACGCCAAACAGTTTCCGGCATCTTGGCGTTGAGCACGTCGGGCTCCGGCTCTCACATAGTGTCGACTTCGCCGGCTTCGAGCGGTCCGTGGAGTACGCCTCATGGATCGACGGTGGCCAGCTTGCGCCCGGTGGCACCAGGCAGCGTCTCGTCCTGAGCGTCCCAGTGCCATTCCTCCGCCAATTGGCAGCCCTCTGGGTCCTTCACCAGCAAGAAGGTTCGCGTGAACAAGGTATCGGCGGGGTTCGCGCGGCCGATGTTGATGATCGACGAACTCTTCAGCTCGGTCTCGAACATCGTGATGATCTGTTCGCGCGCTTTGTCGTCGAGCGTTTCGAGCGCCTGGTCGATTACGATCCAGGCCGGCCGCTGAAGCGGCACCCGGGCGAAAGCGAGCCTCTGCATGTCCTGGTCACCGAGATCCTTGTCCCAGCGGCCGTCTTCGTCGAGCCGCGGCACGAACTCCTGCAGCCCGACCGCTTCGAGCGCCTTGACGAACCACTCCGGCTTGAAGTCCGCCGGGTCACGCGGATAGGCCAACACGTCGCGCAAGCGTCCCGGCCGCACATAGGGACGCCGCGCGATATGCATGAAGGGCTCGTTGGCGGGAAGGCGGATGCGCCCTTCGCCCCAAGGCCAAAGTCCCGCAAGGGCGCGGAAGAACACGGTCTGGTCGTCGCCGGAATCGCCGGTGATCTGGATTCGCTCGCCGGCCCTGATGTCGGCGAAGGGGTAGTCGAGCCTGATGCAGTTGCCTTGCGAGGCGACAGCGAGATTCTCCAAAATGAGGTGGCCCGGCACGCCGGGGTCGACTTCGATCTTCTCGACGACGCGGTGCAGTTGCTCGACTGCGAGCACCGCGTGGCGGAAGTCGGCGACGCGCAGCAACGTCGCGCGCCAATCCGCGATAACGCCGAAATTGTCGACGAACCAGCGCAGCGCAGCCTGCACCTGGTTAAAGGCGCCGACCGCCATCATCAGCCCACCGAAGCTGATGTGGCCGCTGAAATACACCGGAGCCGCGACGAGGATCGGCACCACCTGCGTCAACCAGCCATAGCCGGCTGTGACCCAGGTGAGGTTGGTGGTCGCGGTCACCAGCTTGCGCATCGCGGTTAAAACGTTGCCGAGATCAAGCTCGAGCATGCGCCGCTCGCTGGCCTCGCCCCGCTGCAGCGCGATGGTGCCGACGTAGTCCGACACACGCACGAGAACGTAGCGAAGCTCGGCCTCGCGCCCGTAGCGCTCGGCGTTGAGCCGGATCAGCGAATGGCCGACCCCGTAGCTCGCCAGCGAACCGATCAGCGCGTAGATGACCGCCGCCCACACCATGTAGCCGGGGATGGTGACCGTGTGACCGGCGATATCGAGGGCGAAACCGGTCGACAGGCGCCACAGGACGACGACGAACACGACGAGGAGCACCGAAGCCTGCAGCAGACCGATCGAAAGGTTAGTCGAAAGTTCGGCGAGGTGGCGGGTGTCCTCGTGCAGCCGCTGGTCCGGATTGACGCCAAGCGTGCCGGCGTGAGCGAGCTTGAAGGCACGCAGCGGCCGCAGCCACAGGTCCAGGAGGTTGTGCATCAGCCCCGCGCGCAGCTTGAGCTGGATCATGAGGTTGAGCCACATCTGCACGACGTTGAGGACGAGCAGAGCTCCGGCGATGCCGAAGAAGACGAAGAGCTCGTGAAGGAAGAAGCCGAAATCGCGAGCCTGGATCGCGTTGTAGAACGGCGAGTTCCAGGCGTTCAGCGCGACCTGCGAGGCGGCGGTCAGCAGGATCACCGCAAAGACGGCGGCGGACAGCCAGATCAGCGTCGAGCGCTCCGGCGAGCGCGCCAGTCCCCTCGCGATGACGAGGACCTGATCCGGGAACCGCTTCAGCGGCTTCAGCTCAACCGGTTCGCGGTCCGCGCCGGCCTCCTTCGACGTCGCGGTCTGGTTGGACGCGACGGTCACCTTAGACGCCATGTGAGCTTCCCCGGCTGTTGTCCCCGCTCTCGGCGCGGGCACCACCTGCCCTAGTTAACGCATCAAGACTCCAAGTGGCTGCGAGCGGCAAGCGACGCGGCTGCGGCCTCCCGCTAGCCCCCAATGTGAAGGTATCCATGACCGACATCGACACGCTGCTCGCCACCATGACGCTGGAGGAGAAGGCCGGCCAACTCAACATGCTGGCATGGGGCGCGCCGCTGACGGGCTCGATTGCCGCCGGCGACGCGACGGAGGCGGTGCGCGAGGGCAAGGTTGGTAGCCTCTTCAATCTCGTCGGCGCCTCGCAGGTCGAGCGGCTGCAGCGAGTCGCGGTCGAGGAAACGCGGCTGAAAATCCCGCTGATGTTCGGCTATGACGTGATCCACGGTCAGCGCACGATGTTCCCCATTCCGCTTGCCGAGGCCGGCGCCTTCGATCCCGACCTGTGGGAGCGCACCGCGCGCGCGGCGGCGATCGAGGCGGCCGAGGATGGTCAGGACCTCACCTTCGCGCCGATGCTCGACGTTTCGCGCGACCCGCGCTGGGGGCGCAGCTGCGAAGGCGCCGGCGAGGATGCCTGGGTGACATCGCGGTTCGGCGAGGCGAAGACGCGTGGCTTCCAGGGCCCGGACGTGTCGGCACCGGATGCCGTTGCGGCCTGCGCCAAGCATTTCTGCGGCTACGGCGCGGTCATGGCCGGGCGCGAATACGCGGCCGGCGACGTCTCGATGCGCACCATTCGGGAGGTCTATCTGCCGCCCTTCGAGGCTGCGCTGCGGTCCGGTGTCGCGACGATCATGCCCTCGCTGAGCGCTCTCAACGGCGAACCGCTGACGGCGAGCCGCTCCTTCCTCGCCGGATGGCTCCGCGCGCGCCAGGGCTTCGAGGGCGTCATCATCAGCGACTACGGCGCGATCCGGGAGCTGATGAACCACGGCGTCGCCGGAGACGAGGCGGAGGCCGCGGCCGCCGCGATCAAGGTGGGCTGCGACTACGACATGATGGGATACATCTACGTCGACCACCTGCCCGAGGCGGTGCGGCGCGGCCTCGTCACGCCCGCCGAGGTCGAGTCCTGCGTGCGCCGCGTCCTCGTCCTCAAGGACCAGCTCGGCCTGTTCGAGGATCCCTATCGGCGCTGCCGCGGGACGCGGGACGAGCGCACCAGGGCAGCGCATCGGAGCCTAGCGCGCGAGGCGGCGCGCCGCTCGGCGGTGCTGCTGACCAACGCCAAGAGATTGGTGCCGCTGGCGCCGGGGTGCCAGCGCATCGCCGTCATCGGACCGCTCGCCGACGCCACGCGGGAGATGGTGGGGCCATGGGCGGCCGCCGCCGATCCCGGCGCGGGCGTCACCGTGCTGGCTGGGCTACGGAACGCCTACCCGGAGGCGACGATCGATCATCAGGCCGGCGTCGCGATCAAGGACGGCGACACGAGCGGCATCGCCGCGGCGGTCGCGGCGGCGCGCGCGGCCGAGACCGTCGTGCTCTGTCTAGGCGAAGCCGCCTATCTCAGCGGCGAAGCCACCAGCCGCACCGACCTCGACCTGCCCGGACACCAGCGCGCGCTCGCCGAGGCGGTGCTCGATACCGGCACCCCGGTGATCGCCATCGTCTTCTGCGGCCGGCCGCCGATCATCCCCTGGCTGGCCGAGCGGGCGCAGGCCCTCGTTTGCGCGTGGTTCCTCGGCAACGAGGCGGGCCACGCCCTGGCGGACCTGTTGTCCGGCCGCGTCGCGCCGAGCGGGCGCCTCGCAATGACCTGGCCACGCAGCATGGGCCAGGTGCCGATCTTCTTCGGCGAGACGCCGAGCGGACGCCCGCGCAACCCCGCCGACCATTACACCAGCAAGTACCTCGACAGCGAGAACACACCGTTGTTCCCGTTCGGCCACGGCCTGGCGACGACGACCTTCGCGCTCTCCGACTTGCGCGTGGACACCGAGGTGCTCGCGCCGGGGCGGCAGCTTGGCGTGGCCTGCACGGTCGCCAACACCGGGCCGCTCGCCGGGGAGGCGACGCTGTTCCTGTTCGTCCGCGACCCCGTCGCCAGCGTCACCCGCCCCGCGCTCGAACTGCGCGGCATGGCCAAGCTCGTCTTGGAGCCGGCCGCGAGCGGCATGGCGCATTTCGCGATCGGCATCGACGACGTCGCCTACACCGGCGAGGATTTCTCCCGCATCATCGAGCCCGGCGCCATCAACCTGTTGGTCGGCCAGTCCGCCGATCCCGATGGGCTGCTGAAGGTGCGGGTGCGGGTCGAGAGTGGCGTCGCGTGAGATTGACCCGACGCTTGCCTCAGCCGCCGCAGTTGCAACTGCGGTGGACCTGCCGGTACACCGTCGTCGGCACCGCCACGGTGTGCTGGTAGGTGCGATAGGTCGTGACGGGGACCGGCACGGCGGTGGTGACCGCGTGGTAGGTTGTCACCGGCACGTAGTGCGTGCGCGCGACGTAATGCGTCCGCGGCACGTAGCGGTAGCCCTGGACGGGGACCGTGTAGCTCCGCGTGACCGGATGGTAGACCGTGGTTGGGACGACGTAGGTCGGCTGGACCGGAGCCGGCCCATAGGCATAGCCCTGCGGCAATCCCGAATATCCGCCGCCGTAGCTGACGCCGCCGCCGTAACCCGCGGCGCCCCCGTAGCCGTAGCCCACGCCGTGGGTCGGCGCGTAGCCACCGTGGCCATCTCCACCGCCGTAGCCGTAACCACCGCCATAACCCGCGCCGTAGCCGTAGCCGCCGTCATCGTAGCCGAAGCCTCCGGCCTTGGCACCGACCGTCGAGCCGGTGGTCAGCGCCGTGGCGAGACACAACGCGCCGACATATCTTGAATTGATACGCATCCCAAATCCCCTCGTCTCACGGCGTCGCGGGAGTGTCCCTTTTCAGGACCCGTCCGTCCACTGACGAGACCCAGGTGCGCGACCGACGGCTTCGCTGCAAAGCGCGCTCCACGCCGGGGTTGCTCGCCAACCCGCCCCGCATTCGAAGCGGAAGGCGCGGGGCAACCGATCAATCCAGCGCGTCACCGGCATCCGCATCGGCCTGCAGCACGCGATCGACGAACGTCCGCGGGTTTCGCACGAAACCCTGGAGGAGACGGTAATGACTGGTCTCTTCCACCGTCGTGGGCGAAAGACCGCGCTCGTTCACGGCGAGCAGAGTCGCGCCGGGATAGGCCATCAAGATTGGCGAGTGCGTCGCGAGGATGACCTGCGCCTTGCCCGATCGATCCATGCGGTTCAGCAGGCGCAGGAAGGCGAGCTGACGAAGCGGCGAGAGAGCCGACTCGGGCTCGTCGAAGACGTAGACGCCGGGCGAGCCGCAGCGCTCCTCGAAGAAGCGCAGAAACCCCTCGCCGTGAGAGTGGGAGAGGAAATCCGGCGGCGCTCCCCCGGCCGAAAGAGCGGCCTGATCGACGTAGCGGGCCACGGAGAAAAAGCTTTCGGCCTTGAAGAACCAGCCTTTGTTCATCCGCGGCAGCCAACTTGATCGAAGCGCCTTGGCGAGCTGCCCGCCGGTCGCCTCAATGGCCTCGGAATGGTCGACCGGGCGGTAACCCGCGCCGCCGCCGGCCTCGTCGAAGCCGATCGACACCGCGATGGCTTCGAGCAGAGTCGATTTACCCGTCCCGTTCTCGCCCACGATGATCGTGACCGGCGTCTCAAAAGCCAGCTCAAAGCCATCGACGAACAGCGACAGGCCGAACGGATAACGGAGCCGCTCGCCGTCAGCCACAAGATCCGTGTCCAACCACACCCGGCGAAGATACGGCGCGTCGAGAGTGAGGCTTCGGCGAGTGCGAGGCATTTCGTCAGTTTGCGACGCTGCCCGCCAGAAGGCAAAGCCCGGAAAGGGTCACGTTGGGGTCACGTCCATGAAAAAGGCCCGCATCGCTGCGGGCCTCTTCGTCGCGCTTTGTCAGCGGCCTCCGCCCTACTCCGCCGCCGGCAGCGCCGGGAACTCGACGTGGGGCTGCGGGTCGTTGGCCGCGTTGGCGGCGATGATCATCTCGTCGCGGGTCGCGGCGATCTTGCGCAGCTTCGCCATCGCCGCGCCGGTGCCGGCCGGGATCAGCCGGCCGACGATCACGTTCTCCTTCAGGCCCTCCAGCGTGTCCGCCTTGCCGTTGACCGCCGCCTCGGTGAGGACGCGGGTGGTCTCCTGGAACGAGGCGGCCGAGATGAACGAGCGCGTCTGCAGCGAAGCCTTGGTGATGCCGAGCAGAACGGGGGTGCCGACGGCCGGCTTGCCGCCGTTCTCGATCACCTTGGCATTCTCGGCATCGAGGTCCATCGTGTCGACCTGCTCCCCGTTAAGGAAGTCGGTGTCGCCCGGATCGGTGATGTCGACCTTCTGCAGCATCTGGCGCACGATCACCTCGATGTGCTTGTCGTTAATCGACACGCCCTGCAGCCGATAGACCTCCTGAATCTCGTTGACGAGATAGGCGGCGAGTTCCTCCACGCCCTTGATCGCCAGGATATCATGCGGCGCCGGGTTGCCGTCGACGATGTAGTCGCCCTTCTCCACGACGTCCCCGTCCTGAAGATGGATGTGCTTGCCCTTCGGGATCATATACTCGGCCGACTCGCCGCCTTCCTCGTGTGGGATGATCGCAAGGCGGGTCTTGTTCTTGTAGTCCTTGCCGAATTGCACGACGCCGGAGATCTCCGCGATGATCGCGTGATCCTTGGGACGGCGCGCCTCGAAGAGCTCGGCGACGCGCGGGAGGCCGCCGGTGATGTCGCGGGTTTTCGCCGAGTCCATCGAGATGCGCGCGATGATGTCGCCGCCCTTGACCGTCGCGCTTGGCTCCACCGAAATAATCGAATCGACCGGCAGGATGTAGCGGGCTTCGCCGCCGCGCGCGAGCTTCAACACCTTGCCGTCGGCGCCCTTGACCACCATCGCCGGCTTCAAGGTCGACGAGCGCTGGTTCATCCGCCAGTCGATCACCATGCGCTTGGCGATGCCGGTCGCCTCGTCGATCGTCTCCGTCATCGAGGCGCCCTCGACCATGTCCTCGTAACCGATGACACCATCGATCTCGGTCATGATCGGGCGGGTGTAGGCGTCCCACTCGGCCATGCGCTGGCCGCGCTTGACCATGTCGCCCTCCTCGACCTTCAGGCGGGCGCCGTACTGGACGCGGTGAACGGCGCGCTCGGCGCCGTCCGGCCCCTCGACGACAATGGCGACGTTGCGCGCCATCACCATCAGGTCGCCTTCGCCGTTGCGGGCGATGTGCGGGTTGCGGATTCTCACCACGCCGTCAAAGTTCGACTCGATGAACGACGAATCTGCGATCTGAGCGGCGCCACCGATGTGGAAGGTCCGCATGGTGAGTTGCGTGCCCGGCTCGCCGATCGACTGCGCCGCGATGACGCCGACCGCCTCGCCCATGTTGACGGGCGTGCCGCGGGCGAGATCGCGCCCGTAGCATTTTCCGCATACGCCGTTCTTCGCCTCGCAGGTCAACACTGAGCGGATCTTCACCTCCTGGATGCCGGCCGCGTTGATGCGGTCCATGTGCCATTCCTCGATCATCGTGCCGGCGGCGACGATGATCTGCCCGTCCTGATCGACGAGGTCTTGGGTCGTGGTGCGGCCTAGGACGCGGGTCGCGAGCGAGGCGACGATCGTGCCGGCATCGATGATGGCGCGCATCTTGATGCCGTTCGAGGAGCCGCAGTCGGTCATGGTAATGATCGAGTCCTGCGCCACGTCGACGAGACGACGCGTCAGATAGCCGGAGTTGGCCGTTTTGAGCGCCGTATCGGCGAGGCCCTTGCGGGCGCCGTGGGTCGAGTTGAAATACTCAAGGACGGTCAGGCCTTCCTTGAAGTTCGAGATGATCGGTGTCTCGATGATCTCGCCCGACGGCTTGGCCATCAGCCCGCGCATGGCGGCAAGCTGCTTCATCTGCGTCGGCGAACCCCGCGCTCCCGAGTGGCTCATCATGTAGATCGAGTTGACCGGCTTGTCGCGGCCGTGTTCATCCTTCTTCACCGAAGAGATGCGCAGCATCATTTCCTCGGCGAGCTTGTCGGAGCACTTCGCCCAGGCATCGACGACCTTGTTGTACTTCTCGCCCTGGGTGATCAGGCCGTCGTTGTACTGCTGCTCGTATTCCTTCGCGAGCGCGGTGGTGTCGGCGATGATCTTCGGCTTCGTCTCTGGCACCACCATGTCGTCCTTGCCGAACGAGATGCCGGCCTTGAACGCCTCCCGGAAGCCGAGCGCCATGATGCGATCGCAGAAGATCACCGTCTCCTTCTGACCGCACTGGCGGTAGACGATGTCGATCAATCCGGAAATCTCCTTTTTCGTCATCAGCTTGTTGGCGACGTCGAAGGGGATCTTGCGATGGTTCGGCAGGAGCTTGCCGAGGATCATGCGGCCGGGCGTCGTGTCGAAGATCTTCGACACGCGGTTGCCGTCCGGATCATAGGTCCAGGCGCGGCCCTTGATCTTGGTGTGCAGCGTGACGGCCTTCGCCTGCAGCGCGGCCTCGATCTCGCCCATGTCGGAGAACACGCCGCCGGACGCCGCCTTGGTCTTGGTGGCGGCCTTGTACTGCCCCGGCTCGCCGTCGCGCATCAGTGAGACGTAGTAGAGTCCGAGCACGATATCTTGGCTCGGCACGATGATCGGCTGACCGTTGGCCGGATGCAGGATGTTGTTGGTCGACATCATAAGCACGCGCGCTTCCAGCTGCGCCTCGAGCGAGAGCGGGACGTGCACGGCCATCTGGTCACCGTCGAAGTCGGCGTTGAACGCCGCGCAGACGAGCGGGTGCAGCTGGATCGCCTTGCCTTCGATCAGCTTGGGCTCGAACGCCTGGATGCCGAGGCGGTGCAGCGTCGGCGCACGGTTCAGCATCACCGGATGTTCGCGAATCACCTCATCGAGGATGTCCCAAACCTCCGGCTTCTCCTTCTCGACGAGCTTCTTGGCTTGCTTGACCGTCGCCGAGAGGCCCTTGGCGTCGAGACGCGAGTAGATGAACGGCTTGAACAGCTCGAGCGCCATCTTCTTCGGCAGACCGCACTGGTGCAGCTTCAGCTCCGGGCCGACGACGATCACCGAGCGGCCGGAATAGTCGACTCGCTTGCCGAGCAGGTTCTGGCGGAACCGGCCCTGCTTGCCCTTCAGCATGTCGGCGAGCGACTTCAGCGGACGCTTGTTGGCGCCGGTGATGACGCGGCCGCGGCGGCCGTTGTCGAACAGCGCATCGACGGCCTCCTGCAGCATGCGCTTCTCGTTTCGGATGATGATGTCCGGCGCACGCAGGTCGATCAGCCGCTTCAGCCGGTTGTTGCGGTTGATGACGCGGCGATAGAGGTCGTTCAGGTCGGACGTCGCGAAGCGTCCGCCATCGAGCGGGACGAGCGGGCGCAGGTCCGGTGGAATCACCGGCACCTCGGTCAGGATCATCCACTCCGGCTTGTTGCCGGAATGCATGAAGGCCTCGATGATCTTCAGGCGCTTGGCGAGCTTCTTCGGCTTCAGCTCCGTCGTCGACTCGGCTATCTCGACCTTGAGCCGCTCGGCGATCGTCGGCAGATCCATGTTGCGAAGGATCTCGCGGATCGCCTCGGCGCCGATCAACGCGGTGAAGCTGTCCTGGCCGTACTCGTCCTGCGCGCGGAGGTAATCCTCCTCGTTCAGGAGCTGGCGGTCCTTCATCGGCGTCAGGCCCGGATCGAGCACGATGTAGGATTCGAAGTAGAGGATGCGCTCAAGATCCTTGAGCGTCATGTCGAGTAGCAGGCCGATCCGCGAGGGCAGCGACTTCAGGAACCAGATGTGCGCGACAGGGGCGGCGAGCGAGATGTGGCCCATCCGTTCGCGCCGGACGCGCGACAGGGTCACCTCGACACCGCACTTCTCGCAGATGACGCCCTTGTACTTCATCCGCTTGTACTTGCCGCACAAACACTCGTAGTCCTTGATGGGCCCAAAGATGCGCGCGCAGAACAGGCCGTCGCGCTCCGGCTTGAAGGTTCGATAGTTGATGGTCTCCGGCTTCTTGATCTCGCCGAAGGACCAGGACAGGATCTTCTCGGGGCTGGCGATAGAGATTTGGATCTGATCGAACGCCTGCGGCTGGACGACCGGATTGAAGAGATTCATGACCTCTTGGTTCATAGTGCTCTCCTTCGACGCGACCGACCGGTCCCGGCTGGGACGCTTGCCGTGTCGCTGGGAATAGGGGCGCGCGTACACGAGCACGCGCGAGCGCGGAGCCACTGCGGCTCCGCGACACCGGTTCGTCGGTTTACTCGGCCGCTTCGGCGGTTGGCGGCAGCTCCTCGAGCGGCTTCGGCGCGGAGTTCAGCTCGACGTTGAGGCCGAGCGAGCGCATCTCCTTCACCAGCACGTTGAAGCTCTCCGGAATACCGGACTCGAACGCATCGTCGCCGCGGACGATGGACTCGTAGACCTTGGTGCGTCCGGCGACATCGTCGGATTTCACCGTTAGCATCTCCTGCAGGGTGTAAGCCGCGCCGTAGGCCTCAAGCGCCCACACCTCCATCTCGCCGAAGCGTTGGCCGCCGAACTGCGCCTTGCCGCCCAGCGGCTGCTGGGTGACGAGCGAGTACGGGCCGATGGAGCGGGCGTGGATCTTGTCGTCAACGAGGTGGTGGAGCTTCAACATATATATGTAGCCCACGGTCACTTGACGATCGAAGGCGTCGCCGGTGCGCCCGTCGTAGAGCGTCGACTGACCCGAGCCGTCGAGACCGGCTTGCTGCAGCATCTCGACGATATCCTTCTCGCGGGCACCGTCGAACACCGGAGTCGCGATCGGTACGCCGCGGCGCAGGTTCTCCCCGACCTCGACGAGCGTCTCGTCGTCGAGCTCCTTGAGACCCGCGTCCGAGCCATAAACCTCGATCAGCTTGGCGCGGATCGGAGCGGTGTCGTTTGTGCGCATGTAGGCGTTGACCGCCTGCGAGACCTGACGCCCGAGGCCGGCGCAAGCCCAGCCGAGATGCGTCTCCAGGATCTGGCCAACGTTCATGCGGGACGGCACGCCGAGCGGATTGAGAACGATGTCGACCGGCGTGCCATCGGCAAGGAATGGCATGTCCTCCTGCGGCACGATCTTCGACACCACGCCCTTGTTGCCGTGACGGCCGGCCATCTTGTCGCCGGGCTGGATTTTGCGCTTCACCGCGACAAAGACCTTGACCATCTTCATTACGCCCGGCGGCAGCTCGTCGCCGCGTTGCAGCTTCTCGACCTTGTCGAGGAAGCGGCTTTCCAGCCCCTTTTTCGCCTCGTCGTACTGCTTGCGCATGGCCTCGACCTCGGCCATCACCGCATCGTCGTCGAGCGCGAACATCCACCACTGCGAGCGCGGATACTCGTCGACGATCTCCTTCGACAGGATCGTGTCGCGCTTGAACCCCTTCGGCCCGGCGATCGCCTTCTGTTCGTTAAAGCGCTCGACGAGGCGGCCGTAGACGTTGCGGTCGAGGATGGCGAGCTCGTCGTCGCGATCCTTGGCGAGACGCTCGATCTCCTCGCGCTCGATCGCCTGGGCGCGCTCGTCCTTGTCGACGCCGTGCCGATTGAACACGCGCACCTCGACGATCGTACCCTGGACGCCCGGCGGCACGCGCAGCGACGTGTCGCGCACGTCTGATGCCTTCTCGCCGAAGATGGCGCGGAGCAGTTTCTCCTCCGGCGTCATCGGGCTTTCGCCCTTCGGCGTGATCTTGCCGCAGAGGATGTCGCCCGCCTGCACCTCGGCGCCAATGTAGACGATGCCGGCTTCGTCGAGGTTCTTCAGCGCCTCCTCCGACACGTTCGGAATGTCGCGCGTAATCTCCTCGGGCCCGAGCTTGGTGTCGCGGGCCATCACCTCGAACTCGTCGATATGGATCGACGTGAACACGTCGTCCTTCACGATGCGCTCGTTGAGGAGGATCGAGTCCTCGAAGTTGTAGCCGTTCCACGGCATGAACGCGACGAGCACGTTGCGGCCGAGCGCGAGATCGCCGAGTTCGGTCGACGGACCGTCGGCCAGGATCTCGCCCTTGCGCACGACATCGCCGACACGCACCAGCGGCTTCTGGTTGACGCAGGTCGACTGGTTCGAGCGCTGG
Source organism: Beijerinckiaceae bacterium (assembly GCA_965277355.1). Lineage (GTDB taxonomy): Bacteria > Pseudomonadota > Alphaproteobacteria > Rhizobiales > Beijerinckiaceae > RH-AL1. The sequence continues at coordinate 993,944 of CBDICN010000001.1, forward strand.
AACTTCATCAGCCGGTAGATATCGACACCCTGCCTGCCGGCCGAGGTATCCTCCGTGGCGCGCACGACGATGCGCGTCGCGTCGATCTGATCGACCACGCCGGTGCGCCGCGCGGCGATCGCCGCGCCCGAGTCGCGCGCGACGATCGCCTCCATGCCGGTACCGACGAGCGGTGCGTCCGCGCGAACCAGCGGCACCGCCTGGCGCTGCATGTTCGAGCCCATCAGCGCGCGGTTGGCGTCGTCGTTCTCGAGGAAGGGGATCAGCGCCGCCGCGACCGAAACGAGCTGCTTCGGTGACACGTCCATGAAGTCGACGCGGTCACGCTGCACCATCATCACGTCACCGGAGTGCCGGCACACGATGAGGTCCTCGGTGAGGCTCTGGGCCTTGTTCATCGGCGCGTCGGCCTGCGCGACGTAGTATTTGCTCTCCTCCATCGCCGACAGATAAACGACGTCATCCGAGACTTGGCCGTCCTTCACGCGGCGGTAGGGGCTCTCGATGAACCCGTACTTGTTGACGCGGGCAAAGGTCGCGAGCGAGTTAATGAGACCAATGTTCGGGCCTTCCGGCGTCTCGATCGGGCAGATGCGGCCGTAATGCGTCGGGTGCACGTCGCGCACCTCGAAGCCGGCGCGTTCGCGGGTTAACCCGCCTGGCCCGAGTGCCGAAAGGCGGCGCTTGTGGGTGATCTCGGACAGCGGGTTGGTCTGGTCCATGAACTGCGACAGCTGGGACGAGCCGAAGAATTCGCGTACCGCGGCCGCCGCAGGCTTGGCGTTGATGAGATCCTGCGGCATCACCGTGTCGATGTCGACCTGGCTCATGCGCTCCTTGATGGCGCGCTCCATGCGAAGGAGTCCGAGGCGATACTGGTTCTCCATCAGCTCACCGACCGAACGCACACGACGGTTGCCGAGGTGGTCGATGTCGTCGATCTCGCCGCGGCCGTCGCGTAGGTCGACGAGCGCGCGAACCACCGCGAGGATGTCCTCGCGACGCAGCGCGCGCTGCGTGTCCGGCGCGTCCAAGTCCATGCGCATGTTCATCTTGACGCGACCGACCGCGGAAAGGTCGTAGCGCTCCGGATCGAAGAACAGCGAGTGGAACATATTCTCCGCCGTCTCGAGCGTCGGCGGCTCGCCGGGGCGCATCACACGGTAAATGTCGAAAAGCGCCTCCTCGCGGGAGTGGTTCTTGTCGACGGCCAGAGTGTTGCGGATGTAGGGGCCGATGTTGATGTGGTCGATGTCGAGCAGCGGCAGCTCCTCGAAGCCGGCGTCGATCAGCGCCTGCAGCGACTTCGCCGTGATCTCCTCGCCGGCCTCGGCGAAGATTTCGCCGGTCGCCGGGTTGTAAAGGTCCGCCGCGATGTACTGGCCGTGCAGGTCGTCGTCCGCCGCCTTGAGGAACTTGAGGCCGCGTTCGTCGAGCTGGCGGATTGAACGGACGGTCAGCTTCTTGCCGGCCTCGACGACGACTTCGTTGGTGTCGGCGTCGATCAGGTCAGCCGAGACCTTCATGCCCTTCATGCTGTCGCCGTTGAACGGGAATCGCCAGCCGTCCTTCACCCGCTCGTATGTGATGGTCTTGTAGAAGGTCGAGAGGATCTCCTCGCCGTCCATGCCGAGCGCGTAGAGCAGCGACGTTCCCGGGATCTTCCGGCGACGGTCGATGCGCGCATAGACGATGTCCTTGGCGTCGAACTCGATGTCGAGCCAGGAGCCGCGGTAGGGGATGATACGGGCGGCGAACAGCAGCTTGCCGGACGAGTGACTCTTGCCTTTGTCGTGATCGAAGAAGACCCCCGGCGAGCGGTGCATCTGCGAGACGATCACGCGCTCGGTGCCGTTGACGATGAAGGTGCCGTTCATTGTCATGAACGGCATGTCGCCCATGTAGACATCCTGCTCCTTGATGTCCTTGACCGACTTGGCGCCGGTGTCGGGATCGACATCGAACACGATGAGGCGCAACGTCACCTTAAGCGGCGCGGCGAAGGTCATACCGCGCTGACGGCACTCGTCGACATCGTACTTCGGCTGTTCGAACTCGTATTTGACGAACTCGAGTAACGAAGTGTTGGCGAAGTCCGAGATCGGAAAAACGGAGCGGAACACCGACTGCAGCCCCTCGTCCGGCCGGCCGCCTTCCGGTGCTTCGACGAGGAGGAACTGATCGTAGGATGCCTTCTGAACCTCGATGAGGTTCGGCATTTCGGCGATTTCCCCGATGTGCCCGAAGACCTTGCGAACACGCTTGCGACCGCTGAACGTTTGCGCTTGAATCTCGGCCATGGTGCTCCTCGCAGGCATTAGCGGCGATCCCGCGGCGGGACCCGGCCGCGCGCCCCTCGGGTGGGACGCAAGAAAATCGAGGCGTCGACCGGGACGGTGGGTCCCGGAGCGGCTTGTCTTTCAACGGAGCCGTAGACGCATAAGCCGAAAGGCCGCCAGGCCTTCCGGTTGGGCAGTCATGGCGCGGATCGAGTTCCGTGCCTTATTGTCGTTGGGATGGGGCTCAGCGCCAAAAGGGCCGCTCTTACTTGAGCTCCACCTTGGCGCCGGCCTTCTCAAGCTGAGCCTTGATCTTGGCGGCATCGTCTTTGCTGATGCCTTCCTTCACCGGCTTCGGCGCGCCTTCGACGAGGTCCTTGGCTTCCTTGAGGCCGAGACCGGTGATCGCGCGGACCTCCTTGATGACCTCGATCTTCTTGTCGCCCATCGCGGCGAGAACGACGGTGAACTCCGTCTGCTCCTCGACCGGCGCGGCGGCGGCGGCACCGCCGCCACCCGCTCCAGCGGCGACCGCGACGGCCGCGGCGGCCGAAACGCCCCATTTCTCCTCGAGCAGTTTGGCGAGTTCGGCGGCTTCGAGAACGGTAAGGCTGGAAAGGTCTTCGACGATCTTTTCTAGATTGGCCATGGGGCTGGTCCTTCGATTCGATGTTTGGTTCGATGGATGTCTGATCAGGATTGCAAAGCGATCTCAGGCCGCTTCGGCCTCCGCCTTGTCCTTGTCCGCGTAGGCGGCGAAGACGCGAGCAAGCTTGGCGGCCGGCGCGGTCTGGAGTTGCGCGAGTTTGGTCGCCGGAGCCTGGATGAGGCCTATGATTTTCGCCCGGAGTTCGTCGAGCGACGGCAAGGTCGCGAGCGACTTGACCGAGTCAGGGTCGAGCGCCGTCCGACCCATCGCGCCGCCGAGGATGACGAGCTTGTCGTGATCCTTGGCGAAGGCGACCGCTGCCTTCGGTGCGGCGACCGGATCGTCCGAATAGGCAATTAGCGTGGGGCCGCTCATCAGACCGGCGATAGACGCGCTCGGCGTCCCTTCTATTGCAATCTTGACGACACGGTTTTTGGCGACCTGCACCTTCGCACCGGCGTTGCGCATCTGCTTCCGCAGATTTTGCATCTGGGCCACGGTCAGGCCGGAGTAGTGCGCCACCACCACGACAGAAGTCGTCTTGAAGACTTCGTTCAAAGAGGCGACGGCTTGTTTCTTTTCCGCTCTGTCCACAGTTGGTCTCCTGGAGAATACTCTCCTGGAGCGGGTCGAAGCGACCCGCCGGTTGCAGGAGCCGTCCTCGGTTGGACCACCGTGGTGGATCGAGGCGGCGCGGACCTGTCCCCAGCCCGGCGCAAAGCCGTGCCGGCAGAGGGATCGAACCAAAATCGGCGAGCCGCGGTGTAAGCCGACGGCTCAGAAATCCGGCTTTCCCCATCTATGCTGGCTTCCGACGATCGACCGGTGGAACCGGACCGATCAAATGGAAATTAAGCGATCGAACAGCGAAGCACCCGAGCGCGCCGGCAGTCTAGGACAGGACATGGCTGAGGTTGGGCTTAGGGAAACCCCAGCCCCTCAACCATTCCAATCTCGTCACGACGCAGGATGTCGTATGAGGCTGTGAAGCAACGAGATATCTCTTGTGGGTTGTCCGGACCGGCTCCGAGCCAGATCCGAAAAGCCTATCTATCTGCTCAAATAGCGCTTGCCAAGCGCAAAATAGTCGTTTCGCACCTTTTCGTGCAGGCACGAGATCTCGTCAGGCCGGAGGCCCGGCGGCTACAGACGAAGGATCGACCTTCACGCCCGGACCCATCGTCGATGAAATCGCAACGCGCTGGATGTAGGTTCCCTTTGCGCCCTGCGGCCTGGCCTTGGCGACGGCATCGACAAACGCGGCGATGTTCTGAACCAACTGGTCGTCACCGAACGAAGCCTTGCCGACACTGCCCTGAATGATGCCGGCCTTCTCGACGCGGAACTCGACTGCGCCGCCCTTCGATGCCTTCACGGCGCCGGCGACATCCACCGTCACGGTGCCGACCTTCGGGTTTGGCATCATGCCTCGTGGGCCGAGCACCTTACCGAGGCGACCGACAAGCGGCATCATGTCCGGCGTGGCGATGCAGCGATCGAAATCGATCGTGCCGCCCTGCACGATGGCGACGAGGTCCTCAGCGCCGACCACATCGGCGCCGGCGGCTTGCGCCTCATCAGCCTTCGCGCCGCGGGCGAACACGGCGACCCGGAGGGTGCGCCCAGTGCCGTTCGGCAGATTGACTACGCCGCGGACCATCTGGTCGGCATGCTTGGGGTCGACGCCGAGGTTCATGGCGATCTCGACGGTTTCGTCGAACTTGGCACTGGCGCGCTCCTTCACCATCTTTACTGCCTGGTCGACGGGGTAGAGCCTGATGCGGTCGACGCCCTCGCGGGCCTGCACAACTCTCTTTGCAACATGTGCCATGACTACCCCACCACCTCGAGGCCCATCGAACGGGCCGAACCCTCGATCATCGCGCTGGCCGCCTCGACCGTCGCGCAATTGAGATCAGGCATTTTCTTCGACGCGATCTCGGCGATCTGCGCCTTGGTGATCTTGCCGACGAAGGTGCCTTTCCCGACCGTGGCCGAGCCGGACTTGATTCCAGAAGCCTGCTTCAGGAAATACGACACCGGCGGCTGCTTCATCTCGAAGGTGAAGGAGCGGTCCTGGTAGGCGGTAATGATGACGGGGATCGGCATCCCCTTCTCCAACTGCTGGGTCTTCGCGTTGAAGGCCTTGCAGAATTCCATGATGTTGAGGCCGCGTTGACCGAGCGCGGGACCGATCGGCGGCGACGGGTTCGCGGAGCCGGCCGGAACCTGCAGCTTGATGTATCCTGTCACTTTCTTCGCCATGACCTACTCCTTCGATCGTGGTGCGACGCTGGCTCGTCTCCCACGGGGGCTCTTGCTTTTCCTCCTCCCGCTTACGGCAGAAGCAAACTTAAACCACTTTCTCGACCTGACCGAACTCGAGTTCAACCGGAGTGGCGCGGCCGAAGATCGACACCGCAACCTTGACGCGCGAGCGGCTCTCGTCGACCTCCTCGATCGTGCCGTTGAACGACGCGAACGGACCGTCGGCGACACGCACGTTCTCGCCGACTTCAAACGAGATCGACGACTTCGGCCGTTCGACCCCGTCGGCAACCTGGCCTTTGATACGGTCGGCCTCGGCATCCGAGATCGGGACGGGCTTCTTGTCGGCGCCGAGGAAGCCGGTGACCTTCGGCGTGTTCTTGATCAGATGGTAAATGTCGTCGGACAGATCACACCTCACAAGCACATAGCCCGGGAAGAACTTGCGCTCGGCGTTGATCTTGCGACCCTTGCGAACTTCGACGACGTTCTCGGTCGGCACGAGGATCTCGTCGAACTTTTCGACTAGGCCACGCTGCGCCGCCTGCTCGCGGATCGAAGCGGCGACCTTCTTCTCGAAATTCGAGTGCGCGTGAACGATGTACCAGCGCTTATCCATGTCGTCGGAAGTCCAAGTCTCGAAAGTTCAAGTGGAGGAAGTGCAATGCTGGCTCAGCGACCGATGCCGAGGATGAAGGTGATCGCGAGATGGATCGCCTGATCGACGCCGAACAAAAACAAGCTCGCGAAGATGCACATGACGATCACGAGGCCGGTCGTGATCAGGGTCTCGCGTCGGTTGGGCCACGTCACCTTGCTCGCCTCCTGGCGAACCTCCTGCATGAACTGAAACGGATTGGTGGCCATATGCCCGGTCTTTGCGAGGTCGCGTCGGAAGGGATCGTCTGCCCGCGAACCAAAAGAAGGTGGCGCGGGACCGCTCGGTCCCACGCCACGAAGTCTTACTTAGAGATAGAAGCGCCCGCATGCAAGCGGACGCTGCGTCAAGCTTGGCCGTCAAGCTTCGGCGGGTGCGCCTTCGCCCTGCTGTATCACGCTCGAGGCCATGACGAGACCGGCGCCGGCACCGGCGATCGAGGCCGCCGCCATCACCCAAAGGAAGCGGCTGAACGCAGAACCCTCTCCGCTGAAGCCGAGGACCTGAAGCGCCCAGGCCATGCCGACGCACATACTCATGTAACCGATCAGGCGCAGCAGACCTCTGCCGCCAGCGTTCGCATTGTTCATGTAACCCCCGTCTCCCACTGTAGGGGAAACGATCGATCTTACAAGAAAGCTCCCGCGATTACCGGCAATTGATCAGATGTGGTGAATAAATCACGCTTGCAGTTGCGGGCATGGTCTCAGCGTAGCGGACAATGAACCTTGGCGAACGAGGCTTGGCGATGGATAAGCATGCCTGTCCGATCGGAGGCGAGCGCATGAAACCCCTGGCACTCTTCATCGACGGGTGCGCCGCCAACCGCTTCGCGCTCGTCAACCTCGACCCGTTCCGCGCGATCGCAGGCAGTGGGGTCGGCCTGGCGCTCACCCCCGCGCTCGAAGCCGAGTACAGGGCCGCGCTCGACCATCTCTTCGTTCCGTCCTACGTGAAGGCGCTTCTCCGCAAGCTGATAGAAGGATGCGAGCCGATCCCGGCCGATATCGCCGAACACCTGCCGCTTTCGGCCGATGCCCAGCTCGCCGCCTTGGCGAGGACGGCGCTCGTCGTCACCGATGACGGCAAGTTGTACCGCCGCTGGATCGGCGAGTCCGCCGGTCTGATCGCCTGGCCGACGGTCGAGGCACACGTGAAATCGGACGGTCGTCTGCTCGATCTACTGCTTGAGCATGCCGCCCTCCTGCCGGCGTCCGGACAACCGGCGAGCGGCGCTCGCTAGTCGCGGCCCGCGTTCCCCGCGAGCACCTTCGCCGGTAAGAAGTTCGCAAGGGGCTGCACGGAGGCCTCGCGTTCGCGCGTCCACACGAACAAGGCTTCGGAGGCACCGTCCAGGGTACGCGTCTGACTGGCGAGTTCCTCCGAGAGGGTAAGGATCGAGAGCGCGGTGTCCCGCGTCCGGCCGATCCTCGCCGAAACGGTGGCGAGAGCCGCGGTCATCGTGGCGGCGCTCGCGCCGGCGGTATGGGCAATGTCGTCGGAGGCCGCCATCTGCTTGTGGACCGCTACCGCCAACCGTCGCGAGATGTCGGCGACGTTGTCGATCTGACAACCGGCGCCTTCCATGCGGCCCACGCTGTCTTCCGTGTTCGCCTGGATCGCGGCAATAAGCTCGGCGATCTGCAAGGTCGCCGCCGAGGTCTGCGTCGCCAGTCCTTTGACTTCCTGCGCGACAACGGCGAAGCCGCGTCCCGTCTCGCCGGCGCGCGCCGCCTCGATTGCCGCGTTCAAGGCGAGCAGATTAGTCTGGCGGGCGACGTCGGCGACGACGTCCACGACGGTTCCGATGCGCTGCACCGCCGAGGATAACGTCGCGATGGTCTCGTTGGCTCTCCGCATCTGCTCGGCCGCCGCGGTGGCCTCGGCGGCGCTCAACGCCGACTCACGCTCGAGATCCTCGATCGCCGAGGACAGCGTCTCCGTCGCCTGGGCCGCTCTCGCGATGTGGGTGGCCGTCGAGTGAGAGGCGTTGCTGGCGCGCGTTGCCTCCTCGTCGACGCCGTCGAATACGGTCTGCAGCTCTTGCGACGTCTCGCGCAGGGAAGCCGCACCGCGCGACACCGATCGCCTAACTTCATTGGTAGCGCGTTCGAAGACTTCGAGCGCGTTGGTCAATTGCTTGCCGGTGTCGCGCGCCTTGCGCATCTTGTGCGTGTAGTGGTGATACATTGCGATCGAGCTGTCGTAGAGCAGCACGCGCTTGCCGACGTCTATTACGCGCGCCGCTTTTCGACCAGAGAAGCGGTGGCGTCGCGCCGCAAGTTCGCTCAGGGCCGTCAAGATCTGGCTGTTGATCGCCAGACGAACACGAAGGTCGAGGTCGGATATCCGCTCAAGGTTCGCGCGATCGATAGTCTCGCTCAACCAAGTCTCGTCGTAGGGACGGATGAACAGATTGCCCGTGCAGCGCACGATGCTTTCCATGATGACGGGGGCGCCCGCCTCGATCGCGCTTGCTCGATGCGGAAGCAGCGCCTTGAAGCTTTGGGCAACCCGTTTCGCGATCGCGCTCATTTCCGGCGCGAGCAGGTCCCATACCGCGACCCGTTCGGCGTCGACTTCGGGCACCAACCCGTAAAACCGCATCCCGGCCTTGAATTCCGGCGCCAACGCCACTTGGTTTCTCGCAAAAGAACAATGTCCAGGCGAATGCTACCCTGCCGGTTCCTTAGGAGTCGTTACGCTCGCCCCTGCGCGGCCGATCAGGACCTCGCTGCTGACCGCCAGACGCCTCCGGATATCGAAGCCGAGCCGCCGCTCGAGTTCGACCCGATCTGTCACGACTTTTCTCGACCGCGGCGCCTCCTAGCCCGCTACGGTCTTGCCGTGTCGAGCGCAAGACGATAGGCGGAGGGTAGGCGCCGACCGGGTGCGCAAGACGAGCGGCAAGCGCCTATGACGTCCTCTCACAACGATTGTCCGACCTTACCCAAGTCGCCGACCGGCATCGCCGGCTTCGACGACATCACCTTCGGCGGCCTACCGAGAGGGCGCCCGACCTTGGTGTGCGGCGCCGCTGGCTGCGGCAAGACCCTGTTCGCCACCACGTTCCTCGTCAACGGCGCCACGCGATACGGCGAGCCGGGCCTATTCATGAGTTTCGAGGAAAGGCCCGAGGACCTCGTCGCCAACGTCGCCTCGCTCGGCTACGATCTCGACAAGCTCGTCGCAGCCGAGAAGATCGCGATCGACCATGTGCGCGTCGAGCGCGGCGAGATCGAGGAAAGCGGCGAGTACGACCTCGAGGGCCTCTTCATCCGTCTCGGCTTCGCCGTCGACAGCATCGGCGCAAAGCGTGTCGTGCTCGATACGATAGAGACGCTGTTCGCCGGGCTCGACGATGCCGCCGTGCTGAGGTCGGAATTGCGCCGCCTGTTCAGCTGGCTGCGCGACCACGGGCTGACAACGCTGATCACCGGCGAGCGCGGCGAGGGTCAGCTGACGCGCCAGGGACTGGAAGAGTACGTCTCCGACTGCGTCATCCTGCTCGACAACCGGGTTAGCGACCAGATCTCCACCCGGCGTCTGCGGGTCGTCAAATACCGAGGCTCGGCGCACGGCACCAACGAATATCCCTTCCTGGTCGACGCTCAGGGCATAAGCGTCCTGCCCGTCACCTCGGCCGATCTCTCGCATTCGGCGTCGGAGGAGGTCGTCCCGACGGGGATCTCCGGACTTGACGCGATGCTTGCAAGGAAAGGCTTCTTCAAAGGGTCGAGCATCCTCGTCTCAGGCGCCTCGGGAACGGGCAAGACGACGGTCGCCGCCTGCATGCTGGAGGCGGCCTGCAAGCGCGGTGAGCGCTGCCTCGCCTTCCTATTCGAGGAGGGCGGCCGGCAGGTCGTGCGCAACGCGCGCTCGATCGGTCTCGACCTCCAGACGCCCATCGACGCCGGCCTGCTCCGCTTCGAGGCGGCACGTCCGACCCTGTTCGGTCTGGAGAGCCATCTCGCCCGCATGCACCGGGACCTCGACGCCTTCAACCCGTCGCTGGTCGTCGTCGACCCGATCTCGGCCTTGCAAGGAGCAACGCACGAGTTGCAGTCGACGCTGCTGCGAATGGTCGACATGCTGAGGGGGCGCGGCGTCACGGCCGTTTTCACGAGCCTCCGCAACGAAGGCGGGGGCGCCGACGAGCTCGGGCTGTCCTCGCTGATGGACGCCTGGGTCAAGCTCGTCGAGGTGGAAGCCAATGGCGAGCGCAACCGTACGCTCTACCTCTGCAAGGCGCGCGGCATGAGCCATTCGAACCAGGTCCGCGAGTTCGTCATGTCCGAACATGGCGTGAAGGTGATCGACGCGTATGTCGGACCCGCGGGCGTTCTGACCGGAACCGCCCGCCTCATTCAGGAGGCGCGGGAGCGGGCCGCAGACCTCGGTCGACAGCAAGACAGCGAGAGCCGCCGACGCGAGATCGAGCGCCGCAAGGGCGCGATCGAGCGCCAGATTGCCGAGCTTCACGCGAGTCTTGAGGCGGCCGGAGACGAGGAGGCGATCCTGTTCGAGGAGGAGCGCGATCTGAAAGGTGTGGCCCGGGCCGAACGGGCGGCGATCGCCAGCCGACGGGGCGCCGAATGAGCGAGGCCGGCTCGCCGATCGACGACGGCCACTATCACATGCGCCTCTATGTGGCTGGGCACACGGCGAAGTCGCTGGCCGCCATCTCCAACCTGAAACGGGTCTGCGAGGAGCATCTCGCCGGTCGCTACGAGATCGAGGTGATCGATCTCGTCGAGAACCCGAAGCTCGCCGCCGGCGACCAAATCCTTGCGATCCCGACGTTGGTGCGCCGCTTGCCTACACCCTTGAAACGAATCATCGGGGACCTATCCGACACGGAGCGGGTTCTCGTCGGCTTGGACATTTGGCCGAAGGCAGCACTAGGTGAACGAAAATGACAGGAGCGTGCCGGATGAGAGCCGCTACCGCCTTAGGCTTTACATTGCCGGTGTCACACCGCGCTCCCGGCGTGCGGTCGAAAATCTTCAGCGCATCTGCTCCGAACATCTACAGGAACCGTTCGACCTCGAGATCGTCGACATCTACCAGCAGCCCGAGCTTGCTTCGATGGACCATGTCGTCGCCGCGCCGACCCTCATCAAGATCGCCCCTTTGCCGCTCCGACGAATTGTCGGCGACCTGTCGAACGAGCGACGCGTGCTCCACGGACTGGCACTGGGGACCCGGCCGGAGGGCGCCCCGGAGCAGCAATGAGGGCTGATCCGAGCGACGCACTGCGACCGTCCCGTGAGGAGGCATACGCCGCCCGCATCCGCGAGCTCGAAGATCGGCTGGAAGAAAGCGAGGAGACCCTGGCGGCAATCCGGCGCGGCGACTTCGACGCCGTCGTCGTCGAGACGGAAGGCGGTGAGCGGCAGGTCTACACCCTTGAGAATGCCGACCGTCCCTATCGTGCGCTGATCGAGCAGATTCGTGAAGGGGCGTTGACCCTCGATGACGACGGCAAGCTGCTGTATTGCAACCGCCGGCTCGCCGAGATGTTCGACGTCCGTCAGGAGAAGCTGATCGGGAGGTCGCTCCACCCCTTCATCGACGCGAAGGGCCGCTCGGCGTTCGCGGCGATGCTGATCGAAGCGCGCAACGGAGATGCTCGCGGCGAACTTTGCCTGAACATCAACGGCGAAGAGGTGCCGGTGAACCTCTCGCTCAGTCAGCTCCAGCGTGGAGAAGCCACGCCGCTGATCTGCGGTGTGCTGACCGACCTCACCGACCAGAAGCTGCACCTCTCACAGCTTTCAGAGGCCAACGAGCGGCTGAACCGCGAGGGGCTGGAACGTGAGCGTGTCGAGGAGGCGCTTCGTCAGGCCCAAAAGATGGAAGCGGTCGGTCAACTCACCGGAGGCGTGGCGCACGACTTCAACAACCTGCTGACCGTCATCAAGTCCTCGACCGAACTGCTGCGCCGGCCAGATCTCGCGGAGGCGCGGCGGCGGCGCTATGTCGACGCAATCTCCGACACGGTCGATCGGGCGACGAAGCTGACCGGCCAACTGCTCGCCTTCGCGCGCCGCCAGTCGCTACGGCCGGAGGTGTTCGACGTGTGCGAGCGGTTGCGGATGACCGCGGACATGCTGGGTTCCATCGTCGGGTCACGCATCCAGATTTGTCGCGACCTGCCCCGCGTGCCGTGCCACGTCGAGGCCGACATCAGCCAGTTCGAGACCGCGCTGGTCAATCTCGCGGTGAACGCGCGCGACGCGATGAACGGCGAGGGCAGTCTCTCGCTTCGCGTCGGCGACAGCCCAGACGCGCCCCCGATCGAGGGCCGAACCATTATTTCGCGCCGGCTCGTCGCGATTTCGATGACCGACACCGGTTGCGGCATTCCGAAGGATTTTGCCGCGCGAATCTTCGAGCCTTTCTTTACGACCAAGGAAGTCGGCAAAGGCACCGGTCTCGGCCTCTCGCAGGTATTCGGCTTCGCCAAGCAGTCGGGCGGCACGATCACTGTCGACAGCGAGCCTGGGCGCGGCTCGACCTTCACGCTCTATCTGCCGCGTGTCGAGACGACTCCGGCGGCGCAGGTCGTCAAGTCGATCTACAGGCCGGCCGATGCCGGCGGCGGCCGGCGCGTCCTGGTCGTCGAGGACAATATCGACGTCGGCACCTTCTCGACGCAACTGCTGCAGGATCTCGGCTACGAGACGCTATGGGCGTCCAGCGCCGACGAGGCCTTGAAGCTGCTCGCCGGCAACGACCGGAGCTTCGACATTGTCTTTTCCGATGTCGTGATGCCGGGAATGAACGGCGTCGATCTCGGCCGCGAGATCCGTCGCCGCTATCCTCAGCTGCCGGTCGTGCTCACGAGCGGCTACAGTAACGCCCTCGTCGAGGACGGGCGCGACGGCTTCGAGCTGCTGCACAAGCCCTATTCGCTTGCCGATCTCTCGAGCATCTTGGAAAAAGTCGTTCCCTGGGTTGCCGAAGCAGACTGACGACCGGCCGCCTGCGGCACGCCGCAATTCCCTCGGTTCGTCCGGCGTTTGCTGGGAACCCGCGGGGATCGAAGCGGAAGTGGCGTCGTCGGCCGTCCGAATGCTTGGCGTCCTGGCTTGCCGGCGCTCATGGTTTGAGAGGCCGAGGTGAGCGTGCGCTGAAGAGCGCACTTGCTAATGCCTGCCGTCGTCTTGTTTCGTCCGCAGCGAAGACGCCGAGAGCATGAACTTTGTCATCATTCAAATTGTCTGACCGCACACGTGACAAGACGGTGATGATCGTCGGTGCCGGGCCGGGTGGACTTGCGTCCGCGCTGCTTCTTGCCGCCCGTGGTGTGAAGGTCACGTTGTTCGAACGCGACGAGGCGGTGGGCGGCCGAACGCGGACGTTCACGTCGCCGGAGGGTTTTCGCTTCGACGTAGGGCCGACATTCTTCCTTTATCCGAAAGTCCTCGCCGAGATCTTCGGCGCCTGCGGCGAACGTCTGGAAGATCATGTCGAGTTGAAGCGTCTCGATCCGCAGTACCGGCTCGTCTTCGAGGGCGGCGGCGAGATCCGGGCGACACCTGACATCGAGCGGCTGACCGCCGAGATCGCCCGCATCGCTCCGGACGACGCCGAGCATGTCGCGCGGTTCTTCGCGCACGGACGCACCAAGCTGAAGCTGTTCGAGCCCGTGCTCGAGCAGGCGTTCCATACCCGACGCTCGCTCGTGTCCCGCGCGATGCTGGCCGCGCTCCCCAAGCTGCAGCCTTTGACCACCGTCGACGGCGAGTTAAGGCGCTTCTTCAAGGATCCGCGCGTTCGGCTCGCCTTCTCGTTTCAGACCAAATACCTTGGCATGTCGCCGTTCCGGTGTCCGAGCCTGTTCTCGATCCTGAGTTTTCTCGAATACGAGCACGGCGTGTATCATCCCGTGGGCGGCTGCGGCGCGGTCTCGGAGGCGATGGCAGCGCTGGCCCTGCGGATGGGCGTCGAGATCAGGCTCGGCACGCCGGTCGAGCGCGTCCTCTACGAGGACGGGATCGCGCGAGGGGTCGTCGCGGAAGGCCGCGCCGTGCGGGCCGACGCCGTGGTTGTCAACGCCGACTTCGCCAACGCCATGCCGAAGCTGGTGCCGGAGGCGGCACGACCGCGCTGGCGCGACAGCAAGATCGAGAAGGCCCGGCTCTCCTGCTCGACTTTCATGCTCTATCTCGGCATCGAGGGGCGGCTACCTCCCGACGTCGCCCACCACACGATCCTGCTCGCCAAGGACTATGCGCGCAACATCCGCGAGATATCGGAAGGGCAGCTTTCCGAGCAGCCGTCGGTCTACGTCCAGCATGCCGGGTTCACCGACGGCGGGATGGCGCCGCCTGGCGATACAAGCCTCTATGTGCTGGCGCCGGTGCCGAACCTGCGCGCCGGCATCGACTGGGAGAAGGAACAGGGCCGCTTCCGCGACCTCGTGCTCGACCGCCTCAAGCTTGTCGGGCTTTCTGACATTCGCGAACGCATCCGCTACGAGCGGATCGTCGATCCTCGCGATTGGCGCGACGACTTCTCGATCTACCAGGGCGCCACTTTCAACCTGTCGCACGATCTGCGACAGATGCTGTTCTTCCGCCCGCACAATCGCTTCGGGCGTGGGCTCTACCTCGTCGGCGGCGGCACGCATCCCGGCTCCGGCCTGCCGGTGATCTACGAAGGCGCCCGCATCACCGCCCGCCTGCTGCTCGAGGATCTGGCGCGGGCCGGCGAGACGCCGCGGCGCTTCGGATACAGGTCCGCGGGACCGGCGCCGATGGAAGAGCCGGCGCTCGATCAGATCATGGCCCGCGAGGCCGCGGCCCAGGGAGACGCGCGATGAACGTCCATGCCATCCCACGCCGGCGGATAGCGATCGTCGGCGGTGGTCTCGGGGGTCTTGCGGCGGCCTGCGTCGCCAGCGTGCGCGGTCACGCCGTAACGCTCTACGAGAAGAACGCGTGGCTGGGAGGAAAGGCCGCCGTTCTAGAGGAGGATGGCTTCCGCTTCGACATGGGGCCGACCATCCTCACCGTGCCGGCCGTGCTCGACCGCATCTTCGCCGAGGGCGGCAAGCGCACATCGGACTATCTCGATCTTCGCCGCCTCGATCCGCAATGGCGCTGCTTCTTCGACGGCGGCGATCGCATCGACCTGTTGGCCGACGAGGAGGCGATGGCGCGCGAGATGGAGCGCTTCGCACCCGGCCGGGCCGTCGGCGAGGGCTACCGGCAGTTCCTCGCGGTTTCCAAGCAGTTGTACGACGTGTCCGACCGCTTCTTCTTCTGGAAAGCGGTCGAGGACCTGTTCGATACGATCGACCTGCGCGCCAACATGAACCCGTCGACGTTGCGCGACGTCATCTCGCTGCGCATGCACGCGACCGTCGCCGGTACCATCCGCGGCAAGGTCCGTGATGCGCGCCTCGCCCAGTTGCTCGACCATTTCGTGCAGTACGTCGGATCCTCGCCGTACGGCGCCCCGGCGGTGCTCTGCGCCATTGCCCATATGCAGACGGCGCAGGGAGTCTGGTATCCGATCGGCGGGACTCGCGCCGTCGCCGAAGCGCTTGCCCGGTTCGCGGGCGAGAACGGCGCCACGTTCCGGTCGGGCGAGGACGTCGAGGGTCTGGCGATGGACGGCTCCCGCGTCGACGGCGTGCGGACCGCCCGTGGCGTCGAGCGCTACGACGCTGTCATCTCGAACATGGACTCGGTGCGCACCTACCGCGAACTTGTCGGCGGCCGGATCGGCGCGACGCACGCGAAGCGCACATTCGAGCCGGCCTGCTCCGGCGTCGTGCTCTACCTCGGCCTGAAGCAGCGCTACGATCACCTCCTCCACCACAACTTCGTGTTCTCGCGCGATCCCAAGGAAGAGTTCGACGCGATCTACAAGCGCGGCGAGCCGGCGCCCGATCCGACCGCCTATGTCTGCGCGCCATCGTCGACGGAACCCGGCGTCGCGCCGAAGGGCGGCGAGGCGCTCTACGTGCTTGTCCATACCCCCTACCTAAGGTCGCACCATGACTGGCGCTCCGGCGATCTCTATGCAAGCTACCGGCAGGTCATCCTCGACAAGCTGAAGTCGGCGGCCGGCCTGCACGACATCGAGGAGCGCATCGTGTTCGAGCGCCACCTGACGCCGCAGGACATTCACGAGCGCTACCGCGTGCTGAACGGCGCCATCTACGGCCTCGCCAGCCACGGCCGACTGATGGGCGCCTTCAAGCCTGGCAATCGCTCGCGCACGGTGCGCAACCTCTATCTCGCCGGCGGCGCCGCGCACCCCGGTCCGGGCATGCCGATGGTGATGATGTCGGGCTGGATCGCCGCCGACGCGATGGATCGGGATCTTCGCGGCGTGAGCCGGGAGGCGGCGGCGCATGCCGTCTGAGGCGTGCTCGCGCGGGTTTGCTCTCGCGGCCTTCGCAACGGGCCTGCTCATCCTGGCCATGCCGTGCGCGGCGGCAACGATCGAGGTGACCGTCAGCGGGGTCGCACCGAACGGTGGCAACGTTTTGGCGAGCCTGTGTGCCGGGGGCCTCGATTCGGCAAGCTGCGGCCGCGGCCAGAGTCAGCCGGCCGCGGACTCGGCGCTGACCTTCCTGTTTCCCGACGTGGAGCCGGGTCGCTACGCCGCGATCGCCTTCCAGGATATCGTCGGCGACGGGCTGCTGCGGCGCAGCCGGATGGGGCGTCCGCTCGAACCGTACGGCCTGAGCAACGGGGCGGGTCGATCGCGCCACCCGACCTTCGAACAGGCGGCGGTGCGCGTCGGCCAGGGCGGCGCGAGGATCGCGATCAGGCTGGACCGGGGCGCGCCCTGACGGCGGGAAGCCTCCATGGGCCACGGGGCGTTCCAGCACCTGAGCCTCCGCGGCGTCGGCATGCGCTTCGCCGAACGCACCGCACTCCAGGACATCTCGTTCGACGTCCCGAGCGGCAGCATCTGCGTCATCGTCGGACCCAACGGCGCCGGCAAGACAACACTGGTGCGAATGCTGGCCGGCGCTCAGCAGCCGACCTCCGGGACCATCGCGTGGGTCGGCGCGACCGGCCGACCGCGCGCGGCGCTCGTCGCCCAGACCGTGGCGCTCTACCCTTTCATGACGCTGCGCGAGAACTGCCTCGCCTCCGGCCGCATGGAGGGTTTGCGCGGAGCCCCATTGACCGCGAGGGCGGAGGAGGCCATGGCGCGGACACTGTGCTCGGGCATGAGGCACCAGCTTGCCGGGCGGCTCTCGGGCGGCTTCCAGCGCCGCGCGGCGATCGCCGCCGCACTGATGGGAGACGCGCCGCTGATGATCCTCGATGAGCCGACCACAGGGCTCGACGCCGAAGCGACGCAAGCGATCAGCGCCATCGTGATGGGCCTGACCCGCGCCGGCAGGACCATCGTTCTCACCACGCACGACTTCGGCCTCGCCGACGACACAGCGGATCTGGCCGTGTTCCTGAAGCGGGGACGCCTCGTCGCGGCGGATGCCCCGAAGCGGCTGTGCGACACCCTGTTCGCCGAGAAGAAGCACGTCGAGCTCAGCTTCGCCGAGGAGCCGACGCCCGGGCAGGCCGCCTATCTCGCCGCGCTCGAGGCGACACGGCTGACCCCGAAGCGTTACGGCATCTTCAGCGACGCCGACCCGCGCGGCGGCCTGGCCGTGCTGGCTGCCCTGCGCAGCGCCGGGCTCGCGATCCGCGAACTTCGCGTGCGGGAGCCGGGCACGGCCATTCTGTTCGAACGCTTCTGCCTCGACCGACCGTCGCCTTGATCACGACGACTCTCTGGATTAGCTGGCTCGCGCTTCGGCGCGACAAGGGGGCGTTCCTGATGACGTTCGTGCTGCCGCCGCTGCTGTTCGTCGCGTTCGCCGCGATCTTCTCCAACGCGCCGGGGCACGACATCAAGCTCAAGCTCGTCGTGACAGACCTGGCGCGCACGGCAACGACGCGACGGCTCTTCGCCGCGCTCGACAATGCCGCGGCCTTGCGCGTCATCAAGCTGGACCGCGGGACCGCGGGCGATGTCGACGACCTCGTGCGTAGAGGCGTAGGCGACGCCGGCCTCGTGATCACCCGCGACCTCGCGGAACGGGCGACGCAGGCCTCGCTGGTGGTGGTCGAGGCGCCCGAGCGCCCCCTCGCTGCCTCGATGGCGCTCGGCCAGGTGCAGCGCGTCGTCAGCGAGGTGCTTCCGGACGTCCTTCTCGCGCGCATCCTCAACGATCTCCAAGCCACGGACGCCATCGATGCCGGCGATCGCGCCTTCCTCGACAAGGCCTTCGCCAAGGAGGCGGAGAAGCACGCGGGCACGGGCTTCTCCTTTTCCAAGATCGGCACGATCCGGCCGCTCGAGAGTGCGCCGTCGGAGCGCAACGGCAGCGTGCTCCAGTATGCGGCCGCGGTCGGCGCGATCTTCCTGCTGTTCGGCGCCTTCCAGGGCGCCTACGTCCTCATCGACGAGCGTGAGAACGGGCTCACGGACAGGGTGCGCCTCTCGCCCGGCGGGATGCCATGCGCGCTGGCCGGCCGCCTGTTCTTCCTCATCCTGCAAGGCGTGGCGCAGGTCGCGCTGATCTATCTCACGGCGCTCCTGGTCTACGGCGCAAGCTTCCGTCTTTCAGCCCTGCCGCTCTGGCTTGTCGCGAGCGTGGCGGCCGCCGCGACCTGCGCCGGCATGGCGCTGCTCGCCTGCGTGCTGAACAGGACCCGCAGGCAGGCCGAACTCTGGACCACCTTCGCGGTGCTCCTGCTCTCCGCGCTCGGCGGCAGCATGGTCCCGCGCTACCTCATGCCGGGGTGGCTGCAGACCGCGAGCTGGTGGACGCCGAATGCCTGGATCATGCACGCTTTGCAGCAAGCCGCCCTGCCCGGCCTCGATCCTTCGGCCTTCGCGATGAGCATCGCGGTGCTGCTCTCCATCGCGCTCGTCACCTTCTCGCTGGCGGTGCTCGCCTCGTGAGGACGCAGCGCAGCCTCATGTCGCCTTTCCAGCCCGGCGCCGGCATGCGATGCCAGCGCCGACGCCGACGCGGTGACATCACGATGCGCTCTCCCCTCACCGCCACCCGCGCCGCCGGCGCTTCGACCAGCAGGGCTCGACGGGCACGCGCCGTGCTGGCCGACCGGTCGCCGCTGATGCTGGGGTTCTTCGGACTCCTGTTCGAGCGCGACCTCGCGTCCTCGTTTCACGCGGTGCGCTGCTCGGGTACTTGGCCACAAGCGTCAGGGCCGATGGTGATTTACGCCAACCATCCGTCCTGGTGGGACGGCGAGCTCTTCGTCTGGCTGTCGGCTCGAGTGTTCAAGGGGAGACGCACCTTCACGCCGATCGAGGCGGCGATGCTGGAGCGCTATCGCTTCTTCGGGCGCCTCGGCGCCTTCGCGGTCGCGGCCGGCTATGCCGGCGCCTCCAATTTCCTCGCCGTCGGCGAGGCCGTCCTCGCTCTCGATGATGGGCTGCTCCTCGTCAACGCCGAGGGGCGGTTTCGCGACGCGCGCGACCGCCCGCTCAGTCTCGCGCCGGGTCTGTTCCACCTGGCGCGGCGCATGCCCGGAGCCTGCTTCGTGCCGCTCGCGATCGAATACGCGTTCTGGGACGAACGCCGCCCCAACCTGCTGCTGCGCTTCGGCGACCCCGTGCCGACCACTGCGCTCGAGCAGGCCGACTCGTCTGGCCCGGCTCTGCGGGACGCGCTGTCGACGACGATGGATGTGCTCACCGTCGACGCCGCGGCCCGCGACCCCCGGCGCTTCACGACGCTCCTTGCCGGCAAAACCCGGATCAACCCGTTCTACGACGGCTGGCGCGGCGCGAAGGCCCTGCTCCACGGACGGCGCTTCGACCCCTCGCACAGTGCAGGACCGGAGGGCGGCCCGCGATGATTTGGCTCGCCTCGATCCTTCTGGGCCTGGCGGCGATCCCGACGCTGATGACGATCATCAACGTCTCGGTGCTCCGGCGACCCAAGGCGGCAGCGCACGGGACGCCGCGGGTCGCCATCCTCATCCCCGCGCGCGACGAAGAGGCCGGCATCGCGGCCTGCGTGGGGAGCGCGCTGGCCTCGAGCGGCGTCGCGCTGGAGGTGGTCGTGCTCGACGACAATTCGGCCGATGCAACCGCCGCGATCGTGCAGCGGATGGCCGACTCGGATCCCCGCCTCCGGCTCGCCGCCGCGCCGCCGCTTCCGGTTGGCTGGTCCGGCAAGCAGCACGCCTGCCACCGGTTGGCGCAGCTCACGGACGCGCCGATCCTCGTCTTCCTCGACGCCGACGTGCGCCTGGCGCCGGACGCGGCGGCGCGGCTCGCTGGCGCCCTGTCGCGGACCGATCTCGTCAGCGGCGTGCCGCGGCAGGAGATGGGGAGCATCGCCGAGTTCCTGATCATCCCGATGATCAACATGCTGCTGCTCGGCTATCTGCCAATCCCGCTCGCCCGGCGCGACCCGCGTCCGGCGCTCGCCGCCGCCTGCGGGCAGATGATCGCCGTGCGCGCCGACGCTTACAGGCAAGCCGGCGGGCATGCCGGAATCCGCCGAAGCCTGCACGACGGACTCACGCTGCCACGCCTGTTCCGCTCCGCCGGCCTGCGCACCGATCTCGTAGCCGGCGCGAGCCTCGCCACCTGTAGAATGTACGCCGGCTGGCGTGCCGTGCTCCGCGGGACGACCAAGAACGCGACCGAAGGGCTCGCGCAGCCGATCGCCCTGCCGGTCTGGAGCGTGCTGCTGCTCGGCGGCCACGTGCTGCCCTGGATAGTCCTCGTCGCGGCGATCGCGCGCGGCGATCACGCCACGACGATCGTCGCGGCGCTGGCCTGCGCCGGGCCGCTCGTCGCGCGGTTCGTCCAGGCAGTGCGCTGCCGCGAGCCGTTGGTCTCGGTGCCGCTGAACCCGTTAGCGATCGTGCTGCTGCTCGCGCTGCAATGGTGGTCGCTCGGCCGCAAATGGGCCGGCCGGCCGCAGAGGTGGCGTGGCCGCAGCTACCCCGCGAGAGGTTGAAGCCATGCTGACCCAGGGCAAGGCCGCGGAAGCGTTGCAGCGTCTGCGCGCGGCGCGGGCGCGTGACGGCGACCTTTCGGTCGCCCGTCGGCGGGAGGCTTTGCGCGCCTTACGCCGCATGGTGCTGGCCGAAGCCGACGCTCTCGCCGCCGCCATTTCCCGCGACTTCGGCAAGCGCTCCTGGCACGAGACGATGATCAGCGAAGTTGCCGTGGTGGTCGCCGCCATCGACCACGCGCTGCCTCGTCTCGCCCGCTGGGCTCGCGCGGAGCGGGTCTTCGTCGGCTTGCGTTTTTCGCCGGCCCGCGCGCGGATCATCAAGCAGCCGCTCGGCGTCGTCGGGATCATCGCGCCGTGGAATTATCCCGTGCAGCTCGCGCTGTCGCCGTTGGTCGGCGCGCTGACCGCCGGGTGCCGCGTTGTTTTGAAGCCCTCCGAGCACGCGCCGGAGACGGCGGCTGCGCTGTGCGCGGCCATCGCGGGCCACCTCGATCCCGACCTTGTCGTCGCGTTTGAAGGCGGCCCGGAGGAAGCGGCGGCCATGTCGGGGCTCGCCTTCGACAAGCTGCTGTTCACCGGCTCGATGGAGACCGGGCGCCGGGTCCTGCAGGCCGCGGCGGACAATCTCGTCCCGGTGATCCTCGAACTCGGCGGCAAATCGCCGGCCATCGTCGACCCCTCCGCCGATCTCGCGCAGGCCGCAGCGGACATCGTCGCCGGCAAGCTCCTCAACGCCGGCCAGACCTGCGTCGCGCCGGATTTCGTTCTGCTGCCGCGCGCCAAGATGGCCGCGTTCGCGGACGCGGCGCGAGCGGCGGCGGCGCGTCTCTACCCTGGCGGTCGCGGCCTGACCACGATTTGCCGGGCGGCCGATCGCGAGCGGCTCGCCAGTCTCGTCGCCGGTCTCGATGTGGTGCCGCTGTTCGACCGGCTGGACGCCTCGGAGATCCCACCCTGCATGGTCGTCGCGCCGCCGGAGGACGGGGCGCTCATGCAGAGCGAGATCTTCGGCCCCGTTCTCCCGCTCGTGCCCTACGACGGGCCGGCGGAGGTCCTCGGCTATCTGGATCGCCGGCCGGTGCCGCTCGCGCTCTACTGGTTCGGCCGCGACCGCAAACGCCTTTCAGCCATCCTCGCCGGCACGAGGTCCGGCGGCGTCGCCGTCAACGACACGATCATGCAGGTCGCGGTGGAAGGACTGCCGTTCGGCGGGCTCGGCGCATCGGGCTCCGGCGCCTACCACGGGCGGGCCGGCTTCGAGGCCTTCACCCATCGCCGCGCCGTATTCACGCAGTCGCGCCTCTCGCTGACCCGCATGCTGAGACCGCCCTACGGCGCCCTCGCCGACCGCATCCTGCGCGGCATGCTTGGCACAAAATTCGGATAGATCCGAAAAAAGCGCCAGTGGTGCTTTTGCCGAAGCCCGGCCATCGGGCGAAAGTCAGAAGCTGATCGCGGGCTCGCCTGAACTCAACTCTGAATCACCCGCGCCAGATCGCTCGGCGCCCGGACAGGTCGGCTCGGCGCTGAAGAGTGCTCTGCGAGCCGCCGCTGTGATTTCGGAGACGTGCTGCGCAAACGTGACACAGAGGCGCGTGTGCTCGCGTCTTCATCTCCCGTGGAACGAAGCTGCTGCTCTCGCGGGCGGATACAGGTTTTTTCGCTAAAGTTGGGGCGGCGCGCGCCTTTCCTTCCATCGGAGACCCGATGGCTGCCGACTGCTGGTCATTGAACGCTTCGCGGACCTCGTCATAGCCTCTGCGGATGGGAACTCATCGCAATATGGCTCAATCGTGATGCCGTGGAACTCGCATCATCTGTTTCTACCGGCGCGCAAAGGTGCCGGGCACGACATTACCCGCCGCTGGCCGACCCGGCGACCGAGCGGCTTGGCCGCCTCGCTCCGTCGCCTGGCCATCGCCGCGGCGCTGGGGCTGGCCGGCATCCCCGGCGCCGGGCATGTCGCGGAGGCGCAGTATTTCGCCATCGGCAAGGGAGGCGCGCCGCTCGAGCCCTACGACGTCGATTACAGCTACCTGTCGGATTCGGCGAAGCGGATCAGCGTCTTCGACAATCTGCACTACGTGCCGCTCGGCGCGAGCGGCGCCTATCTGACCTTCAACGCCGAGCTTCGCGAGCAGTTCTGGTCGCTCAACAATGCGACTTACGCGCTGCGCGCGCCGATCCAGAACACCTATGACCTCCAGCGCTTGATCGGCAGCGCCTATCTCCACCTCGACGAAGATCTCGCGGCTTTCGTCCAGCTCGGCCGCTTCGACTCCCTCGACCGGATCAACCCGAGCACGACCGAGCGCGACCGTGGTCGCGTCCAGCAGGGCTTCGTCGAGCTGAAGGAAGGGTTCGGTGCCGCCGACGTCAAGGTGCGGGGCGGTCGCCAGGAAATCGCGCTGGGCTCCGGACGGTTCGTCTGGGTCAACGACAGCTCGAACGTCCGCACCACGCACGACGGCCTCCACGCCAACGCCGTCTTCGGTAACGTTTCGTTAGACGCCGCCTACACGCGTCCGGTGACGTCGGTGCTCGATCCCTTCGCCGACTTCGACCAGCACGCGGGTGCTTTCGGCGCGGCGTACCTCAGCGAGACGGTACTGCCAAATACGCACATCGACGAGTACTACTTCTACCGCCGCAACCTCGGCGGACAATATTCCGGCCTGTCCGGCAACGAGGACCGCAGCACGATCGGGGGCCGCCTCTGGGGCAAGGCCGGCGCGATGCTCTACGACGGCGACTTCGCCTATCAGTTCGGCACCTTCAACGGACGCCCGATCTCGGCCCTCGGCACTTCGGCGCGCACGCTGTACACGTTTGCCGACATCGCCTGGCAACCCGGCATCCAGCTGCAGGGCAGCTATTTCAGCGGCGGCGGCGGCACGAGCACCCAAACGATCCGGACTTTCAGTGCGCCATTCCCGCGCCCGACGCTCCTGAACTACATCGGGCTCGACACGCTCGAGAACCTCGTCGAAGGCTACCCGGCCTTCGTGATCAATCCGGCTCCGAACCTGGCCTTCCGCTTCGGTCCCGAGTTCCTTTGGCGAGCCTCGATCAATGACGCGGTCTATGTGTCCCGCACGACGCCGCTGCCGGCAACGATGTCGGCGAAGGACAAGGCGAGCTTCATCGGCACCAATCTCATCGCAACCTTGCAGTGGAACCCCATCAGCAACATCAACGTGTTTGCGGAATACCTCCACGAGCTTCCCGGGCCGGCGATCACGCTTGCGGGCGGCAAGAGCGTCGACGCCGGCGTGCTTCAGGTGAGCTTCCGTCTTTGAGGACCGGCAACGCGTCGGAGCAATACCACAGGACACACCAGCTATCACCGGGGTCGCGGCTCGCCTGCGCTGGGCGGCTTCCGGTTCGTCGCAGCTTTCGATAGAAACCCGTCGGCGCCTCAGAGCTTCGCTTCGCGCTCACGCCTGGCGGCGATCTTGGCCTGCTCGGCAAAGATGGCCTTGTACATGTTGACGTTGGCGAGCACGCGCTGGACGTAGTTGCGCGTTTCCGTGAAAGGAATGCGCTCGACCCAATCGACCGCGTCGACGCCCGGCCGACGGGGATCGCCGTAGGTGTCGATCCACTGTTTGACCCGGCCGCCGCCGGCATTGTAGGCGGCGAAGGTCAGGATATAGGAGCCGCCCTGCTCGGCGATCAAGGCGCCGAGATGGGCCGCGCCGAGCTTGGCGTTGAAGGCCGCATCGCTCAGCATCCGCGCGCCGTCGTACGGCAGGCCGGCCCTGGTCGCGGTCCGCTTCGCCGTGGAATCGATCATCTGCATCAGGCCTTTGGCGCCGGCCTTCGATACGACCGTCGGAAGAAAAGCGCTCTCCTGACGCGCCACGGAGTAGACGACGGGCGGCGAGGCCGAGTTCTGTAGGGCTTCGTAGGGGGGAATGCCGAAAGTCGGGAACGCAAGCGGGTCGACCGGGATGCCGCGCTGCCCCGTCAACTTGCCGATCGTCAAAGCGAGATGTGCGTCCTGCTGCTCGAGGATCACCTTCGCGAGCGCGGCGACCTGGTCGTCGTCCTTCAGGCTGTTGGCTGCGGCGACCGCCAACGCGTAGGCCGATTCAGTGTCGCCCGCGGCGTAGAGAAGCTCCACGACGCGGACGGCCTCGGCGCGATCCATGCCGGTCGCCGTCGTGGCCGGCTCCTGCACCGGGTCCGAGGTGAGGCCGAGCGCCTCGCGCGCGAGTTGGCCGTAGTAGGTGGAGCCATGCTCGGCCGCCTTTCGATAGAAAGCGTCCGCCGTTGTCATCGCGTCCGGCGCCACGGAATTCGCTGCGGTTCGCCCCTCCCAATAGGCGATCCGCGCGATGGAGGTCGGCGTCTCGGTGAGCTTGGCCGCCTGCGCGAAATGCCAGGCCGCCCGCGCCGGCTCGTTCAGGAAGCGCAACGCAATCCAGCCGGCGTGGAATTCGGCGTCGACTTTCGACTCCGCCGAAACCGCGGAATGGCTGGCGCACACGACGTAGGCGGCGATGGGATTGTTGGCGTCGAGCAGCTTGCGGGCCAGGAGCCGGCGCTCGGTCCACCACTCGTCCCCGTCGATCAGCAGGGCCAGATCGTGCGGCGCGCTCTGCATGAGCGCGAGCGCCTCCTTGAGCTTGTCGGCGCGACGGTACTTCTGGATCTCCGCGAGCAGAAGACCCGGGTCGTTGCGATATTGCGCCGGAACGCCCGCGATCGCCTTGTCGGCCCCAGCGTCGGCTTCCACGGCGATGCGCGCCTTCTCGAGCGCAACGACGTCCGGGCCGGCCTGCAACGCGGCGCGCATCGCCGGTCCCACTTGGTCCTTGTAGAGGAGCCGGTCGGCCCTGTACTTGAAGTCACTCTTCGTCAGGTCGGTTCCAAAGTCGGCCTTCAGCCGGGTTTCGAGGTACGGGGAGATGTCGCTCTCGCGATAGATCGCTCGCGCGATCTTCGCCGCCTCGTCGAGCCGTCCTTCGCTCTTCAGCGCCTTGGCCTGGACGAACTTGCCGACCGGGGTGACCGGCCCGCTCTTGGCGAAGACCTCTTCGACGACCTTCGGATCTTGAACGCGCAACAGGTGCGCCTCGACTTGATGGCGAAACCAGGTTTGCGCCGGCCATCCGGAGTGCGCATGCGCGAAGGCGTTGAGCCGATCGAGGCTGACTTTCTGCGGGACGACACGCAAGGCGACCCACTCCAGGGCCGTCCTCACGGTCGGATCGCTGATCTTTTGCGCGACGACATCGCCCCACTCGAGATTGGCTGCGCGATAGGCGCGGATTGCCTCAAGGATGCCGCTCGGATCGTAGCCAAGTCCCTTCAGGCGTTCGTTGGCGATGGCCACGGCGTAGGCTTGCCTCAGCGCGGTCGCATCCTGCACGGCCTGCGGTTTTTCAAGGACGGGTCCCGGTCCGGGCAGGCGAGAGAGCGGCACCGCGGCCGTGCGGATCGGCTTCCGCGGCTGGTCGTGGCCGGGATGGAGGGCATGTCGGAAGCCATCGACCACCTGCTTGAGATCCGCCGCGAGATTCATCCAGCGCGGCAACCGCCCGTCGGCCATTTGCGTCGGCGCGAGCACGATGAGAGCCAGAGCCGTCGAGCCGAGAGCGATCAGCAACGGGCGTTTAACGATCATCCTTGACCTCTAAGGATCGCGACGTGCGAGCTTGGACCCACATAGTGAAGCAATTCTGAAGACGTCCGGAGAACGCCGTGACGTCTAGGATCGAGGCGTTCCGGCCGGCACCACGCCTTGAGACGCTGCCGAGAGCGCCTTCGACCGCCATCCGCGACAATGTCCGGGTCATTGCGTTCCGCCAGCGACCCGCTATGTCTGAGCCGCCGCGAATTCGCGGTGACCTACGGAGCCTGAGGAATACGGCGCCGCTAGGGCGGGTTGGAAGGGTGCGATGGCGTCGGCAGCACAGTTCAAAGGTTCGATCACGGCACTTGTCACTCCGTTCCGCAAAGGCGTGGTGGACGAGGCCGGCTTCCGGGCTTTGATTGATTGGCAGATAGAAAGCGGGACCCATGGGTTTGTGCCGGTTGGGACCACCGGCGAAGGACCGACGCTGACCCATGAGGAGCATCGCCGCGTCGTTGAGATCTGCGTCGAGCAGACGAGAGGGCGCGCCGTCGTCATCGCGGGCGCCGGCTCCAACAACACCGTCGAGGCCGTCGATCTCGCCCGGCATGCCGAGACGGTCGGCGCGGATGGCGTGCTCGCGGTCACTCCCTATTACAACAAGCCCTCTCAGCAAGGCCTCTACCAGCATTTCAAGGCGATCAACGACGCGATCGGCATTCCGATCGTCATCTACAATATTCCGCCGCGCTCGGCGGTCGACATGTCGATCGAGACGATGCAGCGGCTCTACGAGCTGAAGAACATCGTCGGCGTGAAGGATGCGACGGCTTCGGTGGCGCGAACGGCCACGCAGCGCAGCGTGCTCGGTCCGGAGTTCATCCAGCTCTCGGGCGAAGACATGACGGCTCTCGCCGTGATGGCGCACGGCGGCCATGGCTGCATATCGGTGACGTCCAACGTCGCGCCGCGCCAGTGCGCCGAGATGCAGCAGGCGTGTCTTGCCGGGGACTTCCGCGGCGCTCTTCAGATCCAGGACAAGCTCACGCCGCTCCATGCGGCCCTCTTCATCGAGCCGAACCCTGCCTGTCCCAAGGCCGCGCTCTACGAACTCGGCCGCTTGAGCGACGAGGTCAGGCTGCCGATGGTTCCGGCCAGTGAGAGCGCGCGCACGACGATCCGGCAGGCGATGGTCCACGCCGGCATCTTGAACTGATCGCGCGCTGACAGGCACGCTCGAAAGAGGACACTTTGGCGGCGAAGGCGGAGGGCGGGTACAAGGTTGCGGCGGACAACCGGCGCGCGCGCTACAATTACGAGATCGGCGAGACCTTCGAGGCCGGCTTGATGCTGGAGGGAACGGAGGTCAAGTCGCTGCGGGCCGGCAAGGCGACCATCGCGGAGAGCTACGCGTCGGTGGAGCGGTCGGGCGAGGTCTTCCTCATCAACGCGACCATCCCCGAATATCTGCAAGCCAATCGCTTCAACCACGAGCCGAAACGTCGCCGCAAGCTGCTGCTCCACGCCAAGGAGATCGCCAAGATCGCGCAGGGAGTCGAGCGTGAAGGCATGACGATCGTGCCCCTCAAAATCTACTTCAACCCTCGCGGACGGGCGAAGATCGAGATCGCGCTCGCCAAGGGCAAGAAGCTCCACGACAAGCGGGAGACCGAAAAGCAGCGCGACTGGAACAGGGAAAAGGGGCGGCTGCTGAAGCAGAACGGCTAACTAACGCGACGCCCGGTCGTCGCGCCCGGCGTCGAGGTGACGCCGCGCCGTGGCGAAAACCTCCTTGAACATGGCGGTCGTCAGCAGCCCCGTGTTGGTGTTGTAACGCGAGCAGTGATAGCAATCGAAGAGGGCGACCGGTGTGGCATCTGGCCTCTCAAAATCGTGACGGCGACCATGCGCGAAGGGTGCCGTGGACAATTTCTTTCCGAGACCGCGCAAAACGCTCTCATGCGCGATGCGACCGAGTGCGACAATCGCGACGAGCGTGGACATCGCCTCGAAACGCGCCGTGAGGAAGCTGCGGCACGTCCTGATTTCTTCGGGCAGCGGCTTGTTTTGCGGCGGCACGCAGCGCACCGCATTCGTGATAACGCAATCGCTCAGTGCGAGGCCGTCGTTGCGATCGCGAGCGTACCGACCTTGGGCGAAACCAAACTCGAGGAGGGTCTCGTAGAGAAGGTCGCCGGCATAGTCGCCGGTGAAAGGGCGCCCTGTCCGGTTAGCGCCGCGCAGTCCGGGGGCCAAGCCGACAATGAGGAGGCGCGCCCCCACTGTTCCGAAGGTCGGGACGGGGCCGTTGAACCAGTCCGGCTCGGCGATCCGCGCCTGGCGCCGAAACTCGGCCAGCCGCGGACATCTGCCGCAATCGTGAGCCGGCTCGAGATCAAGCAAGGCTGCACGCTCGCTCAGTCGCCGTCGGGCTCGTGAGCATCGAGAGGCACGCTGGAGGCGACGGTGCGGCGATCCTGGTAGCGTTGCATGCGCTCGCTGGGATCCCGCCCGATTTTCGAGACGAGGTGGATGAGGTCGATGAACTCGTCAGCCTGCCGTCGCAGTTCATCCGCGATCATCGCGGGCTGGGTCGAATTGGTCGAGACGACGGAGACGCGAACGCCTTTCCGTTGTACCGCTTCCACCAGCGAGCGGAAATCGCCGTCACCGGAGAATAAAACGATATGATCGAGATGTTCGGCCATCTCCATGGCATCGACGGCCAGCTCTATATCCATGTTTCCCTTGATTTTTCGCCGGCCAAGGGCGTCCACGAATTCTTTCGTGGGCTTCGTGACGACAGCAAACCCGTTGTAGTCTAACCAATCAATGAGTGGGCGGATTGATGAATATTCTTGGTCTTCGACTAGTGCAGTGTAATAAAAGGCACGGATTAACTTGCCTCGTCCTTGGAATTCTTTGAGAAGGCGCTTGTAATCTATATCGAAGCCCAATGTCTTAGCGGTCGCATAAAGATTTGCGCCGTCGATAAACAAGCCAATTCTATCTGTCTCGACCATTAGAATATCTCATAACTTTCTTTGTCTCTAGTCCGAAAGCGCTCACGCTGCCGGCCGAAGGTTGCTGTCAAGCGCGGGCGCCAATTCGCAGAACTTTACGACTCTCTTCTTCAGCTTTGGCGCCGACCGAGACAAAGGTCAACCCGCAGCGTTAATAGCTAGGCGCGATCACTTGATGATAAAGCTTGATAATGAATGCCGGTTGTTCACCTTGCAGTAAGCAACCGCGCTGTGTACAACCACACCAATCCAAAATTACCTTAAAGGGAATATTACGAATGGCTCGCGTTACGGTTGAAGATTGCGTCGATAAGGTCGAAAACAGGTTCGATCTCGTCCTCATCGCCAGCCATCGGGCTCGCATGATCGCCTCCGGCTCCTCAATTACAGTTGATAGAAATCGCGATAAAAATCCAGTGGTAGCCCTGCGGGAAATCGCCGAAATGACGCAGGTGCCTGAAGATTTGCGGGAAGATTTCATCCATAGCCTGCAAAAACAGGTCGAAGTCGACGAGCCTGAGGCCGAGGTGGTGCCTGCGCTCTCGTCCGCGCCGGTCACGCAGTCGGATGCCACGGCGGACGTGCAGTTCGACCGCATGACGGAAGAAGACCTCCTGCGCGGACTCGAAGGGCTCGTGCCGCCGGCTGCGACGGACGACGAGGGCGAATGAGTCCGGCATTGGGCCGCGGCGACTTTGTCGCATCGGCCGGACATGCTTTCGAGCCGATTTGGGACCAGGCCTGCCGCACGATCGCCTGAACGGCGGGCATCGGGTGCCCCGAGGGCTGGGGCGGGTAGACCAGCGCCATGATGCGACAGTACGAGCTGGTGGATCGGGTTCGCCGCTATAACCCGCAGACCGACGAAATCCTGCTGAACAGGGCCTACGTCTACGCGATGAAGGCGCATGGCGGTCAGACGCGCGCCTCGGGCGATCCGTACTTCTCGCACCCTCTCGAAGTCGCCGCGATTCTCACCGACCTCAACCTCGACGATGCGACCATCGTCGCTGCGGTTCTCCACGACGTCATCGAGGACACCGAATCGACGCGCGACGAAATCGATCAGATGTTCGGTCAGGAGATCGGACACCTCGTTGAAGGTCTCACCAAGCTGAAGCGCCTCGACCTCGTGTCGCGGCGAGCGGCGCAGGCCGAGAACTTCCGCAAGCTGCTACTCGCCATCGCTGCCGACGTGCGGGTCTTGATGGTCAAGCTCGCCGACCGCCTGCACAACATGCGCACGCTCGATTTCGTGCCGCCCGAAAAGCGCGCCAGAATCGCCGAGGAGACGCTTGACATCTATGCGCCGCTCGCCGGGCGCATGGGCATGCAGCGCATGCGCGACGAGCTCGAGGACCTCGCCTTCCGGCACCTCATGCCAGACGCTCACGCTACCATCGAGGCGCGGCTCGACGATATCGGCCGCAGGAACGACCTACGCATCGTCGCCATCGAGAAGGAAATCACCGAGGCCCTCGCCGCGGAGGAGATCGACGCGGACGTGAAGGGTCGCCAGAAGCAGCCCTATTCGGTGTGGCGGAAGATGGAGCGCAAGTCGATCGCGTTCGAGCAGATGTCGGACATCTTCGGATTCCGCATCATCGTGCCGAGCGTCAGCGCCTGCTATCGTGCAATCGGCGTCCTACACACACGCTGGCCGACGGTGCCTGGTCGCTTCAAGGACTATATCTCGACGCCAAAGCCGAATGATTACCGCTCGATCCACACCACCGTGGTCGGACCGGGTCGGCAACGCGTGGAGATCCAGGTGCGCACGGAAGCGATGCACGACATCGCGAGCAACGGGATCGCCGCGCACGTCCTCTACAAGGAGGGCGTCACGCGCGACGGGCGCACGTTGACGAGCGAGAGCAAGGCGTTCCAGTGGCTCCGTCGAACCGTCGAATCGCTGGCCGAGGGCAGTTCGCCCGAGGAATTCCTGGAGCACACGAAGCTCGAACTCTTCCTCGATCAGGTGTTCTGCTTCACGCCGAACGGTCGCCTCATCGCGCTGCCGAAAGGCGCCACCACGATCGATTTCGCCTATGCCGTCCACACGGATGTCGGCAATTTCGCGGTGGGCGCCAAGATCAACGGCCTCAGCGCGCCGCTACTGACCGAGCTGCAGAACGGCGACGAAGTCCAGATCATCCGCCAGGATAACCAGGTGCCGCCGGCCGTTTGGGAGACGCTGGTGCTGACCGGCAAGGCGCGGTCGGCGATCCGACGCGCCACTCGCGAGGCGATGCGCGCGCAATATGCCGGGCTCGGTCGGCAGATCGTCAGCCGCGCCTTCGAGCGCGCCGGCCGGCCTTTCGCCGAGGACAAGCTGCGGGCGGTGCTGACGCGGCTTGGGCGCGGCACCATCGACGACGTCATGGCTGCCGTCGGGCGCGGCGAGATGGTCTCGAGCGACGTGCTGCGCGCGGTCCACCCCGACGCCATCGACGATCGACGGCCGGCCGTTCCGCGCGCGCGCAACGAGGGCGGCTGGTTTGGGACGCGGACCAACGCCAACGTGCTGTTCCACCTCCCCGGCGTCAGCGAGGAGGTCGACTGGAAGATCATGGCGCGGGACGGTCTGCACCCGGATCTTCCGGTGCTCTTCGCGCCCAACGGGGGCGTCCTGCCGGGTGACCGCGCGGTCGGCATCTTCGTGCCCAACAACTCGATTACCATTTACCCGATCCAGTCGCCCGATCTCACCGCCTTCGACGACCAGCCAGAGCGCTGGCTCGATGTGCGCTGGGACATCGCCGAGGGCGAGCGGCCGTTCTTTCCGGCGATGCTGATGATCACCGCCATCAACGAGCCTGGCTCGCTCGCCACAATCGCGACCGTCATCGGCGAGAACGGCGCCAACATCGACAACGTCGTCATCAAGCCGGTGTCGCCGGACTTCCGCGCGTTGCGCGTCGATGTCGAAGTCATGGACCTCAAACATCTCTCCACGATCGTCTCGCAATTGCGCGCGCGTCCAATCGTCAGCAAAGTCGAACGGGTGAACGGGTGAACGGGTGAACGGCCAGAAACTCCGCCTTGGCGTCAACATCGACCACGTCGCGACCGTGCGCAATTCCCGCGGCGGCCCCGTGCCCGATCCGGTCCGCGCAGCGAAGCTCGCGATCGCTTCCGGTGCCGACGGCATCACCGCGCATTTGCGCGAGGATCGCCGGCACATCCGTGACGAGGACATGCGGCGCCTCAAGGCCGAGCTCGACGCTCCGCTAAACTTCGAGATGGCGGCCACCGACGAGATGGTGGCGTTCGCGCTCGCCACGCGTCCTCACGCGTGCTGTATCGTGCCGGAGAAGCGCAGCGAGCGCACGACCGAGGGCGGTCTCGACGTGATCGGCGGCCACGATCATCTCAAGAGCGCCACCGCCGAACTGACCAAGGTCGGCGTCAGGGTCTCGCTGTTCATCGAGCCGAGCGTCGGTGCGGTCGCGGCGGCACGGTCGATCGGCGCTCCCGTCGTGGAGCTTCATACCGGCGCCTGGTGCGACCGGCTGGCGCACGGCGAGACAGGACGGGGAACAAAGGAGTTCGAGCGAATCCGCATGGCCGCGCGCGAGGCGGCGGAGCTCGGCATCGAGTGTCACGCCGGGCACGGGCTCGATTACGAGACCGCGCATGTGATCAGCGCGCTACCGCAGATCGTCGAGCTGAACATCGGGCACTTCCTGATCGGCGAGGCGATCTTCGTCGGACTCGAAGCAGCCATTGCGACGATGCGGGCCGCCATGGAAGCAGGCAGGGCGGAGGCTGCGTCTTGATCATCGGCATCGGCACGGACCTGTGCGACATCAACCGCATCGCCGGCTCGCTTGAGCGATTCGGCGAGCGCTTCGTCCAGCGCTGCTTCACCGACATCGAGCGCCGCCGCTCGGACGGCAAGGCCGGGCGCGCCGCCTCCTACGCCAAGCGGTTCGCCGCCAAGGAAGCTTGCGCCAAGGCGCTCGGGACCGGGATCAGCGAGGGCGTGGCCTGGCGCGACATGGGTGTCGTCAACTTGCCCTCCGGCAAGCCGACCATGGCGCTGACGGGCGGTGCGGCGGCGCGGCTTTCCGCATTGATACCGCCGGCCTACGAGGCCCGCATCCACCTCGCGATCACCGACGAGCATCCGCTGGCTCAGGCCTTCGTCGTCATCGAGGCCGTCCCGCTTTCGTGACCCTTTGCCGTCCGGACGTCTTGAAAATACCCGCTTTGTGACGGCAACCCATTCCTGTACCGTGACGGGACCTCATGGTAAGCACCGCGCTCTTCGAAGCGGGCGCCCTCCGGAACCCGACCCCAGACGATACGAAGCATTGGCGAGGCCCGTGGGCGTGAGCAGCGAAACACAAACGAAACGGCAGGTGAAGCAGCAGGGCGGTTTCTTCGAGCTGGTTAAGGTGGTGATCCAGGCGCTGCTGATCGCGCTCGTGGTCCGCACGTTCCTGTTCCAGCCGTTCAACATTCCGTCCGGGTCGATGATTCCGACCCTGCTGGTTGGCGATTTCCTGTTCGTCTCAAAATATTCCTACGGCTTCTCCAAATACTCCTTCCCGTTCGGTCCCAACCTCTTCAAGGGGCGGATCTTTGCCTCGCCGCCGAAGCAGGGCGACGTCGTCGTCTTCAAGCTGCCGCGCGACGATTCAACCGATTACATCAAGCGCGTGATCGGCCTGCCCGGCGATAGTGTACAGATGAAGGAAGGCCGCCTCTACATCAACGGCACGATCGTGCCGCGCGAGCCGATCGCCCAAGTCCGAACCGAGGACCAGTTCGGTCACGAAACGGATGTGCCGACCTACAAGGAGACGCTGCCGGACGGGGTCGCTCACACGATCATCGAAATCCAGGGCGACAAGGGCTTCAACGACAACACCGACATCTTCAAGGTACCGCCGAACAGCTACTTCATGATGGGCGACAACCGCGACAACTCGACCGATAGCCGCATTTCGCCCGAGCAGGGTGGCGTGGGCTACGTGCCCTACGAAAACCTGATCGGCCGCGCGGAGATCATCTTCTTCTCCGTCGGGCAGGGGCAGCCGGCCTGGAAGGTCTGGGAATGGCCCTGGACCGTGCGCTGGGATCGAATTTTCCACACCATTCATTGAGTGCGCCGGCGGACAATTACTTCGTGCTGGGCGACAATCGCGATAACTCGATAGACAGCCGGGTCGGCCCGGACCAGGGAGGCGTCGGCTTCGTGCCCGCAACCAAGGCGATCGGGCGCGCCGACTTCTTCCTCGTCTCCCATCACGCGATCCAGTTGTTCAAGCCGGTCCGTTGATGGCGCGTCGGCAGGCGGACCTCGGCGACCTCGAAGTGTTGCTGGGCTACGCGTTCCAGGATCGCACGACATTGGCGCTCGCCTTGACCCACATCGGGGCCGCGCCACATCGACGTGGAAGCTACCAACGGCTCGAGTTCCTCGGCGACCGGGTGCTCGGCATGGCGGTCGCGGCGATGCTCTACGAGACGTTCCCGGAAGCGGAGGAAGGGGAGCTGTCCCGCCGGCTCGCCGATCTCGTGCGCCGGGAGAGTTGCGCCGACGTGGCGCGCGCCTGGAGCATCGAGCCGCAGATCAGGCTGGGTCCGGGCGAGAGGACGAATGCCGCGCTGAGGACGGCGATCCTCGGCGACATTTGCGAGGCCGTGATCGGCGCCGTCTACCGAGATGGAGGCTACGAGTCCGCGGCCGCTCTCGTGCGGCGTGCGTTCGGACCGCAAATGTTGACACCGAACCGCCCGCTGCGCGATCCGAAGACCGCTCTCCAGGAATGGGCGCAGGCGCGCGGCCTTGCCGCGCCGCTCTACCGCGCCGTTGACAGGCAGGGGCCGGATCACGCGCCGCAATTCACGGTGGCGGTCGTCGTCGACGGTCATGCCGAGGCAGAAGCCGGTGGGCCGTCGAAGCGGATCGCCGAGCAGGCCGCCGCCGCCGCCTTCATGGCGCGCGAGGGATTGGAGGATCAGGTTTGACCTTCGAAGACGATGCCATGGAGGCGACCCGTTGCGGCTTCGTCGCGCTGATCGGGGCGCCCAATGCCGGCAAGTCCACTCTCATCAACAAGGCGGTCGGCACCAAGGTCTCGATCGTGTCGCGCAAGGTGCAGACGACGCGTGCGCTGGTGCGCGGCATCGCGCTCGAGGGGCGTTCGCAGATCATCTTCGTCGACACGCCCGGCATTTTCGCGCCAAAGCGCCGGCTCGACCGCGCGATGGTACGGACCGCCTGGAGCGGCGCCGGCGATGCCGACGTCGTCGCCCTGCTCGTCGATGCGCGCAAGGGCGATGACCGCGAGACCGCCCCTATCCTCGAGTGCTTGGCCGGCGTGAAGGCGCCGAAGCTCCTGATTCTCAACAAGATCGACACCGTCGAGGCGGAGAGCCTGCTCGCGCGCGCCGCGAGGATCAACGGCCAGGGATCGTTCCGCGACACCTATATGATCTCGGCGCTGCGGGGTCACGGCATCCCGAAGCTCCTCGGCGACCTCGCCGGGATGATGGCCAAGGGGCCATGGCTCTATCCGGAGGATCAGGTGTCGGATGCCCCGATCCGCTCGCTCGCGGCCGAAATCACCCGCGAGAAGATGTTCGAGCGCCTCCACGACGAACTGCCCTACCAGTCAACGGTCGAGACCGAGCTGTGGAAGGAGCAGCCCGACGGCTCCGCGCGCGTCGAGCAGACGATCTACGTCACGCGCGATAGCCACAAGAAGATCGTGATCGGCGAAGGCGGCCGCACCATCAAGGCGATTGGCAGTGCCGCGCGCAAGGAGATCATGGACTCCGCCGAGCATGTCGTGCACCTCTTCCTCTTCGTGAAAGTGCGGCCGAACTGGGGGGACGACCCCGAGCGCTATCGCATGATGGGGCTGGATTTCTCGTCCTAGGAACCGCCGCGGCCAAATGGCCGCGCGGCGCAACCGCGCTATCGCCAGCGCGGTTACTGCAGATTAGGACGGAGACGATCATGGCGGTTGTCGAAGTACATGTGGCGCTGGACGAGGTGCCGGTCGGCGGCATGACTCAGGCCGGGAGCGGCGAACACAAGGTGTTGTTCGTTCGCGACGGGTATGGCGTGCGCGCGTTCCAGGCCAATTGCCCGCACTACGGCGCGCCTCTGGCAAAGGGCCTCATTTGCGGCACAACGCTGTACTGCCCCTGGCACAAAGCGGCCTTCGACATTGGCGACGGCAGCCTGCTTGAGCCGCCCGCGCTCGAGCCGCTCGAGCGGTATCCGGTGCGCATCGAGGGCAGCCAGGCGGTCGCCACGCTGGAGCCGATGGCGGCGCCGGTTCCGGATGACCTGATGGCTGACAAGACCTTCGTCATCGTCGGCACCGGCGCGGCGGCGGTGGCGGCTGTCAAGACCCTGCGCTCGGAGGGCTTTTCCGGCAAGATCGTGATGATCGGCCGCGAGGATGGGCAACCCTATGATCGGCCGAAGCTGTCCAAAACCTTCCTCGCAAAAAAGACACCGCGCGACGCGATGCGCCTTGAGACCGAATTCTTCAGGTCGCATGGCGTCGAGGCGATTGACGGCCCGGCGACGAAGGTGGAGCCGGCCGAGCGGTCGGTGACGCTGGGCGACGGCCGCACGATCACCGGCGATGCCCTGCTGATCGCGACCGGCAGCCGGGCAAAGATCCCCGCTTTCCCGGGCAAGGATCTCGACCGGGTGTTCTCGTTGCGGAGCCTCGCCGATGCGGAGGCCATCAGCGAGGCGGCGGACGGCGCGAAACGGGTGATCGTGATCGGCAACGGCTTCATCGGGCTCGAGGCGGCGGCCTTCCTCACCAAGCGCGGGCTCGAGGCGACGGTGGTCGCGCCGGAGGCGTTGCCACTGGCGGCGCGCTTCGGCGACGATGTGGCCCGAGCGATCAAGAGCTACCATGAGGGCTGCGGCATCCGGTTCGTGACCGGCGAAATCGCCGCCATTGCCGGTGAGACGCATGCGACCGGCGTTCGCCTCAAAGATGGCCGGGCGCTGGACGCCGACATCGTGCTCATCGGCGCCGGTGCCGCGCCGGAGACCGCGATCGTGGCCGGGATCGAGCCGCTCGAGAGCGGTGGACTAGAGGTCGACGCGTATCTCAAAATCGCGCCGAACGTCTGGGCCGCCGGGGACATCGCAGCCTTCCGGGAGCATCGCAGCGGCGCCTTGGCCCGGATCGAGCATTGGCGTCTCGCGGAGCAGCATGGCATCCACGCCGCTCTCGCGATGCTGGGTGCCGAGGAGCCTTTCGTCGCCGCGCCGTTCTTCTGGAGCAACCAGGGCGACAAACGGCTCGACTACGTCGGCTACGCGCCCGATTACGAGGCGACCGTCACACGGGGCGATGTGGCGGCCCTCGACTTCATCACCTACTACCTGCGCGGCGGGAAGGCGGTCGCGGCCTGTGCCATCGGCCAGAACCCGCAGGTGATCGGCTTCCTGCACCTGCTCGACGCCGGCCGCGTTCCGGATGCCAACGACCTCGCGACCGCCGACTTGGCGGCCCTGGCGCGGTGAGGTTCCGATAACGCGCCCGGTGATCGCCCAATAGAGCGCGACATTGACTTCGCGGGGCTGAAAATCTAAACGCAACGCCATCCCGAACGCCGCCACGGCTGCGTTCCTTGGGGGATAGTTCAACGGTAGAACTGCGGACTCTGACTCCGTCAATCTTGGTTCGAATCCAGGTCCCCCAGCCAAACTGTAAGTAGGATTAAAGGCGGGCGGGGTTGCTCGGGCGGGCAGCGGCCAAGCTCAGATCAAAACTTCTAGCTCGCTGCATGGGCGAAGGTGCCGATCAGTTCGACGACTTTCGAGACATCGTAGGGCTTCGCGACGAAGCGCCGAGCAGGAGCGGTGAAGAACTCGTTGGGCAGACGGCGTCCGGAGGTGACCAGGATACCGATCTGGGGCCACAACGCCGCGATGCGCGTGGCGAGCCCGAAACCGTCGATGGCGCCGGGCATCTCGACATCCGTGAAGACCACCCTGATGTCCTTCGTCGTGTCGAGAATGCGCAGGGCCTCGTCGGCATCCGGAGCCTCGAGAACTTCGAAGCCGGCGTCGCTCAGCATATCGACATTGAAGAGGCGCAGCAGCGGTTCGTCGTCGACGACGAGAACCCTGGGATGCGACGGATGACACCGGTCCATTGGCACAATGCCTTGCATTCGATCGATCTTTGCAGGCTCGGCCTTAAAGACTAACAGGGTCTTTCGAAGGCCAGCGACGATCGGCAATGCTTAATCGTCCGTGAACGGGGAAAGCGCCGGTGCCCGAGCCCGCAAGCCACTTCTACACCGCGCCCGACGGGCTGCGGCTGCACTGCCTCGACTTCCAGCCCGACGGTGCCGCGGCGGGGCGGCCAGTGGTCTGTCTTCCCGGCCTCACGCGCGGCGCCGGCGACTTCGGCGTGCTAGGTCGGGCGCTCGCCTCCAGCACGGTACGGCCGCGCCGCGTCGTGGCGTTCGACTATCGCGGGCGCGGGCGGTCCGGGCACGATGCCGACTGGCGCCACTACGATCTCGCGACCGAGCGCGCCGACCTCCTCGCCGGTCTGGCCTTCTACGGCATCGAGCGCGCGCACTTCGTCGGCACCTCTCGCGGCGGCCTCAACGTCATGGCGATGGCGCCGACGCATGGGGCGATGATCCAGTCGGTCGTCTTC
The DNA here is from genome assembly GCA_965277355.1 of Beijerinckiaceae bacterium. Classification (GTDB taxonomy): domain Bacteria; phylum Pseudomonadota; class Alphaproteobacteria; order Rhizobiales; family Beijerinckiaceae; genus RH-AL1. The sequence continues at coordinate 1,033,053 of CBDICN010000001.1, forward strand.
AACGATATCGGTCCTATGCTGGAGCCGGCGGGGCTGCGCCGCATCAAGGGCTACGTCGGGCGAATGGTGAGTCCGCGTAGCTACGAGGAGGCGATCGCGCTGCTCAGGTCCGGCGCCGGCCAGCATTTCGACGGGCTTTCGCCGGACGAGTGGCGGCTCTTCGCCGCCACCACGTTCGGCGAGGACGAGGACGACCTGCGCCTGCGCTACGATCCGCAGCTCGCGCGCACGCTCGACGCGCTCGATCTGAACGAGCCGCCGCCCGACAGCTGGGAGCTGTTCGACGCTCTTCGGGGCACGCCGATCCTCACGATCAGAGGCGAGCACTCCGACCTGCTCTCGCGCGAAACGCTGATGATGATGGCGGCGCGGTGGCCGGGCTGCGAGTCGTTGACCGTCTCGGGGCAAGGCCACGCGCCGTTGCTGGTCGATCAGGCCAGCATCGCGCGCATCGAAACGTTCTTGGCGGCCTCCGATTAGGCAAAAGCCAGGTATTGCCGTTCGTGCAACTATAGAATGTGGCACGAAAACATCATAACAAGCTTACGCGTCCGAGCGCAGGGCGTTTTACATTCCTGTCACAAAACCATTGCGATCGCCGGGCTAGGAGGGGTGCGACGGCTTGGGGAAGCCGACGAACGACCGCGTTTTGGGGGAATGAACGTGACACTTTCCGTGACTGCAAAAAGAACGCTGCGCTACGGGCTGGCGGGGGCGCTGCTTCTGTCCTGCTCGCCGGCGGCGCTTCACGCCGAAGTTTCCAACGCTCAGCTCGCCCGCGAGATCGCCGAGCTGAAGGCGCAGATCCGAGCTCTTCGGGGCAGCGTCGTCGAGACCCGCAAGGAGTCGCGGTCGACCCGCGAGAAGGTCCGCGTCGTCACCGAGCGCGGCTCCGGCTACGCGCTGCCCCCGCCTGGTCCGGCGCTGCCGCTCGGCGCCGTCCCGGCTTTCGTGACCGCCGACAAGAAACTCCAGTTCGGGTCGCTGACCATCACGCCCGGCGGCTTCGTGGCGATGGAATCGCGTTTCTCGACGCGCGACCAGCAGGCCGACATCGGCAGCCAATACTCGGCGCTCCCGCTCGGCGGTCCGCAGGCCGGCTCTAACGAGTTGCGGTTCTCGGCGCATCAGTCGCGCGTCGCGTTGCTGGTCGAAGCCCCGATCACGCCGACGTTCCTTGCCAGTTCCTACGGCGAGTTCGACTTCCTCGCCGCCGGTTCGACCTCGAACTCGAACGAATCGAACTCCTACGTCCCGCGTATCCGGCATCTTTACGGCCAGCTCGATGCGACCGACGTCGGCTTCCACCTGCTCGCCGGCCAGACATGGTCGCTGGCGACGCTCAACTCGAAGGGCATCACGCCGCGTAACGAAGTCACGCCGCCGTCGATCGACGCGCAGTACGTTCCGGGCTTCGTGTGGAAGCGGCAGCCCCAGGTCCGCCTCACCAAAGACTTCGACAAGCGGCTCTGGCTCTCGCTGTCGGCCGAGGCGTCACAGACGACCTTCAGCGGCGCGAACTGCCCGAACGCCAACGTTAACGCCTATGGCGCCGCCCCGACGCCGGGCACCGGTGTTTCCGGCGTCTTCTGCGACCTCTTCGGCACCAACAACCTCAGCGGCACGCAGCAATACTCGCTGAACCATGTCCCGGACGTGGTCGGCAAGGTCGCCTACGAGGCGCAATTCGCCGACCGCGACGTCCACCTCGAGGCCTTCGGTCTATACCGCGATCTCTACGATCGAGTGGCCTACATCAACGGAACCAGCGCCAACCGAGACACGACGGGCTACGGTTTTGGTGGCGGCCTGATCGTCCCGGTCATTCCGAAGCGCCTCGATTTCCAGGCGTCCGGCATCTACGGCCGCGGCATCGGCACCTACGGCACGACCCAGATGGCCGACACCACCGTCGCGCAGAATGGTTCGCTGACGGGGATCAGGGAGTTCATGGCATTGGGCGGCCTGACGCTCCATGCCACGCCCGCCATCGACCTCTACGCCTTCGGCGGCATCGAGCGGGTGTTCTCCAGCTATTACAACAACGGTGCGGCGATCAATTTCGCCAACGGCGGCGGGTTCAGCGGCTTCGGCATCCCGAACGCCAACGACAGCGGTTGCGGCAACGTCAACAATGCCGTCAGCGGCGACATGGCGATCTTCAGCGGAACCACGTGCGCGGGCAACACCAAGCAGACCTACCAGGGCACCGTCGGCATGTGGGACAAGCTCTACAAGGGCTCGTTCGGCGAGGTCCGCGTCGGCCTGCAATATTCCTACACGCGGCGTGAGCTGTTCAACTCGACCTTCGTCTTCGCCGGGGCCAACCGCGGTACCTTCGGGATCGACGACCAGTCGGTCTTCACCAGCTTCCGGTATTACCCCTTCCAGTAAGGCTGGACGCCTCTCACAGCCGCGCGAGCCTCCGGGCTCGCGCGGCTTTATTTTTGCCGATGCGAAGCAGAGCATCGAGCGCGAGCCGCGAGGTCTCTGTGCCGAGATCTCTGTGCCAAGAACTACGCCGTGTTTGATCTAGCGTTTGCTTCCGTTATGCGTCGCCGCGGTCAGGTGACTCGGCGCAGCCGAGCCCGCGCCTTTGTCATCGGTCGCGTCAGCCGACAACCTTCTCCAAGTCGTTGAGCATCGCTAGATGCATTTTGATGACCGCCTTGGCCAGCAGCGCTATGTGGCCGGTGTCGGACTTCATGCCGTCCTTCAGGTGGGTCTCCTGGATGGTGAGTAGCTTCTCGTGGCCTTCGATCTGCCCATGAAGATACGCCCTCTCGAAAGATAAGCCGCCCTCCTTCTCGAGCTTGCTGAGCGTCTCTTTGTTGGCGGTGGACAGCGGGGCTGGAGGTGGATCCATCTCGTTGGTCAGCACCTGGGCGATGGCGGTCTGCTCGGCGACCTCAAACCCCGCAAACTCGAGAATGCGCGGGTTCTTGGCTTTGCCCTCCGCGATCTTGCTCATCATCTTTGATAGGGTGCCCACCATGAGAGTGTCTGTCTTGTAGGTGGACGTAGCGGGTTCGGCGAAGGCGACGCGAGCAACGAACGTGGGCAGGGCAAGGCCCGCGGCGCCGGCAACAACCAGATTTCTGCGGTTCATGATCATTCCTCGAACAGCTGCGAACGCGCAGCCGTCGCATCAACGGATGATCTTTGTTTTCGATGCCTCTTGCGGTTGCCACTTAAGCACGCGCCCAACGATGGTGCATTTGCCTTCACACCACTCGATTGTGTCCGCGATGACACATTCCGTCTTATGTCTGGCTCATATAAGGCTCCTGTCTGATCTATGGAAATCGGTCCAACCATCTGTTTCGATTAATAAAATCCGTTCATACAGAAGTTCCCTAGCCTTATAGGTTTTGTTTACGCCTTACGTGGTGTGTCAAATTTCAAACATCTTTTCGTCCCGGGAGGCGCTATGTCCAAAAATGCAGTCCGGTAGGGATTGCGGCGAGGTCCGGGGGACGATCGTGACACGTGATTTCGAGTTCGGCGCATCCGACCGGCGGCTTATGCGCGGAAGCAAGACAATGCGCCGCGCAACGGGTCTCGGCGTCGCCGTGGCGCTGCTCGTGCCTTGCGCGACGGTCGCGGCTCACGCCGAACCTTCGCTCTCTGAGCTCGCCGCCGAAATCCAGGCACTGAAGAACGAAAACCGCCAAATGCGCGAGAGCAACCGCGAGATGAAGGCGGCGATCTCGGACATGCGCGTGCAGACGCACCGCACCAGCGAGAAGGTCCGCCAGGTCGCCGAGCGTCGCCCCTACACCCTGCCGCCGCCGGGTCCTTCCGTTCCGGTCGGCGCGGTGCCGGCGTTCGTCATCGCCGACAAGAAGCTGCAGTTCGGTTCTATCGTTTTAACGCCCGGCGGCTTCGTCGCCGCGGAGAGCGTGTACCGGACGCGCACCACGCAGTCCGACATCAACACCGGCTACGGCAACATTCCGTTTGCCAACAATCCTATCGAGCACAACAGTGAGGAGCGGCTGACGGCCCGCCAGAGCCGCGTCGCGCTACTGGCCGAAGGCGCCATCACCCCGACCTTGCTGGCTTCAGGCTACGGCGAGTTCGACTTCCTCGGCGCCAGCACCGCATCGAACGCGACGGACACCAACGGCTACTCGCCACGCATCCGCAACCTCTACGCCCAGCTCGACAGCAGCGATACCGGGTTTCACGTCCTCGCCGGCCAGAACTGGTCGCTGCTGACCCTGAACAGCAAGGGTATCACGCCCCGCAACGAGGTGACGCCGCCGGTCATCGACGGCCAGTTCATCCCAGGCTTCACCTTCGCCCGGCAGTTCGGCGTTCGCCTGACCAAGGACTTCGACAAGCGGCTCTGGCTCTCGCTGGCAGCCGAGGAAAGCCAGACGACCTTCGGCGCCGCCGCGGCCTGCACCGGATCCGTGCTGACGGGAGCCGGCGGCGCGGCCGTCACGACGCCCGTCGGCGCCACCGTCAACGCGGTCTGCGCCGCGACCGGCAGCGGCGCCGGCTTCGCACAGTACGGTCAGCCCTATTCGCTCAACCACATCCCCGACATCATCGGCAAGGCGGCCTACGAGCTGACGCTCGGCGATCGCGACATCCACCTCGAAGCCGAAGGCATCTACAAGAACCTCTACGATCGCAGCGAGGCGGCGATCGGAGGCGTCAGCGTCGCCAACGGCGGATCGACCCACAACACGACCGGCTACGGCTTCGGCGGCGGCCTGATCGTCCCGGTCATCCCCAAACGCCTCGACTTCCAGGCCTCCGCCCTGGCGGGTCGCGGCATCGGCCGCTACGGCGCCGGTCTTCTGCCCGACGCAACCTTCAACGCCGACGGCTCGCTACATGCGATCAGCGAAATCGAGGCGGTCGGCGGTTTCACTCTGCACGCCACCCCGGCAATCGACCTCTACGTCTTCGCCGGCATCGAGAAGGAGGCGCCCGCGCTGACCACGCTCTCGACGGGCGCCTCGTTCGGCTACGGCCTGCCGACCGCCAACAACTCCGGCTGCTTCGTCGAGAACGGGACCTGCGCCGGCGTCACCAAGACGCTGTTCCAGATCACCGGCGGCATGTGGGACAAGATCTACAAGGGCTCCTTCGGCGAGGTTCGCGTCGGCGTGCAGTACTCCTACACCCAGCGCGAGCTGTTCCAGGGCAACGGCACGACCGCGGCGAGTGCTTTGACCCCCGCCCTGCCCGCTCTGGCCTACGCCCCGAAGACCTACGACCAGTTCGTCTTCACGAGCTTGCGCTACTACCCCTTCCAGTAGCCGCGCCGAACAGCCGAATTCGTTGCGTAACAAGGTCATCCGAGCCAAGGCTCGGACGACCTTTTTCATGACTGCCGCCAAACTTCGGCCTCGGTTCACGGTCGCCGATGACCGCAGCGACAGCGTCGGGGGCGCCCCGATCGTTCCGTTGGCCAGCGCAAGCCCGACCCGCGGGCATCAGGCAGCTACGGGCGCACCGGTCCCGCCCGCGCGCTTGCCCTGAGCTTCAACGATTGACAACCCGACGAGGTCGCGCGAGCCAAGCTCACGCAACCTTCCTTTTTGGGGTAACCGAGCCGTGCCTGGGGATCCGGCCAAGATCTTTCTCTACGAGGACGATGGAGCCTTGGCGGAAGAGATCGTCCGGGCGTTCGCGAAGGAGGGTCTCGGCGTCGCCGTGCTCGAGGCGGCGGTAGACCTTCTCGCGCTTGGCAGGGAGCTGGAACCATGCGTCGTCATCATGGACCGCCTCGTCGGCGACTTGGACAGTCTAACGTTGCTCGATGCCTTACGCGGCAACGGGGGACGGATCGCGGTGTGCATCATCTCGTCCCTCGCCTCGGTCGACGACCGTATTCGCGGCATCAAGGCGGGGGGTGACGATTACCTGGTGAAGCCCTTCGCAATGGGCGAGTTGATCGCCCGTGTGGAGGCGCTCCGACGGCGCGCCGGCGACGATCGGCGAACGAACCTGACAGTCGGACCCCTCGTCCTCGATCTCATCGATCGCACGGCGCGGCGCGGTGCGCGAACCATCGCCCTGCTTCCGCGCGAGTTCGGGCTGCTCGAATATCTGATGCGCCATGCCGGTCAAACCGTGACCCGCGCGATGCTGCTGGAGAATGTTTGGCGCTTTCAGCACGCGACGCAGACCAATGTGGTCGATGTCTATGTCGGCAATCTGCGCCGTAAGGTCGACGGTGAGGGCGAGACGCGGCTCATCGAAAGCGTTCGCGGTCTAGGGTTCAAGCTCGTCGCCTCCGATAACAGGGCTCCTGGATCGTCATGAGAGGGTTCTTCCGCTCGACCGCCGTCCGCATCGCCCTCGCCTTCGCGCTCGCCTTGACGGCAACGACCTACATCGTCTTCGCTCTGGTCTACTGGCGATTTTATGCCGACAACGTCAGCCTGGTCGAATCGGTGCTGCGCGACGAGGTCGAGCAGACGCGGGACGCTCCCATCGATCGCCTCCGCCGACAGCTCGAGTTGCGCCTCACCCAGGATCTCCGCCACCTCGATTACGTCGGTCTCTACGACAAGGCCGGAACATTGATGTTCGGCAATGTCGCGGCAAGCATCGCGATCCCGATCGACGGGCGGCCCCATCTCGTGCGGACGCCGCCGCCCCTGCAGGAGGCCTGGCAAAGCGAAAACGCGATTCTGGTGGCACGCAGGCGAACCGACGGCGGCACGCTCGTGCTCGGTCGCAGCCTCGTCTACGTGGACCAGCTCCAGGCGGCGATGCTGCGCGCCTTCGCCGCCGCGATCATCCCGGTCATTCTCCTGGCCCTTGCCATCGGCAGCGTCGTCAGTCTGCGCGCCTCGCGGCGTCTATCGATGATTCAACGGGCGATCGAGCGCGTCATGCGGGGCGATCTCCTCGTCCGCCTGCCGGCGCGGGGAACCCCGGACGACGTCGACGAACTGGTGCGCGCGGTCAACCTGATGCTCGACGAGATCGGCCGCCTCGTTGGCCAAATCAGGAGCGTCGGTGACAACATCGCCCATGACCTGCGGACGCCGCTCGCGGTGATGCGGGCGCGGCTCGAACGCGGACTGGCCAGCGCTTCGGAGGCAACTCTTCGCGCAACCACCGCCGAGGCGCTGCGCGATCTCGAGCGCGCGATGACCACTGTCACGGCGCTGCTCCGCATCTCCGAGCTGGAGAGTGGGCTGCGTCGCGGCTCGTTCAGCCGAGTCGATCTCGTGGCCGTCTGCCGGGATGCCTACGAGCTCTACGAGCCGCTCGGTCAGGCCAAGGGGTTGCGGATGAGGTTCGAGGCGCCGGCTCCGGTCGTCGTGACGGGCGACGCCGATCTGCTGCGCGAAGCTGTCGCGAACCTGGTGGACAATGCGATTAAGTTCACGCCGAACGACGGCACGGTGAGCCTCGAGTGCGGTGGCGCCGGCTCGTTGATCCGGGTTCGCGACAGCGGCCCGGGGGTCGCGACCGGCGAGCGCGAGATGATCGTCAAGCGCTTCTACCGGTCGCCGCGCACCTGCGCCGCCGCGGGCGTGGGCCTGGGCCTGAGCATGGCCACGACGATCGTCGAACTGCACGGCTTCGGACTGAGGATCCGCGACAATGATCCCGGCGCCCTCTTCGAGATCGTGGCGGACCCGCAGCAGCCGTCGCGTCCGCCGACCGACGGGGACCGGCTCGCCGAGATACGGCCGAGCTTGCCCGGGCTGCCGGGAAAAGGCTTAAGGAGAAACTTAATGGAAGCGCTCGTTCGGAAGACCTAGACGAGTCGCGAACCGCTCATCGTTCGGCGGGTGGGTTCTTGTTAGGGTCTTCGCCCGTCGGCTCGCGTGCCGCGCGGCGCAACCGAGGGTCATCGCCCGCGTCATGCTTGCCATCGTCCGCGTCGCGCTCTCGCGTCCCTACACGTTCGTCGTGATGGCAATGCTCATTCTGATCTTCGGCGTGGCGTCCTGGCTCAAGACGCCGACCGACATCTTCCCCGACATCGGCATTCCGGTCGTAAGCGCGGTCTGGACTTACAATGGCTTGCCGCCCGAGGAAATGTCGGGACGCATCGTCTACTATTACGAGCGGACGCTGAGCTCGCAGGTCAACGACATCAGCCATATCGAGTCGCAGTCACTCTCGGGCTACGGCGTCGTCAAGATCTTCTTCCAGCCGAACGTCAACATCAACACCGCCATCGCGCAGATCACCGCCGCCTCGCAGACGGTGCTGAAGCTGCTGCCGCCGGGCGTGACGCCGCCCTACGTGCTGCTCTTCAACGCCTCGTCCGTCCCCATTCTGCAGCTGGCGCTGTCGAGCGCGACCCTGTCGCAGGCAAGCTTGGCGGACTCCGCGCAAAACTTCATCCGGCCGCAGCTCGCCACCGTCGCCGGCGCCGCTATTCCATCGCCGTACGGCGGCAAGATCCTGCAGGTCAACGTCGACCTGAACCCGGTAAAGCTTCAGGCCTACAAGATCAGCGCAGCCGAGGTCGTCAACGCGTTCGCCCAGGAAAACCTCATCACTCCGGTGGGCACGGAAAAGATCGGCAAGTTCGAATACATCGTCAATTTGAACGATGCCCCCGAGGAGATCGACAAGCTCAACGCGCTCCCGATCAAGAGCGTCGACGGAACCGTCGTCTACGTCAAGGACGTGGCCTTCGTGCACGCGGGGAGCCCGCCGCAGACCAACATCGTCAACGTCGACGGCAAGAAAGCCGTGCTGATGACGATCCAGAAGGCCGGATCCGCATCGACGCTCGATGTGATCAACGGGGTCAAGGCGCTGCTGCCAAACATCAAGGCCGGCCTTCCCAAGAGCCTGATCCTCACCGCGGTCGGCGACCAGTCGGCGTTCGTCAACGAGGCCGTCTCGGGCGTCTTGCGCGAAGGCGTCATCGCCGCCTCGCTGACCGGCGTCATGATCCTGATCTTCCTCGGGAGCTGGCGCTCGACGATCATCATCATGATCTCGATTCCGCTCGCCATCCTGTTCTCGGTCGCGGTTCTCTCGGTTCTCGGCCAAACCATCAACGTGATGACGCTCGGCGGGTTGGCGCTCGCCGTCGGCATTCTCGTCGATGACGGCACGGTGACGATCGAGAACATCAATTATCACCTCGAACAGGGCAAGGAAATCGAGAACGCGATCATGGACGGCTCCCGGCAGATCGTCGTGCCCGCGACCGTGTCGCTGCTGTGCATCTGCATCGTGTTCGTGCCGATGTTCACGCTGGGCGGCGTGTCCGGCTTCCTGTTCAAGCCGCTCGCCGAGGCGGTGATCTTCGCTCTCGTCGGCTCCTACATCCTGTCCCGCACGCTCGTGCCGACCATCGCCAACTACCTGCTCGGAAACCTTCCGCATCACGAGCACGGCGCGCCGCTGCCGCCGACGCGGAATCCCCTCGTGAAGTTCCAGCGCGGCTTCGAGCGCCGGTTCGAGACGCTGCGCTCGGGCTATCGCGCCTTGCTCGTGATGGCGCTCGGCTCGAGCCGGATTTTCGTCATCGGCTTCCTTGTCGCCGTGTTCGCCTCGTTCGGGCTCGTCCCGTTCCTCGGGCAAAACTTTTTTCCCAAGATCGAGGGCACCCAGATCAAGCTGCACGTTCGCGCGGCGACGGGAACGCGCATCGAGGAGACGGCGAAGCTCGTCCAGTTCGTCGAAGACAGGATCCGGCGAACAATACCGCCGACGGCTCTCGATACGATCGTCGATAACATCGGCATGCCGATCAGCGGCATCAACGTGGCCTACGGCAATTCCGGCACGATCGGAGTGGTCGACGCGGATATCCTAATATCGCTGAAGGACGGCATGGCCGCGCAGACCGACGGCTACGTTCAGACGCTGCGAGAAAACCTCCCGCATGACTTCCCAGGGACCACGTTCTCGTTCCTTCCGGCCGACATCGTCAGCCAGATCCTGAATTTCGGCTTGCCCGCGCCGATCGACGTGCAAGTGATCGGCAACAAGACCAAGCAGAACCGCGCCTACGCGGACATGATCTTCCGTAAGATCAAGAAAGTTCCGGGGATCGCCGATCCGCGCATCCAGCAGGTCTTCAATTACCCCACGATGAACGTCAACGTGGATCGCTCGCTGGCCAACCAGATCGGCTTGACCGAGCAGAACGTCACCAAGAACATGCAGGTCAATCTGGCCGGCAGCATGCAGACCAATCCGACGTTCTGGCTCAATCCGAAGAACGGCGTGTCCTACCCCATCGTCGTCCAGACGCCGCAGTACTGGATCGATTCGGTAAGCGAGCTGAACAATCTCCAAGTCGACGGCAAGAACGGGCCGATGCCGCTCGGCGGCGTCGCGGTCACCGAGCGGTCGGCGAGCCCCGGCGTCGTCTCGCACTACAATGTGCAACCCGTCATCGACATCTACGCGACCACTCACGACCGCGACCTCGGCGCCATCGCCGGCGACATCCAGAAGATCCTCGACGACACGCAGAAGGAGGTCGCCGGCGGATCGACGGTCAAGCTGCGCGGGCAGGTCACGACCATGACTGCGGCGTACGATCAGCTCTACACCGGCCTCGCCCTCGCTGTCGTCCTGATCTACCTGCTCATCGTGGTCAACTTTCAGTCCTGGCTCGACCCGTTCGTCATCGTGACGGCGCTGCCGGCGGCGTTGGCTGGCATCGTTTGGCTGCTTTTCATCACCCATACGACGCTGTCCGTGCCGGCGCTGACGGGCGCCATCATGTGCATGGGCGTCGCTACGGCGAACTCGATCCTGGTGGTCAGCTTCTGCCGCGAGAAGCTGGCGGAAGGGCTCTCGCCCCTCGAAGCATCCATCGAGGCCGGCTTCACCCGGTTCCGCCCCGTGCTGATGACCGCGCTCGCGATGATCATCGGCATGGGCCCGATGGCGCTCAGCGCCGAGCAAAACGCGCCGCTCGGCCGCGCGGTCATCGGCGGGCTGCTATTCGCGACGATCGCCACGCTGTTGTTTGTTCCCGTCGTCTTCAAGATGGTACACTCGCGGGGTAACAAGAAGGCGGAGCCGTCTCGACGGGACCTGTCCGCGCGTCCCCTGCATGCCTGATCGAGGATCATCGCAATGAATGCCCCGGACGGTCATCCGGCCTCGTCGCAGCACGGGCCTCCCGCGCGTAAGCCGCGCGTTAAACGCTACCTGCTTCTCGCGCTGGTCGCCTTCGGCGCGACCGCCGCCTACGGTATCATCGACCGCAACCACAGCGAAGCCGACCTTACGAAATGGACGGACAATCAAGCGATCCCGAGCGTCGACCTGGTCTCGCCGAAACTTGCGACGCAAGGCGATCATCTGACGCTGCCGGCCAACATCGAGGCTTTCTACACGGCGCCGATCCACTCCCAGGTCAGCGGCTATGTGAAGATGTGGTACCGCGATATCGGCGCCCGGGTGAAAAGCGGAGAATTGCTCGCCACGATCGACGCCCCTGAACTCGACCAGCAGCTCGAGCGAGCGAAAGGCGAACTCGGCAAGGCTCAGGCCGACTACAATCTCGCGGTCCTCACCTCGGACCGATGGAAGGCATTGCGAAGCTCACAGGCCGTATCGCAACAAACGGCCGATGAGAAGCAAGGCGACGCCATGGCGCAGAAGGCCCAGGTCGCGGCCGCTCAGGCCAATCTCGATCGTGTCAAGGCTCTCGAGAGTTTCAAGAACATCGTCGCGCCGTTCGACGGGATCATAACGGCACGGCGCATCGATGTGGGCGCCCTGGTGTCGTCGACCAATACCAGCGCCAGCGGCTTGTTCGACGTGGCCTCGACCGACGTGATGCGCGTCTACGTGCAGGTTCCTCAGGTCAACGCCGCCAACATGCACAAGGGGCTTGCGGTGACCCTCCTCCTGCCGCAATACGCAGGCCGCAAGTTCGTCGGCAAGCTTGACACGACCTCTGACGCGATCTCCCAGCAATCCCGTGCGTTGCTCGTCGAGGCGTTGTTCAACAACAAGGAAGGGCTGCTCTCGCCCGGCGCCTATGCGCAGGCGCACTTCGACCTCGCGCTCGATCCCAAGAAGCTGGTGGTGCCATCCGCATCAATGATCTTCCGCGACAACGCACCCGAGGTCGCGGTGGTGAAGGACGGCAAGGTCACGCTCAAGAAGATCACGATCCTTCTCGATACGGGACCCGAGATCGAAATCTCGTCAGGGCTCGACAAGAACGACAAGATCGTCGCGAGTCCCTCCGACGCGATCGAGACGGGCGATGACGTCAGGGTCGAAAAAATCGACGGAAAGGCGGTCGGCGGCAAGCCGGAGCCGGGTCGGCCGCGGCCGACGCACGAGGCCGCCGAATGAGGTTTGGCGCGTGGATCGGCATGATCGTTCCGGGCCTGTTGTTGAGTGCGTGCGATCTCGCTCCGCCTTACGCGCCGCCCGCTACCGACATCCCCGTGAAATTCAAGGAAGGCGGCATGTGGCATGTCGCCGAGCCGAGCGACCGGCTGCCGCGCGGCCCGTGGTGGGTGGCATACCGCGACCGCACGCTTGACGACCTCGAGCCGCAAGTCGATGACGGCAATCAGACGCTGGCGGCCGCGTTCGCCAACTATCAGCAGGCCCGAACGATCGTCCAGCAGGCCGAGGCCGGACTATTTCCGACTTTGGACCAGGACACGCAGTTCACCACCAATCGGCAATCCGATCATCGGACCTACCGCCCCTTTCCCCTTAACGGACCGAGCCACTACGGCAACAACGAGCTGACGATCCAATCGAGCTACGAAGTCGACCTTTGGGGGCGGGTCCGCGACACGATCAAGTCCAGCGCCGCGCAGGCACAGGCGCAAGCCGCCGATCTCGAAAACGTCCGTCTCAGCCTGCATGGCGCGCTGGCAACCGACTATCTCGCGTTACGCGGTCTCGACAGCGAGCTGCTGCTTTTGCGCGACACCGTGAAGGCCTACGCAGCCGCGCTCACGCTGACGCAGAACCGTTTCGCTGGTAAGATCGCCTCGCCGATCGATGTGGAACGCGCCAAGTCCCAGCTCGAGACGGCGAAAGCTCTCGTGGACGACACCGAGGCGCGGCGCGCCTCGCTCGAACACGCCATCGCGACGCTTGTCGGCAAACCGGCTTCGTCCTTTTCGATTCCGCAGAGAGCGGCGCCCGTCGCGGCGCCGCGCGGACCGAGCGCGGCGCCATCGACCTTGCTGGAGCGTCGCCCCGACATCGCGGCGGCGGAACGCGAGGTCGCGGCGGCGAACGAACAGATCGGTGTCGCGAAAGCCGCTTTCTACCCGCGCTTCTTCTTCAATCTCTCCGGTGGCACGGAAGACAGAGGCGTGCATCTGTTCGATCTCAAGAACGAGCTGTTCTCGCTTGGTCCGTCGGTGACGCTGCCGATCTTCGACGGCGGCCGGCGCACCGCGCAATTGGAGGCGACGCTCGCGCGACGCGACGAAACCATCGCGCTCTATCGCCAGCGCGTGCTCGTCGCGGTCCAGGAGGTCGAGGACGCCCTCGCGCTCGAGCGCCTGCTCGGTCTCGAGGGCAAGCGCCTCGACGCCGCCATCGTCGCAGGCAAGAAGGTGCTGGAGATTTCGCTCACGCTCTATCGCGACGGCGCGACGACCTACCTCGATGTCGTCACCGCGCAGACGACGCTGCTCGAGGAGGAACGCGCCTCGCTGGCGATCTTGACGCGTCGTCTCAACGCGAGCGTCAATCTGTTCGTCGCGCTTGGCGGCGGCTGGACGCCGGTCGTGCGCGTCGCCTCCGACGGACCGACCTGACGGGTGGCCGATGGCTAAGGGAGACGCGCTGACGCTCTGCAGCGACTGCCGCTTCTGGGATCACCGCGGCACTCGCGAGGGTCTCTGCCGGCGCCATGCCCCATCGGCCTGCGATCGCCAGCTGCAGGTCGCGCGCTGGGCTGAAACGCGCGCGTCCGACGGCTGCGGCGAAGGCCAGAAGAGCGAGGGCGCCGTCGCCGGCAAAGGCCAGACGTGCAAGGGCTGCCTCTACTGGGATCGACCCGGCGCCGGCATCGAGCCGGGGCATCGCGGCGACCATCTGGCCGCCTGGTGGAGCGAAGCCGGTCTTTGCCGCCGCTACGCGCCGCGACCCGGCGTCGACCTCGGACACCGCGGCTTTTGGCGCATCACCCACGCGAGTGACCACTGCTTCGACGGTCGCCCGGTCTGACGCTATTGCCTTCGAGGAGGCGCTCGGGCATATCTCGCCGACGACAAGCGGCATCTTAAATGCGTCGCTTTCGGGCACTACGGAGACGTGGCCGAGAGGCTGAAGGCGGCGGTTTGCTAAACCGTTATAGGGTTGTAAAGCCCTATCGAGGGTTCGAATCCCTCCGTCTCCGCCAGCCCGGATCGATGGACGCGATGGTTTAGGGGCGCGTTTCGCCCTTCGGAGGATGACGATGTCTCGAGCTACCCGTCTTCACGACCGCATGCAGGTCACGATCGCGGCGGTGGTGATTGCGATCGCCGGCGGCTTGGCGACAGACGCGAAAGCCGAAGCGGCCTCGCCGGACGGTATCTGGTACACGAAGGGCCAGGAATCGATCATCAAGGTTCACCCCTGCGGGGATAGCGGAGGCCCGCTTTGCGGCACGATGGTCTGGCTGAAGGAACCGACCGAGACCGACGGCTCGCCGAAGCTCGACAAGCTCAACAAGGATCCCGCCAAGAAGGGCAAGCCGATGATCGGCCTCGACATCCTTCTCAACATGAAGCCCGACGAGGATCACTACAAAGGCAAGGCCTACAATCCCGAGGACGGCAAGTTCTACGACATCACCTTCAAGGTGAAGGAGGACGACAGCGCCGATCTACGCGGTTGCGTCCTCGGCTTCCTCTGTCAGACCGAGACCTTCACCCGCGCGAAAGAGGTTCCGGGCGGCGATCCGACCGCCGGCAAGAAGAAGTCGGCGAAGAGCACCAAGAGCACCGCACACCGCTGACGGAGTTCGCGCGGCGGATGATCCTGTCGCCTGCCCGGCGGATGAGGGGCTCTCATCCTCAACGGCCTGTTCCGTATCGATGAACCTCTTGCTGGATGGATCCGTTTGAAGGACCTTTGGCATCTGCAAGCTCCGGCGCTGACCCTGATCGCAGGTGTCTCCTTGGCCGTGTCGTTGGGATTGGCGACCGCGCAGCCCTCCCGCAGGCCGCAGAACCATCGCGGCCTGCCCTCGCGTTTGGCGCCCGATACCACCGCGTCGATCCCGACGAAGCCCGAGAGCAAGCCGGCAACCGCGGCGCCAGCCGATGAAACGTTGCCGGAGCCGTTCAACCTTCCGACCGCGTCGCGGTCGCGCGTGCGCGAATGCGGCGAGAAGTGGCAGTCGATCAAACTCTCCGGGACGGCCGGAGAACGGATCTGGCGCGACTTCGCGACCAGTTGCCTAGCCGCCGCGGCTGGCCCGTTCGAGGCGCGCAATCCCTGAGACTCCAGCGCGGTCAAAGGGGCGACAGCGCTGCTTGTACGTCTGGGTGCGAAGTCTACACCGGCCGGCATGCCTCGTGACCGATGCTCACGCGGACTCCGGCGGGGTCGATGGCTCGGTCGACTTCGGCTTGCGCGGCGCAGACTTGCGCGGGGAGGTCTTGACTGCTGTGGGCTTGGTAGCCGTCGTCTTGGTCGCGGCGGACTTACGCGGCGTCTTAACCGCTGTTGTCTTCGTGGCCTTGGTCGATGCCTTCTTCGCGGCCGCGGTCTTGGTCGGAGCCGCCGTCTTGCCCGCGGGCTTACGCGTCGTCTTTGTCGTTGCCGTCCTCCTCGCCGCGGTCGTTTTCGCGGCGGTCTTCGCGGCGGCCATCTTCTTCGCGGCGGGCGCTTTCACTGCCGCCTTCTTCGCCGTGGCCGTCTTCCCCGCGCTTGTTCTGGCCGCAGCCGACTTGGTCGCAGCCGACTTGGCAGCAACCGACTTGGCAGCGGCTGTTTTAGCGGTGCCGATTTTGGCCGGAGCCGTCCTCGCGGTCGCTGTCTTGGCAGTGGACTTCGTTGGCGTCTTCGCGGCCGCCTTCTTCACTGCCGTCTTCTTCGTTATCGTTTTCTTGGTCGTCGCCTTCGCCATTTTCGTCCCCTGTACTTCGACAGCACATGTCTTGTTGCCGGAATGAGGCAGTCAAACCGTAACCGGCTCGCAAGAGTGCGCAAGGGGCCGACAACGTCGCTTGCCTGATGGGAAGCAGAAGGATGCGTGTGGGACGCTTGAGTAAAGACACGCGCGTCGACCGGCGAGCGTCGTCGCCGCGCTCGCGGGCGAGGTCCACCTCATCCGCCGCGCAGAACCAAGGACGGACCGCGCACTAGACCTCGAACCGATCGTCCGAAAGCTGCCGTGACGAGATCCGATCAATCATCCGTATTTTCAGAGCCTTACAAGAGGTGCGAACGCGACCGTCCGTGATTCTTAGAGGAGCAGTTTCTTCTCAATCGTTTTTTGCCATACCAAATCGATGGAATGAAAGTCGCGCGACTACCGTCCGCGGCGTTGCTCGAGCAGCCCGGGGGCACGCCGCGGCCGCGTTCGGCGGAACGCGAAAATTTACGTGTGAACAAGCGTATGAGTATGCGCTTCAGCTCGAAAACGTCGCGACCGGTCACGGCGCTCGGAAGACCCGCCATGATTCGCGACAGCAACTCAGAGACCGAGCTTCGCTTTCAGCATCTCGTTGACGGCGTGCGGGTTCGCGCGACCGCCTGTTTCCTTCATCACCTGGCCTACAAACCAGCCCAGCATCGAGGGCTTCGCCTTCGTCCGCTCGACCTTCTGCGGATTAGCGCCGATGATCACATCGACGGCCGCCTCGATCGCACCCATGTCAGTGACCTGCTTCATTCCCCGCTTGTCGACGATGGCCGCCGGATCGCCGTTTTTTTCCTCGGCGATGATGATGGCGAGCACGTCCTTGGCGATCTTTCCCGAGATCGTGCCGTCCGCGATGAGATCGACGAGGCCTGCGATCTGCGCCGGCGTAATGTGCGTCGTGTGGAGGGAAAGCCCCTGCGTGTTCGCGTAGGCGGCGACGTCGCCGTTGACCCAGTTGGCCACCATCTTGGCGTCGCGTGTCCCATTGCCATGGGCGACGCTGGCCTCGAAGAAGTCGGCCGTCTCCTTGTCGGCGACGAGGACGCCGGCATCGTAGGGCGACAGTCTGTACTCCGCGACGAAGCGCGCCTTCTTAGCGTCGGGCAGTTCAGGCAACTCGTGCGCAAGCGCATCGACATAGGCCTGATCGAACTCCAGCGGTAGCAGATCGGGATCGGGGAAGTAGCGATAGTCGTGCGCTTCCTCCTTGTTACGCATCGAGCGCGTCTCGCCCTTGGCGGGATCGAACAGCCGCGTCTCCTGCACGATCGCGCCGCCGTCCTCGAGAATCTCGATCTGCCGGCGCGCCTCGACATCGATCGCTTGACCGATGAAGCGGATCGAGTTCACGTTCTTGATCTCGCAGCGCGTGCCGAGTTTTTCGCCCGGGCGGCGCACCGACACGTTCACGTCTGCGCGCAGCGACCCCTGCTCCATATTGCCGTCGCAGGTGCCGAGATAGCGCAGGATTGTACGCAGCTTCGAGACATAGGCTTTCGCCTCGTCGGCCGAGCGCATGTCGGGCTTGGAGACGATCTCCATCAGCGCGACGCCGGAGCGATTGAGATCGACGAAGGAGTCGGTCGCCGACTGATCGTGCAACGACTTGCCGGCATCCTGCTCGAGGTGCAAGCGCTCGATGCCGACCTCGAAGGATTCCGTCGGCGTGAGATTGACGGTGACGATGCCTTCGCCGACGATCGGGCTCTTGTACTGCGAGATCTGATAACCCTGCGGCAGGTCCGGGTAGAAGTAGTTCTTCCGATCGAACACCGAGCGGTGATTGATCCGCGCCTTGAGGCCGATCCCGGTGCGCACCGCCTGCGCCACGCATTCCGCGTTGATGACCGGCAGCATGCCCGGCATCGCCGCGTCGACGAGCGAGACGTGCGCGTTCGGCTCGCCGCCGAAAGTGGTGGAGGCGCCCGAGAAGAGCTTCGAGCGCGAGGTCACCTGCGCATGGATCTCCATGCCGACGATGATCTCCCAATCGCCGGTGGCGCCGGGCACGAGGTTTTCGGGTTTGGCGTGCGCGGTCATTGGTTGAACTCTCAGACTTGGGGATCGCCGCTCTCGGGGGCAGCGAGTTCGGCCTCTACGACCTTTGAAAGTTGGACGAGATCGTCATGCGCGGTATCCCAAATGAATGGTACCTCGACGCGCTCGTAACTGTGTCGGTAAAAGTTGCCTGCGTCTCGGATCGCGCGCCAGGCAACGGCCGAGTTACAAGCCTTGAATTCGTCAGGCAATCGGCGGCTCGCTTCCGAAATGATTTCGAGCGCCCGCGTGACGGCGTAGAACGTCTTCAAGTCGGACCGAAAGGTCTCGAAAGACGCGCCTTCTAAGAAAGATTGAGCCGCCGCAATGTTCTCGCGAATATCCAACAGAGCGGATCGCGCCTTGTCAGAAAGCATAGACTGCGTCGCGCTCGGCGCTCGGTCGGACGTAATCCTTCAAGGCCGCTCGGTTGGAAACATCGACCTTTGCCGGAAAGAGGTCCTCGATCATGTTCATGATGCCTACGTACTCGTAGACACCCATCCGCACGTCCGGCTCGAGTTCGATCATGATGTCGATGTCGCTGTCGGACCGATGCTCGCCCCTTGCCAGCGAGCCGAACAATGCGGCCCGCGCGACACCCTTTGCGCGTAGATCGCGCTCGGCGCCTCTCAATACGGCCAACACATCGTCTTTGGTCATCGCCACAGTCCTGACTGACGATACCTTAACACGTCTCGCGGCGGACTGAAGAGATCAGCTCTCGTCCTTCACCTCAACGATCAGCGCGCTCGCGTTTTCGACTGCCTCGCGCTTCGATATCGTCTGCATCACGTTTGATCGGATGTGCAGCTCGCGCAGCTGCTTCGGCGTCGCTGGCGAGGGCGCCCCCATCAGCAGATCCTCGGCGCGCTGGTTCATCGGGAAGAGCACGATCTCGCGCAGGTTCTCCTCGCCGGCGAGCAGCATGACGATGCGGTCGACGCCGGGCGCGATGCCGCCGTGCGGCGGCGCGCCATATTGGAAGGCGCGGTACATGCCGCCGAAGCGCTCCTCGAGCACGCTCTCGTCGTAGCCGGCGAGCGCGAACGCCTTTTTCATCGTGTCCGGGCGATGGTTTCGGATCGCGCCCGACGACAGCTCCACGCCGTTGCAGACGATGTCGTACTGGTAGGCCTTGAGGCCGAGGATGGCCTTCTGGTCCGCCAGGTCGAGCGTGAGAAAGGCGTCGTGCTCCATCTGTGGCATCGAGAAGGGGTTGTGCGAGAAGTCGATCTTCTTGTCGTCCTCGTTCCACTCGTACATCGGGAAGTCGACGATCCAGCACAGCTCGAAGGTGCCCGACGTGGTCAGCCCGAGCTCGGTGCCGATGCGCAAGCGCGCGGCACCCGCCAGCTTCGCCGCCTTCTCGGCCATGTCGCAGGCGAAGAACGCGGCGTCGCCGGCCTGAAGGCCGGCGGCCGCGACAATCACCTGCTGCGCCGCCGGCGGCAGGAACTTGGCGATCGGACCCTTGCCGACGAGAGCGTCGCCCTCGCCTTCGAAGATGACGTAGCCGAGGCCCGGAGCGCCTTCGCCGCGCGCCCAGTCGTTCTGTTTGTCAAAAAACGACCGAGGCTGCGCGCCGGCGCCCGGCGCCGGGATGGCGCGGACCACGCCGCCGCGATTGATGACGTCCTTGAAGGCGTTGAAGGTCACGTCATCGCGCGCGAAGGCATCGGTGACATCGGCGATGACGATCGGGTTGCGTAGGTCCGGCTTGTCGGACCCGTACTTCAACATCGCGTCGGCGAAGGTGATCGTCGGGAACGTCTGCGTCACCGGCTTGCCGCCGCCGAACTCCTCGAACAGACCGCGCAACACCGGCTCCACGGCCGCGAACACATCGTCCTGGGTGACGAAGCTCATCTCGATATCGAGCTGGTAGAACTCGCCCGGCGAACGGTCGGCGCGAGCGTCTTCGTCGCGGAAGCACGGCGCGATCTGAAAATAGCGGTCAAAGCCCGCCACCATGATGAGTTGCTTGAATTGCTGGGGCGCCTGCGGCAGCGCGTAGAATTTTCCCGGATGCACGCGCGAGGGCACAAGGTAATCGCGGGCTCCCTCTGGACTGGAAGCCGTGAGGATCGGCGTCTGGAACTCGAAAAAGCCCTGCGCCTTCATCCGCGCACGCATCGAGTCGATCACCTGCCCGCGCAGCATGATATTGGCATGCAGCTTGTCGCGGCGTAGATCAAGGAAGCGATATCGAAGGCGGATGTCCTCGGGGTAGTTCTGCGCGTTGGCCACCGGCAGCGGCAACTCGTTCGCTGGCCCGAGCACCTCGATTGCATCGACGTAGACCTCGATCCGGCCGGTGGCCATCTCGTCGTTCTCGGTGCCGGAGGGCCGGGTCCGGACGCGGCCGTCGACCCGCACCACCCACTCGGAGCGCAGCGTCTCGGCCCGCGCGAAGGCGGCGGAGTCGGGGTCGACCACGCATTGCGTGATCCCGTAGTGGTCGCGCAGGTCGATGAAAAGCACGCCGCCGTGATCGCGGATGCGGTAGCACCAGCCGGCGAGCCGCGTCGCCGTTCCGGCGTCGGCCTCCCGAAGCGCGCCACAGGTGTGCGAACGGTAACGATGCATGGTCTCGGCTTGTTCTCGATCTGAATACGCGCCGCCTGGCGGCCCGAAAGTGGCCGGAGAACGGCATGCGGGGTGTGCCATGTCAAGGCATGGCTCGATCAGCTAAGCTCGGTTTCCGCGGAAACCGTCGAGAGACGAGCGAGAGGTCTTCGCTCAGGCAAGCCCGAAGCCAAGCCGTTTCGCCACGCCGCGCTCGCCTCGGCGTTCGAAGGTTCGTTAACGCAAATTCGAGATGGTTTCGGGAGCTGCGCGACGGCCCGGGATCCTCGTCTCCATGATCAGATACATCAATTCGCGTCTGACGATCCCGGCCCGGCTCCTATTGATGGTTTTGGTGTCCGCGGTCCCCGACGTGCTGCTCACGGGTCTTTATGTCCAGCAATCCTCGATCGACATCGCCTTCGCGCGGAAGGAGGTGGACGGCACCCGATATCTGACCGGCCTATGGGCGCACTTCATCGAGGTTGCGAATACCGGCGTGGTCACCGAGCCGTCACCGACCGTCGCCACCTTTGACGAAGAGTTCAGCTCGAACGATGCCAGCAAAACCTACAACGCGGCCACCAATGTCGCCGACAAGCTGGACGCCGGCAAAGCGCTGATTGGCGCCGTGGCTGACGGATCGAACCTCACGCTCGATCCAGACCTCGACAGCTTCTACGCGATGGACGCCGATACTGTAAGACTGCCCGGCATCGTGTCGGCCGATATCGCACTTGGCAAGGCGGCAGCCGAGCCACTCGACTCTCGCTCGCGTCTTGTCCATACCGCCTTCGCTGTCAATCGTCTTGAGATCAGTGCTGGCGACGCCAATGCGTCGCTCAACGCGGCGATCAAGAACAACGCCTCCGGACTGACGAAGGCGGCATTGTCGACCATGACGCTCGACTTGAAGGCCGCGTCCGATGCCCTGGCGCTACGCGGGCGCGCCCTTCTGGAGAGCGGCACGGCACCCGATCTCGGCGAGGCTCAGACGAAGCTGTTGCGGCAGGTTTCGAAGACATGGTCAGCCACCAACATCGAGCTTGCCCGGCTGCTACAGGTTCGCGTCGACGGATTTCATCGCAAGCTGACGATCAATCTCATCATCGCGGGCTTGTCCCTCTGCGTCTCCTATTGGCTGTCGCAAGCGGTCGCGCGCGGCCTCTCGCGGCGCATCACGCGCCTGGTCGAGGTGATGAAGCGCCTGATCGCCGACGACGCCACGCCGCACATTCCCTATCTCGCCGATCGCAACGAGACGGGTCACATCGCGAAGACCTTGGCTGCCTTCAAGGATGGCGTCATCGAGCGCAAGAAGCTGAAGTCCGAACGGGCGCTGGCCGGCGAGCAGACCGCCGTCGTCGGCGCCGTCGCCGCCGGTCTTGAACGGCTCGCGCAAGGCGATCTGACGGCGACGCTGTCGCAGAACTTTCCTTCGGCCTATGATAAAATCCGCACCGATCTCAACGCCACCGTGATGACACTGCGCAGCAGCATGCTGACGATCGCCGCCAGTACGCAGGCGATCACGACAGGTACCTCCGGCATCGCGGCCTCGACGGCCGACCTGGCGCGTCGCACCGAGCAGCAGGCCACTGCGCTTGAGGGGTCGGCCGCCGCGCTCAACGAGGTGACGGAGACGATCCAGCAGTCGGCACAGGAGGCCAGCATCGTCTACGACATCGTCTCGACGGTACGAACCAAGGCGGAAGGCAGCCAGAACGTGGTCCGCGAGGCGATCGCCGCGATGGGCGCGATTCAGACCTCGTCGATGCAGATCGGCGAGATCATCGGCGTGATGGACCAGATCGCGTCGCAGACGAACCTTCTCGCGCTCAACGCGACGATCGAGGCGGCGCGGGCGGGCGCCTCCGGACGCGGCTTTGCTGTTGTTGCCTCCGAGGTCCGCGAGCTGGCGGAGCGTTCAGCCAAGGCTGCCCGAGCGGTCAGAGACCTGATCTCGGCCGCGACCAAGCAGATCATCGGCGGCGCGAGGCTCGTCGCGGAAACCGGCCAGGCGTTTGAAAGCATCGTCGCCGAGATCGGGGCGACCAATGCCACGATGGACGCCATCGCCGGCGGCGCCGCCGCCCAGGCCGAAAAACTCTACCGGATCAATTCGCGATCGGCCAAATGGACAAGGTGACCCAAGAGAACGCCGAAATGGTCGACGAGACGATGAGCGCGGCGAATTCGCTGCGCACCGAAACGGAACGGCTGGCCGCGCTCGTCGGCACCTTCAAGATCGACGAGGACGCCAGGCCGGGCCAGCTCGCGCCGAGGGCCCGGTCGGTGGCCTGAGCCGTCATCGATCGTCTCCAAGAAGACCCCGGGCAAGCGGGTGATCCCCTTGCAAGCGAGTTGCGACCCCCCCGCGCACGAACTAATGTCCTGCCGAACCCGGAGCACGGCTCCTTCGAAAGCCTGAATGACGCTGATCGCCACGACGCACGACCTGACGGAGCTCTGCCACCGCCTCGCCGCCAACCCCTACATCACGGTCGACACCGAGTTTCTTCGCGAGACGACATTCTGGCCGAAGCTCTGCGTCGTGCAGCTGGCTTCGGAGGACGAGGCGGTCGCCGTCGACGCGCTTGCCGAGGGCATCGATCTTGCGCCGCTGTTCGCGCTGATGGCCGATCCACAGGTGGTCAAGGTCTTCCACGCCGCGCGGCAAGACGTCGAGATCTTCTGGAACCTCGCCAAGCTCGTCCCTATGCCGCTGTTCGATACGCAAGTCGCGGCGATGGTGTGCGGGTTTGGCGAACAGATCTCCTATTCCGATCTCGTGCACACGGTCACCAGGGTCTCGCTCGACAAGTCGTCGCGCTTCACGGACTGGTCGCGCCGGCCGCTGTCGGCGGCACAGGTCGACTACGCCGTCGCCGACGTCACCTACCTTCGCGACATCTACAAGTTCCTGCTGCGCAAGCTCGAAGCCTCGAGCCGCGTCGGCTGGTTGTCCGACGAGATGGGTACGCTGACCGCGCCAGCAACCTACGAGCAGCATCCCGACCGCGCCTGGGAGCGCTTTCGCAATCGCGCCCGCAAGCCGCGCGACCTCGCCGTTCTGATGGAGCTCGCCGGCTGGCGCGAGGCTGAGGCGCAAGCGCGCGACGTGCCGCGCTCGCGCGTGCTGAAGGACGACGTCATGATCGAGATCGCGCTCGCCGCCCCGACGACCGCCGCGGCTCTTGGCGAGCTGCGGGCCTTCCCGAAAAGCATGGAGCGCTCGCGGGCCGGCAACGAAATCCTGGCCGCAATCGAGCGCGGCCTGGCGCGCGACCCCAAAAGCCTGCCGAAGATCGACCGCGATCGTCGGTCGAGCGGCGGCGGTGCGACGGTCGAGCTCCTCAAGGTGCTGCTGCGGCAAGTGAGCGAAAGCCACGGCGTCGCCGCGAAGATGATCGCCACGACGGAGGATCTCGAGGCCATCGCGCTCGACGACAAGGCGGTCGTCGGCGCCCTCACAGGTTGGCGTCGCGACCTCTTCGGCGCGAAGGCGCTCGAACTGAAGCATGGCCGCCTGGCGTTGACGCTCGAGTGCGGCAAGGTGGTCACGCTGGAATGGCAGGAGCAAGCCGAGCCGGTTTGAACGAGCCGCGATGCCGCTGGACGCCGAATGAGGGAGCCACGACGGAGGCCGTAACCGATCGCCGCGAGGCTGGTCTTTTCAAATCCGCGCACGAACAGCGTTCAACCAATCGCGACGACTGGCTCCCGCCCGAGCAGTTTGGCCATAGCCTTGATCCGTCCTGCGAGCCGCTCGTTGCTCAATGCCGCGAGACGCTGGGGAAGCGTCAGCACGATCCTGCCCTTCGGTGCCGTCAGCGGCGCGTCCGGAAGCGTTTCGGGCATGCCGGCCGCTAGCACGGACGCGATGCGAAGCGAGGCGCCGATGACCTGGGCGCGATCGATCATCGCGGCAGGCATCATGTTGCGAACTTGCAGCGCCACCTCCTCGTCGAGGCCGACGTAGCGCAGCGTCGCCACCAGCGACAGGAACGACCGCTCGGCATGATTGACGCCCGGCAGGATGGCGGAGGAGACCGCGTTGAAGCTCTGCACGCCGCGATAGTCGGGATGAGCCCGCCAGTTGATCTCGGACAGGTAGCAGGACGCCTCGCGCAGGCGGCTCTCGGCGGGACTTTCGGCGAGCTCCGCGGACTGGAGGAAGGCTCCGGTCCAGCGCGCCAGCTCGGTCGCATAGGCGGGGGCGCGGGCCAGCAGCCGATTGCTTTTCTGCGCGGCGACGATCAGCGGATCGTCGCTGCGGCGGCCCGGTTCGAGCGCCTCGTAGAGCAGGCCTTCGCGGACCCCGTAGGTCGAGATCACCACGTCCTTCGGCTTGGCGCGGCGGATCAGCTCGTCGAGCACGACGGCGCCGTAGGCGAGCAGCGGACGGCGCGCCGCGTTGACCGATTCGATGGCGAGGAACGAGCTGGCGTCGACCCGCTCGACGAGATCGGCGAGGTCGGCCGCCTCGCGGGCGGGGATGGCGTAGCCGTGCATCACGAGAAGCGGGTAGTTGCGCTGCCCCATGTGCAGTTTGGCGAGCGCTCGCCAGGTGCCGCCGACCGCGTAGAAGCTGCGGTCCTGCAGAGCGTCGAGGCCGGGGCTTTTCGCGAGCGCGTCGCGCACGATCTTGGCCGCGGCCTTCGGCGACTTGTGCGAAGCGTCCATCAGCGCCAGGCCGCCGAGTGGCAGACTGATCCCTTCGCCGATTCGAGAGCCGGCGATATCGATGAGTTCCAGCGAGCCTCCGCCGAGGTCGCCGACGAAGCCGTCCGGATCGTGGACTCCCGACAGCACGCCCATGGCGCTGAGCTTGGCCTCGCGCGAGCCGGACAGGAGCTGGATCTCGGCGCCGCCGAGAGCCTCCCTTGCCGCCGCCAGGAACTCGGCGCCATTCGACGCGTCGCGCGCGGCGGCGGTCGCGATGACATGGACGTTGTCGATTTGCATGATCCGGATCAGGGCACGAAAACGCCGCAGCGCCGCGAGCGCCTTGTCGACGCCCTGCTTCGACAGTTTGCCGGTCGAGTAGACCCCATGGCCCAGCGCGCAGAGCGACTTCTCGTTGAATGTCGGGATCGGCGCGCGATCGAGCGCGTCATAGGCGACGAGCCGAACCGAATTCGATCCGATATCGACGATGCCGACGGGGTGCGTCGCCGTCGTCACCTCCTCGCGAAGCGACTTCATGCGCTCAACGGCTCTCCAGGCGTTTGAACAGGGATCGCGGCGAGGATTCCTTGAGGCTCTTGCCGCGACCGCTGAGGCTCGGATTGGTCATGAAGTAGGAATGCGCGTTGAACACCTCCTCGTTGGCAGGCGTCACGATTCGCGTCGAAGAGCCGTCTGGAGACACCCTGTAGGACTGCTGGTTGTCGAGCATGTTCGCCACCATGATCTGGTCGAGAACCTGCTCGTGAACGGTGGGGTTCAAGACGGGTAGCATGATCTCGACCCGACGGTCGAGATTGCGCTGCATGAGGTCGGCCGAGGAGATGTAGACCAGCGCTTTCGGGTGCGGCAGCGCGTGGCCGTTGCCGAAGCAGTAGATGCGGGCGTGTTCGAGGAAGCGGCCGATAATCGACTTGACCCGGATATTGTCCGAAAGGCCGGCCACGCCAGGCCGTAAGCAACAGATCCCGCGCACCACACAGTCGATCTGCACGCCGGCCTGGCTCGCCTTGTAAAGCGCGTCGATGATGCCGGGATCGACCAGCGAGTTGCACTTGAGCCAGACAGCGGCCTTCTTGCCCGCCTTCGCGTAGCCCACTTCCGCGTCGAGGTTCTGGGTGAAGCGCTCGCGCAGCGACACCGGCGAGACAGCCAGGCGCTCGAGGCCGTCCGGCTCGGCGTAGCCGGTGATGAAGTTGAAGACGCGGGAAACGTCGCGCCCGATCGCCGGGTCGGCGGTGAAGAACGAGACGTCGGTGTAGATTTTCGCCGTATTGGGATGATAGTTGCCGGTGCCAATATGGCAGTAGGTGATGAGCGCGCTGCCCTCGCGACGCACGACCATCGAGAGCTTGCCGTGCGTCTTCAGTTCGATGAAGCCGAACACAACCTGAGCGCCCGCGCGCTCGAGGTCGCGCGCCCACCGGATATTGGCCTCTTCGTCGAAGCGGGCCTTGAGCTCGATCAGCGCGGTGACCGATTTTCCGGCCTCGGCCGCCTCGATGAGAGCGCGAACGATCGGGCTGTCAGACGACGTGCGATAGAGCGTCTGCTTGATGGCGATGACGTTGGGGTCACGCGCTGCCTGGTTGAGGTACTGCACGACAACGTCGAAGGATTCGTAGGGGTGATGGACGACGAGATCCTTCTGCCGGATGGCGAGGAAGCAGTCGCCGCCGTTGTCGCGCACACGCTCGGGAAAGCGCGGATTGTACGGCTTGAACTTGAGTTCCGGCCGATCGAGTCCGACGACTTCCGAAAGCTCGTTCAGCGCCAGCATGCCGTCGAGCACGAAGGTCTCGTCCTGCACAACGTCGAGCTCTTCGGCGACGAAGGTTCGCAGGCCGGCCGGCATCAGGCTGTCGTACTCGAGCCGGATCACCGAGCCGCGGCGCCTGCGCTTCAGCGCCGACTCGAACAGGAGAACGAGGTCTTCCGCCTCCTCCTCGATCTCGAGATCGCTGTCGCGAAGAACCCGGAACGCGCCCGAGCCTTTGAGCAGGTAGCCGGGAAACAGCGTGTGCGTGAACATGCCGACCAGCGTTTCCAGCGAGACGAAGCGCGTCGGGGCACCCTCCTGCGTCGGCAGGAAGACGAAGCGCTCGATCTTCGAAGGCAGGCGGATCAGCGCCCTCAGCACCTTGCTGTCACCGGGCCTGATCAATTCGAGGGCGATCGAGAAGCCGAAGTTCGGGATGAAGGGGAACGGGTGCGCCGGATCGACGGCAAGCGGCGTCAGAACCGGGAAGATGTGCGAGTGGAAATGGCTTTCGAGCCAGTCAATATCGTTTTTGGTGAGGTCGGACGGGTCGACGAGAACGATGCCGTGGGCCACCAGATCGTCGCGCAGCTCGCGCCACCGGCGCTGCTGCTCGGCGGCGAGATGGGTCACGCCCTCGCGGATCTTGGCCAGCTGCTCGGCCGGCGTGAGGCCGTCCTCTGACGGCTCCGTCACGCCCTGCCGCATCTGTCCGCGCAAGCCGGCCACGCGCACCATGAAGAACTCGTCGAGGTTGTTCCCCGAGATCGAGAGGAAGCGCAGCTGCTCGAGCAGAGGGTGGTTGCGGTTCGACGCTTCCTGGAGGACGCGGCGATTGAACTCGAGCCAGGACAGCTCGCGATTGATGAAGCGATGCGGGGATTGCGCCAGCTCCTCCGGACGATCGCCGAGGTCGCCTAGCATATCCATCAGGGCTATGCTGGCAGCCGTTGAGACGGCGCCGTCGATAGGTGTCGCGGCGGATGCAACAACCGGCGACTTCGTCTGAGCGTTACTCATCGGTTGCTCCTTATCAAGCCCTTACCAATGATGGAGGAGCATAGCCACGGACGCGGCTTGCGCCTCACGAGGACCGGATGCATCCTTGATACACGTTAGAAGACGCCTTTGTGACAAAGGTTTAGGGAGGTCTCCATGACTGTCGCCCGCGTACTCGCGAAGAAGGGGCGAGAGGTCGAGACGGTTCAGCCGCACATGACGCTTCGCGCGGCCATCGACGTGCTGGCCGCCAAGCACATCGGCGCACTTGTCGTCGTCGACGCGAGCGGCGCCATGAAGGGCATCGTGTCGGAACGCGATGCCGTCCGGGCGATCGCCGCCCGCGGACCGAACGCGCTTGACGATTCCGTCTCGCAGTTCATGACCAAGGATGTCGTCACCACCAACGAGGACCAGAGCGTCATCGAAGTGGTACGCTCGATGTCCACCGGGCGCTTCCGGCACATGCCGATCATGGTCGACCGGCGGCTCGTCGGGATCGTCTCGATCGGCGATGCGATCAAGTACCGGCTGGAGCAGATGGAAGCCGAGCAGTCGGCGCTGCGCGAGTACATCGCCACGGCTTGAGGCCGCCCCTCAGGGCTGTTGCGATCGGCGAGTGGCGAGGCCCGCCTCGATCTCCGGCAGGACCCTCCGCGCGACGTAGCGCCCGTAGGCGATGAGGTCGCCGGCCCTGTGGAAATCGAACAGGCCGACGCTGGCGAGCCTCGCGCTGATCATGACGTCCGGCGGCTCGATCGCCAGTCGCGAGCGCGAGATGCGTTCCTGCGCGATCGAGAAGGCGCCGACCATCACCCCGGCGATGCCGGGCGCGCCGTCCGGCCGCCTCGCGAACAGGCGGCGCCTGACGAAGCGGAACCGTCGCCGCTTGCGTCTGCGGGACCCCTCCGGCGGCAGGTCCGGCAGGTCGCGCTCGAGAGCCGGCAGATCGCGCGCCAGTTCCTCCGCCTCCGGTACGGAATGGACGAGGTTCAATCCCGCCTGATGATGGCCGTCGTCCGGAAGGTCGGACGTGAGGTTGACAGCCACCACGAGATCGGCGCCGAGCGCGCGGCAGACCGAGACCGGGACGGGGTTGGACATCGCGCCGTCGAACAGCCATCGGCCGCCGATCTGGACCGGCTCGAAGATGCCGGGCAACGCGTAGGAGGCGCGGATCGCCTCGACAAGATCGCCTTCGACGAGGTCGACCTCGCGGCCGGACCCGAGCTCGGTCGCGACCGCCGCGAAGGGCTTCGACAAGGTCTCGATCGTCATGCCGCCGAGGTCCCTGCCGAGCCGCCGGCTCAGCCGCCCCCCGGCCAGCAGCCCCGAGCCGCCGAGCGATACGTCCATCAGTGCGAAGACACGGCGCCGGTTGAGGCCGCGCGCGAAGCTCTCGAGGATGTCGAGCTTCCCGGCCGCGTAGCAGGCGCCGACCACCGCGCCGATCGAGGTTCCCGTGACGACGTCGATCGCGATGCCGCTGGCCGCGAGTTCGCGGATGACGCCGATGTGCGCCCAGCCTCTCGCGGATCCGCCGCCGAGAGCGAGGCCGACCTTCGGCCGGCGCTCTTCGGCGGCCTTCGACAACGAGTGGACGCGAACCGGATCCAGCGATTGCAGCATGATGTCCATTGTAAAAGCACGTGTGTCGACAAGCCGTGTCTCGAGCGTAGGATCGAGACCACGCCTGTCAGCCTTGAGCCGACGCAACGAGGGCTACTTCCGAATTACCGCGTTGCAGCACGCGGTAGAAGCAGGAGCGCCGCCCGGTGTGGCAGGCACCGCCGTCGCCTCCCGGCACGACCCGCATCAGCAGCGCGTCCTGGTCGCAGTCGGTCCGGAGCTCGACGACGGTCTGGACTTGGCCGGAGGTATCGCCCTTGCGCCACAGCTCGCCCCGGGAGCGAGACCAGTAATGCGCGATACCCGTCTCCAGCGTCCTGGCGAGCGCTTCGGCGTTCATGTGGGCAACCATGAGAACGACGCCGTCGCGATCGTCGACTGTCACGCAAGTGACGAGCCCGTCGCGATCATAGCGCGGCCGAAACGAGGTGCCCTCCTCCCGCTCCACGGACCTGCTGGAAGCGGCGCTTATCATGGGGCGGCCTTTGTCATGGGGAGCGCTTGTCATGGGAATACGATCAAGACCGGCTTTGCCCTTGCCGCAGCAGGGTGAGGAAGCGGACCTGCTCGGTCGGATCGTCCTTGAAGCATCCCGCGAAGCGGGTCGTCACCGTCGACGTACCCTGCTTGCGGACGCCGCGCAGCGACATGCACATGTGCTCGGCCTCGATCAACACCGCGCAGCCTCGCGGCTGCAGGTTCAGCTCGATCGCGTCGACGATCTGCGCGGTCAGCGCCTCCTGCGTCTGCAGGCGCTTGGCGAAAACGTCGACGAGGCGCGCCAGCTTGGACAGCCCGACCACGCCGTCCACCGTCGGGTAATAGCCGATCTGAGCGCGCCCCATGAACGGCACCATGTGGTGCTCGCAATGCGACACGAAGGGAATGTCGCGCACGATGATCAGGTCGTCGTAGCCGTGCACCTCCTCGAACAGCCGCGACAACGCATCGGAGGCCGCCAGCTTGTAGCCGCCGAAGAATTCCTCATAAGCGGCAACGACGCGGCGCGGGGTCTCGACGAGCCCTTCTCGGTCCGGATCGTCGCCGATATAGGCCAGCAACGTGCGCACGGCCGCCTCGGCTTGCTCGCGCGTCGGACGTGGAGCGAAGGCGCCGGAACCGGGTACTTGGCGTCGATCGCGTAAGGTCTTAACCACATCGTCCATGTGGCGCCTCCTTGGTGGAAGGGGTGTGTGCAGGGGTCGAGCCCTGCCGACGGGAAGCGCTCTCGCGACGCGGACCGCCGCCCCCTATATAGGAAACGAGTCCGACCGTCGCCGTCACGTTCGATTGCAAAGGCTCCATGCTGAACGACATCTACAATCAGAGGATCCTGGAACTCGCCGGCAACATCCCGCGGCTCGGCAGGCTCGAGAAGCCTGACGCGACGGCGAAGGCCCATTCGAAACTATGCGGTTCGACCGTGACAGTCGATCTTTCGATGGTTGACGGCAGGGTGAGCGACTACGCGCAGGACGTGAAAGCCTGCGCCCTTGGCCAAGCGGCGGCCTCGATCGTGGGTCGGCACGTGATCGGCCGCACGGCGCGGGAACTGCGCTCGGTGCGCGACGAAGTTCGAGCCATGCTGAAGGAGAATGGGTCGGCACCCGGCGGCGAATGGGCGGATTGCGGCATCCTCGAACCGGTGAGAGACTTCAAGGCGCGGCACGCCTCGACGCTTCTCGCCTTCGAGGCCGCCGCCCAGGCAGCCAGCGAGGTTGAGGCGAAAGCTTCAGTCTAGGCGCGCCCCGTGCGATTCATGTCTCGCCTTCGTTGAATCAGGTCGTTTCGCCAGCGCTGCCGCCAGGGCGGACGTGCGGTTGTGGGCGCCTGTTGCATAGAAGCGATAGGCACATAGGCAGAATTTGTGCAGGGTGCGTAGCTGCGAACGTCTCGTACGGCGGGGGGCCGGACCTTGATCAACAGACTCTTAATCGCCGGTGCCGCTTTGGCTCTCGCGACAACGGCGGCTTCTGCCGCCGATCTGCCGAGCCGCGCCGCGCCGCCCGTCTTTGTTCCGCCGCCGGTCATCGGCGGCTACAGCTGGACGGGTTTCGAGTTCGGTCTCACCACGAGCTACGCCTTCTCCGACGCGCAGAACGTCTACACTACGGGCAACGATCCGTTCGCTAACGGTGTGGCGGCGGGTACGCGGCCGGGCGTCGTTTCGATGCGGAAATCTGGCTTCGACGATGTCGGCGGTGCGGTTGGCTATAATTATCAATTCACGCCGGGTTCGGGGATCGTGATTGGCGGTATCGTCGACGTCTCCTATCTCAACCTCAAGAAAGACAACACGATCTACGATGCCCCGCCGATCGCTTTGGGCAATCCCAGCCAGTCCTACTTCCATCAGCGTTTGTCTTACCTCGGTACCGCGAACGGCAAGATCGGTTACGCCTTCGACCATTTCCTTGTCTATGGCGTCGGCGGCTTCGCGTTCGGCGGCGTGCACGATGCCACGAGCTTCTATAATCTAGGTGTTGGCGAGACCTATTACGGAACCGGAAACAAGACCTTGACCGGCTACGATTTCGGTGGCGGCGCCGAGTACGCGATCCCGAACGACAGCTTCCTGAACTATCTTTCCGTCGAAAAAATCTTCGGCCTCGACAAGACGCTCGGCATCAACATCTTCGAAAGCACGGTCCGAGCCGAATTCATCCACTACAATCTCGGCACCCAGAACGTGCTCGTCAACAACACCGGCGTTGGCCCGTTGAGCTCATACAGCTCGCGCTTCAAGTCGGAGGGCAACCTGGTTCGCGTCGGCCTCGGCTACAAATACAGCCCAGTGGCTGCGCCGGTCGTCGCGCGGTACTGATCCTCGCGGACAAGCGCTCTTCGCCATCGAAGCCCGGCCTCCTGGCCGGGCTTTCGCGTTTCTGCGGCGCTTGCTCGCTCGGCGCCTTATATAAGGTGCGTTCGCACTCACGACGGGTCTGTCGCGGCGATGGCACTCACCCGCACGGCGGCGCATCTGGCGATCCGCTTCTATCAGCTGACCCTGTCGGCGCTCCTTGGTCGTCACTGCCGCTACCTGCCGACCTGTTCGGATTACACCGACGAGGCGATCCGGCGTCATGGGCTTTGGGCCGGCGGCTGGATGGGGGCCGCCCGTCTTTGTCGCTGCCACCCGCTGGGGGCGTCGGGCTACGATCCCGTGCCCGAGGTGCCGGCGAACGCGCGATGGTATGCGCCGTGGCGTTTTGGCCGCTGGCGGATCGGCGAACAGGCGTGAGCGCGGCTCCCTGCGTGAAGGCTGGCTGAACAACGTCTTCCGCGGCCGTTCAGCCGGCCGAACCTAAGGTGGCCTCACGCTCAACCGGGCGCAACCAAACCATCAAGGACACGCCATGAACACCCGCTACAAGCTCGCTACCGCCCTCAGCCTCGCTCTCGCCACCGGCTTCGCCGGCGTCGCCGCGGCGCGGACGACGGAGCCGTCCAATCCCACGACCACGCCGGCGGTGACCCAGCCCGCCGCCGCCGCATCGATGCCCGCGAAGGCTCCGATGACGAAGCTGCCGACCAGGACGGTCGCCCAAAGGGGCTACCGCACGCATGTCGGCCATCGCACGACCAAGCACGCCAAGGTCGCGCGGATCTCGAGCCACGCCAAGCTGACGCACAAGGCCGGCCTGAAGGCGCATACGAAGATCGCCAAGGCGAGCCTCGTCCGCAAGCACATCACCAACGCGAAGGGGCTCTATGCCAGGCATGCCATGAACCGCGCCGTCAAGACTACCGTGATCCGCTGAGCCCTCCCGGCAACCGACACCGCAGATGGACGGGGTCCTGCCCCGCCCACCTACCGTCGCGCCCTTCCCTTGCGCGCCAGCTGAGACTCGTCTTGATGCCTGCGAGCTTCCGCACGGATCCGTCATGACGACGAGCAACGGCCGCACCGCCGACTATCCCATCGCGCCGCTGTTCCTCGACCGCTGGTCGCCGCGCGGCTTCACCGGGGAGGCGATATCCGACACCGACCTATTCACAATTCTCGAGGCCGCCCGCTGGGCGCCCTCCTCGAGCAACCTTCAGCCCTGGCGCTTCCTGTACGCCAAGCGCGACGCTCCCGACTGGCCGCTCTTCCTCGGTCCCATCTCAGACGGCAACAAGCTTTGGGCGAAGGACACGGCCGTCCTCGTCGCCGTGATCTCAAGGCGGACCCGCCAGCCCAAGGAAGGACCGCCGATCGAGAGTTATTCCCATAGTTTCGATGCCGGCGCTGCCTGGGCCTGCCTCGCGTTGCAGGCGAGCCTGATCGGGTGGGCCGCGCACGCGATGGGCGGCTTCGACCTTGCGCGCGCCATCAAGACCCTTGGCGTGCCCGATGACTACCGCATCGAATGCATGGTCGCGATCGGCCGCTGCCGCGTGGATCGCGCCGCGGCGGCGACGGCGAACATGCGCAGTCCCCAGGCGAGCTTCGTCCGGCAAGGGCCGTTCCGGAGCGGGCTGGCCTCATGAGCCGATCTCCGGGCGGCCCCACGCGCGAGTCGCCGCAGCGAAACGCCACGCTCGACTTTGCCTGCGAGAGGGACCACATAGGCGCCTCACGCAAACCCGCCGCCCCGTGATCGATCTCAAACGCGCCGTCGCCGAACTCAAGAAGGGCGGCTCATTCACCCTGTCGTCGGTGCCGGAAGGCTACGACGCCTTCTGCGTCGCGGAACTAACCGACGCGCTCGCCCGTGACGCCGAGAAGCGAGCTGTGGTGTTCGTGCATGTCGCGCGCGACGAGCAGCGCGCCCGCGCCTTCAACGAGACGTTAGCGTTCGCCGCGCCCGCTATCGAGATCCTCGACCTGCCGGCCTGGGACTGCCAGCCCTACGACCGCGTCTCTCCCAACGCCAGCGTCTCCGCGCGTCGCATGACGGCGCTGGCGCGTCTCGCCCGCGCGCGCTCCTCGGAGGAGCGGCCGCGCATCCTCTCGACCACCGTCAACGCCGTGCTCCAGCGGGTGCCCCCGCTCGCCAAGGTGGCCAAGGACACGTTCTCGGCCGCGCCGGGCAACACGATCGACATCCAGGCGCTTGTCGATTGGCTCGAGATCAATGGATTCTCGCGCTCGTCGACGGTCCACGACACGGGCGAATACGCGACGCGCGGCGGCATCGTCGACCTGTTCGCGCCCGCGCTCGCCGAGCCGATCAGGCTCGACTTCTTCGGCGACACGCTCGAGTCGATCCGAACCTTCGATCCGGAAACGCAGCGCACGATCGGCCAGCTGCGCGGGCTCGACCTCGTGCCGATGAGCGAGGTGCAACTCACCACAGAGGCGATCAAGCGGTTCCGCCAGACCTATACCGCCACCTTTGGTGGGCAGACCCGGGGCGACCAGCTCTACGAGGCGGTGAGCGAAGGCCGTCGCAGCCCCGGTCTCGAGCATTGGCTGCCGCTGTTCTACCCGGAGCTCGACACGATCTTCAGCTACACCGGCGATGCGCCGCTGATCCTCGACGAGCGCGTGCGCGAAGCCGCCGTCGAGCGGTTCGCGCAGATCGAGGATTATTACGAAGCTCGCAGGGCAAAGCACGAGGGGGCGCCGGCGCTGTCCACCTACAAGCCGCTGAAGCCATCCGCGCTCTACCTCGACGAGAAGGGTTGGGCAAAGCGGCTGCAGGACAAGAGCACCGTTCAGGTCACGACATACGCGGTCCCGGAGGGTCGCGAACTGGTGGTCGACGCCGGTGGGCGACTCGGCCGCACCTTCGCGCCGGAACGCGCCGACGACACCAAGAACGTGTTCGAAGCCGCCGCCGGACATATCCGCGCGCTGCGGAGCGAGACCAAGCACATCGTCCTCGCCGGTTGGTCCGACGGCTCGCGCGAGCGTCTCGCCGGCGTGCTCGCCGACCATGGACTGACCGAGGTGCAAAACGTCTCGTCGCTGCCGCAGGCGCGCGACCTGCGCGGCAAGCGGACCGCGCTCGCCGTGTTCGGCCTCGAGCAGGGCTTCGTCTCGGACGACTATGCCGTCGTCAGCGAGCAGGACATCCTCGGCGACAGGCTGGTGCGCAAGCGCAAGTCGACCAAGCGAGCGGCGAACTTCCTTACCGAGATCGGCTCGATGACGGCCGGCGACATCGTCGTGCATGCCGCGCACGGCATCGGGCGCTACACCGGTTTGATCCCCATCGAGGCCGGCGGCGTGCGCCACGATTGCCTGGAGCTCCATTACGCCGATGGCGTGAAGCTCTACCTGCCGGTGGAGAACCTCGACCTGTTGTCGCGCTACGGCTCGGAGGATACCGAGGTGCAGCTCGACCGGCTCGGGGGCGCCGGCTGGCAGAAGCGCAAGACCCGCATGCGCCGCCGCGTGCTGGAGATGGCGGCGGGCCTCATCAAGATCGCGGCCGCGCGCGCCACCAGGGACGCCGTCAAGCTGGCGCCGCCCGAGGGGCTCTACGCAGAGTTCTGCGCCGGCTTCCCGTACGACGAGACGGATGACCAGCTCAGCGCCATCGAGGCGACGCTCGATGACATGGTGTCCGGCCATCCGATGGACAGGCTGATCTGCGGCGATGTCGGCTTCGGCAAGACCGAGGTGGCGATGCGCGCGGCGTTCACGGCGGCGATCAACGGCAAGCAGGTCGTCGTCGTCGCGCCCACGACGCTGCTCGCGCGCCAGCATTTCAAGAATTTCTCCGAGCGTTTCGCCCACCTCCCGATCAAGCTCGCGCAGCTCTCGCGCATGGTGTCGGCCGGCGACATGAGGGCGGCCAAGGCCGGGCTCGGCAGCGGCGATGTCGACATCGTCGTCGGCACCCACGCCGTGCTCGGCAAGGGGGTCGACTTCAAGGACCTCGGCCTCGTCATCGTCGACGAGGAGCAGCACTTCGGCGTCAAGCATAAGGAACGGCTGAAGGATCTGCGCGCCGAGGTCCACGTGCTCACGCTGTCCGCCACGCCGATCCCGCGCACGCTGCAGCTGGCGATGACCGGCGTGCGCGACCTCTCGATCATCGCGACGCCGCCGGTCGACCGGCTCGCGGTGCGCACCTTCGTTTCGCCCTTCGACGAGTTGCTGGTGCGCGAGGCGTTGCTGCGCGAGCGCTATCGCGGCGGCCAGAGCTTCTACGTCTGCCCGCGCATCGAATATCTCGACGACGCCGCGGCCTTCCTGCGCCAGAGCGTGCCGGAGGCGAAGGTCGTGATCGCCCACGGCCATATGGCGCCGACCGAGCTCGAGGAGAAGATGTCGGCCTTCTACGACGGCAAGTACGACATCCTCTTGTCGACGACGATCGTCGAATCCGGCCTCGACATCCCGACCGCCAACACGCTGATCGTGCATCGCGCCGACATGTTCGGCCTTGCGCAGCTCTACCAGCTGCGCGGCCGCGTCGGGCGCTCGAAGACGCGGGCCTACGCCTTGTTGACCTTGCCACCGAACAAGACGGTGACGGCGGCGGCGGAGAAGCGGCTGAAGGTGCTCGATTCGCTCGACACGCTCGGCGCCGGCTTCCAGCTCGCCAGCCACGACCTCGACATCCGCGGCGCCGGCAATCTGTTGGGCGACGAACAATCCGGCCACATCAAGGAGGTGGGCTACGAACTCTACCAGGAGATGCTGCGCGAGGCGATCGAGGCGTTGAAGCTCGGCATCGAGGACGAGCCGGCCGACGAGGCCTGGTCGCCGCAGATTCAGACCGGCACGCCGGTGACGATCCCCGAGGACTACGTCGAGGACGCGCAGCTGCGGGTGCAGCTCTACCGCCGCATGGCCGCGATCGATACGGACGACGAGATCGAGGGCTTCGCCGCCGAACTGATCGACCGCTTCGGCCCGCTACCGGCCGAGGTCGACCAGCTTATGAAGCTCGTGTCGATCAAGGCGCTGTGCCGCCGCGCCCATGTCGACAAGGTCGACGCCGGGCCGAAGGGCGTCATCGTCTCGTTCCGCGACAATGCCTTCGCCAATCCGCAAGGCCTGGTGCGCTTCGTCACCGAGCAGGGCGCGGACGCCAAGGTGCGCCCAGACATGCGGGTAGTGTTCGTGCGCGACTTCGCCAATCCCCGCGCACGCTTGGAGGGAACGCGTACGATCCTGCGCACGCTCGCCGCGATCGCGATGAAGAAGGCGGCGTGACGGCGCCTTTCCTTCTCCCGCTTGCGGGAGAAGGAAAGAGCCACCCTCAGTGCGCCTCGACCGGCCCGGCCATCCGCTGCGGCTTCTTCAGCAGAGTGATCGCGGCTAGGCTCAGCACCAGGCCGACAGCGACGATCCAGAAGGCGTCGGCGTAGGCCGAGACATAGGCCTCGCGGCGCACCTGCGCGGCGATCGTCATCAGTGCCCTGCCCTTGGCGAGCGCCGGGTCGACGGCGCCGCGCGCGCCGGCCATCAGCATCGCCAGGCGTTCCTGCGTGCGCGTCGCGTTCTGCGTCATCGCCTCGGCGAGGACCGAGAAGTGGAACTGTTCGCGCCGGTCGATCACCGTCGACAGCGCGGCGATGCCGATCGAGCCGCCGAGATTGCGCATCATGTTCGACAGCGCCGAGGCGTCCGCCGTGTCGCGCGGCGGCAGCCCCGCGGTCGCGAGCTGCGACAGCGGGATCGCGAACAACGGCTGCCCCGCCGCGCGCAACAGCTGCGGCAGGATCAACTGGTTCATGCCGACATCATGCGTGAGATTGACGTTGAGCCAGCAGCTGTAGGCGAACAGCAGCGTTCCGGAGGCGACGAGCAGGCGCGGATCGACCCGGCGCATCAGCAACGGCAGCAGCGGGAAGACGAACAGCTGCGGGATGCCGCTCCACATTACCACATACCCGATCTGCTCGGCGTTATAGCCCTGGATCTGCGCGCAATAGAGCGGGATCACGTAGGTCGAGCCGAGCGAGACGGCGCCCACCACCATCTGCAGAACGCTGGCGCCCCCGATGGTGCGGTTCGACATGACGCGCAGGTTGATGAACGGCTTACTCGCCGTCAGCTCGCGGATGATGAAGGCGGCGATGCCGATGACCGCCAGCACCGCGCAGCGCTGGATGAGGTTTGATTCGAACCACTCTTTCCGCTGGCCTTCCTCGAGAACGTAGGTGAGGCTCGAGAGGCCGATCGCCATCGCCGCTATGCCGAACCAGTCGCCGTGCGCCAACTCGCCGAGCCGGGCCTTCTGCCGCGGCAGCGCGTAGAGCTGGATCGCCGCCGCGATCGGGCCGGGGATGAGGTTGAGGTAGAAGATGTAGTGCCAGGAAAGATTGTCGGTGAGCCAACCGCCAACAGTCGGCCCGATCGCTGGCGCGAAGGTCGCGGTCAGCCCGAAGATGGTGATCCCGATCGGCTGCTGATGCTTCGGCAGCCGCGTGCGCAGGATGGTGATGGCGGTCGGGATCAGCACGCCGCCGGTGAACCCCTGGCCGGCGCGGAACAAGATGAGCTGGGGCAGCGAGGTCGAGCAGGCGCAGCCGATGGAAAAGGCGATGAAGAGCCCGGTGTTGACGGACAGATAGCGGCGCAGGCCGAACAGCGAACCGAGCCAGCCGGTGAGCGGGATCACGATGATCTCGGCCATCAGGTAGGCGGTCGAGATCCAGCTGCCCTGGTCGGGCGAGGCGCCGACCGCGCCCTCGATGTTGGCAAGCGACGAGTTGGTGATCTGGATGTCGAGGATGGCGGTGAAGGCGCCGAGGATAGCGCCGATCGTCGCGAGCCAGTCCTTGAGGGAGGCCTTTTCGGTGGCAATGGCGGGTGCGATCATTGCGACCGACCCGCTTGTGCCGAGACTTCGGTGCGCGCATCCTCCCCTGCGCGGAGCGCGGGGGAGTGGGACCGCCAAAGGCGGTGGAGGGGGCTGCCGCCGCCACTATCCTTGTCATGAAAGGCGCGGGTCAGACGATGATTTGAAGGAAAGGTTGAAGCGGAGGCAACCTCCTCCACCATGCTTCGCATGGTTCCCCTCCCCCGCGTCGCGCGGGAGGATACGCGCACGATCGGAATCATCGAGCGACGACCCTCTTGGCCTCGCCCGCAGCTTCCGGGACGCTCCGCATGTCGATCGTCGCCTCGGCCGAGAGGCCCGGCCGCAGCCGCGCGATCAGCGGATCGCCGCCGTTGAGCGCGATCTTGACCGGCACGCGCTGCACGATCTTGGTGAAGTTGCCGGTCGCGTTCTCCGGCTGCAGCAGGGCGAACTGCGAGCCGGTCCCGGGGGCGAAACTGTCGATGCGCCCATGGAAGACGTGGTCGCCGAAGGCATCGACGGTGAAGACCGCCGCCTGGCCGGGCTCCATCGCGCCGGTCTGCGTTTCCTTGAAATTGGCGACGAGGTAGATCGCCTGCCCCATCGGTACGACCGTCAGCAGATTGGTGCCGGGCTGGACAAGCTGACCCTTGCGCAGCGAGCGGTCGCCGACAACGCCGTCGATGGGCGCGCGGATCGTCGTGTAGCCGATGTTGAGCTTGGCTTGCTGCAGGTTGATTTCGGCGCGGCGCAAACTCGCCCGCAGGCCCTGCTCGAGCGACCGCAGCCCGTCGATCTGCTTCTGCGACGCCTCGTAATTGGCATTGGCCTTGTCGAAGGCGGCCGTCTTCATCAAGAGGTCGGAGGACGCCTGCTGCGAGCGCTGGGTGGTGCCGGCCCCGCGCGCCATCAGGTCGGTATAGCGCTTTTCTTCCTGGCGCGCGAAGGCGAGCGCCGCATTGGTGTTGGCGACGTCGGCCTGAGCCTCGACGATGCGCGCCTTCTGCTGGATGAGAGCCGATGCGATACCCTCGAGGTTGGCCTTGGCCTTGTCGAGGTCCGCTTCGTCCTGCAGCAGCACGACCTGGTAGTCGCGATCGTCGATGCGGGCGATCACGTCGCCGGCCTTGACGGGCTGGTTGTCGGTGACGAGAACGTCGGCGACAAAACCACCGACCTTCGGCGCGACCACGACCTTGTCGGCCTGTAGGAAGGCGTCGTCGGTCACCTCCTCGAAGCGGCCGACGGTCCACCAGTGCCAAGCATACCGGCCGGCCCCGGACAAGGCGACGAGCGCGACGAGCGCGAAGAGCGCCCGCTTAATCGGCGAGCGCTTGGGCGGCGGCACGGCGGGCGCCATCGCGGGCGCGACAGCGGGAGCCTCTGGCTTCGGCACCAAGGCTTCCGGTGCGATAGGCTGCCTGAGGCGCGGCTTCGGCGTATCGACGTCGCGGTCGAGCGCGATCTTGTCGTCGGATGTAGAGGGTTCGAAGGAAGAGGCTTCGAAGGAAGAGGCTTGGCCGTCCATGAGCATCCGCTTTGAAACAGAACAGTATCGTTCTATAAACCCATGATCCTTGCGGCAAGCTTAATTTTTGGGTCACCACACTCTCATGAGCGACAGCGCCGAACTCGCCACACATCTCACGGGGGCCGCGAGGCAGCGCGGCGGACGTCCGACCCGCGCGGCGGCGGCACAGCGCGACGAGCGCCTGCTCGAGATCGCGACGACGATGTTCATG
The DNA here is from genome assembly GCA_965277355.1 of Beijerinckiaceae bacterium. Classification (GTDB taxonomy): domain Bacteria; phylum Pseudomonadota; class Alphaproteobacteria; order Rhizobiales; family Beijerinckiaceae; genus RH-AL1. Next base: position 1,074,204 of record CBDICN010000001.1, read on the forward strand.
GAGCAGGGGTTCGAGGCCACCTCGATGGAGAAGCTCGCTGAGGCGGCGGCGATCGGCAAGGCGACGCTCTATGCGCGCTACGCCGACAAGGCCGCGCTGTTCGCGGACGTGCTGCGGCGCCGCATCCTGCAGGTCTACGGCCCGCTGGAAGAGGAGTTCGGCCGCGCCGAGAACAGCGATGATCTCGCGACGACCCTGGCGCGGGTCGCCGACCGGCTGATCGCCATGAGCCTGACCGAGAACTCGGTGACGCTCGGGCGCATCCTCTCGGCGCAGGGTCCACGGTTCCCCGACCTTGCGCGCCTGGCCCTGAACGAAGGCTACGGGCGTCAAGTCGGGCTCGTCGAGACCGTGCTCGCGCGCTTCGCCGACGATCCGCGCTACGACTTCGGCGATCTCCGGGAGTCCGCCGATCTCTTCCTCTCGCTGGTCCTCGGTCGCGCCTCCCGTTTCAAGATCTACGGGCTCCCGCTCGATCCCTCCACGATTGAACGGCGGACCGAGGCGGCCTTGCGCCTGTTCGTGCGCGGCGTGACACGGGCATGACCGGCGAGGCGCTCGCCCGCGTCACCATCGAGCGGCTCGGCCAGCGCGGCGAAGGCGTGGCGGGGACCGGCTCGGGCCACGTCTACGTCCCCTACGCGCTTCCGGGCGAGCTTGTCAGCATCGATCGCGAGGGAGAGCGCGGCGCGCTCGTGGGGATCCTCGCGCCCTCGGCCGAGCGGATCGACGCGATCTGTCCCTATTTCACGACCTGCGGCGGGTGCGCCGTGCAGACGCTGGCGCCGCAGCCTTACGCCGATTGGAAGCGCGGGCTGCTCGTCGAGGCGCTCGCCCGTGCCGGAGTCGACGCGCCCACCGCGCCGCTCGTCGACGCGCACGGCACAGGTCGGCGCCGCGCCACCTTCCACGCGCGCGTGGAGCCGGACGGGCGCACCCGCGTCGGCTTCATGCAGGCACGATCCCACGCCATCGTTGCGATCGAAGCCTGCCCGATCCTCGATCCCGGCCTCGCTGGCGCCTTGCCCGCCACTCGCGCCGTGGCGGACGCCCTCGCCTTGTCCAACAGGCCGCTCGACATCGTCGCCAGCACGACCATGAGCGGCCTCGAGCTCGACCTGCGCGGCCACGGGCCGCTCGGCGAGGGCGAGCGCAAGCGGGTCGTCGCCGCCGCGCTCGCGCACGGTCTGGCGCGGCTCTCGAATCACGGCACGATCGTCATCGAGCGGATGAAGCCGCAGCTTCGCGTCGGCGAGGCGCTCATCGAGCCGCCGCCCGGCGCCTTTCTGCAGGCGACCGCGGCCGGCGAGCGGGCGCTCTCGACCCGCGTTACCACCGCTCTGCGGGGCGCCAGTCGCATCGCGGACCTCTTCGCCGGAATCGGTACTTTCGCGCTGCCTCTCGCCGAGAGCGCCGAGGTCGCGGCCTTCGACACCGAGGCCGCTGCCCTGGCGGCGCTCGATCGTGCCGCGCGCGCGACGCCGAAGCTGCGCCCGGTCGCGACCGAGGCCCGCGATCTGGTCCATCGCCCGCTCGGCATCGAGGAGCTGAAGCCGTTCGAGGCGGTCGTGATCGACCCGCCGCGAGCGGGGGCGGAAGCGCAGATGCGGGCGATCGCGGCGTCAGAAGTCCAGCGCGTCGCCTCGGTCGCCTGCGACGTGCAGACGTTCTCGCGCGATGCAGCCATCTTGCTCGCGGCCGGCTTCACCGTCGACCTGGTCGAGCCGATCGACCAATTCCGCTACGCGGCGCATCTCGAAATCTTCGCATCGTTTCGACGCCAGCGCGCGAAGAAGAAGCGGCGCCTACTCGGCTGAGCTTACGCCAACGCCTTCGTCATGCGCGTGTTACCAAGCCAGACGTCGCCGATCATCGTCGTCCGCCGGCTTTGCGCCAGAAATCCCCTCGCCTCGAACAGCGGCCGCGCCGTGTCGCTGGCAGCGACCGTCAGCGACTTCGCCCCACGACCTTTGGCGATCTTCTCGACGGCGTCGAGCAGCAGCGTGGCGAGACCGCGCCGCGCCATCGGCGGGTAGACGTAGAGCATCTGGATCTGCTCGGTGCCCTGCAATGAGATGAAGCCGACAGGCGCCGCGCGGATCGTCACGACGATGGTCAGGCTCGCCTGGAGCTCGGCGCCGAACGCTTGCTCGTCGTCCGCGGCCGCCGCCCATGCCCCACGCTGGTCGTCGTCGTAATCGTCGGCCGTCAGGACCTCGATCGACGCCTGGAAGATGGCGGCGAGCACGGGGACGTCGGCCGGCAGCATCGGCCGCAGCGTCGCCGCCGCAATCGCGCTCATGCCATCACCGCCGCGATCGCCTGTTCTAAAGCTTGCGCTCCCACGTCGTCCCATCCTTGCTGTCCTTGACAGCGACGCCCAGCGCGGCGAGTTCGTCGCGCAGCCGGTCGCTTTGCTGCCAGTCTCTCGCGGCTCGGGCCGCCTTGCGCAACGCCATCAGCTCTTGCGCTTCGGGCGGAAGGGCCGGCGCATCGAGCTGCCATGCCGCGGCGCTGATCCCGAGGAGATCGAGGCTTGCGCGCAGGGCGCCCGGGTCGCTGGTCCGCAGGGCGAACAGCTCGGTCAGGGCCTGCGGCGTGTTGAGGTCGTCGGTCATTGCGGCGAGGAAGGCGTCGCTCGGCTTCGACGGCTCATTGCCGGCACAGGCTTTGACGAAGTCGCTGAGGCTGCGTTCGGCCTCCTCCAGCCCCCGCAGGGTGAAATCGATCGGCTGGCGATAGTTCGTGCGCAGCATCGCGAGGCGCAGCGCGTCGCCGGACCAGCGCCGGCCGCCGAAGACCTCACCGGCCCACAAATCGCGAATCGTGACGAAGTTGCCGGCACTCTTCGACATCTTTTCATGTTCCACCTGAAGGTGGCCGTTGTGCATCCAGACCTGGGCCATGATGTCGTGGCCGAAGGCGCACCGCGACTGAGCGATCTCGTTCTCGTGATGCGGGAAGACGAGGTCGATGCCGCCGCCGTGAATGTCGAAGGTCTCGCCGAGGTGGCGCCAGCTCATCGCGGAGCATTCGAGGTGCCAGCCCGGCCGCCCCCTGCCCCACGGCGAATCCCAGCCCGGCTCGTCATCGCCCGACGGCTTCCACAGCACGAAGTCCGTCGGCGAGCGCTTGTAGGGCGCGACCTCGACGCGGGCGCCGGCGATCTGCTCGTCCATGCTCTTGTTGGCGAGCCGGCCGTAATCCGGCATCGAGGGGACGTCGAACAGCACGTGCCGGTCGGCGGCGTAGGCGTGGCCGTTGGCGAGCAGCTTCTCCATGATCGCGATCATCGGCGCGATGTGGTCGGTCGCGCGGGGCTCCAGCGTCGGCGGCAGGCAGCCGAGCGCGGCGGCGTCCTCGTGGAAGATGCCGATCATCGCGTCGGTCAACTCCCGGATCGGGATGCCGCGCTCGGCGGCGCGCGCGTTGATCTTGTCGTCGACGTCGGTGATGTTGCGCACGTAGGTGACGTGCGCCGCCCCGTAGACGTGGCGCAGCAGACGGAACAGCACGTCGAAGGCGATCAGCATGCGGCCGTTGCCGATGTGCAGGTTGTCATAGACCGTCGGTCCGCAAGCGTAGACGCGCACGTTGGCGGGATCGAAGGGCTCGAATGGCTCCTTGCGGCGCGTTAGAGTGTTGTGGAAGCGTAGCATCGTCGAGGGACTCAAATGAGCGTCGCGCCATCCTGTTACACGATCGGCGAAGCCAAGATCACGCGCATTTTCGAGTTGCCGCTCGACAGCTTCACGCCGGACGCCTTGTTCGGGAACTGGGATGCGGCCATCGCGCGGGAGCATCCCGAGTGGTTCTCGGCGGCCGCGATGCGTGCAGACAACCTTCTCCTGTCGGTTCACGGCTGGCTCATCGAGGACGGCAAACGCACGATCCTCGTCGATACGGGGGTGGGCAGCGGCAAGCCGCGCCCTTTCGCGCCCTATTTCGACAAATTGACAACTCCCTTCCTGGAGAACCTGGCGCGGGCGGGCGTCGCCCCCGAGGCGGTGGACATCGTCTTGTCGACGCATCTGCATGTCGATCACGTCGGCTGGAACACTCGCCTTGAGGAGGACCGCTGGGTTCCGACCTTCGCCAGAGCGCGTCACGTCTTCTCCCGTGCCGAGCACGCGTACTTCACCGACGAAACCAATCTGACCGACGCGACGCGGACGAGCTTCCAAGTCCAGGCCGACAGCGTCGACCCGATCATCGCGGCAGGGCTTGCCGATCCCATCGCGATCGACGGCGGCTCGCCGATCGAGGGCTTCGCGTTCCATCCCACGCCGGGCCACAGCCCCGATCACGCCTCGATCAGCTTCGCCTCGAACGGAGCGATCGGCTTCTTTCCGGGCGACGTTTTCCACCATCCCGTGGAGATCGGCCGGCCGGATCTCATGACGATCTTCGATCGCGACGCCGAGCGAGTCCGTGCATCGCGCGACTGGGCCTTCGCCTTCGCCGCCGACCACGACGCCATCGTCTTCAGTTCGCACGCACCGGCCTCGTCGGTCGGGCGAATTTCGCGCCGCGACGACGGCTATGATTGGCGTTTCCTGTAGCGCTGCCCGCCGCTGAGGGTTACGCGGCGCAACAAAACTTGAGCCGTGGAGCGCACTTACGAGACCAGGCGTGTCTTCCATGCCCTTGTTCACGTTTCCGTTTGCTGTAGTGGATCAGCGTTCGAGACGCGACGTTTGCGCAAGGCTGAAAGCTGGGCAATGGCCGATATCGTGCTGATCAACCCTCGGTTCGAGGCGAGCTACTGGGGCATGGAGCACGGGCTCAAGCTCGTCGGCAAGAAGGCCAACATGCCGGTCGCGGCGCTGCCGCTGCTCGCGGCGCTGACGCCGCCGGGGCACGAGATCACCGTCTACGACGAGAACGTTGAGGCGATCGACTTCGACCGCTGCGCCAAGGCCGACATCGTCGGGCTCACCGGCATGACGGTGCAGCGCTTCCGGATGATGGAGATCCTCGTCGAACTGAAGCGCCGCGGCTGCTTCGTCGTGCTCGGCGGCCCGTGGATCTCGGTCGAGGAGACCTATTACAAGGACCTGCCCGACGCGATCTTCGTCGGCGAGGCGGAGACGACCTGGCCGCAGTTCCTCACGGAATGGGCGGAAGGCCGCCACCAGTTCCGCTACGAGCAGAAGGACCGTACCGACATGTCGACGGTCCCGGTGCCGCGCCACGACCTTCTGAAGATGAAGGATTACGCGCTCGGCACCATCCAGTTCTCGCGCGGCTGCCCGTTCATGTGCGAGTTCTGCGACATCATCGTCACCTTCGGCCGCAAGCCGCGCATCAAGACGGTGCCGCAGATCGTCGCCGAGCTCGATGCGCTGCGTCTCAACGCCAAGGTGGCGCTCGCCTTCATCGTCGACGACAACCTGATCGGCAACAAGAAGGTGATCAAGGAAGTGCTCCGGGCCGTCATCGACTGGCAGGAGAAGCACAATTACCCGATGACCTTCATCACCGAGGCCTCGCTCGATCTCGCCGACGACGAGGAGCTGATCGAGCTGATGGACATGGCCAATATCCGCTCGGTCTTCGTCGGCATCGAGACGCCGAACGAGGAGGCGCTGAAGGAGACCAAGAAGACTCAGAACCTGCGCGGCACCAACCGCACGATCCCCGAGAAGGTGCACGCGATCCAGGCCCACGGCATCGAGGTCTGGAGCGGCATGATGCTCGGCTTCGACACCGACAAGCCCGACATCTTCCAGCGCCAGCTCGAGCTGGTGGAGGCGGCGCATATCGTGCACTCCTCCGTCGGCATGGTGACCGCGATCCCGAAGACGCCGCTTCACGCGCGTCTCGCCAAGGCCAACCGCCTCGACCTCGCCGACCGCACCGAGTACGGCACCAACATCATCCCCGTCGGCATGGGGCGCGAGGAGTTGCGCGACGGCTATCTCGGCGTGCTGCGCGAGCTCTACAGCGCGAAGAACTTCTTCAAGCGAATGGACGCGCTCTATCTCGACCGCAAGCTCGGCGAGAGCAAGCTGCGCGAGCGCCAGATGCAGGAGAAACGGATGCGCCGCTACCTGTCGATCCTGGGCGCGGTCGCCTCCAGCGTCTTCGTTTTCGTGCGCTTGCAGACGGTGGTGAAGAATAAGGCTTTGCGGCGCGACTACCGCAGGATGATCGTCAACGTGCTCCGCCGCCGCCCGAACCCCTTCGTGCTGCAGGCTTACGCGATCAAGTCGGTCGCGCACTACCACTATCACACGCTGATCGACGGGATGACGGTCGACGGTCACCTGCTCAACATGTTCTGACGTCCGCGCCGCCGCGACACGTCATCGGCTGGACGGCGGTGACGCATGCGTTCGATCGAAAGCGCGCGATCAAATCCACCCCGTCTTAACCAGTCTTTCAGCGCCGTGGGCGCACAGTGGCGGCACCGTTGACACGTGCCGAGTTGCCCATGCGCGCCATCGCCGACGACACCCGCAAGATCATCCAGATCGTCCTTCCCTTCGCCGCGGCCTTTCTCGTGCTTGCGGCGAGCCGTTTGCCGTCCCAGGCCGATACGAATCACATGCTGGTGATCCCGGCCTCCGACGGCTACGGGTTCGATGATTGCCTCGCCGGCAACAAGGCCTGCGGTCGAACGATCGCCGACGCCTGGTGCGAAGCGCACGGCATGTCGGCCTCGACGTCCTTCGGCCGAGCCGAGGACATCACGGCATCGATCGCCGACAAGAAAACGCCGTCGGTGGCGCCCGGCTCGTTCATCGTCAACTGCTTGAATTAAGCACGAGAAGGCTATTAGCCCACAGCGCGTTGAACCTTCAGTCTCCTGTCGCGGTTTTTCCGGTCCTGACAGGAGACGAACATGACGAAGCTGTTGACTGGTATGCTGTGCGCCGCCGCCGTTCTCGCCTTCGGCGCCAATGCCGACGCCAAGGGCTGCATCAAGGGCGCGGTCGTGGGTGGCGTTGCCGGCCACGTGGCGGGCGGCCACGGCGGTGTGGGCGCGGCCGGCGGCTGCGCCGTCGGCAACCACATGGCCAACAAGAAAGACAAGCAGACCAACGCCAAGTGAGTCGAGGGCGAGGCCGCGTTTCGCGGCTTCGCCCTTCCCGCGATGGATGGCGCCAAGTCAATGGCCACCACGGTCGTCCGCGACAGGCAGTGCCGTGAAGACAGCCGGCGCAAAGTTGGTGGCGCTTGAGAACGGGATGACGATCCCGGCGTTCCGCAGAGCCGTTCCCGCCATGCTGTTGGAATTCTGGCTGATCGGCGAGTAGGTCATATGCAGCCGGTCGACCGCGACGTAGGTTCGCAAAATCGTCTTCCATTTCGCGGTGAGATCGCGTCCCTCCAGCACAACGAACGGCGGGTACTTCATCCCGTAAGCGTCCTGTGTGTAGACGTCGTTCAGGCTGCCTTGCTCAAACGTCTCGTCATTATGCCGGTCGGCGACCAGGGTCCCGAACATCGATGGCCGTTGCAGGGCCACGTCGAGCAATGCGATCAGCGCTTGTGTGGGCGTCAGTTGCGCGCTGTGGTTAGAGGGCCCGGATGTGGCCCCGAACATCTGGTGCCGGTTGTCCGTGTAGACGAGCGACATGTGGCAGGCGACGCCGAGGCCGACCGCGCTCAGGATCTTCGTCGCCGCGATCGGCGTGTAGTAGATCGCGATCGTCTCCATGGTCCGGCTACATGTCCAAGGCGCGCAGGAACGCCGCGGTACTTTTGAGGATCTGTTGCCCTGTGCCGTTGCGCTCGAAGGTGAAGTAGACCGCGACGTAGACGCTGGAAAAGGTCGTCCTCGTCATGTCGAAGGTCGTCACGTACATCGCGTCCGCCGGCGAGGGCTTGCGGCCGAGAAAGGGCGTGAGCGGCTTCAAAGCCTGCCGCCGTACCAGCTCCGACATGTCCGAGAAGGTCGTCCCCGGCGGAAAAAAGGGCGCGACGATCGCGCTGACGTCCTCGTTGAAAATCCCTCGACCGGCCGCGTTCATGCGCCGGATATCGTTGGCGAGCATGTCGTAAAGGGCGCCCGAAGCCTCGATGCGGAGAACAAATGGCGACGCCAACCGTCGCGTGGCGAGGTCGCTCTGAGTAATGCCCATTGTGGCAAAGACGAGTAGAGGCATCAGCACGGCAGACCCGTCCTCCTGTTCGGCGTCATCGCTGGCGACGATGCGGCGGCTTAGGCTTTGAGGTTCGTCCCGCCGCTGCGCGCGGTTACTTTACGAAGTCGCCGCATCGCGCGAGATCGGTCGAACCGCTCCACGGTTGGATAGGAACGGTCGACGTGGAGTTCTTTGGCGATCCGTCGATCAGCTTGTCGCTGTAGACCGTATAGACGAGGACGTTGCGCTTGGCGTCGCAGCCGCGCACGATCTGAAGGTGCTTGAAGAACAGCGAGCGCCGCTCGACGAAGGCTGTCGCGCCTTGCGAGAACCTCTCCTTGATCTTGATCGCGCCGACCTGGCGGCAAGCCAGCGAGACGTCGGACGTCTGCTCGGCGAGGCCGAGCGAACCGGCGATGCCACCTTTTTCCGGTGCCGTGTAGTAGCAGGCGACGCCGTCGATGATCGGGTCGTCGATCGCATAGGTCGCCAGCGTGTCGTTGGGCGTGAGAAGCCTGAACTTCGTCGATTCGCGGAAGATGAGATCTGGGCCGTCCGCGGAGTTCGCCGTAACGGCGCAGAGCACGCTCGCCGCCCCGAGGCCCAAAGCGGAAAGGTAACTCGCAATTTGCATGGACGTCCCCTCACGCCGCGCCGGCCGCCCGGATAGGGGATGCCGGCGTCTGTTGCAATAGGAGCATCGCTCTCCCGAAAGGGTGGCACAAGCTGCGTGAGCCATGTTTGAACCATGAAGCTTTGGTCACTCCTTTTTCGAATGGTCTCGCCTCGAACCGCGGGCTTGATCGTCACAGCTGGGATCGACCGCTCGTAGCACGGTCGTCCTTCCGGAGATCGAATGCCCATTTCTTCCGCATCGCACCGACCTGCACCGCGAGGATGGACGTTCGGGTCGAGAGCCGCATGGTGGGGGTTTGCCTCGTTGCCCATCGTGGCCGTCGCGCTCCTCGAAGGAGCCGGCGGAACGCAGGCGCAGGGGATCGATTGCGGCCGCCTTCAGGCGCAGATCGCGCGGCTCGATCGCCGGGGCGGTGGCGGCACGCGTAGTGCCGGCATGTTGCGGCGCCAGGGCGCCGAGATCGCCCGCACGCAGGCCTACGCCCACCAGCTCGGCTGCGACAACGGGTTCTCCTTCTTCGGCGGCAACCCGCAATGCGGCGGCCTCAATCAAAGGCTGCAGCAGCTCCAGGCTGGGCTAGCCCAGCTCCAGCAGGGCGGCAGCGAGGGAGGAGGGAGCGCGGTCCGCAGCGACCTTGTCGCGCGCTACGATGCCTATTGCCGACAGCAGCCGCAGCAGCCGCGCGGCTTCTTCGAATCGATCTTCGGCGCGCCCCAGCCGGAACAGGCTCGCCCGGCGCCTCTGCCCGACATGCCGCCGCGGGACGCACGCGGCGACCGCGAGGGTGATCCCGACCTCGACGGCGGCGAGGTGCACGCCCATGGCGGCTCGCAGGCGGTGTGCGTGCGCACCTGCGACGGCGGTTTCTTTCCGCTCGGCCTCTCGCTGCGGCGCGGCGACGAGAACCTCACCGAGATGTGCCAAGCGCTCTGCCCCGGCACGGAAGCGACGGTCTACACCCGCAACCCCGATGCCGAGATCAAGACGGCTGTGAGCCTCGACGGCAAGCCTTACAGTGACCTGCCGAACGCGCTGAAGTTCGAGAAGACCGCGACGCCGGCGTGCTCCTGCCATCCCGCCGGCAAGACCTGGGCGGAGGCGCTTCAGGGCGCCGAAGAGTTCCGGGGCCACGCCGGCAAAGGCGACATCGTGATCACGCAGGAAAAATCCGACGCGCTGTCGCGGCCGAATCTCGACCCGGCCGCGCGTGCCGCGCTGCTGCGGGCCAAGCCGGCGACCGCGATGGCGAACCCGGATGCGGCCGATACGCCGCCGGCCCCCGACGTTACGGCATCGTCGCCGGAAGACGACGACCTCCAGCCCGGTGGCATCACGCGTCCACCCCGCCGAGCCGAGCCGCAACCTTAACGCGGCCGATCAGCGGCAGCAGCGCCGCCAGTTCCGGCCCGGTGTCACGACCGGTCAGGGCGAGACGAAGCGGGTGGAACAACGCCCTGCCCTTGCGCTGCGTGCGCGCCCTCACGAGCGACGTCCAAGCGGCCCAGATGTCGGCGTCCCATGGCTCCGGCGGCAGGACCGCCGCGGCCTCGGCCAGGAAAGCCGGATCCTCGCGTAAGGGCGCGATCGGACCCTCGACGACCCGCCACCAGATCGAGACGTCGTCGAAGCCGGCGAGATTGCCACGGACTGCAAGCCAGAATTCCTTTGCCCGGTCGCCCTCGATGCCGGCGGCCGCAAGTCGCGCCGCGACTGCACCGTAATCCAGTCCATGCAGCGTGCGGGCGGAGAGCGTCTCGAGTTCGGCCAGATCGAACCGGGCCGGATTGCGCGAGATATGCGCGAGCTCGAAGATGTCGCCAAGCGCCGCGAGACTCTGGACCGGCCGCACCGCATCCGACGATCCGGTCAGCACGGCGAGCGCCGCCACCGCGAGAGGCTCGATGCCGGCCTCGCGCAAGCCGCCGATCGACAGCGCGCCCGAGCGCTTCGACAGCCCCTCGCCGCTGGCGGCGGTGAGCAGATTGTGGTGCGCGAAGACAGGCGGCGCGCCACCAAGCGCCTGAAAGAGCTGAAGCTGCACGGCCGTGTTGGTGACGTGGTCCTCGCCGCGGATCACGTGGGTGACGCTCATCGCCCGGTCGTCGACCACCGAGGGCAACGTATAGAGGAAGGAGCCGTCCTCGCGGATCAGCACGGGGTCGGACAGCGAAGCGCAGTCGATATGGCTCGGGCCGCGCACGAGGTCGTCCCAGCCGATCTCGACGCGCTCAAGCAGGAAGCGCCAGTGCGGATGGCGACCCTCCTCGTCGAGCGTCGCCTTATCCTCCGGCGTGAGCGCGAGCGCGGCGCGGTCGTAGACCGGCGGCAGGCCGCGCGCCTGCTGGCGCTTGCGGCGGCGGTCGAGGTCCTCGGCGCTGTCGTAGCAGGGGTATAGCTTGCCCGCCGCCTTCAGCCGGGCGACGGCCTCGTCGTAGAGCGCGAAGCGCTGCGACTGCCGGACGGTGTCGTCGGGCGGGATGCCGAGCCAGGCGAGATCCTCGACGATCGCCTTCGCGTAGTCCTCGCGCGAGCGCTCGGCGTCGGTATCGTCGAAGCGCAGGATGAAGCGGCCGCAGTGCCGGCGGGCGAACAGCGCGTTGAGCAGCGCGGTACGCGCATTGCCGATGTGGATGCGGCCTGTGGGTGAAGGCGCGAAGCGGACGGTGGGGGTCATGGAGGCGCTCTCCTTCTCCCGCTCGCAGAAAAAGGTGAGCTCACGACGCGAGGTCGGATGAGGGGACTCTCCGCTTCTCCTCGAACCATTGAGCAGGCCGAGCGTCCCCTCATCCGACCCGACTTCGTCCGGCCACCTTCTCCCGCAGGCGGTAGCAGGCATGCCGCCCTACGCCACTCGCGCAAGCTCACTCCGCCGCGCGGACGGCGGGGGCGCCGCGGGCGATGCGCTCTTCCTTGAGCAGCTCGGCCAAGAGAAAAGCCACCTCGATCGCCTGCTCGGCGTTGAGGCGAGGATCGCAGTAGGTGTGGTAACGATCGCTGAGGTCGAGCTCGGAAAGTGCGCGCGCCCCGCCGGTGCACTCGGTCACGTCCTTGCCGGTCATCTCGAGGTGGATGCCACCGGCGTAGGTGCCTTCAGCACGGTTCACCTCGAAGAAGGTCTGGATCTCGCCCACGATCCGCTCGAACGGCCGCGTCTTGAAGCCGGAGGAGGCCTTGACCGTGTTACCGTGCATTGGGTCGCACGACCAAACGACGTGACGTCCCTCGCGGGTCACCGCGCGCAGCAGCGGCGCGAGTTGTTCGCCGACCTTATCGGCACCGAAACGGCAGATCAGCGTCAGGCGCCCGGGCTCGTTCTCCGGGTTGAGCACGTCGATGAGCCGGATCAACTCTTCGGTCTTCAGGCTGGGGCCGCATTTGAGGCCGATCGGGTTCTTCACGCCGCGCGCGTATTCGACATGGGCGTGATCGAGCTGGCGGGTGCGGTCGCCGACCCAGATCATGTGCCCCGACGTGGCGTAATGGTCGCCGGAGGTGGAATCGACGCGGGTCAACGCCTCCTCGTAGCCCAGCAGCAGCGCCTCGTGCGACGTGTAGAGATCGGTCTGTCGCAGCTCCGGATGGCTTTCCGGATCGAGCCCGATCGCACGCATGAAGCCGATCGTCTCGGAGATGCGGTCGGCGAGCTCCTGGTAGCGCGCCGATTGCGGGCTGTCCTTGACGAAGCCGAGCATCCAGCGATGCGCGTTCTCGAGGTTGGCGTAGCCGCCGGTGGCAAAGGCGCGCAGCAGGTTCAGCGTCGCCGCCGACTGCCGGTAGGCGTCGAGCTGGCGCTGCGGAGCCGGAACACGCGAGGCGGCGTCGAACTCGATGCCGTTGACGATGTCGCCGCGATAGCTCGGCAGCGCGACGCCGTCGATCGTCTCCGTGGGCGCCGAGCGCGGCTTGGCGAACTGGCCGGCGACGCGGCCGACCTTAACCACCGGCATCGCGGCGGCGAAGGTGGTGACCACCGACATCTGCAGGAAGACGCGGAAGAAATCGCGGATGGTGTCGGCGGCGTGCTCTGCGAAGGCCTCGGCACAATCGCCGCCCTGTAGCAGGAACGCCTCGCCGCGCGAGACCTGGGCGAGTTGCTTCTTCAGCTTGCGCGCCTCGCCGGCGAACACCAGTGGCGGGAAGCCTGCGAGCTGGCGCTCGACATCGGCGAGGGCGGCGGCATCGGTGAATTCGGGCGCCTGCTGGATGGGCTTGCCCCTCCAGCTCCGCGGCGTCCAGCGTTCGGCGGTCATGGTCGTAACGCTCCTGCAGCCGAGGTCGGCCGGCCATAAAGCCGCTTCTCTATACCAAGGCGCGGATAGCATGCGACCTTAAATTCAGCTCTATCGGTCGACCGGCGCCGACTACGTTTGTCGACTCGAAGAACAGCTCATCGCACGGCGTTCCGTCGTCTGAACTCAGGACTATTTAGCTCCGCAAAGATAGGTTTGGATCGCCATCGCCGTGGCCTCGGCGCTTGCACGCGACTGGGAAGTCGCTGGGCCCAGGCCCATGTGCTCGGATGCGATGCGTTCCAGGTATCTCGTAGCATCGCCGATCGTCCAATCACGGCGCAGGCGACGGGCCACTTCGAGAAGATACCTGTCGTATTCGTCGGCGGCGGGATGCTGATCCTACTGTCCGCCTTTGGAAGGATGCCGATCGGATCCCCTTCGGCCCCGCCGATGTCGCGAAGGCGAGAGAGTTTATGGCACCGGCTCGTCCTCACAGGGCGTTCGAGGTCTTCTTGACCGTCGGATAAATCGAGAGCGTCGCGACGAGGCTGATCGCCGCCGCGGCCGCCATCCACAGGCCGGGCGATGCCTTGTCGGCCGTCGCCGCGATCAGCTTTTCCGACACGAACGGCGTGAAGCCGCCGAAGATCGCGGTGGCGAGGCTGTAGGCGAGCGAGAAGCCGGCGGTGCGGACCGTGACCGGCACGATCTCGGTCAGCGCCACGACCATCGCGCCGTTGTAGCTCGCGTAGAGGAACGACAGCCACAGCTCGACCGCCAGCATCTTGCCGAAGCTCGGCGCCACTACGAGCCAGAGCAACGCGGGATAAGCCGTGGCGAGCGTGAGCGCGGTCGCGATAAGGAGGATCGGCTTGCGCCCGATCCGGTCCGACAGCGCTCCCATGATCGGCAACCAGCAAAAATTCGACAATCCGACGGCGAAGGTAACGGCAAGCGTAGCGAGCTGGCCGAGCCCAAGCACCTGCCGGCCGAACGTCGGCGTGTAAACGGTGATGAGGTAGAACGACACCGTCGTCATCACGACCAGCATCATGCCAAGGACGATGATGCGCCAATTTCCGGCCAGCATGCGCGCGACGGCGGCTAGATCCGGTCGTTCCTTGCGCGCCAAGAAAGCTTCGGTCTCCGCGAGGCGGCTGCGGAGAACGAAGATGACCGGGATGATGAGGCAGCCAACGAGGAACGGCACGCGCCAGCCAAAGTCCACGACCTGCGCCGGCGTCAGCGCATGGACGAGAAGCGCGCCGAGCGCCGCCGCGACCATGATCGAGATCTGCTGGCTACCGGACTGCCAGCTGGCGTAGAAGCCGCCGCGCCCGGGGGGCGCTAGCTCAGTCAGGTAGACGGACACGCCACCGAGCTCGACGCCCGCCGAGAAGCCCTGAACCAACCGACCGAACAGCACGACAAGCGGCGCCGCATAGGCGAGCGCCGGCGAAACCGATTCGAACTGGCGGTACGTCGGCGTCACCGCGATCAGCACGGTGCCAAGCGCCATGACCGAGAGCGTCACCACGAGACCCTGCCGCCGACCGACGCGGTCGACGAAGCCGCCGAGCAGGATGGCGCCCAGTGGCCGCATCAGGAACCCGGCACCGAAGGTGGCGAAGGTGAACAGCAGCCTCGCCACCTCGTCATGCACCGGGAAGAACGCGTCCCCGATCGGCTTGGCGAAGAAGCCGAACAAGAAGAAGTCGAACATTTCGAGGAAGTTGCCGCTCGTCACGCGCAAGATGGCGACGGCATCGCTCCAGGCCGACGGCACGCCTGGATCCGCCTTCGTCATTCCGGAGTCGGAAGTCCGGATCCGGCTCGGAGGCGCTCCTCATGTCCCGCTCGGGCGGTCACCCGGCCCTCCCGCTTCCCTTCAGGCATCGGCCATTCCGGGGCCGGTCGGTTCTTGCTGCATGCGCTCGTGGCGGATGCGGCGCGTCCGCAGCGTGACAAGCTCTTCCGCGGCCGTCGGGTGCACGGCGCAGGTGCGGTCGAAGTCGCGTTTCGTCGCGCCCATCTTCACCAGGATGCCGAGCGCCTGCGCCAACTCGCCGGCATCCTCACCGAGAACGTGGACGCCGAGCACGACATCGGTCTTTCCGTCTACGACGATCTTCATAATCGTCTTGTCTTCGCGGCCGCTGAGCGCCGCCTTCAGAGGCCTGAAGCTTGCGGCGTAGATGTCGACGCAGGTGTGGGTGAGCTTTGCCTCGTTCTCGGTCGGCCCGACCGTACCCATCTCCGGCGTGGTGAACACCGCTGTCGGGATCGTCGCGTGGTCCATCGCCACTTCAAGGCCGCCGTAGACCGTGTCGGCGAAGGCCTGACCCTCGCGTATCGCGACGGGCGTCAGCGCCACGCGGTCGGTCACGTCGCCGACGGCGAAGATGGACGGCACGCTCGACTGGGACAGCGGATCGACGCGGACCTCGCCCTTCGGCCCCAGATCGACGCCGGCCTCCTTCAAGCCGAGGCCCTGCGTGTCGGGCAGCCGGCCGGTGGCGAGCAGCACCTGGTCGCAGGCGACGACCGAGCCGTCGGTCAGGGTCACGGCGAGGCCGTCGGAGCGCTTCTCGATGTGCTCGATCATCGCCTCGAGCTTGAAGTCGACGCCCTCGCGCGCGAGCGCCTCGAGGATGCCCTGGCGCATGTCGTCGTCGAAGCCGCGCAGGATGCCGTTGAAGCGATTGACGAGCGTCACCCTGGCGCCGAGCCGCACGAAGACGGAGGCGAACTCGACCCCGATGTAGCCGCCACCAACCACCAGCAGCCGATCGGGAAACACCGGCAGATCGAAGATGTCGTCGGAGCTGATCGCGTGTTCGACGCCGGGCAGCGGCGGCATCACCGGCTTGCCGCCGGTCGCGACCAGGATGCGGGCCGCGCCGACGCGGCGACCATCTCCGAGCGCAACCTCGTTCGGCCCGGCGACGATGGCGCGGGTCTTGACGATCTCGACGCCGGCCTTTTCGAGGTTGGCGACGTAGATCGCCGAGAGTCGCGTGATCTCGCGCTCCTTCGCCTCGACGAGGCGACGCCAGTCGAAGGTCGGCTTCTGCGGTATGTTCCAACCGAAACCGTGAGCATCCTCAAAGGCGTCAGAGAAGCGGCTCGCGTAGACCATCAGCTTCTTTGGCACGCAGCCGCGGATCACGCAGGTGCCGCCGACGCGGAAGGATTCAGCGACCATCACGCGCGCGCCGTGCTGGGCGGCGACGCGGGCGGCGCGGGTTCCGCCCGAGCCGGCGCCGATGACAAAGAGGTCCACATCGTAGGGCATCAGAGGTCGTGACCCTTCTTCTTCATTTCCTGACGCACGCGGGCCATCATGTTGATCGAGATTTTCTGCTGCCAGGCTTGCATGCCCGATACCAACTGATTGAGGAAGAACGGCTGCGCGCCGACGTAGTGCCTGCCGGCATCGCTGGCGAAGAACGCGTTGATCGCGTCGATGTCCTTCTCGGACAGCAGCGTGGCGTAGATGCGCGCCGACTGCTCGATCATCTCTTCGGACTGCCTGTCGAATTCGGGCTTGAGCGTCTCGAGCACCTGGTTCATGTCGCCGACGAGATCGGGTCGCGCCTGCGTCAGGGTGTTGCCGATCTGATCCATGAATTCCGGGATGATGATCTGGAACGAGCGGGAGATGCCGGTCGCGAGGATCAGCTTGCGCGCCTTGGCGACATGCTCCGCGGTCGGCTCCGCGGCAGGTGCCACCATCGCCGGGTCGGCGGGCGCGACCGCGGTGGGCTGAGGCTTAGACGGCTCGTCCGCCAGGGCAGCGGACGCAGCCCAAGCGCTCAGGCCCAGGATCGACGCCATCATGCGCCGGCACCAAAGGTCTCGATCGAAGCCGGTTCGTCTCAACACAGTCCTCGTCTCAACGCCGTCTCCGTTCCTCCGAATATTCACTGTCCGCCCGGATTGCCGATGATCGTCACGCCGTCGGGCGCAGCGCGGATCACCGCGCAGGCGATGCCGATGAAGAGGCCGTTCTCCACCACGCCGGGGATGGCGTTGAGGCGGGCCGTCAACTCTTCCGGGACGGCGATGCGGCCGAAATGGCAATCGAGGATGAGGTGCCCCCCATCGGTCACGAAGGTCTCGCCCGGCCGAAGCTGCCGCAAGGCGACCGCGCCTTCGCACCCACAGGCCGCCGCCTCTCGGATCACCGCCGCCCGCGTCACCGCGAGGCCGAAGCGGTTCACCTCAACCGGCAACGGGAAGCGGCCGAGCGTCTCAACCTCCTTCGATGCGTCGGCGATGACGATCATCCGCCGCGATGCCGTCGCCGTGATCTTCTCGCGCAGCAGGGCGCCGCCGCCACCCTTGATGAGCCGCAACGCGCGGTCATACTCGTCGGCGCCGTCGATCGCGAGGTCGAGCGCGGGCTCCTCCTCGAGCGTCGCCAGCCTGATGCCGAGCCCCCTCGCCTGCTCGGCTGTACGCTCGGATGTCGCCACGCAGACGATGTCAAGCCCATCGGCGACCCGCTCTCCGAGGAGTGCGACGAAGGCCATGGCCGTCGAGCCGGTGCCAAGGCCGAGGCGCATGCCCGGCGTGACGAAATCAAGCGCCCGAACACCGGCTGCGCGCTTGGCCGCGTCCTGATCGAACGGCTTGCCATTATCGTTGGAGCTGGAGACGGTCATGGGTCCTTTGCGGATCGCCTCGCAGCGGGTGTGCCGCCTGGAGTTGCGGGTTCTACTTGCCGGGGGGCGTGCAGACAACGGCCTCGCTCAGGACGTAGCAGATCGACATCATGCCCGTACGAAGATCGACCCGCCATACGCCGCTCTCCTGCTGGTGATGGGAGGCGACGAGGGCGTAGTCACTGGCGCCCTGCGGGCCGGCGCCCTGCCCCGGCTGGTAGCATAGCGTCACGCCGATGGTGGAGGCACCCTCCTTGATGCCGTATTGACAGGCGCCGACCTCGCCGGTCGATTTGTCGAGCCGGTAGATGCGGTTGAGGTCGTTCTCGGGCGAGGCCAGGAAGTCATAATTGCCGGCGGCACTGGAGGGGCAGGCGGCGACGCCGAGCATCGCCGCCGCAAGGACAAGAGCCCGCATCGAGCTACCCGTCGCGCGGACACTGAGAGGGAGAGGCGCGACGAACATGGTGACCCCGGAGTTTGTTGCGGCGTTCGGCCAGTCTCGCCCCTATAACCGACCGATCGGAGCAGCAAAACGGCAACGCGGCGGCGCGGCGCCGACTTTCGCGCATCGGGTCGCGACAAGACGCCCATCGCCAACGGGGTAAGCTCATTGCCCCGTCGGCCTGCGCTCGCTAAGCCGACCCATGACCGAGCCAAACCCCGCCCCTCTCGTCGTCTTCGACCTTGACGGCACCCTCGTTGACAGCGCGCCGGATCTCGTCAATTCGCTCAACGTGATCCTCGAACGGGAGGGGATTCCAGCATTCCCCGTCGAGCAGGCACGGAAGTTCGTCGGACGCGGCGGCCGCATGATGATCCGCCAGGGCCTGGAGGCCGCCCGAGCCCAGGTGTCCGATGGGCGGCTGGAGGAGATGTTCGCCGCTTTCCTCGCGCACTACGAGGACCATCTCTCGGTGAAGACGCGCTTCTATCCTGGGGCCGAGGCGGCCCTCGACAGACTGAGCGCCGACGGTCACGGCCTCGCGATCTGCACCAACAAGTTCGAGAAGCCTTCGAAGATGCTGATCGGCGACCTCGGCGCCACCTCTCGCTTCCGCGCGATCTGCGGCCAGGACACCTTCGCGGTGTACAAGCCGAACCCGGCGATGCTGCGCCTCACGATCGAGAAGGCCGGCGGCGACCCGACCCGCGCGATCATGGTCGGTGACACGTCGACCGACATCGAAACGGCCAAGGCGGCCGGCCTCCCGGTGATCGCCGTCGACTTCGGCTACGCGCCGGAGCCGGTCGCGACGCTCGGACCGGACCGCATCATCGGCCGTTTCGACCAACTCCGCGAGGCGGTGGCCGAGATGGCGCAACGCCTGCCGGCACCTCGGTAGCGGGAGAGAGTACCCGTTCATGAACTTCGAGGCGGTTGCGGCAGTCGCGAGTTTTCTCTTCCCTTCCGCGGCGGTCGCTGTAGACAGGACGGCGGTGCGGGCGCGTAGCTCAGCGGGAGAGCACTCCCTTCACACGGGAGGGGTCACAGGTTCAATCCCTGTCGCGCCCACCATCTTGCCCTCCTCAAGACCGCGGCTTCAGAGGCGCATCAGCGCCTCCGGCGTGAGGTCTCGCAGCGTCGGATAGCCATCGACCGCCATCAGCAGGTCCGCCTCGGCGAGGATGCTGCGTAGCACGTGCACGACGCCGTCAGCGCCGTCGAGCGCCATGCCGTAGGCGTAGGGCCGGCCGATGCCAACTGCGGTGGCGCCGAGCGCGATGGCCTTGATGACGTCGGTGCCCGATCGCACACCGGAGTCGAACAGCACAGGAACCTTTCCGCAGGCCTCGACCACGGCCGGCAGCATCTCGATCGCCGCGATGCCGCCGTTCGCCTGCCGGCCGCCGTGATTCGAGCAGAAGATCGCGTCGGCGCCGCCGTCGATGGCGCGGCGCGCATCGTCGGGATGACAGATGCCCTTGAGAACCAGCGGCAGCTTGGTCAGGGAGCGCAGCCACCGCAGGTCACCCCAGTTCAAGGGCTTGCCGAAGATGCGCGCCCATTGCGCGACGGCGGCGGCGACGTCCTCCTCCGGCGGTTTCGCCAGCGACTTGCGGAAATGCGGATCGGACCAGTAGTTCGCCATCGCGTGCCCGCGCAGCTGCGGGAAGTTCGACGGGTTGAGATCGCGCGGACGCCAGCCGGTGAGCCAAGTATCGAGCGTCACCACGATCGCCTTGTAGCCGGCGGCCTCGGCCCGGTGAACGAGGCTCTCCGCGACGGCGATGTCCCTCGGCGTGTAGAGCTGAAAGAAGCCGGGCGTGTCGCCGAGTTCCTTGACGACGGTCTCCATCGGATCGTTGGCGAGCGTCGAGACCATGGCCGGAACGCCGGTCGCGGCCGATGCGCGTGCCGCCGCGATATCGCCATGGCCGTCCTGCGTGCACAGGCCGATGACCCCGATCGGGCTCATGAACAGCGGGCTTGGGAGCTTCAGGCCGAAGAGATCGATCGACAGGTCGCGCGTCGAGCAATCGACCATCATGCGCGGCAGCACCCCCCAATGCTCGAACGCGGTGACGTTGCGGCGTTGGGTATGCTCGTTACCGCAGCCGCCAAACACGTAGTCGACGAGATCATCCGGCATCGCAGCGCGCGCCTTGCGCTCGAGCGTGGCGAAATCCACCGGGAGCTTCGGCTTCACGCCATTCAGGCCGCGGAAGTAGATCTCGTTCTGGTAATCCCCGAAAGCCGGCATCATCCATTCCCTTCTCAGCTGAACGCACCTCGCAAGCCGGCGCGAGCCGGAAATGTCACGCCGGTCTAAATACGACTTTAGCCCGATATGACGGTTACGCCCAGAAAGGCTTCCTGCTAGGTTCGTGGCAGAAGACTGAGGCGCAAACAAAGGCTTAATTCGAGCGCCTCAGCCTGCCTCGGTCTCCAGGACCAACACTCCACCGGTACCAAGCGGATGCTAAGCAGCTCGCACGATCCCGACGCTCCGCAGGCTGCGGCGTACGGCGAATGCGCCTTGTCGTTTGTGGCTGATATCGATCAAATGAAATCGATCGGATCAGTCTTGCATTCGTTCGAAAAGGCGATGGCGAGCTTCGGTTTCGAGCATTTCGTGATGTCCGACGTGCCGAGCGCTGTTGCAACGACGCAACCTCAGGTGATGCTGTCGAAGATCCCGATCGGCTGGGCAGACCTCTACCTCGAGCGCAATTACCAGCAGATCGACCCGATCGTTCATCTATGCAGGCGTTCGATCCGTCCCTTTGTCTGGCCCGCCGCCGAACGGAGCCATGGTCCGGCCAGCACGTCGTCCGAAGTGTTGGACCGAGCGCGCGACTTCGGCCTGGTCGAGGGCTTCACCTGTCCGATCCATGGCTTTGGCGGCGACGCCTCCTGCGTCTCGCTCAGCACGTCCGCGAACCTGCGACTCGATCGCCAGACCCAGCCGGCGGTCCACCTCATGTCGATCTACGCCTTCGAGCGGGTACGCGAGTTGCGCGTAGGCTTGCAACCCTCTCATCCCGCGCTCTCCGCCCGCGAGCGCGAGGTGCTGACCTGGGCCGCCGCAGGCAAATCTGCGGCGGGGATCGCCAAGATCCTGAACATCACCGAACGCACCGCCATCGCTCACACCGTGAACGCAACGCACAAGCTCGGCGCCCTGAACAAGACCCAGGCAGTGGCCAAGGCGATCCGAAGCAAACTCATAAACATTTAATCGTAACCCTGTAATTTCTTACGATGCCCACCCTGCCGATGCGGGCTTAACATTCCTAACAAGTGATTAATGGCGGGGGCCAAGTCATGCTAAAAGTTCATGTCATCGCGCAAGCGAATCGGCATCTCTACGAACCTTTGATGACGCACTACCATCAGCAACGCTACCGTGTTTTCGTCGAGGAGCGTGGCTGGAAAAACTTGGCGCGAAGCAATTCCGAAGAGCACGATCAATTCGATAATGAACATATGGTTTATTTGCTCGCCGTCGACAATGACGTTGTGATCGGCGGCCAGCGCGTCTACCCGACTGTCCTGCCCCACATGTTGAGTGAAGTCTTCCCACATCTGTCGCAGTGGCCGCTGCCGCGCAGCCCCGACACCTGGGAATGCAGCCGCTACTTTTTGATGCGGGACCGACGTGGCCGCGCCGAGATCGCGCTCCTGGTCGCGATTCAGCAATTCTGCCTTGAGGAAGGCATCCGCCAGCTGACGGGGCTCGCCGAGATGTCGACGCTCTCTCGGCGTCTGCAGGCCGGCATCCGCCTGCGGCCGCTCGGTCTTCCGCAGGATATCGACGGCGAGTCGATTGTCGCGGTCGTGGCCGACATGAACCGCGAGGGCTACGAGGCCTCGATGAAGCGCTTGGGCGCGCTCGGCGCGCGTTGTTCGCCCCTCGTAAGGCGCGGCCTGGAGGTGGGCGCGATCGGCAGGCTGATGCCTCTTTACACGGCAGCCTGATCATCCGGCACGAATAGCCTTCAGCCTCTCGGCCTCGGCCTCGGCCTCCAGGCGGCCGGTGCCATTTCGAATCCCTCAAAGCGGAAGCCCGGCGCGACCGTGCAGCCGACGAGGGTCCACGCGCCGAGGCTCGTCGCGGTCTGCCAATGCCCTGCCGGCACCACAAGTTGCGGGCGCTGGCCGGCGCCAAGTTCCGGGCCGAGGTGGTGCGCCGTGGCATCGTGCCCGTTCGGGCTCAGCGTGATGACCATCGGAGCGCCGGCGTGCCAGTGCCAGGTCTCGACGGCGTCCACCCGGTGCCATTCCGACACTTCGCCGACGTCGAGCAGGTAGTAGATCGCCGTCGACGAAGCGCGGCCGTCGATCTCGCACGTGTCGCGGAACGTCTCCCGGTACCAGCCGCCTTCGGGATGGCGCTCAAGCGCGAGCAGCCTGACCACCTCCGCCGCCGTCATCCGAGCCTGAACCACAGGGTGGCGAGGCCAAGGAAGGACGAGAAGCCGACTACGTCGGTCACGGTCGTCACGAAGGCCGACGAGGACACGGCGGGATCGATATCGAACTTCTCCAAGGCCATCGGGATGAGGATGCCGCCGAGCGCGCCGACAGTGAGGTTTATGAGCATCGCACCAGCGATCACAACGCCGATCCCCGGACTGTATTTCTGATACCAGATCGATGCGCCGATGCCTGTGACGAGACCGAAGGCGAGACCATTCACCGCGCCGACGAGCACCTCGCGGGCAATGACGCGGAGCGCGTTGGCGCGCGAAAGCTCGCGGGTCGCGAGCGCGCGGACCACTACCGTCATCGTTTGCGTTGCGCCGTTGCCACCCTGGCTCGCCACGATCGGCGCCAAGACCGCGAGCGCGATGATTTTCTCCATCTGGGCCGAGAAGACGCCGAGCACGGAGGAGGCGATGAAGGCGGTGATCAGGTTGACGAAGAGCCACAGGAAGCGGCTCCGGGTGATCTCCCAGAACGGATCCGAGAGCGTCTCGTCGGGCGAGACGCCGCCCAGCGCCTTGATCTCCTGATCCGCCTCCTCGCGGATGACGTCGACGATGTCGTCGACGGTGATGACGCCGACGAGCCGCTCCGCTTCGTCGACCACCGGCGCCGAGACGAGGTTGTAACGCTCGAACAGCTCGGCGACCTCCAGTGCCTCATCCGTCACCTTGACCCGGCGCCGGTCGGTACGCATCATCTCGCCGAGCATCACGTCCGGCTGCGCGCGCATCAAAGCATCGAGAAAGACGTTGCCGAGCAGGCGATGCGCCGGATCGACGATGAAGATTTCGTAGAATTCGTCGGGCAACTCATCGGCCGGCGCGTCGCGCATCATGTCGATGGCATGGCCGGCGGTCCAGAACGGCGGGACCGTCACGAGCGTCGTCTGCATCAGACGCCCGGCCGTGTCCTCCGGAAAGTCGAGCGAGCGCTTCAGGGCTGACCGATCGATCGCCGGCAGCGCGTCGAGGATCTCCTGGCGGTCCTGCTGATCGAGGTTCTCGAGAAGTGCAACGGCATCGTCGCTCTCGAGGTCCTGGACGTAGAGCGCGACCGCCGAATTGGGCAGCTCTTCGAGGATCTCCTCGCGGATATTCTCGTCGATTTCGGTCAGCGCGTTGAAGTCGAAGTCGCGCCCCATGATCGCGATGAGCGCCGCGCGCCGGTCCGGCTCGATCGCCTCGATCAAGCCGCCGAGATCGGACTCGTGAAGGTCGCCGACGAGCGCGCGCAGCCTGTCGCGATCCCGCTCTTCGATCGCCGCCACGACTGCATCGATGAAGGCCGGCTTGAGGTCGCCTTCGTCGTCGTGCGGCTCGTGCTGCAGGAGGTCCTCGGTATCGCCCATGTCATGGTCCGGCCGCATGTCCGAAGGCGGCTCAGGCGTATTACGAGCGGCCTGTCGGCAATACAATCGCCGGCTCGCAGACAGAGGCGCTTTCGCCGCAGAAGCCTCGAACGACGAATGCCACGCGCCAGCCGTCGCCGAGCTTCGCCTGTCGGGAGGAGAGATCCGTCTGGGAAGGGCGGTCAAGCATTCGCCGCCTCAGCAGGCGAAGTATAAGGTCTGGTGCGGCCAAGAGGACTCGAACCTCCACCGGTCTCCCGACTAGCACCTCAAGCTAGCGCGTCTACCAATTCCGCCATGGCCGCGCACATAAAGCCGGGCACAGGAGCCCGCCGCGAGCGCCGGCCAGTCTAACAAATCGACCTCGCTCTGACAAGCAGGAAGCGGATGACCGTCGATAGCATACGATTTCTCCACTTTAGGTAGCGCACGATCTGTCCGGTAGGTCTCGAGCTTTGCTGTCGCGACACATAACCCACCCGCGCCCACGCGGCTTGTAACCACGACCATTACTAACCCGAATTCCTCAAACTGGACAGGTGCATCGGGGCTCTGAATCAGCGAAAGTTCTTCTACGACAAAGCCTTACGTTAACGCAGAGGAGTTCCCCGATCCGACACACTGTAGCGCGGATTGGTTTGGTTTTGCACCCGTTGAGGGCCGCAAGGTCGAGGCCGCGTTCGACGGCGGCGCGATCACCTCGGACGCCGGGGCGCTGTTGCTCGGGGCAACCGCTCGTGCGGTCGGCCTGAATGGGCGCGTGGCGGACTGCTTCGCCGACGCGCGCCGCCCCCGGGTTGATCGAGCACGATGTCGGCACGCTGGTCGGCCAGCGGGTGTTCGGCATCGCGCTCGGCTACGAGGACTTGAACGACCACGATGATCTTCGCCACGATTCGGCGATGGCGGTGCTCGCCGGCAAGCTCGCGGCGCGGCGTTCGGATTGCGCGCCGGTGGCGGGCAAGAGCACGCTGAATCGGCTCGAGCTGAGCCGGCCCGAGCCGACGCGCTATCACAAGATCGCCCACGACGGGGCGGCGATCGAGCGGCTGTTCGTCGATCTGTTCCTGAAAGCACACAGGAGAGCGCCGAAGCAGATCGTCCTCGACCTCGACGCCACCGACGACCCGTTGCACGGGCATCAGGAGGCCGCTTCTTCCACGGCTATTACGACGGCTACTGCTACCTGCCGCTCTACGTCTTCTGCGGCCGTCATCTCCTCGCCGCCAACTCTCCGCTTGCCACCCCAGCCTGCTTCGCCGGCCGTGGTCCCTGGCGCGCTTCGCTCCGGCGCTCCAACATCGATGCCTTGGCCGGGGCCGTCGAGGAGATCGAGCAGATCGTACGCCAGATCCGCGCCCGCTGGCCGCGGACGCGTATCCTGCTGCGCGCCGATTCCGGCTTCGCGCGCAAAACCTTGATGAGGTGGTGCGAGGAGAACCGGGTCGACTTCGTGTTCGGCCTGGCGCGCAACGGCCGCTCACCGAGGAGGTCGCGGTCGAGCTCATCCAGGCCGAGACGGACGCCGGGCGGACCGGCAAGCCGGCGCGCGGGACGTTTCGATCCGCGCGCCCGTGAGGGCGCGACCAGCCGAGCGCCGGGCAATAGCGCAGCGCATCCTTGTTTCGATCCGCGCGCCCGTGAGGGCGCGACGCCCAGCGTCACGGTGCCCACACCACCATTCCCCTGTTTCGATCCGCGTGCCCGTGAGGGCGCGACGCCAACGCGGTCGACCAGGCGCTCTTGCGTCAAGCGTTTCGATCCGCGCGCCCGTGAGGGCGCGACCCCTGTTCCGCGAGCAAAAACTTCGCGCCTTGACGTTTCGATCCGCGCGCCCGTGAGGGCGCGACAGGGCGGCGTAAGTCTCGGGGTGCTGGGACTTGCAGTTTCGATCCGCGCGCCCGTGAGGGCGCGACGCGGCGGTATAGCCGACGCCGTTGGCGCCAATCTGTTTCGATCCGCGCGCCCGTGAGGGCGCGACCCAGGTGGCCTGCTTTCTGGCGCGGCGTTTCACGTTTCGATCCGCGCGCCCGTGAGGGCGCGACCATCGACTCCGACCTCCCATGCGAGATACGGGAGGTTTCGATCCGCGCGCCCGTGAGGGCGCGACCGGCTATCCCGCAGAGGCCGTCGACGGCGGCATGTTTCGATCCGCGCGCCCGTGAGGGCGCGACCTCTGCTTCCTTAACCGGATCGAGGACGATGCCAGTTTTGATCCGCGCGCCCGTGAGGGCGCGACCACGTGACGAGCCCTGTCGCATCAAGCGTGATCGTTTCGATCCGCGCGCCCGTGAGGGCGCGACAGCGAGCACAAACCTCGCTCGGCTCATCCTCATCGTTTCGATCCGCGCGCCCGTGAGGGCGCGACTCCGTTCCGATCGTCGAAGCCGGCCGTGCTGAGGGTTTCGATCCGCGCGCCCGTGAGGGCGCGACGCCCGTTGCGCCACGCCGGCAGAAGCATAGGGTCGTTTCGATCCGCGCGCCCGTGAGGGCGCGACCGTCGGGGGTAGTCTACGGCGGGGCGTCGAACGGTTTCGATCCGCGCGCCCGTGAGGGCGCGACCACACAGGGCCGTTCCGGACAAGGACCGGCGGCTGTTTCGATCCGCGCGCCCGTGAGGGCGCGACAACACGTTGATCGCCTGCGCATCGTGGCCATCCTGGTTTCGATCCGCGCGCCCGTGAGGGCGCGACTTGCAATAAGCGCATCGGCTTCTACACTTCATTCGTTTCGATCCGCGCGCCCGTGAGGGCGCGACGCGGCGACGGCGGGACCGTGGTGCGCAATGAGCGTTTCGATCCGCGCGCCCGTGAGGGCGCGACCCTCTTCGGCCATATCCACCACGAGACGGCGAAAGTTTCGATCCGCGCGCCCGTGAGGGCGCGACCGCAAATTGGTAAGACTTCGCCCTTCTTTCTGATAGTTCCGATCCGCGCGCCCGTGAGGGCGCGACCCGGCCGCCGCCGCGCCCGCCAGTTCGCCCGCAAGTTTCGATCCGCGCGCCCGTGAGGGCGCGACCTTGCCGACGAAACATGTTCCCGCTGGAAACTCGTTTCGATCCGCGCGCCCGTGAGGGCGCGACTCAGGCCGGCGAGGTCCGCGAACGCGGGCTGGGCGTTTCGATCCGCGCGCCCGTGAGGGCGCGACTCGGGCGCGGGGATTTGTACCCGATGTTGGCATAGTTTCGATCCGCGCGCCCGTGAGGGCGCGACGTCACCGGCTTGCGGGCGCGGTTCTTGTGCTGGGTGTTTCGATCCGCGCGCCCGTGAGGGCGCGACGCTCCGCGCCTGTGGATAGCGCCAATAACGGGGTTTCGATCCGCGCGCCCGTGAGGGCGCGACGCAGGGGATCGTCTGCTTCGCGGCCGGAACGCCGTTTCGATCCGCGCGCCCGTGAGGGCGCGACTCGACCAGCGCCAAAATAACCGGGACATCAAGCGTTTCGATCCGCGCGCCCGTGAGGGCGCGACGGCGTAAAATCTCCGTGTCGGTGCCCCCAGCCGGGTTTCGATCCGCGCGCCCGTGAGGGCGCGACTTCGTCATCGCCACCTCGGCAGCGGTGGCCGCGCGTTTCGATCCGCGCGCCCGTGAGGGCGCGACCATGGACGCCGCTTGGCTCGTAGGACACGCCGCAGTTTCGATCCGCGCGCCCGTGAGGGCGCGACAAAACACGCCCCGACTATCATCGCGACGCCGATGTTTCGATCCGCGCGCCCGTGAGGGCGCGACGTGTTTGGCGAGGTGCTTGTTCATGGTGGGCTCTGTTTCGATCCGCGCGCCCGTGAGGGCGCGACGTCGATCTTGGCCGGCGACACCTCCCGGTGCGAGTTTCGATCCGCGCGCCCGTGAGGGCGCGACCCTGCCGAATCGCCTTGTAGTCCGTGTCGCTGGTGTTTCGATCCGCGCGCCCGTGAGGGCGCGACGTGAGCCAGCGCGGCTTCGGCAAGGTCGCCGGGGTTTCGATCTGCGCGCCCGTGAGGGCGCGACCGGCTAGCAGGTACTCCCGCAGCTCGTTCCTGTAGTTTCGATCCGCGCGCCCGTGAGGGCGCGACTTTGGCCTCAGACCCATAGGCGCCGAGATTGACGTTTCGATCCGCGCGCCCGTGAGGGCGCGACGCGACGGCCTGGTCGCACAGCTCGGCCATCGCCACGTTTCGATCCGCGCGCCCGTGAGGGCGCGACGATTGGTCCAGACATGCACGTCGCGGTTTGCCGCGTTTCGATCCGCGCGCCCGTGAGGGCGCGACCTGTGGACGGCTGTGGACGGTACACTAGCGTCCCGGTTTCGATCCGCGCGCCCGTGAGGGCGCGACTGGTCGATCCGCTTTGTCAGGAACCGGGTATGCAGTTTCGATCCGCGCGCCCGTGAGGGCGCGACATTGGCCTCGTCATCGCCGCTGCGCAGCAGACGGGTTTCGATCCGCGCGCCCGTGAGGGCGCGACCCATGGCTCCGCCCTGCATTGATTTAACAATGCGTTTCGATCCGCGCGCCCGTGAGGGCGCGACGTGTTTGCCGCCCTTCACCTGGATCATCATCTCGCGTTTCGATCCGCGCGCCCGTGAGGGCGCGACAGCAGAATGGCGCCGGTCAACTTGAATGACGACGTTTCGATCCGCGCGCCCGTGAGGGCGCGACCCGGCGCGACGGCGCCCATCTCTTCGGACAAAGGTTTCGATCCGCGCGCCCGTGAGGGCGCGACTCGTCAACGCAATGCCAGCGCTAACGGCTTACGCGTTTCGATCCGCGCGCCCGTGAGGGCGCGACGGTTGCGTTAAATGATTATCATGGTCTATTTATCGTTTCGATCCGCGCGCCCGTGAGGGCGCGACGGGGTTCGGCTACCGCTCGCACTTCGTCTGGGTGTTTCGATCCGCGCGCCCGTGAGGGCGCGACCGCGAACTTCGTTTTCAAGATCAACCTGCTTCGGTTTCGATCCGCGCGCCCGTGAGGGCGCGACGGTCGTCGTGATGTTGCCTTCGCCGACTGTAGCAGTTTCGATCCGCGCGCCCGTGAGGGCGCGACCTCAGCCCAGTCTTTACTTCGCGAGGTCGAAAAGTTTCGATCCGCGCGCCCGTGAGGGCGCGACCACGTGGTCGCGCGAGGTTGATACACATTCCGAGTTTCGATCCGCGCGCCCGTGAGGGCGCGACAAGGAATGTATTAGCACCATCGGCCGCTGCTTCGGTTTCGATCCGCGCGCCCGTGAGGGCGCGACCATACGCGGGCGGCGATCAAGTTGCCGACGTGATGTTTCGATCCGCGCGCCCGTGAGGGCGCGACTTAGCGCGCCTGTATCATTGACGTTGACCGCGTGTTTCGATCCGCGCGCCCGTGAGGGCGCGACTCAAATTGCCGGTACCGCGCCCTACGCGCGTCGTGTTTCGATCCGCGCGCCCGTGAGGGCGCGACTGTACATTTTATGTTTGGGAAAAATCACTTCGGCGTTTCGATCCGCGCGCCCGTGAGGGCGCGACAATTCATGCTCTTCCTATCTCTTTGGCTTTGGTGTTTCGATCCGCGCGCCCGTGAGGGCGCGACGATAGCAGTTCGTGACACGTATGCGTCTTTCAAAGTTTCGATCCGCGCGCCCGTGAGGGCGCGACCGGCGCTATGAAGTCAATCATGTCGCACGTTGCTGTTTCGATCCGCGCGCCCGTGAGGGCGCGACGGGCGGGTCGGCAACGCTCACCGGCACGGCTGATGTTTCGATCCGCGCGCCCGTGAGGGCGCGACACGGGTCGCTTTCGCATGCAAATACGAACAATAGTTTCGATCCGCGCGCCCGTGAGGGCGCGACTCTAGCTTGTATGTGGACATACTGGGCTCAAAAAGTTTCGATCCGCGCGCCCGTGAGGGCGCGACAGCCGCCGAGCGTCACGGTGCCCGCGTAGGGCTCGTTTCGATCCGCGCGCCCGTGAGGGCGCGACCGGCCCAGCCTCGGGTTAGCCCCTGGCCAGTACGTTTCGATCCGCGCGCCCGTGAGGGCGCGACTCCGCGTGGTGGCGGCGGCTCTAAAGCAACGATGGTTTCGATCCGCGCGCCCGTGAGGGCGCGACTATGAGTTCGGCCGCAACAGTGTTTTCTTGTTTGTTTCGATCCGCGCGCCCGTGAGGGCGCGACGGGAAATGCAATGGCTTCGCTCAATAAGTCTCTGGTTTCGATCCGCGCGCCCGTGAGGGCGCGACGCTGTTCGCGTCGCGGGTCGTGCCCTGGTTGGGGAGTTTCGATCCGCGCGCCCGTGAGGGCGCGACGTGCGCACGCCCGCAAGATCGGGATGCGACGGCGCGTTTCGATCCGCGCGCCCGTGAGGGCGCGACGAGGGCATCGGCGCCCTTGGCCTCGATGTCGGGGTTTCGATCCGCGCGCCCGTGAGGGCGCGACGCGCCGCGTCCGAGACGCCGATCGCGGCGTTGGCGTTTCGATCCGCGCGCCCGTGAGGGCGCGACTTCGCGCATCACCACGTCAGGCCGGTACATCTGGGTTTCGATCCGCGCGCCCGTGAGGGCGCGACGCCGCGTCTCTCGCGCTCGTCTTGAAGGCTGAGGGGTTTCGATCCGCGCGCCCGTGAGGGCGCGACTAGAGCCCGGAAATCCAATGCTCGCGCGATAAAGTTTCGATCCGCGCGCCCGTGAGGGCGCGACTTTGTCGTGTCTGCAAACGACGGCTCGTCAAGACGTTTCGATCCGCGCGCCCAATGTTTCGATCCGCGCGCCCGTGAGGGCGCGACTGCCGCTCAGCAGGAAGCAGCCGGTGCCATCGAAGTTTCGATCCGCGCGCCCGTGAGGGCGCGACATGCGCGAGCCCACGTGAGTGGCGATTTCTCGATGTTTCGATCCGCGCGCCCGTGAGGGCGCGACTTGTTGTCCTCCTTGAAGGCGAGCGAGATGATGGTTTCGATCCGCGCGCCCGTGAGGGCGCGACGACATGATGATTGGCATCCAGTTCAATCGGTAACGTTTCGATCCGCGCGCCCGTGAGGGCGCGACCTCGGCGTCGTGAACATCGCCGTCGACAGCGACGGTTTCGATCCGCGCGCCCGTGAGGGCGCGACACGTGCTCAAACGACGCAATCGCGTCGGGATGAAGTTTCGATCCGCGCGCCCGTGAGGGCGCGACCGTGTTTGGATACTGCGGAGCGGCCATTTAAATTAGTTTCGATCCGCGCGCCCGTGAGGGCGCGACGTGACATTGCAACGCGGTTTGCGTACCGTCCGGTGTTTCGATCCGCGCGCCCGTGAGGGCGCGACGAATGATCCGGGCATTGGTCCGGCCTTTGCCCTGTTTCGATCCGCGCGCCCGTGAGGGCGCGACGAGCGGCTATCCAAGCCGGCTGGCGTAAGGCGGAGTTTCGATCCGCGCGCCCGTGAGGGCGCGACTTTCGACAGGCGTTGGGACAAGCGGCGTCTTTGGAGTTTCGATCCGCGCGCCCGTGAGGGCGCGACAGAGCGCGCTAACACTCACGCTAAGGGCCTGGAGTTTCGATCCGCGCGCCCGTGAGGGCGCGACAAGAGCGCAGGCTGGAACGGGAGGTCGCGTGATGTTTCGATCCGCGCGCCCGTGAGGGCGCGACCGCGTACATCATCCGCGCCGCACCAAGTCCGACAGTTTCGATCCGCGCGCCCGTGAGGGCGCGACGCCGCGCGCTTGGGTTGCGCTTTCTCGACACGGTGTTTCGATCCGCGCGCCCGTGAGGGCGCGACCTCTAGGAGCGGAAAGCGATTCGTCACCCAAGATTGTTTCGATCCGCGCGCCCGTGAGGGCGCGACGGCCTGCGGATAACATGCGGAGGGAACGGCGAAAAGCGGACGCTTCGCGCGAAGCTACCCCTGTTCGCTCCCGGCGCACTGCGCCGTCATCGTCTGCCGGAGCAAGTTTTCAGGGACAGCAGGATCTTACCCGTCCCGCGAACCGTCGCGCGCGGGCCCGCGGGCTCTCGGTTCGCGGGATTAGAAGACGAGCGGCCCTTCGAGGTCGAGAACGGCGTTCGCCCCCACGTGGTCGACCTTGCGCCGGCCCTCCGCGCCCAGATGGTAGAATCGCAGGCTATCGGTCGCCGGGTCGATCTCGGCGACGAGCCGCGCGCGAAGCGCCGTCCACCGCGCCGGCTCCACCTCGCACTCGAAGACCGACTTCTGCACCCGCTGGCCATGGTCGAGGCAGGCTCGGGCGACGCGGCGCAGCCGCCGTCGGCCGGCGCGCGTCTCGACGTTGACATCGTAGGTGACGAGCATCAGCACGGCTACCTCCAGATGAAGGGCGGATATCCGTCGAGGTCGCCGCGAAGCGTGCGGGCGATGAGCTGGGCCTGGGCGTGCGCCAGCAGCCCGAGCGGCATCGTCTCGTTGAAGAACGGGTGCTTGAGCACCTCGCGCTTGCGCTCCTGCCAGGCGACCAGCACGCGCTTGCGCGCCGCGTCCGTCAGGCGGACCGCGCCGGCGGCCTCGACGACGAAGTCGTCCGCCGCCACTTGCCGGCGGTTGATCAGCGTCAGGACCAGACGGTCGGCGAGAACCGGGCGCAGCTCCTCCATCAGGTCGAGCGCGAGGCTGGCGCGCCCGGGCCGGTCGGCATGGAGGACGCCGACCTGCGGATCGAGACCGTGCGCCTCCAGCGCCGAGCGGCAGTCGTGACCGAGCAGCGCGTAGAGGAACGACAGGAGAGCATTGACGCGATCGAGCGGCGGCCGGCGCGAGCGCCCGCCGTAGGCGAACGCCGGGTCGTCGACGCGCAGCAGAACCTTGAAGCAGCCGAAGTAGACGAACGCGGCCTCGCCCTCGAGACCGCGAAGCGCGTCAACGTCGGTGGACGGCAACGTCCGGCGCGCGATGTCGAACAGCCGGCGCTCGGCGACCGTCAACGCTTCCGCCTCATCGGCTCGCATGGCATCACCATGATCGCGCAGCGCGCGCCGGATTACGGTACGCTGGTTGGCCGCCTTGCCGGCGACGATCCCGCGGACGAGAGGCACGGCGCGGGCGGGGTCGTCGGCCATCCGGTATTGCGCGCGGCGCAGGAGGACGTTGCCGGTGCGCATCCCCTCGACCCGCGCGAGGAAGCGGCCGTTCGGGTCGAGATGCGAGATCGTGATGCCGGCCTCGGCGCAGGCGGCGAGCAGGGCCGGCGAGGCGCCGGGCCGGCCGAAGCTGACGATGCCGTCGAGCATGTGCAGCGGCGCTCGCCCGCAATCGGCGCCGTCGACCTCGACGACGAGATTGGCGCCGTCCTTGCGCAGCCAAGCGTCCTCGCTCGTCACGTAGATCGTGTTGAGGAGGCGGCGCACGACCGGCCTGACCAGACTTAAGAACGAAGCTGGCTGGCCAGCCAGCGATGCACGGCCGGCGGACGCTCGAACCGGTCGGGCTGGCAGGCGTCGGCGAGCGAGCAGCGCCGGCACGCCGCCGTCTTGACGGGCGGCGGCGTGCTTCCCGCGGCCAGCATCGCGCGTGCCTCGGCCGCAACGCGTGCCGTCAGCGCCCGCAGGTCGGCATCGAAGCGCACGGGACATCGGCGGCGGGTCTCGCCGTAGAACAGGGCGCCGTCCGGGATGGCCGTTCGGAACATCTCCTCGAGGCAGATCGCCTGCGCACAGAGCTGGACCTCGTCGGCCCGGTGGCCCTTCGGCTTGCCACGCTTGTATTCGACGGGGAACGGCTTGCCCCGCTGGCCGCCCCGCGCGTCGTGAAACTCGACTACGTCGGCGATGCCGGAGACGCCGAGCACGAGGGAGCGCAGCGCGACGCCCCGTGCGACGCGGATGCCCGGCCGCGTCTCGCCGCCACCCGCGTGCGCCCGCTCGTGCAGGAGCCGCCCTTCCGCCGTGGCGACGTCCTCCGCCCAGATCCGCTCCACATGGATAAGCGCGCACTGTCGCGGGCAGAACAGGTGGTGCTGCAGGGCCGACAGCGGGATGAGGGCGTCCTCGGCGGCGGGATCGGGGGGCGGGGGTGGCATGGGGCTATCGCTCGATCACCTCGACGCCGGCCGGCAGACCGTCGTGGTCGACGGTGATCGCATAGTCGGCGAAGGCACGGGCGACGGGCCAGTTGTCGGTCGCCTCCGCGCCGATCTCGTGCCGGACGCCCTTGTATACGCGCCAGGTCTTCACGCGATCGAAGAGCGAATGCGCCGGTGCGTTGCCGAGCGGGGAGGCGTGTCGGAAGACGATCAGCTTGCGCGTCGCCATCTCGCCGCGTGCCGCCGACCGGTCGTGATCGAACATTTGGTCGAGTGCTTCGAACAGAAGCTCGAGGTCGGCATCGGAAAATCCCGTGCCCTTGACGGGATGCGAGGCGAGCGGCGCGGAGACGAAGCCGTGCGCGCGATAGAGCCCGTAGGGCACGATGTGCTTGCGGCCCATCGTTCGGCCGCCCTTGGCTTCGGCGTCCGCCTCGGTCGTCGCCGCCATGCGGGTGATCGATATCTCCAGCGGCAACACGGGCTCGACGGAGCGTGCGAACGCGAGCTGCACGGGTCCGCGCACCTGGCCCGCGTTGACGCCGGTGGTCATAACCGCGCCGAAGGCACGAATGTCCCAGAAATTGGCGCACATCCAGCGGGTCAGCGCCCGCGCCTTGTCGCTGTCCTTCGGGGCCTTCTTCAGTTCCTCGGCCTTCGTCACCTCCGGCATGATCGCCGACCAGGCCCGCTTGTGCTCGGTGTTGAGGGTCGCGCCGTCACGCATGTAGATCTCGTGGCCGGGCGCTTCGGGCCGCGCCAACGCAACATAGTTGCGGATCTTGCGTTTAAGCGCGACGTCGGAGACGAGGCCCTGGTTCGTCTCCGGGTCGAGGCGCGGCAAGTTGCCGGCGTCCGGATCGCCGTTCGGATTGCCGTTCGTAACGTCGAAAAATAGCACGAACTCGTGCCGGCGGCCAACGCCCGGCATGTCAGACATTCTCTTGCTCCTCGTTCATCTCATCGCCTTCGCTGGCCGTCGCGATCTCTTCCGCGAGCTTCGGCCGGCCGGCGAACTGGGCCTGGCGCTGGTGGTAGTAGCCGATGGCGAAGCGCCCCTGCGCCTCGAGCTTCAGCGACCGCGGCAGCGCGGGCGGCAGAAGCGCGATGATGTCTCCGATCTCGCGCTCGATCCAGCCGTCCTTGCGCTCCTTGCGGAGCTTGCCGACATGGTTTTGGGCGCCGCGCAGAAGCAACGGAAACACGCCGGCCGGCGTCGCCGAGGCCGCCCGAAATAACGGTCGCGGATCGTCGCGTTGACGCGGCCGAGCGCGAGGCGCTGCGCCGTCTCCAGCGCGGCGAACAATCGGCCGAGATGGTAGGCCGGGTCGTCCGACCGCGTTCTGTCGAGGCTCACCGGCACCTCCCGTTTGTCCTTGGACTTGTCATTGTCGCTCCTCAAGCGTCGGTCGCGTTCGAGTACGGCGCGGATCACCGCGGCATGCCAGCCGGTGCCCGGGTCGTCGCCCGCGCGGAGCCGGATCACGGCCGCCGCCAGCCATGTGCGGGGATAGCGCGTGCCGGCGAGCACCGCGCGCGTCACCTCTCCGGCAAGCGACGGCGGTATGTTGTCGAATTTTTCCTGAAGCGCCGTCGTCTTG
Source organism: Beijerinckiaceae bacterium (assembly GCA_965277355.1). Lineage (GTDB taxonomy): Bacteria > Pseudomonadota > Alphaproteobacteria > Rhizobiales > Beijerinckiaceae > RH-AL1. The sequence continues at coordinate 1,109,670 of CBDICN010000001.1, forward strand.
ACGAGCAGCCGCGCGATCGACGGCGCGCTGCGACCCCAGCGATGCGGAGGCGGCTCGATCCGCATGTCCGCGGCGTGCTCGGCGAGGCGCTTGGCGAAACGTGAGAAATCGTCGTCGAGCCAATAGCGCACCGAGAGACGCGCGGCGTTCGGTGCAAGGCCGAGGACGTGGAAGCGGGTGCCGGGGCGTAGCCTCGGGTCGGCTTGCTCCGGTCGACCCTCCGCCACCTTGGCGAGCTGGTCGAGCAGCTTCGCCGCCTCCTGCTTGTCCGCCTCGAGATTGGCATCGGGCGATGTTTCGGGCGGAGGAGCAAACCAGGAGGCGAACAGGTTTTCGGCCACTGCCGCGGACTCTTCCGGAACGAGATCGGACGCATCGGCCCAAAATATGATGGTCGCATCGCCAACGGTGCGCTCCAACCGATTCCGACTGCCGCGATCGAGCATCCTGTTCAGCGCCGCGCCGTACCGAAACGCTGCGGTCTCCGATACGGGGGCGTTGGCGCCCTGGTCCTTTCCGTAGGAGGTGAAGGCGTCGAGGTTGAACGACACAAGCGCGGCCCCGGACGATTGCGCGCCCTGGACACCTTTGATCGTCGGGTGGAGGCGTTGGGCGACCGAGGCCACGCCGGTGACGAGGCACATCTCCGACGAGCTTTCGACAGCATCCTCCACGAGGACACGCCGCGCAGCAGGCCGCGCGTGAACCTCATACGCATCCCCGTCCAGCCGGAAGACAAGATTGGAATCCAACATGTCGCCATGAAAGGGCGCGGCCTCGAAACGTTCGGGCGTCCAGTTTTTCAGAAACCGCGCCAACGCGACGAGGCCCGCGTCGTCGCTGTCGGCCAGGAGGCGCACGTGGAGAGCCTTGAACGCGGCGTGTTCCTCGGCCGTCCGCCGCCCTTCCCCAGCGGTGCGCCCAAGGACATACGAGCTCTTGTCCCACAAACGGTTCGGCGCAATGCCGGCCGTGCGTTTGACGGCCGCCGGCACTTCCCGGAGGACGGGCACGAGCTTCTTCCCGCTCTGCTCGCGTAGGTCGAGCACGTCGACGGGCTCGCCGTCCGCCGACAGCACGATGACAAAGCTGATCTTCTCGCGCGAGAAGCCCGGCGCTTCGGCCTCGCCGCGCGCGGCCATGCGGCCGTAATAGCGGTCGAGCGATTGCAGGATCGTCATGCGGCCGTCCCTTCGGCGAGGCAGCGCGCCACGTCGAGCACGCCGCTTGTCAGTCGCGCGCGGAAGAAGCGCGAGGTGTTGCCGTTGGCGAAATCGATGTCGTGCAGCATCCAGCCGAGGTCCTTGTCCCGATCGGCCGGCGGCAGCTCGGACGGCGGCAGTGCCGCGCCCTCGCCGATCAAGGCGAAGTCGGCGGGAAACTCGCGGATGCCGAGGCAGGGGCGATGGAAGCACTGGCCCGCCTCGGCACGACGGTTGAACATGTTCGCATATTTCGCCGGCGTGTCGTCGGGACCGGCCTTGGCCGTCGTCTCGAAATGCGCCTCGATCACGTAAGCGACGTCGACGAGCAGCGTCGCGGCGCGCTGCTGGCGATTCTCCTCGACCACGAGGCCGAGCCCAGCCGTCGAGCCGGCCCGCATCGCCCGCTCCGCGGTCACGGCCGAGATCTTGGCGCCGACCTCGTTGCGGCGAAAGGACTGGAAACGAATCGGCTTCAAAACATGGATGCGGTCGACGACCCAGCGGATCTGCGGCTTCCAGAGGATCGCTTCGAGCAGGCCGCGCGCGGCCGAGGGCGTCATCACGTCGTAAGAGACGCGCTCGACCTTCATCTCGGGCCGGGTGAAACAAGCGCGCTCGCCCGAGACATGCAACCGAATACCGTAACCCATCGCGCCTCCTTGACGAACAAAAGCAGAACGCGGGAGAACTGGCAACAGATCAGCAAGCCGAGCTTTTCAGCTCAGGCTAAGTACACGATATCTGAGTTCATTGCAACAGGTCGGGTCCCCATTTGACCTGGCGGCCGAATCAATGCAGCCTGCTTTGATCGATGAAGGCTACCGACATGAGACGCGGGCCACGGGTATGGATTTTTGTTCACCCTGACGGGCGAGTTGAAATCGTCGTAGATCCACCACGATGCCGTCCAGTGGGCGCGGATCGAAACATTGCGACAGGGCGAAGCTTGCTCTAGCGAAGAGACCCTCGACGGTGTCGAGGGTCTCAGCGATCACAAGACATTACTCGCTGCCGACCGGTGCTCCGGCTCGTCGACCCGCAGGCCGGAGCGTTCGTCGTAGAAGGCGAGATCGTCGAAGCGCAGCATCGCCTCGCCCAGCGCCGAGTGGACGGCGCGTAAAACGCCGTCACGTAGCCACGCGTCCCGCTGGCGTTGCGGCACGGCCACTGTGTACTGCTGAAGGCGGCGCAAGTCGCCGCGCAGCGGCTTGTCCATCGCGGCGATCCGCTTCAGGAGCGAATCGGCGTCCGTGTCGCCCGGCCCACTCGACCAGGGGACGATCACGGGTGCCATCGTGTCCTCGATGACCTTGAACGCCGTCGCGATAGACGCGAACGGAAACAGCAGCGTATCCGCACGCTCGCTGATGGCTGGCAGAATCGGCCATGGCTTTCCGTCGAGCTTCGAGGCGTCGAACGCCTCGACGCCCTTGTTGAGGTACAGCTCGCCGAAATAGTCGGTGATCGCGGCGAGCGTCTGCGGATCGGCATGGCGGCGCAGCACCGCTCGCCCGGCCTGCCAAGCCTGGCGCAGATCGTGCGGCCCGTTGTCGTCGATCGGTTCGAAGATCACGAGACGCCCCGCGGCCTGGCGGAACTCGCGATTGCACCGGCCGGCGGCCTGCAAGCAGCTGTCGAGGCCCGCGGCAGCGCGCCAGACCTCCGGCAGGTCGATGTCGACGCCAGCCTCGATCAGCGAGGTCGAGACGATGCGGACCGGCTTGCCGGCGGCGAGGTCGGCGCGCGCCCGCTCAAGCACCATGCGACGATGGCGCGGGCACATCCAGGTCGAGAGGTGGATGGCGCCCGGAAGATCGGCGATGCGCGTGAACAGGGCCTTCGCGTGACGCCGGCTGTTGACGATGCAGAGCATCTGCGGCTGGTCGGCGAACCGTGCGGCGATCACCTCATCGTCGATCGGTTCGCGTCGATGCTCCACCTCGACGCGCTTCAGCTCGGTGAAAAGGCGCTGCGGGTCGGGCGCCAGCTCTCGCTCCGGAGAAATATCCAGGCCGAAGTTTCGTCCCGGCCGCCTCCCAGCCGGCCGTTCGACGAGCTTGCCGTCGAGCTTGCGCCAGGCGGGCTGGGTCGCCGTGCAGAGGACGATGCTGGACCCGTAGTTCCGCGCGAGTTCCTCGAGTGCTGCCAAGCAGGGCCGCAGGATGTGCAGCGGCAGGGTCTGCGCCTCGTCGAGCACCACGACGCTCCTGGCCAGGTTGTGGAGCTTGCGGCAGGCGGAGGTCCGGCTCGCGAACAGGCTTTCGAAGAACTGCACGGCCGTGGTCACGATGATCGGCGCGTCCCAGTTCTCGGTCGCCCGCTGCAATAGCTCGACCGCGCTCGTGCCGCCGCCGCGTTCGTGGGCGACCTTGAACGCGTCGTCCCAATCGAAGCTCGCATGGTGCTCGACCACGTCGCGGTCGTTGGGCCGATCGCTCGCTTCGCCCAGGGCCGCGCGGAACACGCCGGCGGTCTGCTCGATGATCGAGGTGAACGGGATGACGTAGACGATGCGCCGGAGATCGTGCCTCACGGCGTGCTCCAGCGCGAAGGAAAGAGAGGTGAGCGTCTTGCCGCCGCCGGTCGGTACGGTCAGCGTGAAGAGGCCGGGCGCGAGCCGCGATTTTTCGACCGCGCTCTCGAGGATGCTAGCGCGAAGCTTGGCCAGATGAGCCTGAGTCTCGGTTTCCGCCGTCGCGATCGCGGTGCCGCCCTTCGCCGCCATATACGATCTCAGCCGATCGCGTAGGACTGGCAGCGGCGTGGTGGCCTTCGCCGCCGCAGGGCGCCCGTCCGCCCGAGCGTAGTAGGCCGCGGTCTCGAGCCGGTCGGCATCGACGAGGCTGGACAGCAGGAACCGCGTCAGAAAGGCGTGGGTGAAGCCGGTCTCTTGGTGCTGGCATGGCTGCGACGTCGGCGCGAGCGTCGCGCCGGCGGCCAAAGGGCCGGTCTCTTCTTGCCATCCGTCGTACGCCGGGGGCGCCTTCGTCAGACGCCGCTCGAGATCGTCGCCGTCGGCCAGGCCGGCGTGGTGGCCGGCGACGACGAATGCCAGAAGGCGGCCGAGTTGCGGTCCGTAAAGTTGGACCGCTTCCTTCGCGCCGGCGCTCGAATGGTCCGGACCACGTGAGGCACCATCCTCGCTACCCGCTCCGATGTAGGCCTGGAATTCGGCGGAACACTTGCCGATGTCGTGGAGCACTCCCGCGGCGCGTGCGAGTGCAGGCCATCCGAAAGCCGCGGCGAACGCGGCGCAAGCCGCCGAGACGTGGCGCAAGTGGTCGCGAAGCGGTTCCCACTCCGATCGAGGCCTGCCGGCGAGGGAGTGCGCATAGATAGGAGCAGGTTTCAAATTGCGACCTTCAATTATGACGGGCCGCCTCCAAGGCGAGGCTCGTGCACACTCGGCAAGAGCCGCCAAGTGGCGACGATGCGATCCGAGCACCGCAAGCGGCCCCGGAACGAGGGCTGAACACGTCGAGTCAAACGCGCAAACGTGAGGTGGAAATCAGAGAGCAAAAAGAAGGGCAAAATCAGATGGTTAGATGGAGCGGGCGAAGGGAATCGAACCCTCGTATGAAGCTTGGGAAGCTTCCGTTCTGCCATTGAACTACGCCCGCGGAATCGCGCGGCTGGTGCTTTGGACGCCTTAAGACATCAAGGACTTAGGCCGCTCGACCACGGGGATTATTGCCGGTCACCAACCCCGGCGCAACTGGCACGTAAGCGGAACGGACCCGGCCGAATCGGACGCCTGGCTACAGAAGTCCCATGGGAAATCCCATGCATGGCCGAAAGTGCTGGCGGCCAAGTCAGTCCGCTGCCAAACCGCGTTCGAGCAGCCGCCGGATCGCCTCCGACCACGCCGGCTGGTCCGCCTGAGACGTTGCCCAAGCGGGAGATGCCCCCGGCCTTCGAGTCGCGCGATCTGCAGGCGATCGAGATGGAGCAAACGACGGCGCTTGCCGACGCGACCGACCGCTGGATCCGCGAAGGCGGCGTCCGGCTGGGAACGCCCCCTCACGGGATACCCAGAAGTGGCGCAAAGCGGCGAAAGCCGACATCGCTCTAACTAATGGATGCCGCCGGCGGCGACGAAGGTCTCGCCGGTCATCCAGCCCGAGGCGTCCGACGCGAGGAAGACGGCGATCGGCGCGATGTCGCCCGGCTTGCCGCCACGCCCGAGCGGCGCGTTGGCGATCGCCTGCTTCTCGAAATCGCTGCCGATCATCGCGGCGCTGATCGTCCCTTCCGTCTCGATCAGACCGGGGTTGATCGCGTTGACGCGGATCTTGCGCGGGCCGAGCTCCTTGGCGAGCGCGCCGGTGATGGCGTCGACCGCGCCCTTCGTGCCGGTGTAGACGGCGCTGGCCGCCGGCGTGATCGAGCTGACCACCGAGCTGATGTTGATGATGCTGCCGCCCTTGGCGCCGAACATCTTGACGGCCGCCTTGGTCGCCAGCAGGAGGCCGAGGACGTTGGTGTCGAAATGTCGGTGGAAGCTCTCTTCCGTGAACTCGTCGATCGGGCTCATGGCGTAGACGCCGGCATTGTTGACGAGGATGTCGAGGCGCCCATAGGCCTTGTGGGTCTCGCCGAAGAGCTGGTCGACCTCCGCTGCCTTCGCGACGCTTCCTTTGACGGCGGTCGCCTTGCCACCGGCATCGACGATCTCGGCGACGACCTTGTCGGCCCCCTCCTTGCTGCTCGCGTAATTGACGACGACACCCGCGCCCGCTGCCGCCAGCGCCTTGGCGATCGCCGCGCCGATACCCTTCGAGGCACCGGTCACCACTGCCACCTTGCCATTGAGATTGCTCAAGAGAGCCTCCGTTGTTTCGATTATAGGTGCATGCCGATAAGTCCGACGCAAGGCTCCGTCACGATATCGGGACAGGTACGATCGCGGCGACGGGCCGCTTTGAGGTGCCGACGCGGCGGCCGCGGCCTCCATCGCTCGCAGATGGCGCACGCGCTCGGATGCGAATGATGGACGAGCGCGTAGAGCGGGTCGGGCGAGAGCGTCGAGGCGTTGTCGCGGGCGAGCCGGGTCAGCGCGCCGATCATCGGATCGACGCCGAGGCGCGCCGCGAATCGTCGGCCTGGTACTCGTTGCGGCGCGAGATCCAGTTGCTCAGCGGCGCCGACAGCGGTCCGACGACCGGGGCGAGCAGCAGGCAGACGTAGAGCGCCAGCGCGTCGTCCCGATGCTCCTCGCACCGGGTGGAACTCCAGGAGGCCCGCTTGCGCAGCTCGCCGGGGCGCCCGAGGTCTCGCAGGTCCGATAAGAGAGCTCTTGAAAGCGCCGCTCGACTCCCATGAGCCGCGCGTGCTGCGCCTCGGTGACGTTCTCTCCCCGCCAGTAGAAGCGGAGCCCGGCGTCTTCTCCTTGGCCTGGAGGACCGTGACGCGGGCCTCAGGCGCACGACGCAGCGCGCCGTGGAACTCGCGGAGAAGATCGCCGAGGATGCCGCGCCAGCCTTCGTCGCATGAGGCGTAAAGCTCGTCGTCGACGAGCCACGCGCGCCAGGTTGGATCGATATCGAGCCTCACGACAGGAACCTCATCGGCTGGCGGGCGCGGCGCTCCAGGAGCGCGAGGGCACGGCGCACGTCGTCCGCCGCGATCCCTTGCCGCCTACCGCAGACGGCGAATGCGGCGGCGATCTCGAGCCCCTGGCGGCGCTGGCGCGCGCTCAGGTCGACGAGCGCCTCGACGGCGTCGTCGGTGATCGAAGCGAGGGCATTGGCGCGCAGGATCGGCGCGACGACCGCGCGCACCAAGATCGCCGCCTGCGCGCGCGTCGGCTTCGGCACATCGACGACGAGCATGCGGGAGAGCAGCGGTTCCGGGATCGCGCGCGTGTCGTTGGCGCTGGCGGGCCATAGCGCGGAATCGAGCGCGATCGGGATGTCGAGGTACTTGTCGACGAAGGCGCGCGCGTTCTCAGGCTCCAAAGCTGAGAGCAGCACGTCGAGGGTGTTCTTGCCGGCGATGAGCGCCGGCGGCTTGTCGAGCTCGTCCAGCAGATACAAGGGCGCGGCGGTGGCGCTGTCGACGAGCAGCCCCTTGGCGATCTTGCCGAGCTTGGCGCCGCGATCTTACCGACGACAATCCTCCGAGCTGGCCGCGGTCGCTGGTCCCGTTGATCGCGATCGGGACGCAGGTGGTCTCCAGCGCCCGCGCCACGGCGCGGCAGTAGAAAGTCTTGCCGACGCCGGGCGGCGAGACCATCAGGGTCGGCGGGAAGCGGACCGGCCGCCGCGTCCGGCGCGACTGCACGACCGCGCGCTCGACGATGCCGGTAACGGCCGCGAAATGGCTCATCATCGACGTCACCTCGACGAGCCGCCGCGCCATCGAGGAAGTGCCGTGCGGGCTCGGCTTGGTATGGCGGATCGTCGAGGATCTTCTGCAGGCAGCGCGCGCCCTGTGGCGCGGCAGACTTATCAAGGGCGGGAGGCGATTTCCAGCAGTTCACGGCAGGCGGTCACGTCGGACGCGGAGCGATGCTGCAATAGGGCGATGACCGCGTCCACGTCGGCACCCGCGCGGTGGGCGCTATGGAAAAAGCCGGCCTGCGTGAGCAGCCACTCGAGGCCGTGGCCCGAGAAACCCCTCGTGGCCCAGTCGATCTCCGATCCACTCTCTAGGGTCTTCGACCATTTTGTTCCATTCGGCAGGGGATAGCTCCACCCTTCACGCGAGACACGCTGCCAACGGGATCAGAGCCAAGTCCTCTGCCGTTCGGCGGCAGGCGCCTTCCGAACAGTCTTCTCTCTGCACGGGCCGACGGGACGACTTCTACGTTCTCGGACCGCCTTCACGAGGCTGTGTCAGCGCCTGTGCAGCCGAGCCGTCCGTCAACCATGCCAGCTCGCCTCCACCCCATGTATCCTCTGGACGCACTGCACTCTCTGCCCAGGTACTTACGCCGTCGAGGACCATCGGGAACGCTGGCAGCGGACTACCTTCCGTAGGCCACGCCTCTGCGGCTCTGCACGTGGACCTGGTCGCGCCGCTCTCGCGCGAGGGCGAGGTCGCCGGTGCCGAGCGAGGTCTTGATGGTGTCGGGCGCCTCGACCTCGTGGATCCTGGCCTTCCAGGGGATCGCGATGGCGCCGACGGCGAACGGCCGAATGTGGGCGGAAAGCTTGCGCTGGTAGACGTACTTCCTGCTGTCGGGTCGGAGGACGAGGAAAGGCGACCGCGTGGAACTCGAGCGACCCATGACGCACCTCTGACTGGCGTTTGTTACCAGTCCGGACCCCTGCGGGTTTGAATCGACGACCGATCTTGGAAGAAGCCTAGCGATAGCCGCAACTTAGAGCCAAAACTGGAGCGGGTGAAGGGAATCGAACCCTCGTATTCAGCTTAGAAGGCTGCCTTCCACGCGAGCATTTTCTTACACTTCGGAAAAAGCTCCGCTGCTTTAACGAGCCAGAGAAGAACAAAGTTTTCCGAACTGGTTAGGGCACCGACCCCCTCCCCGCGCCTGCTCCTTTGACTGTGAGTGGGGCTCAGGATGCGAAGACGCGGTGGAGGCCTCGCCCGGAATTCCACAAGCTAGTGGATAACGTCATTCGATAGAGTCCGTCGTGGGATTCCCGTTGGGCCGCGGTCGTGCGAATCTTCGGGATGCGCACAGGGATCAGGATCGAAGTCACCATTGCCGACGAAGCCCGCATGAAGGCGATCGTCGCCGATCGCGGCAGCCCGCAGAACCATGTCTGGCGCTGCCGCATCGTGCTGCTGACCGCCGCCGGGCTCGGCACCAACGCGATCATGCGCGAGGCGAACGTCGCCAAGACCGCGGTGTGGCGCTGGCAGGAGCGTTTCATGCGGGAGGGCGTCGCCGGCCTCTTGCGCGACAAGACGCGGCCGCCCGGCAAGCCGCCGCTGCCGAGGGAGGTCGTCGACAAGGTCGTCGCCCTGACGCAGTCCGAGCCGCCCGGCGAGACGACGCATTGGACCGCGCCCGCCATGGCCGAAGCCATGGGCATCAGCGTTTCCTCGGTTCAGCGTATCTGGAAGGCGCATGGGCTGGCGCCGCATCGCGTCCGCCGCTTCAAGCTGTCCAACGATCCCCTGTTCGCCGCCAAGCTGCGCGACGTCGTCGGCCTTTACGTCGATCCTCCGGCGCACGCCATCGTGTTGTCGCTCGACGAGAAGAGCCAGATCCAGGCGCTCGACCGCACCCAACCCGGCCTGCCGATGAAGAAGGGCCGGCTCGGCACCATGACCCATGACTACAAGCGCCACGGTACGACGACGCTGTTCGCCGCCCTCGACGTGCTCGAGGGAAAGGTCATCGGGCGCTGCATGCAGCGTCACCGGCATCAGGAGTTCGTCCGCTTCCTCAACGCCATCGAGGCCGAGGTGCCGGCCGGAAAGACGGTCGAGGTCATCCTCGACAACTATGCCGTCCACAAGCACCCGAAGGTTCTCGCCTGGCTCGGCCGCCACCCGCGCTTCACCTTCCACTTCACGCCGAAATCGGCTTCCTGGCTGAACGCCGTCGAGGGCTTCTTCGCCAAGCTCACGCGGCGACGGCTCAAGCGCGGCGTCTTCCGTTCGATCGTCGATCTTCAAGCCGCCATCAACCGCTTCCTCGCCGAGACCAACGAGGCCCCGAAACCCTTCCATTGGAAAGCCGATCCGGACAAAATCATCGCCGCCGTCAAACGCGGGCACCAAGTGTTGGAATCTATCCACTAGGACGTCCAAAGGCTTAGGGCGAGGGTGGGCCCGCGCTAAGCAGCCGACCGCCGCCTATAGATCATTGAGGCTCCAGGAGCCGGCACGCCATCGACGTCGTAGGTGGCGCTGGGTGACGCGGTCTTGAGAATCATCTCGTAGTCGACCAGCGCCGCGGCAACGTCCTCGAAGGGCGTGAAGGTCACGGGATACCGCACCGGGCTGTCCTCGACGCCGAGCGGCAGCGGGCCGATGCCATTGTGCGACAGGCGCGAGTCCTGGATGCCGACCGTCTCTCCCGCAAGCCAGGTCGGGAACCGGGCCAAGGCGAGGTAGGGCGCTTTGAGGGCCGCGAGGGCACGAAGAACACCAAGCGGATCCGGAACGCATTGGATCGCGCCGGACGTGAAGACGAGGTCGACCGACCCCAGCGCGGCCGCCGCGCCGGGGATCGAGCCGTGCGCCGTGAAGCGCCCGTCCGCCACCTCCATCGCCCGCGCGACCATCGCCGGGGTCTCGACGATGGCCCAGCGCAGAGGAGAGCTGATCACGGGCTGGACCTTGAGGTAGTGAACGCCGCACGCGCCGCCGAAATCGAGGACGCGCAACGGCGCGCCGGCGTCCTTCGCCGCCGTCGCGACGGCCGTGGCGAGGACCGCGTTGACGACCTGCTCCGGCGCGCTCTCCTGGGGATCGCTCGGCTGGAGCGTCTTATAGGCGACGACGCGGGCGATCAGGTCGTCGTCGTAGCCCTGGCCGCAATGTTCGAGGGCGGCTTGGAAGGTCGGGAACAGGTCTCGAATGGACAACAGGGATACTCCGTCGGGGGGCGCGCGGACTAATGATCCGTGCGCCGGGGCGGCTGGACCGTGGGGAGGGGCGGCGCGTCCCCTTCGGCGCCGGGCCTGAGGGCGGGCCGCTCGAGGACGTGCGGCGGCGGCTCTGGCGTTTTCGTGGCGCCCTGCGAAGGCAACCCGAGATCGGCGGCGGTCGCCATGCGCCGGTCGATCCACTCGTGGGTGGCGAGCGTCACCGCGATCAGGCGGGCACGCATCTCGTCGGCGGTGAGGCGCTCGCCACGTCTCCGAGAAGTTCGGCAACACGATCGACCGCTCAGCCTTCCTCTTCAAGACCTACAACCCTGTCGATCTGGCCAAGGTCAAGCAGACCGATGCAGCGCGGCTCGAAGGGCGCCGCCGAAAGAACAAATCGAAGTGGGCTTTTCCGAATGAGCAGCCGACCCTTCCGAATCTCTATCGCTAAGCTGATGATTTCACGGAGCGGGTGAAGGGAATCGAACCCTCGTATTCAGCTTGGAAGGCTGCTGCTCTACCATTGAGCTACACCCGCGCGAGACGGTTATGCAACAGTTCGGCTCGAGCGTGAAGGCCCGGCATCGACCAGAGCGGCAAACATACGATCGAAATCCTCGTCCGGCGCATCGCGTAGGATGATTACGAGCGGGGTGCTTCCGACGAAGGCCGCGAGCGTTTCGCAGGTCGATCGGATCGGCACGGTAGATGCCGGCGTTTCGTTGAGGACGATCGCGCGCGGTCGGACGCCGCGACCGCGCAGCGCTTCGTAGGCCGTGAGACAATGGCTGATCGCTCCAAGGCCGGTCGCCGACACCAGTAGCACCGGCAGATCGAGCGCGGCGACGAGATCGAGGATCGTGGAGCGGCGGTCGAGTGGGACCATCACGCCCCCGACGCCTTCGATTAGCGTGAGGCGGTCCGGCACGACGGCGGCCCGGCAGGCCTTCAAGATGGCGGGACAATCGAGGCTCCTTCCCTCAAGCGCCGCGGCCATGTCCGGGGAGAGTGGTGCCTTGAAGCACCACGGCGCGAGGCGCGCAATGGCGTCGGATGTCACCGGCTCGCCGAGCGCATTGAGCAACATCGCGGCATCGCTAGTGGCAACCCTCGCGGCATCGAAACCGCTCATCACCGGCTTCAGGGCAGCCATCGCGTGCCCGGCGCGCCGCCCTGCCCTGATCAGGCCGGCGGCGACGTAGGTCTTGCCGACGTCCGTGCCGGTCGCGGTTACGAAGAGGCCGGGCATGATATCGGCTTTGGTTTGAGAAGCGCCTGGACGCTTGCTGCGAGACGCTCGACATCGGCCTCGGCGTGAAGGGCGCAAAAGGTGAAGCGCAGCCGCGCGGTGCCGGGCGGCACCGTCGGCGGCCTGATCGCCGCCACGAGGAAGCCCTGCTCCGCCAGCCTGGCGGACGCAGCGAGCGCCGCCTCCGGCGCGCCGAGGATCAGCGGCACGATGGCGCTCTCCGCGTCCGGCAGCGCGAGCCGGCGCGTGAACAGCCGCGCCCTAGCGAGCGGCGCCGCCGCCAGAGCAGGATCGCCCGCGACGATATCGAGCGCGGCCGAAGCCGCCGCGACGCAGGCCGGTGGCAGGGCGGTGGCGTAAACGAGAGACCGCGCCCGCGTCTTCAATAAATCGATGACCGGTCGCGAGGCGCAGGCGTAGCCGCCGTAGCTGCCGAGCGCCTTGGAGAGGGTGCCCATCTGCAGCGCCGCGGCGGTGGTGTCGCAGGAGGGAAGGCCGAGGCCGTGGGCGTCATCGCTCATTAGCCACGCGTCGTTCAGTTCGCAGAGCGCGGCGAGCGCCTCGAGCGGCGCGCGGTCGCCGTCCATCGAGAACACCGTCTCGGTGACGACGAGCGCGTGAGGATGCGACGCCCGGTGGTCCGCGAGCAGCGCGGCGACATTGTCGGCATCGTTGTGGCGGAACCGCAGCATCGTCGCCCGCGACAGCCGCGCGCCGGCGAAGAGGCAGGCATGCGCGAGCTCGTCGACGAGAACGAGATCGTCCGGGCCCGCGAGCACGCCGACGGTGCCGATGTTGGCGAGATAGCCGGAGCCGAATACGCAGGCCGCCGGCGTGCCCTTGAGCGCCGCGAGCTTAGCTTCCAGCTCCGCGTAAAGCGGATGATTGCCCGTCACCAGGCGCGACGCGCAGGAGCCGGCACCGTGGATTTGCGCCGCCGCGATCGCTGCAGCGATCACCGCGGGATGACGTGACAGCCCGAGATAATCGTTACATGAGAACGAGATAAGATGCTTTCCTTCGCGCATCACATGAGGAAAGTCGCCGCGCGCCGTCTCGGCCATGCTTCGGCGCAGGCCCATGACGTCGAGCGCGGCGAGCTTGGCCGCGGCGAAGCGATCGAGCGAGGACATGGCGCGTGTCTTGGCGCCAAGCGGCTTAAGTTGTAAAGCCCGCGGATGACGCGAGCGCACGCTCTGGATCCTCCCGCCTGGCTCGACGACGGGCTGGCCCACCTCTGGCGCCCCTATTGCCAGATGAAGACCGCCGCGCCGCCGCTGCCGGTCGCCTCGACGCGGGGCACGCGCATCATCCTCGCCGACGGCCGCGTGCTCGTCGACGGAATCGCGAGCTGGTGGACGGCATGCCACGGCTACAACCACCCGCACATCGCGGGTGCGGTGCGCGCACAGCTCGAGACCATGCCGCACGTAATGTTCGGCGGCCTCGTCCACGAGCCGGCGGCGATGCTCGCCAAACGCCTCGCCGCGCTGCTGCCGGGCGACCTCGACCACGTCTTCTTTTCCGACTCGGGGTCGGTGGCCGTCGAAGTGGCGATGAAGATGGCGATCCAGGCGCACCTCAATCGCGGCACGCGGGGCCGCATCAAGATCCTCGCCTTCCGCGGCGGCTATCATGGCGATACGCTGGCGACGATGGCGGTGTGCGACCCCGACGAGGGCATGCACGCCCATTTCGCCGGCGTGTTGCCGGAGCAGATCATCGCCGACCTGCCGGTCGACGAGGAGCGCATCGAGGCGCTCCATACGCTGCTCGCGCGGGAGGGCGAGCGCATCGCCGCCATTCTCGTCGAGCCGCTGGTGCAGGGTGCCGGCGGCATGCTGTTCCACGACGCGGCCGTGTTGACGAGGTTGCGCGAGGCGGCGACCCGCCACGGTCTCCTCCTGATCTTCGACGAGATCTTCACCGGCTTCGGGCGCACCGGGTCGCTGTTCGCCTGCGAGGCGGCCGGCGTCGTTCCGGACATCGTAACGCTCTCGAAGGCGTTGACGGGGGGCACGATGGCGCTCGCCGCGACGGTGGCGTCCTCGGACGTGTTCGACGCGTTCTGGTCGGACGAGCCGGGGCACGCCCTGATGCACGGTCCGACCTTCATGGCGAACCCGCTCGCCTGCGCCGCCGCCCTCGCCTCGCTCGACCTCTTCGCCAGCGAGCCGCGACTTGTACAGGGGCGCGCGATCTCCGCTGCGCTGAGCCGGGGCCTTTCGCCGCTGGCCGGCCGTCCGGGCATCCGCGACGTCCGCGTGCGGGGCGCGATCGGCGTGGTCGAGTTCGAACGGATCGACACACTCGACGCCCTGAAGGCAAGCTTCGTCGAGGCGGGCGTCTGGGTGCGGCCGTTCCGCAATATCGCCTATCTGACGCCGGCCCTCACGATCACCGAGGAGGACTTGGCGATCCTCACGGGCGCGGTGGTAGCCGTCGCGAAGGTTTACGGGGCGACGCTCGCATGAAGCGGGTCGAGAAGCGGGATCTGCCCGTCAAAACTTGTCTCGCTTCGGTCGGCCGTTCAGCTGGCGTAAGAAGTGGGAGCGCGTATGGGACGAGGTTCGCTACTGCTCCGGTCGTTGCCGCCGCGCAGGGCCGGCGGCGGCGCAGACCGCGCATCACAGTTAACGCCACACAAAAATGGCGCCGCGAGCTCGAGCCCGGCGGCGCCAGATCGGTCGTCCGGAACCGCTCGAGGCGGCCCCTGGCTAGACCGCCTTGAGGTTCACGGCGGATTCCTTTCCGCGGTCGGCCTTGATCTCATAGGAGATCTTTTGACCTTCGTTCAGCGTGCGCATGCCCGCCTGCTCAAGCGCCGAGATGTGCACGAACACATCCTTGCCCCCCTGCTCAGGCTCTATGAAGCCATAGCCTTTGTCGCCGTTGAACCACTTAACAGTACCGGTAGCCATCGTAAGTCCGATCATATTGTCCCGGCCCGAGCGGGGCCGAGTAAGCACAAGTTACACGACCAATGCGGCGGCGCAGCGGCCACGGCCAAGCTCAAGCGATAAAAGATCGGGCGGCCGAGGAGGAGCGGGACGGTGGTGGGAGAGGAAGGACTCGAACCTTCGAAGGCTTAGCCAGCGGATTTACAGTCCGCCCCCTTTGCCGCTCGGGACACTCTCCCACGTCGCGAGCGCCGGATGGCGGCGGGTCACGAGGAAGCAGGCTTATCGAGAGCGACGCCAAACCTGTCAACCCGTCTCGACCCGTATCGATTTGCCCAAGGTGATCCGCCGTGCCATCCGTCGGACGTGGAAGCGAGGACTCGTGACGAAGCGGCGCAGCAGCAGTACGGATAGGCATGGCCTGCAACCAAAGGCTGGCCAGGCCGTCGGTCAGAGCGGCCGCGACGTCTCGCTGGTCTACGGATTCCATGCCGTGAAGATCGCCCTCACCGCGAAGCGACGCCGCCTCCTCGCGATCGAGGCGACCGCCGCCGCCGCCACGCGGCTGGAGACCGAGATCGCCGGGGCCGCCCTGTCCCCCCGCATCGTCACTGCTGAGGATATCGCTCGCCGCGTCGGACCGCAGGCGGTGCATCAGGGCGTGCTGCTCGAGGCCGGGGCTATAGACGCGATCGACTTGTCCGAAATCGAGACGCGGAGCGGCCTCGTCCTCGTGCTCGACCAGATCACCGACCCGCATAATGTCGGCGCGATCCTGCGTACGGCGGCAGCCTACGCCGTCGATGCGCTGGTGACGACGACGCGGCACGCGCCGGAGTTCACCGGCCTTGTCGCCAAGACCGCATCGGGCGGCCTCGACATCGTGCCGATCGTCGAGGTTGTCAATCTGGCCCGCGCCCTCGAGGAGCTCGGCGCGATGGGCTACTGGCGGATCGGGCTCGATGCGGACGGGCCGACCGCCTTCGAGAACGCTTCGCTGACCCACCCGGTCGCGCTGGTGCTCGGCGCCGAGGATAAGGGCCTTCGGCGTCTCACGCGCGAGAACTGCGATGTGCTCGCGCGCCTCGACATGCCGGGAGCGATCAAGAGCCTCAACGTCTCGAACGCCTGCGCCGTCGCGCTCACCCTCGCGACCCAGCGCCTGCGGTCTCAGCCGCAGGGCGGCCGCGCACCGTAGATGATCCTGGTCCTCGCCGCGTGCGCGAGGCCGCGGCCGATCTGGATGATCATCGGCCTGATGCAGGGTGGAGGCGGCCCGAACGCGAACGGTGGCGGCTCCGCGACTGGTTCGCCGACGAGGTACGGTGCTCCGCCGGGACCGGCATCGGGGCCTAGCGCATCGCCGTAGTCTTGCGCGACGATCGCGCGTGTTCCGGTGTCGGAGCCGACGCCTTGCAGCCCGTTGGCGCCGAACGACTCGGTCGACCGGGCATCCGCGGCCACGCTCGACGAGGCGGAGAATAGCGCGAGAAAGATGAAAGTACTAGAGGAACGACCCATGATTACTCCATCGACTGAGCATGGCGTTCTCATCGCTTCCGCGCGATTATTTCGTGCGGATGTCGCGTTTCGGGACATTGCGTCGCGGCACGAGACAACAAATGCGTCTGAGACGGTGCTTTTTCGAAAGCAGCAAGCGCCACACCGAGGGTTGTGCGGAAGCTCCGCCACGATGGCGCCAACGTGTTGGAATGATGCCCGAGCGCAAAAGCGCCGGTAGGGAGTAATCGTGAGTAGCACCAGTAAAATCGTAGGTGGCCTCGGCGGCACGGCTTCGGACGTCGATGTGGCATCATCGCGGGCGGCCGCGGAGATGAAGGTCAATCGCAAGTTCCAGCAGTTGACCCGGGCGCGGTCCACCTCGGCTGGATCCTCGCCACCATCGTGTGGATCATCTACTACGGCTTCATCCTCCTTGTCGCCTTCAACAAGACGGACGGGTCGGGCTCGCCTTCGCGGTGGCGGCGAGCTGCAACTTCCCGGTTCTGGTGATGTCGATCCTGTGGCGCGGCCCGACGACGCTCGGCGCGCTCGGCGGCGGCTCGATCGGGTTGATCTCCTCGGTGGTCATGGTGGTGCTCTGGAACGGCGCTGGGGCCGGCAGGTGAAGCGACGTCACCCAGAAGGCCTTCGAGCCGCTGTCCAACCCGGCGATCTTCTCGATGCCTCTCGCCTTCGCCGGCATCATCATCTTCTCGCTGCTCGACACCGGCCGGCGTGGCGCGCGCGAGAAGGCGCTGTTCGATGCCCAATACGTCCGCTCGGAGACCGGCATCGGCGCCCTCGGCGCGCGCGCACACTGAGATCGCGGCAGAACCGGCTCCGTCGGCCCTGCCCGCTTCGAACGAAGCCCAAACGAAAAAGGCCCCGCGAGCGAGGCCTTTTCTTCTGCAGCGAGCCGACGATCAGTATTCGTCGCAGACCCGGCGCACGCGCTCGACATAGACCCCCGCGTAAGGGTCCCAGCGGCGCACGACCACGCGATGGCACGGCGGCGGCGCGTCGATCGGCTCGACGTAGCGCGGCGGTGGCGGGGCGTAATAGCCCGGCCCGGGGCCGTAGGCGCCGGCGGCGGCGCTGCCGGCGAGCGCGCCGAGAGCCGCGCCGCCAATCACGCCGGCGGCGATGTCACCGCCGCGGTCGCCGGCATAGGTCGGCGTCATAGAACCCGCGAGCGCCGCGGCGCAAAGGCCGACCGCGAGGCCGGCCTTCAAGAGACGTCCATTCGTTTTGAACAAGGCTCCCTCCAATTCGTCGTCAGTTCATGGTCGTGTTTACGTTCCTGTCGACCGCGGCGCCAAGCGCGGCGCGGCCCAGCTACCCGTTCGAACGGCGTCGAATCCGCGACACCGGCCGAGGCACAATGTGCCGGCTGAGTACGGCGAAGGTAGGGCTCACATGCGGTGCCGCCCCGGCCGCATGGGCGACCGCGGCGGCCCCTACCTAATCCTGATCCCGTGGCATCGGCCGCACGGCGTTGCCACACCTCCCGCTCGCTGGTAATCCTCGACCCAGCGCCGGTTTAGCTCAGCAGGTAGAGCAACTGATTTGTAATCAGTAGGTCGCGGGTTCGACTCCTGCAACCGGCACCAGCGAAAATCAAGAAGTTGCAACAAGAGAGGCGGCTTTATCGAGATGACGTCCTGTTCCGGGGCAACACCAGGGGAACCAACGCTTCATGTTGTTTTTACCTGGAGCGCTATCGTTTTCGGCTTGCTGTCGGCCGCAGCATGGATCCGCTCGGCGACCATTTCGGTTCTTGCGCCCACTCAGGACGACACAGACTTGTTGCCCGTAACGGCCTGGATCAAAGGTAGGCCGGTCGACGCGTTTGAGACCGCGGCGGCTCAGAATAGGTGGAGCGCGCTTGCGGGCGTTCTGACCGCCGTTTCGGTTGCGTCTCAGGCACTATCAAACGTCGTCTGATTTTGCAGTAACCATTTTCCCACGCCTGTAGAGAGCGACGGGGAGATCAGTTATGACCGGCGATCCTGCCAACGGCGGGTGAGTGACGCTCGCCATGGCAACCCGTGGTGCCAGCGACGGCGGATCGCCGGCCCTCTCCCACCCGTGCCAGCGGGTGAAACCGCGATCTTCAGAGAAGCAGCGGTCCCGACCGGCTGAACACGCGACGTCGGAAGGCTTCGCGCGCTTCGTCGCAGCCTGGCGCCCCGAACGGATCGAAGCGATTGCCGCCAAACGCCTGGTGAGCGACGCCGGAGCACGTGGCCGTGCCGGCGGATCAAAAGTCGACGCCCGCCGCGCTCAGCATAGCGGCTGCTCTCGAGCTGGGCGGCGCGGCGCCGACGGCTCAGATGAGATCCGGCGAGTTCGGAAGCACCATGGCGGGCGCGTGGGATGTTAAGGATTGGCCGCAATCGCGCTTGGCTATACGCAATCGCGCTTGGCTATAGAAGCGGGTGTTTGGCTTTCGACAGTTCGCAACTTGGAAGCCGGCAGGTCCGTACCGATCGACAACAACCTTGCCGCGATCCGTTCCGCCCTTGAAGCCGCCGAAGTCATCTTAGTCGAGGAGAACGGCGAGGGACCGGGCGTAAGGCTGAGGAAAGCGCGATGGATCTTACATCGAACCAGCAACTGAAAAACATGCTTATTGATCTACACAAGGGCATACATGTAGCTTTAGATGCCCACATCAAGGCTAAGAATGCGGCGGAAACCGAACTTGTACTAAGACAGGTCGATGAAAGGCTCGCTAGCCTCATCAATAATCTTAAGATCGTGCGAAATTAAAGTACCGCCATTCTCGATGCCCGAGCCAAACGTCTAGGCCCCAACCTGGTCGGCGAGCTCGACGAAGGTGTCGGCATAGTAGTCGAACCCTGCCTCGGGCGCCGGCGGGGTCACGTCGGGGCCGAACTCGAGCGGGCGCGCGACGAAGGCGGTGGGCATGCCGACCGCCTTGGCGGCGTGAAGATCGTAGGCGTGGCAAGCGACCATCATCACCGCGGATGCGGGTAGCCCGAGATATTGGAGCGACATTCCGTACACCGCCGGCGCGGGCTTGTAGCTGCGCGCCAGTTCGGCGCTGAGCACGGCGTCGAGCGGCAGGCCGGCATGCTTGACGACCGCGATCACCGCCGCCATGCCGCCGTTCGACAGCGCGACCAGCGTGTAGCGCCGCCTCAGGCGCTCCAGGCCGGCGACGCTGTCCGGCCACGGGTCGAGCCGGGTCCAAACGGTATTGATCTCGGCGCGCTCCGACACGGTGAAACGGTCGCCGAAGCCCTCGGCCTCCAGCAGGACATCGAGCGCTTCGCTGTAGATCGCGTCGACACGCAGCCATGGGCGACGGCCGGCGATCACCGCGTCCAAACCCTCGCGGTAGCGTTTGCGCCATGTCGTCGCGAATACCGCCCAGTCGATCGACAGGCCTTTCGCTCCATTGATCGCCGCCCCCATCCGCATGATCGGCTGGAAGAAGTCGACGGCGGTCCCCTGGATGTCGAAGGCGAGCGCCCGCACGGTGCTCACAGCGGCACACCAGCTATCGTCGAACAGGGGCGAGCCGCTGCAACGCGGCTTACGCGCCGTCCAGAAAGGCTCTTTTCATTCAACGATACGAGGCGGCGAGGATCGACGGCGATCCCCTCGGCCACATTGATCGCACGGCGGAGTTGCCCGTCGCTCATCTTGCGAACGGCGGGACGTGCGATGATCGCCGTCCAGGGTGCGCCGAGCGCCTCGTCAAGGCAGACGCGCATGAAGCAATGGTCTAGCCGGATCGGCCGGCGATGCGTCGCCGCCATCGCCGGCAGGACCTCGCGTGTCAGCCCGTACCAGCGCGCGACAAGCGCCGCCCTGCGGTCGAGGATGGCCTCAGTTCTTGACATGGGTGACGGGACGGTCGTCGCCTCTGGCCTCCTCGACCCTCCATTTGCCGTCGGCATCCTGGAACTCGATTGGCTCGTTCTCGCCCGTCCTGCGCTGCTCCGCAGCGGCGGCTTCGGCGGCATCGCGCGCCTCATCACGGGTGCGGAAGGTTTCCGAGAACACGTCCCCGAGTTTGTAGGCCCAGCCGCCGTCGTGCTCGACTACCGCGTAGGTAACGTCCGCCATCTCTTACTCCTCACCTGCGGATCGCTGAACATCCGGCCGGGCGGCGTGGTTCCGCCGGAGGCGGCGCGCTCACTTGGGCCGCGGGTCCGGCACGAAGCCGTGGGCGTTCGGCATCGCGACAGTGGCGAGGGTGGCGGCGTCGAGGCCCCGCGGCGAAGCGATCACATGACCCTCGGCAAGGATGTAGGCGGAGACGGCGTAGACCTCGTCGTCGGTGAGCGATCCCGGCGCGTTGAAGGGCATCGCGCGCCTCACGTAGTCGAACAGGGTTGTGGCGTAGGGCCAGTAGCTTTCGACGGTTCTAACGGGTTTGGCCGACGCAAGAGTGCCGCGGCCGCCGATCAACGCCGGGCCGCCAGCCGATTTGACACCTTGCAGCGCGTCGCCATGGCAGGCGGCGCACTTGCCGGCGTAAACCGCCTGCCCCTGCTCGACCGTCCCGTGCCCGGGTGGCAGCCCGGCGCCAGTCGGCGAAATTGCGACCATGCCGGCGAGATCCGCCGCCGTCGCGGTGCGCCCGAACTCGCCCCCACCGGCGAAAGCCGGCACGCTGACGAGCGCGGCAGCCGCAGCGAGCGCGAACGCCCAATCAGGCCGCGGCATGGCCGACGCTCCCGTCCGCTGCGACACTCCAGGCCTGAAGGCCGTTGTAATGGTAGTACGCGTTCGGCCCGCGCGCGGCCAACAGGGCCGAGCGGGTCGGCTGCACATAGCCGGTCTCGTCCGTGCAGCGGCTGAGCAACACGCTGGCACGGCCGTCCCACAGCCAAGGCTTGGTGAAACGCACGGTGCACATCGGCTCGGGGGTACCGTCGATCGTTGCGGCGGCCCAGGTCGCGCCGCCGTCCGTCGAGACCTCGACCTTGGCGATGCGGCCGCGGCCGGACCATGCGAGGCCGCTCACATCGTAGTAGCCGGAGCCCGGCAGCCGCATCTCGCCCGACGGAAAGGTGATGACGGACTTCGCATCCATGGCAAAGACGAACTGCCAGGCTTTGCCATCCGGCATCAGGTCCGTGTACTTGGAGGTCTCCTCCCGCGTCATGAACGGCGTCCGGCTCAGCTCGAGGCGTCGCAGCCACTTGATATTGGTGTTGCCCTCGTAGCCCGGCAGCAACAGGCGCAGCGGATAGCCCTGTTCGGGACGGATCGCCTCGCCGTTCTGGCCGTAGGCCAAGACCGCGTCGCTCATCATCTTCTCGAGCGGGATGGAGCGGGTCATCACGGCCCCATCCGAGCCCTCGGCGAGCACCCATCGCGCCGCGGGATCGATGCCGACCTGTCCGGCGACGACGGAGAACGGGACACCGGTCCAGTCCGAGGTGCTGAGCAGCCCATGCGACAGCTGCACCGAGGGCGCCGTCGGCCTCATCCATTCCGAGCCGCTGTTGCCGGAGCATTCGATGAAATGGCGGCGCGTGATCGCCGGCATGCGGCGAAGATCGGCCATGTCGAAGCGCTTCGGCCGCGAGACGAGACCGTGGACGATGAGTGCGTGGCGCGCCGGGTCGATCGTCGGGATGCCGCTGTGGTGGCGCTCGTAATGTAAACCGGATGGCGTAAGATTGCCGAGGAGCGCGGCGAGCGGCGTGAGGCTCCAGGTCGTGTAGCGGGTCGGATTCGGCGCCACGAGCCGCGTGGCGCTCTCGAACTGCGAGCGCGTCCCGTAGCCGCCATCCTCGCCGATCGGGCGCCCCTGCACCTTGGTTGGGTCCGCCGGCACATCATAGTGCACGGCGCCCGGCGACGCGGACGACGTATCAGCCCCGGCTCCCCGTGTCAGGAGCGGCAGCGCGGCGGCAGACCCGCCGGCCGCGAAGAGAAGCCGGCGCCGGCTCACCGGCGGCCGTGGGAACATCCCGTCCGTGCATGGGCAGGGCGGCGGATCGTCAGCGCTCGTCATGGTGCAAAGCTAGCGGCTGGCGCGAAGCAGGCAAGTCGGCCAAGCGCCACGCCCGCTCACGCATTGATGAGCGACCGCTTTGCTGCTTGACCGCCCTGCCCTTGCCATCCCGCGCTGCACGCGCGAAAAGCCTACGTGCTCCACATCAACGACATCACCCTTAGACTCGGGCCGCGAGTCTTGTTCGACAAGGCCTCGGCCGCCCTGCCGGAGGGCGCGCGCATCGGCCTCGTCGGGCGCAATGGCACCGGCAAAACCACGCTGTTTCGGATGATCGCGGACGAGCTCCAGCCCGATCTGGGCTCGCTGTCGATCCCCAAGCAGATGAAGATGGGCCGCGTCGAGCAGGAGGCGCCGGGCGGACCCGGCTCGCTGATCGACTTCGTGCTCGCCGCCGATCTCGAGCGCGCGGCATTGATGACCGAGAGCGAGACCGCGACCGACCCGCAGCGCATCGCCGACATCCACGGCCGCCTCGTCGACATCGACGCCCATTCGGCGCCGGCCCGCGCGGCACGCATCCTCGCCGGTCTCGGCTTCGACTTCGAGGCGCAGGCCAGGCCCTTGAGCGCCTTCTCGGGCGGCTGGCGCATGCGCGTCGCGCTCGCCGCCGTGCTGTTCGCCGAGCCGGACCTGCTGCTGCTCGACGAACCCACCAACTACCTCGATCTGGAGGGCACTCTCTGGCTGATAGACTATCTGCAACGCTATCCGGCGACCATCCTGGTCATTTCTCACGACCGCGACATGCTCGACGCGGTGTGCGACCAGATTCTGCACCTGAACCATTCGAAGCTGACGCTGTGGACCGGTAATTACACGAGCTTCGAGAAGCAGCGCCGCGAGCAGCAGGCGATCGAGCAGAAGCACAAGAAGAAGCAGGACGAGCAGCGCAAGCATATGCAGGCCTTCGTCGACCGTTTCCGCGCCTCGGCGACCAAGGCGACGCAGGCGCAGTCGCGCCTAAAGGCGCTGGCCAAGATGGAGCCGGTGACGGCGCTCGTCGACGGCGAGGTGCTGCCGATCGTCCTGCCGTCGCCCGAAAAGCCGCTGAAGCCGCCGATCGTGGCGATGGATCACGTAACCACCGGATACGACGGCAAGCCGGTCCTCACGAACCTCAGCCTCGTTATCGCCGAGGACGACCGCATCGGGCTCTTGGGCTCGAACGGCAACGGTAAGTCGACCTTCGCCAAGCTCGTCGCGGGGCGCCTCGCCGCAACTGATGGCACGATGCGCCGCTCGCAAAAACTCGAGGTCGGCTTCTTCGCTCAGCATCAGATCGACGAACTCGACGAGACCGCGACGCCCTACCAGTGCGTGCAGCCGCTGATGAAGAACGCCAGCGAGGCGCAGATCCGCGGCAAGTGCGCCCAGCTCGGCTTCCCGAACGTCAAGGCCGACACCAAGGTGGCGATGCTGTCGGGCGGCGAGAAGGCGCGCCTCCTGATGGGGCTCTGCTCGTTCAACGGGCCGCATCTGCTCATCATGGACGAGCCGACCAACCATCTCGACATCGACTCGCGCGCCGCGCTGATCGAGGCGATTAACGACTTCAAGGGGGCGGTGATCCTCGTCAGCCACGACCGCTATCTGCTCGACGCCTGTGCCGACCGGCTGTGGCAGGTGGCGGACGGCGGCGTAAAGCCGTTCGATGGCGATATGGACGACTACAAGACCATGATCCTCGGCACTGAGAAGCCGAAGCCGAAGATCGCCAAGGCCGTTAAGATGTCGGTGGCGTTCGCGCCGCAGCGCCAAGCCGCGGTGCAGCCAGCCATGCCGGCCAAGAAGCGCCTCGCAGCTCTCGAGGCGAAGATGGCGACGTTTCAGGACCTCATCGGCCGCATCGACAAGGCGCTGGTCGACCGCGACGCCTTCATCGCGCAGCCGCAGAAGGCGGCGCAGCTCGCCAAGCAGCGCGGCGAGCTCGCCAAGGCGCTGCAGCTCGCAGAAGACGACTGGTTGATGCTGTCGGCCAAACAGGACGCCGCCCAATGACTGGAAGGCCGGCTTGACGAGCCGGGTCTCCGCCGCGTTCGCCCGCGGGGTGACGCCCTCCCGCCTTGTCGCCGCCGCTCTCGCCTGCCTCTTCATGATTCTGCTCCTCGGCGCCGTGGCGGTTGCTCCGTACCTGTTCGCCGGTGCGACCTTGCAGACGGAGATCGCCGCGCAACTCCGTGCCACAACCGGTCTCGTGATTTCGACCCGCGGCACAGCCCGCTTCGAGTTGCTGCCGCGCCCCCATGTGGCTCTGCGAACGCTGCACATCGCCGATCCGTCCGGCACGCTCACCATCGACTCCGATGCCCTCGATGGCGACGTCCGTCTTCTGCCGCTGCTCGCCGGGCATCTCGAACTCTCGGCGGCAACGCTCACGCGGCCCCGCCTCGTCGTCGATCTCGACGGCCGCCCGATGCGCCCGGACAGCACGATCGGGCGTGCGATGCACCCCGCGGGCAAACCCGTGGCAAGCTCCGAACGGAGGCTCGGCACGGTCACCCTGGTCGACGGGTCAGCGGTGCTGAAGAGCAGCGCCCTCCACGATCAGCCGAGCTTCGATCACGTCGACGTCACGCTCGATTGGCGTAACCTCGATTCGCCGGCGACGCTGACCGGATCCCTGACCCTGCGCGACACCGCCGCCGACGTCGCGGCCTGGATCGCGCAGCCGTCGAGCCTAATGCGCGGCGAGCCGTCAGCAGTGGCGCTGCAGATCCATTCCCCTCCACTGGACATGTCGGCGAACGGCAACCTCGAGAACGCCGCGGCGCTGAGCTTCAAGGGCAATCTCTCCGCCTCCTCGCCGTCGCTGCCGAAACTATTGGCGCTAGGCGGGGTCCGGTTGCCGCCGCTGGCACCGTTCGCCGATCTCGGCCTCGGCGGCGAGGCAACACTCACGCTCGACCGGGAGGGTCGCATGACGCTCGATCTTGCGGGCCTGCGCCTGCATCTCGACGGCAATGAATACGAAGGCATCCTCGCCTTCCAGCGGGGTGCGACAGCCTCCCTTTCCGGAACGCTCGCAACCGAGCGGCTGACGCTTACGCCGTTCCTCGAACGCGCCCCGAAGCTAGGCAACGGCGGGGGGCAGTGGTCGCACGAGCCCCTGCAGATCCAGGGCGGCAGTCCGCTCGACCTCGATCTGCGAATCTCGGCGACCCATCTCCTCGCAACGCCGCTGACCATCGACGACGGTGCGCTGGCTATCATGACGCGTAATGGCCGCACCGAGGTCGCCCTCGTGGAGGGCAAAGCCTATGGCGGCGCGCTCAAGGCCCGCATGTCGGTCGGCGTCTCGCCGAACGGCCTCAGTCTGCGCGGAAGCGCGTCCCTGACGGAAGCCGACGCGGCGAGCCTCAGCTGGGACGCCTTCGGCCGCCAGCTCGCGGCCGGCACGCTTTCGGCGTCCTGCAGCATCGAGACGAGCGGCGACAGCCCCGCGGCGCTTATGGCCCATCTGCAAGGCTCCGCGAAAGGTCACGCAAGCGACGGCGAAGTCTCCGGCATCGATCTCGCAGGAGCTCTGCGAGCGGCGCAGGGTAGCGGCACGGTGATGCAGACGCTGCGCGCAGGACGCACGCCCTTCGCCGTCCTGAGCTTCGCCCTGCGCGTCACCGACGGCGTCGCCGCCATCGAACAAGCGGCGATGAGCGGCACGGAGGCGGCTCTGACGCTTGCCGGCAGCGCCGATGTCGGCGCGCGCAACCTCGATTTGCAGGCGACGGCGGCCCAGCCCTCCGGCGTGGCGGCCCCGGGCACGTACAGGCCGCTCGGCTTCGGCATCAAAGGGACCTTCGACAGGGTGATCGTCTTCCCCGGACCGAACAAGACGCCCTAGACTAGATCAGCGCATCTTGAACGGGGCCATACCGCGACGCGCCAGCTCGTCGGCGCGCTCGTTCATCGGATCGCCGGCGTGACCCTTGACCCAATGCCAGACGATCTCATGACGCCTGGCCGCCTCGTCGAGACGCTGCCACAACTCGACGTTCTTGACCGGCTTCTTGTCGGCCGTCTTCCAGCCGTTTCGCTTCCAACCATTCAGCCAGCCGGTGATGCCGCCCCGCACATAAGCGGAATCCGTATAGACGTCGACGACGCAGGGGCGCCTGAGCGCATCCAACGCCTCGATCGCCGCGATCAGCTCCATGCGATTGTTGGTCGTGTTCGCCTCGCCGCCGGACGCTTCCTTGATCGCCTCGCCGAACTTCAGCACGGCACCCCACCCGCCCGGACCCGGATTGCCCGAGCAGGCGCCGTCCGTCCAGATCGCCACGCGCTCGCTCACGAGGCCCGATCCGAGGCGGCGACGCCGAGTTCCGCTGCGCTCTCGACACGCTGGTGGAAGCGCAGCTTCTGGATGTACTCGGCCGGGTCCTTCGGCTGCACCAGCGCGCCCTCCGGCACGTTCAACCAGTCGACGAGGCGGGTTAGCGCGAAGCGCAGTGCGGCACCACGCGCAAGGATCGGAAGCGTCGCGGTCTCCTCCGGCCCGAGCGACCGGTTTGCCTGATAAGCGGCAATCATCGCGGCGCCTTTGGTGATGTTGAAAGCGCCGTCCGGCTCGAAACACCAGGCGTTGAGGCAGATCGCCAGATCGTAGACGTAGGCATCATGGCAGGCGAAATAGAAGTCGATGAGGCCCGCGCGCGCGCCTAGGAAGAGCACGTTGTCGGGAAACAGATCAGCGTGGATAACGCCGGACGGTAACTCTCGCGGCCAGTTCTCCTGGAGGAAACCCAGCTCCGCATCGACGAAGGCGGTGAGGCCCGGCACCACCTTGTCCGCGCTCTCGCGGGCGGTGTCGAACAGAGGCCCCCACGAGTCGAGCGAGAGCGCGTTCGGGCGCATCATCGCAAAGTCTGCACCGTAGCTATGCAGGTCGGCAAGCGCCGCGCCGGCCGCCGCGCAATGGTTTGCCGTTGGACGACGGACGGACAGGCCTTCGAGGAAGGTGACGATGACGGCAGGGCGGCCGGCAAGCTCTCCCAGCGTCGTGCCGCAGCGCGTCCTGACCGGCTGCGGGCAGGCGAGACCGCGCGCCGAGAGATGCTCCATCAGGCCGATGAAATAGGGCAGATCGCCCGACGCCGTGCGCTTCTCGAACAGCGTGAGGAAGACCGATCCCTTGTCGGTGTGGAGCAGGAAGTTCGAGTTCTCGACCCCTTCCGCGATGCCCTTCATCGAGAGCAGATGCCCGATATCGTAGGCGGCAAGGAAGCGGGAGAGGTCCTCGTCGGACACTTCGGTGTAGACGGCCAAACGTTGAGGTCCGAGCGCTAGGGTTGGGCCGGCATCTTACCCGAAAGACGAGACACGGTCCTCCTGCGTCGGAGTCGCCGCCCGGCGCGAGGCTTCCGCCATGCCCGCGAGCACCGCCTGCCCTTCCGGCTGGATGACGCCGCAGGACATGATGAGCTTCGCCGCGTCCTCCGGCGTCATCGGCAACTCGATGACCTCACGCGCCGGCAGGTAGAAGTAAAAGCCGGTGGTCGGATTGGGCGCGCACGGCAGGAACACGGAGAGTCGCTCGCCCTGTTCCGGGGGCAGGTACGCCTCGACGAAAGGTGAGGGCGGCGAAGTGATGAAGACGAGGGCCCATTGCCCTTTCGTGGGAAACTCGACGAGGCCCACCCGCCGGAACGACGTGCCGGATGCGGAGAACAAGGTCTCGAAGATCTGCTTCGCGCCGCGATAAATGGAGCGGATGATCGGGGTGCGGCTCAGCAGGGTCTCCCCGATGGTGAGCAAGGTGCGACCGGCGAGATTTGCGGTGAGGAAGCCGAGCAGCGTAAGGCCCAGGAAGGCGAAGATGACGCCGAAGCCTGGGAGGGGAATCGGCAGGTAGGTGTCCGGCCAGAACCGCGACGGCACGATGGTGCGCACCGCGTTATCGACCGTATTGACAAAGTACCAGACGATCGCCGCTGTGACGGTCAGCGGGCCCGCGACGACGATGCCGGTAAGGAACCACGTCCGTATCCGGGCGCCGATGCCTGGGCCTCTAGGCTTGGCGCTCGTGCGTTGATCCGGCGCTTTGCTCAACGGTGACCTCCTGCGAGCGACGACATCTTCTAGCGAAGGACCCTCGGCGAGGCCACACGCTGGCGACGTCGTCTCGAGCGAACGCGGCGACTGGAGGTCGCGGGGTTGTAGGAAGCGCGCCTGAAAGCCACTAAACGTTTGGTAATGCATCTGTCTTTAGACGCAATGACGGTTCAGCACGCTTCGGCTAGCTTTCGCGCCGTCAAACGTGCAGCAGCTCACGGGGTGAGTAGAACGGGCGGAAGACGTCGGAGGACGGTCTCCATCGCTTTACTCAACGAGAGCCTGCCCTTCAGGCAGCGACGTGAGCGGGAGGCTGCTCGAGGGTTGCGGCAGGCGTGATCGTGGATCGCGCTTCGCCTTCTTCAATTCATCCAGACAGCGGCCGGCGAGCCTCAGCCGGCCACGATTCCTCCTTTGTCATGCCCGCTTCCGTCGCGGCTAGCCCACTTGCTCCCTGTCTCATCGCGGAACGCATCGAAGCGACCGGCCTCGATCGCCTGGCGCATCGCGCTCATCAGATCCTGGTAGTAGCCGATGTTGATCGCCGTCATCAGCATCATCCCGAGGATCTCGTCGCTCTTGGCGAGATGGTGCAGGTAGGCCCGCGAGTAATCCCGCGCGGCCCCGCATGAAGCGTCGGGATCAACCGGCGCCGGATCGTCGGCGAACCGCGCGTTGCGCAGATTGAGCCGGCCTTGCGCGGTGTAGACGAGGCCGTGGCGACCGGCGCGCGTCGGCATCACGCAGTCGAACATGTCGATGCCGCGTGCCACCGCCTCGACAAGATCGTCCGGTGTGCCGACGCCCATCAGGTAGCGCGGCGCCAGGTCGGGAAGGAAGGGCACCGTCTCCTCCAGGGTGCGCAGCATCGCCTCTTGCGGTTCGCCGACTGCGAGACCGCCCAAGGCGTAACCGTCGAAGCCCATCGCGACGAGCGCCTCGGCACTCTGCCGGCGCAGCGTCGGGTCGGTGCCACCCTGGACGATGCCGAAGAGCGCGTGTCGGTCCTTGGCGGCGAAGGCGGCCTTCGAGCGCTCGGCCCATCGCAACGACAACTGCATCGCGCGCTCCACCTCGGCATCCGGCGTGGGAAGCCTGATGCATTCGTCGAACTGCATCTGGATGTCGGAGCCGAGCAGGCCCTGGATCTCGATCGAACGCTCGGGCGTCAGCACATGCGTCGAGCCGTCGATGTGGGACTGGAACGTCACGCCCCGCTCGTCGAGCTTTCGCAGCTTGGCGAGCGACATGACCTGAAAACCGCCAGAATCTGTGAGGATTGGATGCGGCCAGTTCATGAAGCGGTGCAGGCCGCCGAGCGCCGCGATGCGCTCCGCGCCCGGCCGCAGCATGAGGTGGTACACGTTGCCGAGCACGATGTCTGCGCCGAGCGCGCGCACTTCGTGCGGATGCACGGCTTTGACGGTCGCCGCCGTGCCGACAGGCATGAAGGCCGGCGTGCGGATGTTACCGTGCGCGGTGCTGATCGTGCCGCGGCGCGCGGCGCCGTCCGTCCGGATCAGGGTGAAGCCGAAGGCGCGGGTCACGAAGCCGCCCGCGCGAGCAGGCAGGCATCGCCGTAGCTGTAGAAGCGATAGTTTTGATCGATCGCATGCCGGTAGGCGCGGTGCATGGTCTCCAGACCCGAGAAAGCGGCCACCAGCATGAAGAGAGTTGAGCGCGGCAGGTGGAAGTTGGTGAGCAGGGCGTCCGCCGCGCGGAAGCGGTAGCCGGGCGTGATGAAGATCGCGGTCTCGCCGGCGAACGGCGCGATCGTGCCATCCGCCGCGGCGGCGGCCTCGAGGAGCCGCAGACTGGTCGTGCCGGAGGCGACGATGCGCCCACCCGCCCGCCGCGTCGTGTTCAGCGCGGCGGCGGCATCCGCGTCGATGTGGCCCCACTCGGCGTGCATGCGGTGATCGTCCGTGTCGTCCGCTCTCACCGGCCGGAAGGTTCCGGCGCCGACATGCAGCGTGACTCGCACGATCGCGACGCCGCGCGCCAAAACGGCGGCGGCAAGGGCCGGCGTGAAATGCAGGCTTGCCGTCGGGGCCGCGACGGCCCCGGCGTGGGTGGCGAACATCGTCTGGTAGTCGCGCCGGTCGGTCTCGTCGACCGCACGCTTGCCGGCGATATAGGGTGGAAGCGGCATCGCGCCGTGGCGCTCAAGCGCCGCATCAAGGTCGCCGCCAGCGCACGAGAGGCGAAGTACAACCTCGCCCTCCCCCGCGTGCTCGAGGCAGATCGCGTCCAATCTATCGGGCTCACCGCCGAAATGGATCACCTCGCCGTCGGCGACCTTCTTGGCCGGCTGGAGGAAGGCGCGCCAGCGATCGGCCCCTTCGCGCTTGTGCAGCGTCGCCTGGATCCGCGCGGCGGTTCCGGCGCGGCGGCGCACGCCCGAGAGCCGGGTCGGAACCACCCGCGTATCGTTGACGACGAGACAGTCGCCGGCGCGGAGCAGGCTCGGCAGATCGGCGATCGTGCGGTCCGCCAACGCGCCGCCGGTCGCGACTTCAAGCAGCCGCGCCGCTTCGCGCGGGTCGCTCGGGCGTAACGCGATCCGCTCCGGCGGGAGGTCGAAGTCGAATAGCTCGACACGCATGGGGGACGGCTGAACCGCAGGTGGTCGCTGAAACGAAGGCGTCAATGGCACGAATTAAGTTGCCCGGCCCGAGGCCGGGCATGGGGTCGGCGCCTCAGCTCATCGTCGCGGAGACGATCTTGTCGGGATCGCGCACCGGCTCGCCGCGCTTGATCTTGTCGACGTTCTCCATCCCGGACACGACCTTGCCCCACACGGTGTACTGCTTGTTGAGGAACGACGCGTCGCCGAAGCAGATGAAGAACTGCGAATTCGCCGAGTCGGGGCTTTGGGCCCGCGCCATCGAGCAGGTGCCGCGGACGTGCGGCTCGTTGTTGAACTCCTGCTTGAGGTTCGGGTATTTGGAGCCGCCGGTGCCGGTGCCGTTCGGGCATCCGGTCTGCGCCATGAAGCCGTCGATCACGCGATGGAAGACGATGCCATCGTAGAAATGTTCGCCGACGAGCTTCTTGATGTGCTCGACGTGGTTCGGCGCGAGATCCGGACGCATCTCGACGACGATTGGCCCCTTGGTGGTCTCGAGCGTCAGGGTGTTGCCGGGTTCGGCCATTCGTTTACTCCGTCATGGTGCCGCCGGACCTGCCGGCGGCGGCGATAGTGTCCATCGATAGGCTGAGATAGGGCGGCGGCCCAAAGACGCCATGGCAACAACGCCCTGCGCGGCCGCGACGGGTCGCCTGCCCGCGGGCTACTTGGCCTTCGCCATCTTCATCGAGACGATCTTGTCGGGGTCGTCAAGCGAGCCGCTCTGCGGATCGCCCTTCTTGATCTGGTCGACGACATCCATGCCCGAGACGACCTCGCCGACCACCGTGTACTGGTTGTTGAGGAACGAAGCCGGCTTGAAGCAGATGAAGAATTGGGAATTGGCCGAATTCGGGTCGCTGGTGCGCGCCATGCCCACAGTTCCGCGCTCGAAGGGCGTGCTGGAGAACTCCGCCGGCAGGTCGGGCTCCTTGGAGCCGCCGCCGCCGGTGCCGGTCGGATCGCCCGTCTGAGCCATGAAGCCGTCGATCACGCGGTGGAACTTCAAGCCGTTGTAGAAGCCCTGGCGCGTCAGCTTCTCCATCTGCGCAACGGACTTCGGCGCGATGTCGGGGCGCAGCTGGATGACGACCTTGCCGTTCTTGGTGGTGAGGATCACTTGGTTCGTCGGGTCGGCGGCGGGCACCGCGAAGGCGCCGGTTGCGGCGGCGAAGACGCCAGCGACGGCGCAGGCAAACGCACGACGATCGATAAGCACGATGGGACTTCCTCTCAGGCGAGCCGCCTCTGCGCCCTCAGGACGCGTGACCGGCGGCGAATTTCTGCCGCAGGGCGGCGGCGACGGGGGCAGGCACGAAGGGCGAGACGTTGCCCCCCATCTGGGCGATTTGCCTGACCAATGTCGCGGTAATGTGACGGACGGCCGGCTCCGCGGGGAGGAAGATCGTCTGCACGTCCGGCGCCATCATGCCATTCATGCCCGACATCTCCATCTCGTAATCGAGGTCGCTGCCGTCGCGCAGCCCGCGCACGATGATCGTCGCACCGTTCGCGCGCGCGGCATCGACGGCAAGCTTGTCGAAGGTCACCGTGTCGAGCGTGCAGCCGGTGCCCTGCATCACCGGCGCGCAGCTCGCTTCGATGAGGGACCGACGCTCCTCGACGGAGAACATCGGCTGCTTGCCCGGATGAACGCCGATGGCGACGACGAGCCTCTCGCAAAGGCGGGCAGCAGCGCCGAGCAGCGCGACATGGCCGTTGGTGAGGGGATCGAAAGAGCCGGTAAAGAGCGCGGTGCGGGGCAAAGGGCCTCGAAATCAGCAGGCAGACGGCTGGGCGATCTGCCGAAACACGATCAGGAATGCGTAATGGCGAGAGAGACGGGGCTCGAACCCGCGACCTCCGGCGTGACAGGCCGGCGCTCTAACCAACTGAGCTACTCCCCCGAGAGTCTTGCTCCACGAGGCGTGTCGGATACGGTTTCGACCCTTGCAAGTCAAGGATCGAAAACCTGGATCCTGAGGGGCGCTATTCCTCGGTCGACGATGCCTCAGAGCTTCGGTACGCCAAGGCGATAGCGCCGGATCTCGGAGCGGGACAGGATGTGCAGGCTGTCGGACGGCACGTGCTCGGCCTCCGCGATAATCGCGGGATTGACGCCCATGCTGGAGCTGTAACGCATCAGGAAGGAGCGCATGTCGCCGTTGTCGAAGCGGCGCCGGCGGACGAGCATCGTGCCGCTCGAATCGAGCCCCTCCTCCACCATGAACATGCGGTGGATGCCGATCTGGCTGCGCGCCGGCACGACGCGCTTGCGCGCCCCCATGAAGGCGTAGACGCAGGCCGAGAAGCACTGTGCGTTGGTCATTACGCTGCCGCCCGCCCCGTCCGGGTAGACGCGGGCGATCACCGCGGCCGCGCCGAGCTTGCGCAACTCCTCGCCGAACTCCATCGAGGCGAGCACGCGGCCCCCCGGCGAATCGAGGAACACGACGGCATGCAGGTTGCGGCCGCCGTAGGCCTGCTCGACGAAGCTGAGGAACTCGCTGGGAGTGCTCTCGGTGATCTGCCCCGTGGCAGCGATCACGGACGGGCACTGGTCGCCGCACGAGCGAGCGTCCCCGATCCTCACGGCGCTGAACGTCATCGGCGCTTCGGCCTGGGCGGCAGGGACTTCTATGGCGGAGAGAGCAAGGCAAGCCAGGAGAGCGGAGATGATCGGCAGACCGCTTTTGCGCATGTATCCTCGGTTTGAGCTTGGAGCTTGGCTCTCGATGATAGGACCAGCGCAGGTCGGCGCAATCGTCCGTCCGACACAGGCTCTCGCAAGAAGCGAGCCCAGCTAAGCTCAGCGATGCTCGCGCACGGCGAACTTGCGTGCGCTGTTGGCATCAAGGTCGGCTTTCAGAAGATCGAAGCCGCGCTGCGACAAGGTGGGCGCATGCTGCGACAGTGCGTTGATGAAAATCCGCGTCGCCGGCTGCCGCGCCCCCACCGCACTGACGCTCAGCACCGCATCGACGCCAACGGCGCGAATCTTTTCGCCGGGTTTGGCAAGGCCAGGATAGGCGGCGCCGTCGATCGTCGAGAGGACCGCTCCGGACGGGACCTCACCGTTCTCCGGCCATGCCACCAGGTGAAGCCCGGTGACCTTCTTGAGCGGCTCAGCTGGCTGCGGTGCAAGCAACGCGACGGCGGCGAGATCGCCGGTGGCGACGCCGTCGAGCGCATTGTCAACGTCGAGCGGTGTTTCCTTGACGCGGATGTCGAGGGCGGCGAAGGCCTTGCGAGCCGCCGCCTGCGTCGCGCTCCCGTCCGGACCGAAGCTCACGGCCTTTTCCTTCAAATCGGCGACGGAGTTGATCTTCGCGCCGCCGACGATATGCAGCTGTTCGACGAACAGCTTGGGGCCGGTCCGATCGGCGGACGGATCGATCTTCGCCGCGACCGTCATGTCGGCTGCCGCGGTATGGCCGTCCTGCGCCTTGACGAGCCTGATCGGCTCCTTGCGCATCTCCTTGGCGAGATCCTTCATCCTGTCGAGTTCGACGTCGTCCACGGCGATTGTCACCGCACGCGCCGATCCGGCAGTCTTTGTCTGCACGGCGTTCGCTTGCATCGCCTTCGCCTGCACCGCCTTTTCCCGCACGACCTTGGCCTGCGCGGCGCGCGCCTGGGCTATCCTGGCCCTCGCGCGCCGCTCGCCGGCAAGCTTGCGATCAAGGGCATTGGTGGCCGCATCGACGTCGAGCTTGTCCGCCGCGGCACCCGCCTGGGCCTCGGCCCGCTGGGCGGGCGTGGGCGCGCTGTGCCGAGCGGCGGCGGGCGCCGGCTGCGAGGAGCCCCCCGCGAAAATGCAGAGCAATCCGCTGCACGACGACGAGGCCGGCGACTGCGCCGGCGCGTCCTCCGCGCGGACGGCAAACGCCGACAAAAAGATCATCGACCCGGCCAGCCCGGCGGCGATAGCTGTACGCAACATGACACGCCCTCCTGCAACGGTTACGCCGATAGCGTCGCATTGCGGCAAAATTTACTTGATCTTAGTGAATGTTGTGATTGTCGCGCGACGAGGTTGGAATACCTGCGGCAGCCTGGAACACCCCACCAAGAAGCATCATCGATTTGAATGCGCCGGGAACGCATTTCCCAGGCGCGACGTTCGGGAGCATGGCCGAGCCCTTGATCCTCATCGTCGACGACGAAGCGCTTCTGCGAATGCTCGCCACCGACTACTTCGAGGACGGCGGCTACGAGGTGCTTTCGGCGTGCGACGGTGCAGAGGCCATCGACATCCTCAAGAGGCGGCCGGACACCAGGGCCGTGTTTACTGATGTGCAGATGCCGGGGCGTCCGGATGGCTTCGGGGTTGCTCGGGAAGCCGTCAAGGAGATCCTTGGCTGTGCCGTGATCGTTGCCTCCGCTCGCCAGTGTCCGCAGGACGACCCGCTGGCCGACGGCGTCCAGTTCCTGACCAAACCGTACGATGGCACGACCGTCGTCAAGATGTTCGACGACATGCTGGCGCGAAAGGCGAGCTGACCGTATGGCGTTGCGGTGCGCATGCAAGGCACGCCGGCGGAAGACGGGTTGGCCATGAAGATACGAGCTGCCGTTCTGCGCGAGATGGGTGCCGCGACTCCCTACGCCTTGCACCGTCCCTTGAGCATTGAGGACATCGAACTCGACCCTCCGGGGCATGGAGAGGTTCTCGTCCGGATCGCCGCCGCGGGGCTGTGCCACTCGGACCTGTCGGTCATCAACGGCGATCGACCACGTCCGATGCCGATGGCTCTCGGTCACGAGTCGGCCGGCATCGTCGAGGCTCTCGGGCCGAATGCCGGGGGACTGCCCGATGATCTTTCGGTCGGCGATCATGTCGTCATGGTTTTCATGCCGAGCTGCGGCCATTGCCTCCCCTGCGCGGAAGGGCGTCCCGCCCTTTGCGAGCCCGGAGCCGCCGCCAACGGCAAAGGCGAGATGCTGGCAGGCGGCCGCCGCCTTCACCAGGGCGACGAGAGGCTGAACCACCATCTCGGCTGCTCCGCCTTCGCCGATCATGCAGTCGTTTCCCGGCGCTCGCTGGTGAAGATCGACAAGGATTTGCCATTGACCGAGGCCGCGCTGTTCGGTTGCGCGGTGCTCACCGGGGTCGGCGCGGTCGTCAACACGGCCAAGGTGCGGGCCGGACAGAGGGTGGCGGTGATCGGGCTCGGCGGCGTCGGCCTGTCCTCGCTGCTAGGTGCCGTCGCCGCCGGCGCCTCCCAGGTGATCGGCATCGATCTCTCGGACGAGAAGCTCACCCTGGCGCGGGAACTCGGCGCGACGGCCGTTGTGAACGGCGCGGACGCCGCGGCGATCGCCGAAGTGCGCGACCTGACTGCGGGCGGCGTCGACGTGGCGTTCGAGATGGCCGGATCCGTTCGCGCCCTCGAGACGGCCTACAAGATCACGCGGCGCGGGGGCATGACGGTCACCGCCGGTCTTCCCCCGCCGCAGGCGGCATTCCCGGTGAACGTGGTCAATCTCGTCGGCGAGGAGCGCACGCTCAAGGGAAGCTACATCGGGACCTGCGTGCCGGTTCGCGACTTGCCGCGCTATGTCGCTCTCTACAAAGCCGGGCGACTTCCGGTCAACCGGCTTATGAGCGGCACGCTGCCCCTTGAAGCCATCAACGAAGGCTTCGATCGTTTGCGAGAAGGCACGGTTGTGCGCCAGGTTATCCGGTTCTGAGCCGATCCCGTCGGCGTGACGACGAAAGGATCGCGGCGGACGATTCCATTCGCCGCTCCGGCCATTGGCTCCCCGTTGCTTACCGTCGAAAGATACTGCGTACCATATCGGCGAAACGCCCAAGCCCGCGCTGTGCCTTGCCGGTGTTCTTCTGCGCCGCGCCGCGGGCCTGCAATCCGCGCTCGCCGGTGGCCTTGCCGGCCGTCTCCTTGACCCAACCCGCCGCCTGCTTGCCTGCCCCGTCGATACGATTCTTGTCCATGATCGTGCTCCCGGTCGGCAGTCCGGCCGCCGGATCTGAAACGCCCCGTTCCGGAACTTCGATCCAGCCCCTTTGTCCAAGATCCGAGATGAGCCTTTCGCGTTGATTCGAAAAGTGTTGACTAGACCAATCCAACCAGCAAGGCGGAACGCCGATGTCCACGGTCGCACGGCACCTTTCTCAGGTCCCTCGCCCCCCGCCGCGCCAGGCGCTGGCGCACATTCCCGGTGACGAAGGCTGGCCGGTGCTCGGCCGGACCGTCGAGCTGCTGGCGGATCCCAAGGGGTACGTCGAAAAGCTAGCCGCTGTCCACGGCCCCGTCTATCGCACCAACGCGTTCGGGCAGCGCAGCGTGACGCTGCTGGGGCCGGCCGCCAACGAATTCGTCCTGCTCGACCAGCAGAAGCAGTTCTCCTCGAGGCTCGGTTGGGACGTGCTGCTCGGCCGGCTGTTCCCTCGCGGTCTCATGCTGCTCGACTTCGACGAGCACCGGCTGCACCGCAAGGCGCTCTCGGTCGCCTTCAAGTCCGGCCCGATGCGCTCCTACCTCGCGGCACTAAATGCCGGCATCGCGCGGCAGGTGGCGCTCTGGCGCGTGACGCCGGGCAAGATGCTGTTCTACCCGGCGCTCAAGCAGCTGACGCTCGATCTCGCCGCGACGTCCTTTCTTGGTCAGGACCTCGGCCCGGAGATGGACAGCATGCGGCGCGCCTTCATCGACATGATGACGGCCTCCGTCGCGGTCGTCCGCAAGCCGCTGCCGGGAACGAAGATGCGCCGAGGTCTGCAGGGACGCGAGCACATCGTCGCCTATTTCAGCCGGCAGATCCCGATCCGCCGCGAGCAAGGCGGCGAGGATCTCTTCTCTCAGCTCTGCCGCGTGACGCACGAGGACGGCGCGCTGCTCTCGGCGCAGGACATCGTCGACCACATGAGCTTCCTTATGATGGCGGCTCATGACACGCTCACCTCGTCCTTAACCTCGCTCGTTTGGATGCTGATCGCCAGTCGGCGATGGCAGGAGCGTTTGCGCGCAGAGGTGGCCACCTTGAAACTTCAGGTCGACGAACCGCTCTCCTTCGAGCAGCTCGAGGCGATGCCGCTGACCGAGATGGCGTTCAAGGAAGCAATGCGGATCAACCCGCCCGTACCGTCGATCCCGCGCCGCGCGCTGCGCGACTTCGAGTTCGCCGGCTTCCACATTCCGGCGGGTGTAAGCGTCAACGTCAACCCGCTCTACACTCACAACATGCCGGAGATTTGGCCCGAGCCGCAGCTTTTCGATCCGATGCGGTTCAGCGCTGACGCGCAGCGTGCCCGCCATCGCTTCGCCTGGGTACCGTTCGGCGGGGGCGCTCACATGTGCCTGGGCCTGCACTTCGCCTACCTGCAGGCGAAATGCTTCACGCGTCATCTGCTTCAGACCGTGGCGCTCACGGCGGAGCCAGGCTACAGCCCGACTTGGCAGATGTGGCCGATTCCAAAGCCGAACGACGGGCTGCCCGTCATGGTCTCTCCCGCAGGGTAGCGAGACGATCGTCACCGTCGAGGTCTTGAGCGGGGACGAGTGGCCCGGCGGGTGGCCGCCGGGTGCTTGTCGCCGTGCGGAAGCCGCCGGCTACTGCGCGGATTCGGCCTTCGCCTTGTGCTTTTTGGCCATGTGCTTCTTGCCCATGTGCTTCTTGGCCATGTGCTTCTTGGTCATCGGCTTGGCGGCGGTATCGGCTGGAGGCGCGGCCTGGTCGCCAGCGGCCGGCGCACCGGCGGTGGACGGATCGGGCGCCTTCGGCGGCTCCTGGGCGAAACTGCTTCCGCCTGCGGCGATAAGAACGGCGATCGAGATGGCGGCAGCCGCTTTCGAGAAGCGCATGAGGTTTCCTCCTGTTGATAGGGCCGCGACGCGGCCAGCCACCTTAGCGGCAAGCTGAGCGGTTTCACACTGCCTTTAGATACAAAGGCTTCGTAAACCATAGCGTTCAACCTGATCGGCGAGCAAGGCGCGTCCCCGGCTTTCCGTATCGGGTTTGGTCCGATCATCAAACCGTGAATTGGAAGCACGTCTGTCGTCCGGCATGGAGGCACGCCGAACGGTCGTTACGTTTCGGCGTCAGAGCCCCTTTGGGGTCGGCGATTCGAACCGTTATCGGTCGGCGCACGAACCGATAGAGGACCATGACGCGTGGGCTCACCGCGCGCGCAACGTGCCGTTGCTGCCTGCGTCATGTATGATCTGACGACATGATGGACAGGGTCGACGTCAAGAGGATCAGGAGGGTCAAACGGGCATATTCTTGATCGCCTCCACCATTTGCATGAGCCGGTTCTTCGGCATGTGCCGGGCAAGCGCATAGGCGACGCGCCGATCGATGCCATCCTGCCCCTCCTGATCGAAGAGGAGAATGGCGCGGCGTTGCGCCTCGATGACGAGCCCGACATCATTGCTCGCTACGCGGACGAGCGGAAGCATCGCCTCATCCTCCGGCGAGAAGATGAGATGCAGATCCAAGATGTCGCCGACGACGATCGGAATCTGTCCGCTGAGCAGTGACTCGAAGATTCGCATCGTCGTGTTCGAGCCGAAGGAGACGCATAAGGACACCTTGTACTGGCACCAATCGCGGAGTTTCGCCTCGTGCGACATCGCGTAGTAGAGATGCGCTCCACTCGGTAGCCCATGCATCCACAGCTTGAGGTCGTTCTGCGGGATTTCCTTCCGACATTGCTCGAGGAACACGGTCCGCTCTGGAAATTCCGGGTAGCAGTTGAAGCCGCCGTAGAGATGGTCCTTTCGCGGTTGGCCTCTAACCTCCCCTGTGACGGTCTCGACCAGCGTCTGGCTCCAGAACGTGCCGCACAGCGGGACGAAGCCGCCGTAGCGGCCGAGTTCGTTCTCGTAATGCGCGGCGTAATTGTGGGCGCAGAACGTCACGTCGACCAGCAACGATGCGTGCATCGTGCTCTTCGCCAGGTGGTGATTGTCCCAAAACCAGCATGACGTGACGCCGACGCGGCCGGTCTGGATGATCTGCCAGAGGGACGTGATGTTGTGGTCGTATCCTGGATTCAAGTAGATGTCGGCGGTGTGCCGCGGATCATCGAAATAGTCGGCTTCTGCCTGGATCACGTGGAGACCAGGGATCGTATTCTCGATCTCGCAGGAAAAAATCGACTCGACGACGGTTATGGTCTGTTTCTGCCGCATCCCAACGACAGCATCGCGAAGGCGGCGCTCCCGAACCAACCACCAGGGTTCAATCATTTTCGGATCACCTGCGACAGCTATGATGGTGCTTTTCACCGACTCATAGCGTTTCGCGTTCGGCCGAGAAACGCTTTCCAGACGCCATGAACCTACGACGACAGCCAGCCGGCGAACGCACCGATGAAGGCGTCGCTCGGCCGGCGTCCGATCGGCGAGCCCCCGCTGGCAGTTAGGCGGCGCCGCAATTTCGAGGCTGGGCGTCAGTCGACCGCCATCGGCACGATTGCCGGCGCCTGGTCGGCACTGCCCTTAATGGCCGGCGCCTGCGGCCGCACCGTTTCCGGCCGGAACGTCCTTGCCTCCGGAAGCACCCAAGGACCCTCCCTGTGTTCCTGTCGAGGCCGGCTGGTCTGCGGCGTTAGCGGGCTGGCTCGCCGAAGCTTGACCCGGCGTGCCCTGGCTGCCGTTGGATGTGCCGGTGCCCGACGTGCCCGCGCTCTGGGGGAACGCTGGCGGCGATGCCAGCATGGCTCCCGCGGCGAGGATCGTGGAAAGCTTGGTGATGGTCATGAAACCTCCGATGGCCCGTGAGGAGCGGAGGCGAAATTCGTCGCTTCAAGATGGGTTGCGTGGCGAAGGACTCGCCGATCGGCTCACCGGCTGTGGTCGTTTCGCTTAAACGGATTGCCCAACGACGAAAGCAGAAGAGCTAAATTGTTGATTCCAAGGTTACCCAAGGCCAATCCAATCCACCTGTTTTCGCCGGAAAGGGGAGGCAGACCTGCGCCCTGTCGACGATCGCAGCCCTGTCTCCGCTGCAACATCGAGCCTGCCACTCGCCACTCCAACATGTCTAGCATGACGGAGCCGACAGCTAGCTTTCCTTCGGTGTCTCACATCGGCGGCGCAAGCCGCGCTCCACACAGTCAGATGGGATTGGCTACGCAACCCGCCTGTCAACGTCGCCTATAATCCCTTTGCTTTATCTGTGCCGACGGCTTGCTTCGCAGGTTTTAATCGCCGCCGAAGGAGATTTCGGGCAGGTCACTTGGACTGTAGATTGAACCCACTGGAGATAGCATCGTAAAATCTGTTCAGCCAACCTTCAGCCTCAGTCGCGCGCGCCAGGGCAGCTTCCGTCCGCTTCTCGGCACTCGCGACACGAGCCTCCGCGGCCTTCATTTGCTCTTTGTGATTTGTAACGAGTTGCTTCGCGAAGTTTTCCGACTCCAAGGTGCGTTCCTGCGCGAGGCGAACGGCCTCGGCGGCCTCGTTGACGAGGTCAATGGCGGCGCTCCAATCGCGCCGTTCCGGCGGAGGCAGCTTCTCCGCGCCGGCCTCGGGTCGAGATTGAAAAGGCAAGACCTTCTCCTTGAGCATCGCCGACGCGTCCCCGTCAACGTTGATACTTTCAATCGACTGGTCGGCACGATTTAAAGAGTCGTTCATAGCTCTTCCTCTTCGTAGACTAAGACGTTTTATTCTCGATCATTTCATTCCGCTCGGAAGATATGGATATTAGGCTTGCCTTCGCTTCTATTAGCCGTCGCGGTCGCGTTTCTTCTGGGCTCGACTTCATCAGGTTGGTGCTCCGATCGGCCGCGCTTCAAGTCCTCGACTTGCGTCAATAACTTCTCCCGGCTCCCGCGCGCGATCGACAGAGCCCCTTGCGCCAACGCGCGCTCCGCCCGTTCGCTTTCGACCTCCTCGATGAGCTTTCGGTTGAAGCTTTCGATCGTCAATCGCTCTTGTTCGTGACGTTTGATGACCTCTTCAAGTTGGTTCGCAACAGCATCGTGCCGCGCCTGCATTTGTTCTATCTGCGATTCCTTTGCGGCCATCGCATTCGAAAGCATGGAGCAACGTTCCTGTACTTCTTGATTGCGGAGGTTGAAGGCGGCAATCTGCTCCTGCAAGCGGCGGATCTCGTCCTGGGCGGATGCATGACGGCGCTCCATGACCAGCTTATCAGTGATCGCCTCCTTCGCCGAGCGATCAGAGAAGCGGATTGCGTCGCTCTTTTCGTTCAAGAGAGCGCGTGACTGATCGAAGAGCCTCGTTGTCGTCACATGGCGGCTCTCGAGCGC
This sequence comes from Beijerinckiaceae bacterium, assembly GCA_965277355.1. Lineage (GTDB taxonomy): Bacteria > Pseudomonadota > Alphaproteobacteria > Rhizobiales > Beijerinckiaceae > RH-AL1. The sequence goes on from CBDICN010000001.1 coordinate 1,151,962, forward strand.
CTCGATCTGGTCCACCAAAGCAGAAACTTCGGTCTCGAGAGCGACTTTCTCCTGCGACCAGGACACCTCGATCGAACGGTGCGCTTCCTGATCCGCGGCGAGTTTCAGTTCGAGCGCGCCTATCGTCGCGCCTGACGATCCCGACTCCGCCTCGAGATCTCCGATACGGCGCTTCGCGGCGGTCAGATTCGGCTGGAGCCGCTCAACCAAGGTCTCAAGCCGCCTTACTTCTGCCGAAGCCGCTTCGTGCGACGCCTGCAGTTCGAGGTGACGCGCTTTCTCAACGGCGAGTTCCTGCTCCACCTTGTTCAGATCTTCCCCCAAAGACTGATGGGCATAGAGCTGATCTTGGTTTCTCTTGGCGTCGAGAGCGAGTTGTCGCGTGGCGCACTGGAGGCGAGAAACCGCGTCGTCGCGGGCGATTTGCTGGCTCTTGCACTGGGACTCGTAGCTCTCAACCGACCGTTTGAGACTTTCGAGTTGTTTTTCAGTCCCTGTGAGAGTGTTCGCGAGCGTGGAGTTTTCTCTCCGTAGCTCGACGGCATCAGACCTCGATGCTCGTCCTTCATCGCGCTCTCGGGCCAAAAGCGCGGTTGTTTCGGCAAGCTTTCTCTGAGCGTCGGAATGTAAAACGATGAAATTCATCATTGGTCCGGCGACGGACGTAAACTCGCGGCGCAAGGTGTCGATCTCGTCCAGCCGCTTGGTAAAGCTGGCGATCTGCTCACCGACCTTCTCGCCCTGTTCGCCAAAGCCGAAGACCGCCTCGTCTTGATTTCGCGTGGTGGCCACGTTGGCGCACCGACTGTCGAGTGTCGCCTCTGGACTGTGTTTGGCTCCGGAGCCAAACACACGACCGAAGAAACCGGGTCTCCTCGTCATGCGGGTTTACTCCGCCTCTGAGCGACGATCGCGAGGCGATCGTTACCGTCATCTTTACTCGCTGAGGTGCTCGGAAAAGCACAGGAAATCGCTGCGGTAAGAGCGTCGATCTTGCTGGGGAAGGTCCGACCGATGGCGGCGACTAGCACTTCAAGCTTCTTTTGAGCTGCGTCGAACCGACGCTTGTAATCTTCGCTCTCCAGCTTCGCGCGCCGCAGTTCCCCAAAAAGATCGCCGACCTCACGCTCTTTAAGGGAGATGTTTTCCCTCATGCCCACAACGATGTCCTGGAGGGCCTCGAAACCTTTAGGCCATTGAGCCCAGCGCTCGACATCCGCCACAACCTTCGCGGCTCGCTGTATGCTGAGCAGAGCGCGCTGGAGATCCTGGTCGGATGGACGAGCAGTTGCGTCATCGTTCCCGTGACTGTCGAGACCATGACGAGGGTCTACGCATTCGAAAGAAGAGTGGTCCATAAGCAGCTTGTATGCCGAACGGTTGGTGCTTGATTGCGACAGGCGCATCAGCGCAGGGACCGAATCTTGCTTCAGCAAAGATAAGTTGACATTCGGCTATCACCTTCATCGTTTGTCAATGAATTTGTAGTCGGCGGTCAAGACCGTCCACTCCTCTCTCGGAGGAACAGTCCCAAGAGCCTGTCTTGGGTGAATGGCTAGCACTCAAGCTTCCCGGTGGGGCACCTGCGACGGGCTGGTAAAAGTGGAAAGGCTCGCCGCTCTCGAGCCATCCGACGACGCCGATTCGTTCCGCGGCGGCCGACACGTCGAACATCCTGCCGTGGCTCGTCGAAGAGCGGTTGCCCGCTCGCGTTTTCCGAAGATAGGTCGTCGGGATCGAGCGGGAGCGGCGCGCGGCAAAGGGTCGGCCCCGATTGTAGCGGCGAGCCCGTCGCCCTCGCCGCGGAAGACCCGAGGTTTTCTCGCCACAAGCCCGGCATGAGAGCCGGAAAGATGCGCTCAAGCAGCCAACCCCTTGAGTTCGCTGGCGCGCCCAAGGGGAATCGAACCCCTGTTTTCGCCGTGAAAGGGCGACGTCCTAGACCGCTAGACGATGGGCGCGGGTCGGGCGGCGGAGAGGCCGTGCGATGGGCCGAGGTATAGTGGGCGCTTGACGGGCTGACAAGCGATGCGCTGTCTCACCACCGTTACAGCTTTGGCATCAGCCGGCGCCGCCCGCTTCAGAACGGGCGGCGGACGACGACGACGCCGGCGACGATGTCGTGCAGGCAGCGCTTGTCGGGCATGATCAGCGCGACCAGGAACACCGGCGGGAACAGCCAGCTCGCGTAGAGCAGAACGGCGTGGACGCCGGCCATGACGAAGCTCACCGGGGCCCCGTCGGCGGCACGCATCTCGAGGTCGAGCAGCCGCATGCCCGGTGTGCCCATCCGCGGCCCCGCGACGGTCGTGCCGTTGTAGAAGAAGGCGACGAACGGCCAGAGCGGCGGCAGGATGAACGCCGCCAAGCCGAGGCTGACGACAAAGAGGCCGGTCCACAGCAGCAAGGCAACTAGCGACACCAGCACGAAATCGAGACTGAAGGCGACGAGCCGGCGGGTGCGGACACCGGAAAACGCCGGCGCCGGCAACGCGGCGGCGGCGAACGCGTCGAGCGGGTGGCTGGTGCGGCCGTACCGGTCGAACTCGGTCATAGCGAACTCCTTCCGGCCGCGTTAGGGCGACGATAGAAGGAAGTATGGCGACCGCGCCGACCCGTCACAAGATGGGCGCGTTGCGGCGGCCCTCGTTCCTAGAGCTTCGGGTTGAAGCTCGCCGTCCGCAACACCGGTCGCCCGATCAGCGCGGTGGAGGTGGTGAGCGTCGCGCCGTATACGTCCTTGAGGTAGCCGAGCGCGGCGTCGTTATCGACGCCGTCGAAGGCGCAGACCGCGTCCATCGGCACGTGGATTTCGTAGCCGGCGAGGAAGGCGCCGTAAGCGGTGTGCCGGATGCAGCAGTGCGTGTGCTGGCCGGTGATGATGACGTCGGTGACGTCGTAGTCGATGAACGTGTCCTCGAGATCGGTGCCGTCGAAGGCACCGTAGAAGCGCTTCGGGCAGACGATCTCGCGCTCCACGCCGATCGGCGCCAGCGCGTCGATCACCGCCGCCCCGGGCGTGCCGGCCATCGCATGGGGACCCCAGACGGCGATTTCGCGATCGTCGGCGCGATGGGCGTCGTTGGCGTAGACCACGAGCCACTCCTCGTCCGTCCGGGCATGATCGATCAGCCGCCGAATTGACGGCACGATTTGCTTCGCGCGCGCCTCGTTGCTCAAAGCTCCGGTGACGAAGTCGTTCAGCATGTCGACGACGATAAGAGCTTTCACGGGCGGTCTCCTACGCTTCGTTGCTGCCTATAGATGCCTATCGCGGCCGGTGAGGCAAGGTTACGAGCGGCCACAAGAACGGGTTGCAGGCGCGGGACCAGCGTGCCAGTCACCCGCCGATACATCGGACGCCAGCTTCGGAGCTTAACATGCCAATCACCGTTCGCGGCGCCATTCCTATGCGCGGCGCCAGCCTGAAGAGCGCCCGCCTCCTCGCCGCGCTCGTCGGAGCCGTTGTCCCATGTGCCGCCTGGGCCGGCGGGCCGCTCGATCCGTACCTGCCCAAAGACGGCAGGATCCAGGGCCACGTCATGACTCTCGAGGTCGCGCCGGAGGACCAGGCGCTCGATCGGCGATTCCGCCTCGCCGTGCAAAACAACATGGACTGGTTCAAGAAATACGTGACCGGCAACAAGCCCGGTCAACCGCTGCCCTACGATCCGCGGATGGGCGTCACCAAGGCGCAATACGAGAAGATCCAGCACATGACGGCGGACTTCAAGCCGGCGAAGGCGATTACCATCACCGTGCGCAAGGGCGGCGACGGCAGCGTCGCCTTCGGCTCCGACGCACCCGACGCCGCCGGCCTGAAGAGCGTGACGTTTCCGCCCGACGACAAGGCAGCCGAGACCCCTTACGGCGCGCTGTCGATCTTCAACGAGATTCACCAGACCGACGCCAGAGCGCCGATCGGAGTGTGGAACGGCGTCGAATGGGCGCAGATGAAGGACAACGGGGACGCCGAACCTTCCGCGAAGATCGCCTTCGGCAAGCGCGTGCCGTCCGGCGAAGGCGTGATGTACTATCAGGTGGCGCCCTACAAGGATCACAAGGAGCAGTCGCTGGTCGTGTTCTACACGCTCGACTAGTGGATAGATTCCAACACTTGGTGCCCGCGTTTGACGGCGGCGATGATTTTGTCCGGATCGGCTTTCCAATGGAAGGGTTTCGGGGCCTCGTTGGTCTCGGCGAGGAAGCGGTTGATGGCGGCTTGAAGATCGACGATCGAACGGAAGACGCCGCGCTTGAGCCGTCGCCGCGTGAGCTTGGCGAAGAAGCCCTCGACGGCGTTCAGCCAGGAAGCCGATTTCGGCGTGAAGTGGAAGGTGAAGCGCGGGTGGCGGCCGAGCCAGGCGAGAACCTTCGGGTGCTTGTGGACGGCATAGTTGTCGAGGATGACCTCGACCGTCTTTCCGGCCGGCACCTCGGCCTCGATGGCGTTGAGGAAGCGGACGAACTCCTGATGCCGGTGACGCTGCATGCAGCGCCCGATGACCTTTCCCTCGAGCACGTCGAGGGCGGCGAACAGCGTCGTCGTACCGTGGCGCTTGTAGTCATGGGTCATGGTGCCGAGCCGGCCCTTCTTCATCGGCAGGCCGGGTTGGGTGCGGTCGAGCGCCTGGATCTGGCTCTTCTCGTCGAGCGACAACACGATGGCGTGCGCCGGAGGATCGACGTAAAGGCCGACGACGTCGCGCAGCTTGGCGGCGAACAGGGGATCGTTGGACAGCTTGAAGCGGCGGACGCGATGCGGCGCCAGCCCATGCGCCTTCCAGATACGCTGAACCGAGGAAACGCTGATGCCCATGGCTTCGGCCATGGCGGGCGCGGTCCAATGCGTCGTCTCGCCGGGCGGCTCGGACTGCGTCAGGGCGACGACCTTGTCGACGACCTCCCTCGGCAGCGGCGGCTTGCCGGGCGGCCGCGTCTTGTCGCGCAAGAGGCCGGCGACGCCCTCCCGCATGAAACGCTCCTGCCAGCGCCACACCGCGGTCTTGGCGACGTTCGCCTCGCGCATGATCGCGTTGGTGCCGAGCCCGGCGGCGGTCAGCAGCACGATGCGGCAGCGCCAGACATGGTTCTGCGGGCTGCCGCGATCGGCGACGATCGCCTTCATGCGGGCTTCGTCGGCAATGGTGACTTCGATCCTGATCCCTGTGCGCATCCCGAAGACTCGCACGACCGCGGCCCAACGGGAATCCCACGACGGACTCTATCGAATGACGTTATCCACTAGGCCGCCTGGCACCGGTCCTGCAGCAGGTGAGCATGCGAGCGGCCGCGCCAGGAACGCGGCCGCCGTTCAGACCGAGGGAAGCGCTGCTTGAAAGCCTTGCTGCGCCCGATCATGCCCGCCGACGTGCCCGTGCTCGCCACCATCTACCAGGAGAGCATCGAGAGGCTCGGCGCCGAGGACTACGACGCGGCGCAACGCGCCGCCTGGGCGGCGGCCGCCAACAATCTGGCCGGTTTCGGCGGCTCGCTCGTCAACGCGCTGACCGTGGTGGCGACGCAGGGCGGCCGCGCCGTCGGCTTCATCTCGACGCGCCGGCACGAAGACATCACGATGCTCTACGTCTACCCGCCGGCGGCGCGCCAGGGCGTCGCCTCGATGCTGCTCGAGTCGGTCGCGACCCTGGCGGTGAACCGCGGCGCCACCCAGTTCGTCGTCGACGCCTATGATCCGTCGCGCGCCTTCTTCGAGGCGAGGGGCTTCGAGGCCACGCACCGCCACGCGGTCGCCTTCGGCGACCAGTGGCTCACCACCACGCGGATGAGCAAGGCGCTAGGGTGAGCCTCGGTCCGCCTTAGGCCTTCGCGGCCAGATAGGCTTCCCGCAGCTCCCGCTTCAGGATTTTGCCGATGGCGCTGCGCGGGATCTCGCTCACGATCCGCACGTCGGAGAGCCGCTGGGTCTTGCCCACCCTCGCGTTCGCGAAGACCTTGAGCGCCTCGGCATCGGCCGTCGCACCGTCGTGCAGCCGCACGAAGGCGACCGGGGTCTCGCCCCAGGCATCGCTCGGCACGCCAACGACGGCGCTCTCCTCGATTTCGGGATGGTGCGCAAGCTCGGCTTCGAGGTCGCTCGGGTAGATGTTGAAGCCGCCCGAGATGATCATGTCCTTCTTGCGGTCGAGCAGCACCAGGAAGCCGTCGTCGTCGAAGCGGCCGACGTCTCCGGTTCGGATGAAGCGCAGCCCGTCGGGGCTGAACCATTCCGCCTCGCGGGTCTTGGCCGGCTGGTTCATGTAGCCGACCATCATGCCGGGCGAGCGGCCGACCACCTCGCCGGCATGGCCTTTCGGCACCTCCCCGCCCTCCTCGTCGACGAGGCGGACGTCGTGCCCTTCCATCGCACGGCCGACCGTGTGCAGCTTGTCGGGGTGCTCGTGGGCGACGAGCATGCACGAGCCGCCGCCCTCCGTCATGCCGTAGAACTCGACGAGGCCGCCCGGCCAGCGCTTCAGTACGTCGGCCATCAGATCGGGCGCGAACGGCGCGCTCGTCGAGAATTTCAGCACGAAACTCGACAGATCGTAATCGCTGAAATCGCGCCGCTCCATGATGCGGCGGTATTGCACCGGCACCAGCATCGCGTGGGTGGCGCGGTGGGTTGCGGCGAGCCGCAGGAACTCCCCGGCGTCGAATTTCGCCATCAGCACCACGGTGCCCCCCGTCGCCAGCGTCGGTAGAAAGCTGACCAGCGTCGTGTTGGAATAAAGCGGCGTCGAGATCATCGCCACGGCTTCGGCGCCGTAGACGAGGCGCTGGAACTGGTTCCAGCGCATGCTGTGCGGCTGCACGATGCCCTTAGGCACGCCGGTCGTGCCGGAGGAGTAGATGATGTTGAAGGGATCGTCGGGCGCGATCGCCGCCGGCGTCACTTGCGTCACTTGCGTCACCGCCGCGCCGGCGTCGCCGAGCCACGCCTCGAACGGCATCCCGGCATCCGACCCGTCGAGCGCCACGCGCCTGGCGGCGATGCCCGGCGCCACCGGCGCCAGCGCCTCGGCGTTGGCCTTGTCGAGGAAGACGACGCCGGCCCCGCAATCGGCCAGCATGGTCGCGAGGCTCTCCGGCGTCGAGGACGGCGCCAGCGGCGCGATGGCGGCGCCGGCCCGCAGCGTGCCGAGGAAGGCCGCGGCATAGGCCACCGACGGATAGGCGCAGACCGCCGCGACGCCGCCCTTAGCGATGCCGTCGCGCCGGAGGGCCGCGGCGATCCGGGTCATCAGCGCGTCGAGCGAGCGGTAGTCGAGCCGGTCCTCGCCCTGGATCAGCGCCAAATGCTCCGGCCGCTCGCGGGCATGGGCGGCGAGGAGGTCGCTGAGCGTGCCGAACTCCTGGGCGAGCAGCGTCTCGGCGGTTGTCGCGGCGTCCATAAGGGCTGCCTAGCTCGCGTAGCCCGGCAGCTTGCGGTCGAGCTGGCGCAGGAACCCCGGCCAGGCCAGCGTGCCGATGCCGAGCGCGCCGGTGCCCTTGGTCTGCTTCATGACCTCGTCGGCGCTGTCGTCGGGCGCCATCAGCACCTCGCCGCGGCCGCCGGAGAGCGCGGCGACCTGCATGGCGCAGGCCCGCTCGAGGAAGAACATGTTCATCCAGGTCGCCGCCGCGCTCGGGCCGCACGCCAGCGTGCCGTGGTTGCGCAGCATCATCAGCGTCTTGCCGCCGAGGTCGCGGACCAGGCGCTCGCGCTCGTCGAGGTTGAGCGCGATGCCCTCGTAGTCGTGGTAGGCCAGCGCCGGGATGACGACCATCGCGGTCTGGCTGAGCGGCAGCAGGCCGTGCTTCTGCGCCGAGACGCCCACGCCGGTCTCGGTGTGGAGGTGCATCACGCAATGGGCGTCCTCGCGCGCCATGTGCACGGCCGAGTGGATGGTGAAGCCGGCCGGGTTGATCTGATACGGCGTCTCCTCGATGATCCTGGCATCGAGGTCGACCTTGACCAGCGCGGACGCCGTCATCTCCTCGAAGAAGACGCCGTAGGGGTTGATGAGGAAGTGGTGCTCCGGCCCCGGCACCCGCATCGAGATGTGGGTGAAGATGGCATCGTCCCAGCCGTACAGCGCGGCGAGCCGGTAGAGCGCGGCGAGCTCGACGCGCGCCGTCCACTCCGCCTCGCCGACGCGCGCCCGCATGGCGTTGCCGTTCTCGGCCTCGATCGATCCCTTGGTCATCGCCTGTTCCTCCGCGCTTCGCACTCCTTTGTAAGCGCGATCCCGCTTGGCGCCAACCGGTCGCGTCATAGGGCCTTCCACGCACCGGAGTTCGACCAAGCCCGGCGTCGCGCACCTCCCGCGTTTGCGCCCAAAGGCGCCGCATCGAAGGCCGAGGCGCTCGCGCCGCAGCCTCGCCTCGATTAGCGCTTGTCGAGAAATAAGTGCATCAATCGCCTCATGGTGAGGAGGTCCGGAGGACCGTCTCGAACCACGAGGGCTCCAGTAGTCGAGATCGCTTGGACCGCCTCGTGGTTCGAGACGGCCTTCGGCCTCCTCACCATGAGGCTACTGGAGCATCTAACCGCAGACAGCTCCTCAGCGCCGGGCGAAGAAGCGGCCGCCGCCGAAACGGCCGCCGAAGCGCCCGCCGCCGAAGCGCCCGTAGCCGCCGAACCGGTGGAACCCGAACCGGCCGCCGAAGCCGAACCGGCGATAGCCGAAGCCGTAGCCGAAGCGGCGATAGCCGAAGCCGAACGGGCGGTAGAACCCGTAGGGACGATAGAAACCGTACCCGAACAGGTTCGGCCGGCAGACGCCGTAAAGACCGCGATGGAAGCCGATGCCGCAGCCGTCGCGCACCAGCGTCACCGCCGGCGCCGGTCCGCTCTGCACGGCCGGCTCGACCGCCGGAGCCGGGCCGGTCAGCGCCGCCGGGGTCACCAGCGGCATCGCCTCGGCGCCGGGAACGATCATCGTCGCCGCGAGGGCCGCGGCCGCCAACACACCAAATCGCATGGGAATCTCCCGGTTGCTAGGATTTCAGAAACGCCCCCCGTCGCCCGAACCCTACGCACCGCGCCGCCGTGTCATGGTCGTACGACCATGCGGCTTTTCCTTCTCCCGTTCACGGCAGGGCGGGGAAACCGTTTCCTCCAAACGCATGGTTGATTGGCGCTGTCCCTGCCCTTTCCGCGTCCCGGCCGTCCCCCGACTTGATCGGGGGATCGTCCCGGTCATCCACGCCGCGACATTGCCGTCTTCGCGCCGGCCATGACACACCGGCCCGGCGGAATGACGTTCGTGTTCAAACCTGAAGTAGCCAGGTCGCAAATGCCCGATATTCCTTCCAAGACGAGGCAACGCGTTTAACATCTGCAAGCTTTTATGAAGATCGAGTAGATATTTTTGCGCCCGGGCCAATCCCCACTGTTCCGCAGACGTTTCGGCGATGTGCTGGATGTTCAAATCCGCCGCGGCGGAAAGGACATAATCACTCATCCGCCGTTCCGGCGCCGTCTTGCTTCATCGCCGCGAGGATCTCGAGGATACGGCGCTTGCTGGCGCCGCTTCGTTCGCCTTCGATAAGGGCGGCGATCACGGTCTGACGATCGGCGGCTTGCGCCTGGTCACGGCGGATAAGGTCGCGCACATAGTCGCTCATGCTCGCGTACTGGCCGCTTTCGATGCGCCGCGACACCCAATCGAGCATGGGATCGGGAACCGACACATTGATGGACACCATCGATCGTCCTCCTTCAAGGCGAGCAAATGATGACAGAAATCGCCACTTCCGTCACTGGCGGTTCCGCGCATCTCCCGGTCCGCCTTCAGCCGGCGATGGTTGCCGACACCGGGCGGCGACGCGTGTCATCCTCACGCCGGCCGGCCGCCCGTCCACGGCACGGCGTCGGTCTTGGCGGCGGCGTAGTTGGCGTCGAGCTCCGTGCCGAGCAGCAGGATCGCCGCGATGCGGCGGACCATTTCGGAGACGTAGGCGCCCTCGTCGGGCTTGAGCGCGCGGCCGAGCACGGCGCGCTCGCGGTAGCTGAGCCACTTCTTGACGACCTGGTAGCCGCCGAGCGTGTAGCGCCAGACGTGTTCGGGCACGTTGCTCCACCAGGCGTCGGCGGAAAGGTGGACGTCGAGGGTGCGGGCGCCGAGCAGCGCAAACACCTGGTCCGGCGCGAGCCCGAGGGTCTGGCCCTCGGCCTCCAGCGCGGCGCGCTCTTGCGCGGTGTAGTCGCGTGGAACGGCGAGGCCGCGGCCGGGCATGACGATGGTGGCGCCGGAGCTTGCCCCCTGCGTCGAGCCCCAGCCGGCGGTGAGCGCGAGGTCCGCCGCCGCCATCGCGCCGCCGCCGCGCAGGCCAAGCGACCCGGCGATGACCGCGCAACTTCGGCGGCGGCGCGGCCAAGCCCCTTTCGCAAGCCGGTGTATTAAGGGGAAGCGGAGGACTGAGGTGCAAGTAGGTTAGCGACAATGATCGATCGCCTTAGCCCCGAGCGTCGCTCTTGGCTCATGTCGCAAGTCAAGAGCAAGAACACCTTACCCGAGATGCGTGTCCGCCGCTTCGCTCACGCCCTCGGTCTTCGGTTCCGGCTCCACCGCAAAAACCTGCCTGGTCGGCCCGACCTCGTGTTTCCCAAGCAGGAAACAGTCATTTTCGTTCACGGTTGCTTCTGGCACCGCCACCCAGGATGTTCGAAAGCCTCGATGCCGAGGAGCCGGACCGAGTATTGGCAGGAAAAATTCACCTCCAATATCGCGCACGATGCAGCAGCAAAGGAAGAACTCCTGCAGCTAGGCTGGCAGGTGTTGACGATTTGGGAATGCGAGACCCGAAATCCGGAAACTCTCAAAGAAATACTCTATCGGCACTTCAAAATCGATCGATAGCTTCGCTTTTGTGATTGGCCATCAATGTTTTACAGTCGCCCGTCGAGGCGATCCGGCTCTAGCGATTACAGTGGAAAAACGCGCCGCATAGTGTTTCCTGTTTGTTCCACAGCTTTGAATGGGCTATAGGAGGCGTATGAGCGACGACACGGACCCAGACGAGACGGCGCCGAAACGTCGCCGTGCGACAAAGGACGACGACATTTCGTCCGTTGCGAAGCCAAAAGGGAAGAGCCTCCAAAGTCACGGACAAAACTCCGTTGTGTACGTGCCAGTCATCTTGAAATTGTTTCGGGATCGCTGGCGGCCGGGCGCCGCGACAGTCGTTTTTTCGCTTGACGACGTGCGGACTGCGGTCGAAGCGGTGCGCGCGGCATCCGATAGCCCGGATCGCATATCGTCGCGCAACCCCGCTGACGTTGTTTATCGTATGCGATCACGGACAAAGTTGCCCGATGAAATCTTGGACAAGGGCTTTCACGTCCTGCGAGCCGTGGGACGCGGGCGCTACCAGTTCGAGAAGGCGTCTAGTGGATAGATTCCAACACTTGGTGCCCGCGTTTGACGGCGGCGATGATTTTGTCCGGATCGGCTTTCCAATGGAAGGGTTTCGGGGCCTCGTTGGTCTCGGCGAGGAAGCGGTTGATGGCGGCTTGAAGATCGACGATCGAACGGAAGACGCCGCGCTTGAGCCGTCGCCGCGTGAGCTTGGCGAAGAAGCCCTCGACGGCGTTCAGCCAGGAAGCCGATTTCGGCGTGAAGTGGAAGGTGAAGCGCGGGTGGCGGCCGAGCCAGGCGAGAACCTTCGGGTGCTTGTGGACGGCATAGTTGTCGAGGATGACCTCGACCGTCTTTCCGGCCGGCACCTCGGCCTCGATGGCGTTGAGGAAGCGGACGAACTCCTGATGCCGGTGACGCTGCATGCAGCGCCCGATGACCTTTCCCTCGAGCACGTCGAGGGCGGCGAACAGCGTCGTCGTACCGTGGCGCTTGTAGTCATGGGTCATGGTGCCGAGCCGGCCCTTCTTCATCGGCAGGCCGGGTTGGGTGCGGTCGAGCGCCTGGATCTGGCTCTTCTCGTCGAGCGACAACACGATGGCGTGCGCCGGAGGATCGACGTAAAGGCCGACGACGTCGCGCAGCTTGGCGGCGAACAGGGGATCGTTGGACAGCTTGAAGCGGCGGACGCGATGCGGCGCCAGCCCATGCGCCTTCCAGATACGCTGAACCGAGGAAACGCTGATGCCCATGGCTTCGGCCATGGCGGGCGCGGTCCAATGCGTCGTCTCGCCGGGCGGCTCGGACTGCGTCAGGGCGACGACCTTGTCGACGACCTCCCTCGGCAGCGGCGGCTTGCCGGGCGGCCGCGTCTTGTCGCGCAAGAGGCCGGCGACGCCCTCCCGCATGAAACGCTCCTGCCAGCGCCACACCGCGGTCTTGGCGACGTTCGCCTCGCGCATGATCGCGTTGGTGCCGAGCCCGGCGGCGGTCAGCAGCACGATGCGGCAGCGCCAGACATGGTTCTGCGGGCTGCCGCGATCGGCGACGATCGCCTTCATGCGGGCTTCGTCGGCAATGGTGACTTCGATCCTGATCCCTGTGCGCATCCCGAAGATTCGCACGACCGCGGCCCAACGGGAATCCCACGACGGACTCTATCGAATGACGTTATCCACTAGCGGCATCATCGAAGTGCCGGTGAAAGAACTTACGCCGGCTATCGACCAAACGCCTATGCCGGTACGCCGCCTGCTGCCGGAGACGATGGCGGAAATGGATGAGCAGGCGTTGCTGTCAGTCGTCGGCTACTGCCAGCTTCTCGACCACTTCACGGGCATGAAGGTTTATCGCCTGCGCTCGCACGTTCGGAAAAGCGTGCCCGCGATCGGCCAGGCCGAACTCGACGCAATCGATGTGGGCATAGCGTCTGGTGACGATGACGTGCCGGTCATTTTCCCGATCGAAGCCAAGGCTGTCTCGGATGAACTTAATCGCGTCCAGATATTCAATATGGTCCAGTATGCTGAGCATTACTTTCCCGGATTTAAGGTCCGGCCGCTAGCATTGAAGGTCGATTACCAATCGGCCGTCCATCTCATTGAATTCAACGTCGCGTCACGACCTGGGGACCTTCGAATCGTCCGTTCCGCCAGCTACGCCATCAACACGTCGGAGGCTCAAATCGCCATGATCCGCGCAACCAATGTGCCGAAGCAATGAAGACGAACCTGCCTACAGGCATAGAATTGTTCGCGGGGTCTGGCGGGCTATCGACGGGCTTTCTCGACGCGGGGCTTGATGTCAAAGCGGGCTTCGAACTCGATGCTCGCGCAGCGGACGCGTACAATTACAATCATCAATACCGCGGAAGCCAATGCTTTGTCGTCGACCTCACCGCCGTAACCGGAGCCCAACTGCTAAACCTGGCGAAGATCGAGCGGGCGGATTTTGTAATTGGCGGACCGCCTTGCCAGCCATTTTCGATTGCGGGCAAGCGGAAGGGCAAGCGCGACATCCGAGCGGATCTTATTGGACACTTTATTCGTCTCGTGGCGGAATTGAAACCGTTAGCATTCATGTTGGAGAACGTGCCCAATCTCGTTGCCATTTCGGACGGCGAGTTCCTTGCCGAAACGGAGTCCGAATTGCGCGCGATCGACTATACTGTGGAGCATAGCATCGTATCGGCGGCCGATTTCGGGGTGCCTCAAAACCGCAAGCGATTGGTGGTCCTTGGGCTCCGGGGTAAGAGACGCATGCGCTTCCCGCTGCCGACACACGGTACAGCGGAACGCCCACTTGTATCAGCGTCGAGCGCGATCGACGATTTGCCTGATGCTGGCGAGTTCGGCGAAACCGGCATATACAACCATGAACCAACGGTGCACTCGGCCGACATGGTTGCCCGCCTAGGCACATTGGAACCTGGGAAACGCGAGCGCGGCTCGTTCCATGATCGCCTGCACCCGGACCGCCCATCGTATACGCTGCGTGCGGGGTCGGGCAATTTTAGTCCGCTGCGGCCTGTTCATTACAAATACCACCGCGTTATCACCGTCCGCGAAAGCGCACGCTTGCAGGGCTTTTCGGACGATTTCCGTTGGCCGGATCGCATTCCTCGCTTGCAGCAATATCGGCAGGTGGGGAATGCCGTTCCGCCGCCAATGGCACGCGCATTTGCTGAATGCTTGGCCGATCAGATGGGTTGGCGCCTTGATCCGACAGCGCACTCCGGCGATCCCTCGACGCGCGAGCCTGCGAATGCGCTCACAGACGCCGAACGAAAGTCGCTTCGGGCAAGCAGGATGCGTGGAGCCTCGCTAGGTAAGGCGGCGCTAGCCCGAATCGCGCCATTGATTGCGTAGCATTCGCTCCTTCGTCCCGGCACCCAGCCGATGCACCTCGTGGACCTCGGCGAAACAGGTCTCGACCTGCTCGATGATCCTATCCGCCATGACGATTGCCGCGACCTTCCATGGCTGCCGTTAGCGCAGCACCGCGCGAGGTGCCAGTCCGCCGACCTCCGCCGACCGACGCGCCGCGATGCTCGTCGGCAGGGTAACGGCAGCAAGCGCTTTGGAATGCGGACATCGATTATCCAGACCCTGAACAGGAATGTTGCAAAGATTCCGGACGGCTTGCACTTTCACCGGCCATTAAATTCCAACCGCGGCTTAGCCAGATGACAGAGCTTCTCGAAAAAGCGGTTGCCGCCGCACGGGTCCTTGCCCCGGACATGCAAGACGAGATCGCACGTATCGTGCTTGCCTATGCTGGTGAGGGGCAGCCCGTTATCCAGCTTACGCCCGACGAGGAAGCCGACCTTGCTGACTCCGATGTCGAGGAAGCGCGAGGTGCGTTCGCGACGGACGAGCAGATGCGCGCCATCTGGGCCAAGCACGGTCGTTGAAGGTTCGCTTTACCCTCACCGCGTCACGGCAGATCGAAAGCGCACTCGATTATCTGGCACGGCAATCGCCGTACGCCGCGTGGGGTCTGCAAGGGCGTATTTTCACGGTCATCGCGCTTTTGCAGGCGCATCCGCATGCCGGTCGCGCCACCAGCAAGCCCGGCATTCGGCGTATCGCGCCGAGCACCTATCCCCACGTGATCGACTATCGTATCGGTAATGAAGAGATAATCGTTCGCCGATTCCGCCATTCCGCGAGGCGACCGCTGGTGTGACAAGGTAATGCCGCTGCCTACCGCTGCCGCGTCTTGCGATCCTTGTACGGGTTGTCGCTGGTCTTGCGCGACAGCCGCAGCGGCACGCCGGGCAGGTCGAAGGTCTCGCGGATGCCGTTCAGGAGAAAGCGCTCGTAGCTCGTCGGCATCGCGTCGAGCTGGTTGCCGAAGATGATGAAGTACGGCGGTCGCGCCCGCAGCTGCGTCATGTAGCGGATTTTGATGCGCCGGCCCGCGACCGCCGGGGGCGGATGATGCTCCAGCGTCGCCGCGAGCCAACGGTTGAGCCGGCCGGTGGCGATGCGCTTGTTCCAGACGACCTCGACGGCCATCACCGCTTCCAGCAGTCGCTCGACGCCGAACCCGGTCTCGCCCGACAATGGCACGACAGGCGCGCCCTTGACCTGCGGCAGCAGCCGCAGCGCCTCCGCGCGCAGCATCGCGAGGCGCGCCGTCTTGTCCTCGACGAGGTCCCACTTGTTGATGGCGATGACGAGCGCCCTGCCCTCGCGCGAGACGAGGTCGGCCAGCGTCAGGTCCTGCTTCTCGAGCGGCGCGGTGGCGTCGACCAGCAGGATCACCACCTCGGCGAATTTCGCTGCGCGCAAGCCGTCGGCGCCGGCGAGCTTTTCCAGCTTGTCCTCGACCTTGGCGCGGCGGCGCAGCCCGGCCGTATCGAACATCTTGAGCTGCCGCCCGCGCCAGCTGAGATCGACGCTGATGGCATCGCGCGTGAGTCCGGCCTCGGGTCCGACCAGCAGCCGGTCCTCGCCGAGGATGCGATTGAGCAGCGTCGACTTGCCGGCGTTGGGGCGGCCGATCACGGCGATCTTCAACGGCCGCGCGAGGTCGAGCTCGGTGCCGTCCTCCTCCTCGTCGAAGATTTTCAGCTCCTCCGGCGCCTGCTCCTCCGGCGCCGCGGTCTCATCCGGCAGCGCCTCCAGCAGCGCGGCGTAAAGCTCGGAGAACCCGTCGCCGTGCTCGGCCGAGAGCGGGATCGGATCGCCGAGGCCGAGCTCGAAGGCTTCCAGCGCGCCGTCGCCGCCGGCGCGCCCTTCCGCCTTGTTGGCGATGAGGATCAGCGGCTTGCCGGCCCGCCGCACCAGCGCCGCGAAGACGCGATCGTCGGGCGTCAGGCCGATGCGGGCGTCGATGACGAAGAACAGCCCGTCGGCCTGGCCGATCGCCGCCTCGGTCTGGGCGCGCGTGCGGCCCGACAGCGAGGCGGCGCCGCCCTCCTCGAGACCGGCGGTGTCGATGATCGTGAAGCGCAGATCGCCGAGCCTCGCCTCGCCCTCGCGGCGGTCGCGCGTCACGCCGGGGCGGTCGTCGACGAGCGCCAGCTTCTTGCCGACCAGCCGGTTGAACAGCGTCGACTTGCCGACGTTCGGCCGCCCGATGATGGCGATGGTGAACATCGCGCGCCTAGTGCGCCGCGGGCGCGCCGGGCGGCGGCGGCGTCGGGGCAGTCGGCGGCGCGGCCGCCGCCCCTTGCGGGGCCGTCGCGGCCGGCGGTGCGGCCGGCGCCGGGCCGGCGGGTGCCTGCGGGTTCGCGGCCGGCGCGGCCCCGGCCGGGGCCTGCACCACCGCGGGCTGATCGATGCTCGGCGTGCCGGTCGCGGGCGCCGGCTCGACCGGCGTCAGCGTCGGGGCCGGCGGCGTCGCCGCGATGGGCGTCGCCGGGCCGGCCGTGACGAGCGCGCGGAACACCTGGGCGCGGTCGCGCAAAGCGGGCGGGGAGAGCGGATCGACGATGATCTCGTCGAGGAACTTGCCGGCCGCCTCGAAGTCGTTGCGCTTGATGGCGGCGAGCGCGAGCAACTCGCGCATGCCGCCGGCGAAGGCGAAGCCCGCCGCCGAGAAGCGGCCGTAGCGCTGCTCGAAGGCCTTCGCATCCTCGCTATCGAGGCGCAGCACCGCTCCGCGATAGCGCGCCGCGTCCCGCAGCGCCGGGGAGATCGCCCCCTCGTTGGCGATCGCGTCGAAGGCGTTCGCCGCCGCGTCCGGGTCGCGCGCCGCGAGCGTCTGCGCCGCCGCCATCCGCGCCAGGGTCGCGTAGCCGGCCGGTCCGTCCTTGGCGATCTGCTCGAAGGCCGCCTGCGCCTTGGCGCCGTCGCCGGCGCGCTGGAGATCGAGCGCGGCCTCGTAGCGGGCGTTGGTCGTCTGCGCGCCCGCCTCGCGGCGGTCGAGGTAGAGGCGCCAACCGACCGTGGCCACGACGATCAGCACGGCGACGACGGCGAGGGCCGTCGCGTTCTTCGTCAGGAAGCGGATGATCCGCTCGCGGCGATAATCCTCGCTGACCTCGCGGATGAAATCGGACATGGAAGACTTTGCTGCGGGCGAAGGGGAGCGAGCGGCCTAGCACGTTCGCCGCGCGGCGACCAACCTCGCGCGCATCGCGGCGCGGCGCCGGTCAAGCTGCACACGATTTGAGCGCGGGCGATTGCCTGATGTTCTCGCTTTCCGCTAGAGCACGCGCCAAGGCTGTGCTAAGCGAAATTTTGCAATCCTTAGACGTTGCTCATGGCATCGCAGCCGCCTTCGATCGAAATGCAGTTCCCACAGGTCGCGCTGTCCGAAGTGCCATCGCGCTTCGCCGAGCTCACTCGCGGCCAGGTCCTGACCCTGATCGGCACCGATGCGGCGAGCCTGCGCGCCGCGCTCGAGACGACGGCGACGCGACCGATCCTGATCCTCGATGTCGCCGCCGCGGAAACCGTCGTCGGCATCATCGAGCAGGTGGTCGACGACTTGGCCGATCTTACCCTTGCACGGTGGCCGGATTGGTATCCGGGCGCGACCCTCGAGCCGGCGACGCTGCCGAACGTGCTGCAGCCGTGGCGGCGGGCGGCGAGCCGCATGGCCGCGGCCGGACGGCGACCGCGCTTCCGCCGAACCCCGCGACAGGTCGAGTTCGCGCAACTCCTGCTGGCGATCGAGCCGGGCGGCCTGGTACTACTCGCCGGGCTCGATCCCACCGCGATCCAGCGGGCGTCGGCGATGATCGACGCGCTCGCCTGGTGCGCGAGACAGGGGGCCGCCGTGGTCGTGGCCTCGCGCGCGCAGATGCCGTTCGAGCCACCCTTCCAGCGCATCCTCTACGGGGCGCTCCGCGTCGTGAGCCCGACCGCGCCGGTCGTGAACCGCCTGATCCTGCCGCAAGGCAAGGCGCACCACGCCAGCTTGATCGAGAAGCGCATCGGGGCGGCACTGCGGCTCGATGCCGAGCTCGGCCCGCTGTTCGAGCGCAACGCGCTCGCGGCGATCGCCGGCCCCGGCACGCCGCCGCGCGTCGATCTGCTGTGGCGCGAGGGACGCATCGCGGTCGAGCTCGACGGCCCCGAGCACTGCCGCGAGCCGAACTACGGCCGCGACCGTCATCGCGATTACGAGCTTCTCGTGGCAGGCTACCACGTGCTGCGCCTCACCAACGCCGAGGTCGAGACAGACCTCGCCCGCGCGGTCGAGAAGATCCGGCGCGTCGTGCGGCTGCGCCGGACGGGAGGGGGTTAACGTTAACGGAAGAAAACCGCTCGCTTTCACCTCAGCTTAAGGTGGAAGAAATTGCTGTTCAACGCGAAGAATCTTCCGCGCAGCTACGTGGACCGCCTTGCTCATTTACCAAGTTTTTCCGGCTCCATTGACTCCGTCATTCACCTAAATTAGACGAAATTTAGCAATGAAAAGCTGTCTTAGGAGCATTTGAGTTGGCAAAATCCGGTCTCGACAGCCAGAATAAACGGCAGAAGTTCGTTGAGTTGGCTGGGAATCGCACGAGAAACGCGATCAAAGCGATACGTACGATCGCGAAATTGGGGAACAAGAACGCTTACGATTACACCGATAGCGACATCAAGAAGATTGCATCGGCGCTCAATCGCGAGGTTGATGCCTTAAAGGCGCGAATGGGTTCCGCCGGCGGCAAGGAAGTCGTGGATTTCGAACTCTGAGTGATGCGGGTGGTCGCAATAGGAGAGTGAAGATGCAAGCCAAGGAATTGCTGCTAGCTCTCCTCGAGGCTGAAACGGAGGCCGCAGCGCTAGAACGTCTGAATGCTGTCGGCGTGCTCGACGATATTAATCGTTGGAAGCCTTTAGGCGGCATGCGCAACAACCAATCGGTGGTTCACGCTCAGCAGAGCAGCGCCGCAGCAGCCCTCGTTGAGAAGTTCACTAACGGCTTGGACGCGGTTCTCATGCGTCATTGCAAGGCCGAGGGAATAGACCCTCGGGGAGATCGGGCCCCCGAGACCATGCGGGCGGCTGTGCAAAGATATTTTGGCGACCTGAGCGAAAAGTCGCAGGAGATCCGTGCAGTAGCAGAAGACAACCTACTGCTTTACGCGACCGGGGCGAAATTAAGGCCTTGTCTTTCTATCTATGATGCGGGCGAAGGCCAACTGGCAGAGGATTTTCCGACGACGTTCTGCTCCCTCGTCTACAGCAATGATGAGGGCTCCTACAAAGGCGCCATTCCATTCGTGCAGGGCCGCTTCAATATGGGCGGCACGGGCGTCCTACCGTTCTGCGGCGACGAAAGAAAACTTCAGCTCATCGTCTCACGGCCGCCCCAAGACGTGGTCTCGGGCGAGCACGAATGGGCCTTCACGATCTTCTGCTTTTTCCCTTCCAAGCAGAGCCCGGAGTGGCGCTATCTCGCCGGGGCGGATGGCAAGATCATGACGGCCGGCTTTGAGAAGCTCGGCCTGACCCCTAAAGCTGGTGCGAAGTCCGGCGAGCTGTGTCCCCCGCGGGAGCGTCTAGTCTCGGGTGGCACGCTCATCAAAATGTACGACTACAAGGCTCCTCTATCCAATATTTGCGGAGAGCTCTACAAAAAGCTAGAGGGATACCTTCTTCGCCCGACAATGCCGCTTCGGATCATCGAATGCCGACCGGAATACCTAGCCAACGTGATGCAAGTGACTGTCTGGAACAGCCTGTCAAAATGGGGCAAGGACAAGATGGAGGACGGTTTCGAGGACGGCGCCAGTATCCAGATCAAGCTGAACTCAGACGAAGTCATCCCTGCCGAAATCCGGGTCTTCAAGGCGCTCGCGCACACTCCTGAAGACCACCCTCAAACCGGCGTACGCGCCCTCATTAACGGTCAGTCACACGCAAAACGAGACGCCAGTTTCTTCCGGACTAAGGCCGTCGACAAGGAGCACATTGCCGGTAGCATGCTGGTCACGCTGGACTGCACCAACCTCGCCCAAGACTCGCGGAACGCGCTCTTCATGAGCAATCGCGAGCTGTTTCGCGATGATCCGCTGCTTACCTCGCTCCTCAAGAGCCTACAGCGGGAGCTCAAGAGCCATGAGGGCCTGGAGGCGCTCAACCTCAAACGCTACGAAGAGAAGATCGCTAACGCGATTTCGGATGAAGATGGAATAAGTGCTCTGGAAGACCTGCTCGCCGACGATCCAGTTCTCGCTGATCTCTTCGGAAGCATGAAGCCCGGCAAGGTCGCAGCCAAGACCGTTCACGGTGCCTCCGGCTCGAAGATCACTGACAAACCGCAGCCCTTTAAGGGGACTGAATTTCCTAGTTACTTTAAACGCGCGAACGGAGCGACGATGTACGAGGTCCAATTGCCTCGCGGCGACGACACTCGCGTGTCGTTTCTGACTGATGTCAAGAACAACTACTTCACCCGCACCAAACATGCGGGCAAGTGCGGCTTTCAAGGAACGATCCAGCCGACGTTCCACCTATTCAACGGTCGTCTGACTTTCACCTTCCATGCCGATAAGAGCCTCGTGGAAGGCGCGACGTTTGATACGTACGCCGAAATAACGGACGGTGCCGGTCACGGCCCGTTCAAGCTGGCAATCTCGGCCACAGTCGTCGCGCCGCGCAAGAAGGTCGAGCCGAAACGGTCAGAGAATAAGAACCCCAAGGTCGACAACGCACCGAGCCGCCCCGACATTATCGAAGTGGTCAAGGGGCCGGATGATTTTCCGATCTATGTCAACCGTGAACCGAAGTCGAAGCGACTGCAGCTCGCCATCAACACTGGCTCTCGCCTCCTATCTGACGCCAAGCGCCTGCATACGAAGGAGGAGCAGGCGGCGGTTCATTTTGTCTTCAAATTCGGCTTGGCCCTGATCACGATGGGCCTGATCGAGGCCGCGAAGAAGACCCAGGAGTGGGAGAATGACGAAGTCTCCTGCCGGGAACGCATTCAAGATGCGGCTGCCGGTATTGGCCGAGTTATCGTCCCGCTATGCCTGACACTCCGAAAAAGCTTCCGAAGGCGTCCTGAGGTCGCACCGCACATTCGTTCTTGTTTTCGCTTTTTTCCGCTTCCTATGAAGCAGCACGACCTCCTGGCTGCCAGGAGTTGCCCCGCGCTGATCTGAATACCATTTCCTGTTCGGCACAGACCGCCATAAACGTCCGTCCCGTTCTCCGGAGAGCGACGGCAGAAACACTTCTCTGAGACCGGCCGCCTCCATGGTCTCAAGATATTGGGGCAACTGCCACTCGGGCTCGCCGAAGGCGAGCATCTGAACGACGACTGTAGATTGGTCGCAGAGTCGCACGACAGATGACATCGTGGCGCCGACCTTCTCGAAGTACCCTTGGAGCGCGAACGCCTTGCGGTCGCCCATCGTGTAGTAGCTCGATCCCGAGCCATCTAGCTTCTTCGCGATCCAAAACGGGGCTGCGGTCTCGCGACCGCCGCCGACCTGCCAGCGGTGGTAAAGAACGTGGACGCCCGGATACGGCGGCGAGGTTAAGACCAGACGGGGGGCGCGTAGTGATGCGAGGCGCTCGTCATCTTCGACACCTGCCGCGCTCCGAAAGAGGATTTGGACCTTCGGTGAATAGGCATGACTAGCGACGTCGGCACGGAAACGCCGGGCCCCTTCGATCATTTCCATAGCGTGTTGGCCGATCAGCTTCCTCATCGTCGGAATCGGCATCACAGATTTGCGACCGTCGAGGGCTATCTGAGCCGTCCTTAGCACAACGCAACGCCCAAAATCTTCCAACCGTCCAGGAAGCGTCATCGCGCAACCAAGTGCCTGCTCGACGGCCTTGCGAGTCCTCCAGCGCCTAGGATGATCTAGGTGCTTATAGTAGCCGCGCTCGAAATAATCCGCGGAACGGATGGAAGGGTTTCGCATATCTATACTGCTTTGAAGACGTGAAACCCAGGCATCAAGAGTCGTAAGTTCGTCCTCTGAGTAGACCGTGGTCTTTACAGAAGCGATAAATTCAGCCAGCGAGCTGATATCAACGCCAACGGCATCTCGCCCAAGAGCCAACGCCTCCACCAAACTCGTCCCGCCGCCTACGTGCGGGTCCATGACCAAATCGCCCGGCTGGGTGAACGCCTCAATGGCTGCGCGTGCGAACGTACCTGAGAAGCGGGCCGGATAGCGGTAGAAGTTGTGAGTAAGTCCGCGTACCGGGAGTGCATCTCGCGCGCCGGCGATGAGCCCCCATTCTGCTTCTGCCGAGAGATGTAGGAAGTTTTCCAATTTAGAGTATTGCTCCGGTTCCGGAGTCAAAATGCCCAAATCTGGTTAACGCTCGAATAACCACGCAGAGCTTCGTGCCGTCGGGCGCCGGCGCGCTCTCGAAGACGAGCGGCGTGCAGCTCGTCGCGCAGGCCCGCAAGTACGGGCTCGGCATGATCCTCGTCACGCAGGCGCCGAAAGGCATCGACAACAAGCTCGTGTCGAACTGCACCACGCAGTTCCTCGGCAAGCAGAACTCGCCGACGGACCAGAACACGGTACGAGACATGATCGCCGCGACAGGCGGCCGAGCCGACGATGTCGGCAGGCTCTCGACCGGCGAATTCTACTTCAAGACCGAGAAGAGCGGAAAGCCGGCGAAAATCCGCACGCCGATCTGCCTGTCGTGGCATCCACAGAACCCGCCGACGCCGGAGGAGGTCGTCGAGCGCGCCCGCGCCTCGGCGGCCTGATCGCCGCCGCAGCTTCAGGAGATCAGCCCGGCATCATGCCGCTGGCGGCGAAGGCTTCGATCAGCGGCTTGGTCTCCTCGAACTCGCCGTCGATGCTGAAGGGCACCGGCATCCTGGCCCAGGGTAAGGCGCTGCGTGTCCAGATCTCGGCGATCGGCCTGAACCATCGCGGCTCATCCAAGGTGGTCGGCCGGACGACGACCAAGCCGTCGACGCTTTCCGGACGGGTGTGGGTCCAGCCGGCACAGGTGGGGCAGGTGTACATATGCGATGGCTTGCCGCCCTCGGCCTGCTTGGTCCACACGCGCGGCTCACCTTGATCGACAGCGAAATGGCTCTCCGCGAGAACCAGACCGAGAGAATAGGCGCTCGAGGTCAATTGCTGGCAATCAGTGCAATGGCACGCGAAGCTGAACTTGGCCGGGCCGGTTACCCGGTAGCGTACAAGACCGCAGCGACACCCGCCCATCAAAATCATGGTCCACCTTCACAGCATCAAGCAACGTCGGTGATGACGATCAAACGTTCCGCCCGATGTCTCGTCGTCGGACCGATCGCGCGGATCTCCGAGGCGACCCCGTCGGAGCCTTTGCTCCTAGTTTCAGAACGCCCGGGACGACACTTAGAGTACACGGGCAATCTTACCACCGCCGCCAGTCCACTTTCGGCCAGATCGGACGCTCTTCTATCGTCGAGCAGGTTGGCACGCGCTGCTTCGCGCCGCCGACGCGGCTTGGCTTCAAAAGTCGGGCCCCGAGGCCGTGTCCGTGCTAACAAGCTCCGCCAGCAAAGGAGCCCCCGTGGCCGACATTCTCACGCCGACGCAGACGTTGCTCATCTTCGCGCTGCTCGCACGATCGGGTTTCGCGCCGCAGAACGACCTCGGGATCACCGTCGACGCCGCCGAGCGGGACGCGCTGGAGAAGGAGGGGCTCGTCTCCACCATCAAGCGCGAACACAACACGCTGTGGTTACGACTCGAGGACGCCGGCTGGGACTGGGCGAAAAACAATCTGACCAAGGCGCTGCCGCCGAACCAGCTGGTGCTGCAGCACGTCTTCAGACGCCTCGACGCGCATCTCAAGGACACCGGCGAAAGTCTTGCGGAGCTTTTCGGCACCCCGCCCAAGCCCGGACCACTCGATCCCGAGTTGATCAAGTCGCCCGAAATGCCGAAGGACTGAGGGAAAACTTCACGGCCTAGGCAAGCCTTCAGCTCGGCTGGCGAGACGGCTCGCTCGCGGGCGGCGGAACGTCGGACTTCGCGGGCTCGGGCGGCTTCGGCGGCTCGGGCGTCGGGTTCGGCGGCCTATCGTACTTGATGTCGACTTTGCCGGGAGCCGGGGTCTTGTCTTCGGCCATAAATCCTCCTTCGTGTTTCCAAGTGCAAGGCTCCGGCCCCGGGATCGTTGCCGGGCTCGATCGACCCGGGCCGCGGCCATTGCGCCTACTCGCCGGCGACCCGATCCCAGGCCTCGATCGCCTCCCGCGCGCCGGAGCGCTCCGCGTCCTCGGCGGCGAGCGCGCGGCGCAGCGTCTCCTCGGCCTCTTCCAGCTTGTGCTGGCGGTCCCACATCGCGGCGTAGACGCCGCGCTTGTCGAGCAGGCCAGCATGCGTGCCGCGCTCGACGATGGTGCCGGCGTCGAGCACCATGATCTCGTCGGCATCGACGATGGTCGACAGGCGGTGGGCGATGACGAGCGTGGTCCGCCCGCGTGCCACGCGCTCGAGCGAGGCCTGGATCTCGCGCTCGGTCAGCGAATCGAGCGCGGAGGTCGCCTCGTCGAGAATGAGGATCGGCGGCCCTTTCAGGATCGTGCGCGCGATGGCCACGCGCTGCTTCTCGCCGCCGGAGAGCTTGAGGCCGCGCTCTCCCACCTGCGCGCCGTAGCCGCCCGGCGCGATGTCGATGAAGTGGTCGATTTGGGCGAGGCGCGCCGCCTCCCTCACCTCGGCATCGGTGGCGTCCCAGCGCCCGTAACGAATGTTGTAGGCGATCGTGTCGTTGAACAGCACGGTGTCCTGCGGCACCATCCCGATCGCCGCGCGCAACGAGGTTTGCGTCACGTCGGCGATGTTTTGCCCATCGATCGCGATGCGGCCCGACGAGGGCTCGTAGAAGCGAAACAGCAGGCGCGAGAGCGTCGATTTGCCGGCACCGGAGGGACCGACGATCGCCAGCGTCCTGCCCGGGGGCACCTCGAAGGAGATGCCGTGTAGGATCTCGCGGCGCCCGTCGTAGGCGAAGCGCACGTTCTCGAACTTGACCCGGCCCTCGGCCACCGCGAGGTCCGGAGCGCCCGGCTTGTCCTCGATCTCGGCATTCCGGTCGAGCACGTCGAACATCATCTCGATATCGATCGTCGCCTGCTTCACCTCGCGGTAGACCATGCCCATGAAGTTGAGCGGCTGGTAGAGCTGGATCATCATCGCGTTGACGAGCACGAAGTCGCCGATCGAATGCGTGCCGCTGCGGATTCCGGCGATCGACATCATCATCACCGCCGTCATGCCGACCGTGAAGATCACCGTCTGCCCGGCGTTCAGCATGGTCAGCGTGACGTAGGTCTTGATGCTCATCGCCTCGTAGCGCGCCATCGACTTGTCGTAGCGCTGAGCCTCGCGGACCTCGGCGCCGAAGTACTTCACCGTCTCGTAATTGAGCAGGCTGTCGATGGCCTTGGTGTTGGCGTCGGTGTCGCTCTCGTTCATCGAGCGGCGGATCGACATCCGCCAGTTCGTCGCC
Organism: Beijerinckiaceae bacterium; assembly: GCA_965277355.1. Taxonomy (GTDB): domain Bacteria; phylum Pseudomonadota; class Alphaproteobacteria; order Rhizobiales; family Beijerinckiaceae; genus RH-AL1. The sequence continues at coordinate 1,177,688 of CBDICN010000001.1, forward strand.
GTGAAGGTCCAGGCGAGATAGGCGGCGATCATGGCCACCACGACCCCGACGTAGGCGGCGTCGAACTGGACGAACAGCACGACGAGGATCAGCGCGAACTCGACCGCCGTCGGCACCAGCGTCAGCATGATCGTGCGCACGATCGTCTCGATCGCGTTGCGGCCGCGCTCGAGCACGCGGGTGAGCCCGCCCGTCTTGCGCTCGAGATGGAAACGCAGCGAAAGCCCGTGGAGATGCACGAACACCTCCTGGGCCAGGCGGCGCACCGCGTTCATCGCCACCGCCGCGAAGAGGGCGTCGCGCCCCTGCGTGGCGAAGCCCATCGCGACGCGAAGGCCACCGTAAAGCGCGGTGAGCGCGAGCGGGCCGAGCAGAACGCCGAACAGCTCATGGCCGGCGAAGGCGTGGGTGCGCGCCTCGCGCGAGACGGCATCGGTCGCCCATTTGAAGGCGAACGGAACCGCGATGGTGATGAGCTTGGCGGCGATCATCAGCGCGAAGGCGACGTAGATGCGGCGGCGCAGGTCCGGCCGCGTCCACGGCCAGACATAGGGCGCGAGTTTGCGCAGCACGGGAAAGAGCCGCGCCTCGATCTTGGGTCTTCTCAGGGTACCGTCGTAGGGGGAGGGGGGAAGCGAAGCCATTCGACCGGGATATAAGCTATGCAAGGCCTCGGCGCATCCGGCGCCTTGCCGCTACACGCCTTTAAGCCGTCCTTAACCGCGTTGGAGCATAAACAGATTGCTTTGGAGCGATCGATGAACCAGCCTGTCTCCTCCTCGTCAACGCGAACGACTGAGCTGCGGCGGCGCCGCGCCGCGGACGAAATCCTGATCGCCGCCATCTACGGTCTGTCCGAGCGGGAGGACGAACCGCCGAGCGCGGCCTCCATGCCGCGCCTCTCGGACGAAACGCCCCGTGCCCATCGCGCACCGGTCGCGGCTCTCTGACGAGGCTTACGTCCTCCCAATCCTTTACCGGTCGGGCATAACGGCGTAGACAGCCGAAGCTCGCCATTGGCGTTCCGCGAGCGGATCCCTGTTCCCATTTCGACGCGCGATCACTCCGGCACGAAGGTTCCTGAGCCGCAGTCAAATCTTTGTGAAAAAATCGGCGCTTCGATGCTATGGTGTAGATCGCGGGGGTTTCCCGCTTCGCGGGCATGCTTCGACCAAGCCGACGCGATCTAGGCCGACGACCATCTGTCAAGCGCGAGTCCCATGGTAGCGTTCTTCGTTCAGCATGCCGACCTCACGCAAATCCTGCTCTACGCTTCGGTCGTAACCGCGCTCTGGCTGGTCGAGAATGGCGCCGCCGTGCATCCCGGTCGCCAAAAGCTGGACCATACCGGCCTCAACATGCTGTTCGTTTTGACGGCGCTGCCGATCGAACTGGCCCTCGGCATGCTCTGCCTCGGTGTGTCGCATTGGTGCGCCGGCGAGCACTGGGGCTTGACAGCCCTGCTTCCGGACAATTCCTGGGCGAGAGACTTGGTGGTCTTCGTCGCTCTCGACCTTCTCGACTATGTTTACCATCGCATCATGCATCACGTGCCGTTGCTATGGCGTTTTCACCTCGTGCATCACACCGACCGCGTGGTCGATTCCTCGACCAGCGTTCGCGAGCATCCCGGCGAGAGCATCGTGCGCGGCGGCTTCCTGGTGCTCTGGACTTTTGTTCTCGGCGCCTCCTTCGAGGTCCTGCTGCTGCGCCAGGCGGCCGAGACGGTCTTCACGATCCTCTCCCATTGCGCCCTTCGCCTGCCGATCCGGACGGGGCGCGTGCTCGGCCTGATGTTCATCACGCCGAACCTTCACCACGTGCACCACCATTTCGAGCTGCCGTTCACCGATCGCAATTTCGGCGGCGTCTTCAGCGTCTGGGACAGGCTGTTCGGCACGTTCGCCGAGCTCGCGGAGGCCCAGACGACGTTCGGGCTGGACACGCACATGGGTGTCGAGCGCGGCTTCTCGTCTCTGATCGCGATGCCTTTCGCGACCGATGACGGCGGCGCCGGCGTTCGTCTTCCGGAAGGACGACCGCTGGCGCTCGAAGCCGGTTAGGGCTCGGCAAGCAAGGTCTCGACGAAACCCGCGATGAAATCTTTCGTCCGGGTCGTCCTGCGCCGCTCGGCCTCGATGATCGCGAGGAGGTCATCGAAGGTGAGCTGGATGTCGTCGTTGATCAGAACGTAGTCGTAGAGCGTCCAGCGGCGGATCTCGTTGCGTGCATTGGCAAGGCGGCGCGCGATGGTCTCCGGCGGATCTTCGGCGCGGCGCTCGAGACGCGCCTGAAGCTCGCTCATCGAGGGCGGCAGGATGAACACCGTGACGGCGTCCATGCCCGCCTTGGCTTTGACCTGCTGAGTTCCCTGCCAATCGATGTCGAATAGGAAGTCGCGGCCCTCGGCCAGCACGCGCTCGACGGGCTCGCGCGGCGTACCGTAGAAATTGCCGTGCACCTCCGCCCACTCCAGCAGTTCGTCGCCCTCGCGCATCGCGAGGAAGTGCTTTCGCGATATGAAGTTATAGTGGATCCCGTTGGCCTCGCTCGAGCGCCGCGCCCTGGTGGTGACGGAAACGGACAAAGTGAGATCGAGATCGGCACGCAGCAGCATGCGCGTCAGGGTGGTCTTGCCGGCGCCTGACGGCGATGACAGGATCAGGATGAAGCCGCGCCGATCGACCTTGCGATGATCGAGCCCCTCGTCTTCGCCGGGATGCTCCTCGACAGTCATGACCTACTCGATGTTCTGACCTGCTCGATGTTCTGACCTGCTCGATGTTCTGACCTGCTCGCGGAAGTGCTCGATATCGACGCGCAGTTCAAGCTCGGCTGCTGAGGACCAGCGCCCGCACCCGCCGCATCGACGCATCGAACGAAGCCCGCCAAGCCCAGCATCGCACGGCCGACCGGCAGCGCAGGACGATCGGACCGCAGCTACTTGTCAAGATCGCTCGGTATGCTCTTGGCCGTGTTGAGATCGTAGCTGTGATTCTTCAGCGGATCGAGCGGTGTCCCTTCGGACACATCGAAGATCTTGGGATGCGCGGGCGGCGTCTTCATCGGCACGAGCGCGGCGGGTGCTTCGTCAGCATTGTCCGAGAAGAGATCGACGGGTTGGTCGCTCGGCTTCGCGCCGAGCGCGGCCTGCTGCCTTGGCGGTTCGGGCTTGGCCTCGTCCCGCTTCGCTTCGATCCGCTTGGCAGCGTCGTCGGCAGCGGCCTTCGGGAAAGCAAACGCGGCTGGCTTCGGCGCCTCGGGTGTCGGCGGTCCGTCGAGCAGGTCGGCCGCTTTCGTCCGCGCGACCTCGCTCGCGAAACCGGTGGCGTCGATCGTCTCGCCCAAGGTGGCGGCGGATGCGGCCTGCGAGCGGCTCTCGGTGTTGTGACCCAAGGCCGCCAGTTCGGCCTTCATGACGTCGGCGAGGCGCTGGCGCGTCTCCGGCTCCGTCAGCGACGCGTGAAGGCCGAGATTCGTCGTGCCGACCGCCTGCGGCAGCACTCCGTAGGCCGGATCGAACGCGTCGCTGCGCTGATTGCCGTGAGGCTGCACCACCGCGTTCGGCGAAACCTTGTCGACATCGACCTTGTCCTTCGCGTCGCGCTCGATCTGCCGCCAGCGCTGGACGTTGCGATTGTGCTGATCGATCGAATCGGAGAAAGCGTGGCCGCCGGTTCCATCGGCGACGAAGTAGAGGTCGCCGGTACGCGACGGATTGGCGACTGCCTCAAGCGCGGCGCGTCCGGGATTGTCGATGGGACCCGGCGGAAGCCCGTCGATTTGGTAGGTGTTGTAGGGCGTCCGCTTGTCGAGTTCGCTGCGCGTGATCGAATGGCCGAGCGTACCCTGCCCCGCGACGAGCCCGTAGACGACGGTCGGGTCGGACTGCAGCCGCATGTGGCGCTGCAATCGATTGATGAAAACGCCGGCGACGCGCGGGCGCTCATCGGCCTTTCCGGTTTCCTTCTCGACGATCGAGGCGAGCGTGACGAGCTCGTAGGGCGAGCGCAGTGGCAGGTCGGGCGAGCGACGCATCCAGACCTGCTCGACAATGCGACGGTCGTCGTCCTGCATCTTGATGAGAAGATCGTTGCGCGAATAGCCGCGCGCGAACTTGTAGGTTTCCGGCAGCAGCGTGCCTTCCTTGGGGATCTCGCGGAGTTCGCCGACGAGCAGATCGTCGGCGCGAAGGCGCTCCACGACCTGGGCGCCGGTCAGCCCCTCGGGAATTGTAATCGAGTGGGCGATGTGCTTGCCGGCGACCATCTCGTCGATGACGGCGCGTATGCTGGCGTGCTGACGGAACATGTACTCGCCCGACTTCACCTTGCCGTTCTTGCCCTGCAGCACCAGCGCGGTCTGGAACAGCCAGCGGTTGTCGATGACGCCGTCGTTCTCGAGCGTCGCGATGATCTCGGTGAGATCGGTATGGGGCTCGATGAAGACGACCTTGTCGGCCGGCAAAGGACCCGGCTGATCGAGGTGGGCTTGACCCCAGGTCACCGCCGCGAGTCCGCCGATGGCGAGGATGACCAGGAAGGAAAGGAAGCCGCTGATCGTCGACAGCGCCGGGCGGCGACGGCTCGGCGGCTTGGGCGGGGGCGGCGGCGCGGCGTCCGGCTGCAGAGCCTCGGTCGGACTCTGCGGCGTCATCCGACGCCCGGCATCATGCCGACCGATCGCGGACCGATCCTCGTCCCAGGAGGCGGCTTCAGGACCAGTCCAGGGCACAGCAACGCCATCACCCATCGCGTTCTCTCGCATCGCAACTCAGCGCACCGCTCGGGCTCGCGCCGCAAATTTCGGAGCGCATCACATGCCTCGCCAGGCGGAGCTAAGCCGCCAATGCGGCAAAAGCGGGTTTCGCGCCCATTATCATACCGAATGGCGTGTCGCTGCGTCCGATCGGCAGGTCAGTCGACATGCTTGAAGATGATCGACGCGTTGGTGCCGCCGAAGCCGAACGAGTTCGAGAGCACGTAGTCGACCGCGCGCCGGCGTGCCTCGTGGGGGACGAGGTCGATGCGCGCGAACTCCGGCGGATGATCGAGATTGATGGTTGGCGGCACGACCTGGTCCCGAATCGCCAGGATGCTGAACACCGCCTCGACGGCTCCCGCGGCGCCGAGCAGATGGCCGACCGCGGACTTGGTCGAGGACATCGACACCGATTGAACGCCTTCCCCGATCAGGCGCTGCACGGTGGCAAGCTCGATCTCGTCGCCGAGCGGCGTCGAGGTGCCGTGGGCGTTGATGTAGTCGATCGCGCCCGGCGTGATTCCGGCCCGCTTGATCGCCGCCTGCATCGCCCGCAAGGCGCCGTCGCCGCTCTCGACGGGCGCGGTGATGTGGAAGGCGTCGCCCGACATGCCGTAGCCGACGACCTCGGCGTAGATGGGCGCGCCCCGAGCCTTGGCGTGCTCGTAGGATTCCAGCACCACGGCCCCGGCGCCGTCGCCCATCACGAAGCCGTCGCGGTCGCGGTCGAACGGACGCGAGGCTTTCTTGGGCCGATCGTTGAACGAGGTCGAGAGCGCCTTGCAGGCGGCGAAGCCGGCGATGGCGATCCGGTTGATCGCCGACTCGGCTCCGCCCGCGACCATCACCTCGGCGTCCTCGAGTGCGATCATCCGGGCGGCGTCGCCGATCGCGTGCGTGCCTGAAGAGCACGCCGTCACGCAGGCGTGGTTCGGCCCCTTGAGCTTGTGCCGGATCGAGACGTAGCCGCTGGCGAGATTGATGAGGCGGCCGGTGATGAAGAAGGGCGAAACACGCCGTGGCCCTTTTTCGTGCAGCACGATCGACTGATCGTGGATGCCGCCGAGACCGCCGATGCCCGAGCCGAATATAACGCCGGTCGTATTCTGCTCGTCCGCCGTCTCCGGCTTCCAGCCGGCGTCGGCCAATGCCTGGGTCGCGGCCGCCAGCGCGTAGATGATGAAGTCGTCGACCTTGCGCTGGTCCTTCGGCTCCATCCAATGATCGGGATTGAAGGTCCCGTTCGAGCCGTCGCCGCGCGGCACGGCCATCGCGATGCGACAGGCGAGATCGTCGGTTTGGAAACCCTCGATCGGTCCGGCGCCGCTGTCGCCGGCAAGCAACCGCGCCCATGTCTCCTCGACGCCGCAAGCGAGCGCCGTGACCATGCCGAGACCTGTAACCACTACCCTTCGCATGAGCGAACCTTGAGACCAGCGACGGTGCCGAGCGGGCCATCCAAGGCGCCGCAGGCCGCAGACGCTTCAGAGCGCCGGCTGGCGCCGGATCCTCGTTTGATGAATGTAAGGAGCCGGTCCTGGAGAACGATGCCGCCAGCGCGCATCTCGTGGCGACCTCAGGACGAGGCCGCGGTCGCCTTCTCTAGGAAGCGCGTCGCGTCACCGACCGTGACGATCGTCTCCGCCGCGTCGTCCGGGATTTCGACGCCGAACTCCTCCTCGAAAGCCATCACGAGTTCGACGGTGTCGAGCGAATCGGCGCCGAGATCTTCAATGAAGTTGGCGTTGTCGACGACCTTGTCCGCATCCACTCCGAGATGCTCGATCACGATCTTCTTCACGCGGGCGGCAACGTCGTCACTCATCGTCCAAAATCCTCATCTCTCTCTTGGCCATGGGTTCGCTAGGCCATGTATTCACCAGGCCATGGCCGCTCCCGACCATCGGCTACAGACGTCGGCAGTTGCAGCCAAATCCTATTCGATGCTCCAAGCTCCGCGGTTGACACGAAGCCGGCTCTGCGACTTGCGTCGAGCGGGCCGCCCGCCTTCTGCCACCTTTTCGGAGCGGCGGTCACTAGCATAGTTACGAAGCGCTGGCGAGACCACGGAAAGGCCGCGCCATCCTCATCAGATCATGGCCATACCGCCGTTCACATGCAACGTCTGTCCGGTCACGTAGGCGGCCTCCGCGCTCGCCAGGTAGGCGACGGCAGCGGCGATCTCGGCGGGTCGCCCGAGACGCTGCATCGGCACGCGCTCGAGAATGCCGGCCTTCTGCTTGTCGTTGAGACCGTCGGTCATAGGCGTTTCGATGAAGCCCGGCGCGACGCAGTTCGCGGTCACGTTGCGCGAGGCGACCTCGGCGGCGATGCTCTTCGTCAACGCCGCCATGCCGGCCTTGGTGGCGACGTAGTTGGCCTGCCCCGGATTGCCGGTGCTGCCGACGACGGAGGTCAGCGCGATGATGCGGCCGTAACGGCGGCGCATCATGCCCTTCAGGCAGGCGCGCACGAGCTTGAACCCGGCCGTCAGATTGACCGCCAGCACGTCGTCCCATTCCTCGTCCGTCATCCGCATCGAGAGATTGTCGCGGGTGATGCCGGCATTGTTGACGAGAATGTCGATGGGCGCCGCGGCCGCTTCCGCCGCCGAGACGAGGCCCGCCAGCGCGGCAGGATCGGCGAGGTTGCAGGGCACCGCCCTGGTCCGCTCGGCGCCGAGCCGCTCCACCAAGGCTTCGAGCACCTCGCCGCGGCTGCCGGTGACGACCACCGTCGCACCCTGCCGATGCAGGGCTTCGGCAATGGCGCCGCCGATGCCGCCGGTGGCACCCGTGACGAGCGCGGTCTTTCCAGAAAGATCGAACATCGAGAAGGTCCAGCTTAAGCGGCGGCGCGCGCGCCGTAGGCGTCGACGTCCGGCGGCGTGTTGATGGCGATGCCGACCGCATCCGGCGCGATCCGCTTGACGAGACCCGACAGCACCTTGCCGGCACCGCATTCCACGAACAGCGTCACGCCGCGAGCGGCCATGTAGCCCATGCTCTCACGCCACCGCACCGTCGCCGTCACCTGGCGCACCAGCGCATGGCGGATCGCGGCCGGATCGGTGATGGGCGTAGCGGCCACGTTGGCGACCAGTGGCACGCATGGAGCCGCGATGGGGGTGTTCGCGAGTGCCGCCGCCATCGCCTCCGCGGCCGGTTGCATGAGCCGGCAATGAAACGGTGCGGAGACCGGCAGAAGGATCGCGCGCTTGACACCGCGGGTCTTGGCGATCTCGATTGCCCGCAGCACCGCGCCCCTAGCACCCGAAAGCACCACCTGACCACCGCCATTGTCGTTGGCGACATCGCAGAAATCGTCGGCTTCGCCGGCCTCGATCGCGATCGCGGTCGCAACGTCGGGCTCGAGTCCGAGCAGGGCGGCCATCGCCCCCGCGCCTGCCGGCACCGCCTTCTGCATCGCCTCCCCGCGCAGCCGCAGGAGCCGCGCGGTGGCCGAGAGCGGGATCGATCCGGCGGCGGCCAGCGCGGAATATTCGCCGAGCGAATGGCCGGCGACGAAAGCGGCGTCGCGGACAAGATCGAGGCCCGCCTCGAGGCGCAGCACCGCCACGGCGGCGAGGCTCACCGCCATCAGGGCCGGCTGCGCGTTGGCCGTCATGGTAAGCTCGGGCTCCGGACCCTCGAACATCAAGGCCGACAGCTTCTGGCCCAGCGCCTCGTCGACCTCGTCGAACACCGCGCGCGCCGCGGGGAACGCGTCGGACAGCGCCTTGCCCATGCCGACGACCTGCGACCCCTGTCCGGGAAATACGAAGGCCTTCATCGGGCGGCTTGATGCACGAGACTTTTCATGGGCGTGCGACCTCGCACCGTGGACAGGGCAAGTCAAGGAGCCGCTCGGATGGGTCGCTGCGGCCGTGGATGACGAGCCTGACGGCCGCACTCTCGTGCGAGCCAAGAGCACGCGCCGTTGCGTGCCCGGTCTGCGACCCGGACAAGCCGATGGCGTGGCGCACGCCGCTCGTGTTCGCCCACCTCGTGCGGATCGCCAAGACCGGCCGCGCGGTCACGGCGAAGGCCGGTCGAAAAGCCTGGCGCATCCAAGGCAGCGGCGAATGAGGACCTTGCGCCTAGCCGGATCGGCCCGGCACGCGCCCTTCCATCATCATCAGCCGCCAAGCCAGCGCGACGGCGCATCCGATCAGCACCGCCACGAGGGCCACGATGCCCGACCAGCCGAAGCGCGCGTAAAACAATCCGCCGACCGAGCCGAACAGGCTCGAGCCAACGTAGTAGGCGAACAGGTAGAGCGAGGCCGCCGCAGCCCGCGCCGTCGCGGCCCGCCGGCTGACCCAGCCGCTGGCGATCGCATGGGCGCCGAAGAAGCCGCAGGTGAAGGCCGCGATCGCGGCGATCGACAGGACGAGGCTCGGCGTCATGGTGAGGAACAGGCCGGCGAGCATCGTCGCCATCGCCGCCATCATCATGCGGCCGCGGCCGAAGCGGCCGCCGAGCCGGCCGAACCAGGCCGATGCCGGGCCGCCGAGCAGGTAGACCAGGAAGATCGAGCCGGCGAAGGCCTGGCTGAGGTCGAACGGCGGTGCGATGAGCCGGTAGCTGAGGTAATTGTAGGTCGTGACGAAGCCGCCCATCGCCAGGAATCCGACGAGATAGAGCTGCACCAGCGCGGGGTCGCGCAGGTGCTGTGCGAAGGCCGCGCCGAGCGTCGTCAGCGACACGCCCTGCTCCGGCTCGAAGCGCCGCGAGGGCGGTAACAGCGCGGCGAACAGCGCCGCCGCGCCGATGCCGAACACGCCCATGACGCCGAGGGCGGCCTGCCACGAGTGCGTAACGTCGATGAGGACGCCGGTCAGCACCCGGCCGGCCATGCCGCCGTAGGCGTTGCCGGCGATGTAGAGGCCCATCGCCCCGCCGAGGTCGCGCGGATGCACCTCCTCGGCGAGATAGGCCATCGCCACCGCCGGAACCCCGGCGAGCGCGAGACCGGTCAGCCCGCGGATGACGAGAAGGACCGTCCAATTCGGCGAGAAAGCGGAGGCGACCGTGAGCACACCGACCGCGAACAGCGAGATCGTCATGATCTGCTTGCGACCGCGCGCGTCGGAGATCCGGCCGGCGACCAGCATGCCGACCGCGAGGGCAAGGGTGGTCACCGAGAGCGAGAGGCTGGAGACCGACGGCGCGACCCCGAGATCCTTCGAGAACACCGGCAGCAGAGGCTGCACGCAATAGAGCAGCGCGTAGGTCGAGAAGCCGGCCGCGACCAGGGCCAGCGTGACCTTGCGGAAATCCGGCGTGCTCGCGCGCAGGAACAGATCGGTCGAGCCGGCGAGCGCCAGCGTTTCCATTTCCTCGGAGAGGCTCTCGTGAGCGTTGCGGTTTTCTTCCACAGGCGGCTCCCAATCGAACGTCTGCGGACATCGTGCGCTGGCGACCCGGCCTTTACACATGGGCAAGCAAACACTCCGATCGCGCGCCACCAAACAATACCGGTAACGCATCGTTCAAGCTTCGGGCGCGAGATGAGCTGGCCGACGCGCTCCAGGGGCCGGCTTGATCACCCGCGATCCCTAAGGCAAGAGCCGGAGCGCGTCGGCGAACTGAACCGTGCTGACCGCCGGTCGCCTCACGCGAGCTGCGGGTCGGCTCGTCGAATCGGCGAGACTCGCCTTCGACGCGCTTCGCCGCTCTTGTCATCGCATCCGCGACCGTCGGCCGCGAATCGGTGTGTTTCCCCGCATCGCGCTGCGATCGTCGCCGAGATACCGGCCGCGGTCGCCGACCGGCTGCACAGCCGGCGCGGCGATCCGCCCGCTTTTGCGGCGATCCTGGCCGAATATTGGGCGCCGGCCCGACGCTGTCGGACGCGCGCCATCCGTGCGCCTTGCGGGTTTCGGCAGGCGCGCTAATCTCTTCTTTGGCGCCATCACGCGGACGGAAGATCAGAGTGTCGAGAGAGCCACGTGACGCCCCGCAATTCTATCTGACGGCTCCGTCCCCCTGCCCCTATCTGGCGAGTCGCGAAGAGCGCAAGGTCTTCACGCACCTCATCGGCAAGCGCGCCGTCACGCTCAACGACACCCTGACGCAGAGCGGATTCCGCCGCTCCCAGACGATCGCCTATCGCCCGGCCTGCGAGACCTGCCGCGCCTGCGTCTCGGTCCGCGTGAAGGTCGACGAGTTCGCCAGCTCGAAGAGCCTGCGCCGCGTGGCCGAGCGCAACGAGGATCTGACCGCTACGGTGGTGCGCTCGGAGCCGACCTCCGAGCAGTACTCTCTCTTCCGAGGCTACCTCAATGCCCGGCACGGCGACGGCGGCATGGCCGACATGACGGTGCTCGACTATGCGATGATGATCGAGGACAGCCATGTCGAGACCCGCCTCGTCGAGTACCGGGCCGGCGCGACGTCGGTGTCGCGCGGCACGCTCCTCGCCGTGTGCCTCACCGACCTCCTCGCCGACGGGCTGTCGATGGTCTACTCGTTCTACGAGCCCGACGTGCAGAGCCGTTCGCTCGGGACCCACATGATCCTCGACCACATTGAGCGCGCCCGGAAGCTGCGTCTGCCGCACCTCTATCTCGGCTACTGGGTCGAGGGCTCGCGCAAGATGGCCTACAAGGCCCGCTTCCTGCCGCAGGAACGTCTCGGCATGAACGGCTGGGAGCGCGTCGAGGCTTAAGCGTCCTCGCGTTGCACCGCGATCCGCTTCGTCGTTCGGGTGCGCGCAAGACGGCCGGGCAAGACGGCCGGTTATGACGGCCGGGTATGCGCGGCACGTGAACAACCGGGGCCGGCGATCAGCCCGATTTCGGGTTTCGGTTTGGCCGAATGACGTACGAAGGATCTTCTACCGACGTCGCCCTGCGGCAAAGATCGCTCTCCAACCGCCGCGAAAATCGCTTCGTCTGTTCGCTCGCTTCCCGTGGCGCGGCCGGTAAGGTGCGCCTTCTTCGTAGATGTCGAGAGCAGCCGTCTTGCAGCAATCCTCCACCATCGTGCCGGTGCGCCGGGGTCTCAGCGAGGACTGGGTCTCGCTCATCATCGGCCTCCTCATCGTGCTGCTCGCCTTCGTCGGCGCGACCGGAACCGATCTTCTCGGCTGGGTGACCGCGACCTCCGTGTGGACCGACGTCACCCACGCGGTGAAGCCGACAGCGAAAAGCTACGCCGCGCTCGGGCCAATCGGCAGCCTGGCCGCGACCTATGCCGCGACGGTGATCCTGCTGTCGGGCGCGGCGCTGGCGCTGCGCACCAGCGTCGCCGCCTTCGTGCTGCGCTTCTCGATCGTCTTCGTGATCGCCTACGGGGCCTGGATCCTTGGCAGCTATGCGCATTTCGCCGCCGTCACCCCTGCCGATTTCAAGACATTCGGCATCGCCTGGTCGCTGCGCCTCACCAACGAGGGCGGCTTCATCGTCGCGCTCATCGCCGGGCTGATCGTCGCCAACGTGTTTCCGCGCTTCGCCGACTGGCTTTCGGCGGCGATCCGGCCGGAGCTCTATATCAAGGTCGCGATCGTCATCCTCGGCTCGTTCCTGGCGCTGACGATCGCGTCGAAACTCTCGTTTGCCTCGACCATCGTGCTGCGCGGCATCGCTGCGATCATCGAGGCCTACCTCATCTACTGGGCCGTCGTATATTACGTCGCGCGGCGATGGTTCGGCTTCAATCGGGAATGGGCGGTGCCGCTCGCCTCCGGCATCTCGATCTGCGGCGTCGCCGCCGCGGTGGCGACCGGCGGCGCGATCCGCGCGCGACCGATGATCCCCGTGCTCGTTTCCTCCCTCGTCGTGATCTTCGCGGTGGTCGAGGTGCTGGTCCTGCCGGTGCTCGCGCAGACCTTCCTCTCGCACGAGCCGATGGTCGCCGCCGCCTGGATGGGCCTTGCGGTGAAGACCGACGGCGCGGCGGTGTCGGCCGGCGGCATCACCGAAGCGCTCATCCTCGCCAAGAACGCGGCCGAAGGCACGCAATATCAGACCGGCTGGCTGCTCGGCACCACGGCGGCGATCAAGATCTTCATCGATGCCTTCATCGGCGTCTGGTCGTTCATCCTCGCCTTCATCTGGACGCGCTATATCAACGTCGTGCCGGGCGACCAGGCCCGCCTCAGCGAGATTTGGCAGCGCTTCCCGAAGTTCATCCTCGGCTTCCTCGTCACCTTCGGCAGCTGCCTCGCCCTGGCGCTCACCGCCTCGCCGGCGACGCTCGCCAAGCTCACGCCCTCGATCGCGGAGGCCAACACCTTCCGGGTGATCTTCTTCATCCTCACCTTCTTCTCGATCGGCGTGCTGTCGAACGTGCGCAAGCTGTGGGAGGCCGGGATCGGCAAGCTCGCCGCGATCTACGTCATCAGCCTGTTCGGCTTCGTGATCTGGGTCGGGCTCCTGATCTCGTGGATCTTCTTCGCCGGCATCAAACCGCCGCTCGCCGGCTGACCTCAGGAGCGACCATGCAAGAGCCGACCGTCAAATCCGAGCTCGAGAAGGCCGAAGACGAGCCGCTGCTGCCTGTCGAGAAGAAGCTGATCGGCTGGAGCCTCGGTATCGGCGTGACCCTGCTGGTGCTGCTCGCGCTGCTCAACAGGCTCTACCCCGTCGTCAACCCGTAGGGTTTCGGCGGGGCCGGACGGACGACGTATTTGCTTCGGCTGCCTCGGTCCCGACCTGGATGGCCGTCGCGCGAAAGCGTCCGAGACGTGGAGGGAATGCTTCGTATACGGGTCGGACGCCAACCCGAGGAGGCGGCACCATCGAGCGGTACGGATCACCCCGCGCAAGCACGGTGCGCCGTGACCGTCACGCGGCGTCCGCGAACAGGAAGGTCTCGACCGGCTCCCAAGGGCCGTCCCTGTAGCGCCACAGGTCGAGGCCTTCGACGCGGCACACCGGCGGCTCGCATGCGTCCCGCATCGCCGCCAGAAGACCGCGCGCGGTCTGCGCCGGGACCTTGTTCTGGATCGTGACATGCGCCTTGAAGGCTTGGCGGTCCTGCGCGCTCAGCCAGACCCCCCAGGTTCGCGCGAGGGTGTCGCGCAAACGCGAGAGTTCGACAGCCGCGTAGGCGATGGCGACGCCGCCCCCCAGCGAACGGAAGCCGGTCGGGTCGAGGTCGAAGCTCGCCGCGCCGTCGCAGGCGGCCGCGATGGTGGCGGCGACCGACGCCGCTTCCCGCCCCGGCAGCTTGTGAAAGAGGCTGACGTGAGCCGGGATCCTGTTGAGCGCGGCCGGGAAGTGCCGCCGTCGCAACCCGTCGAGGACCGCGAAAGAGGCCGCGTCGAGATGCGCGGTGACGATCAGCGCTGCGTCAGCGGGCGGGATCGGCATTGTCGCCGCAGACGGTGGGCAGCATCGGCGCGTTCAGCTTGATGCGATTGCCGCACTTGTCGCAACCGGCGAGCGCCAACCCGAGCAAGGCGAGGCAGACCACGCGCAGCGACGCGGTCCGGCCGAGTAATCGATGCCTTAACGACAGCACGCGCTATCCCGATCCTGCATTGCCAATGCTTTAACACGATGGTCGTAAGCTGAAACCGTTAAAAGACCGATTGAGGACAACCCATGGCGATGGTCGAAGCCCGACGCGGCGAAAGGGTTCGCAGCTTCCTTCGCGCGCGCATCATCTTCAACAACAAGAACTCCAGCATCGATTGCACGATTAAGAACATTTCCCCGACGGGCGCGAAGATCGAGGTGTGCAACGCCTTCGCGATCCCGGCCGAGTTCGATCTGCAGATCCCGGCCAAGAACCGCACCGTCCGAGCCAAGATGATGTGGCGCGACGCCGAGGCGCTTGGCGTCGAGTTCCAGGACCAGGACGCCCGCGGGAGCGACACCGAGACGGCGATCGAGGGTCTCGAACGCGACAACCGCCGGCTGAGCGCGCGGATCGCCGCCCTCACCAAGCGCCTCCAGGATCTCGGCCAGGATGTGTCGGAATGATCAGGCTCGCTCGACGAGCGCGCCCTCGCTGAGGGTCATGCGGCGGTCCATGCGTGCGGCAAGATCGAGATTGTGGGTGGCGACGAGAGCCGCGAGGCCGGTCGCCCGCACCAGCGTGTCGAGCGCGCCGAAAACGAGATCGGCGGTCTTGGGATCGAGGTTGCCGGTCGGTTCGTCGGCGAGCAGAACGTCGGGGCTGTTGGCCACCGCGCGCGCGATCGCGACGCGCTGCTGCTCGCCGCCCGAAAGCTCCGGCGGCCTGTGCGTCGCCCGGTGCGACAATCCGAGATAGCCGAGCAACTCGTCGCCGCGCCGCCGCGCCTCCTTGCGGGACAGTCCGGCGATCATCTGCGGCAGCATGATGTTCTCGACCGCCGAGAACTCCGGCAACAGATGGTGGAACTGGTAGACGAAGCCGATCTTGGAGCGGCGCAACGCCGTGCGCGCGGCATCGCCGAGCCGCGCTGCCGAAGTGCCGCCGACATGGACCTCGCCGGCGTCGGGATGCTCGAGAAGACCGGCGATATGCAAAAGCGTCGACTTCCCGGCGCCGGACGGCGCCAGCAGCGCGACGGACTGCCCGCGCTCCATGGCGAAGTTGACGCCGCGCAGGATCCGCAGCGGCTCGCCGGCCTGGATGTAGGTGCGCTCGACCCCTGCGAGCGCGAGGGACGGCGCGCTCATTCGTAGCGCAGCGCCTCGATCGGATCGAGCCGCGCCGCGCGCCACGACGGGTAGAGCGTCGCCAGCATCGAGACGGCGAGGGTCGCGATTACGATGGTGGCGACGTCGGCGGGCACGACGAGCGTCGGAAGCCGCGAGAGATAGTAAATTTCGGACGGGAACAGGTTCCAGTGCAGGCTGCTGTTGAGGACGCTGCGGATGTTCTCGCCGTTGAGCGCGATGACCAGGCCCAGCGCCACGCCTGCGAACGTGCCGGCGAAGCTGATCGACATGCCGGCGATGAGGAAGATCCGCATGATGGCGCCTTTGGTGGCGCCGACCGTCCGCAGGATCGCGATCGCGGAGCCCTTGTCCTTCACCAGCATGATGAGGCCCGATATGATATTGAGGGCGGCGACGAGCACGATGATGCCGACGATCGCGGAGACGAGGTTGCGTTCGACCTGGACGGTCTCGAAGAAGGTGCGATTGGTTTCACGCCAATCGGTCATGATGATCGGATCCTTGGCGGCGAGCGCGATGGCGTCGCGCACCCTGTCGATCTCGTCGGGGTTCTTGAGGAACACCTCGATCAAGCTCGCCTCGCCGTCCTTGTCGAAGAAGATCTGCGCTTCCTTCAGCGGCAGGAAGACGTAGGTCGAATCGAAGATCGACATGCCGACCTGGAAGATCGCCTTCACCTCGTAGCTCTTGCTGCGCGGGACATGGCCGAACGGGGTCGCGGCGCCCTTGGCGGTGAGCAGCGTGATGGTGTCGCCGACCCGCACGCCCAGGGTCTCGGCGAGGCGCTGGCCGATGGCCACGCCGTCGGACGCGTCGAACCCGTCGAGCGTGCCGCTCTTCACGTGGCCCTCGATGCCCGGCAGGCGCTTCATGTCGCGCTCCTCGACGCCGCGGACGAACCCGCCCGTCTGGCCGAACGGCGACGAGAAGCCCGCCGCGCCCTCCACCAGCGGCACCGCCAGCTTCACGCCGGGTATGCGGTCGAGGTCGGCGGCCGTCTCGTCGTAGTTGCGCAGGTTGCGGTCGGCCGCCTGCACGAAGATATGGCCGTTGATGTCGACGAGCTTCTCGAAAAGGTCCTTGTGGAAGCCGTTGAAGATCGACGTCGTCACGATGAGCGCCATGACGCCGAGCGCGATGCCGACGAACGAGATGACGGCGATGACCGAAACGGAACCCGACGCGCGCCTGGCCCGCAGGTAGCGCAACGCGATCATCCACTCGAACGGCGCCAGCGGCATGGTGCGCCCGGGCGAGCGTGCGAGGTCGGTTCGCTGGTCCATACTGCTGGGTCTTGTTCCGATCGGCTGCGGCGGCTTCGCGCCGCTCTATAGCCTCACGCCTGTGGTCGCAATGAGGCCCGGCATGGGAGGCCCGAGCCGTGTCACCCGAGCCGCGCCGAATGCCGACCTTGCCGGGCCGCCTGTTCCACGAAACGCCCCATCAGCCACGCCGCCGCCGGGCCCGGAGGCGTGTCGGTGCGGTAGATGACGTCAACCGAGTAGTCGAAGGCGACGCGGTCGGGCATGTCGAGTTCGACGAGGTGCCCGGCCGCGACGTCGTCGGCCACCATCCACCACGGCATCATGCCCCAGCCGATCCCGGCCTTCAGCAGCATGTGCTTGGAGGCAAGATCGGCCAGCCGCCAGGTGCGATGCCCGGTTACGCTGAAATCCCGCCCTGCGGTCAGCGCCGATCGGTCGGAGACGACGAGCTGGACATGTTGGCGCCCCGCCCCCGGCGCGTGGCCGCCCGCCGGCGGCGAGGCGAGCGGATGGCCGGCCCCCGCGACCGGTACCATGCGAAGGCTGCCGGCACCGACGCGCTGCAGCGCGTCGTGGTCGCTCGCCAGTGGACCGCTGACGCCGATCGAGGCGACCTTGCCAAGCACGAGACCGGCGACCGCGCCCAGTGTCTCGACGTGAAGGTGAAGCCTGACGGTCGGATACTCGGCGCGAAACCCGACGAGCGCATCGACAAGGCGATCACCAGGCAGAAGCGAGTCGATGACGACATGGAGTTCGCCCTCCAGTCCCTGCAGCATGCCCTTCACCTTGGCGCGAAGGCCGCCGACGGCGTCGGTGAGCAGGCGCGCCTCGTCCAGCACGATGCGCCCGGCCGGGGTCAGCTGCGGCTTTCGCGTGGTCTCGCGATCGAACAGGCTCAGGCCGAGCTGTACCTCCAGTTTGGCGATGGTGTAGCTAACGACCGGGGTGGCGCGGTTCAGTTGCCGGGCGGCCGCCGCGAAGCTGCCGGCTTCGACCACCGCGACGAGCACGCGCAGTTGGTCGAGCGTGGGGCTGCCGGGGTCCGCGGACATATCGATTCTATCGAACGCGAAGCTCGATACTTTGTCGGTTTTGCCGCACAGTCAACTCGGCTAAGCCTCCTTCAAATCCAAAGGACGTGACGAGATGGCGAAGGTTCTGGTTCTCTATTATTCGACCTACGGTCACATCGAGGCCATGGCTCATGCCATGGCGGAGGGCGCCCGCGCCGGCGGTGCCGAGGTCGACGTCAAACGCGTGCCCGAAACGGTACCCGAGGTCGTCGCGCGCGAACACCACTTCAAGCTGGATCAGTCGGCGCCGATCGCCACCGTCGCCGAGCTCGAGCACTACGACGCCATCGTCGTGGGCACGGGCACCCGCTACGGCCGCGTCTCCTCGCAGATCGCGAGCTTCCTCGACCAGACCGGCGGCCTCTGGGCGCGCGGCGCTCTCAACGGCAAGGTCGGCGCCGCATTCACCTCGACCGCGACCCAGCACGGCGGGCAGGAAACGACGCTGTTCTCCATCATCACCAACCTGCTGCACTTCGGGATGGTGATCGTCGGCCTGCCCTACAGCTACAAGGCGATGATGACGGTGGACGAGGTCGCGGGCGGGTCCCCTTACGGCGCGACGACGATCGCCAGCGGCGACGGATCGCGTCAGCCGAGCGAGATCGAGCTGAACGGTTCGCGTCGGCAGGGGGAGCTCGTCGCGCGAACGGCGGCGAAGCTGTTTGGCTGAGAGGCCCGACGCACCGGTCTCATCAGAGCAAGGGATATTCCATGATCCATCTCTATACCTGGAGCACCCCGAACGGGCGCAAGATCCCCATCATGCTCGAGGAGATCGGCGAACCCTACGAGGTGCGCCCGATCGACATCGGCAAGGACGAGCAGTTCGCGCCCGACTTCCTCGCGATCGCGCCCAACAACAAGATCCCCGCGATCACCGACGATCGCGTCGTGGATGCGTCGGGCGCTCCGCTCTCGATCTTCGAGTCCGGCGCGATCCTGACCTATCTGGCCGAGACCTCCGGCAAGCTCCTGGCGCCGTCGGGGCCGGCCCGGTTCAAGGCGCTCGAATGGCTGCACTGGCAGATCGGAGGCTTGGGCCCGATGCTGGGCCAGCTCGGCTTCTTCGCCGTTCGCTCGGACGAGAAGGCGCCGCTGGCGATCGATCGCTTCACGAACGAGGCCGGCCGGCTGCTGGGCGTCATGGAGCGGCGGCTCTCCGACCTGCCCTACCTCGCCGGCGATGACTACTCGATCGCCGACATCGCCTGCTACGCCTGGACCCTGGCCGCGACCACCCTGCTGAAGGAGCCGCTGGCCGAAACCCTGCGCGAGACGCCGGCGCTCCATCGCTGGCTCGCCACGGTCGGCGCACGCCCGGCCGTCGCGAGGGGAATGAAGGTGCCGCAGGGATGAGGCGGCACGGTGAGGGCCGGCGCCGCTCACGGGCGCGATGGCATCGCTTCGACGAGCGGGTAAGGCGAGGGGCGGCGGCGTGAACTTTCTCCTCTCACTCGCGGTCGGGATCATGGTCGGCGCACTTTATGGCTCGCTGCGCGTCCATTCCCCAGCGCCGCCGCTCGTCGCCCTCGTCGGGCTGCTCGGCATCGTCATCGGCGAGGAAAGCGTCCTGTTCCTGCTGCGGCACCACTGACCGCCAAGATACCGCTTGGAAGCTCCGCACAGGTGGGCGCCAGTTCGTCTGGTTCGTCGCAGGATCTCGAGCGCGTCTATACCCAGACCGTCCCCGTCAACCGGGCGATGACCTCTCCGACCGGCAGCAGCTCCTTCTCGCCGCCGCGGCGCGCCTTCACCTCGACCATGTCGTCGACGAGGCCCTTCGGCCCGACGATGATCTGGGTCGGCAGGCCGATCAGATCGAGCTTGGCGAATTTCTCGCCCGGCCGCGCGTCCGTGTCGTCGTAGAGGACGTCGACCTTGGCCTTCGTCAGCGCCGCGTAGACCTTCTCGCAGGCCGCGTCGGTGGCCGCGTCGCCGACCTTGAGGTTGGCGAGACCGACCGTAAACGGCGCCACGGCCTCGGGCCAGACGATGCCCTTGTCGTCATGCGACGCCTCGATGATCGCCCCTGCGAGGCGCGAGACGCCGACACCGTAGGAGCCGCACAGGGCGGCGCGGTCCGTGCCGTCGGGTCCGGTGACCAGCGCCTTCATCGCCTTGGTGTACTTGTCGCCGAAGTAGAACACCTGGCCGACCTCGATGCCGCGGGTGTTCACCCGCTTGTCCGCCGGCGTCTCCGCCTCGAAACGCGCGGCGTCGTGGACGTCCTCGGTCGCGGCGTAGAGCGTCGTCCACTGCTCCACGATGCTCGAAAGGTCGCCGTCGTAGTCCACCGTCTCGGGCGGGATCGGCAGGTCGAGCACGTCGCGGTTGATGTAGACGCCCGACTCGCCAGTCTCGGCCAGCACGATGAACTCGTGCGAAAGATCGCCGCCGATCGGCCCCGTCTCCGCGCGCATCGGGATGCCGACGAGCCCCATCCGCGCGAAGATGCGCAAGTAGGCGACGAACATGCGATTGTACGAGAGGCGCGCGGAGGCCTCGTCGACGTCGAACGAATACGCGTCCTTCATCAGGAACTCGCGGCCGCGCATGACGCCGAAGCGCGGGCGCTGCTCGTCGCGGAACTTCCACTGGAAGTGGTAGAGGTTCTTCGGCAGCTCGCGATAGCTTTTCACGCCCGCGCGAAAGATCTCGGTGATCATCTCCTCGTTGGTGGGGCCGTAGAGCATCTCGCGCTTGTGGCGGTCGGTGATGCGCAGCATCTCGGGGCCATAGGCGTCGTAGCGGCCGGATTCACGCCAGAGATCGGCAAGTTGCAGCGTCGGCATCAGCATCTCGACGGCGCCGGCGCGGTCCATTTCCTCGCGCACGATCCGCTCGATCTTTCGCAGCACCCGGAAGCCGAGCGGCAGCCAGGCGTAGATGCCGGCCGCCTCCTGCCGGATCATGCCGGCCCGCAGCATCAGGCGGTGCGAGAGGATCTCCGCCTCCTTGGGATTGTCGCGCAGGATCGGCATGAAGAATTTGGACAGGCGCATCGGCGGGCTCGGGCTTGCGGACGCATTGGTCTAGCCGAACCGGTCGAGGCTCGCCAGCGGACGCGAAACGGGTCGCTAAATTCCCAAATAGCGGTGCAGCACGTCCGGCTCGTCCTTGAGGTTGTCGGAGGTCCGTTCCTCGACGATGTGGCCGTTGTTCATCAGGTAAACCCGGCTCGCCAGGCTCAGCGCGGCGGCGATGTTCTGCTCGACGACGACGATCGTCTGACCGGCTTCGGCCAGCGAGCGGCAGACCTCGACGAGAGTCTGGACGATCACCGGCGCCAAGCCCTCGAAGGGCTCGTCGAGCAGGATCAGCTTCGGGCCGCGGATCAGCGCGCGGGCGATCGCCAGCATCTGCTGCTCGCCGCCGGACAGGTCGGTGCCGCGGCTGCGCCGGCGTTCCGCGAGGCGCGGGAACATCTCCCAGATACGATCGATCGGCCAGCGGTTCTTCGCGGAGAGGCCGGCGAGCACGAGGTTCTCCTCGACATTGAGGCTACCGAAGACGCGTCGCTCCTCGGGCACGAGCTGCAGGCCGCGCATGGCGATGGCGTGCGGCGACTGGCCTTGCGTGCGCTCGCCATCGAAGACGACGGCGCCGGTCCTCGGCTTCACAACGCCCATCAGCGACTTCAAGGTCGTGCTCTTGCCGGCGCCGTTACGCCCGAGCAACGCCACGACCTCGCCCACCTCGACCCGCAGCGACACGTCGAAGAGGATGTGGCTGTCGCCGTAGTAGCTGTTGATCGCTGCGACCTCGAGCAGGCTCATTCCGCCGCGACCCCGCCGAGATAGGCCTCCCGCACGACGGCGTTCTTCTGGATCTCGGCCGGCGTTCCCTCGGCGAGCAACTGGCCCTCGCAGAGCACGGTGATACGCTCGGCCAACTCGAACATCGCATCCATATCGTGCTCGACCACGATCAGCGTGCGCCCCTTCTTGATCCTCTTGATCAGCCGCACGGTCTCCGCGCGCTCGCGCGGGCTCATGCCGGCGAGCGGCTCGTCGAGCAGCAGCAGCGTCGGCGAGGAGGCCAGCGCCAGGCCGATCTCGAGCCGCCGCTTCTCGCCATAGGCGAGCTCGGAGACCGGCACGTCGGCGCGCCCCGTCAATTGCACCAAGTCGAGCGTCGCCTCGACTTGCGAGCCGAGGCCCTTCACGCTGTCGAGGCGGCGCAGCAGGTCCAGCTTGAACGAGCCGCGCCGCTCCGCGAGCGCCGCGATCGTGATGTTCTGGCGTACCGTAAGGCGGACGAAAAGCTGGTTGACCTGGTAGCTCTTGGTCAGACCGAGCTGGCACACCTTGGCAACGTCCCGCCCGGTGATGTCGTGGCCGTGAAACAGGATCTGGCCGGATGAGGGGGGCACCTCGCAGGTGAGCATCTTGAAGAAGGTGCTCTTGCCGGCGCCGTTGGGACCGATAATGCCGCGCAGCTCGCCTTGGTGAACGCTGAACGAGACGTCCTTGTTGGCGAGGAGGCCGCCGTAGCGCTTGGTGATGTTGCGCGTCTCGATCACCGGCCCCGTGAAGTCGTCGCCAACGCGGCGCTTCACGTCAAGCGGGACGATGGGACTCGGCGTCGGCTCGGACAGTGATTCCTCGGGCGCCTCGACCGCCGGCCGGCGCCGTGCCCGCACGATAAGATCCCGCACACCGCCGATCAGGCCACGGCGCAGGAACACGATCAACAGCACGAACAGAACGCCGAGCACCAGCCGCCAGGCGCTGCCGAAACCGAGCGGGCCTTGCAGAATGTCACGAAGGTAGAGCCAGAAGGCGGCGCCAACCAGAGGCCCGAACAACGTGCCGGCGCCGCCGATGACCGTTTGGATCACAAGCTGCCCGGAGGTATCGAAGCTGAACGCGTCGGGCGGCATGTAGCCTTGCAGCACCCCCAGCAGACCACCGGCGAGACCGCCGTAGGCGGCGGCGATGACGAAGGCCGTCAGCTTGTAGCGCCACACCGAGTGGCCCAGGGCCTGGGTGCGCGCCGGGTTGTCCCGGATCGCCATCAGCACGGCGCCGACCGGCGAGGCCACGATGCGGCGCGCGATGAACATGCCGATGAAGAAGCAGATCGCGAGGAAGCCGTAGGTCGACCAGCCGCGCGTCACATGCCAGTGCAGCGGGCCGAGATCGAATTGCGGCAGGGGGACGCCCGGCAGACCGTTCTCGCCGCCGGTAATTGCCGAGAGCGGTGAGTTCTCCAGGAAAAAGAACACCTCGGCGATCGCCACCGTGATCATGGCGAAGTAGATGCCGGTGCGCCGCAGCGCGATCAGGCCGACGAACACGCCGACGAAGGCCGCGAGGAGCGTGCCGATCGCGAGGCCGAGAACGACGTTGTCGATGTAGCCGTTGATCAGCAGATAGGCGGCGGTGAACCCGCCGGTGCCGAAGAACGCCGACTGGCCGAACGACAGCAGCCCGGCGTATCCGAACAGGATGTCGAAGCCGATGCCGAACAGGCCGAGTGTCACAATCCGGTTCGCCGTGTCGGGCGAGAAGCCGAGATAGGGCAGGATGTAGGGAGCGACGGCAAGGCCGATCGCCGTCAGCACGTCGGGTAGCCAGCGCGCTAGCGATCCTTGATGTCCAGGCGCGACGGGGCTTGCCGCGGCGGTCATTCGCGCCCCTTCGAGCCGAGCAGGCCCTGCGGCCGCACGATCAGCACCAGCGTCATGACGGCAAACAGCATCACCTGCGAGTAGCTCGGATCGACCATCGATGTCAGCGACAGGATCTCACCGGAGATAAGGCCGCCGATGACCGCGCCGGGAAAAGACCCGACGCCACCGATCACGACGACGACGAAGGTCTCGACCAGGATCGATTCGCCGACGTCGGGAGTCAACGCCACCACCGGCGTGTTGACGAGGCCCGCGAAGCCGGCCGCCATCGCGCCGATGCCGAACACGAGCATGAAGACCCGGTCGACGTTGATGCCGAGCATGCCAACCATACCGGCATCCTCGATACCGGCACGCACCACGATGCCGAGCCGGGTTTGATACAAAACGAGATAGAGCGCGAGAAGTGCGATCGTCGCGATGCCGAGCAGCACGATGCGGTAGGTCGGATAGAACATGAAGCCGAGGTTTTGAATGCCGGACGCCCAGGAGGGTGGCGGGATCTGGACCGATTGGCTGCCGAAGGTGAGCCGCACCAGTTCGACGATGACGATGCCGAGCCCGAAGGTCACGAGGATCTGATCCTCCGGCGGCCGCGAATAGAAGGCGCGGATGATCGTGCGCTCGACGAGAACGCCGACGACGACCATGCCGGCCATCGCGGCGGCGACCGCGGCGAGAAAACTGTTGGTATAGGTCCATGCGACGTAGCCGATGTAGCCGCCGAGCATGAACATCGCGCCATGGGCGAGATTGAGCACGCCAAGCGTGCCGTAGATGATCGTCAGCCCCGAACTGATAAGCGCGAGCAATGCGCCCAGCATGAGCCCGTTGAACAACTGGGACAAGAAATTGGGCAGGTTGATCATGCGCGGGGGCTCGGGCTCGACCTCGGCTTACTTTTCGGAAATCAGACCGCGGCGATATCGTCTTCTTCGTCAGCGACGGCCCGGGCGCGAGGCTCAGGCCGTCCCGAAGCCGACCGTCGCGCGGCGGTCTGCCGGGAAGCGCGGCGGTCTGCCGGGGCGTTAGGTGTAGCCGCCGAGCTTGCAGCCGAACTCCTGCGGCTTCTGCATCAGACCTTCCCCGGGCACGACGTCGAGCACGTCGAAGAAGTCGTCCTCGCCCTTCATCTGGCTCTTCTTCTTGCCGCGCACGATGACGACCGGACGTATGAGCTGGTGATCCTCGGCGCGGAAGCGCACCTTGCCCACCGTCGATTGCAGGGTGGCGCCCTTCTCGTAAGCCTTGATGACCTCGGGCGGATAGAAAGTGCCGGCTGTCTCGACCATATTGGCCCAGAACGCGACCTGCAGATAGGCCGCGTTCGCGCCCCATTCGGGATTATAGTTGTACTTCCGCCTGAAGGCGGCGACGAATTCCTTGGCGAGCGGGTATCTGTCTTCCATGGTCCACCAAAAATCGGTGGCGCAATAGACGCCCTCCATGATCTCGGCGCCAACCTCCCTTGCGGTAAAGGGAGCGTAATAGGGAATGACGAGCGTCTGCTTGGCGAGGATGCCGAACTGCTTGGCCTGCTTGATCGACTGCACGGCGTCGTTGCCGAAATTGATATTGATCAGCACGTCGGCGCCGCTGTTGGCGATATTCAGGAGGTACGAGCTGTAGTCCGACGAGCCG
Source organism: Beijerinckiaceae bacterium (assembly GCA_965277355.1). Lineage (GTDB taxonomy): Bacteria > Pseudomonadota > Alphaproteobacteria > Rhizobiales > Beijerinckiaceae > RH-AL1. The sequence continues at coordinate 1,202,690 of CBDICN010000001.1, forward strand.
AGCGGGGCGACCTGGTTGGTGACCGTCGTCCAGCCGCCTTCCTTGACGTATTGCTCCATCGAATGCTGGACGGTGTGGCCGTAGGTATAGTCCGGCGTCAGGTAGGCCACCTTCTTGTTCTTGCCGAGACTTTTGATGATGATCGGGCTGATCGCCGCCGCCGCCGTCTGCGCGTAGAAGCACTCACGGAAGGAATAGCGCGAGCAGTCCTTGCCGGTCGTATCGTTCGAGCCGCTGATGACCGGCAGGTAGATCACCTTATCGCGGGCCGCGAGCTTGTTGAGGGCGACCGCGACCGCGCTCGACACGCAGCCGGTTATCATCACCGCCTTGTTCTCGCTTATGAAGCGAGACTGCGCCTGGACGGCGGTGTTGGGCTTGGCCTCGTTGTCGGCGACGCCAAACTTCACGGTCTTGCCGAGGACGCCCTTCTTGGTCTTGGGCGAGATCTTGCGGATCAGCTCGTTGCCTTCGTTGAGGTGATCGATGGCCAGTTGATAGCCCTTGAGCTCGTCCTCGCCTTGTAGCGCGTAGGTTCCTGTTCGCGGCACCGCGATACCGACGAAGACGGAATCGCCGGTCGACCCATCCGGGAAAGTGCCCAGCGCCGGGAAATCGGCGGCAAACACCATATCGATCCCGGGCGGCAGCATCGCGCCGCCGATCAGTCCCGCGGCCGACCCCAGTACGATGCGCCGTGACGCGAGAGTCTTGATACTTCCGTCCCGCATTGATCCCCCCTATGTGCGGCGTCCATTCACGGGCCACATCGTTCGGTTTCTAAAGCAGCTTACCCGACCGTTACCAAGCCAAATATGCGCCGCGGCCGTTTTCATCGCGGATTGTCGAACCCATCGCTGAGCGCGAGGAAACGCTCCCATGTATCGCTTGCGGTGTATCGCTTGCGGTGTATCGCTTGCGGTGTATCGCTTGCGGTGTATCGCTTGCGGTGTATCGCTTGCGGTGTATCGCTTGCGGTGTATCGCTTGCGGTGTATCGCTTGCGGTGTATCGCTTGCGGTGTATCGCTTGCGGTGTATCGCTTGCGGTGTATCGCTTGCGGTGTATCGCTTGCGGTGTATCGCTTGCGGTGTATCGCTTGCGGTGTATCGCTTGCGGTCGCCGCCTCCCGACAGCCGGTGCGCGCCACCCCAGCCACGCTACGTAGCGAGGTTGGGCGATTGGCCGGCGTCCTTCAGCCAAGTCCTAGTCGCCGTTCGAGGCCGCCGGCCAGAATTGTGACCTTCGACCTCGTCGAGTGTGAACGGACACGCGTGGGAAGGTCTTGAGTTCCAGTCTGTTCTCGCTCGCGGCTTCGCGTCTGGCACCTGAATAAGCCCCGGGCCAAGGCTTCGGCCCGCTTGGGTCGAAGTCCGGGGTTGTCCTGGAGGGTGTCCTCGATGCTGTTGCGCTCGCGTACGATCGTGGCGCTCCAGCTATCCGTCCGATGGCTTGGCTGAAGCGTCATCTTGAGCAGATGCATGAGGATGAGCCGATATGACGACCGCAGGGCGCTGTATTCGGCTCGACCCAAGGCTTCGATCTCCTCGACGACATTCGGCAGGGTCTGCCTCCGTGAGGCGACCAGCTTTGATTAACTCTGCCTGGCGCCGCGTCCAGGTGTAGAAATCGGCGTCGTGAAGACTGGGCGGTGGGTTGGTCGCGGCGTCATCCATGAGACGATCCTCTATCCTTGAGACGATCCTCTCTCGATGCATTGACCATAACACCCCATGTTTGGTCCAATTCCGATCCCATTTGTCTCAAGCTACTCCACCGTCACGCTCTTCGCCAGGTTGCGCGGCTGGTCGGCGTCCTTCCCCATGAAGACGGCGGTGTGATAGGCGATCATCTGCACCGGCACGGCGTAGACCAGCGCGGAGAAATCGGGTGCCATGTCCAGCAGCACGATCGTCTCCTCCGCCTCGCCGGCGAACTCGTCCGCCGCCCGCGCGTCGCCGATGAGGATCAGCCGCCCGCCTCGCGCGGAGACCTCCTGCATGTTGGAGACCGTCTTCTCGTAGACCGCGTCGCGCGGCGCAATGACGATGACCGGCATGTCCTCGTCGACAAGCGCGATCGGACCGTGCTTCAGCTCGCCGGCGGCATAGCCCTCGGCGTGGATGTAGGACAGTTCCTTCAGCTTCAGCGCGCCCTCCATCGCGAGAGGGTACGAGGTGCCGCGCCCGAGGTAGAGCACGTCGCGCACCCTCCCGAGCTCGCGGGCGAGGTGCTCGACCTGGCCTTCGCGCTTGATCGCCTCGGCCATCAGCCCCGGCACGGCGGCGAGCTCGCCGACGAGCCGCGCCTCCTCGGCCTCGGTAAGGGTGCCGCGGGCGCGGCCGAACGCCAGCGCGAGGCAGGCCAGCACGGCGAGCTGGCAGGTGAAGGCCTTGGTCGAGGCGACGCCGATCTCGGGACCGGCCAGCGTGCGCGCGGTCACGTCGCTCTCGCGCGCCATCGTCGAGCTCTCGACGTTGACGACGCACAGGATCGTCTGTCCGTTGGCCTTCGCGTAGCGCAGCGAGGCCAGCGTATCGGCCGTTTCGCCGGACTGCGAGACGACGATGGTGAGGCCGCCCGCCGTCATCGGCACCTCGCCGTAGCGGAACTCGGACGCGACCTCGATCGTCACCGGCAGCCGCGCGTAGCGCTCGAACCAATATTTCGAGGTCAGCCCGGCCATGTAGGCGGTGCCGCAGGCGGTGATCGTCAGCCTGTCGATCGCCTTGACGTCGACCGGCAGCTCGAACGGCAGCGAGACGCGGCCGGCGGACATGTCGAGGTAGTGCCCGAGCGTCCAGGCGACGACCTCGGGCTGCTCGTGGATCTCCTTCGCCATGAAGTGGCGGTGGTTGCCTTTGTCGACGAGGAACGCCGCCGCCATCGTCTTCAGCCGCCGCCGCTCCACCCGGTTGTTGCCCGCGTCGTGGAATTCCGCCCGATCGTGGGTGAGCACGACCCAGTCGCCCTCCTCCAGGTAGGTCAGCGTGTCGGTGAAGGGGGCGAGCGCGAGCGCGTCCGAGCCGAGGTACATCGTCCCGGCTTCGTCGCCCTGCCCGTACCCGACCGCGAGAGGCGCGCCCTTGCGAGCCCCGACGAGAAGGTCCGCCTGCCCTTGGAACAGGAAAGCGAGCGCGAAGGCTCCTCGGAGCCGTGGCAGGCTGGCCGCCACCGCCGCCCGCGGGCTGAGACCCTCATCCATGGCGTCGGTGACGAGGTGGGCGACGACTTCCGTGTCGGTCTGCGTCGCGAAGAGATGACCCTTGGCCTGCAGCGACTCGCGAAGCTCGCGGAAGTTCTCGATGATGCCGTTGTGGACCACCGCGACCTTTGGCGTCGCGTGGGGATGGGCGTTGACCTCGGTCGGACGTCCGTGCGTCGCCCAGCGCGTGTGGCCGATGCCGATCGTGCCCTCGAGCGGCTCACGGCGCAGCAACGCCTCGAGGTTGCGGAGTTTGCCCTCGGCGCGGCGGCGTACGAGGTGGCCGCCCTCCAGCGTGGCGATGCCGGCCGAATCGTAGCCGCGATACTCGAGCCGCTTCAGCGCCTCGATGAGCCGCCCCGCGACCGGCTCGCGCCCGAGGATCCCGACGATGCCGCACATAGCCCCTCCATGGTGGCGCCTCGAAGATGGCGCCTCCAAGCTCAAGCGAGGCCATAGCGCCCCGCGGCGATCATGCCAATGGCGGTGAGCCAACCCACTGCGTTGACCTTAACTCTTCGCCTTCGCGGCGCGGGAAAGGCGCAGCGCCTTGGCCCAGCCCGGCTTCTCGATTTGCCGTGCGCGCGCGATCGCCAGCGCATCGGGCGACACGTCGTCGGTAACGACGGAGCCGGTGGCGATATAGGCGCCGTCGCCGATCGTCACCGGCGCGATGAGCGCGCTGTGCGAGCCGACGAAGACGTTGGCGCCGATCTCGGTCCTGTGCTTGGCGTAGCCGTCGTAGTTGCAGGTGATCGTGCCGGCGCCGACGTTGGTCTTGGTGCCGACCGTGGCATCGCCGATGTAGGAGAGATGGCTAGCCTTGACGCCCGCGGCGAGCGCGGATGCCTTCACCTCGACGAAGTTGCCGATGTGGACGTCCTCGCCCAGCACGCTGCCCGGCCGCAGCCGCGCGAAGGGACCGATCACCGCCCGCGCGCCGATCTCGACGCCTTCGAGATGGCTGAAGGCGCGGATACGCGCCCCCTCGCCGACGCAGACGCCCGGCGCGAAGACGACGTTAGGCTCGACGACGACATCTCGCGCGAGGCGCGTGTCGTAGGCGAACGTCACGGTCTCGGGATCGACGAGCGTGACGCCGGCCCGCATCGCGGCGGCCCGCAGCCAAGACTGCATCGTGGCTTCGGCTCGGGCGAGTTGGGCGCGATCGTTGACGCCCTGGACCTCCGCCTCCTCGGCACGCACCACCGCCGTCTCAAGGCCGCGGCGGCGGGCGATCTCGACGACGTCGGTGAGGTAGAACTCGCCTTTCGCGTTGGCCGTGCCGACCTCCCCCAGCAGGTCGAGCACGAGGCGCCCGTCGAGCGCCATGAAGCCGGCGTTGCACAGCGTCACCGCGCGCTCGGCGTCGTTGGCGTCCTTCTCCTCGCGGATCGCGACGAGCCTGTCGCCTTCCGTGAGCAGGCGCCCGTAGCCTTTCGGATCGCGCGCGGTAAAGCCGAGCACGACGACGGCCGCCCCACTCTCCCGCAGCTTGTCGCGCAGCACCGCGAACGTCTCCGGTCGCACCAGCGGCGAATCGGCAAAGGCGACGATGAGATCGTCGTAGCCTTTGGCGATCGCCGGCGCGGCGGCGAGCACGGCATCGGCGGTCCCGCGGCGCTCCACCTGGGCGAAAATCTCGGCGTCGCCGGCCTCCCGCGCGACATCGCCGCGACCCGGCCCCACCACCAGCGCCACATCGTCGACTTTCGCGGACCGAAGCGCGGCAAGGCAATGGGCGAGCATCGAACGCCCGGCGACCTCGTGCAGCACCTTGGGTCGCGCCGATTGCATCCGCGTCCCCTCCCCGGCCGCGAGCAGCACGGCGAGGCAGGTGCGGTTTCGCTCCGAGGATGAGGCGACCATGGCGTTCTCCGACTAGCGCTGGCCACGCGGATAAGCGATGGTCGGGGCAACCGCAAATTTGCAAGCGTCCGGCGCGACTGCGAACCTATTGCGGAGCGCCCTTCTGCCGTGCTGTTCCTGTCTAACCGAAGCTCTGGCAAACGAGATCGATGTACCAGCGCCGCGACGTCCTCAAGCTATCGCTGAGCGGGAGCGTCGGCATGGCAGCCTTGGTGCTCGCGGCGCCGACCCTCGCACAGGACACGGCTCCTCCGCCCGCGCCGGCCGGCGGTCCCGCCGAGACGCCGGCGTCTGCGCCTGCTGCACCTCCCGTGGCCGGCCCCGGTGTCAGCCTCGCTCCGCCGGTCGATTTCACGGCGAGCGGCATCACCGACATGGCGCGCGATCTCGCCTCCAGGCCCTACAAGCCGATCGGCACTGATCTGCCGGCCCCGTTCGCATCGCTGACGCCCGAGCAATATGCCGATATCCACGTGAAGCCGGAGGCACGCATCTGGGCCGGCGAGACCATCGGCTTCGTGGTCGAGCCGCTGCATCGCGGCTTCCAGTTCAGCAATCCGATCGTCATCAACCTCGTCGCGCAGGGCAAAGCCTACCGAATGGTCTACGAGACCAAGCTGTTCGACTTCGGCAAGCTCAACCCGACGAAGATCGGCGATATCGGCTTTTCCGGGTTCCGGGCGCTGATCCCGCAAAAGGGCGGCAACGATGCCGAACTGGTCAGCTTTCAGGGCGCGAACTTCTTCCACGCCGTCGCGCCCGGCCAGATCGAGGGCGTGATGGCGCGCGCGCTGGCCCTCAAGATCGGCGACCCCAAGGGCGAGGAGATGCCGCTCTTCCGTTCGATGTGGATCGAGAAGCCGAGCCTCATCGCCAACGTGCTGCTCGTCCATGCCATCATCGATTCGGAGAGCGTTGTCGGCGCCTTCCGCTTCACGATCAGGCCCGGCGACGCAACGATCATCGACACCGAATGCACCCTGTTCCCGCGCGCCAACATCGACAATTATGGCCTCGCGACCATGAGCGCGACGCATCTCCTCAGCTTCCTCGACCACAAGCGCTTCGACGATTACCGACCCAGTGTCAGCGAGGTCTGCGGTCTCCAGATGCTGACCGGCGGCGGCGAGTGGCTGTGGCGTCCTGTCGCCAATCGCGAGACCCTGCAGATCTCGACTTTCGTCGACGACAAGCCGCGCGGTTTCGGCTTCATCCTGCGCGACCGCGACTTCGAGGATTATGCCGACGAGGAGAACCACTGGGAGAAAAGGCCCACCCTGTGGATCGAGCCGCTCGGCGAGTGGGCCGAGGGCGGCGTTCAACTTATCGAGGTCCCGTCGCAGTCGGATGCCAACGACAACATTCTATGTTTCTGGCGCCCGAAACAGCCGCTGAAAGCCAACGTCGAGACTGCCTTCGCCTACCGGCAGTTCTGGTGCTGGAACCCACCCGCGCGTCCCGACGGTGCACGGACCTTGCACTCCCGCTCCGGCAGCGTCGGAAAGCATGCCCGCTTCTTCGTCGAGTTCCAGGGCGACGTGCTGGGCGACGCCAAGCAGATCGACGGCCTGTCGCCGACGTTGACCGCCGGAGCGGGTTCCATCACCATGATGAAGACGTTCTCCGATCTCGATCGCAAGGCCGTCCGCGTTCTGTTCGAGTTCGATCCCGGCAGCGCCGAATCCTCGGAACTGCGGCTCGTCCTGACGGCGCGCGGAAAGCCGATTACCGAGACCTGGCTCTATCGCTGGACGCCCCCATGACGGACGAGACCGCCGCGACCATCGCGCATGCGCCTCGCGGCTCTTCCGGACTCCGGCCCGCGGTACCGGTGGAGGCGCGGCTGGAGATGCCGACGCAGAGCCTGCGCCGCCACGATCCGCCGCGGCCACGCGTGCGGCAGGCCTTTCAGACCGCGACCTGGCTCGCGCGACTTCTCATCTTCGGCGGCGCGCTGGTCCTCACCAGCTACGGCGCCTACGAGATGTACAAGGTCGTCTCGGTGGGCGGCACGACGACGCTCGAGTGGGCGCTGCTCGTCCTCTTCGTCGCGAACTTCTCCTGGATCGCCGTGGCGTTCACGAGCTCGCTGGTCGGCTTCGCGTGGATGCTGTTCCTCGCGCCCCCGGTACCCGGCATCCCGGCCGAGCTGAAGAGCCGCACGGCCGTGGTGATGCCGATCTACAACGAGAGCCCTGAACGGGTCTTCGCCGGCGTCGAGGCGATGATCGAGGACGTGCAGGCGACAGGCCTCGGCGCCTCGTTCGATTGGTTCTTCCTGTCGGATACCACCAATCCCGACGTGTTCGTCGCGGAAGAGCGCGCCTTCCTGACGATCCGCGATCGTCTCGGATCCGACGTCCCGGTCTTCTACCGGCACCGTGCCAACAATCATGCGCGCAAGGCCGGCAACATCGGCGATTTCGTGACCCGTTGGGGCGGCCGCTACGAGCACATGGTAGTGCTCGACGCCGATAGCCTGATGCTCGGCCATGCCATCGTCAACCTCGCCGCCGCGATGGAGGCCGACCCGGATGCCGGCATCATCCAGACGCTGCCGCTGATCATCAACCGCAACACGCTGTTCGCCCGCGTGCAGCAGTTCGCCGCCCGCATCTACGGACCGGTGATCGCGGCCGGCCTTTCGAATTGGATGGGCCGCGACGGCAATTATTGGGGCCACAATGCGATCATCCGCACCAAGGCCTTCGCCGACCATTGCGGGCTGCCGATCCTGCGCGGCAAGCCGCCCTTCGGCGGCCACGTGCTCAGCCACGACTTCGTCGAGGCAGCGCTGATCCGCCGAGCCGGCTACGCCGTCTTCATGCTGCCCGTCCTCGACGGCAGCTACGAGGAGAGCCCGCCCTCCCTCATCGATCTTTCCGCCCGCGACAGGCGCTGGTGCCAGGGTAACCTCCAGCACCTGCGCGTGCTGACCGCCAGCGGCTTCCACCCGGCGTCGCGGCAGCATTTCGCGACCGGTATCTTCGCCTATCTGGCTTCGCCGCTGTGGATGCTGCAGCTGCTCGTCGGCATGATCCTGGTGCTGCAGGCGAGCTACATCAAACCGGAATATTTCACCAACGAGTTCACCATGGTGCCGGCGTTCCCGCGCTTCGATGCGGAGCGCTCGCTGAGCCTGTTCGCCGTCACGATGGTCGTGCTGCTGATGCCGAAGGTCTTCGGCCTGCTGCTGTCGCTGCTGCAGACGAAGACGCGGCGCGGCAGCGGCGGCGCCATCCGGCTGATCCTGTCGGCGCTCTTCGAGATCATGATGTCGGCGCTTCTCGCCCCGGTGATGATGCTCATCCAGACCGGGCACGTCGTACACTTTTTGTTCGGTTTCGATACTGGATGGGACCCGCAAAGGCGCGACGACGGATCGATCGCGTTCATGGCCATCGTGCGGCGCCACCGCTCGCACGTCCTGTTCGGCGTGCTAACCCTCATCAGCGGTCTCATGATCTCGCCCTCGCTGGTCGCCTGGATGTCGCCGACGATCGCCGGCCTCGTCCTGGCGATCGTCCTCTCCTGGTCTACCGGGCAGCTCTCGATCGGGCTCGCCTTCCGCCGCATCGGTATCCTGAGCACACCGGAAGAGCGATCCAAGCCAAAGATCGTGACGCGGGCCGCGGAGATCCTCACCGAGATCGGGGGCGCTCCCGAGGAGCCGGAGAACTGCTTGTCGCGTCTAAGCAACGATCCCCTCCTCCAGATCGCGCATGAGGCGTTCCGGCCGAAGGAGAAGCCGCGCAACCGCGGCGAGATCACCTCGGATTGGGCGCTCGCCGAAGCCAAGCTCAACGACGCCGAGACACTCGAGGATGCGATCGCCTGGCTGAAGCCCCGCGAGCGTATGGCCATTCTCAACGATGCGGTCCTCATGCAAACGCTGCTCGCCCTGCCGCCTGCCGACGCCGCGCAGACCCCGCAGCGTGCGACCGGCTGACGAGTCCTGCGCGGCCTTATGACGCAGAGGAAGCGGGTAGCCGAACGGCGTGTTTAACGATCCACGGCTTGCATTTGCCGACGAAATCACCGACATGCGCCGATGTGGAAGAGCGACGATATTGTCCTTCCGCACCCGGCCTCTCTAAGGAGGCGATCCGTTCGCAGCTCTGCCGAGCCAAACAATTGTCTTTGGCGGCGTAGGATAAAGCCTCGATTGGCTGGCGCGAACGCCCCATCCAGGACATCGATGACATTAGAGGAAATCGGCCCGATTACCGGCCAGCATGCTGACCAAGCGGCGGTCGTCACGTTCGACGATCTCGGCCTCAGCCAAAAGGTGCTCCAAGCCGTCGTGGCGTCCGGCTACACGCAGCCCACGCCCATCCAAGCCCAAGCGATACCCCCGGCCCTCATCGGCCGCGACATCCTCGGCATCGCGCAGACCGGAACCGGGAAAACGGCGGCGTTCGTGTTGCCGATGCTTTCGAGGCTCGAAAGCGGTCGCGCGAGGGCGCGCATGCCGCGGACGCTCATTCTCGAACCGACCCGCGAGCTCGCGGCACAGGTCGAGGAAAGCTTCGTCAAATACGGCGTCAACCACAAGCTCGACGTCGCTTTGCTGATCGGCGGCGTCTCCTTCGCCGATCAGGAAACCAAGATCACCCGCGGCGCGGATGTTCTGATCGCGACGCCGGGCCGGCTGCTCGACTTCTCGGAGCGCGGCAAGCTGCTCCTCACCGGTATCGAAATCCTCGTCATCGACGAGGCCGACCGGATGCTCGACATGGGCTTCATCCCCGACATCGAGCGAATCTGCAAGCTGGTGCCGTTCACCCGCCAGACCTTGTTCTTCTCGGCCACGATGCCGCCCGAGATCACGCGGCTCACCGAACAGTTCCTGCACAACCCGGTACGCGTCGAGGTGGCCCGCGCCGCGACCACGGCCGCGACCATCACCCAGAGCCTCGTCGCCTCGCATGGCGGGGATGCCAAGCGCGAAACGCTGCGGCGGTTGATCCGAACCGCCGACGGCTTCAAGAATGCGATCATCTTCTGCAATCGGAAGCGCGATGTCGCGATCCTGCACAAGTCGCTGCAAAAGCACGGCTTCTCAGTCGGTGCGCTGCATGGCGACATGGATCAGCGCGCACGCATGCTCTCGCTCGACGCCTTCAAGACCGGCGCCGTCGATCTGATCGTGTGCTCGGATGTCGCGGCGCGTGGCCTCGATATCCCCGACGTCAGCCATGTCTTCAACTTTGACGTGCCGACCCACGCCGAAGACTATGTTCACCGTATCGGCCGTACCGGTCGAGCCGGCCGCAAGGGCGCCGCGCTGTCCATCGTGACGCGGTCCGACGAGAAGTACCTCGCGGAGATCGTGAAGGTCATCGCGCGTCGGGTCGACTGGGATCAGGGCGTTACCCTCGACACCTTGCCGCCGGAGGAAGATGCTGGCGAGGAGCGGCTCCATACACGCCGGGAAGCGCCGGAGCGTGATGCCGCCAAGTCGCGGCGCTTGCGCGGCACGTCGCGGCGATCAACCGAACCGTGCGAGAGGCTGCCAGCGACCGAGGGGGCTACCACGCATCCCCGCTCGCGACGTCATGGCGGCGCACCGCGCCCCGCGCCGGCGCCGGTCCGCCCCGAAGCGGTCGCGGCGGCGGAGCGGCCGGCGCCGAGGAGGCGCGACGAGACCGCCCCGACTCGCGGCGAGCCCTCGACTCAGCGTGTGCGGCGTGCCGAACACGAGGATGCTCCCGTGCTCGGCATGGGCGATCACGTGCCGATGTTCCTGCTGCGCCCAACGCGCGTGAAGGCGATCAAGGAAGAGGCAGAGGGTTAAGCCGAGCCCTCTCAGACCCCCATACTCCCGCTTGACCGCGCGGCGGCCCGTGTCAGACTTACGCCATGGCCCGCTCGCGCGAACGCATCGAGATCACCCCCGACATCCTTTTACGGGCCTATTCCATCGGCCTTTTCCCGATGGCGGAAAGCGCCGACGATCCGAACCTGTTCTGGGTCGATCCCGAGGAGCGCGGCATCTTTCCGCTCGATGGCCTGATTGTGTCCCGCAGCCTCGCCAAGACGGTGCGATCCGAACGATTCGAAATTCGCGTCGATGTCGATTACGCCGCCGTCATCGATGGCTGCGCCGCAATGGCGCCCGGGCGGGAGGGAACGTGGATCAACGAGCGCATTCGTTCGCTATACAGCGCGCTCTATGAGCAGGGTCACGTTCATACGGTCGAGGTCTGCGAGGGCGGCGCTCTGGTGGGAGGCCTCTACGGAGTAGCCATCGGAGCCGCGTTCTTCGGCGAGAGCATGTTCCACCGGGTGCGCGATGCCTCGAAGGTCGCGCTCGTTCATCTGGTTGCCCGGCTACGCGCCGGCGGCTTCCGCCTGCTGGACACGCAGTTCGTAACCGATCACCTCACCACGATGGGTGCCGTCGCGGTGCCGAAGCCGGCCTACCACTTGCTCCTAGCCGATGCCGTTGCGAGAACGGCGGATTTTCGCCCCTTCCGGAAGGGCGGGACGATCTCCGGTGCGCAGGCACTCGCACTCGTGCGCACGGGAACGCAGACGGCTTAGACCGAGAGCAAATGCTCGATGCGCACCGGCAACTGGCGGATGCGAGTCCCCGTCGCATTGTAGATCGCGTTCACCAGCGCCGCCGAGGTGCCGACGATGCCTAGTTCGCCCACGCCCTTGATGCCGAGCGGGTTCACCTTGTCGTCGACCTCCGGGACGAGAATGACATCGACCGTGCCGATGTCCGCGTTCACCGGGACCAGATAGTCGGCAAGGTTGTCGTTAACGTATTTCGCACGTCCGAGGTCGATCTCGGTCGCCTCGTGCAGGCCAGACGACAACCCCCAGATCATCCCGCCCATCAGCTGGCTATGGGTCGTGCGCGGGTTAACGATATGGCCGGCCGCAAACGCGCCGACCATTCGCGGCACCCGGACCTCCTTGGTACGACGGTGGATGCGCACCTCGAGGAACTGGGCGCCGAAGGCGAACATGATCGCGTCCTTGTCGCGCGTGCCGCCGACGATCGGCGATTGGCCGCCGTACACCTTCACCATCGCGCCCGGCTTCGAGCCGCGCGGCACGAACTCGGCATATTCCTCGATCGCCGCAACGCCGACCCGCTGAAAGGCCTTGGCGATCTCTTCTTGAGTGCCGTCGGCGGCGACCAGTCGCCCTTCCTTCAGCGCGTGCTCGCCCTCGGTGTTCTTGCCGGCGGCGAGACGCTCCTTGATCTTGTCGCACGCCATCGCGACCGCATTGCACACGCTGGCCGTGGTGATCGATCCGCCGGCGACCGGCGCGGGCGGCAACGTCGAATCGCCCATCTCGACCTTCACCTTCGAGACGTCGATCCCGAGCTTCAACGCCGCCGTCTGCGCGACGACCGTGTAGGCGCCGTTGCCGATCTCGTGGGCGGCGGTGCCAACCCTGGCGCTGCCGTCGGTCTCGAAGCGGACGCGCGCGCTTGCCGGCGCCATCTGGGTCGGATAGCAGGCCATCGCGCAGCCGTATCCGACGAGCCACTCGCCGTCGCGGGTCTGTCCGGGTTTCGGGTTGCGCTTGCCCCAGTCGAACGCTTTCGCCGCCTCGTCGAAGCACTTCATCACCGAGCGGCTGGTGTAGGGCAGCCCCTTGATCGACTCGATCATCGTGTCGTTCACGCGGCGAAGCTCGATCGGGTCCATGCCGAGCGTCTCCGCGAGCTCGTCCATCGCGCACTCGAGCGCGTAGATGTAGGGCGTCTCGGCCGGCGCCCGCATGAAGCCGGGCGTGTTGCGGTCCGCACTGACGAGATTGACCGCGCTGGCGACGTTCGGACAGGCGTACATGCGTGTCGAGGCATCGGTGCCGGCAACGGTGTAGTCGTCCGCCCTCGAGCTGACCTCCCAACCCTCGTGGGACAGCGCGACGAGCTTGCCGTCCTTCTCGGCTCCGAGCTTGAGCTGATGCCGCGTCTCCGCACGATAGGTGGCGATGGTGAAGCCCTGCGCGCGCGTCGCGACGAGCTTCACGGGCCGGCCAAGGCGCTTGGCCGCCACCGCCGTGATCGCCGTTCGCGGGGTGATCGAACCTTTCGAGCCGAACGCACCGCCGATGAACGGGCTCAGTACCCGCACCTGGCTCGGATCGAGCTGCAGCTCCATCGCCGCGCCGTGCGCGAGGCCGGTGACGGTTTGGCTCGCCTCATGGATGGTGAGGTTCGGGCCGTTCCACGAGCAGGTCGTGGCGAAGAGCTCGATCGCGTTGTGGTGCTGCGTCGGCGTGCCGTAGTCGGCCTGGACCTTCACCGGAGCGGAGGCAAACGCCGCCTGGAAGTCGCCGACCGACGGGTTCTCGTGCTTCTGCTTGATCTTGGCTTCGGTGTACGGCTTCTCCGTCGCGCCTCCGGATCCGAACGTCGCGGAGGGCGTCTCCTCGTTGTAGCTGATCTTCAGCCGGTGAGCGGCGTCGCGCGCCGCCTCGTAGCGATCGGCGACCACCATCGCCACGATCTGCCCCTCGTGCCAGATTTTGGGCGAGGAGAGCGGGACGATCGAGGTCGAAGCCGGACCTCCGTCCGAGAAGAACGGCACCTGCTTGATGGCATCCGCCATGGTCTCGTGGCTTAGGATATCGATGACGCCGTCGACCTCGCGGGATTCGCCCTGATCGATCGCCGAGATCGAGCCCTTCGCGATGGCGCTCGTCACGAGATAGGCATAGGCGGCGTTCGGCAGATCGACGTCGGACGCGTACTTGGCTTCGCCGGTGACTTTGAGCCGGGCGTCGACGCGCGGCACGGGCTGGCCCATGTTGGCTTGGGGCTGAGGCGCTGCGTAGGTCATGATCAGGCCTCCATCGTCGCGACATGGAGCAGGGCTCTGACGAGCGTCTCCTTGCCGAGGGGGATCTTGTAGGCATTGTGCTCGCGGGTCTTGGCGCTCGCGAAGGCGATGTCCGCAGCGGCGAGCGCCGCCTTCTCGTCGATCGGCTTGCCGGCGAGATGCGCCTCGGCTTCGGTCGCCCGCCACGGGACGGTGGCGACTCCGCCGAGCGCGATGGCCGCGCGACGCACCTTGCCGTCGACCATGTCCAGTGCCACGGCCGCGCTCGCCAGCGCGAACTCGTAGGATTCGCGATCGCGGACCTTAATGTACGCCGATCGTCTGTTGCCGGGCGAGGCCGGGACGTTGACCGCGGTGATCAGCTCGCCGGGCTTCAGCACGGTCTCGACGCTCGGCGTGGTGCCGGGCTGCACGTGCAGCTTGGCGAACGGCAGGGCGCGGGAACCGTCAGGCCCCTGGAGCTCGAGCACCGCATCGAGCGCGATCAAGGCTTGGGCGAAATCGCCCGAATAGGATGCGATGCAATCGTTGCTGGTGCCGAGCACGGCATGAGCACGGTTGAATCCATCGAGTGCGGCGCAACCGCTGCCCGGGTTGCGCTTGTTGCATTGCGTATAGGACGTGTCGCGGAAATAGGTGCAGCGGGTCCGCTGCACCACGTTGCCCCCGAGGGTCGCCATGTTGCGAAGCCCGGAGCTGGCGGCGAGCGACAGCGACTCGGCGACCACCGGATAGTCGCGCTTGACGGTCGCGTCGTCGGCGGCCTCCGACATCTTGACCATCGCGCCGAGCCTCAAGCCCTTGTCGGACGCGGTGATGCGACTGGCGTTGGGATCTTCGGAAAGCCGATTGATGTCAACGAGATGATCGGGTCTCATCACGTCGAGCTTCATCAAGTCGAGAAGCGTTGTGCCTCCAGCTAGATATTGTGTCGGCGCGGTGACGTGCGAGGGGCCGCCGACGCCGGCGCCAGCCTGGACGGCATCGGCGATCGTCGCCGCGGCCTGATAGGTGAAGGGGCGCATCGATCAGGCTCCCATTTTCGCTTTGGCATCGACGATGGCGCCGACGATGTTCGGGTAGGCAGCGCAACGGCAGATGTTGCCGCTCATGAACTCGCGGATCGACCCCTCCGACCCGGCATGACCACTGGCGATGCAGGCGACGCCCGACATGATCTGGCCCGGCGTGCAATACCCGCACTGGAAGGCGTCGTGATCGACGAAAGCCTGCTGCACCGGATGAAGGTCGCCGTTCGGCTTGGCCAGTCCTTCGATCGTGGTCACCGCCTTGCCTTGCGCGGACAAAGCCAGCATCAGGCAGGAGTTGACGCTCTGTCCATCGACATGAACGGTGCACGCGCCACACTGGCCGTGATCGCAGCCTTTCTTCGAGCCGGTCAGCCCGATGTGTTCGCGCAGCGCGTCGAGCAGGGTGGTGCGCGGGTCGATCGCGAGTTCCTGCTTTTGGCCGTTGACCATCAGCGTCACCGGCACCAAGGGCGACCGGCCGGCGACCGCGGACACATCAGCCCTAGCCTGAACGCCGCTGGTGTCCGCGATGAGCGGGAGAGCGACACCGGTCGCCGCGGACGCGCTCAGAAAATTGCGCCGACTGAAGCCTGACGCCTCGTGTTTCTTTTCGGGCATTCGTTTCTCCGCTTCAGCCACATGCCGGAAGCGAATTTAGAATTGTCCCAAACCGGCATCGTTCCAGCCCTCACCATGGCGTGAACGCGGCCGGTGCGCGCGGTCAGGCGCGGCCGGCGTAGAGCCAGCAGGCACCGCCGAGAGCGACACGACCGCCCCGCACCCGCATGGCCAACCCCTCGCGCATCAGCCTTCGGGCTTGCGCCTTAGCCTCGTCGTCGGCGTCGTGCATCAGCCGCGCCGCCATGCCGGTCTCGGACAGGAGCATCAGCGCGTCTTCCATGGCGGCCTCATCGGAGCCACCCTCGCCGATGACCAGCCGGCGGTCGACCGGCGCCGCCGTGACCTCCTTGAAACCGGCTCGCGTCAGCATCGCGATGGTGGCCGCCTTGTCGGCGAGCGCGAAGGGGCCGACGTCGTCCTCGCTCTCGTCCTGGAGCGGCAGGACGGAGGCGATCCAGCCGAGCGGCGCGTGCATCCATTCGACCTCGACGCGGTGGCGCCACGTGAGGAAGGCGAAGCGGCCCCCCTCCCCCAATGCCGCGTGGAGATTGGCGAAGGCGGCAGGCCGGTCGTCAAAGAACATGACGCCGAAACGCGACACCATCAGGTCGGTGACCGGCGGCAGGCGGTAGGCCGACGCGTCGACGGGGATCCACTGGATGGTGGCGCGGTCGCCGTCGCCGAGCGCGCGGCGCCGCGCCTCGGCATGGGCGAGCATCGGCCGCGAGATGTCGAGCGCGCGCACCAGCCCCTCGTCCCCAACGGCCTCGGCGAGGCGAAACGCCATGTCGCCGCAGCCGCAGCCGACATCGAGGACGAGTTCACCGCGGCGCGGCGCGGCGGCGTCGAGCAGCGCCTCGCTGAGCGGTGTCATCAGCCGGTCGAGCCGGTCCTGGTTGGCGACCCATTTGGCGCCCGCCACCTCGTTCCAGTAGGCGATCTGATCCGCATTGTCGCCCATCGGCGTCGTCTCCCGTCGGCCGCTCGCGGCGACCTGTTCTTCAAGACGCCGTGGCCGCCGCGGCGACCCTGCGCATCAGGCTCGGCAAAGCCTCGCCGGCGAGCGTCGCCTCGGCGACCCAGCGGCAACCGGCCGGGGCGACGGTCTCGGCGGCAACCTGAGCCACATGGACGGCGAGATAAAGCTCAAAGTGCGTGAAGCCGTGGACGACCGGCGCGGCCAGCAGCCGGTAGCGAGCGGAAAGCGGGCGGGCCTCCCCCCGCGGGTCGCCGAGTTCGTTCCAGACGCTGCCGGGAAACTCGGTCATGCCGCCGAGCAGCCCCTTCTCGGGCCGGGTGCGGACCAGCACCTCTCCCTCGCGGCGCACATAGAAGACCGAGCCGTGCCGAACCGGGCGCTCCAGCTTCACCGCCTTCATCGGCAGGAGGTCCTGCCGGCCGTCGCGGCGCGCGGCGCATCCGTCGGCGAGCGGGCAGAGCACGCAGGCGGGACGCCGCGGCGTGCAGATGGTCGCGCCGAGGTCCATCATCGCTTGGGCGTAGTCGCCGCAGCGCGCGGCCGGCGTGAGTTCGGCGGCGCAAGCGCGGATCGCCGCCCTGGCGTCGCGGATCGGCGCCCCGATGCCGAACAGCCGGACGATGACGCGCTCGACGTTGCCGTCGACGACGACGGCGCGGCGGTCGAAGGCGATCGCGGCGATGGCGGCCGCGGTGTAAGCGCCGACGCCGGGCAGCTCGCGCAGAGCCTCCTCCGTGCCGGGGAAGCGGCCGCCGGCCGCGGCGATGCGCTTGGCGCAGGCGTGCAGGTTGCGGGCACGCGAATAGTAGCCGAGCCCGGCCCAGCGCCGCATCACGTCTTCGACCGGAGCCGCGGCGAGGTCGCCGACGGTCGGCCAGAGCGCGAGGAAGCGCACGAAGTACGCTTTCACCGCCGCCACGGTGGTCTGCTGCAGCATGACCTCGGACAGCCAGACGGCATAAGGGTCGGCCCGCTGCCCCGCCGGCGCGCGCCAGGGCAGCACGCGGCGATGCCGATCGTACCACGCGAGCAACCGGTCGGCGGAGGCGCTCCCGGGAACGGCCTTGCCAGTCCGCCGCAGCTTGCTACTCTGACGCGCCATGCGCAGACCGCCTCGTAAACGCCCCTGGTCGCAACCGCTCGCCGACCTGGTCGGCGCCGCGATCGACCCCGTTTTGGCCCGCCAGGGCTTTGGCGAATCGGACATCATCCTGCACTGGGACGACATCGTGGGCGAGCGCCTCGCCGCGAACTCGCGCCCGCTCAAGCTCACTTGGCCGCCGCGCCCGGTCGGGCGTCACCCGGACGCACCGCAGCAGGCGGCCACCTTGACGATCCGAGTCGAGGGCGCTTTCGCTCTGGAACTGCAGCACAGCGCCGACCAGGTGCTGGCGCGCATCAACGCGCACCTCGGCTGGCGCTGCGTCGGAAAACTCGGCTTCCGGCAGGGGCCGATCGAACGGCCCGACGCAGCGCCGCATCGCGCCGGCCCGACGCCCGAAGCGCTGTCGGCCGCGTCCACACGGGTGGTCGGCATCGAGGACGACGCCCTCCGTTCGGCTTTGACGCGGCTCGGCGCGCACGTGCTGGCGTAAGGGCAAGCGTCGTTGGACCGCACCATCGTTCAAGGTCATCGATGGTGCGTTTGCTTTTCGGAGCGAGAGACCGGACGCCCATGACCTTGTCGTGACGAGAACTTGTCGTGACGAGAACTTGTCGCGACGAGAACTTGTCGCGACGAGAACTTGTCGCGACGAAACGGGGTCGCGCAGGCGCAACACGAGATCCATTCGCCCAAAGATCACGTCAACACCACGTCCCCCGCTTCTTGCCCCGCGGATCGAACCGGCTATGGTGCGCGCGACCGGCCCCGCTCACACGGATGACCCCATGCCCGCGCTCCGCTTCGCCGCCATTCGCCCTCGTTCCGTCGCCAGCCGCACCGCGCTCGCGGCGGCGTTCGCCGGCGCGCTCGCCGCGAGCCCCGCACTCGCCCAGAACGCCAAGATTTCCGAAGCCGATCTGATGGCCAACCCGGCTCTTCCCGATATCGTCCAGGGCAAGGCCGACGCGCCGGTGACGATGATCGAATACGCCTCGATGACCTGCACCCACTGCGCGCACTTCCACGAGACCGTCTACCCGACCTTGAAGAAGGACTACATCGACACCGGCAAGGTGAAGTTCATCCTGCGCGAGTTCCCGCTCGACCCGCTGGCGACCGCCGGCTTCATGCTGGCACGCTGCGAGGGTCCCGATAAGCGCACCGCCGTCACCGACCTGCTGTTCGACACCCAGAACAGCTGGGCCTTCGTCGACAAGCCGCTGGAATCGCTCGAGGGGATCCTCAAGCAGACGGGCATGGGCAAGGACAAGTTCGAGGCTTGCCTGAAGGACGACAAGCTGCGCGACCAGGTCGAGCAGGAGCGTGACGCCGGCGCCAAGTTCGGCGTCCACGCGACGCCGACATTCTACGTCAACGGCACCCAGGTGACCGGCGAGGTGAGCCCGCAGTCGCTCGGCAAGATCCTCGATCCGCTGGTGGCGGCGAAGAAGAGCTGAGGGTCGGCCAGATCCGGTGGTCAAGCTCGACCTTTAGATAAAGCACGGTTCGGCCGGTCGAAGCGTTCGTGTTGGCGAGAGCGAAGGTCTCGGAGTTCGCCGGGGCGCGTGTCTGAACTGAGAACCAGCCGTTGGCAAGGAGATGATGATGTCGATCTTGGAAGCCGCTCCACTGGAGAAATCATCCGACGCTCACGGCGATGACGCCGCGATCGCAGACCTCCAACGAGCCTTTGAGCTGCAACGCCAGGCGTTCGCCGCCGACCGCTATCCGAGCCTGGAAGAGCGGCGGCGGCGGCTTGAAGCGTTGATGATGATGATGATGGCCAATCGCGAGCGCATCAGCGCCGCGCTGAGCAGCGACTTCGGCGCCCACCCGGTGCCGGCTTCGGACCTCATCGAGGTTTTGGGCGTGGTCGGCCGAGCGCGCTACGTGCTCGAGCATCTCGAGGAGTGGATGCGGCCCGTGCCGCGCGAGACGGACGCCGCGCTGCTGGGCACCTCCCGCGCTTACATCCAAAGCCAGCCCAAGGGCGTCATCGGCAACATGGTGCCCTGGAATTTTCCCTTCGATCTGTCGGTCGGCCCGATGATCGAGATGCTGGCGGCAGGCAACCGGGTGATCGTGAAGCCCTCCGAGTATACGCCCGCCTGCGCCTCGCTGCTGCACGAGATGGTTGCCGGCGCCTTCGACCCCGCGCTGGTCCATGTCGCGACCGGCGGGGTCGAACTGGCGCGCGCCTTCTCGGCGACGCCCTGGGACCATCTTCTTTATACCGGCAGCCCCAATGTCGGACGCCAGGTGATGGCGGCTGCCGCCCGCAACCTCACTCCAGTGACCCTCGAGCTTGGCGGCAAGTGCCCGGCTCTGCTCACCCCCGGTGCTGTCACGGCGGCGAACGTCGAATCGGTGATCGGGACCAAGATGATCAAGAACGGCCAGATGTGCGTCTCGGTCGACTACTGCCTGGTTCCCCGATCAGACCTTCAGCTCTTCGTCGATCATGCGACCTCGTTCATGGAGAGGGCGGCTCCCGACTACTCGCGCGGGGCGGAATGCACCGGCATCATCTCGCCTCGCCACCTCGAACGCCTGGAGGACCTGCTGCGGGAAGCGCGCGACCGCCAAAGCAAGGTCGTTACGCTTCAGCGCGACGAGACTGTCGACCGTGACGCCCGACGCATGCCGATCTCGCTGGTTATCGATCCCGAGCCGGACCTGCGCATCATGCAGGAGGAGATCTTCGGCCCGATCCTGCCGGTCGTCGCCTATGACAGCCTCGACGAGGCGGTCGGCCGGATCAACGAGGGCGAGCGTCCGCTGGGTCTTTATGTCTTCGGCGAGGACCCGGCCGTCACCGATCGTGTGCTGGCGACGACGACGTCGGGAGGAGCCGCCGTCAACACCTGCGCCATGCAGAGCGCTGTGCCGTCGCTGGGCTTCGGCGGCACCGGTACGAGCGGCATGGGCCGGCATCACGGCGTCGAAGGTTTCCGCGAATTCTCGAACCCGCGCGGCGTCTTCGTCAGGGGAACGGGCGATATGATCGACATCTTCTACGCGCCTTACAACAAGGCGGCGGCAGTCGTCGAAGCCGTGCTCTCTCAGCCTTGATCAAGCTGACGCCACGTTGGCTCATACTTGACTTGCCAGGCCGGCGCCTCCCCAGGTTCGGAAATCCGTCACGGAAAGAGGTTGCCGCTACCCACAGCAGAAACGATCTCGCATGTTGCATAAGCGCGCGCCAGGCGCAGGCTAGTGGATAGATTCCAACACTTGGTGCCCGCGTTTGACGGCGGCGATGATTTTGTCCGGATCGGCTTTCCAATGGAAGGGTTTCGGGGCCTCGTTGGTCTCGGCGAGGAAGCGGTTGATGGCGGCTTGAAGATCGACGATCGAACGGAAGACGCCGCGCTTGAGCCGTCGCCGCGTGAGCTTGGCGAAGAAGCCCTCGACGGCGTTCAGCCAGGAAGCCGATTTCGGCGTGAAGTGGAAGGTGAAGCGCGGGTGGCGGCCGAGCCAGGCGAGAACCTTCGGGTGCTTGTGGACGGCATAGTTGTCGAGGATGACCTCGACCGTCTTTCCGGCCGGCACCTCGGCCTCGATGGCGTTGAGGAAGCGGACGAACTCCTGATGCCGGTGACGCTGCATGCAGCGCCCGATGACCTTTCCCTCGAGCACGTCGAGGGCGGCGAACAGCGTCGTCGTACCGTGGCGCTTGTAGTCATGGGTCATGGTGCCGAGCCGGCCCTTCTTCATCGGCAGGCCGGGTTGGGTGCGGTCGAGCGCCTGGATCTGGCTCTTCTCGTCGAGCGACAACACGATGGCGTGCGCCGGAGGATCGACGTAAAGGCCGACGACGTCGCGCAGCTTGGCGGCGAACAGGGGATCGTTGGACAGCTTGAAGCGGCGGACGCGATGCGGCGCCAGCCCATGCGCCTTCCAGATACGCTGAACCGAGGAAACGCTGATGCCCATGGCTTCGGCCATGGCGGGCGCGGTCCAATGCGTCGTCTCGCCGGGCGGCTCGGACTGCGTCAGGGCGACGACCTTGTCGACGACCTCCCTCGGCAGCGGCGGCTTGCCGGGCGGCCGCGTCTTGTCGCGCAAGAGGCCGGCGACGCCCTCCCGCATGAAACGCTCCTGCCAGCGCCACACCGCGGTCTTGGCGACGTTCGCCTCGCGCATGATCGCGTTGGTGCCGAGCCCGGCGGCGGTCAGCAGCACGATGCGGCAGCGCCAGACATGGTTCTGCGGGCTGCCGCGATCGGCGACGATCGCCTTCATGCGGGCTTCGTCGGCAATGGTGACTTCGATCCTGATCCCTGTGCGCATCCCGAAGACTCGCACGACCGCGGCCCAACGGGAATCCCACGACGGACTCTATCGAATGACGTTATCCACTAGCAGGTTCTCGACCCGCGCGTAGGGAACGCGCGGAGGGGAAAACGAGCGCCCATGCATTTCTCCAAGCTCCGCCTCGTCGGCTTTAAGAGCTTCGTCGAGCCGACCGACTTCGCGATCCTGCCGGGTCTCACCGGGATCGTCGGGCCGAACGGCTGCGGCAAGTCGAACCTCGTCGAGGCGCTGCGCTGGGTGATGGGCGAGAGCTCCTACAAGAGCATGCGCGCGTCCGGCATGGACGACGTGATCTTCGCCGGCGGCGGCAGCCGGCCCGCGCGCAACATGGCCGAGGTGGCGCTCACGCTCGATAACGCCGCGCGCACCGCGCCCGCCGCCTTTAACGACGCCGACGTTCTCGAGGTGACTCGCCGCATCGAGCGCGAGCAGGGCTCGACCTACCGTATCAACGGCCGCGAGGTGCGCGCCCGCGACGTCCAGATCCTGTTCGCCGACGCCTCCACCGGCTCGCGCTCGCCCTCGCTGGTGCGCCAAGGGCAGATCGCCGAGATCATCGCCGCCAAGCCGCAGGCGCGCCGCCGCATCCTCGAGGAGGCCGCCGGCGTCGCGGGCCTCCACACCCGCCGCCACGAGGCCGAGCTCAGGCTGAAGGGCGCCGAGGACAACCTCGCGCGCATCGACGACGTCATCACTCAGATCGCCGCGCAGGGCGACGGGCTCCGGCGCCAGGCTCGCCAGGCGCAGCGCTATCGCGAGGTGCAGGCCGAGATCCGGCGGCACCAGGCGCTGGCGATGTTGATCGATTTCGAGCAGGCCCGCGGCGACATGGCGGCGGCCCGAGCGGCGCTGAGCGCCGCGGAAGCCGCCGTGATCGAGGCGACGCGGGCGCAGGGCGAGGCGGCCCGCCATCAGGCCGTCGCCGCGCATGCCCTGCCTGCGCTTCGCGAGGCGGAGACGGAAGCCGGCGCCGCGCTGCAACGTGCCGTCGTCGCCCGCGAGCGCGTCGAGGGCGAGGAGCGCCGCGCCAGGGGGCGCCTCGCCGACGTCGAGCGCCGCATCAAGGAGATGAGCACGGAGCTCGCCCGCGACGCCGCGGCCCTCGCCGACGCGGCGAACGTGCTGCAAAGGCTTGAGGCCGAGAAAACCGAGCTGACAGCGCGGGACGACGGGTTCGATGGCGACGAGGCCTTGCGCGGGCGACTGGCGGAGGCGGAGCGCCGGCGCGGCGACGCCGAGGCAACGCTCGCCGCCGCGCAGATTCGGCGCGCCGAGGCCGAGGCGCGCCGCCGCGCGCTGGACGAGCGGCTGCGCGAGGAGACGCAGCGGCTCGCTCGCCATGAGAGCGAACTCGAGGCCGCGAGCAAGGCTCGCGAGGCGCTGCGCACGTCCCTTGTCGTGAACGCGGCTCTCGACGCCGCCGCCGAGCGCCTGCGCCTTGCAGCTCAAGGGGTATCGGCCGCCGAGATCGGCGCGAAACAGGCCGAGCGGCTGATGGCGCGGGCTTGGGACGCGGAGCAGACCGGTCGCGCGCCGCTCGTCGAAGCGGACCGGCGGGCGGAGCGCCTCGAGACCGAAGCGCGCACGCTCGGCAAGCTCCTCGAGACCGGCGGCGGCAAATGGCCCGGCATCGCCGACGCGATCACGGTCGAGAAGGGCTACGAGACGGCGCTCGGCGCCGCGCTCGGCGACGACCTTGATGCCTCGTGCGACGTGCGTGCGCCCGCGCATTGGGCCGCGCTCGACGCCGAAGGGGACGGCACGCTGCCCCAAGGCGTCGTGCCGCTGCTCGCCCATGTGGAGGCGCCCCCCGCGTTGCACCGCCGCCTAGCGCAGGTCGGCATCGTCGCGCGCGAGGACGGCGCCGCGCTCCGCGCGAGGCTCTCGCAAGGCCAGCGCCTCGTCTCGCGTCAAGGCGACATCTGGCGCTGGGACGGCTTCACGCAGGCGGCGGAGGCGCCGACGCCCGCCGCCCGCCGCCTCGCCGAGCGCAACCGGCTGGCCGAAATCCGGCTCGCCTCGATGACGGCGAAGGAGGCCTACGCCACACTCAAGACCGCGGCGGAAGCGGCCCAAGCCGCCTATCACGATGCCGCGGCGGCGGACGCCGAGGCGCGCGACGGGCATCAGGCGGCGCGCCGCGAGCTCGATGCGGCGCGTGACGCCCATGCGGCGCTCGAGCGTCGGCGCAGCGAAGCGGATGCCAGAAGCACCACGCTTGATGTCGCCGAAGCGGCGGCGGTGGCCGCGCGCGACGAAGCCGCGGGGAAACGAGCGGAGATCAAGACCGCGATCGCCGCTCTGGCGCCGACCGACGACCTCGCGCTCGCCGTCGAGACGGCACGCGGCGAGACCGCGGAGAAGCGTGCGATCGAGACCGAGGCGCGCTCCACCTTACAGGCGCTGGCGCGCGAGCGCGACGCCAAGGCACGGCGGCTCGCCGCGATCGCCGCTGAGCGGCAGTCCTGGCATGCGCGCAGCGAACAGGCGGCCGGCCACCGCGACGAGCTCGAGCGGCGCCTCGCGGCCGTGCGGGCGGAGCAGACCGAGCTCGTCAGCGCGCCGGACCGGCTCGCGCTGGCGCGCCGTCAGGTGTTCGCCGACGTAGAGGCGGCGGAAGCCGCGCTACGCGCCGCTGCCGACAGCCGGACGGTGGCCGAGCGCACCCTCGCCGAGGCCGATCGCAGCGCCCGCGCGGCGCTCGAGACGATGGCGGCGGCGCGCGAGACGAAGGCGCGCGCGGAAGGCAATGGCGATGCGACGCGACAGCGCCTCGACGCCGTCGTGCGCGTCTGCGCCACCGATCTCGAATGCGCGCCCGAGGCCCTGCCGGCCCAATCAGGGATCAAGCCCGATGCGCCGCGGCCGCCGGCGGCGGAAGTCGCCGCGAAGCTCGAGTTGCTGAAGGCCGATCGGGAGCGGCTCGGCGCGGTCAACCTGCGCGCCGAGGAGGAGCTCGCGGCCATCGAGACGCAGCGCTCAACGCTCGACAAGGAAAAGGACGATCTCACCGAGGCAATTCGCCGGCTACGCCAGGCGATTGCCAGCCTCAACAAGGAAGGGCGCGAGCGGCTGCTCGGCGCCTTCGACACCGTCAACGGCCACTTCAAGGCGCTCTTCGAGACGCTGTTTGGCGGCGGCGTCGCGGAACTGCAGCTCGTCGAGTCGGACGATCCGCTCGAGGCCGGGCTCGAGATCATCGCGCGGCCGCCCGGCAAGAAGCCTCAGGTGATGAGCCTGCTCTCGGGCGGCGAGCAGGCCTTGACTGCGATCTCGCTGATCTTCGCGGTGTTTCTCACCAACCCGTCGCCGATTTGCGTGCTCGACGAGGTCGACGCGCCGCTCGATGATGCCAACGTCGAGCGGTTCTGCGATCTCGTCGACGCGATGCGGCGCAGAACCGACACGCGCTTCATCGCCATCACCCACAATCCGATCTCGATGGCGCGGATGGATCGCCTCTACGGCGTGACTCAGGCCGAGCGCGGCATCTCGCAGCTCGTCAGCGTCGACCTCATCCAGGCCGAGCAGCTGCTGGAGGCGTCCTGATTTTGGCCGACATCCTTAACCCCATAATTTCGTTAGCTTTTTTGTTTTTCCTCTTTTGCGCCCGCAGCTTGACACATCGGAGCCGCGTCGCTAACACGGCCGCATTCCAGGACGAAGAAGCCGCCGCGGCCCCGCGGCACGAGAAACCCCTTGGCGAGCAGCCCCGACGATCAGCCCGACGACGCCGCTCTACGCGCGCGCCTCGACAAGCTGTCGTCCTCGCTCGATACTCATGACGAACGGGTACCGCGTGAGACTGCCAGGGACGACAAGAGCCTCGGTAGCGCGATGAGCGTCGGTTTCCAGGTTCTGTCGGAACTCGTGGCCGCCGTCGTGATCGCCGCCGTCATCGGCTGGCAGCTCGACAAGTGGCTTCATACGTCACCGGCCCTCCTGATCGTCTTCCTGGCGCTCGGCACGGCGGCCGGGTTTTGGAACGTGTATCGCGTGGCGTCGAAGCCGACCTTCGGGCCGAGCCGGCGGCGCGATCCGCTCTAGCCATTCACCGGCCACGGTCCTTTACCCAGGTCGGAACAAGGAGATTTCAGACCGTGGCGGCACAAGAGGCGATCGATCCGATCTCGCAATTCGCGATCAAGCCGATCATCCCCATCCATATCGGCGGCCTCGACCTCTCGTTCACCAATTCCGCCCTGTTCATGATGATCGTGCTCGGCTTGTCCTGCGCGCTCATGCTGCTCGGCACCAGCGGCCAGGCGCTTGTCCCCGGCAAGATCCAGTCGGTCGCCGAGATGAGTTACGAGTTCGTCGGCACCATGATCAGGCAGACCGCCGGCCGCGAGGGCATGAAGTTCTTCCCCTTCGTGTTCGCGATCATGATCTTCGTGACGTTCTCGAACATCCTGGGCCTGCTGCCCTATTCCTTCGCGGTCACCGCGCAGATCGTGGTCACCTTCGCGCTGGCCTTGCTCGTCATCTTCACGGTGCTGGCGTTCGGCTTCCTCCGTCACGGCGTGAGCTTTCTGCGCCTGTTCGTGCCGCACGGCGTCAACCCGGCGCTGCTCATCATTCTCACCCCGATCGAGGTGATCTCGTTCCTGTCGCGGCCGATCAGCCTGTCCGTTCGTCTCTTCGCCAACATGCTCGCCGGCCACATCACGCTTAAGGTGTTCGGCGCCTTCGTGGCCTCGCTTCTCGGCGCCGGCGCCTTCGCCGTGCTCGCGCCGCTACCTCTCGCGATGATCGTGATCCTCAGCGCGTTCGAGTTGCTCGTCGCCGTCCTGCAGGCCTACGTCTTCGCGATCCTCACTTGCGTCTACCTCAACGACGCAATCCATCCGGGCCACTGAATAAACATCCAACAACAGATCGGTCGTCCGTCCTAAACATCGGAGTTACACGTTTCATGGATCCAGCAGCAGCTCGCTACATCGGTGCCGGCCTCGCCGCCATCGGCATGGGCGCCGCCGCCATCGGCGTCGGTCTCATCTTCGGCCCGTTCCTTTCCGGCGCCCTTCGCAATCCGTCGGCCTCGGACGCCCAGTTCGGTCGCGCGTTCATCGGTGCGGCCCTCTCCGAAGGGCTCGGCATCTTCGCGTTCCTCGTCGCGATCCTCCTGCTCTTCGTGATGAAGTAGCCTTTCATCAAAGCTCCCGGCGGCGGCGCGTCCGGAAGCGGATGCGCCGTTCGCTCCATCAGACGAGATCCGAGACCATGGCGGCAAACGAGCATCCCGGCACGCAGTCCGGCACCGAGGCGGAGGGTGGCAAATCCTTCCCGCCGTTCGACGCCGGTACGTTCGAGTCGACGATCTTCTGGCTCGTCGTGACGTTCGGCCTTCTGTTCCTCATCATGTGGCGCATGGCGCTGCCGCGGGTGAAGGGCATCATCGAACATCGCCACGACACGATCCAGCAAGACCTCGCCGCCGCCCGCAAGATGCGCAAGGAAGCGAGCGATGCTGCCGCCGGATATGAGAAGACGCTGGCCGAGGCTCGCGCCAACTCCCAGGCACTCGCCGCCGAGACCCGTTCGAAAGTGAAGCTCGAGCAGGAGAACAGGCGGCAGTCGCTGGAGGCCGAGCTCAACCACAAGCTCCAGACCGCTGAGACGCAGATTGCCGAGGCGCAGATCGCCGCGATGGAGAACGTCGGGCAGATTGCCAACGAGGCGGCGACCGCCATCGTCGAACAGTTTACCGGCAAGCCGGCCGATCCCGCCGCAATCGCCCAGGCGATGGCTGAAGTCAGGGCATAGTATGGACGCGGAATTCTGGGTCGCCGTCGGCTTCATCATCTTCCTCTTCGTCGCCGGCTATCTCGGCGTGCATTCGCGAATCGGGAAGGTCCTCGACGCGCGCGGCGCCCGGATCCGCGAGGATCTCGATGAGGCCGAGCGTTTCCGCAAGGAAGCGGCCGAGGTGCTCGCCTCCTTTGAAGGCAAGCGCCTCGAGGCCGAGAAGGAGGCGCACGCGATCGTCGAGCAGGCGCGCGTAGAGGCCGAAATGATGGCCAAGGAGGCCGAGGAGCGTCTCGCCGAGTTCGTCCGGCGCCGCACCGCGCAGGCCGACGCGAAGATCGCGAGCGCCGAGACGCAGGCGATGGCGCAGGTGCGAGCCTCCGCGACCGACGCCGCCGTGGCCGCGGCCGAGATCGTGTTGCGTCACGACACGAAGAACGGACTCGCCGACAAGCTGGTCGATCAGGGCATCGGCGACGTCAAGCGCCTTTCGCACTGAACGCGCCACTCGCACAGCGAGCGAGGAACCTCACTGCAGGTTCGCCGCCTTGGTTGTCACCACGGCGGAATCTCTCGGTTAAGACCATGGTACGGCGCCGGACCATGGTACGGGGGCGCTCGTGCTCGGCACCGAACGGCGCTATTCTCCGGCGCTCTGCGTGTTCGCCGCTTTCGCGGCTTTGGCCGCCTTGGCATGGCGCCGGCCCTTCGTCGGCTTCTCCTCGCCGCCGCCCTTGCCGCCGGTGTCGATGCCGACCTTGATGCTGTAGTCCGAGCCGTTCCGGCCGGCGGCGAGCGGCACCGGGAGATTGTCGGACACGAATTGGAACGGCGTCGCCGATTGTCCCGCCGCGATCGAGGCCGGAACTCGATAAAGCTTGCTCGCGACCGGCTTCTGCTCGACCTCGCTGAAGATCACCACGCGGATCGGCACATCGAAATGCCCGGCGGTCCCGGCCGGGCCGAGCAGCACGCGCCCGTCGCCCCCGACCTTCACCGACATCGCGGCTCCGGCCGAATTGCAGGCGCGGCCGACATGGTAGAGCGAGTACTGGTAACGCACACCCTCGTTGCCGCTCGCGCCGGGCGCCAGCATGCGCTGCGCGACCGTTCCCTCGAGAATGGAGATGGTCGGGCAGCCCGACGGTGACTCCTTGACCGGCGGCGGCTCCGGCTTGCCGAGGCCTACGGCATGTGTGGCCTTGCCGATCGTGTCCTTCATGCTGTCGCTGAGCCTGTCGCTCCAGCTGTTGCCGTCCTCATCGTCGGCGGCGCGCGCGGGCACGCTCGACATCGCGACGAGCGCCGCCGTCACCAGGCCGAGAAACGCGGTCTCGACCACGCGAGCCAACCGAACGCGTGACTCACTCCTTCGCATCAACATCTCTCCTACGCAGGCCGGGCAACGAGGGCGGCGAAGGATCAAACCCTCACTTGAGCTCGTCGAACGCTTCCTTGAACCCGTTGAGAGCAAGCGGAATGCCGATACCCTCCTCCGGCCATTTGAAGATGATGAATACGGCATTCTTACCGTTTTTGAACTGATCCAAAAGTTTATCTTCCATCACCACTTCGGCGATGCACCCGGAGGGCTGGCAGCGCACAAAGCCGGCATGGCCGATGTCGACGTTGTCGATCTTGAGCCCGAGACCGGACGGCAGCAGGACGCCGAGCGGCGCGATGACCCGCAGAAGGCGGTTTTTGCCGTCGGCCGTCTTCAGGACGATGATCACCAGCCCGATATTGGGCTGGTTGTCGGCGGCGATGCTCTGGACCAGCGCGCAAGTCTCCCGGGAGGCCCCGGGCGGCGTCTCGCACCGCACCTGCCAGTCGCCGTGCTTGGCCTTGACCTGGCTTTGGGCCGCCGCGGGGCTCCCGCCGACCGTCGCCGTCACCCCGACGAGTGCCGCGATCCCCGTGGCGAGCAGTCCCTTGCGCGGTCGGGCGAGGCGGTGCGTTGTCGCCGCAACCGGCGCTTGTCTCATGCGATCGACTCGTGGTTGGCGCGACCGTTCGCGCGGGATCCGCAGGGTCGCCTTGAAAGGGACGGCTAAGGCAAAAGCGAGACGGAAGCGAGCCTGCGCTCGTGCTTTTATGCCGCGCGAGGGGTCGCCGGCGCGTGTTGCGCTTCCACCCGCTTTATGGTTTGGAACCGTTTTAGATGATGCGTCCGAGGCCGTTCCTATGGCCTTCAAGACCGCGCGGGCGGCCAAGGTGGGATGGAGCATGGGTAAGCATTTTGAAGCCGCCAGGACCGTCATGGCGGCTTTCGCGACCGTGATGGCGGCTTTCGTGTTTTGCCTCGGACTGGGGCTCGTCGCAGCCTATGCTGACGGGATTCCGCAGCCGGGCCAGATCGGCTTCCAGGAGGCGGTCACGCCGATCGCCCATGAGGGCCACTTCTTCCACGACGACATCCTGCTGCCGATCATCATCGCGATCTCGCTGTTCGTCGCCGGGCTGCTCGCCTACGTGATGTTCGCCTTCAACGAGAAGGCGAACCCGGTGCCCTCGAGAACGACGCACAACACGTTTCTCGAGGTCGGCTGGACGATCCTGCCGGTGCTGCTCCTCTTCATCATCGCGATTCCCTCGATGAAGCTGCTTACCAACGAACTCGTGATCCCGAAGTCGGACATCACGCTCAAGGTGACCGGCAAGCAATGGTTCTGGAGCTACGAATATCCCAAGGACCAGGACGGCGGCTTCGCCTATGATTCCTATCTCGTGAAGGACGCCGACCTCAAGCCCGGCATGATCCGTCAACTGACGGTCGATAACGAGGCGGTCGTGCCCGTCAACAAGACGATCCACCTCCTCGTGACGGGCGCCGACGTCATCCACGGCTTCGTCGTCCCGTCCTTTCTCGTACGCATCGACGCCGTGCCGGGGCGCATGAACGAGAGCTGGTTCCGCGCCGAGAAGGAAGGCGTCTACTATGGCCAATGCTCCAAGCTTTGCGGCAAGGATCATGCTTTCATGCCGATCTCCTTCCGCGTCGTCAGCGAGAAGGACTACCAGGCTTGGCTGGAAGGCGCGAAGAAGAAGTATGCCTCCAACGACAGCCAGACCATCAAGAACGACAACCAGACCATCAAGCCGGTGCGCCTCGCGGGCGTCCAGTAGCGGCTCTTTCCGGCGACGCCTCGCGCGCCGCTTCGTAACAGATTGGGTTCAGGACCTCACACCATGGCAACAGCGGCCGCCGCGCACGACGACCACGCCATCCCCCACGGGTGGCGTCGGTACATGTACTCGACCAACCACAAGGACATCGGGACGCTCTACCTGATCTTCGCGATCACGGCCGGCGTCATCGGCGGCCTGTTCTCGATCCTGATGCGCATGGAGTTGCAGAACCCCGGGATCCAGGTCCTCAACCACGTCACCGTGTGGGTCCAAGGCACGCCGCCCGACCAGGCGATCGAGGGCGCCAAGAACCTCTACAACGTGCTCACCACCAGCCACGGCCTGATCATGATCTTCTTCATGGTCATGCCGGCGCTCATCGGCGGCTTCGGCAACTGGTTCGTCCCGATCATGATCGGCGCGCCGGACATGGCCTTCCCGCGGATGAACAACATCTCGTTCTGGCTGCTGCCGGCCTCGTTCTCGCTGTTCATCATCTCGGCCTTCATGGAAGGAGCGCCGGGCGCGAAAGGCTTCGGCGGCGGCTGGGTGATGTATCCGCCCTACTCGGAGACCGGCTCGCCCGGACCGGCGATGGACTTCGTGATCCTCTCGCTGCATCTCGCCGGCGCGTCGTCGATCCTCGGCGCGATCAACTTCATCACCACCATCTTCAACATGCGCGCGCCCGGCATGACGCTGCACAAGATGCCGCTGTTCGCGTGGTCGGTGCTCGTCACCGCGTTCCTGCTCGTGCTCGCGTTGCCGGTCCTCGCCGGCGCCATCACCATGCTGCTGACCGACCGCAACTTCGGGACGACCTTCTTCGACCCGGCCAATGGCGGCGATCCGTTGCTGTTCCAGCACCTGTTCTGGTTCTTCGGCCACCCCGAAGTCTACATCCTGATCCTGCCTGGCTTCGGCATCGTCAGCCACATCATCTCGACCTTCTCGCGCAAGCCGATCTTCGGCTATCTCGGGATGGCCTACGCCATGGTCGCGATCGGGGTCGTCGGCTTCGTCGTCTGGGCGCACCACATGTACACCGTCGGTCTCTCGCTCACGACGCAGCGCTACTTCGTTTTCGCGACGATGGTCATCGCGGTGCCGACCGGCGTCAAGATCTTCTCCTGGATCGCGACGATGTGGGGCGGTTCGATCTCCTTCCGCGTACCGATGTTGTGGGCGGTCGGCTTCATCTTCCTGTTCACCGTCGGTGGCGTCACCGGCGTCGTACTCGCCAACGCCGGCATCGACCGCGCGCTGCACGAGACCTACTACGTCGTCGCGCACTTCCACTACGTGCTGTCGCTCGGCGCCGTGTTCGCCCTCTTCGCAGGCTTCTACTATTGGTTCCCGAAGATGTCGGGCTACATGTACAACGAGACGCTCGGCAAGTGGCACTTCTGGCTGATGTTCGTTGGCGTGAACGTCACCTTCTTCCCGCAGCATTTTCTCGGTCTCGCCGGCATGCCGCGCCGCTACGTCGATTATGCCGACGCCTACCACCTATGGCACGAGGTCTCCTCGTGGGGCGCCTATCTCTCCTTCGCCAGCGTGATGCTGTTCCTCTACATCATCTACGAAGCCTTCCAGAAGAAGGTGCTGGCCGGCGACAATCCGTGGGGCGCTGGCGCGACCACCCTCGAGTGGACGCTGTCGTCGCCGCCGCCCTACCATCAGTTCGAGACGCTTCCGCGCATTACGGAAGTGTCGCACTGACGAAACCCAGGGCGTCGGGCCACAAACCCGGCGCTATGTTAGGACCTTTGGGCTCGCGGGCGTTCGAGAGCACCGTGTTTCAGCCGTCGATCGGCCGGCTGAGACCTTTGGCCATGCGGCTCGATCAGCGGCGCAATCGGACACATAACCAGTGACGTTCATCGGACAGACGAAAGAGACGCCGTTCGTATCGACGGCCGATCCCGGCGACTACATCGCGCTGTTGAAGCCCCGCGTGATGTCGCTCGTCGTCTACACCGCGATCGCCGGAATGCTGATCGCCGGTCCCCACGTCGACATCGTGCTCGCCGTCGCCTCCCTGCTGGCGATCACCATCGGCGCCGGTGCCAGCGGCGCGCTCAACATGTGGTATGACGCCGACATCGACGCGATGATGAGGCGCACCGCCAAGCGCCCGATCCCCAGCGGGCGAGTCACCAGCGCCGAGGCTTTGGCCTTCGGTCTGATCCTCTCCGTCCTGTCCGTGCTCGCGCTCGGCGTCATCGCCAACTGGCTCGCGGCCAGCCTGCTGGCCTTCACGATTTTCTTTTACGTCGTCGTCTATTCGATGTGGCTGAAGCGCGCGACGCCGCAGAACATCGTTATCGGGGGCGCCGCCGGTGCCCTGCCGCCGATGGTCGCCTACGCCGCCGTCACCGGCACCGTCGCTTGGTCGAGCTTCGCGCTGTTCGCGCTGATCTTCGTGTGGACCCCGCCGCATTTCTGGGCGCTCGCCCTGGTCAAGTCCGACGAATACGCCAAGGCCGGCATCCCGATGCTACCCAACGTCGCCGGCCCCGATCGGACCCGCCGCGACATTTTCCTCTACAGCCTGCTCCTCGCGCCTGTCGGCCTGCTGCCCTACCTGATGGGCTTCGCGACGATCGCCTACGGCGGCCTCGCCGCCGCGACCGGCGCGGCGTTCGTCTGGCTCGCCTGGCGGGTCTACCGCGTTCGCACCGGGGACGGCGCGAACAGGGCCGCCTACGGGCTGTTCAGCTTCTCGATCCTCTACCTGTTCATCCTGTTCGCCGAGATCATCGGCGAGCGTAGCCTCATGATTGTGAAGATCGTTCCGTGGCCGTGACAGACACAGACAAGACCCGACGCAACGACGACTCCGGCATCGTGCTGACGCCGCGGCAGCTCCGCAGCCGCCGCAACCGCAACATCGCGATCGGGCTGGCGATCGCCTTGAGCTGCATTCTGTTCTACGTGGTGACGATCGCCAAGCTCGGTCTCACCACACACGCGGTCCACTAAATGTCCGGGATCAGGAGCCCACGCTCCGCGCCCGCCAGCCGGCGCTGGCTGAACGGCCGCTTCATCGCGCCGGTGGCGGCGACGGGCGTGGTCGTCGCGATGCTTGGCCTCGTCGCCGTGTCGCCGCCGCTCTATCGCGCCTTCTGCTCGCTCACCGGCTACGAGGGCACGCCGCGCATTGCCGCCCACGCCGTCGCGACGACCGGCAAGCGCGTCATGCATGTCCGCTTCGATGCCAACGTCGGCGGCGGCCTGCCGTGGACGTTCCAGCCCGAGACGGCCGCGATCGACCTGCTGACGGGCAAGACCGCCACGGCGTTCTACAAGGTCACCAACAACAGCGATCAGACGGTGACCGCGCGGGCGATCTACAACGTCGGGCCGCCCTCGATGGGCAGCTACTTCGACAAGATCGCGTGCTTCTGCTTCTCCGACCAGACGCTGAAGCCGCACGAGACGCTCGAGATGCCGGTCGTGTTCTTCCTCGATCCCGCGCTCGAGGCCGACGAGACGATGAACGGCGTCGACGAGGTCGTTTTGTCCTATACGTTCTACCAGCAGAAGACGGCCGCCGTGGCGGCGGCGAAGGATGATACGAAGCCACGCCTCTGAGGTCGATTTCGCGACCGGGCGAACGCCTTGACCGTGCGCGGACAAAGACGCTAACGCGATTGAGAAGGACCACCGCCGGGTTGTGCGGCAAAACGAGGCAGAGGACACGTCAATGGCCGACGGGCACGCCAAACCGAATCACGATTACCACCTTGTGCCGCTCAGTCCGTGGCCGCTCGTCGGCGCCACCAGCGCCTTCTTCATGGCGCTCGGCGCCATCATGTGGATGAAGACCATCACGGTCGGCTCGGCCGCGATCGGGCCTTACGTGTTCGGCGCCGGCGTCCTCGGCGTGCTCTACACGATGGCATCCTGGTGGACAGACGTCGTCCGCGAAGCGCAGCACGGCGATCACACGCGCGTGGTGCAGATCAGCCACCGCTACGGCATGATTCTGTTCATCGCCTCCGAGGTGATGTTCTTCGTCGCCTGGTTCTGGGCCTATTTCGACATCGCGCTCTATCCGCACGCCGCGAACGAATACGCGCGTGAGCAGGCGATCGGCGGCATGTGGCCGCCGAAGGGCATCGAGCCTCTCGATGCCTGGCATTTCCCGCTGTTCAACACGCTGATCTTGCTGACCTCCGGCACGACCATCACTTGGGCCCACCATGCCCTGCTCCACTCCGATCGCTCGGCGGTGAAGAAAGGCCTGATTCTTACGATCGTGCTCGGCGTCCTGTTCACCTGCGTGCAGGTGTGGGAATACATACACGCGCCGTTCTCGTTCGCTTCGCCGATGGGCTCCAACTTCTTCATGCCGACGGGCTTCCACGGCTTCCACGTTTTCATCGGCACGGTCTTCCTGATCGTGTGCGTCGCGCGCGTGTTCGCCGGCCAGTTCACGTCTAAGCAGCATCTCGGCTTCGAGTTCGCGGCGTGGTACTGGCACTTCGTCGACGTGGTCTGGCTGTTCCTGTTCGCCTGCATCTATGTCTGGGGCTCGTGGGGCGTCGCGACAGAAGCCGTGGGCCCGTGACATTTGCGCCGTCAGGCTCAAAGATGAGGGCGGCTGCTGCCGCCCTCTTTCGTTTCCGAGGCTCGCGTGATGGATGAACGGCCCGCGACGGACGATTTGACCCTGCCCGAGACGGCAGGTTCGCCGATCGTGAACGGCCTGCTGGGCCGGTGTCCGCGCTGCGCCAAGGGCTCGATGTTCGCGGGATTTCTGACGCTTGCGCAGCGCTGCCCGGCCTGCAATCTCGATCTCGGTTTCGCCGATACCGGCGACGGGCCGTCGTTCTTCGCCTCCTTCGCCGGTGGCTTCGTCGTGCTGCTCGTTGGCGTCTTCGCACAGGTGGTTTGGGATTCGCCGTGGTGGGTCTACGTTATCATTCTCGTCTTGGGCTGCGCCTTCACCGTCGCCCTGATCCGGCCGACCAAGGGCGTCCTCGTGGCCCTGCAATATGCCAACAAGGCCGAGCAGGGTCACTTCGAGTGACGATGCGCCCGATGAGTGCGCAATGAGGATGTCGACGTTTCGCCAGCTGAT
This sequence comes from Beijerinckiaceae bacterium, assembly GCA_965277355.1. Lineage (GTDB taxonomy): Bacteria > Pseudomonadota > Alphaproteobacteria > Rhizobiales > Beijerinckiaceae > RH-AL1. The sequence continues at coordinate 1,238,595 of CBDICN010000001.1, forward strand.
CCTTCCGACGCTGTTCACGCTCGTCGTCGGCGGCATCCTTGTGAGCCTCGGCGTTTGGCAGCTGCGGCGGCTCGCCTGGAAGGACGCGATCATCGCGCGCATCGAGGCTCGCGCGAAGGCGCCTGAGAGCGCACTGCCGCCATCGTCGCAATGGTCCGCGTTGAGGCCCGATAGCTACGAGTACCGCCGTGTGACCGCGACCGGCACCTTCGACAACGCCAAGGAGACGCCGGTCTTCCGCGCCGAGGAGGCCGGTCCCGGCTACCTCATCATGACGCCGCTCACATTGGCCAGCGGCGGGACGGTGCTCGTCAACCGCGGCTACGTGCCCGAGACGCTGAAGGATCCCTCGACGCGCGTTGCCGGCGAGCCTACCGGCACCGTGACCGTCACCGGGCTGATGCGCGAACCCGAGCCGCGCAACGCCTTCACGCCGGCCGATGATCTCGCCAAGAACCTCTTCTTCACCCGCGACCCGGTGCTCATCGCCAAGCGCGACGGCCTCACCGACGCGGCGCCCTTCACGATCGACGCCGACGCGACGCCGAACATCGGCGGCTGGCCGCGCGGCGGCATGACCGAACTCGCCATTCCCAACAACCACTTTTCATACGCGATCACCTGGTTCGGCCTCGCGATCGGTCTGCTCTGCGTCTATGCCGGCTTGCTTTGGAAGCACCTCGGAGCGCCGGCGGGGAGCGACAAGCGCGCCGCCGCAGCGGCCTCGTCCCTTGCCGCGACGAGAGCGGATTAGGGCCGCTGGAACAAGGGCCACACGCGACAAGCTGTGGTATGGCGTCAGGCATGAGAACGCGACCGAGCGCATGAAGTACATTTCCACCCGGGGCGAGGCCCCTGTCCTATCGTTCAGCGAAGCGATGCTGGCCGGACTCGCCCGAGACGGCGGCCTCTATCTGCCGCAGCACTATCCGCAGCTGTCGCGCGACACGATCGCCGGGTTCGCCGGCAAGCCCTACGGCGCCGTGGCCAAGGCAGTGCTCACCCCTTACGTCGGCGAGGACTTCGACGAGGCGACGCTCGAGACGATGATCGAGCAGGCCTACTCTGGCTTCCGTCACGCCGCGATCGCGCCCTTGCGGCAGATTGACGGCAATCTCTTCATCCTCGAGCTGTTCCACGGCCCCACGCTCGCCTTCAAGGACCTGGCGATGCAGCTGCTCGCCCGCTTCATGGAGCTCGCGCTGACACGGCGCGGTCAGCATGCGACGATCATCGGCGCGACCTCCGGCGACACCGGCGCGGCGGCCATCGAAGCGTTTCGCGGGCTCGCCAACATCGACGTCGTGATCTTCTACCCGCACGAGCGAGTCAGCGCCGTGCAGCGCCGGCAGATGACAACGGTCGGAGGCGGCAACATCCACGTCGTGGCGCTCGAAGGCACGTTCGACGACTGCCAGGCCGCCGTGAAGGCGCTGTTCAACCATGCCGCCTTCCGCGACGAGTTCGGCCTCTCCGGCGTCAACTCGATCAATTGGGCGCGGGTGCTGGCGCAGGTCGTCTACTACTTCACGAGCGCGGTCGCGCTCGGCGCGCCCCACCGGCCCGTCTCCTACGCGGTGCCGACCGGCAATTTCGGCGACATCCTGGCCGGCTGGATCGCCAAGCGGATGGGTCTACCGATCGATCGCCTGGTGATCGCGACGAACGAAAATGACATTCTGGTGCGAGCGCTTCAATCGGGCGCCTACGAGACCCGCGACGTACACCAGACGCAATCACCCTCCATGGACATCCAGGTTTCGTCCAACTTCGAGCGGCTGTTGTTCGAGATGAACGGCCGCGACGACGCCCGGATCCGCAACCAGATGGACGCGCTGCGCCAATCGCGCGGCTTCTCGATCCCCGAGGGGACGCTTGCCGCGATGCGCGCCGATTTCGATGCCGGCTCGACCGACGAGGCGGCGACGGCGGCCGAAATCGCGCGGTGCTGGCATCAGGCCGGCGAGCTGGTCGATCCCCACACCGCCGTCGGCATCCACGTCGCGCGCACGGCCGTCGTGCGCGATCCTGCGACGCCGATGGTCGCGCTCGGCACCGCGCACGCCGCCAAGTTCCCCGACGCGATCGAGCGGGCGATCGGCCTGCGGCCGCCGCTGCCGCCCTCCATGGCCGACCTGCTCGACCGGCCGGAGCGCTACGAGGTGCTCGCCAACGACCAGGGCGCGATCGAGCGCTTCATCCGCGGGCGCGTGGGCAACGGCCGAGCCTTGAAGAGCGCGTCATGAGCGTCGAGATCTCGGTCCTGCCGTCGGGGCTGCGGGTCGTGACCGAGCGGATGACTCATCTCGAGACCGCCTCGCTCGGCGTCTGGGTGGGAGCCGGATCGCGCCACGAGGCCGTCCACGAGGAGGGGCTCTCCCACCTTCTCGAACATATGGCGTTCAAGGGCACCCGCCGGCGCTCGGCGCGCGCCATCGCCGAGGAGATCGAGGAAGCGGGCGGCGACCTCAACGCCGCGACCGGGGTCGAGCAGACCGCCTATTACGCGCACGTTCTGGCGGACGACACCGGGCTCGCGCTCGACATCCTCGCCGACATCCTCACCGACTCGACCTTCGAGCGCGACGAACTCGAGCGCGAGAAGGGCGTCATCCTCCAGGAGATCGGCGCCGTCGAGGACACGCCGGACGATCTCGTGTTCGACCTCTTCAACACCGCCGCCTTTCCCCACCAGGCGATCGGCCGGTCGATCCTCGGGACGCCGCTGAGCGTTGCCGCTTTCGATCGCGGCTCGATCGAGGGCTACCTCGCCCATCATTATCGTAGCGGCGGCATGATCGTCGGCGCCGCCGGCGCCATCGAGCATGCCCGCATCGCGGACGAGGCGGAGGCCCGTTTCGCCGCCCTCCGCGACCGGCAGACCGCCTCGCCCGCCTCTGCCCGCTACCTCGGTGGCGAGAGCCGCGTGAAGAGGCGGCTCGAACAGGCCCACATCGTCGTCGGGTGGGAGGGGCTGCCCTACCGGCACGCGGACCATTACGCGCTGCAAATCTTCGCCAACGCGGTCGGCGGCGGCATGTCCTCGCGGCTGTTCCAGGAAGTGCGCGAGAAACGCGGGCTCGCCTATTCGATCTACACGTTCAATTGGTCCTACGCCGATACCGGGCTCATCGGCTTCTACGCGGCGACAGGCGCCGCCGACGTCGCCGAGCTGATGCCGGTCGCGCTCGATTGTCTGGCCTCGGCGACGCACGACCTTTCGGATGGCGAGATCCGCCGCGCCAAGGCACAGACGAAGGTGTCGCTGCTCGCCGCGCTGGAATCGCCGTCGGCACGGTCGGAGCAGATCGCCAGGCAGCTGCTCGCCCTCGACCGCGTGCTCTCGCGCGAGGAGATGACCGGTAAGGTGGAGGCGCTCGGCACCGCCGAGATCCGCGCTGCCGGCGCCCGCGCGCTCGCATCCGCGCCGACCGTCTCGTCGATCGGTCCCGTCGCCAGGGTCATGACGCCGGATCTCGTCGCCGCACGGGTCGCTTCGGGGCCGCACTGATGGCGCTGTTTCGGACCGGTAGCTACAGCGAAAGCGCCACCTTCGTGCGCGGCGAGGGCGTGTACCTCCGGCCGCCCGAGATGAGCGACTTCGACCAATGGGCGGCGCTGCGCCACCTCAGCCGGATATTCCTGACGCCCTGGGAGCCGACCTGGCCGGCCGACGACCTGACGCGCGCCTCCTTCCGCCGACGGCTGCGCCGCCATGCAACGGAGATCGAGAACGACGACGCCTACCCGTTCCTGATCTTTCGCGACTGCGACGACGCCCTGCTCGGCGGGCTGACGTTCGGCCAGGTCAAGCGCGGGGTCGCTCAGGCAGCCACGCTTGGCTACTGGATGGGACAGCCGTTCGCGGGACAGGGCTGGATGTCCCGCGCGGTTCGCGCCTCCACCAGCTTCGCCTTCGCGAGCCTGCGCCTCCACCGCATCGAGGCGGCCTGCCTGCCGGACAACGAGCCCTCGATCCGCCTTCTTGCGAGGACCAACTTCAAGCACGAGGGTCTGGCGCGCGCATATCTGCGCATCAACGGCATTTGGCAGGATCACCTGCTCTTCGCCCTTCTCGAGTCCGATCCCGTCTCTCTGCGGATCGCGCGCCGGGATCGTCCCTGATGGAAGCGCTACGACTTGAGGACGATGTGAGGATGCTTGCCGTGGTTGGGCTCAAGCTCTACCGTTCGCGGACAGGAGACGCCGCACGTCCCCGTGGCGGCCGCGCTTCGAAGCGGGCGCGGTTCGGCTTGAAAGTTTCGTGACGTTGGTGCAACGCCTCGCCCGCCTTTGCCTCGCGCTGCTGGTGCTTTTCAGCGGCCTGGGGCCGGCCTACGCGATCGAATCGACCCGTGTTCCGCTCGATGCCTCGGCCATCGACCTCACCAAGGCGATCGAGCGCTATTCCTCGCAGGGCGACCGCCTGCTCGTCTCGACCGCGCCAGGCGCCGACGGCATCGTTCGCCGCATCGAGGTCCACGCCAAAGATGCCGGCGCGCATCCGAGTTGGATCGTCTTCGCCCTCACCAACGACACCGACGAGCAGATCGAGCGCCTTCTCGTGGCGCCGCATTTCCGCTTCGTCGGCTCCGGGGTCATCTGGCCGGATCTCGGCGCCAGGCGCATCGCCGCCATCACCGCCAGCTACGGCACGCCGGAGCTCGAGGAATCGAGCGACGCCGACGTCTACCGCCTCACGCTCGATCCGGGCTCGACCGTCACCTACATCGCCGAATTGCGCACGCCGAACCTGCCGCAGCTCTACCTTTGGGAGCCCGACGCCTACAAGGACAAGGTGACGAGCCTCACCCTCTACAAGGGGATCGTAATCGGCATCGCCGGCCTGCTGGCCTTGTTCCTGACCATCGTGTTCGTGGTCAAGGGCGCGGTGATCTTCCCGGCCGCCGCCGCGCTCGCCTGGGCGGTGCTGGCCTATGTCTGCATCGATTTCGGCTTCTGGGACAAGCTGTTCGGCACCAATCTCGCAAGCGACCGCGTCTGGCGGGCCGGCGCCGAGACCACGCTGGCGGCGACCCTTCTCGTCTTCCTGTTCGCCTACCTGAACCTCAGCCGCTGGCACGTGCGCGCCTCGCGCGTGGCGACGGCCTGGCTTGTGTTCCTCGTCGCGCTGATCGCCTTCGCGGTGTTCGACGCGCCGGTCGCGGCCGGTGTCGCTCGCATTTCGCTCGCGACCATCGCGGGCGTCGGCTTCGTCCTCGTGCTCTATCTCTCGACTCACGGCTACGACCGCGCGGTCATGCTGATTCCGACCTGGTTCCTGCTGCTGGCCTGGGTGATCTGCGCCGGCTTCACCGTGACCGGCACGCTGACCAACGATCTCGTGTCGCCGGCGCTGATCGGCGGCCTTGTGCTGATCGTGATGCTGATCGGCTTCACCATCATGCAGAACGCTTTCGCCGGGGGCGGCATCGGCACGGGCGGCGTCACCGACACCGGCCGCAAGGCGCTGGCCCTGACCGGCTGCGGCGACGTGATCTTCGACTGGGACGTCCTCGCCGACCGCATCTTCGTCAGCCCGGAGGTCGAGGTGCAGCTCGGGGTCCCGCGCGGCGCTCTGGAAGGCCCTGCGGCCGGCTGGCTCGACGTGCTGCACCCCTTCGAGCGCGACCGCTACCGCGCCTGCCTCGACACGATGCTCGAGCAGCGCCGCGGCCGCATCAACCAGGATTTTCGCCTGCGCGCGGCGGACGGGCATTACTTCTGGTACGCGATGCGTGCCCGACCGGTCGTGGGTGCCGACGGCGAGGTAATCCGCATCATCGGCACCCTCTCCGACATCACCGAGAGCAAGGTCGCCGAGGAACGCCTGCTGCACGATGCCGTGCACGACAATCTCACCGGCCTGCCGAACCGCGAGCTGTTCTTTGACCGGCTCCAGGCGGCGTTGACGTTCGCCAAGAACGACGTCCGCCTCCGCCCCACCGTCGTGTGCATCGACATCGACCGCTTCAAGCAAATCAACGAGACGGTCGGTCTCTCCGCCGGCGATTCCATTTTGCTCACCCTCTCGCGCCGCCTCTCGCGCCTGTTGAAGCCGCAGGACACGATTGCCCGGCTCTCCGGCGACCAGTTCGCCGCCATCGTCATGTCGGAGCCCGAGCCGGAGCAGACCATCGCGCTCGCCAACGTGGTGCGGCGCGCGCTCTCGACCCCGGTGACCTTCGCCGACCAGGAGATCCCGCTCACCGCCTCGATCGGAATCGCCCTGTTCGATCCGCAGACGCACCCGCGTCGGGAGGACATGCTGAAGGACGCCGAGATCGCGATGCGCCACGCCAAGAAGGGCGGCGGCAACCGCATCGAGGTGTTCCGCCCCACCATGCGGGCGCTGCGCTCGGACCGGCTCGCGCTGGAGGCGGACCTGCGCAAGGCGCTCGACCGCGGCGAGATGAAGGTGTTCTTCCAGCCGGTGGTCCGGCTCGAGGATCGCACGGTGGCCGGCTTCGAGGCGCTGCTGCGCTGGGACAACCCGCGGCTCGGCCGGCTCTCGCCCGCCGAGTTCATCCCCATCGCGGAAGAGACCGGCGCGATCGTCGACCTCGGCATCTTCGCGCTGGAGCGCACCGCCCGCGAGCTCGCGGCCTGGCAGCGCGCGCTCGACGTCGATCCGCCGATCTTCGCCTCTGTCAACGTCTCCTCGCGCCAGCTCTTGCGCCACGACCTGCTGCACGACGTCAAGGCGGTGCTCACCCGCTGCGACGTCTCGCGCGGCTCGCTCAAGCTCGAGCTGACCGAGAGCCTGGTAATGGAAAACCCCGAATATGCGGCGCAAATCCTGACCCGCATCCGCGAGCTCGGCGCCGGCCTGTCGCTCGACGATTTCGGCACCGGCTACTCGTCGCTCAGCTATCTGCAGCGCTTCCCGTTCGACACGATCAAGATCGACCGCTCCTTCGTGCACAACAATTCGTCCAAGGGAGCGAAACCGGTGATCCTGCGCTCGATGGTGGCACTGGCCCACGACCTCGGCATGGAGGTGGTGGCGGAGGGGGCAGAGTCGGAATCAGACGCGATCGAGCTCTACCAGCTCGGCTGCGAATACGCCCAAGGCTACGCCTTCGGCCACCCGATCAGCGCGATGGACGCCCGCAAGCTGGTGGGAGCGGCGACGATCGCGGCCTAGGGAGCGCGGTACGGCGGCGACGCTGGTTGCGTCAAAGGTCCTCGCCGCAGCCATCCAGAGGCGGAGCCATCTTGCCGGCACGGCGCGGCGCTTCGCTGGGCAAGCCGACGATCCGGCGACCGATCCGGTTGCGGCTCTCGGTCGCCTCGCCGAGGATTGCGGCGACGATGGCGCGCTCGACGTGGCTGCCCTTACCGGCGGAGAGCGCGCCTTGGGCAAGGCGGCGCACCATCTCCTTGATGAATGCGGCGCTAGCGCCCTCGGATCGCGCCACGATCTCGGCGATCGCACCCTCCTCGAAGGAGAGGGCGTGGCCGTAAAGCACGACGAGCCGGTCGCGGCATGCCGCATTCGGGTTGGCGATCTCGATCGCCTCGTCGACCCGGCCTGGCCGCGAGGCCAGCGCGTCCTCGATCTCCTCCGGCCGGTTGGTTGTGAGAATGAACAGCACGTCGGCATCCTCGCGCAGGCCGTCCATCTCGTTGAGGAGACGATTGAGCAGCACCTCGGTGTTCGGGCTGTTCATGCCCTCGCGAGAGCGGCCGACGAGATCAACGTCCTCCAGGATCACGATGCTCGGCTGCAGGGTACGGGCGAGCAGCATGTAGCGATCGAGCATCTTTACCTGTTCGGCGGTGACCAGCACCGTGGTGCGCTCGGGCAGATTCGAGGCGATGTAGCGGATCACGTGGGTCTTGCCGGTGCCGGGCGGACCGTAGAGCAGCAGGCCCTTTCGGGTCGACTGACCAAGTCGCTTCAGCGCGACCCGATGGCGGTCGAAGACGAAGACGTGACGGTCGAGCTGCGCCATCGTCGCATCCTCGAGGATCACCGCCTCGCGCGGGACGCGGGGCAGCTTGTGCACGTGCATGGTGGAGCGCATGCCGGAGAAGTCCGAGCCGCCCTCGAACGAGAGGACCTTGCCGCGATAGAGGGTGGAGTGTGCTCCGGCCGCCTGAATGGACGAGAGGAAGGTGCGTGCGAAGCTCGAGGAGGCCGGATCCGGCAGGCTCGCGATCTCGATCTGCGCGAACCGGCTCCTCGTGACGTGTTCGAAATACTGGGAGAGCAGGACGGCGAGCGGTCTTCCCTCGACATGGAAGAGCCATAGCCCGTTGTTCAGAGCGGCGAAGGGCTCCGGCTCGCCGACATCGAGATCCTGGTATTGCAGCGGCGTCACGGCAATCTTGGAGTCACCGCTGCGCACCAGCAGACCCGACACCGTGAGGGCGAGGTGGTCGTAGAATTGGTGCACGCCGAGCAGCACCGGTCGGTAGGGCGCGATCTGAGCAGTGGCCGAGATCTGGATGTCAGGGAGCAGGTGGGCGCCGAACTGGCGCCGGGAGCTGATGATCGTGTTGACCTGCTCCGTGCCGAAATGGGCGGCGAGCGCTTCCCAGGCTTCATTGGACGCGTGCCGCATCGGCTCTCCCTTCAAGCGGCGTTCGTCACATAGAGGGATGCCCTCTCGCCGGGCCATCGCATGCCGCTCGTCGAGTTAACGCACGTGAGCGCCCAATCCTTCGGTCACCAGTCCGCTCTAGGCCCTGCCGGGCGGCCTCATCGTTGCTGACGCCTTGGCTGAGCCCGCTAAGGTCGACGCTCTCCTTACGCGTCGGCTCGCCCGCCAAGGACGAGCACGAGCCGATGGCGACGATCCGAGTCACACAGCACATAGCCGTCCCGCCACGCCCAGCAGATCGTCGACGTCCGCCGGCGTCGTCGCAAACGAGGTGACGAGGCGCACCACGCCCGGCTCCCAGCGGCCGTGATAGAAGCTGAACCCCTCGTCGAGCAGGCCCTGAAGCACCGCGTTCGGCAGGCGGCAGAACAGGATGTTGGCGTCGGCTCCGTCGTGCACCGCGACGCCGGGCAGCGCGCGCAGCCCGGCCGCGAGGCGCGCGGCCATCGCATTCGCGTGGCGCGCGTTGGCGAGCCACAGGTCGCCTTCGACATAGGCGTCCATCTGCGCGGCGAGGAAGCGCATCTTCGACGAAAGATGTCCGCCGCGCTTGCGCCGGTACGCCATCTCCCGGGCCAGCGCCGGGTCGAACAGCACGATCGCCTCGGCGCCGAGAACGCCGTTCTTGGTCGCGCCGAAGGCGAGCACGTCGACGCCGGCCTTCCACGTCATTTGCGCCGGCGTGCAGCCCAGCGCCACCAGCGCGTTGGCGAACCGCGCGCCGTCCATGTGGAGGCGCAACCCGGCCTCCCGGCAGATCGCGCCGATCGCGGCGAGCTCGGCCAGCGTGTAGACGCTGCCGACTTCGGTCGCCTGGGTGATACTCACGCAGGCCGGCTGCACGCGGTGAACGTCGTCGGGGTCGCGGCGCGCGAGACGCTTTAGGGTCGCAGGATCGAGCTTGGCGGACGCGCCTTCGACGGCGACGAGCTTCGCGCCGGCAGTGAAGAACTCCGGCGCACCGCACTCGTCGCTGTTGATGTGACTCATCGGATGCGCGAGCACGCCGCCCCATGGCGGGGTCAGCGCAGCGAGGCCGAGGGCGTTGGCCGCCGAGCCGGTCGACACGAGCAGCACCGCGACGTCGCGCTCGAAGATTTCGCTGAGGCGGCGCTCCACGCGGACGCTGATCAAGTCGGCGCCGTAGGAGGGCGCCTGACCGGCGTTGCACCGCACGAGAGCGGCGAGGACTTCCGGCGAGGCACCGGCTGTGTTGTCGCTCGCGAAGCTGCGCTGGAGCGTCGTCTCGTTGAAGCTGGTCACAGGCGGTCACCCTTGCTGGATCGATGACGACATTCGCGGTCGCACGGGCACCGGCATCTGGCGCGTGGATCAATGCGGTGGTCGATTGCTGCCATTGGCTTGCTTCCAAAAGGCGGCGGCACGTAGACCGTCGGCCGCGCGAAGGTCTGGACGCCCACGTCCAAGCGAGCCAGTTACCGCATGGCATGACGGAGAACGACATGAGCGACTTCTGGCGGATGACGGCGGCCGAGATCGCCACGCTGGTGCGGACGCGGCAGGCCAGCGCGACGGAGGTGACGAGCGACGCCCTCGCGCGGCTCGACGCCGTCAACCCCGCGATCAACGCCGTCGTCGAGCACCGGCCGGACGAGGCGCTGGCCGAGGCGGCGCGTGTCGATCGCGCGATCGCCGCAGGCGACGACGTGGGTCCTCTCGCCGGCGTCCCGTCGACCGTGAAAATTAACCTCGACCAGGCCGGCTACGCGACGACGAACGGTGTGACCCTCCAGCGCGACCTCGTCGCGCGCGAGGACAGCCCGGTCGTCGCCAATCTGCGGCGCGCCGGCGCCATCATCATCGGCCGGACTAACGCACCGGCCTTCTCCCTGCGCTGGTTTACCAGCAACCGGCTGCATGGCGCGACGAAGAATCCGCACGACCATAAGCTTACGCCGGGCGGCTCCTCCGGGGGCGCCGCGGCGGCGGTCGCGGCCGGCATCGGCGCGCTCGCGCTCGGCACCGATATCGCCGGCTCGATCCGCTACCCCGCCTACGCCTGCGGCATCCACGGGATCCGCCCGACCCTCGGGCGGGTGCCGGCCTTCAACGGCTCGCTGCCCGAGCGCTCGATCGGCCCGCAGCTCACCGCCGTCTCCGGCCCGTTGACGCGGACCATCGAGGATCTTCGCCTGGCGCTCGCCGCTCTCTCGCGGGCCGATCCGCGCGATCCATGGTGGATGCCGGTGCCGCTCCAAGGCCCGGCCGTCGCCAGGCGGGCCGTGGTTTGCGTCAGCCCGGAGGGGCTCAAGACTGTTCCGGCCGTGCGCGCCGCGCTGATAGACGCGGCCGCGTGGCTGTCCCGCGCCGGCTGGAGCGTCGAGGAGGTCGAGACCCTGCCGCCGCTCCGCGAGCCGGCCGACCTTCAGACGCTGATCTGGGGCGCCGACGGCTTCGCCGACAAGCTCCGTGCCGCCGAGCAGGAAGGCGACGCCGGGGCGCTCGCCTTCATGACGGCGATGAAGCCGCTGGCGGAAACGATGGACCTCGACGCGCTCACGCGAGCGCTCACGCGACGGGCGACGCTGGTCCGCGAGTGGCAGCTCTACCTCGAGCGGGTGCCGCTCGTCCTGCTGCCGGTCAGCGGCGAGCTGCCGTTCAAGGAGGATCTCGATCTCGCCGGTCGCGAAGCCTTCGAGCGAGTCTGGCGCGCGCAGCTGACCCAGCTCGCGGTGCCGTTCCTCGGCCTGCCAGCGGTCACCGTCTCGACCGGCCTCGTCGGCATCACGCCCGTCGGCGTCCAGCTCGTCGCGAGCCGGTACCGCGAGGATGTGTGCTTCGACGCGGCAGCCGTCATCGAGGCGGCCGGCGCCCCGCCCGCTCCGATCGATCCGGCGGGCTGGCTGCCCGCAACTTGCCCACGGCGAAGTCGTCCGAGCCTTTAAGTGTTGATGCCGTTCGGGAAGAAGCCTCCGGGCGTCGTGGTCTTGTTGCCGTAGGCGATGTTGAGGACCTGGGTCATCGTGCGTTTGCCGACGATGCTGTTGCCGTCGCCGTTGGTGAGGCCGGGCAGCGAAGTCGTCCCGACGCCATGGTCGTTGTTCTGGAGCGGCGTCCCGGCGGTGCCATCGAGCCGGGCGCGCAGGTAGGAGATGGCCTGCGTTTGGCTGCCCTGGTTGAGGGCGAACAGCGCGGTGCGGATCATGCCGGCCTGGTAGGCTTCGGTCGCCATCGTGCCGGATATGGCGTCGAGAATGGCTGGGTTGCTGATCATCGGAATGGCGCCATGCAGCGCCGTCACGCAGACGTCCTCGAGCATGTAGGCGCCGAGGAGGAAGTTGGTGTCGTTGGCGGACACGTTGAAGGTCGAGCCGGCGGGGATGAGACCGGCGTTGATCGCGGCGTTGGTGAAGCTGTTCTGGAGATCGATCGTCGGCCGCGGGTTCGGGGGCGAGCCGTACATCGTCAGCGAGTTGCGGAGGTCGATGACGTGGTTCTGCTCGTCGAGCGCGAGCTGCTGCGCATAGGCGAACACGTTGGCCGAGAGCGTCGTCGCCTGGGAGACGCCGATGACGGGACCTGACGCCTGTCCGGGGATACCGCCGAGAACGAGCGGCGTGGCGAGCCCCTGTCCCGTCGTGACACGAAGGTACAGCTCCGCGCCGAGATATTCGAAATTCAGCGCGAATCTCAGGATGGCGATGTCCGTCGCCGAGACCGCCGACTGCGCATGCGCCGGGGTGGATGCCTCGATGCCGGCCGCGGCCGCAACGATGGCGCCGTAACCAAGGCCACGCAGGAGCGTCCGGCGGCAGGCTTTGAAGTCGATCTCGCTGAACGGCCGCCCCAAAGTCCGTGTTGCATCAAATAATTCAGTCGCCATCGCCATGTCCTGCTCCTGCTCCTGCTCGCCGATACCGCAAAAGCACATTGCCGGTAGGAAGGCGCCATTGGTATTTTCTTGACCCTTCTATAAAATAGATGACGTTGCTTTTTTATCGCACTAGCTTCTATGAAGCTCTCATCTCAATCGTCGCGATCTACTGTTGCCATACATCTTTGTGGGTTGTTGCTGGAAGAGTGAGCATGACGGACGCCCGGCAAGTGCGACCCCTGCTCGACGGCAGCCGGCGAGCCGATCAGGCCGCCGCCTGACGCACGACGAAGCGGTGGCCGTCGGGATCGAGCACCATGATCGCCTGCGTGGTATCGGCGAACCTAACGATGCCGGGCGAAACGAAACGGGCGCGCTGCGCCGTCAGCGCCTCGGCAACGGACGCGAGATCGTTGGTCTCGAAAACGAAGTGCGTCGCCGCGAGGTCGTTCGATCGCGAGTCGCCGGCGGCCGGCCGCCGCGAGCCGACCTGGTAGCCTAGCAATTCGACGTGGGGCGGCGTCCGCGAGGGCTGAAGCGCGGTCACCACCACGCGCGCATCGGCCACGGCGTCCATGCGCGACTGCTCCACTCCTTCGTTAAACGTCTGCTCGCCGAGCATCAAACCGAAGCTGCGCTTGAAGAACTCGATGCTGCGCGCCGTGTCGGCGACCGAGATCGCGGAATGATCGATGCCGAGACACAGGCCATCTCCGCGCTTCTCCTGCCAGACGGCGGGACCCTTGCCGTCAGGAAAGCAAAGAAACTCCAGCGGATGTCCCTCGATGTCGCGGAACTTGAAGGCCGACACCGACCCGGACGAGGGCGGCAGCTGCTGCGGACCGGCCTCGCTGATCGGATGGAAACGGCCGATCTTGCAGAGGCGGGCGTAGGCCGATGCCATGTCGGACACGATGATCGCGAAATGCTGAAACCAGAGATCGGTGCTGGTGCTGTCGCCCGGATAAGGCTTTCCCGCCCGATCGAACGCTTGCAGCGCGATCTCCTGGTCGCCGAGACGCATGATCGTTTCACGGATTTCGGCGTGGGGAAGACCGAAAAGTTCGGCCTGCACCCCTTCGCAGACCCGTCGCTCGCTCGTGACGAAGTCGAATGCTTCCTCAAAGAACAGCTCGGCTGCGACGAGATCGGCGGTGACGAGGGCGAGGCGGCTGATCCGCTCGATCGAAGGCGCTGGCATGACGGCATCCTTTTTCCTGCGCTCGTGATCCCGGTCGCTGCCACATTGCTGGCCGGGTCGCGACCGAAACGCCGCAGCGTGACGAAAGCTCACGGAGACGCCGTCTTTATCTTGGCCATAACGTTCGCCACGAAGTGACAAGAAGCGGAGGCGACGATTAGCGACCACTACGACGTGATCGTGATCGGCAGCGGACCCGGCGGCGCCGCACTCGCAACCCGTCTCGCGCCGACCGGCAAGCGCATCCTGATCCTGGAGCGCGGCGACTATCTCAAGCGCGAGGCCGAGAACTGGGACCGCGAGGCTGTCTTCGGCAAAGGCCGGTACCGCGCCGACGAGACCTGGCACGACCGGGACGGCGCGCCCTTCGCGCCCGCCATCAGTTACTGTGTGGGCGGAAACTCGAAAGTCTACGGCTCCGCGCTGTTGCGCCTGCGGCGGGAGGACTTCGGCGAGGTGCGGCACAGCACCGGCGTCTCACCCGCCTGGCCGCTCGGCTACGAGGAGTTCGACCCCTACTATTTCGAGGCGGAGAAGCTGTTCCACGTTCACGGCCGGCGCGGCGAGGACCCGCACGAGCCGAACACGGAAGCGGCGTTTCCCTACCCGCCCGTCGAGCACGAGCCGGCGATCGGCCGGCTGAGTGCGGCGCTCGAGCGGCAAGGACTGCGGCCGTTCCATCTTCCACTCGGTATACTGCTCGATCAGAAGCCGGGAAGCTTCGAGCCGACGCACGACAGCGCCTGCATCCGCTGCGCGGCCTTCGACGGGTTTCCCTGCCTTACCAACGGTAAAGCCGACGCCCAGATCGTTTGCATCGACCCGACGCTGAAACTGCACGACAACGTCAGCCTCCTGACCGGCGCTCTTGCCACGAAACTCGAGACCGATCGCGCCGGCCGCGTCGTGACGGGCGTGCTTGTGACGCGCGACGGCGCGGCGGAGCGCTACAGCGCCGACATCGTTGTGGTGTCCTGCGGTGCGCTGAATTCGGCGCTGCTGCTCCTGCGCTCCGCCAATGGCGCGCATCCGAACGGACTTGCCAACGGGTCCGACCAGGTCGGCCGCAACTACCTGAGGCACAATCAGTCGGTGCTCCTCGCCATGTCCCGGCAACGCAACGACACGATCTTTCAGAAGACGCTCGGTTTGTCCGACTTCTACTTCGGGACGGCGGACTGGCCCCACCCGATGGGCTTCATACAAATGTGCGGCAAGGTCCACGGCACCCAGGTGCGCGGCGAGTCGTTGCCGAACTGGCTCGGCTTCATGCCCGACGAGCCTTTCACGACCGTTGCTCGGCACACGCTCGACTTTTGGCTCTCTAGCGAAGACCTTCCCGATCCCAACAACCGGGTGACGCTGACGCGCGACGGCCGCGTCCAGCTCGCGCTTACCGTCAATAACATGGAAGCCCATGAGAAGCTGCGCGCCCAGCTCAAGCTCGTGTTAGATAAAATGAGCGAGAGCAACGCGATGATCGACCGCTTTTTTTATCTCCACAAGAACATCCCGATCGACGGCGTGTCCCACCAAGCAGGGACGCTGCGCTTCGGCACCGACCGGCGCACCGCGGTGCTCGACATCGACTGCAAGACGCACGAACTCGACAACCTTTACGTGGCCGACTCGAGCTTTTTCCCGTCTATCGGTGCCTCGAACCCTACCCTCACGATCATCGCCAATGCGCTACGCGTAGCCGATCATCTCAAGGCGCGGCTGCGCTAACAGCGGGGCAGGCAAGTAGCGATGCGAGCTCAGCCGCCCGTCGCGAAGCCGGGATAGAGCGTCATGCCGCCGTCGACGAACAAAGTGGTGCCTGTCACATAGTCGGCGTTGTCGGACAGCAGCCATACGGCCGCCTGCGCAATATCCTCTGGTTCGCCGATCCGCTTGTAGGGGACGAGCGTCATCAGGTTCCGGTACGCGTCAGGCGTCGACCAGGCGGCGGTGTTGATCGGCGTGCGGATCGCGCCAGGCGCGATGCCGTTGACGCGGACGCGGTGCGGCGCGAGTTCCTGCGCCATCGACTCCATAAGCAGTTTGATGCCGCCCTTCGAGCTCGCATAGTTGACATGCCCGGCCCACGGAATGACCTGGTGCACCGAACTCATGCAGAGCATCTTGCCGGCGGCGATCGAAACCTCCTCATCGACACCGCGGCGCAGGAATTCGCGCGCCGCCTCGCGCTGGCAAAGGAACTGACCGGTGAGATTGACGCCGATCACCGTGGTCCAGTGCTCGAGCGTCATGTCGACCAGCGGCGCATCCCGCTGAAGGCCGGCATTGCTCACGGAGATGTGCAGCGTGCCGAACTCCGCGACCGCCTTCTTGTACATGGCGACGACCTCGTCCTCCTTGGACACGTCCGCCTTGATCACGAGCGCCCTGCGACCGAAGCCTTCGATCTCGTGAGCGACTTCGTCGGCGGTCTCAGGGTGCGTCACGAAGTTCACCACGACATCGGCGCCGGCCTGAGCGAGGCCGATCGCGATCGCCTCGCCGATCCCGGAGTTGGCACCGGTCACAATGGCTGGCTGGCCCTCCAGCAGCTTCGGAAAGGCGACCGTGGGGGCCGGACGTTCGCCCGGCGAGGCCGGAGCGGTCGGATCCTTACGCGGTGTATCAGCCATTCTCGCCTCCTGCTCCGCTTGAACGGGACGCGGCGGGTTCGGTTGCACGTTCGCCGAAATCGGGGTCGATCTCGGGACGCGGATGCAGGAGCAGCGCGATGAGCCCGGTCCATCCGGTCTGATGCGAGGCGCCGAGCCCGCGCCCGCTGTCGCCGTGGAAGTGCTCGTAGAAAAGGATGTGGTCGCGGAAGTGCGGATCGTCCTGGAGCAGCGCGGTCCCGCCGAAAATGGGGCGGCGGCCCGATGGTTCGCGAAGAAACAAACGCGTCAGCCGTGTCGTGATCTCGTGGGCGATCTCGGCGAGCGTCATGAGGCGACCCGATCCGGTCGGGCACTCCAGCTGGAAATCCTGGTTGTAGAAGGTGTGGAAGCGGTGCAGCGCGACCACGATGAGGTAATTGACCGGCATCCAGATCGGGCCGCGCCAGTTCGAATTGCCGCCGTAGAGCCGCGTCGTGCCCTCGCCGGGCGCGTAGGTGACATCGTGTTCCTCACCGTGGATCGAGAGGTTGGCGGGATGGGCGAGGTGGTACTTCGACACCGAGCGGACCCCGTAGTCCGACAGGAACTCGGTCTCGTCCAGCATCCAGGTCAGCACCCGGTTGAGGCGCTGCTTGCGCATCAGGGCCAGCAGCGAATACTTGGCGTCGTTCTTGTCCGCCCACCGCGTCACCAGACGCGCGAGATCGGGACGATTGGCGTAGATCCACTCGATGCGATTGCGCAAGTCTGGCAGCCGCTCCAGCATCTCGTCGTTCAAGAGCTCCACCGCGAAGAGCGGGATCAGGCCGACCATCGAGCGTACGCGCAGCGGCAGCTCCGGCTCCCCGGGGAATTCGAGCACGTCGTAGTAGAAGCCGTCCTCCTCGTTCCAAAGGCCAGACCCGCTCGCGCCGATCTTTCGGTGGACCGCGCTCGCGATCAGCAGGAAATGCTCGAAGAACTTGATCGCCATGTCCTCGTAGACATGGTCGGCGAGCGCGATCTCGATCGCCATGCGCATCAGGTTCAAGGCGTAGACCGCCGCCCACGCCGTACCGTCGGCCTGGTCGATATGGCCGCCGCCCGGCAGGTGGCTGCTGCGGTCGAATAGGGAAATGTTGTCGAGGCCGAGGAAGCCGCCCTCGAAGATGTTGCGGTCGTTGGCGTCCTCCTTGTTCACCCACCAGGTGAAGTTGAGGATGAGCTTGTGGAAGACGCGGCGCAGGAACGCCGTGTCCGGATGGCCGCAGCGCGCGCGATCGATGTCGTAGATCTGCAGCGCGGCCAGCGCGTGGACGGGCGGGTTGGCATCGCCGAACTTCCACTCGTAGGCCGGCAGCTGACCGTTGGGATGGAGGAAGCGCGACTGGGTGAGCAGGACAAGCTGCGCCTTGGCGAACGCCGGATCGATCAACGCGAACGTCACGCAGTGGAACGCCAGGTCCCAGGAGGCGAACCACGGGTACTCCCAGGCGTCCGGCATCGACATGATGTCGGAGGCGACGAGATGCAGCCAGTCCGAGTCGCGGCCGATGAGGCGCTCGTGCGCAGGACGAGGCTCGTTGGGATCGCCGCTCAACCACTCCCGGACGTCGAAGCCGTAATACTGCTTCGACCACAACATGCCCGCGAAGGCCTGGCGCTGGACATGGCGGCCGTCCGGGTCGTCCATTCCCGTTTGCAGGGCGGTGTAGAAGGCGTCGCACTCCGAGCGTCGCCGGCCTATGATCTCGTCGAAATCGGCAAAGGCGTCATGAGCCTGGTGCAGTCGCACGCGTATGACCGCCTTGCCGTACGGGGCGATCGTGAGCGCGTGATGCGCTGCCGCTTTGGTGCCGAACCGCGACGGGTTCACCGCGTCGGCGTCGGCATGGACGATGTAGTCGTTGATGCCGTCCTTGAAGTAGCCTTCGGCGCCGACGTTAAAGAGGCGGCGGACGTTCGTTTCGTTTTCGCAGAAGAGCAGCGTGGGCTTGCCGTCGCACTCGAGCCGCATCTTCGGCAGGATCGGATGCTCGATCGTGATCGCGCGATCATCGTGAGCATGGAAGCGCGGCTTCGCTGCGCCGTCCTTCCACTTCCAGGTGTTGCGCGACCAGACCTGCGGCAAGCAGTGCAGGACGGCGGTGCGGTTGCCGCGGTTCTCGATCGTCAGCCGCATGAGAATGTCGTCGGGGCCGGCCTTGGCGTACTCGATCGTCACGTCGAAGTAGCGGCCGTGGTCGAAAACGCCGGTGTCGTAGATCTCGTACTCTTGGTCGTGCAGCCCGCGCTCTTTGTTGACGGTCAGGAGCTCTTCGTAGGGAAAGACAGCGTGCGGATACTTGTAGAGCATCCGCATGTACGAATGGGTCGGCGTACCATCGAGGTAGTAGTAAAGCTCCTTAACGTCTTCGCCGTGGTTGCCCTCGGCGTTGGTGAGGCCGAACAGGCGCTCCTTGAGGATGGGGTCCCTACCGTTCCACAGCGCGAGACCGAGGCAGACCGCGAGTTCGTCGTCGGCGAAGCCGCCGATCGCATCCTCGCCCCAGCGGTAGGCGCGGCTGCGGGCATGGTCGTGCGGCAGGTAGGTCCAGGCTTCTCCGTCGGCGCTGTAATCCTCGCGAACTGTGCCCCACTGACGCTCGCTGAGGTAGGGACCGAAGCGGCGCCAGCCGGCGCTCTCCGCCTGCGCTAGCCGCTTACCCTCTTCCGTATCGGCAACCGCGCGATGCGGCGCATTCGGCGTTTCGATCTTCATGCGCCACCGTCCCGTGTCAGTATGCGGAAGCCGATCGGCAGCGCGTGCCTAGAGCATCGGTGATCGCGATCGATCAGCCATGCGCGGCAATGAAGGTTTCGGCTTCGGCGTAGCCGGGCCTCGCCTTATCACCATCCTTCGCCAATTGGATGAGCTTGTCCCACCACCCGCGGGCGCCCGCGGAGTCGCCAACCGCTTGTGCGGCCCGGGCGGCGCCGAGGAACGAGCGGTACCGGTTCGGCGCGAGTTTCAGGGATTGCTGGTAGGCGGCGAGGGCGGCCTGCGGATGGTGCAGCGCGAGCTTCATGTCGCCCAGCGCCTCGCGCATCGGCAGGATCTTGTTCTCGAGGTAGATATGTTTCTCGTGGCCGTCGTCCTGGTCGGCGGCGCTCGTCATGAGCGCGAGCGCCTCGGCATCCTTACCCTGCGCCTCGAGCATCCAGGCCCCGACTGTCTCGGCGTAGATGTCGACGAACTGCCCCCAGTATTCGCCGGCGGACTGGCTGACGGATGCGCGCAGCGCCTTCAGCGCGGCAAGCTCGCGCCCGGCCTCGGCGACGCGTCCCGCGCGCGCGGCCCCGTAGCCGCGCGTGAAGCGCGCCAGCGCGGCATCGAACACGTCATTGCCGGGCACCGGCACCTTCGCCGCGGCCGCCCAGTCGCCGCGTTCGAGCGGGTAGCGCGCCTCGACGATGAGCGGCGCATCCCGCCGCGCCTTCAGCGCGGCGAGATCGTCCGCGACGTGCTTGTCCTCACCCTTCTGCAGCCGCGCGTAGGCGATGAAGTCGAAGGCGTGCTCGAAGACGATGTCGCCCTTGACGTAGCCGTGATCAGAGGCCGGCTCGGCCAGGAACTCCGATTTGCGATTGGCATCGATCGACCTGTCCCAGGCGCCGAGCATGCTCCAGATATGCGCCGGCATGTGCTGGGCGTGGCTCGAAGCGGTGGCGATCGTTGGATAGACCTCGGCGGCGTGGACGGCCAGCGGCGCAAGCGCGGTGTAGTCATAGGCGTGGATCAGGTAGTGCGGTGCACCGGGGTTCTCCGGATGCGCCTTCATCACCGCCTCGAGGATCGCACCGGCTCGCTTCTGGCGGCTGTAGGTCTTGTCGTTGAGATCGACGCCCTCGATGATCGCCAGCCCGTCGAAGGCGGCGATGTCGGGATCGTCCGGGAAGCCCGCGTGGACGGCATCCATCCGATCCGCATAGGCGCGGGCGCGGGCGATCTGGTCCTTGTAGGGACGATAGTAGGCGTCCATCGCCTCGATCAGCCCTTTTTCGCGGGGCGTGACCGTCTTGACCTTGAGGGCCTCGTCGACATAGGCGCGGCCCTTGCGCAGGCTCGCCTCGTCGAGCGAGCCGCCGAGCGGGTTGCCGCGCGCGCTCATCGCCGCGCCCCACCAGGCCAGTGCACAGGAGGCGTCGCGCCTGGCGATCGAGGCGAAGTCGCCCGAATCCGCCTCGAAGGAGTCGAGCTTGGCGATCTCGCGTTGCAACTCCGCCTGCGACGCCGCCGCGCAGGAGTTCGCCATATGGACGGTCCCGTAGCTCAGCGAGGCGGAGGACGGGCGCGGCGCCGAGCAGAAGTGTTGGGCGGCGGCGAAGGCCTGCTGTCGCAGGGACGATGTCAGGAGCGCGGCCGCTGCAAGAACGGGCAAGGAAGCGGCGAACGACGTAGAACGGGTGGGCGGGCCGCGTCGCATGGCACTTCCTCTATGAAGCCGGTTCAAATGCCGCTCTCGAAAGTCTAACGAACGAGGGCAAAAATAGATCGGCCGATCACGGCTGCGTGCGTGGAGTCTCAGTTGGCCCGCGTGCCCGACGCGGTCCGCAGCGTCGGCGCGGGTGTCAACGCCAGCATCGCGCGGACCCCGACGGCACGCCTTGCGTCCGGCAGGCCGAGGATGCGCGCGTAGGTCTCGCGCCACTCGTCGCAGGACATATCGATCGGTGCTTCGGTCGTCTTGTGGACCAGGCCGCCACCCGCGTTGGCCGAGCGCAGGATTCGATCGAGGAGCGAGCCGGCTTCAGCCTCGGCATGCTGATCGGCGCGGGAAAGTACGCTGGAGGCGCGCAGCAGGTCGCGCCGGCTCGCGATGGCCGTGCACTCCTGCGGCGGTGCCACGGCCATCGCCCGCGCGAGATAGCGCGTCGCGGCGAGCACGGTCTGGTCGTCGGCCGCGCCCATGAAGCCGGCCACCGTGCCGGCGACCCTGGTCTTGAAGGCGTCGAGCGCTTCACCTTCGCTTGCGCCACGCCGATAGTCGTCGAGGAAGCCGGACGCGATCTGGTTGAAGGCGTCCGGCGCCCGGTTCGCCACAGCCTGCAGGAAGGGGAAGTTCTGCAGGATCTCGTCCCGCGCACCGGCGATCGTCGCCGCGCCGTCGAGACCGGATGCGGGGAAGTGGTAGCGGTCGACGACGCCGGTCGCGACGTGGGCGGCGATCAGACGATCCGTATCCGGGAACCACATGTCGCCGGATGCGACGGCGAGCGCCTTATTGGCGAAGGCAGTCGTCACGCCGGCGGCGATATAGGCCGAGCGCTCGGCGCTCGCGTCGTCCTGGAATATCTGGCCGAACAGACCCTCGACATAAGGCGCGTGGAAGCCTACGCGCGCGTCCTTCTGCATTAGACGTTCGCGTCCGCGAATGAACGCCAACGTGCAGGCGGAGACGCAGTAATCGGGGACGTAGGTAGTCATGCGATGCGCGGCGATGACCTCGCCGACCGCCTGACCTTCGTCGGCGAGGCCGCCCTCGCTGGTCAGATGGATGCGCTTGATGTCGGGGTTCTCCTGAAGCAGCTTCTCGAGCCGGAGAGCGGCGCCTTCGCGCATGACGCCACTGAGGCGGATGTCCTGTCCGGTCGGACCGACGACGACGCTCGTCTGCGCGACGTTCGGCTCGCGAGCCTCGATCAGCGCCTGAAGCTCGCAAGACACATCGGCGTAGCTTGCCGTGAGGAAAGCGCCGCCGAGGACGGCGACCGCGAGCGGGGAGACGGCGAGGGCGAGGTGAAACGAGCGCGAGGGCGCCATGCAGGCTGCGCGGGCCGTCACGAACAGGGCGCCGAGCAGCGCGAACGTTCCGAGAGCCTGGATGGCGAGCTCGGCGAGGTCGCTCACGGTTTCGCTCTGGACGACGAAGCGGATCCAGCCGCAGGCACAGCAGCACAACACGACCAGTAAGATCTGGCGGCCAAGGCAAGAGCGCACGAACGACTGACGCATCGAGCGGAACTCCGGATGACCTTCGCGAAGCGCGAGGGGCTCCGATCTCAGCAGCCGAAAACGGCAAAACTCTGTGCGAAAACAGAATGCAAGGAGAAGTGGCAAGACTCCGCCAGCCACCTGCGGACTTGCTGCGCGCCACGGCAGGTCGGCTGGTTCTGCTCGTCAATCAGCACCCGGTTTGGACGGACCTGCCCAAAAGTCGACCACCCGACGGTGGCATAGCGACTGCTGCCAAAGCCGCATCATCCCGTCTTCGGGCGGCGCGGTGTCTCGTTCTGGGTCGATTCCGTTCGCGGGATAAGATCCGGATGGGGCAAATAGGGAACGGGCATCATGAAACATCAGGCCTCGCGCGATCTTTTCGCGTATTGGAACGGACTTCGCGGTTTGCGATCGGCGCCGGAGCGTGGCGACATCGATCCGGCGGCGATCCGCAACGTGCTGGCGGATACGTTCATGCTCGATGTCGACCTCGGCGTACGCTTCCCGTTCCGTCTCGCCGGCACGCGCGTCAACGGTCTGTTCGATGCGGAGCAGAAGGGCCGTTCCTTCCTGTCGCTATGGCGTGCGGAAGAGCGGCGCAACATCGCGGCGATCCTGCTGACGGTTACCGATGGAGCCTGCCCCGTCGTCGCCGGCGCGGCAGCCGCGCCGGTCAACCAGGACGAATGCGCGCTCGAATTCCTGTTCCTGCCGTTGCGCCATCACGGCAAAACGCATTCGCGCATCCTCGGCCTTGTCAAGGCGACGGCGAAGCCGGCTTGGGTCGGGCTCCTTCCGGTCGGCCCCCTGGCGATGCGCTCGCTGCGCATCCTCGATCAGGAGGCGATCGAGGCGCAGCCTCAGCCTACCGGCGAGGTCTGGCCCCACGGCGGCGCCTCGGCCGCGCGGGCACTGGCGCCCTCGGTCGTGACGCTCGTAGAGAACGCCCCGGCCCGGCCGGCGCTCCGGGTGATCCAGGGCGGACTCTAGCCCGGCTCAGAAGTCCTCGAGATCGAAATCGAGGATCGCCATCTGGAGGGTGTAGCTCTTGCCCTTGGCATCGTCGGCCGAGATCACCCCGAGAAAATCCTCGCCGGAGTTCAGCTCCACCGAGTCGGTCTTCTTTACTCGCGGCACGATCTTCAACTTGTCGTTCTCGAACTTGCGACGCAGATACTCCTGCAAGGTGGCGCGTTCCACCGGGACTTTCATCGAGAAAGCGAAAGACCGGTCGCCATCCTCGTCGTCGACGGCGATCGAGCCGATCGCCGCCTCACCGAGTTGGACGTCGGCATCGTCCGGGTTCTTCTTCGCCTGGGTGACGCGGATCCCGTCGTTGCCGAAGGCATGACGCAGGAACTCCTGCAGCTTCCGCATCTCGGTCTTGTCCAAAAGAGGTCCTCCACCCACAATCGATCGGGGCAATGCCAGAAACCGGTTCGCGGCGCAAACGCGCCGGGCTGTAGGTTCAGCGCCGCGGTTCGATGACGGCGCGTCCTTCCTGGGTCTCCAGCGCGGGCTTGGCAGCAAGGATCTGATCCATCGAGCGCGCCGGCTCGGCGCACCCTGCCTCCCCCACGTATTTGGCCGGCACGCCCGCCCATGTCGTGTTGTGGGGCACGGGGCGCAACACGACCGATCCGGCGGCGATGCGCGCGCAGTGGCCAATCTCGATGTTGCCGAGGATTTTGGCGCCGGCGCCAATCAGCACGCCGTGGCGGACCTTCGGATGTCGGTCGCCAACTTCCTTGCCGGTGCCACCGAGCGTCACATCCTGCAACATCGAGACATTGTCCTCGATGACCGCCGTCGAGCCGACGACGAGCCCTGTCGCGTGATCGAGGAACACGCCCTTGCCGATCTGCGCGGCCGGATGGATGTCGGTCTGGAACACCGCGGACGAGCGGCTCTGCAGGTAGAATGCGAAGTCATGGCGTCCGGCGTGCCAGAGCGCGTGCGCAAGCCGATGCGCCTGGATGGCGTGGAAACCCTTGAAGTAGAGGATCGGCTCGATGATCCGGGTGCAGGCGGGATCGCGATCGACCACCGCCAGCAAATCGGCCTGGAAGACCTCCGAGAAGCTCGGGTCCGCCGCGACGATCTCCGTGTAAGCCTGCCTGATCAGGTCGCTCGGCACGTCCTGGTGCGCGAGGCGCGCGGCGACGCGGTGGATGATGACGCTGTCCAGTGTCTCGTGGTTGAGCACGGTCGAGTAAATGAAGCCGGCGATCTCCGGCTCGCGCCTGATGATCTCCCGAGCCTCGCCGGTCATGCGCGTAAAGACGGGATCCGAGCCGTCAAGGGCGACGACCTTCGCGCTACCGAGGCCTTTGCTCATAGAGCCTTCCATTCAACCGGCCGCGGGCTCACCGCCCCGCCAACGCTTCGATATCGGCACGATATAATCACTTCATTGCCTTTCTTCGAGGAAGTCCAGGACCGCCTCCTTGTAGGTCCGGTCGCCGACCGCCTGGTTGTGGTCGCGGCTCTCGATGTGGAACGCGGCCCCATGCGGCAGCAGCGCGGCGAGCGCCTCGGGATCGCCGGCGATATCGTCGCGCGTGCCGACCGCGACCAGCACGGGACAATCGATCAGCGCGACTTCGCTCCGCTCCATCAGCCGGCGCGCGCCCCTGATGCAGGCAGCGAGCGCGCGGCGATCGCTCTTCGTCTTGTCGGCGAACTCGCGGAACATCCGCTGGATCGGGTCCGTCAGGCTCTCCAGCGACGGCGCGTCCATCGCGTCGGCGATGCCCATCGGCAGCATACCGCCCTCGACGAGGCTCATGCCGAGCCCACCCATCACCAACGATCGGACCCGCTCCGGCGCGGCGCGCTGCAGGAAGGCGCCGATGCGCGCGCCCATCGAGTATCCCATCACGTCGATGCGGCCGAGATCGAGGCGGTCCATCAGAACCCGCGCCTCCTCGGCAAGCGTCTCGATCGCGTAGGCCGACGGCTCGTAGAGCTTCTCGCTGCGGCCGTGGCCCCGCACATCGTAAAGGATCACTTGGCGCCCAGCGCCGGTCAGCGTCTTGACCCATTGCGGGAAAACCCAGTTGATCGCGTGACTCGAAGCGAAACCGTGGATCAGCAGGATCGGCTCGCCGCGGTCGGCGCCGACCGCCGGCTCGACCATGTAGGCGAGGCCGACGCCGTCCGCGCCCGTCGTTTTCAGCATGGTCTCCGGCCGCCTTCCGTCGATGGTGGAACCCGCGTTTCATGAAAATCGCGGGCGATGTCTCCTACCCTGTTTTGCGTCACGTTGCGTCACGCGTCACGCACCGGGCTCTCGGAACATAGGTAAAAATACCTTGAAAGAAGAGGGGAGAGAGGTCAAGGGCTCGACTCACATCCCGCTTGGTGAGGCACACGTCCCGCACCAGAGGGATTCCATGGGTTCAGCGCCCGGGGCCAGCTGTGTCCATATCGGATGGTTGGCTGCAGTCCGTAAAGCGCCATAGTCGGTCGTTCCGCAGCGCTTGCGAATCGCTCATAAGCGGGTCCGCGCCACACGCGCGGAAATGACCAGACTGATCAAGAAGTACGACGCCGCGTTGCCGCTGACTCACCTTCTCGATGTGATCGCGGCCGACTGTCCGGTGAGGCAGCGCCAGAGTGTTGGCTACAAACAACATCTACGACCGCTGCGGTGCCCGGTTCACTGACGACCTAATGAGGGGGGCGCGGCGAAATCTGAGCAAAAGGAGGTTAAAGGAGCCTGGACTTCGCGCTAAGATTGCGCATGAGCGAACCTCCTCATCTCCGGCTGAAGGGAACTCGCAGCATTGGGCCCGCTGACCAGCCGGCGAGGGTGCTGCGCTTCGCGTTCTCTCAGGTGCCGGCTGGGACTGACGTTCCCGACGAGGCATGGCGTCTCGACAGCCGGGACATGGAGGCCTTCACACCTAGCGAGATGGGTGTCGGCATCACATTCAACCACGATATGGTGACGTCCACCCCCGACGTTACCCTCAGGACGATCGGCTTTTGCATCTACTGCGGGGCGGCCACCAATCAACCCGGCATCGACAAGCCCTGTGCAGACGAGCACGTCATCCCTAAGGGCCTGGGTGGGAAGCTCATCCTAAAGGAGGCGAGCTGCCTTTCTTGCGCCAACGCCGTCGGCGTCTACGAGGGCAATCTCCTTCGAAACCTGTTCCATGTCCCACGGAAAGCCCTATCGATCAGGAGCAGGAAGCACCGCCAGCAACCCATCACCATCAGCACGATCGTAGATGGCGACGAGGTCATGACCGAGCTGCCAGTCGATATGCATCCGGCCACCCTGGTGATGCCGTCCTTGTATCTGCCTCAGATGATGAGCTTCAACGACCGCATCTATCAGGGCGTGCAAAAGGTCTGGACATACAAGTTGAACGAAAAGGGGTTCTCGGGAGGGAGCGGTCTTCGCAACTATCTGTCGCCGGAGCTGGACCTACTGAAGTTCGGTCAGCTACTCACCAAGATCGCCTACTCCTACTCCATGTCCTACCAGACGATCAAAGCGTTCACGTTGGACCGCGAGCCGATAATCACCGACAAGAGTTCACCCCTTGGCGTCTTCGCGAGAACAGTATACGCCAAAAATGTGTATCCGTTGGAGTTCTATCAATTCGTCGGCGGCTTTTCTGAGCGCTTCAAACGTTCTGAGCATCTCCACAGGATCGGTCACGGCTTCATTACGGCTGGCGGGCTTCTCTTCGACGTCGTCTATATTTGGCTGTTCGCCAACATGGGTGCGCCGGTCTACTGCATCATCACGAACTACTCGATCTACGACGGCCCTCTGCCACTCAGTCCTTAATGAATATGTATTACTGCACGACAAGGCCGCCAATGCCATCTGACTTCGTCAGCGTCTCCGCCTTCAACAATCGTCCGCTTTCGCCTTTGCGAGTTCATGCGGCCGCAAGCAGCAGTTCCGCTTTCGGCCATGAGAAGCCGCTTGGCAGAAGGCCGGCCGCCTTACCGCGAGGCTCCCGCGGAGTCCGTTCCAGATCCCGCGTTGCGCCCCGGCCTTGCTTCGGGCTAGGACCGCATCCGAGAGCCAGCGCGAAGGACGATCCATGGTCGACATGCACGGCACGCCGCATTTCCACAATCAGGCCGGGCTGCCGTCACTGAAGGTCAAGGTCCGCAAATTCATGTGCGTCGGCGCGCTGCCGCCGTTCGATCATCCCCACATCTTCATCGACATGGGGCGCGAGAGCGACATCGTGTGCTCTTACTGCTCGACGCGCTTCGTCTACGACGGCACGCTGAAGACCCTCGTCTCGCCCGAGGACTGCCTCTACATGCCGGAGACCGGCAAGGCGGCCTGATTGCCCCAAATCGTTACGCCACATGTCCTGATCGCCGGCGCCGGGATCGGCGGTCTCACCGCCGCCTTGACGCTCGCCAAGGCGGGCGCGACCGTCACGCTGCTGGAGCGCTCGCCGCTGCTGGAACAGGTCGGCGCCGGCTTGCAGCTCTCGCCGAACGCCAACCGCATCCTCGATGGACTGGGTCTTCGCGACCCGGTCGCGGCCGCCGCGGTCCGGCCCGCCGGCATCCGCGTGCGCGCCGCGCGCAGCGGACGCACGCTGTCCGTCATGCCGCTCGCAGGCGCCGAGCAGCGCTGGGGCTCGCCCTACTGCGTGCTCCGCCGCGCCGATCTCCAGGCGATCCTCCTCGCGGCGGTGCGCGCGGACCCGGCGATCACGCTAGCGCTCGGGACGACGCTGGCCGGCTTCGCCGCCACATCCACCGGCGTGGCGGTGACGGTCAAGGCCGACCGCATCACCCGCGGCCTCGAGGGCGATGCGCTGATCGGCGCCGACGGGGTACGCTCGACGGTGCGCGCGAAGCTCGTTGCCGTTGACGACGACGCCCCGCGCGAGACCGGGCGCACCGCCTGGCGCGGCCTCGTCGACGCCGACCGGGGCGGCCCGATGTTCTCCGCGGGCGAGACCGGCCTCTGGCTCGGACGCGATACCCATCTGGTGCACTATCCCCTGAAGGGCGGCAGCATCAACGTCGTCGCCGTCACCCGCGACGGCGCCGGCGCGACCTCGAACGACTTCTGGTCGTCTCCGGGCGATCCCGCTCGGATCGCAGCCCGGTTTGCGGGTTGGCACCACGCCGCTCGCGGCCTGATCGCCGCAGCGCCCGGCTGGAGCACCTGGCCGCTGTTCGACCGCGATCCGCTGTCCGCCTGGAATGCCGGGCCGATTGCGCTGCTGGGCGACGCGGCCCATCCGATCCTGCCGTTCCTGGCTCAAGGCGCGGCCCAGGCGATCGAGGATGCCGGCGCGCTCGCCGCCGCGGTTGCCTCGACCCGGTCGATGCCGGACGCGCTCGCCGCCTATTCGCGCGCGCGCCAGCCTCGCGCCACGCGGGTCCAGGAGAGCTCGCGCCAGCTCGGCCGCATCTACCATCTCGCCGGCCCGCTGGCGGTCGCCCGCGATGCCTCGATGCGCCTGCTTGGGCCGCGGCGGCTGCTGGCCCGCTACGATTGGCTCTACGGCCCACCTCTCCAACGAACGTGACAGTCCGGGAGCGGACGGCTTAGGTTCGGAACGATAGATTCGGGTGCTCACCGGGATTGACGGTGCTTGACATGGACGCTGGCGCGGACTTCGACGAGATCGAGGCACCTGACCTCAGGTCGGCGCACGTCATCGTCGTCGGCAACGAGAAGGGAGGCACCGGCAAATCGACGCTGTCGATCCATCTTACCGTCGCGCTGATGAAAGCCGGCTTCCGGGTCGCGACCATCGACCTCGACACGCGCCAGCAGACCCTCACGCGTTTCTTCGAGAACCGCCGGTCTTGGGCGCAGAGCGCGCCTTGGGACGTCGAGCTGCCGTTCCATTTCGCGCTGGAGCGCGGCGAATCCGAGAACGTCCGCGACAACGAAACCAAGGAATTCACCGAGTTCGCCGACGCCATCGGGCAGGTCGAGCACGCCTACGAATTCGTGGTGATCGACACGCCGGCCTCGGACTCCTACCTCATGCGCCTCGCCCATTCGCTGGCCGACACGCTCGTCTCGCCGGTGAACGATTCCTACATCGACGTCGACGTGTTCTCCCGCGTCCACCACGACAGGACCAAGCGCGGCGCAGTGGCGCATTACGCCGATCTGGTGATCGAGGCGCGGCGCAAGCGCCACCTTGTCGACCAGGGCATTATCGACTGGGTCCTGGTGCGCAACCGCATCGCCTCGCTGCAGTCGAACAACGCGCGCCAGATCGCCATCAGCATCGGGCGCATGGCGATGGAGCTAAAATTCCGACCTGCGGAGGGGCTGCACGACCGGGTGATCTTCCGCGAGCTGTTCCCGATCGGGCTCACCGCACTCGACCCGATCGAGGAGGCGATGAAGACCGGCGCGCTGTCGGCTTCGCAACAGTCAGCGCGCCGCGAGATCGAGGAACTGCTCGAGACCCTGAAGCTGCCGGAGCGCGGCACCGGGATGGCCCACCTGCAAGCCCGGCACCAATGGTTCGAGCGGATCTCGAGCTTCTACCGCGCCATGGAAGCGGGTCGGCCGGTCTAGAATTCGACCTCCAGCTCCTCGACGTCCTCGGGCTCGGCTCGCGCCGCGTCGATCCATTCGCGCATCTCGGGCATCGCCAGGATCGTCGCGCAGTAGCGTTCGCAGGTCTCGTCCACCGGCACGTGATAGGTCTTCAACCGGGTCACGACGGGAGCAAACATCGCGTCGGCGACGCAGCGCTGATCGCCCAGGAGGTAGGGTCCGTCGAACGTCTCGATGCAGTCGCGCCAGATCGTGAAGATGCGGTCGATGTCGGCCTGGGCGCGCGACCAGACCTTGTAGGTCGGGAAACTGCCCTTGATGTTCATCGGCAGCGACGAGCGCAGCGGCGCGAAGCCGGCGTGCATTTCGCCGCTGATCGAGCGGGCGTGCGCCCGCTCGCGTCGACCTGCCGGCATCAGCCCGGCACCCGGCCTCACCTCGTGAAGGTACTCGGCGATGGCCATATTGTTCCAGATCACGAGCCCGTCGTGGCGCAGGCACGGCACCAGCATGGAGGGCGACAGCAGGAGCAGCTCGGCCCGCATCGCCGTATCGGTCGGCGGGATGACGATCTCCTCGAAGTCGAGGCCCGACATCTTCGCGAGCAGCCAGCCGCGAAGAGACCACGACGAATAGTTCTTGCTGCTGATGGTGAGTGTCGTCTCGGACAAATGTCCGCCCTCCCCCGCGCCTCCGCCGGCAGGCACGGGCATCCAATGGCTTGCATGTTGCATGCCGAGACGCGCCAAGCCGCGGGCGCGCCTGCTTGGCTCCGCTTCACGGTGATCCATGCTCTACCAGGCCTTCGAGGCGCAAGCGTCGATGTTCGATTTCATGCGGCCGTTCGCCTCCGCCTGGGCGACGACGCTGCGGCTGCCGTGGCCAGGCATCATGCCGCGCACGTTGCGCTCCATGGCCGGCCAGCTCGACGTGTTCGCGCAGCTGCGCATCACCGCGAGACGGCCGGCCTTCCGCATCGAGCCCGTGCTCGTCGGGAACGTTTTCGCCGCCGTCGAGGAGGAGGTCGTCGCCGCGACGCCGTTCGCGGGCCTGCTGCGCTTCCGCAAGAACTGCGGGGTGGTCCACCCGAAGGTGCTGGTCGTCGCCCCCATGTCCGGTCATTTCGCCACGCTGCTGCGGGCCACCGTGCAGACGCTCCTCATCGACCATGACGTCTACATCACCGACTGGCACAACATCCGCGACGTGCCGCTCGCGGCGGGACCCTTCTCGCTCTCCACCTATGTCGAGGAGCTGATCGGTTTTCTTCGAGTGCTCGGCGAAGGATCGCACCTCGTCGCGGTGTGCCAGCCGGCGGTGCCTGCTCTCGCCGCGGCGGCGATCATGGCCGAGGATGGCGATCCGGCGATGCCGCGTAGCATGACGTTGATGGCGGGACCGATCGACACCCGCATCAACCCGACGACCGTCAACAAGCTCGCGCTCGAGAAGCCGATCGAGTGGTTCGAGAGCAAACTGACGGATGCGGTCCCGCACGGCTACAAAGGTGTCGGCCGCCGCGTCTACCCAGGCTTCCTGCAGCTGACCGCCTTCATGAGCATGAACCCGGAGCGCCACAAGCGCGCTTTCGAGCAGATGGCCAAGGCGCTCGCCGACGGGGACGCCGCCACCTATGCGACGATGAAGGGGTTCTACGACGAGTATTTCGCGGTGATGGACCTTCCGGCGGACTTCTACCTCGAGACGGTCCGCGACGTGTTCCAGATCCACGCGCTGCCGCTCGGCACGCTCAAGATCTCCGGCCGCACCATCGATCCCCGGGCGATCCGGCGCACCGCCCTCCTCACCGTCGAAGGCGAGCGCGACGATATCTGCGGGCTCGGCCAGACTCTGGCGGCGCAGGAACTCTGCACCAGCGTGCGTCCCTATAAACGCATGCATCATGTTCAGACCGGCGTCGGGCATTACGGCGTCTTCAGCGGCCGCCGCTGGATCGCGGAAGTCTATCCGAAGGTGCGCGACATCATCGCGATGGCGGGCTGAGCTGGCGCTCGCTGGGCCCGGCGCGTGTTTCTCGCCCGAGCTCGCGTCTACCGCCCGAGATAGTCGATCATCGTCATCGTGAACATGATGGCGACCCAGCAGAAGCCGAGGATCGAGAAGAAGCGCGTGAGCGGCGGATCCTCGATGACCTCCATCGAGAACAACAGGACCGTCGCGATCATGCAAAACAGGATCGGCAGCTCCGCCACCCAAGCGTACGGAAACGGATGCAGCCATCCGAGCGCGATGTTCGCGGCGAGCAGGGTCATCAGCGCGGCAAACGTGATGACCGGCACCCGCATGTGATGCCAAAGCTCACGCTTCTGCTTGCCGGTGAGCCCCGGGCGGAGATCGGGTCCGGCCATTCCGTTGGGCTCGCTCATCGGGAGGCGCTTGCTCATGTCGACCGCCCGCTTATCGATTCATTACGTAGAGGATGGTGAAGACCATGATCCACATCAAGTCGATGAAATGCCAGTACAGGCCGTAGACCTCAATGCGGTTCTGATGGCGGGAGAGGTAGCCCGGCGCCTTGGACTGGATCGCCAGCACCATCAGAATTGCGACG
Organism: Beijerinckiaceae bacterium; assembly: GCA_965277355.1. Lineage (GTDB taxonomy): Bacteria > Pseudomonadota > Alphaproteobacteria > Rhizobiales > Beijerinckiaceae > RH-AL1. Next base: position 1,270,911 of record CBDICN010000001.1, read on the forward strand.
CCCGTTGTCAAATGGAAGCCGTGCAGCGCGGTCGCGACGTAGTAGAGGTTGACGTAGAGGATCGAGGCGCGGTCGCCGGCGAGATCGTAGGGGCGCGCCATGAACGGCGTCAGGTGGTCGAGATAGTCCTTGTAATACTCGTAGCCCTTGAGCACCAGGAACAGCGTGCCGAGCGCCGCCGTGGCGTACATGCACCACACCATGATCTTCTGCCAGCCGAGCCGCGACGTCATGATCGCAGCCGACATGGTGAGCGACGAGATGATCAGGACCGCGGTGTTCGAAGCGCCGATCCAGAACTCGAGGTGATGTGTGGCGAGCTTGACGGAGGCCGGGTGCAGCAGCCGCAGCACCAGGGCGACGAGGAACAGAGCCGCAAACAGCAGGAGTTCCGTCAGCAGCCACGACCACATGCCGAGCGATGCGGCGTGACGCTGCTGCCGGACCTCGTGGAACTGCTCGTGGAGTTCGACCCCGACGGTCGCGGCGTCAGACACGCTCGTTCACCTGGATCGGGTAGTCGTAGGGATCGAAATCGACGTAGGGCGGCGTGATGAAGTTGTGCTTGGGCGGCGGCGAGGTCGTCGTCCACTCGAGTCCCTTGGCGTTCCAAGGGTTGGCGGACGCCTTGCGCCCGAACCACAGCGACCACAGCAGGTAGACCAGCGGGAAGATGTAGCCGACGGCCAGGATGGTCGACCCGGCCGAGCTCAAAATATTGAGGAGCTGGAACTCGGCCGGATAGATGTGATAGCGCCGCGGCATGCCGAGATAGCCGAGGATGAACTGCGGGAAGAAGGTGGTGTTGAAGCCGATGAAGATGAGCAGCGCGGAGACGCGCCCCCATGCCTCCGGGTACATGCGTCCGGTGAACTTCGGCCACCAGAAGTGCAGCCCTCCGAGAAACGCGAGCATGGTGCCGCCAACCATGATGTAGTGGAAATGCGCGACGACGAAGTAGGTGTCGTGCACGTGTTCGTTGATGGCCAGCGTGGCGAGATACAGGCCAGTGAGGCCGCCGATCACGAAAAGCCCGATATAGCCCATCGCATAAAGCATCGGCGTATCGAGTCGCAGGTCGCCTTTGTGGATCGTCGCCGTCCAATTATAGACCTTCACCGCGGAAGGGACGGCAACGGCAAAGGAAAAAAACGAGAAAGCGAGGCTCGCGTAGGTGCTCTGCCCGTTGACGAACATGTGGTGGCCCCACACGAAAAAGGTGATCGTGGCGAGGGCAATCGTCGCGTAGCAGATGAAGCGGTAGCCGAAGATCTTCTTCTGCGAGAAGGCCGGCACGATCTCCGAGATCACGCCCATGCCGGGCAGCACCATGATGTAGACGGCCGGGTGCGAGTAGAACCAGAACAGGTGCTCGAACAGCACCGGGTCGCCGCCGAGCGCCGGATCGAACACGCCGATGCCGAAGGCGCGCTCCAGCACGAGTAAGGTCAAGGCCATCGTGATGACCGGCGTCGCCAGCAGGAAGATCAGGCTTGTCGCATACATCGTCCAAACGAAGATCGGCATGCGGAACCAGTGCATGCCGGGTGCGCGCATCGTGTGGATGGTGACAACGAAGTTGAGCCCGGTGAGGATCGACGAGAAGCCGACGATGATGACGCCGATCAGCGCCGGGATGACATAGGTGTTGGAGAAGGTCGTTGAGAACGGCGCGTAGAACGTCCAGCCGGTGTCGACGCCGCCGATCACCACGGTGAGCAGCGTGAAGAACGAGCCGGTCATGAAGATGTACCAGCTCATGAGATTGAGCTTGGGGAAGGCGAGGTCCTTGGCGCCGATCATCAGCGGCAGCAGGAAGTTGCCCATCGTCGCCGGGATCGAAGGAATGAGGAAGAACCAGACCATCACGACGCCGTGGATCGTGAAGAGTTTGTTGTAGGTATCGTTGGAGAAAATCTTCCCGTCCGGCACCACCAGGGCCAGGCGCACCGCGCCGGCGGCGACCGCGCCGACGATGAAAAAAGCGGTGATCGAGATAAGATAAAGGACCGCGATGCGCTTGTGGTCGATCGTGAAGAACCATGAGCGCAGCGTGTGGGCGTCGTGCAAGTAGTCCAATGGGCGCTGCAGCGTGGCCCGCGGCGGACTACGGTCGCGTAGCGCGAAATCAGTCATTGGCCTGGTCCTTGTTGTCACTTAGCGACTTCACGTAGGCGACGACGCGAACGAGATCCTCCTCCGCGATCTTGCCCTTGTAGCTCGGCATGTTCTGCTTGTAGCCGGCGATCTTGTTGTCGTCGGGATTGAGGATCTTGTCGCGGATGTAGCTGTCGTCGGCGACCACCGTGCCGCCGGCCTCAAGCGGCACCGGCTTGTGATAGAGGCCGGCAAGGGAGGGCGCCTTGACGGTGGAATTGGCGCGGTGGCAGCCGGAGCAGCCGTAGGACTGGAACACCACCTCCCCGGCGTTCGCCACGCTCTGCCCGGACGCCGACTGCGTCAGCCACTTCTGGTAGTCGGCCGGCTTCATGATGGTCAGAGTGCCGCCCATCTCGGAATGGTCGGTCCCGCAATATTCCGAGCAGAACAGGTGGAAGGAGCCGGTCTTGTCGGCCCTGAACCAGAGATCCGTGTAGCGGCCCGGTATGGTCTCCATCTGGATGCGCAAAGCCGGGATGTAGAGGGCATGGATCACGTCCTGCGAGATCATTCGGATGACGACAGGCTGGCCTTCGGGAACGTGCAGGTCGTTGATCTCGGACTGGCCGCCGGGATGCTGGAACTTCCACATCCATTGCCGCCCGATCGCATTGATCTGCATCGCGCCGGCCGGCGGGTTCTTCTGCTCGGCGAACAGCTCCGCGCCCCAGACGAAGAAGATGAGCGTGAGCGCGAAAGGGATCAGCATCCACGAGATTTCGATAAGGTTGCTGCGCTCGTCGGAGGTGTCGCGACTGACCTTTCGCCCGGCTCGGTACTTGAAGGCGAAATAGGTGATCGCGAGGAAGATCGGCACCGTGAGGAGAAGCGTGACGGCGGTGAAGGCCAGGATGAGGTAGTCGGCCTGCGTGGCCGCGTGCGAGGCCGCCTCCGGCCAGATGGCGAGCGGGTTGCCTTCGCCGTTCATGGCTCGTCCTTCCGCGTCATCATGTACCGCTTCATCATTTGGAATCCGACGGCTTGCGCGCGGCCGGGTTGTAGCTCGGCGCGACGGCACCGGGCCGTCCCTCTCCCTGCACGCGGTTCGCCGGCTTGTTCCGCGGTCGCGCCGCGTCGTAGGCGGGCAGCGAGGGCATCGGCTTGCCCGGCGTGCTGACGGGAACACCGGCGGCATCGGCCTGGGCGGCTCCATCGAGCGGCTTGCCGACGACCTGCCGCATCGCGCGCTCGATCGGGATGTGCGCGCCCTTACGGTCCGGCTCGGCATAGCCGTAGCTGGTCAGCCGGCGCTGCTGCTCCATGATCGTCGCGTCGATCTCGCGATTGGGTTCGGCCTGGAGATGCGGCAGCGGCGGCACGATGGGCTGCCGCTGCTGCGCGGTGTCAGTCTTCGACTGGCTGATGAAATGCCTGCCGAAACCATCGTACATAAAGAAGACGCCGACGACGCCGGCCACCATGATCGCGATCGAGACGACCATGATGATCGCGAGGACTCGAATGTTGGTATCCTCGACCTCGTAGCCGGCCTCGCGCGACTTCGCGTTGACCGGACCGCGAGGCTCGCCGCGCCCGGCATCGAATTCGGAATCGGGGGCGAGGCCCTCGTGCGCGCGCTGCTTGCGCCGCGCCCGTAGCCCGACGTAGGCGGCCGTCGAGGCGCCCGCCGCGACCAGGCCGAGGCCGAGCCCGGCGATCAGTCCGACGGTCCGGTCGCGCGTGGCTCCGCGATCCTCAACCATGACGCACCCGTCGGATCAGGAAACCATCGACGGCCAGGGCGCAGAGCGCGGCGAGGCCGGCGACGACGATGGCGCCCAGGACATCGAGCCCGACGCCGCCGGCGGTGAACGTCCCGCCGGGGCTCGCGAGGCAGATGAGATCGGCGACCGCGACGACGAGGATGGCGCAGAGGCCGAGAAGGGCGGGGAGGCGACGCCTCGCGAGTGGTTCCGGGATGAGGACCGCGGCGGCGAGAACCAGCAGAAACGGCGCGCCGATGACGAAGATCGGCCCCACGACACCGCGCCAGCGCGTCTGATACCAGGCGATCTCCTTCGGCAGGTTGGCCGACCAGACGACGAGATATTGCGCGAACTGCACATAGGTCGCGACGGCGACGAGGGCCAGCAGCACGACTGTTTCGAGGTATCGGACGCGACCGCGCGGATGCGCCATCATGAGCGCGACGGTCGCGGCGAGCGCGGCCTGCGCCGAGATGATGATGACGCCGTAGGCCGACGACACCGACGACGGGTCGAGCGACATGAACCAGTCGTAGGCGGCGAGCGTGCCGATCACGAGGTGGAGCAGAAGGCCGAGGATGGCGATCGCGCGCCGCGGCGGCGTCGATCGTCCGGGCACGACGAAGACGACACCCAGCGCGAGCCAGATCACGAGAAACGCAATGCCGCGCGCCGCGAAGAAGGCCGGCGTGAACCAGTGCGTCGCGAAGCCCTTGTAGCTCGACGGTTCGGGGATGGGCGAGCCCGGCACCCAGCCATAGAACAGCCCGGGCATGAGCAGGATCGGAAGGCCGAGCACCGCGAGCAACGGCAGGCCGGCCAGCATCAACCGCAGCGGCGCCGCCAGCGCCACATCGCGATCGCGGGCGAGGTCGAGCGCCATAAGGACCGGCAACGCGCCGAGCGGCAACGAGACGAGGACCAGCCAGCCCACGAGATAGCCGTGCAGCGCGGCCTGCCGATCGAGGACGAACAGGCCGACGAGCGCGGCGAAAGCGACGAGCCAGAGCAACACCACGGCGATGGTCGGCTTGCCCATCATGGCTCACCCTTCTTCAAGGCCGCCTGTTCCTGAGGCGAAAGCTCGGCCACGACCGGCTTCTGCGAGAGCTGCAGCGCGCGAATGTAAGCGGCGATCGCCCAGCGGTCGGCCGGCGGCACGCGGTCGGCATAGCTGTACATGACGCCCTTGCCGTTGGTGATCGTGTCGTAGAACAGCTGCGCCTTGGCCTTCATTAGCCTGGCGGAGGTGAAGAGCGGCGGCTTGGGGAAGCCACGCTGCACGATCATGCCATCGCCGTTGCCGGCGAGACCGTGGCAGGGCGTGCAGAAGATATCGTAGCGCTCGTGCCCCCGCGCCACGAGGGCGGCGGTAATCGTCGGCGGTTGCGGCGCCGGCTGGTTCGGCTCGTCGCGCGGGATCGTGCCGGGCACCGGAAGCTGCATCGCCGTCTTCTTCGGCAGGAAGTCGCTCCTGTCCCAGGTGTCCGACTTGCCCTGCGTGTACATATTGGCGTCGCCACAGCCGCCGAGCGCGAGCGCTGCCAAGGCGAGCCATGGCGCGAGCCGCGCCGTCATCGCGGCACCCGGGACACGGCGATGGGCCGCGCCGCGAGCCCCGCGAGCACCCTCTCGACGGCTTCCTCGTCGAAAGCCTCCTCATCGTTCACGATCGTGAGGAAGAACCGGTCCTGGGTGGCCCGGAGGAAGTTTGGAATGTTGAAGCAAGGATGGTTCAGCATCGGCAGGCGCGTAAGAAAGGTGAAGTTGAAGAACACGACGAGCGCGCCGAGCAGCATCGCGAAGGACACGCTCGGCACGGCGAAGGCGCCCCAGCTGAAGCGCGGCCGCCCTCCGATGTCGAACACGTAATCGTAGGCGGTGGCGTAGACGCACATGAACATCATCAACGCGAAGCCGAGGATCACCGCGCCGATAGCCATGACGTGCGGGATCGGCTTGGGCGTGTCGCCAATCGCCGGGAAGGCGCCCTCGATCGGCACCGGCGAATAAATGTCAAGCCGCCCGTAGCCCCGCAATCGGATCGCGTGCGCGGCGGCGACCGCCGCGTCCGGAGACCCGAACTCGGCCGTGATCGCATAAAGCGGCGCGCCCGTCGGCTCATGGATCTCGCTCATCCGTGCCCCCTGTGGGCGGCTTGCGCGAGCCGCTTGGTCTCGACGATCGACAGCAGCGGCAGATAGCGCAAGGCGAGCAGCATGAGCGCGACAAACAGCCCGATCGACCCGACGAACGTCGCCATCCCCCAGATGTCCATGGTGTAGGGATGCGACGAGGACGGCAGAAAATCATGCTCCAGCGTCACGACGATGACCATGAAATGGTCCCCGAACATGCCGATCGCAACAAGGACGCCGACGACGAACAGGGCTCGGGTAGACCGGCGCATGGCCGGGATCCAGAATAGCTGAACCGGTATCAGAGAGGCGAACAGGATCGTCCAGAACGCCCACGCATAGGGACCGAACATTCGACGATGAGAGACAGCCGTCTCGAACGTGTCTCCGCCCAGCTCGGTCGCGAACATCTCCGCGGCGTAGCAGTACAGGTTGATCAGGCCGAGCACGAGCAGGCACTTGGCGAGCACGTCGAGGTGACGCGGCGTGATGAGCGCGTGGAGACTGAAAATGCCGCGCACGAGCACCGCCATCGCGGCGATGAAGGCGACACCCTCGAAGACCGCACCGAGCACGAAGTGGAGCGGCAGCAGCGAGTCGTGCCAGCCTGGTTCCACCGAGCCGGCAAACATCACGGCGGCGCCGGTCTGCAGCGAGACGACCAGGATCACGCCGAGCAGCGCCACGATCCGGTAGGCTTGCGTCCAGCGCAGCCAATGCAGCGCCGACCCGCGCCAGCCGAGCGCGAGGATGCCGTAGAGCTGGGCGCGCAGCAGCCCCGTCGTACGGCGCGTCTCCGTCGCGGGACGGATGCGCTCGATCGCCTTGTCGCGCAAGGTGGCAAGATCGGGGATCATGCCGATGTACCAAAACGCGATCGCCGTCCCCAGGAAGGAGATGATGTCGACCGCGTCCCAATACAGCGGCGAGCGGAACTGCGGCCAGAGTGCCAGCGTGTTCGGATAAGGCAGGTTCCAGTAGAAGAACCAAGGTCGCCCGAGGTGGATGATCGGGTAGACCGCGGCGGCCCCCGCCGCGACGAGCGACAGCGTCTCGGCGATCCTGTTGACGGCCGAACGCCACTCTGCGCCGAGCAGGAGGAACAGCGCCGAGACAAGGAGGCCGCCGGAGGCCACGCCGATCCACCAGTCGTAGCTCACGATGTCGAGCGCCCAGGTGACCGGGATGTTGTTGCCCCAGATGCCGACTCCGTCGACGAAGAGCCAGCCGAGTGAGACGACGAGGACGCCGATGAGACCCATCGCGGCCGCGAAAGCGTACCACCAGCGGCGCCGCATCGGGTGTGAGAAGGCGATCTCGGCGATGTCGCCGCCGATTGATCCGAAGGTCTGGCCCTTGGCGATGAAGTCGCGGGCGGCGAAGCTCGGAGCGTCGGTTGGTGTGATCGTCGTCACCGCTCAGCCCTCCTTGCGCGTCGCCGCGCCGCTCGGCGCGCGTTCCGCCAGATAGGTCGTGCGCGGTCGCACGTTGAGTTCGCCGAGCAAATCGTAGTTGCGGGGGTCCTTGCGCTTGCCGACCACGTCCGCCTTCGGATCGGCGAGGTTGCCGAAGCTGATCGCCTGTGTCGGGCACGCGCCCTGGCACGCCGTCTTCACCGCGCCGTCGGGGATCGGCGCGTTCGCCTCGTCGGCCGTGATCCGCGCCTCTGCGACGCGCTGGACGCAATAGGTGCACTTCTCCATGACGCCGCGCGAACGCACCGTGACGTCGGGATTGTTGCGCGCCTGGATCGCCGGCGACTGGCCGCCGGTATAGTCGAGATAGTTGAAGCGCCGGACCTTGTAGGGGCAGTAGCCCGAGCACGCGCGGGTCCCGACACAGCGATTGTAGACCATGAGGTTAAGACCCTCATGGTCGTGCAGCGTCGCCTCGACGGGGCACCCGACCTCGCATGGCGCCAGTTCGCAGTGCATGCAGGGCACCGGCTGGAAATGGGTGTCCGGGTCGTCGAGCGAGGCCGCGGCGCCCCGATCCTCGCTCTTCGCCGCCGAATAGTAGCGGTCGATCCGCAGCCAGTGCATGTCGCGGCCTTGCGCGACCTGGTCCTTGCCGACGATGGCGATGTTGTTTTCCGCTTGGCACGCGACCACGCAGGCGTTGCAGCCGATGCAGGTGTCGGTGTCGATGACCATGCCCCAGGCGCGCGCCTCCCGCGAGGCGTCGCCCTTCAAATCGGACGTGCTCAACGCCTCGCTGGAGCCGTAGAGACTGCGGGGTTCGGCTCCGCGCCGCTGGATTTCGTCGCGGCTGCGCGATACGCGGATGAAGTCGTGCCCCTCCATCGTGCCGTGGTCTTGCGTCGTCGCGATCAGAGTCTTGCGGCCTGTCTTCGCGATCGTGGCGCCGGCAAGCAGCCAGGGCGAATCCTTGCCGCGCAAGGGATTGGCGTTGTAGCCGCGGTCGTCGAAGATCATGTCGCGATCGAGCCGGCCGTAGCCGAGCGTCATCGTCACGGTCCGGTCCGCCTGTCCCGGGAGGATCCAGGCGGCACCCTTGACGCTGGTGTCGCCGGCGGAGACGGTGACGATATCGCCGTTGTCGACCTCGAGTTTCTGCGCCAGCGCCGGGCCGATCGCCACGACATTGTCCCAGACGATCTTCGTCAGCGGCTTCGGTAACTCCTGCAACCAGCCGTTGGCGGCGTAGGAACCGTCGCGGATCGTCGCATCGGGACGGAAGACCACGCTGACGTGGTCCGGTCGGATGTCGAGCGGCGCGGCGCCCTGGTCGGCCGGCGCAGCGTTGGCGGTGACGGTCTTCGCGGCGGAGGCCGTGTTCGGCAGGAATCCGTCGGTAAGCGCCTTGCGCCAGTCCGCCTCGAAGGCGCCGTTCTTCGATCCCTGCCAATAGCTCTTCACGATCGCGAGCGCGTCGCGAGCCTGCTCGTCGAAGAGGAGCGACAGGACCTCGCTCGAGGTGCGCCCGAGATAGAGTGGCCGTATCGTCGGCTGGATCAGGCTCGCCGTGCCGTCCGCCGCACGAGCATCGCCCCAGGATTCGAGAGGATGCGCCAGAGGCAGGTGCCAGTCGCAGCGCAGCGCCGTTTCGTCGGCGAAGGCGCCGACGTGGATTTTCATGCGGACCTTGCCGAGCGCGCCCTCGAAGCCGAAGCCGCCTGGCGCCTCGTAAGCCGGATTGCAGTCCATCATGACCAGCGTGTCCACCTCGCCGGCATCCATCGCGGTAACGAGGTCGGCCAAACTATCGGCCTGCGGCAGCACGGGCTCGATGAAGCTTACCGTCGTGCCGATGTTGCCCAGCGAAGCGTTGAGCCGGTGAACTGCCGCGAGCACGTCCGGCGATTGCGTCTCGCCGGCCATCACGATGGTCTCGCCCTTGGCGTCGCGCAGCGCGGCGGCCGCACGCGCGATCCAGCGGCTCGCCATGTCGCCGCCCTCCGCCGGAGGGCTGGCGACCGCCGCCGCCAGTCGGTCGACAAGCGTCTTCATGTCCTGCGGCTCGACGGCGACATGATGGTCCGCCTTGGCGCTGGTGAGGCTCGGGGTCGACGCGGCGACGTGAAGGTCGAGAAGCTGCCCGCTCGTCCAGGATCGGGCGCGGGCCTCCGCGTAGCGCCGCGAGACGCCGACCTGGCGCGGGCCGGCGTCGAGGAAATCACCGTCGATCGCGACGATCGTTTTCGCCCTGTCGAAGTGCCATAGCGCGTCGACGCGCGACCCGAACACCGCCTGACTGGCCGTCTCGAGCGCCGGCGCGCCGAGGCCCGACATCATGTGCCACCTAGCCTCCGGCATCGCCTTGAGGAGCGTCTCGATTTGCGCCACGAACGACGGCGAGGTGACCGGGCCGGTCAGAAAGCGCAGCCCCTTTCCTTTGCCGTCGCGCAGCTGCGCCACCGGTCCGAGCATGCGGTTGCGGAACGTGTCCCAGTCGGAAATCTTGTCGAGGTAGCGCACCGTCTGCGAGCGCGCCGGGTCGTAGAGGCCGAGCACGGAAGCCTGCCCGTAGATGTCAGTTCCGCCGCGGCTCCAAGGATGCTGCGGGTTGCCTTCGATCTTAATCGGCCGGCCGTTCACCGTCGAGACAAGGATGCCGTTGGCGAAGCCGTCGATGATCGCCGCGGAGGCGTAGAAGAGCGTCGCGCCGGGCTCGATGCGCTCGGGCTGCCGAACGTAGGGCACCTCGTATTGTCGTCCATCGACGACCTGGTCGCAGGCCGCGAGGCCGCTGAGCGCGAACGAGGCCGCCATCATCTTGAAGAATCCGCGCCGGTCGGGTCCATTGGCGAGATGCGCCGCCGCCGGATATTCCCGCTCGAGGAAACGACGGAACGCCGGCGTCTCGGCGACGGCATCGAGGCTCTTCCAGAAGGCCGGTCCCTGCCCGCTTCCGAGCTTGGCGCGAATGCCGGCGAGATCCGCCGAAGCCGCCGTCCGTGCTTCGTCGCCCTCGCCGCTCGAGATCCGCACGACGCTCATGCTCGGCCCTTCATCAGCGGTGACAGATCGAACAGTCGGTCAGCTTCTCGGGCTGCCCGACGTGGTACTGCTTGACGAGCGCGGGCCCCAGCGCATCCTGGTTCTCGGGCGGCGTCCAGGCCATGTCGAAGATTTCGGTTTGAGGCCTGACGAATTTTTCCGGATTGCGGTGGCAGTTAAGGCAGAACGACATCTCGAAGGCATTCGCCTTCGAGGTGAGCTGCATCTCCTTCATGTCGCCATGGCAGCTCGAGCACCCGATCCCCTTGGTGATGTGGATCGAGTGATTGAAATAGACGTAGTCCGGCAGCCGATTGACCCGCGACCAGACCAGCGGCTTGTTGTCCTCGAGGCTGGCGCGGACGGGCTTGAGCATCGCTGAGTCCTTCCAGATCTGCGAGTGGCAGGTCATGCAGGTCCACGTCGGCGGCAAGCCGGCGGTCGCCAGATGCTCGACACCCTGATGGCAGTAGCGGCAGTCGATCCCGAGTTCTCCGGAGTGATGCTTGTGGCTGAACGGCGCCGGCTGGTCCAAGGCCACGCCGACGCGCGTCGCGTAGGAGGAGGTCGAAAAACCCGCGAGAAGAACGAACAGACCGACGACGGTCGCCGCGACGACGAGGATGGAGAGCCGGAAGACGGCATCGGCACCGGGCGCGAAGAGTTGCCGCATGCTAGTCCTCCGCCCGCGACACGATCGGAAACGATGGTTCGAATGGATCGTGCAGGCAGAAGCCCGATGCGGCCACGGGTGCCTCCATGCTGCATTCTAAGGCTGTGTAGGCGAAGCCAACCGCCGAAGCAACGTTCTCACATGAGCCGAAAAGTCGCGAAGGTTTGAGTTATTTGTCGTGTTCGAAGCGTGCTTTGCAGGCGGGACGCAGCCGCTCGTAGTTCGCTTGCATGCACGTCTCGATGGCATCGAGATCCGGGATCTTGTCTTTGCACAGACGCATCGCGTCGCCGGAGCAAGCGGTCACATCCTCCATACTGTAGCTCGGGGCGGCCGTCGCCACGCGCACGGTGAGGCCGAGAGCGAGAACGAGAATTGCCGACGAGGCCTTTTTTTTCATGTGTTGCTCCAGGGGCGTAGGACATGCCCGCGCTTGGTGAGGTCTTCGTGGCTTGTAGGCCGCAACGGCTTGGATGCAAAGCGCGGTAGGACACCCGATCCTCCTGGGACGACATCAGCCGCGCCGCGCCTTGAAGATGGCGCATGAAGCAAATGGAGCGTTCGTAAAGGCCGTCTCAAAGACGTTGCAGACTAGTAACACCCGGCCGGATAAGGCCGTGGCAGCGCCTTAAAACGGCCATCGGCGATTGTACCCGGCCACCTTTGAGGTATTCATCGGACATCGCATTTCGCATCCGAAAGGAATAACACTTGGTCCGGAAAGTTCTCTTGTCTTCGGTGGCGCTTGTCGCCATCAGCGGAACGGCCTTCGCGGCGGACCTGCCGTCGCGTCGTGCTCCTCCGGTGTTCGCGCCGCCGCCGCCGCCGATCTTCTCCTGGACCGGCTTCTACATCGGCGCCCAGATCGGCGATGCCTTCGGTCGCGACTCCGAGACCCTCTTCGTTCCGGGTGCCCCGCAGCTCGGCGCCGCCAGCCTCCAGGTCGGTCGGCCCAACGGCCTCATCGGCGGCGGTCACGTTGGCTACAACTTCTCGACACAGGGCCTCCCGATTCTCGGCGGCCTCGCCGGCGGCTTCGGTGCCGGCGGTCTCGTGGTCGGCATCGAAGGCGATATCGACGGCTCGGATTATCGCTCGGCGCAGGCCTTCGGCATCCTCGGCGAGAGTTTCCGCAGCGACGTCGGCGGTTCGGTCCGCGGTCGTGTCGGCGTCGCGGCCGGCCGCGCGCTGTTCTACGCCACGGGCGGTGTCGCGCTGGCGGAGTTCCAGAACGTCTACGCCTCGGGCCTGGGAACCGACAACACAACCCACAGCCGGGTCGGCTATACCGTGGGCGGCGGCGTCGAATACGCCCTGACGACAACCTTCTCGCTCCGCGCCGAGTACCGCTACACCGACTATGGCCATTACAGCGACCTGCTGGTCGGGTCCACCGCCGGGATCCTCGCCGCCCAGCACCATATCGTGCAGAACCGCGCCCAGGTCGGCTTCAGCTACAAGTTCGAGAGCCCGGCCGCCGCCCCGGTCGTTGCCCGCTACTGATCGCGGCATCCGGTCCGCCCCGCGGACCGAGCGCCCCAAACCCGGCTGCGAAGCCGGGTTTTTCTTTGCCGCGCCCCTGACGGCACCGGCCGTCCCGGCATTGCACGTCGAGCAAGGCCATGCGACCTGTCGGCGATGTCGACCAGCTTCAATCCTGCTTCCGTTCCGCCGGAGTCCTCCGGTCATCCCGTTGCCGAGACCCGAGCCACGCCTATCGCCCCGGCGCCGCGCGTCTCCTTCGTCTCGCTGGGTTGCCCGAAGGCGCTGGTGGACAGCGAACGCATCGTGACGCAGCTGCGCGCGGAGGGATACGAGCTCGCCAAGTCGCATGCCGGCGCCGACCTTGTGGTCGTCAACACCTGCGGCTTCCTCGACAGCGCGAAGGCCGAATCACTTGCGGCGATCGGCGAGGCGCTCGACGCCAACGGTCGGGTCATCGTGACGGGTTGCATGGGCGCTCAGCCCGACGCCATCCGCTCCCGATTTCCCGGCGTGCTCGCGGTCACCGGGCCGCAGGATTATGCGAGTGTCATTAAAGCCGTGCGCGACGCGGCGCCCGCCCCGCACGACCCCAGGATGTCGCTGCTGCCGCTACAGGGTATCAAGCTTACGCCCCGCCACTACGCCTATTTGAAAATCTCGGAGGGCTGCAATAATGCCTGCTCCTTCTGCATCATTCCGCAACTGCGCGGTCGCCTGGCCTCGCGGCCGGCCGCCGACGTGCTTCGCGAAGCCGAGAAGCTCGTGAAGGCCGGCGTCAAGGAGCTGCTCGTCATCTCGCAAGATACCAGCGCCTACGGCGTTGACCTCCGCTTCGCAGAGAGCCGGTTCCGCGAGCGGTCTGTCCGCGCGAAATTCGTCGATCTCGTTCGCGAGCTCGGCTCACTCGGCGCATGGGTCAGGCTGCACTACGTCTACCCCTATCCTCACGTGGACGATATCATTCCGTTGATGGCGGAGGGCCTCGCGCTACCCTACCTCGACATCCCTTTTCAGCACGCGAGCCCGTCCGTGCTGAAGGCAATGCGCCGGCCCGGTGACCAGGAGAGGCTTCTCGAGCGCATCAGGACATGGCGCGAAATCTGCCCCGACCTCACCCTTCGATCGACCTTCATCGTCGGCTTTCCCGGCGAGACGGAAGAGGATTTCGCGCTGCTTCTCTCCTGGCTCACGGAGGCAAAGCTAGATCGGGTCGGTGCCTTCGAATACGAGCCGGTGGCAGGAGCGCCGGCTAACGATCTCGGGCGCGCACTCGTCCCGCCGGACGTTCGTGCCGCGCGCCACCGTCGCCTGATGCTGCACCAGCAGGCGATCGGCGCGGCGAGGCTGAAGGCGAAAGTTGGTCGTCACCTCAAGGTCATCATTGACGAAGGCGGATCGACGAAGGCCGTCGGCCGCACCATGGGCGATGCGCCCGAGATCGATGGCAAGGTGCATCTCACCACCAAACGCCCGGTTCGAGTCGGCGATATGGTTACCGCAAATATAAAAACGGCGGACGCCTACGATTTATTTGGTATTGTTGGTTAATTTCAGCTTCGGTTAGCCTTATCAAGTCGTCGCGACGCCGTTTCTTGCTTAGCGAGCCGTTACGGTAACGATTAAGATACGTCTCGCGATCTAAATGACCTCACGGCGCACCAAGCCAAAGCTGCCGGCTTGGCGACGGTGATGAAGTGCTGAGGCGTCGCTGCTTCGCGAAAGGATACGTTGTGATCAAGAAGTTCCTCTTGTCTTCGGTGGCTTTGGCCGCTCTCGCCGGGACGGCTGTCGCGGCCGACCTTCCGTCGCGTCGCGCTCCGCCGGTCTACGTCCCCCCGCCGCCGATCCCGGTCTTCACCTGGACCGGCTTCTACGTCGGTGGTCAGGTCGGCTACGCGTTCGGCGCCGACAAGTCGCTCGCCTACGACAACACCTACGGCGTCGGCTATGCCTCGACAAGCGCCAAGGAAAACGGCGTCATCGGCGGCGGCCACGTCGGCTACAACTTCTCGACCCAGTCGATCCCGGGCCTCGGCGGCGTCCTCGGTACCGGCGGCGTCTTCGGTGTCGAAGGCGACGTCGACGGCTCGAACTACCATGCGAACTACCTGCTGGGTAACCTCGGCGATGCGTCGCGCACCAACATCCAGGGCTCGATCCGTGGCCGCCTCGGTGTCGCGGTCGACCGCGTGCTGTTCTACGCCACCGGCGGTGTCGCCTTCGGCGACTTGAAGAACACCTACATCAACACCTTCAACGGCTCGACCGACTCGCTGAGCCGCAACCGCATCGGCTACACGCTCGGCGGCGGCGTCGAATACGCCGTCACCAACAACGTCTCGGTGCGCGCCGAATACCGCTACACCGACTATGGCTCCTTTTCCGACAACCTGGCCAACACCTCAAACGGCGGTCTCGATGTCCGCCATCACGAGACCGACAATCGCGTCCAGGCCGGCTTCAGCTACAAGTTCGACAGCTTCGCCCCGGCCCCGGTCGTCGCCCGCTACTGAACGAACCACAAGGTACAATCGAGCAACGTCGAGACCCGGCCGCGAGGCCGGGTTTCTTCGTTGAGGGCGATGCCAGACTACTTCTGCGGCATCACGAACACTTGGTTGGGATAGATGCGGTTGGGGTCGCGGATCTGCGCGGCGTTGGCGGCGTAGATCTGCGTATAGCGACGACCCTGGCCCAGTCGCGTCCGGCTTATGCGCCACAGGCTGTCACCGCCGATGACACGAGCGGTCTCCAGAGCCTCGATCACGGCGCTCTCCGCCTCGGCCCCCACGCGCGGGACGACCCGGCCTGCCGCCGCCGGCGTCGACGCCGCCGATGCGGCCAAGGCCGGCGACGCGGGGCTGGGCGTCACCGCTCCCATCAGTCCTGCGTCGGCCCTTTGCGGGGGCTCCTTGGCAGGCGGCGCCGCGGCGATTAGCGGTATTGCGTGGCCGGCCGGTTCCGATGCGGCGTGCGGCATCGTGCCCGGAGCGTCGGCCCGCACACCGCCGGCCTTGGCGCTCGTCGCGGCTCCGGCCTCGACGGTGCCCGCCAATGGATGGACCGGAGCGACGGGGGAGCCCCGCTCGATCGCTCGCATCTCGCTCTTCTCCAGCGCCTCGGCCATCGCGATCGGCACGTCGAACGCCACCTCCGCGCGCGCGGTGACGATGCGGGCGATCCCGATCGCGTCGGCGCGCACGATGTAGCGTCCGCCAGCGAGGCCCTTGAGGACCCTGACGCTCCACTGCCCGTCGGCGGCCGCGGTGACGCCCGCGATGCGGCTGTTGTTGAGGTAGATCTCGACGTGCGTCCCGGGCGCGGCGATGCCCGTGGCGAAGAAGCCGTCGCCGTTCTCGAGCTCGATTGTGCGGAACGCGAGTTTCGCGTCGTTCGATGACCGCCGAGCGGCCGATGTCGGCGGCTCGGGGGCAGGTACGCTCTGGGCCGGAGAAACCGAAGACCCGTTCGGGTCGGCCGCAGCTTGCGCTGCCGGTGCCTCGGGGACAGCCGAAATGAGCTGGGTCGCCTTGCCAGGCTCCGCCAGCGCGACGATGACCGGCCCGGCGCCGCGCTCGCGCACCTTCACCGCGACGCTCTGCCGGGAGACGACGGGTGCCGCGCCCGCCGCGCTCTGGCGCAAGGTGAGATCATGGTCGCCAGCTCTCAGCGGCGGCGGGACGAGGACGAAGTTGCCGTTGGCATCGACCTTGGTCTCCGCGACGACCTTGCCGGAGGCGAGCAGCGCCACGCGGGATTGCGGCGCGCCACGGCCGGCGAGTACGGTGTCGCCGGAGGGTTCGACGCGGACGACATCAAATGTGGGGGCGGCGCTCGCCGCCGCGAGCGGCGCGGCGTCCGCTGTCTTCGGTAGCCCGGCGGCCTCGGGTGTCGCGACGCGAGCCTGCCTCTGGACGGGCGGCTCGACTTGCGGCGCGGAGGGCTGCTTGGCAGGCGCCGCCGTGATCGCTTGCGGAACCGAGGCTGACGTGGTCGGCGCGTTCTTCTCGTCCTGGCGATGGAGCCGAAGTTCGACGGCGCCGAGCAGGCACACGATCACGAAGCCGGCCGTGAGCGCCATATGCCTCAAAGTCGTGCCCCGGTCCTTACCCCGCCTGCGCACCCGTTCACGCTTGCCTCCGGCCTTGATGGTCAGTCGCCAATCTACATCGAGAAGGCCGGCCGAACGGTCATAATTTCCATATCTGTCAAGGTTTACAACGAGCGAGGCAAGGGGCCGAACGACGGAATCGCTGTCGCGTGCGGCATCGACGGGCATGGGGCGAAGGCATTGAAGGATCAGGGATGGCCGACGATGGACTGAAGCGGCGAGGCGGTGGTCTTTTCCACAACGATCGTCTGCGCAGCATCTGCGTCTACTGCGGATCGGCCAGCGGCGGCGACCCGATGTTCCAGGAGGCCGCGCGCACGCTCGGCACCGCGCTGGCGGACAACGGCATTGGGCTCGTCTATGGCGGCGGCGGCCGCGGCATGATGGGCACGTTGGCGCGCGCGGTACTCGAGGGCGGCGGCCACGTCACCGGCATCATCCCGGACTTCCTCACCGACACCGACCGGCTGCTGAGCGAGGCTCAGGAACACATCGTTGTGCCCGATATGCACACCCGCAAGCGGATGATGTTCGAGCGCGCCGACGCCTTCGTGGCGCTTCCGGGCGGCATCGGTACGCTGGAGGAACTTGTCGAGCAAATGACCTGGGTCCAGCTCGAGCGCCACACCAAGCCGGTCCTCATTGCCGACATCGGCGGCTTCTGGCGACCGCTTCTCGCTTTGCTCGAACACATGCGCGAGCGAGGCTTCATCAGTCCGGCCTCTGACGTCCGCTACCTCGTCGCCGATCGCGCCGAGGAGGTCGTGCCGACGATCCGCGGCGCGATGGCGCGCATCGCCGAAAGCGGGCGCACCAAGGAGACCATCGACAGCCGGCTCTAGCCGCCATCCATCGAGGGGGTGCCGGCCTTGCCTCCACCCGACGTGTCGTCGTCCGGCTAGTGGCCGCGATGTCGGATGCGGAAATGAAGCGAGTTCTTGCGGAACAGGCCGCGCCTGGCCAGTGGGGCGAACATCTCCTGCGGTCCCTCGGGGTCGAGAACCTCGTTGTCGGCGAGCCACGCCTCGACTTCGGGAAGGTTCGGCGTTTGGTAAGGCTCGAGCGTGCGGCCGTCTCGTTGGCGAAGCGCCTCGATCGTGGCGACGAGCGAGCCGGTCTCGCTCGAGCGGCGCTCGATCTCACTCGGTTCGACGCCGAGATGCTCCGCGACGAGCGACGAGCGGAGCCCGGCGATCGTCTGCCCTGCCCCTTCGCCGGCGGTCGCGGCATCGATGGTGACGTCGCATTCCGAGTCGAGCCGCATCGAACGGTTGTTGAGGTTCGAGCTGCCGATGCGCAGGAAACGGTCGTCGACGATGAGGATCTTGGCGTGCACGTAGATCGGGACGCAGCCCTCCGTCTTGGGGTGGTACATGCGCAGCCGATTGCGCGGGTCGCGCTGCGCCAGAGCCTGCATGAGCCGGGCACGCGCGGTGTCCATCGCGATCGGCTCCAGCCAGCCCTCCGAGCTGCGCGGATTGACGATGACGATTTCGACGTCGGGATTCTCGTCGAGAAGCCCGGCGAACGCGACGGCGACTCGCCTCGAAGCGAAATACTGGCTTTCCGCGTAGATCCTACGCTTGGCGGAGCCGATGAGGTCGACGTAGAGTTGCTCGATCTCGGCGACCTCCGCCTGGTCGTCCATCACCGGCACCGTCCGCGATATCGCGATCGGCACGCGTTCGAAGTCTGGGCGGCGATCCTCCGGCCAGCACGAACCGGCGCCTGTGACCGGCTCCAGCGCGCGGCCGCCCGCCGCCGTCCAACGTTGGCGGCACAGTTCGCCCAGCGCCCTCGCAACCGGACCGTCGAGGCATGTGGTTGCGTCATGCCAGGGACCGTAGGACGAGCCGTCGGGGCGGCGCCGGCCGGGATCGCCGTCGGCATGCCGGCGGGTGTCCCAGCGGTCCAACGTCATGTCGATGCCGCCGCAAAAGGCCGTCTCGTCGTCGAGCACCACGACCTTCTGGTGGTGCGAGCCGCCGGCCGGGTGGTGATGATCGAGTTTGATGTGGATGCGCGGATGCGCGACCCAGCGCACGAACGTGTACAGGGTGCGCGGCTTGACGAGCGTGCGCAGCGCGCCGACATCCCAGCGCAGCAAAAAGACCTCGAGGTCCGGGTTGCGGCCGACCAGCCAGTGTATGAAGAGGCCGATGCTTTCGGGCCCAGGGCTTGCCCCTTCGCTGGCGCCTTCGTCGCGGTCGAGGACCAGCTCGGAGTCGAAGTCCCAGCCGATCATGATGATTCGGCGCCTCGCCTTCATCATCGCGTCGCGCACGAAGAGGAAGTAGTCGTCGGCATCGATGATGACGGCGGCCCTGGTCGCCTCCTCGATGCGCCAGCAGTTGCGGCCTGGGCGGATGAGGTCATCGGGCGGAAACGTCGTCATGCCTGCTTTGTCGCACTCGCGCGCCGCAAGACAAGGCGCAACTGACAACGCGCGGCGCCGATGGGCGGATAAGCCGGCCGCCACGCCTTCCTCTTGCTGATCGGGGCGGAAGCGCGGATCATCAAGCGGGAGCGGAGACATCAATTTGACGAGAGACACGTACGCGAGCGACGAACTGCTGTCCCGGCTACGCGCCATCGTCGGGGACGCCAACGTGCTCGAGACGGCGACCGACCTCGCGCCCTACCTCGTCGAGCCGCGCGATCTCTACAAAGGGCGTGCCCGCTGCGTCGTCCGGCCGAAGACCCGCGAAGAGGTTGCCGCGATCCTCGCTTTCTGCGATGCGACCGTCACGGCAATCGTGCCCCAGGGCGGCAACACCGGTCTCGTCGGGGGTCAGACGCCGTTCGCCGACGGCGCGGCGATCGTGCTCTCGCTCACCCGGATGGATGGCCTGCGCGAGCTCGATCTCGCGTCGAACACGATGACGGTCGAGGCCGGCATGACGCTGCAGGCGGCGCGCGGCGCGGCGAACAAGGCCGGGCGGCTGTTCCCGATGTGGATCGCGGCCGGCGGCTCTTGCACGATCGGCGGCAACATCGCGACCAACGCCGGCGGCGTGAACGTGGTCGCGTTCGGCAACACCCGCGACCTCGTCAACGGGATCGAGGTGGTGCTCGCCGACGGGCGAATCCTCAACGATCTTTCCAAGCTGAAGAAGGACAACACCGGCTACGACCTGAAGCATCTCTTCATCGGTTCTGAGGGCACGCTCGGCATCGTCACCGCCGCGGTGCTGAAGCTCTACCCGCGGCCGCGTTCGGTCGAGACGGCCTTCATCGGCGTGCAAAGCCCAAGGGCGGCGCTCGCCCTGTTCGATCTCGCGCGCGACAAGCTCTCCGGCGACATCCGCGCCTTCGAGCTGATGCCGCGCATCGCCCTCGAATTCGTAATCGGCAGCAGCGACCTTCGCGACCCGCTGCACGACCCACACGCGTGGTACGTGCTGGTCGAGCTCGCCTCCCAGACCGACGACGGCTTGAACGACCGGCTCTTCGCGCTGCTGGAGCAGGCCACCAAGAACGGCCTCATCGAGGATGCGACGGTCGCCGCCTCGCTCGACCAGGCGACGAAGCTCTGGGCTCTCCGCGAGAACGTCTCGGACGCGCAAAAACATTTCGGCGGCTCGATCAAGCACGACATCTCCGTGCCGGTCGCGAGCGTGCCGGCGTTTCTCGCGGCGGTCGCGCCGGCCATCGAGGCGGCAGTCCCGGGCGCGCGGCTTTGTGCCTTCGGCCACCTAGGCGACGGCAACATCCACTGCAACGTGCAGCAACCGGTCGGCGCCGACAAAGCGGCGTTCCTGGCGCGCTGGAGCGAGGTCAACGCGATCGTTCACAGCCTCGTCTTGCGCTTCAAGGGCTCGATCTCGGCCGAGCACGGCATCGGGCAGATGAAGCGCGACCTGCTGCCGAGCGTGAAGGATCCGGTCGCGCTGGCGACAATGCTGGCCATCAAGCGGACGCTCGACCCCAACGGCATCCTCAACCCGGGCAAGGTGCTCTAGCCTACTTCGCACCTTCAAAGCCTTAGGCCTCAACCGCGGCGGGTATCGATCACCTTTACGCCTGGGAGGTCGTCCAGCCAATAGGGGCCGTAGGCGGTCGCCGGCGTGTAGGCACCGGGCGCGGGGCGGCGGGCGAAGTGAACGCGAAGCGCGTGCAAGGCGATATCGGCGGCTAGCGCAAACCCCTCGCCGCCTTCCAGCATCAGCCCCACTCTGCGATCGCCGCGCTCGCCCGAGACCCATGCGCGAGAGCGGTGCTTCGTCTTCCGCTCGCGTGTCGCGGCGTGGCCGCCGGTATTGGCGAGCCGGCGGCGAGCGGCGGAATTGCGCAGCAGGATTGGAAGCAGCGGCGCGATCATGGCGACGACGCGTGCCTGCGCCGCCGGCATCGGGATGCCGGCGATAACCGCCCGCGCGCCCGCGGCGTGCAGCGCGCCGACGAGATCGGCCAGGGGCGCGCTAGCGAAAGCGACCGTCCCGCCCTCGGGCGCGATCTCCCGCCAACGTCGGCGCGCGAGCCGACGTCGGACGAGCTTGCCGTCCCAGACCTCATAGCCGCCGCCGGCAAGCACCTCGAGCGTGCTCGCGGCAACGGCCGCCGAGCCGAACCCAGAGTCGGCGGCGACCGAGATGCGTAGTCGTTCGGCCCCGCCGAGCGCCTCGGACACCCGTCGCGCCAAGCTATCCGTCGCGGCGACGCCGAAGCCGGCGCCGCCCACCAGAGCGACATTTGCGCCCGCAGCCGCCACGTCCATGGCGAGAAGCTGTCGCAGGCTCGCCAGCTCGCCGCTGAGGTCGAGATAGTCCACTCCCGTGCGCAGGCATGCCTCGGCCAAAGGCGCGGACGTGCGGACGAACGGACCGGCAACGTTGACAAGCGCCGTACAACCGTCGAGCGCCGCGTCGAGGGCAACTGAATCTTCGAGAGTCGCCACCGCTGTTTCCAGGTCTTGCAGCCTGGCGAGGGCCTTCAGCCCGCCTACGTCGCGTCCGACGAGCCGAGGACGCATACGTTCATTCAGGGCGCGCTCCAGCACCAACCTGCCGGTCACGCCTGTCGCGCCGTATAGAGCCCACCGCACACGCTGGTCCGACGCGCTGAAGGTCTCCGTCATCGCGCCGCGATCCCTTGAAGCAGGAGACAAGAGAGTTGCCCGGCCAGGACGAAAGGACGAAAACTCGCCTCTCGGTCAAGGAAAGTTAGCGTTCGCTTACTTCAGCGGGGGAATTCGCGGAAAATATTTCGGACGCCTAGAAGCGAACCGGCTGCTCGATCGAGCAAGCCGTCTCAGCGCGGCGACATGTGCGTGGCAGCCTTCCGTGCCCTACACCGGTCCCCAAGCTCACTCAGGTTGCCCGGCTAACGCAAAACCGCCATGGTGCCCGGCAACAAAGACGGCTGCTCGAACATCTGGAATTAGTCCAGCGGCGCCTGATGCCCATGCTGGTGGAGCCCTTTCGATGGACAAAGTCACGAAACGCGCCCGCGCGCTGGCGGCCGCCACGCTTGGCGCGACGCTCGTCGGTTCGCTCGCGGTAACGCCGGCCTCGGCGGCTCACGAGAGCCTCAACGTCTCGACGCCTTTCGAGGTCTCCGACAGCCCGGCCGGCAACTACCTGGCCGCCCTGATCGCCGGCGCCGACCACGACACCACCGCGGCCGCGACCTTTTTCCGCGAGGCTCTACGTTTCGATCCACGCAACCCGCAATTGCTCGAGCGGACCTTCGTCGCGGCCTTGTCGAACGGCAACATGTTGGATGGCTTCACGCTCGCCGACCGCCTCGTCGCCCGCGATCCGAGCAACGGGCTGGCCCACCTCACCCTCGGCATCAAGGCCCTGAAGAACCGGAACTATTCGCTGGCTCGCTCGCAGTTGTCGAAGGGCGGACCGGGCCAGCAGCGCGATGTCACCGCAACGCTGCTGTCGGCCTGGAGCTATGCCGGCAGCGGCGACGAGAAGAAGGCGATCGAGGTCTGCGACCGCCTGCGAGAGGATAATTTCGCGGTATTCCGCAACTTCCACGCGGGCCTGATCGCGCAGGAGATGGGCGATGCGGCGGAGGCAGGACGACGTCTGGCGGCGGCCTATGCCGGCGACAAGAACACGTTGCGCCTGGTCGACGCGTACGGGCGCTACTTGTCTTCGACGGGCGACAATGCGGCCGCTCTCAAGGTGTATCAGGATTTCGACCAAGCCCTGCCGAACCACCCGATCATCAGCGCCGCGCTCGCCGACCTCCAGGCCGGCAAGACGCTCGAGCCGCTGATCAGGTCGGCCGACCAGGGCGCGGCGGAGGTGCTCTACGGGCTCGGCGCCGCCGGCAACCGCCAGGGCGACGAAGTCGCGGCCATGGTGTACCTTCGGCTCTCTCTCTACCTCGCGCCGAAGAACGCCCTCTCGCTGATCACCCTCGCCGACATCTACGATCGGCTGAAGCAAAATAGCGAAGCGATCGCGGTCTACGAAAGCGTGCCGAACGCGAGCGTGCTGCGCACCACCGCCGACATCCAGATCGCCCAGCTGCTCGACAACCTCGGCAAGAAGGACGAGAGCGCGAAATACCTGCAGGAGATCGTCTCCGAGCATCCCAACGACGAGGATGCGCTACAGGCGCTCGGCAACGCGCAGCGCGGCGACAAGAAATATGGGCTCGCCGCGGAGACCTACACCAAGGCGCTGGCTGCCACCAAGAAGCCGCACAAGGCCGAGTGGCCGCTGTATTATTTCCGTGGCATTTCTTACGAGCGCGACAAGCAATGGGATAAGGCGCAGGCCGACTTCCGCGAAGCCCTGAAGCTCTACCCCGACCAGCCGCTCGTTCTGAACTATCTCGGCTACAGCTGGGTCGATCGCGGCGAGAACCTCGACGAGGCTTTCAAGATGCTCCACAAGGCCGTCGAGCTACGACCGTCCGACGGCTACATCGTGGATAGCCTCGGATGGGCCTACTACAAGCTCGGCAAGTACGACGAGGCGGCGAAGGAACTCGAACGCGCCATCGACCTCAAGCCGGGCGACCCGACTATCAACGACCATCTCGGCGACGCCTACTGGCGGGTCGGCCGCAAGCTCGATGCCTTGTTCCAATGGAACCACGCGCGCGATCTCGGGCCGGAGCCGGACGACAAGGCGAAGATCTTGGCGAAGATCGAGCACGGTCTTCCTCCAGAGAAGACGCCCGAGGCGGCCGACAACAAGACCGAGTCCAAGAAGCCGGCGGGGGACGGTGCGTCGCGCGATGTGACGCCGTCGCCGTCGCCGACCGACTCGGGCTCACCCAAGGACGGCGGCTGAGCACACATATCGAAGCCGTTGTGCTTGTCGAACGTGCCCCAGCGAAGATCAACCTGACGCTCCACATCGTCGCGCGCCGCGACGATGGCTGGCACGAATTGGAAAGCCTGGTCGCCTTCACGCGGAGCGGTGACACGCTCGCCCTCGTGCCCGGAGGTCCGCTTGCGCTGACAATCGATGGCCCCACGGCCGGGGCGGCAGGCGCGAACGACGACAATCTCGTGATGCGGGCGGCACGCGCCTTGGTTGGCGAAGTGCCCGGTCTTCAGATGGGCAGCTTCCGCCTGACCAAGAGGCTGCCGGTCGCGGCGGGCATTGGCGGCGGCTCCTCGGACGCGGCGGCCGCGTTGCGACTGTTGGCGCGGCTCAACGGCCTGGCTCCGAACGACGCGCGCCTGATCTCGGCGGCGACGAAGACGGGCGCCGACGTGCCGGTCTGTCTTGCGGCGACCGCGCGGATGATGACCGGGGTCGGGCACAGGCTCGGACCGGCGCTCGCCCTGCCGCCCCTGCCCGCGCTGATTGTCAACCCCGGCGTTGCCCTGGAGACGAAATCCGTCTTCACCCGGATGGATCTCGCGACGGGTTGGCGAAGCTCGGCGAACAGCCATCCGGCGATTGCCAACGGCCAGGATCCGTCGACGGTCGTCACGCTCCTCAAGCGCGGACGCAACGACATGGAAGACGCTGCCTGTGTCCTTGTCCCCGTCGTCTCGGACGTGCTCGCCGTACTCGGCGCGGCGCCGGGCTGCCGTCTTGCGCGCATGTCGGGCTCGGGAGCGACCTGCTTCGGTCTTTTCGCCGACTGCAAGCAAGCCGGGCGCGCGAGGAAAGCGATCCGCCGCGCGCATCCAAACTGGTGGGTGAAAACGGTGATGCTGGGCTGAGGTCGGGCCGCCGTCCAACATCCAAGTGGACCTGAAGGCGTCAGAATAGGCTCGGCTGGACCTGCTCCTGCTCTTGTGATGTAGGCGCAGCCGCGTCGCCGATTGGCGTCATCACTCCGGGGCCGTCGTTCGCGACCTTGTTGACCGCGTCGCTCAACGCAACGAAGCACAGCACCTCATTCTTCGGCGGTCGCAGCAAGGCTAGCGCGGGCTCGATCGCTGCTTCGTCCGGCTCGAGCCACGTCGCGAACGCCGCCGGCTCGATGACGACCGGCAGGCGCGGGTGGATCGCCGCCGACGTGCCGTTCGCCCCCGTCGTGACGATGCAGGCGGTGTCGACTTCCTCGCCGTTTGGCCCGTGCCAGGTCTCCCAAAGGCCGGCGAGCGCGAGCGGCGACCCGTCGACGCGCCGGAACAGAAAGGGCCGCGACGCCGCTGCCCTGCCGGAGCCCGATCGCCGCCACTCGTAGAAGGCATCAGCCGGCACAAGGCAGCGACGGCGACGCAGCGCATTGCGGAAGCTCGCCTTTTCGGCAATTCCTTCACATCGCGCGTTGAAGATAAGCGGGAACTTATTTGGATCCTTGACGAATGTCGGCAGAAAGGCCCAGCGCGCGAGAGTGAAGTGGCGCGTCTCGACCCCGTCCTGCCGCGCCGACCGCACGATCGCGATCGGCTGCGTCGGGGCGATATTGTAACGCGGCGGAAAGTTCGGCTGCTCCTTGTAGCCGAACATCCTGCGCATCGCCTCCGGTGGCAGGGTCACGGCAAAACGGCCGCACATGTGTCGTCCTCGTTTGGCAGGGCTAGGGCTTCGCTCGCCCGTTGCTATTTAGCCGGTACTTGAACCGTTTGTTAGCGGGTCACGCGTTACAAAGACTCGGACCATCGCCGAGTACCAAATGACCTATCTGTCGGACGAGGAACGGCAAGCCATTCGCTCCGTCAGCCAGAACGGCCGGAGCGAGTCGCGCGTGCGTCGGGCGGAGGCCCTCGTCAACCCCGCCTCCGGCCTCGCCAACGACTACCTCAATCTCTTCAACGAGATTGTCATGCTCATCGAGCAGTTGCCGATGATGCCCGAGCTCTACGAAGACATCCAGCGCTGGCGGCCGACCTCGTACCAGGACTATTTCCGCCGCTCGATCCTGCCGGGGCGCGGCTCCGCGCTCGAGACATACGCGCGGCTCGACGCCAAGTTTCGCGAGAACTTCGAGACGGTCGTCGCCGAACTCGACCGTCGCGCGACCGGCGCCGTCGCCGCCGTGCGCAAGCATGTCAAGCACGCCGACAGCGACCATGAGGCGCTAGTCCCGCTTTGCAATCGGGCCGGATCGAGCATCCGCGAGGCCCTCGACCAAGCCACCATGCTGGTCAACCATGGCAAGTTCGTCTCCGGCGACATCGTCCAGATGCGCACCGATCACCTGATCGGCGCAAGGTCTTGACGGTCCTGGCCGCCAGCGCAACCTGCGGCGCGTGACGATCAATGATGCTCAGATAGACGAAGCAGCCGGGCGCCTTCGCAGCGGCGATCTGGTGGCCTTCCCCACCGAGACGGTCTACGGGCTCGGCGCCGATGCGACCTCGCCGGAGGCTGTCGCGCGCATCTTCGCCGCGAAGGGGCGACCGAGCTTCAACCCGTTGATCGCGCACATCGCGGACATCGATCACGCCTTCTGCGAGAGCCTTTTCACCGCGGAGGCCGAACGCCTGGCCGCTCGATTCTGGCCGGGCCCGCTCACGCTCGTCCTCGAGCGCTCGCGGCGTGGGACGGTGTGCGATCTCGCCTGCGCGGGTCTCGACAGCGTGGGCCTTCGTGTGCCCGCCCACCCGACGGCGCTGGCGCTGTTGCGGAAGGTCGATCGTCCGGTCGCCGCGCCGTCGGCCAACCGCTCCGGACACCTCAGCCCGACCGAGGCGCCGCATGTTCGAGAGGATCTCGGCAACTCCGTCGCCATGATTATCGATGACGGCCCATGCGCCTTCGGTGTCGAGTCAACGATCGTGAGTTGCCGCGGCGAGGGGATCAGCTTGCTTCGGCCAGGCGCGATCTCCGCGGATTTGATAGAGGCCGTGATCGGCCGACCTCTCGATAAAGCCAGCGCCGCGGTCCGCGCGCCGGGCATGCTCGCTTCCCACTATGCACCGAAAGCTACCCTTCGGCTCAATGCGACGACGCTACAAGCGGGCGAAACCGGTCTCGACTTCGGATCGCGCCTCCCGGGTGCCGCGCGCGACCTGTCGCCGAGGGGTAACCTCGCCGAGGCTGCCGCCAATCTCTATCGCTTCCTTCGTCAGCTCGACCGAGAAGGGGCCGCGACAATCGCCGTGGCCCCTCTTCCCGGCGCCGGCCTCGGAGCGGCGATCAACGATCGGCTCAGCCGTGCCGCCGCTCCGAGGCGATAGCCACGACGACGCCAGAACTTGGACGCTAGGACTTGGACGCCAGGACTTGGACGCCAGGACTTGGACGCTAGGACTTGATCTTCACTTCCGAGGTCGACTTCAGCACCTTCTGCCCCTTGTCGGTCTTGATCTCGACAGCCGGCTCGTCCTCGGAGGCATGGCGCTTGACCTTGCTGCCCTTGATCGTGCGCTCGACATCATCCGTGTGGACCTTTGTCACTTCGCCCTCGACCTTGCCTTTGCCCCACTTGTACTCGACGTCGTCGCTTTTGCTGACGTCCTTGTTGGCGGTCATCGCGCTCTCCCTATCGATCGATGGGAAGCGCGACGTCGCGCCGGCCGTTCCGCCTCATGCGATCGACACGATGACGCGGCCGCGGATCTTGCCGTTGATGATATCGTGGGCCGCCCCGATGACTTCGTCGAAGCCGACCGTGCGGGTCGCGTCTTTCAGTTTCGAGCTATCCAGGTCGCTCGCGAGCCGCTGCCAGGCTTCGACCCTCAGCGCCTTCTCGCAATAGACGCTGTCGATGCCGAGTAGCGCGACCCCCCGCAGGATGAAGGGTGCGACCGAACTCGGCAGGTCCATGCCCTGCGCCAGGCCGCAGCAGGCGATCGCACCATGCCGCTTGGTCTGCGCCAGCACGTTGGCCAGCGTGTGAGAGCCGACGGCGTCGACGCCGGCCGCCCAGCGCTCCTTGCCGAGCGGCTTGTCCGGCCCGGACAGAGTGGCGCGGTCGATGATCTCGTCGGCGCCGAGGCTTTTCAGGTAATCGGCTTCGGACGAGCGGCCGGTCGAGGCGATGCAGTGCCAACCAGTCTTCTTCAGGAGCATCAGCGCGAACGAGCCGACGCCGCCGGCGGCGCCGGTGACCACCGCCGGACCATGGTCTGGCTCGGCGCCATGCTTCTCGAGCGCGAGCACGGAGAGCATCGCCGTGTAGCCGGCCGTTCCGATCGCCATTGCGTCGTGTGCGGAAAGACGTTCGGGCAACTTGACCAGCCACTCGCCCTTGACCCGCGCCTTCTCGGCATAGCCGCCGAAATGCGTCTCCGACAAACCCCAGCCGTTGCAGACGACGCGATCCCCCGGCTTGTAATCGGAATCCTCCGATGTCTCGACGGTGCCGGCGAAGTCGATGCCGCCGATCATCGGCGAGACGCGCACGATCGGGTTCTTGCCTGTGATCGCGAGCCCATCCTTGTAGTTCACCGTGGAATGGGACACCCGCACCGTGACGTTGCCCGGCATGAGTTCGTTCTCATCGAAGTCGACGATGGCCGCCATGGTGCCGGTATCGGTTTTATCGATGCGCAGGGCCTTCATTCGTTCGATCTCCAGACTGCACGCGGCCCAGCGCCCGTTCGGGTCGTGCGCCGACGACACCAGAACTGGCGATCTCCGGACCCGGTTCAATCCGCTTTTCGCAGCCGGCCACCCGACCGGCCGCGCTCGCCCCTTGCTCGGCAATCTCGCACCAGCAGGATAAGGAGGATGCCGGCCGGCGCTTTCACGGAGGATGACCCATGACCAATCACCCGCATTTCGAACTCTACAGCTACTGGCGGACATCGGCGACGTACCGCGTCCGCGTCGCGATGAACCTCAAAGGCATCTCGGCGACTGACCACGACATCAACCTCGACAAGGGCGAGCAGCGTAGCGGTGCGTTTTTGAAGATCAACCCGCTTGGCGCGATCCCGGCCCTGGTCGCGCCAGGCCATCCGCCGCTCACCCAGTCGACCGCCATTCTCGAATTTCTTGACGAGACGGTGCCGGAGCCGCCGCTGCTGCCAGCCGATCCTTACGCAAGGGCGCGGGTGCGCTCGATCGCCGCCTCGCTCGCCGGCGACACCCACCCGCTGATCGTGCCGCGCATCAAGAAGTATCTCACGACCGCCGGCGGCTTCGACGAGGCGGCGTGGCGCGCCTGGCAGGTCCACTGGTTCACCACCAACCTTCAGGCGGTCGAGGCGCGGCTCGCGGCGGAGAGCGAGACCGGCAGCTTCTGTCACGGCGATCAGGTGACGATCGCCGACATCTGCCTCGCGAGCATCACGGCGGTGGCCAAGGTGTTCAAGGTCGACGTCGCCGCCATCCCGACGATCGACCGCATCATCGCCCAGTGCGAGGGCATGGATGCCTTCGCGAAGGCGGACCCCTACAAGCAGATAGGTGCGCCGGCAACCTAACGGGAGACAGCGAGACAGCGGCGAGGGGATCGTTCCCGCTCGCCGCGCTGCGGCTAAGCCGCGGCTTTCAACCCCTCGAGCCATTTCGTGGCGATCGCGACGACCTCGGTCGGTTTCTCGAGCGTGGGAAGGTGACCGCAATCGGGAAGAGCATGCCATTGGGCATGGGGGATGTGCTCGACGAAGGCTTTGCCCTTGGCGATCGGCGCGATCTGATCGTTCTCGCCCCAAATCGCGAGCACCGGCATGGTCAACGCGGCGGCATGGTCCTGGACCGACCGGCGCGTGGCGAGGGATTTCGCCTGCTGGACGGCCACGTCGCGACCGACGCGTTTCGCCATGGTCTTGAACATGCCGGCGGCCGCTTGATGCGCCGGCGCCACGACGAGGCCCGCGAGCATTTCGATCACGCCGTCGGTGTTGCTCTCGATGCCCTGCACGAGGCCGCCGCCCTGCTCCGGGTCGCCGGCGGCCGGGTCGTTGCCCATGATCCACAGGCCCTTGACCCGGTCGGGCGCAGCGAGCGCGATCTCGACAGCGAGCGCGGCCCCGTAGGACGTGCCCGCGAGCACGAAAGTCGGCGGCGCCTGGTCGAGGATCGCCTTGACGCTCTCCGCCATCGTGTCGCGCGGCGCGGCGACGACATGGACATTGATGTGCTTGGCGAGGCCCGGCTCGACCTCGGCGTAGAGGCCGTTGTCGCAAAACAGCGCTGGGATGAGGACGAGCTCCTTCGGCATATCGGTCATGAGAACTCCTGAGCGGCCACGCCGATCGGACGATGATCGGACGAGCCGACGCCGCAGTAGCACGGCCCGCATCGTATGTTTTATCGAACGTCGCTTGCCGGCACCACCTTTTGCGTCTTCGGGTCAACGCGTGCATGTAGGTGGTCGCGCTGGTTTCCCGAACGATTGCGGCCGCGCTACCGATATGGTCGGGATGGCCGTGCGTGAAGATCAAATGCCGGAGGTCGCGCGGATTGCGTCCAAGCTGCCGGATCACATCCATGACGATTGAGGCCTTGCCGGGAAAGCCCGCGTCCGAGAGCGTGAACTCTGACCCGCCATCGAGCAGCACGGCGTTGGCGTTGCCCATCGGCACGAGGTAGGCACCCTCGATGATCTTCTTTAAGCCCAACCGTGTGTCTCCATCTATTTAAAACCTGGCCATGACTTAGGGACCAGCACCGGTATGTCCGGGGCAGCGGGAGCTTGATGCTTTAGACTTGGCCTTCACATCCCCGAATAGTTCGGCCCTCCGGAGCCTTCCGGCGCCACCCAGGTGATGTTTTGCGCCGGATCCTTGATGTCGCAAGTCTTGCAGTGCACGCAGTTCTGCGCGTTGATGACGAAGCTGGGGTCCGTCTTCGCCGCCTCGTCCTTGTAGACCACCTCGTAGACGCCGGCCGGGCAATAGAGCCGCGCCGGCTCGCCGTAGACCGGCAGATTGTTCTTGATCGGGATCGACGGATCGGTGAGCACCAGGTGCGGCGGCTGGTTCTCCTCGTGGTTGGTGCTCGAGAGATAGACCGAGGACGCTTTGTCGAAGGTGAGCTTGCCGTCGGGCTTGGGGTAGACGATCGGGGTGACCTCGGCGAGCGGCTTGAGCGTCTGGTAGTCCGCCTTGCCGTGCTTGAGCGTGCCGAACAGCGAGAAGCTCGCCAGCGCGTTGGTCCACATGTCGAGGCCGCCCAGCACCACGCCGCCGATCGTGCCGTAGCGCGACCACAACGGCTTGACGTTGCGGACACCCTTGAGGTCGTGCCCGATCTCCGTCTCTCGCCATGTGTCGGCATAGGCGGCGAGCCTGTCGTGCGAGCGACCGGCCTTGAGCGCCTCGGCGAGAGCCTCGGCCGCCTGCATCCCGGAGTAGATCGCGTTGTGCGAGCCTTTGATGCGCGGCACGTTGACGAAGCCGGCGGCGCAGCCGATCAACGCGGCACCGGGCACCGCCAGCGTCGGCACCGACTGCCAGCCGCCTTCGGTGATGGCGCGCGCGCCGTAGGCGAGGCGTTCGCCGCCTTGAAAGGTCGGCGCGATCATCGGGTGGGTCTTGTAGCGCTGGAACTCGTCGAACGGCGACAGGGTCGGGTTCTGATAGTTCAGATGGACGACGTAGCCGACGGCGACGCGATCCTCCCCGAAATGATACAGGAAGGAGCCGCCGCCGGTCGAATTGTCGAGTGGCCAGCCAAACGAATGCTGGACCCGGCCGGCGTGGTGCTGGTCAGGCTTCACCCGCCAAAGCTCCTTGAGGCCGATGCCGTACTTCTGGGGCTCGCCGGCCGCGTGCAGGTCGTACTTGGACACGAGCTGCTTGGTCAGCGAGCCCCGCGCGCCTTCGGCCAGCAAGGTATAGCGCCCGCTCAGTTCCATCCCGCGCGTGTAGTTGCCGGTCGGCTTGCCGTCCTTGCCGATGCCCATGTCGCCGGTGGCGATCCCGACCACCGCTTCGCCCTCGTAGAGCACTTCGCTGGCCGAGAAGCCCGGATAGATATCGACGCCGAGCGCCTCGGCCTTGGCGGCCATGTACTTGGTGAGGTCGGACAGCGAGCCGATGAAGTTGCCGTGGTTCGCCATCAGCCTCGGCATCAAGCCGTTGGGCAACCGCATGCCGCCCGTCTTGGTGAGATAGTAGAAGCGGTCTTCCTTGACCTCGGTCTTGAGCGGCCGCTCGTCGTCTTGGCGCCATTCGGGCATGAGCAGATCGAGCGCCCGCGGGTCCATCACGATGCCGGACAGGATGTGGGCGCCGACCTCGGAGCCTTTCTCGACCACCACCACGCCGAGATCGGCGTCGATCTGCTTCAGCCGGATCGCGGCGGCGAGACCGGCCGGTCCGGCGCCGACGATCACGACGTCGAAGTCCATGGTCTCGCGCGGCTCGGCAGCCGCCTCTTGTCCGCTCATCGACACGCTCTCGAAATCTGTATATTCGTCAGTCGGGGATGTGGGCCGGCCTAGCCCAAAGCCAAGAGCCGGGCAATGGCGACGCGACCAAACACCCTCCCCTTCGAAAGACCGGGATGGTAGTCTCTCCGGCGATGGATGGTGTCCCCGACGATCGGCTCGCTCTCGAAAGCCTGCTGCGCTGGTACCAGGCGATGGGCGTGGACGCGTCGATCGACGAAGAGCCGCATGACCGCTTCGGCTCGCTCGACGCGCAGCCCGCGGCGCGCCCTGCGCCCGTAACCGGCACCGCGCCGATCCCTCCGACCTCGCCGATGCCGTCGCCACCACGGAGAGTGTCGGCGACGGGCTCGACAAACGCGGAAGCGCTGATCCGGCAGGCCGAGGCGCTCGCCGCCGAAGCGACGACGCTCGAGCAACTCTTCGCCCGGCTGGAGACGCTGCCGGGCTGCACCCTGGCGCAGACGGCGACGAAGATGATCGCCGCCGCCGGGACGCCCGGCGCGCGCGTGATGCTGATCGGCGCCGCGCCGGAAGCCGACGACGAGCGTCACGGCGACGCCTTCGCCGGCAAGCATGGCGCCCTCCTCGATGCGATGATGCGGGCGATCGACCTCGGGCGCGCGGAGGTCCACCTCGCCAACCTGATCCCGTGGCGGCCGCCCGGCGCGCGCGCGCCGACCCCGCTCGAGCTCGCGCTGTGCCTGCCGTTCGCGCGCCGCCATATCGCGCTTGCCGATCCCGCCCTGCTCGTCTGTCTCGGCGAACGCGCCGCGCAGCCGCTGCTCGGCAGCCGGGACCCGATCAGCCGCCTGCGAGGCCGCTGGCTCAGCTTCGAGGGCGACGCGAAGACGGTGAAAACCCTGGTGACGTTCGCGCCGGACTATCTGCTGAAACAGCCGCTGCAGAAACGCCGCGCCTGGGCCGACCTGCAAATGCTGGCGGCGGCGCTGTAGGCGCGAGGTGCGCGCCGGCGTGCTAGTCTTGAAGCGAGCGTCTGCTAAACAGCCTTCGTGACCACGGAAGCCGACACCTGCCGCAAGTTCGTCGTACCCAAACTGCAGGGCGCGGGCTGGGATCAGCCGCCGCACGCCATCAATGAGCAGCGAACGTTCACCGATGGGCGGGTGCTTGTCGTCGGCGCGGCAATACGACGAGGTCAACGCAAGCGGGCCGACTACGTTCTGCGCTTCCGGCCCGACTACCCCATCGCCGTCGTCGAGGCCAAAGCCGAATACAAGTCCGCCCGGGACGGGGTGCAGCAAGCCCGCGACTACGCCGAGGTCTTGGGGCTGCGGTTCGCCTACGCGAGCAATGGCCGCGAGATCATCGAGATCGACCTTGTCGCCGGGACGGAGGTCGAGCGCGCCGATTTTCCCGCGCCCGACGAGCTGTGGGGCCGCCAGCGCGCGGCGCTCGGGCTGACGGAAAAGCAGGACGAGAAGCTGCTGGCGGCCGGTTATCCCGACCCCGAGCGGCCGCTCCGGTACTACCAGGAGATCGCCGTCAACCGCGCCCTCGAGGCCGTCATCGGCGGCCGGCATCGCGCCTTGCTGACGCTGTGCACTGGCGCCGGCAAGACCGCCGTGGCCTTCCAGATCTGCTGGCGGCTGTGGTCGGCGGGATGGAACAAGCGGGGCGACTTCAAGAAGCCGAAGATTCTGTTCCTCGCCGACCGCAACATCCTCGTCGACGATCCCAAGGACAAGACCTTCGCGCCGTTCGGCGACGGGCGCTGGAAGCTCGGCGGCGGCGACGCCGTCCAGAGCCGCGACATCTACTTCTCGACCTACCAGGCGATCGCCCGCGACGAGCGCCGGCCGGGACTCTACCGCGAATATCCGCGCGACTTCTTCGACCTCGTCGTCATCGACGAATGCCACCGCGGCTCGGCGCGCGACGACAGCGCGTGGCGCGAGATCCTGGACTGGTTCGAGCCGGCCTACCAGCTCGGCATGACCGCGACGCCGCTGCGCGAGGGGAGCCGCGACAGCTACGCCTACTTCGGCGCGCCGCTCTACACCTACTCGCTGGCCCAAGGGATCGCCGACGGCTTCCTGGCGCCCTACCGCGTGCATCGCATCGTCACCGACCTCGACGCGGCGGGCTGGCGTCCGACCGCGGGCGAGCTCGACCGCTACGGCCGCGCGGTGCCCGACGAGGAGTACGGAACCAGGGATTTCGAGCGCTCGGTTTCCCTGCGCGCCCGGACCGAGGCGATCGCCCGGCACCTGACCGGTTTCCTGAAGAACACCGACCGCTTCGCCAAGACCATCGTGTTCTGCGTCGACCAGGACCACGCCGGCGAGATGCGCCGCGCTCTGGTCAACCTCAACGCCGACCTCGTCGCCAAGCATCCCGACTACGTCGCCCGCGTCACCGCCGACGAGGGCGATATCGGCAAGGCGATGCTCGGCCGCTTTCAGGATCTCGAGGCCGCGACGCCGACGATCCTGACCACCTCGCAGCTGCTCACCACCGGCGTCGACGCGCCGACCTGCAAGAACGTGGTGCTCGCCCGCGTCGTCGGCTCGATGGCCGAGTTCAAGCAGATCATCGGCCGCGGCACGCGGCTGCGCGAGGACTACGGCAAGCTCTGGTTCAGCATCCTCGACTACACCGGCACGGCGACGGAAAAATTCGCCGACCCGAGCTTCGACGGCGAGCCGGTCACCGAGGTGCGCACCGCGATCGACGCCGCCGGCGCCGTCGTCTCCGAGGTGGCGGAAGAGCAGGCGCCGTGGGAGAACGCCCCCGACGAAGGCGCCCCCGGCGATCCGGCATCCCAGCTGCCGCCCGACAGCGCCGACGATGGCCTGCCGCGCAAGTTCTACGTCGACGGCGGGTCGGTCGAGGTCGTCGCGCACCTCGTCTACGACCTCGATGCCGACGGCAAGCGCCTGACGTGCCGCAAGCTCACCGATTGGACCGGCGAGAAGGTGCGCACGCTCTACCCGACGCCGGCGGCGTTCCGGGCGGAGTGGGCGGCGCCCGACAAGCGCGCGGCGGTCGTCGCGGCCCTGGCGGAGCGCGGCATCGACCTCTCCGCCCTGCTCGACGAGGCGGGCAAGCGCGACGACGACCCTTTCGACGTGCTCTGCCATCTCGCCTGGAACGCGCCGCCGCGCACGCGGCGCGAGCGGGCCGACAGGCTGCGCGCCGACAATCCCGACCTGTTCGCCCGCCACGGGGAGGACGCCCGCGCCGTGCTCGACGCGCTGCTCGACAGATACGCTGCCAAGGGCGTCGACGAGCTCGCGCTGCCGGCGGCGCTCAAGGTCGCGCCGGTGTCGTCCTTCGGCAACCCGAGCGAGATCGCCCGGCGCTTCGGCGGCGCCGATCGGCTGCGCGCCGCCGTCGCCGAGCTGACCGAGCTGCTTTACGCGGCGTGATCCTCCTCCGCGAAGCGGGGGAGGGGGACCGTGCGAAGCACGGTGGAGGGGGCGAGCCGCGCTCCAATGACGATCGACCTCGTAGCCCGACGGCGCGTCCTCAGTCACTGAACGGGGTGGCCGCCGCCGCGATCGTCATTAGGACATCCTCGCGGCGGTTCGCGTCCAGCACGTCGGTCGCGTTGAAGCGCAAAACCCGAATGCCGCGCGCCGCCAGCCCTGCGTCACGCGATGCATCGCGCGTCGCCTGACTCGGGAGATCGTGCGCCGTGCCGTCGACCTCGATCGCCAGTTTCGCCCTCGGTGCGTAGAAATCGAGAACGTAAGGCCCGACCGGATGCTGGCGGCGAAAGCGCAGGCCGCCCGGGCCGGCGCCGCGCAAGGCCTGCCAGAGTTGAACCTCGGGTGAAAGTCATCGCGCGCCGAAGTCCTCGGGCGCGAACGAAGGTGCGGACAGGTGCACGCATGTTTTTGGTTGTACCACGGGCGCCCCTCCACCACGCTGCGCGTGGTCCCCCTTCCCCGCTCTGCGGAGGAGGATGCGCCCACCGACCGAGCGGCTTTACGCGGCGTGGGCGATCTCCTATTCGGGAGCGCCGACGCCCTCCCCGCATGCCGCGTATGTCCTCCTCCGCGAAGCGGGGGAGGGGGACCACGCGCAGCGTGGTGGAGGGGGCGCCCGGTGACAGAAGGACCGCGAATGGCCCGAGCGCCGATGAAAGATGCCCCACCCGCAACAACGGCGCAGCGCCTCGACGGCATCGTCAAGTCGTCGCGCAAGATCATGCGCAAGGACAAGGGGCTGAACGGCGACCTCGACCGCCTGCCGGTGCTGACGTGGGTGCTGTTCCTGAAATTTCTCGACGACCTCGAGCGGGTGCACGAGGACGAGGCGGCGCTCGCCGGCGCGCCGTTCCACCCCGCCATCGCGCCGCCCTACCGCTGGCGCGACTGGGCCGCCGCGCGCGACGGAATCACCGGACCCGACCTGCTGCGCTTCATCAACGCCGACGAAACCGTCAGGCACGACGGCGCTTCCGGCCCGGGCCTGTTCGCCTATCTTCGCGGCCTGCGCGGCATGGACGGCGGCCGCGACCGCCGCGACGTCATCGCCACCGTGTTCAAGGGCGTCGCCAACCGCATGGAGAGCGGCTACCTCTTGCGCGACGTGATCAACCTCGTCGACGCGATCCACTTCGACAGTTCCGACGAGATCCACACGCTGAGCCGGCTCTATGAGGGGCTGCTGCGCGAGATGCGCGACGCGGCAGGCGACAGCGGCGAGTTCTACACGCCCCGCCCCGTGGTGCGCTTCATGGTCGAGCGGGTCGATCCGCGGCTCGGCGAGACCGTCCTCGATCCCGCCTGCGGCACCGGCGGCTTCCTGGCCGAGGCCTACGCGCACATGGCCAAGCAGGCCGACACCGTTGATTCCCGCGCGCGGTTGCAGACCGGCAGCCTGAAAGGCATCGAGCCGAAGTCGCTCCCCTATCTGCTGGCGGAGATGAACCTGCTGCTGCACGGGTTGGAGGCGCCGGAGATCGACGCCGGCAACGCGCTGCGTTTTCGGCTCGCCGACATCGGCGAGCGCGAGCGCGTCGAGGTGATCCTCACCAACCCGCCGTTCGGCGGCGAGGAGGAGGCCGGCATCCTCTCGAACTTCCCCGAGGACCGGCGCACGGCCGAGACCGCGCTGCTGTTCCTACAGCTTATCATGCGGCGGCTGAAGCGCGCCGGGCGCGGCCGCGCGGCGGTGGTCGTGCCGCACGGCGTGCTGTTCGGCGACGGCGTCGCGGCGCGGATCAAGGCGGACCTGTTGGAGCGCTTCGACCTGCACACGATCGTCCGGCTGCCCGAGGGCGTGTTCGCGCCCTATACCGACATCGCCGCCAACTTGCTGTTCTTCGACACCTCGCGGCCGACGGGACAAATCTGGTTTTGGGACCAACCGATGCCGGCCGGGCGGCGCAAGTATTCCAAGACGGCGCCGCTGCGCTACGACGAGCTCGGCGACCTGATCGCCTGGTGGGACGCGCGCGAGCCGGGGCCGCGGGCGTGGACGGTCGACGGGCCGAGCCTGATCGAGCGCGACGCCGGCGGCGCGGTGCGCGCCGTAAACCTCGACATCAAGAATCCCGCGGCGGCGGCGGCCGAGGACCGCCGCTCGCCGGCCGAGATCGTCGACGGCGTCGTCGCCAAGGAGCGCGAGGTCATGGCGATCCTCGACGAGCTGCGGACGCTGGTTGCGGAGCCGATCGGGTGAAGATCGGGCTCGCGCGAATCCTCCTCCACGAAGTGGGGGAGGGGAACCATGCGAAGCATGGTGGAGGGGGCGGCCACGCCTCAATGCCGATCGATCTGGTACGCTGCGGCTCGCGCGGGACGATCGAGCCCAGCGGCCGCCCCCTCCACCGCCTTCGGCGGTCCCCCTCCCCCGCTTCGCGGGTGAGGAGCGCTTCACCCGATTGCCCCGCGGTGGCGGCGCAGCCGGCATGAACGATTGGCCGCGCGTGGCGCTGGGCGACGTCCTCAGTCCTGCTTCCGATCGCATCCTTCTCGATCCGGACACAGAATATCGCCAAGTCACGGCGCGGCTTTGGGGCAAAGGTCTCGCACTCCGTGGAATTGTACGCGGAGCGGAGATCGCCGCCGCTCAGCAGGTGCGCGTTCGCGCCGGACAGTTCCTGATCTCAAAGATCGACGCGCGGCATGGCGCATTCGGCATCGTGTCGGACGACCTCGACGGAGCGGTGGTCTCCGGTGACTTTCCTGCGTTCGATGTGAACGCGAGGGCGCTACCCGGCTATCTTTCCTGGGCAAGCCGGACCGACTGGTTCGTCGATTTGTGCCGCAGAGCGAGCGAAGGGTCCACCAACCGTGTCCGGCTGAAGGAGGCGCGCTTTCTCAGCCAGGAGCTGCCCCTGCCGCCGCTCGCCGAGCAGCGGCGCCTCGTCGAGCGGCTGGACGGCGCGGACGCGCGGATCAGGGCGCGACGGGACGCGGCGGCGGCGCTCGAGGCGGAGCTCGCCGCGCTACTGCGCGCCGCCTTCGCGCGCATCGCCGCGGACGCGCCGCGCGCCCGCATGGGCGACATCGCGCCGCTCGTCCGCCGGCCGGTGCCGATCGACCCCGACGCCGCCTACCCAGAACTCGGCGTGCGCTCGTTCGGCAAGGGCACCTTCCACAAGCCCGACCTCCCCGGCCTGGACGTCGGGTCGAAGAGGCTGTTTCGGATCGAGGCCGGCGATCTGGTGTTCAATATCGTTTTCGCCTGGGAGGGCGCGGTTGGGATCGCGCAGACCGCCGATGCCAGCCGCGTCGGATCGCATCGCTTTCTCACGTGCGTGGCCGACCCCGCGCGCGTCACGGCCGAGTTCCTTCGCTTTTGGTTCCTGACCGAAGAAGGCTTGGCCTGTCTCGGGCGGGCCTCGCCCGGGGGCGCCGGCCGCAATCGCACCCTCGGGCTGCAAGCGCTTGAGGCGATCACCGTGCCGGTGCCGTCGCTCGCCGCGCAGCGCTGGTTCGATCGCCTGCAAGAGAAGGCGCGCACGGCCCGCGCCCGCCAGGCCGAGGCCGCCGCCGCGCTCGACCGGCTGCTGCCAGCCATGCTGCACGAGGCGTTCGAATAAAGGCCGCCGAGGCGTTCGGCTGCACGTCCTTGTGGCGCCAGCCGAGGTGCTCCAGCAGCGGGTAGACGAGGTTTTCCCCGGTTTCCGCTCGTCCGGTGCCTTGCGCGCCGCCAGCGCCGCGAGCGCCGCCCCGGCGGCGACGCGGAAGCCCGCGACCTCCGTCTCCTCCAGCGCGCGCCACGCCGCCGTGGCGCGGATGCCTTCCGACAGGAAGTCGCGGGTAAACAAGGCGCCGTCGATCATGCGGCCATGTCGCATGATCGCGTGATGGGGTTCAACAGGGTGTGTGACCCTTGGAGCGCGGGCGTGTCGCCCTTCGCGATCCGCCCGACACGCCGATGGCAGGGGTTCGCGCGATCGGCTAGACAGGCTCCGCCGTGACCGCGCCGCGCCGGGAAAAAACTTGTCATGGCAGGAGCTTGCCATGGAATGGGAAAATTTCCGCCGCTCGGACAATGTCGAGGATCGCCGCGGCGACGACGGCGGCACGGGCGGCGGCGGCTTCGGCGGCGGCGGCATGATCGGGACCGGCGGCCTCGGGCTCGGCACGATCGTCGTGCTCGGCATCGTCGGCTACGCGCTCGGCATCAACCCGCTGGTGCTCATCAACGGCGCCGAGCAGGTCAACGGCATGCGCAACGGCGGCGGGCAATACCAGCAGATGCCGCAACGCTCCGCTCCCGATCGGCAGGCGCAAACCGGCGCGCCGAAGGACCAGATGGGCCAGTTCGTCGCCGCGATCCTCGGCGAGACGGAGGATACCTGGTCGCGCGTGCTGCCCGAACAGAAGGGCATCCAGTACCAGCCGGTCGATCTCGTGCTCTACACCGGTGCCACCAGATCCCGCTGCGGCGGCGCGCAATCGCAGATGGGGCCGTTCTACTGTCCGCTCGACAAGAAGGTCTATCTCGACCTGGCGTTCTTCAGCGAGATGAAGCGTAAGCTCGGCGGCGGCGGCGATTTCGCCTACGCTTATGTGATCGCCCACGAGATCGGCCACCATATCCAGGACCAGCTCGGCATCCTCGACAAGGTGCAGGCGCAGGAACAGCGCGTCTCCACCGGCGACCGCAACGCGCTCTCGGTCCGCATCGAGCTGATGGCCGATTGCTTCGCCGGCGTCTGGGCCGCCAATTCCGACAAGAAGGACCATTTCCTGCAGCCGGGCGACGTCGAGAAGGCCATCAACACGGCGCGCGCGATCGGCGACGATACGCTGCAAAAGCAGTCGAAAGGCTATGCCATGCCCGACAGCTTCACGCACGGCTCCTCAGCCCAGCGCACGCAGTGGCTGCAGACGGGCCTTCGGACCGGGCAGATCAACGCCTGCAACACCTTCGCCCAGGCTCAGTAGCGGACGTATGGGAAGGATACGGCGCGCGAGGCCCGGTGGCGGATCAGTCGATCGGCCCCGCACGGGAACGCAGCCGCCGCGCGGTCCGCGCCGACTTCGCCAACCGTGCGAAATCCCCGGCGGCCTCCGCGGCGAGCCTTCGCTCGACCAGGACGCCGACGACAGGCGCTCGATCCGGGAAGAGCCGCTGCCAGAGCGTCTGCGGCGTGGCGATCACGAGCGCGCTCTCGCTCGACGCTGATCGTCGCAGGAAGGCGGCAAGGTCTTCGACGAGGCCCGGATTGGGCTCGAAGCCGCCCCTCAGGACAAGCAACCGCTCGCCGCGGCTGATGCCAACCGCGGCGGCGAGGCGATCGCGCTCGCGCCGGGCCTGCACGAGCTCGCAGCCGGACTGATCGACGATGTCGGCAAGGTCGAGCCGATCGGGCGCCGCCAGGACGACCTCGTGCACGACGCCGGACACCACCGCCGAGACGAGCCAGACCAGCGATCGCACGATCAGCTCCCTGGGAGCTGCCGGCTCGTCGCCGGATCGGAAATCGGGCGAAAGCACAATCGCC
The DNA here is from genome assembly GCA_965277355.1 of Beijerinckiaceae bacterium. Classification (GTDB taxonomy): domain Bacteria; phylum Pseudomonadota; class Alphaproteobacteria; order Rhizobiales; family Beijerinckiaceae; genus RH-AL1. The sequence goes on from CBDICN010000001.1 coordinate 1,312,239, forward strand.
GTGATCATGGATGCACGCAGGTCATCGTCGCCTAGGGTGGAATCGGGCGTCGCCTTCGGTGGCCTTGTAAGCTGAAGCGCAAGCACCCATCGGAGTTTTCCACAGGCTCACTGGACGATTCCATATTTGTTCCTTAAATGTTCTCTCCGAAGGCGGAGGAAAACTCGTGCGCTCACAGTCAAGCCAGGTCCGATCGCGTTCCGTTCACCCCGCCGATCCGGGCGTGTTCCTCGACCAGACGCCAGCCAAAGCGTCTGAGGCGCGGCGCCAGAAGGGGCGCGGCGCGCTGACGAACGTTTCCGGCCGCTACGAAGCCGAACATCGCGTCGGCGAGGACGACGGCTGGGGCGTGCTCGGCATGATGCCGGTGCTTCGCACCCATGTCACCAAGGAGCGCGCGCGCTCGATCATCACCCGCAACGAATCGCCCGACATCTCCTTCGAGCAATCGATCAATCCTTACCGCGGCTGCGAGCACGGCTGCGTTTACTGCTTCGCCAGGCCGACGCACGCCAACATGGGGCTGTCGCCCGGGCTCGACTTCGAAACGCGTCTGTTCGCCAAGCAGGGAGCCGCCGCGCTGCTCGAAAAGGAGCTGTCGGCACCGCGCTACACGCCCAAAACTATCGCGATGGGCACCAACACCGATCCCTACCAACCGATCGAGCGAACGGAGACGATCACGCGCGAGATACTCGAAGTGCTGGCGAAGGCCGACCATCCGGTCGGCATCGTCACAAAATCGGCGCTGGTGCTGCGTGATCTCGACATCCTCGCGCCGATGGCGCGAAAGGGCCTCGTCAAGGTGGCGCTTTCGATCACTACGCTCGATCCGGAGCTCGCGCGACGGATGGAGCCGCGCGCCTGCGCGCCGCAGCGCCGGCTTGACGCGATCGAGGAACTCGCCAAGGCCGGGGTGCCTGCGACCGTTATGGTCGCGCCGATCATCCCGGCGATCAACGACGCCGAGATCGAGACGATCCTCACCCGCGCCGCGGCTCTCGGCGCGCGTGAGGCGGGCTACGTCATGGTGCGGCTTCCGCTCGAGCTGGAGGATCTGTTCGAAGAATGGCTCGAGGCGCACTACCCCGACAAGCTCCGCCACGTGATGACGATGGTCAAGTCGATGCGGAAGGGAAAGGCCTATGATTCGACTTGGAGCGAGCGGATGACCGGCACCGGCCCGTTCGCCTGGATGATCGGCCGGCGGTTCGAGGCGTCCGCGGCGAAGAACGGCTACAGCAAGGAGCGCATGAAGCTGCGCACCGATCTGTTCCGCAAGCCGGCCGCGCCCGGCTCGCAGCTGTCGCTGTTTTGAGCTTGTCCCGGCTATTCTCGCCCGCGCGGCTTGCCGGTCGACCGTTAGATGATCCATGAGGGCGATGAACAACACCATGATGGTCGAGAGCCCGGATGGCGAAGCCGCATTTTCGATTGGAGCGCGCCTTGATGCGGCGCGGTCTCGCGCCGGTCGCCGGCATCGACGAGGTCGGGCGCGGTCCGCTGGCCGGCCCGGTCTGCGCCGCCGCGGTGATCCTCGATCCGGCGAGAGTGCCCAAGGGCCTCGCCGATTCGAAGCTGCTCGCGCCGGACGAACGCGAGGACCTCTACGAGACGATCATGGAGCGCGCGCTCTGCGTCGGCGTCGCGTTCGTAAGCGCCGCCGAGATCGACGCCATCAACATACGCCAGGCGACGTTCGCGGCGATGCGGCGGGCGCTCGCCGCTCTCGCCACCCTGCCCGCCTACGTCCTTATCGACGGCAACGACCTGCCGCCCTGCCTGGTCTGCGAAGGCGAAACCCTGATCAAGGGCGACGGAACCTCCGCCTCGATCGCCGCCGCCTCGATCATCGCCAAGGTCACGCGCGACAGGCTGATGCGGCGGCTTGCCCGGCATCACCCGGCTTACGGCTTCGGCAGCCACGTCGGCTACGCCACGCGCGCCCATCTCGAGGCGCTCGCGGCCCATGGACCTTGCGAGATCCACCGCATGACCTTCGCGCCGGTCCGCGCCGTCGCCGAAAGCCGCCGGGTGCCGGCGTAGCTTTCCTGACGGCTGTCCGAAAAGGACACACCCGTATTCCGCGCCGCTAAACGTCACCTTTACCTCGACGGGGCACAGTCATCGTCGTTGGTTGGTTGCGTACCGGTGTGTGTTCAATGCGTATCGCGCAGGCCGGAAGTCACGGCTCGAAGTCTCAGATTCAGGTCACGCGTACTGAGACTTCGAGAGCGCGCCGCCTTCACGAGACGAAGGCAGTGCCGGCCAACACCATCATCGCGGAAACTCGCGACCAGTCCGCCGATTTACTACCACGCGACGAAATCATTCTCGGCGACTGCATCGAATCGCTGCAGCATCTGCCGCCCGAGAGCGTCGATCTCGTCTTCGCCGATCCCCCCTACAACCTGCAGCTCGAGACCGCGCTATCGCGGCCCGACCAGAGCCTCGTCGATGCCGTCGACGACGAATGGGACAAGTTCGCGAGCTTCGCCGACTACGACCGCTTCACCCGCGACTGGCTTGCCGCCGTGAAGCGGGTGATGAAGAAGAACGCGACCCTCTTCGTCATCGGCTCGTACCACAACATCTACCGCGTCGGGGCGACGCTGCAGGACCAGGGGTTCTGGATCCTCAACGACATCGTGTGGCGCAAGGCCAACCCGATGCCGAATTTCCGCGGCCGCCGCTTCACCAACGCCCACGAGACGCTGATCTGGGCGACCAAGGGTCCGCAGTCCAAGGCCTACACCTTCAACTACGAAGCCTTGAAGGCGGGCAACGAGGACTGCCAGGTCCGCTCCGATTGGTTCTTCCCGCTGTGCACCGGCAACGAGCGTCTGAAGGACGCGGACGGCCGCAAAGCCCATCCGACCCAGAAGCCGGAAGCGCTGATCGCCCGCATCCTGCTCTCGGCCAGCAGGCCCGGCGACGTCGTGCTCGACCCCTTTTTCGGCTCGGGGACGACGGGCGCCGTCGCCAAGCGGCTGCGCCGCTCCTTCATCGGGCTCGAGCGCGAGGCAGCCTACGCCCAAGCGGCGGCCGCGCGCATCGATGCCGTGACCGCCCTGCCCGCGGCCTTGCTCGCGGAAATGCCGAGCAAGCGCGCCGAGGCGCGGATCGCCTTCTGCGCGCTCGTCGAGGCCGGGCTGATCCGCCCCGGCGAGATCCTGCGCGATGAGAAGCAGCGCCACCAGGTGACGGTGCTGGCCGACGGAACGGTGGCGCTCGGCGCCATCGTCGGCTCGATCCACAAGATCGGCGCTCTGGCGCAGGGGCTGCCGGCCTGCAACGGCTGGACGCACTGGTTCCGCGCGACCAGCGACGGCATCGAGCCGATCGACGCGGTCCGGACCCGCTATCGCGCTTTGCTGCCGGCGCATTGACAGCGCCCCAGCCCCCGCGGCCATGCTGGACAAGGCCGGGAGGCCTCCATATAAATCCCCTCCGTCGCTCCCGGCGGCACGCCCAGGTAGCTCAGTTGGTAGAGCATGCGACTGAAAATCGCAGTGTCGGTGGTTCGATTCCGCCCCTGGGCACCAACAATTTCAACGGTTTAGCAGGCACCGTAGAACCCCAAAGAGCCCCTGTTAGACACTTGTTAGACACTCGATCAGCCTTGAGGATCTCCGGCGCTAAAACGGCGTGCCGAGCCCGCGCTCGACGAGCCGCCGCGCCGCCTCGGAGCGTCCGGGCGCGCCGCAAACGTCTCAGAGACTCTCGCCGATCCGCTCGACAAACTGTTCGATCGCGATGACGCGTACGCAGCACGTCCTTCGAACGCGCCGCTCCGATGGCGCGCCGCTTGCAACCTTTTCCTCGCCCCCAATAGGCGCATCGCTTTGACCTCCGACGTCGCCGCTTTAGGCTCGGGCCCGCCTCGCCCTGCCGGCGAGCGGCGCGGCGAAGACACGCTGTGAGAAGATACGCTGTGAAAAGACACGCTGTGAAAGGACTGTGATGAACGGACTGGGTGGCTTGAACAAATCGCCGAACGGCGTCGTCGTCGGCCTCGTGCAGCTGAAGCTCGAGCAGATCGACACGCCGGAGGACCTGAAGCGCCAGACGGGCAGAATCGTCGAGATGGTCGCCAAGGCGCGGCGCAACATGGCGGGCATGGACCTCGTGGTGTTCCCGGAATACGCGCTGCACGGCCTCTCGATGAGCACCGACCCCGCCATCATGTGCCGGATGGACGGCCCGGAGGTCGCGGCCTTCAGGAAGGCCTGCATCGACAACGCGATCTGGGGATGCTTCTCCATCATGGAGCACAACCCCGACGGCAATCCTTACAATGTCGGCCTCGTCATCGACGCCGCGGGCGAGATCAAGCTCTACTACCGCAAGCTTCACCCATGGGTGCCCGTCGAGCCGTGGGAGCCCGGCGATGTCGGGATCCCGGTCATCGAGGGGCCGAACGGCTGCAAGCTCGCGCTCATCATCTGCCACGACGGCATGTTCCCCGAGATGGCGCGCGAATGTGCCTACAAGGGCGCCGAGATCATGCTGCGCACGGCCGGCTACACGGCGCCGATCCGGAGCGCTTGGCAGATCACCAACCAGGCCAATGCGTTCCAAAACCTGATGGTCACCGCCAACGTCTGCATGTGCGGGTCGGACGGCTCCTTCGATTCCATGGGCGAAGGCATGGTCGTGAACTTCGACGGTACCGTCATCGCCCACGGCGCCTCGGGGCGGCCCGACGAGATCATCACCGCGGAAGTGCGCCCGGACCTCGTACGCGAGGCGCGGATCAATTGGGGCGTCGAGAACAACATCTACCAGCTCGGGCATCGCGGCTTCTCCGCGGTCGCCGGAGGGGCGGGCGACTGCCCCTACACCTTCATGCACGACCTCGTCGCCGGCCGCTACCGGCTGCCTTGGGAGAAGCAAGTCAAGGTCGTCGACGGCACATCCTGCGGCCTTCCGGCTCCGACGCGCCGCTTCGGCGAGCATCGCAAGGAGGCCGCCGAATGAGCGGGAGCGCCGTGCGCGGCGACACCGCGGGGGGCACCGTTCGGGCCGATCCCTACGCCTGGCCGTTCGACGGCGACCTGCGGCCCGGCAACACGGCGCTGATGATCATCGACATGCAGACGGACTTCTGCGGCAAGGGCGGATACGTCGATGCGATGGGCTACGATCTGGCCCTAACCCGCGCGCCGATCGAGCCGATCAAGGCGCTCCTCGCGGCGATGCGCGGGCTGGGCTTCACCATCATCCATACGCGCGAGGGGCACCGACCGGACCTCGGCGACCTGCCGGCCAACAAGCGCTGGCGGTCGCGCCAGATCGGCGCCGGCATCGGCGATCCCGGCCCGTGCGGCCGCGTGCTCGTGCGCGGCGAGCCCGGCTGGGAGATCATCCCCGAGCTCGCGCCGACGCCTGGCGAGATCGTGATCGACAAGCCCGGCAAAGGATCGTTCTGCGCGACGGATCTCGAACTGATCCTGCGCACATCCGGCATCCGCAACCTGGTGCTGACCGGCATCACGACGGATGTTTGTGTCCATACCACCATGCGCGAAGCCAACGACCGTGGCTTCGAATGCCTGCTCGTCGCCGATTGTTGCGCGGCGACGGACGCCGGCAACCATGCGGCCGCCCTGAAGATGGTGACGATGCAAGGCGGCGTCTTCGGCGCCGTGGCGCGCAGCGAGGCGGTCCTCGTCGCGCTTGCTTCCATCCGTCACGCGTGATCGGCCCGGTCGCCGGGCAAGTCACCCCCCGTCGGGCCGCGCCTGACAGAAAGCAGGCTCTCGGCCCCGATCTTGCAAACCTTCGTCGCAGCCAAAGCATGATGAGGGGCGTACCAATGGCAGGTCTGAGCGGCAAGCAGCTGATCGGGGGCGAGCACGTGCTCGGCGACGAATACGAGCATCGTCCCGTCCCGGCGGCGGCGCGGCGATCGTTGTTCTCCAACCTTATCGTGTGGCTCGGCTTTCCGATGATCATCACCGGCGCGATCACCGGGTCGCTGCTGGTCCTCGGCCTCGGCTTCAAGAACGCCGTCGTCTGCATGGTCATCGGCAATCTGTTCATGCTCGCCTACGTCGGCCTTCTCGGCCTCCTGGGCGAGCAGTCCGGCATGAATTTCGGGCTTATCGCCAGCAGGGTGTTCGGCGCCAAGGGCTTCATGCTCGCCTCGGGTCTGCTGTCGACGCTGTTGCTCGGCTGGTTCGCCGTGCAGACCGGCATCACCGGCGCCCTCGTCAGCAAGGCCTACGGGCTGAACTACGTGCTGATGACGGTCATCGCCGGTCTCCTCTACATCGGCATCACCTTCGTCGGGGTACGCGGGCTGCATTGGATCGGTCTCGTCTCCGTACCGCTTTTCGTCGTGCTCGGGGTGTTCGTCGCCTGGCACGCCGCCTCCGCGACGACCTGGGCCGCGGTCGTCGACTATCCCGGCAACGGAGGCGCCGCCAGCATGTCGATGGGCGTCGGGGTTACCATGGTCATCGCGCTGTTCGCGGACGCGGGCACGGTGACGCCGGACTTCAATCGGTGGGCGAAGACCTCGTCGGACTCATGGACCGCGACGTTCGGAGCATTCCCGTTCGCCAACATGGTCGCGATGCTCGTCGGCGGCATCACCACCGCCGCCCTCGCCGTGCCCAACGCCAACCCGTTCGGAGCCGACAACATGTTCGGCTACATGAACGGGCTCGGCGTCGGATGGCTCAGCGTGATCGCCTTCGTGTTCCTCTACGTGAATCTCGGCTCGGTCTGCTCGCACTGCCTCTACAACGCGTCGACCGGCTGGTCGCGCATCCTCGACACCAACATGCGGCTGATGGCGGTGATCCTCGGCGTGATCGGGATCGCGATCGCGGCGACGGACGTCTGGTCCTTCTTCATCCAATGGCTGTCGCTGCTGGGCATTCTGGTGCCGCCGATCGGCGCGATCGTTCTCGTGGACCAGTATCTCGTGCGGCCGGACCGCACGTTGGTGAAGGCGTGGCGACCGCTGGCCTTCGCGGCTTGGGCGGTCGGATCGTTCGTGGCTCTCCTCGTCGACAAGGTGGTTCCCGAACTTTGCACAGCGGTCTCGGCTTTCGTTGTGGCCGGTGCGGCCTATTGGGTGTTGTGCTCGCTGGCGGCCCGGCGCGCGCCCGCGCTGGCGCAGTAGCCTTGCAGCAATCCCCGGCATGAAAGACGCTCGATGTCGCTATCGGACGAAGTCTGCGATTGGAGCGCGACGAAGATCGCCGCAACGGTCAGGAGCCGCGAAGTCTCCGCGCTCGAGGTGGCGAACGCCCACCTCGAGCGTATGGATCGCCTCGAGCCCAAGCTCCACGCCTTCTGCACGCCGACGCCCGACCTTGCCCGCGAGACCGCCGGCAAGATCGACGCGGACCTGAAGGCCGGGCGGCCACTGGGGGCGCTCGCCGGCGTGCCGGTCGGCGTCAAGGACCTGATCTGCACCGCCGGCATCAGGACGGTCTCGGGCTCGATCGCCTACAAGGACTTCGTGCCCGACGAGGACGACGTCGTCGTCGAGCGCCTCAAGGCCGCGGGATGTGTGATCCTCGGCAAGACCAACGTGCCGGAGTTCGGCTACAGCGGTGTCGGCCACAATCCGGTGTTCGAGACGACGCGCAACCCCTGGAATCTCGAGCGCACGTCGGGCGGTTCGAGCGCCGGGTCCGGCGCGGCCGTGGCGGCGGGGCTGTGCCCCTTCGCCCTCGGTAGCGACGGCGGCGGCTCGGTCCGCATCCCCTCGGCCCATTGCGGGATCTACGGCCTGAAGGCCTCGATGGGCCGGGTGCCGCTCTATCCCGGCACCAAGGACGAACGCTATCCCGGCGTCTCCGGCTGGGAGAGCCTCGAACACATCGGACCTATGAGCCGCACCGTCGAGGATGCGGCCTTGATGATGTCGGTCATCGCCGGACCTGATCCGCGCGACCGCTTTTCGATCCCCGCCGCCCGCTTCGACTGGACCGAGAGCACCAAGGGCGACGTGCGCGGGCTCAGGATCGGTTTCAGCATCGACTGGGGCTATGCAGCCGTCGATTCGGAAGTCCGCGCGATCGCGACCGAAGCCGCGAGAGTCTTCGAGACCGAACTTGGCTGCGTGGTGGAGGAGGCACACCCCGGGTGGAGCGATCCGTTCGAGGCGTTCTGGGGCCTCGTCGCCGCCGAGACCGATCTCAAGGGCATGCGCAAGATGGTGGCCGAGCACGGCGCCAAAATGTCGCCGCACCTCGTCGCGTTCATCGAGCGGGCCTGGACCGCCGAGGACTTCACTAACGCGCTGATGACGCGCAAGGCGGTGAACAACAAGATGTGGCGCTACATGCAGCGCTACGACCTCCTGTTGACGCCGACCTTGGCCGTCCCCCCTTTCGCGTTGGACATCCAGGGTCCGGAGAAGATCGACGGGCGCATGGTCCCGACGACGGCATGGCTCGCCTTCACCTTCCCGATGAATATGACGGGGCAGCCGGCGGCCTCGATCCCGGCCGGCTTCACGGCCGAGGGCCTGCCGGTCGGCCTGCAGATCGTCGGGCGCCATCTCGCCGACGACACCGTGTTGCGCGCTTCAGCCTGTTTCGAGCGTGTCCGTCCCTGGCTCGACCGCCGCCCTCCCGTGCTGATCGAGGATCAGGAGCCGATCTCAGCGAGGTAGCTTGAACCTTGCGAAGCGCGGCGCAGTATTAGAAGAACCGCTGGATGCTTGTTGGGTGGGCAGTCGCTTCTTCCATCTTCGGCCCACAACGCCGTCATCATCGCGCTGGCCCACAATGCGCTTCGCGCAGGGAAGGATGCGCCCGGCGCTAAAGCAGGGCCAAGCTCAGATTCTGCGATCGAAGCAACAGCCGGTTAACGCTGTTTGCGCGAAAACCTCGTCAACTCAGCGCTCTAAGCCTTAGTCTCGCTCGATATGGGTGAGGTGAGATGAAGTCGATCGCAGCTGTCGTTGTCGTAGGCGCGGGCCCTTACGGCTTGTCCATCGCCGCGCACCTGTCCGCGCGGGGTCTCGCACCGGTCGTCTTCGGCCGCCCGATGGATAGTTGGCGCGAGGGCATGCCGCAAGGAATGCAGCTCAAGTCCGAGGGCTTTGCCTCTTGCCTCTCCGATCCGGCCGGCGCGCTCACGCTCCGCCGCTTCTGCGAGGAAGAGGGTCTGCCCTACGCCGATCTCGACCTGCCGGTGCCGGTCGAGACCTTCGCCGCCTACGGTGTCGCCTTCCAGAAGCGACTCGTTCCGCAGCTCGACCGGAGGCTCGTGCGGCAGCTACGGATTGCGCCGCACGGCTTCGATGTCGAGCTCGAGGACGGGATGCTGGTTGCCGCGCGCCGGGTCATCGTGGCGGCCGGGATCAGGCCCTACAGCCACATCCCCGCGATACTCGAAGGCCTTTCATCGGAGAGGCTCAGTCACACCGCCGAGCGCGCCGACTACACGGGCTTTGCCGGACGCCGCGTCGCGGTGATCGGCGCCGGTGCCTCCGCGATCGATGCGGCTGCCGCCCTGCAGCGGGCCGGCGCGTTCGTGCACCTCATCAGCCGACGCGCGGCCGTCACCTTCTATGATGCCGGCCAGCGGCACTGGTGGCATCGGCTGAAGGCACCGATGACGCCTCTCGGACCCGGCTGGAAGAAATTCCTGTGCGTCAAGGCGCCCCTGCTGTTCCGCGCCCTCCCCGAACACTTGCGCGTGAAGATCGTCCGCCGCTATCTCGGACCCGCCCCTGGCTGGTCGGCCCGCGGCGATGTCGATGGCAAGGTCGCGCTGACGCTGTCGGCGAACGTCGTCGCTGCGCGGGAGAGCGCCGCCGGTGTCGAGCTGGTGATCGTCGGACGGAACGGACGCCGCGTTCTCGAGCCGGTCGATCATGTCGTCGCGGGCACCGGCTACCGGGTCGCCGTGCGCATGCTGCCGTTCCTCGATCGCGGCCTCGCCGAGCGTCTCGCGTTGACCAACAATGCGCCGCGGCTGTCCTCCTTCTTCGAAACGAATGTCAGCGGTCTCTACTTCGCGGGCACGGCGGCGGCGTTTGCTTTCGGTCCTATGCTCCGCTTCGTCTGCGGCGCCGATTTCGCGGCGCGCCGGATCGCTCGCCATGTTGCCGCGGCGGAAGCTCGCGCCTCGAAGCATGCCGCTCGAGGCGGCAGGAGGCTGGGAGCAATTCCCGCGCTTCAACGGGAAACCGTGCCCGTTGGCGATACCTCCAGAGCCTGATCGACCGTTTACAAGGTGCTCTTCATGTCGCCGCGCATCCTGTTCGTCACCCTGCTCAACGACGTTGGCTCGGACCGAATCGTCGCCGCGATGGGCCGAAGCGGATGCGATTGCGCGGTGCTCGGCCCCGCCGACGGTTTCGCGGCGCAATCGCGCTTTGCCGGCGCGCGCTTCCCACTCCCGCGTCTCGGCGGCTCATGGATTCGCAGCTGCGGCTTCGGCGCCCGGTTCGGCAGGATCGTGCGAGCCTGGCGCCCCGACCTCGTGATCCCGCTCGATGACTTCACCGCTCGAACCCTGCGGGCCGACCGCGTCTACCGCACCGCGACGGAAGAGGTCAGAGCGCTCATCGAGCGCTCCTTCGGCGCGCCCGGCGGTTTCGGCATCATCTGCAGCCGGGAAAGGCAGATCGCGCTGGCCGCCGAACTCAAGATCCGCACGCCGCGCCAACGGACGATCGTCACACTGCGGGACGCCGCTGATGCCGCGGCCGCGTTCGGCTATCCCGTCGTGCTGAAGCGCGAGCAGACGTGCGGCGGCTTCGGCGTCGCGATCGTCAGCAACGAGATTGAGCTCGCCCGCGCCTTCAGCAAGGCTTTCCGCACAGCGACGATGAAACGCCTGGCCCAGACGGCCCTGCGCCTGACGACAGCCGACCAGAACGCGCTCGTCATGCAGAAGTACATCGCCGGGCCGATGGCGTTCCGCGTCGTCGCCTGCGCGGCCGGCACGGTGCTCGACGGCATCAGCTTCGTCGCCGCTTGCGTCAATCCTCCGGTGACCGGCGCGAGCACGGTTGTCCGCGCGATCGATTGTCCCGAGATGGAGGCCGCCGCGCGCTCGCTCGTCGCCGCACTCGGCTGCTCGGGTCTCGTCGCGCTCGATTATATCCTTTCGGCCGAAGGTGCCTCGCTCATCGAGATCAACCCGCGGCCGGTCGCCAGCGGCCATCTCGGCGCCCTCTACGGCCACGACATCTACCGCGCGCTTGTCGATGCCGCGCGCGGAAGAGCCGTCCTGTCTTCGAGCGGGCTGTCCGTCGGTCCCGAGCGCATCGCCCTCTTCCCGCGCGAACTCGATCGTGATCCGGCCAGCGCGTTCCTCTCGGCATCGGGCGGTTCGGCGCCGATGCACGATCTGCCCTGCGACGATCCCGAAATGCTCAAACTGTACGGGCGATGGCTCGAACGCCGACATCCGCGCCGGATCACGAGCCTGCGGCGGCTTCTGCCGCATGGCTTCGATACTCCCTTCGAGTGCGCACGCCCACGCGACTCGGACGTGAGCGAGGTCCTCGCGCCCGATCCGCTGTAGCGTCAAGGCTGCTCGCGCGCACCTGGGTCGAGGTGCTGACGGAGGCTCTGCGGACCTACCGGAGCGCCGCTCACGGCGGCTCCGGCGCGGCTACCGTCCGGGGCTCGTCAGCACGGTCGCCTGGCGGCCGATCGTGCGGCGGTGGCTTCGCGGGCCGAGATGAGTCAGGATCTCGTAGCCGATCGTGTCGGCGCGACGAGCGAGATCGTCGACGGAAATCTCCGAGCCGAGCAGTTCGACGCTGTCGCCGCGTTCGATCATCGGCGCATCGGTCACGTCGACGACGGTGAGGTCCATCGAAATGCGTCCGACCATCGGGCAAAGCGCGCCATCGACGCTCGCCTGCCCGCGCGTGGCGGCATTGGTGCCGATCGCGCCGCACGGAATGCCGTCGGCATAGCCGGCGCTGATCGTGGCGAGACGCCGCCGCGACGGAGCGGTCCAGTGACCGTCGTATCCGACGCGTTCGCCGGCCGCGACTTCGTGGACCTGGATGACTTTCGCCTCGAAGGAGACGACCGAGCGCATCGGGTTGGCGAGATCCGGCGTCGGATTGCCGCCGTAGATCGCATAGCCCGGCCGCACCAGATCGAAGTGCGCCTGCGCTCCGTAGAAGATGCCGCTCGAGTTGGCGAGAGAAGTCGGGACCCCCGGCCAATGCGCGCGTAATTGATCAAAGGCCGTGATCTCCCGGCAGACGAAATCGCGGTGCTCGCGTCGCCCGGACCACACGAAGTGGCTCATCACGAGCGCGAGATCGAGCCGCGCGGAGAGGCGTACCGCCTCGGGGATCGTCGCGGCGATGACACCGAGCCTGTTCATGCCGCTGTCGACCTGCAGGGCGCAGGCACCGCGCGTGCGGGTCGTCGCCTCCAGCCAATCCTCGATTTCGAGCAGCGAGCCAAGGACGGGGCGCAATTTGGCCTTGAGGAACAGCGGCGCGGTGCGCGGCATCAATCCATTGAGGACGTAGATCGTCGCGTCCGGAACCAGCGCGCGCAGGCGCTGGCCCTCGAAGACATGGGCGACGAAAAAGGTCTTGCAACCGGCACGGCGCAACGCGCCGGCGGCAGCCTCGAGACCCAGCCCATAGGCGTCGGCCTTGACAACGGCGGATGCCTCGGCGCTCCCCGCCTTGTCCCGTAGCAGCCGCCAGTTGGCACCCATCGCGTCGAGGTCGACGGTCACCGTCGTTCCGGCCTGCTCGGCGGCGACATCGCGCCATTCGGTGACGGAAGTCAGAAGCGGCCGCAACGCTGATGAACCCTCGCTTGGTCTCGACCTGTTGTCGATCTTAGTCGCAAACGGACCAATGGGGGCCCGTTTCGAGGGTCTCGCTCAACAGTTTGCTCTGGCGTGATATATCCGCCGCGTCCCAGCGCGGATGCCGTGAGCCGCTTGGCCGAGGCAGCGTTCAGTGGCGGGCCGGCAGATGGTCGTCGTGGGCGAGATTCGAGAAGCGCGTGAACTCGCCCTCGAAGGCGAGTTCGATGGTGCCGGTCGGTCCGTGGCGCTGTTTGCCGATGATGACCTCGGCCTTGCCATAGGCGCGCTCCATTTCCGCCTGCCAGGCGAGGAACTCCTCCGTGCCCTCCCGAGGCTGCTTGTTCTTGAGGTAGTATTCCTCCCGATAGACGAAGCAGACCACATCGGCATCCTGCTCGATCGAGCCGGACTCGCGCAGGTCGGAGAGCTGCGGACGCTTGTCGTCGCGCGATTCGACCTGACGCGAAAGCTGCGACAGCGCCATGATCGGCACGTTCAGCTCCTTGGCCAGCGTCTTCAGCCCCGTGGTGATCTCGGTTAGCTCCTGGACGCGGTTTTCGCCTTTCGACTTCGAGCCCGACAGAAGCTGAAGGTAGTCGACCACCAGAAGGTCGAGGCCGCGCTGACGCTTCAGGCGGCGCGCGCGGGCGGTGAGCTGCGCGATCGAGATGCCGCCGGTCTGGTCGATGTAGAAGGGGATCTGCTGCATCTCACGGGCGGCCTGCGCCACGCGATGGAAGTCCTGCTCGGTAATGTCGCCCCGACGGATTTTGTAGGAGGCGACTTGGGCTTGTTCCGCGACGATGCGGGTCGCGAGCTGCTCGCACGACATTTCGAGCGAGAAGAAGCCGACGATGCCGCCATTGACCGTCTCGTGCGTGCCGTCCGGCTTCTGGCGGAATTCGTAGGCCTTGGCGATGTTGAAGGCGATGTTGGTGGCAAGCGCGGTCTTGCCCATGCCAGGACGGCCGGCGACGATCACGAGGTCGGACGCCTGCAGGCCGCCCATCATCTTGTCGAGGTCGCTCATGCCGGTGGCGATGCCCGACAGACCTCCGTCGCGCTCGAACGCCTTGGCCGCCATGTCGACAGCGGACGTGAGTGCGTCGGAGAAGCGCTGGAAGCCGCCGTCGTAGCGGCCGGTTTCTGCGATCGAGTAGAGCTTGCGCTCGGCCTCCTCGATCTGGTCGCGCGGCGTCACGTCGACGGGCGCATCGTAGGCGCCGTTGACGATGTCCTCGCCGATCACGATGAGGTCGCGCCGCGTCGCGAGGTCATGGACGGTGCGCCCGTAATCCTCGGCATTGATGATCGCGGTGGCTTCGGCGGCGAGGCGGGCGAGATACTGCGGGATCGTCATGCCGCCGAGATCGGCGTCGCCCAGGAAGGTCTTCAGCGTGACGGGCGTCGCCACTTTGCCGGCGCGGATGAGCTGCGAGGCGACGTCGTAGATGCGCCGGTGCAGTTCCTCGGAGAAGTGCTCCGGCTTGAGGAAGTCCGACACGCGATCGAAGGCGTCGTTGTTGATGAGGATGGCGCCGAGCAGCGCCTGCTCCGCCTCGATGTTGTGGGGAGCGACACGGAAGCCGGTGTCGCCCTGCTGGCGAGCGAGCGACGCAAAGCGCCCGCCCGCGTGATCCATAAGGGTCATGCTGATGATTCGTTCGCAATGTCTGGGTGGCGGCCAGTACGTTGCGCGACCGCGACGCCGCTTATGGCACGCAAGGACGCGACGATCCTAGCGAAAATGTTAGGCCTTTGATCATACCGGGAGCCTGTGGATTGCTTGCAAGAGCCCCGCCAAATCCGCCGTTCGACCTAAGCCAAAATAGCGATGAAATTACTTGACTAGCTCAAGTCGTTGGCATCCACACGCTCGCTGCCTACTGCCGTACGGCGGTGTCTCCACTTGGCGGCAACATCGACTCGATGTGACATCGATGCTAACGAGGAGACTTGTACGAAAAGGCACCGACTTCTCGCTTCCGCGCGCGTGGCCGCGACACGATCCAGACGGCTACGCCTACGGCGGTGGGGGTTGGATATGCCATATCCAGCGACATCATGAAAAGATGGGACATCCTGGTCGCGCCGGAGCGGGTGCCGATCGACGACCGTATGCTCAAGATCACTCGCTTTGCGGGCAATGGCTGAGCATGAACGTGCTGGCCATCGACGAGAAGCGGATCATCGTCGATCCGCATCACGAGACCATGATGCGCGCGACGTGCGGCGGCGCGGAAGGCTCGAGAGCTATTTCTAGCTGTCTCGGGCGCGGCGGCAGCGTCGGTCGATTGCCGTTAGACCGGCGGCGCGGTCACGACCGAGCTTCAGCCCGACGGTTCTCGAGACGATGAGGCCGATGCTCGCGATGCGCAGCACCATCGCCGGCTCGCCGAAAGGATAGATGCCGAACGCGGCGGTGCCGAACGCACCGGTGCCGGTCCACACCGCGTGGCGGTCCCGGCCGGGAGCGCCTTAAAAGCCAGCGCCAGGCAACCCATGCTGGCCCCCATCCCCGCGAGCGTGAGGATTGCCGGGACGGGACGGGTGAATCCCTCGAAATATTTGAGCTCATGAACCATCCGACCTCGAAGAGGCCGGCAAGGAACAACGCGGCCCAGGCCACCGACCGCGCCTCAGCGGTCGCCGAGGCCGCCGCCGTCGCTCTCGGCCAGCGCCGCGCCAACCTCGAGACCGAGGTCGTCCATCGAGTTCTCCTCGATGACGTTGACCTCCTCGCCGCGCGCCTGGCGCTCGGCCTCCTCCGTGGAGCGGGCGACGTTCACCGTCACGGTCACGTCCACCTCGGGATGAAGCCGGATCGGCAGCGCGTGCAGGCCGAGCGTCTTGATCGGATGCGTCATGACGACTTGGTTGCGATGCGCCTTGAAGCCGGCGGCGGTGACCGCCTCGGCGACATCGCGGGTCGACACGGAGCCGTAAAGGTAACCGGTCTCTCCGGCCTGGCGAATGATCACCACCGTCTGGCCGTCGAGCTTCTCGGCGATGCTGGATGCCTCGCTCCTCATCTCGAGGTTGCGCGCCTCGAGGTGCGCTTTCTGGCCCTCGAAGCGCTTCTTGTTGGCCTCGGTCGCGCGCAGTGCCTTGTTGCCGGGCAGCAGGAAGTTGCGGGCATAGCCGTCCTTGACGCGCACGGTCTCGCCCATTTGGCCGAGCTTGGCGACCCGTTCGAGAAGAATGACTTCCATCTTCGATGTCCTCTGCTGTCTGACGTTGGTCTTACGGTTTCTTCTTGACGATGACCGGCTTCTGGCGGTCGCGAAAGGCAAAGAAGACGTCGAGCAGCCCGATGAGCGCGTAGATCAGCGGGAGCGGCATGACGATGAGCAGGAAGTAGGCGAGGGTGAGCAGCGTCGGACGCATGCGGTTGCCGATCGTCAGCACGTGGATGACGGCCAAACCCTGGAAGATGAAGCCGGCCATGAGCCCGCCGGTCACGATCGCGCTGATAAGCCCGATCAGCCCTCCGGCGAAGGACAGTCCGAGCGCCACCGCGAGGACGAGGGCGAGAGGGCGCGGCAGTCTGAGATTGCGCGGGATGTCCGGCCAAGGCTCGGTCAGGAGGCCAGAAGTCTGCGCGATCCTGGCGGCGAGCCACAGGTTGCAGGCGAGCGTGGCTACGCCGAAGACGGCCATGGCGAAGGCGCTGACCCAGATCTCGAGTCGCACGACGCGGGCAAGATCGATGCCCTTCGGGATCTGGCTAAGCGCCGCCGGATGCTGCTTGATCTGCTCGGCGATCGCGTCGGTGACCGCGGCGAGGCCGCCGCTATCGCTGATCGCCAGGACGACGAAGATGGAAAGCATGGTCGCCGTGTAGCCGATCGCCACCCCGACGATGCCACCCAGCACCCGCTCCTCGGGGCGCATCCGCGATAGGACCTGCGGGTCTTTCGGAGGCTCGATGCGCCGGACAGCGAGGCCGGCGAGCACAATCGATGGAACGCCGAAGACGACGATGAAGACGAGAGCGACCGTGCCGGAGGCGCCGAGCCGCGCCAGATCCAGTGAGGCGGCCCCTGCCGGCATCAGGGCGTAAAGAGCGACAGCCAGAGCGCCGATAAGCACGGCCATCATGCCGGCGAGTCGGCCGAAGCCGATCGCCACGATCATAAGCGGCAAAGGCACGATAAGAATCATGATGAGCGGTAGGATGAGGCTCGGCGGCAAGCCGGCCTCGGCGGCGTTGAGGGCGACGGCACCGGAGACGTTCTTGGCGACCGCGACGACCATCAAGGCCGCCGCGAAGCCGGCGCCGGCCGCGGCGCCCGCCGTGGTGGCCGACAAGCGCGGGCCGGTCGGCCGCTGCCCCGATGTACGTGAAAAGCCAAAGCGCATGTCGCTGTCCCGCAAGCGCGGTTAGAGACCCGTGGCGCGAGGCGCCCGAATCCCAACTCGGTGTCGCCGCCAGGATGATCCCGGCGCCGTCTTCATCGATCGCTAACGGATCACATAAGGCAGAAGGCCGAGGAAGCGCGCTCGCTTGATGGCGGTCGCGAGTTCGCGCTGCTTCTTCGCCGAAACGGCGGTGATGCGAGACGGTACGATCTTGCCGCGCTCGGATATGTAGCGCGAGAGGAGGCGCGTGTCCTTGTAGTCGATCTTGGGCGCGTTCGGCCCGGAGAACGGACAGGTCTTACGGCGACGAAAGAACGGGCGGCGCGCGCCACCGGTGGTCGTGGCCATCAGGAGATCCCTCCCTCTTCTTGAACAGGCGCAGCGTCGTCACGCGGGCGGCGGGGCGGACGGTCGCCGCGGAACCCGCCGCCGCGGCGGTCGCCACGATCACCGCGGTCGTCGTCGTCGCGCTTGCGCATCATCGCGGAGGGACCCTCCTCGTGCGCGTCCACCCGGATGGTGATGAAGCGCAGGATGTCCTCGCTGAGGCCCATCTGCCGTTCCATCTCCGTGATCGCGGCCGGAGGCGCGTCTAGGTTAAGGAGGGTGAAGTGTGCCTTGCGGTTCTTCTTGATGCGGTAGGCGAGCGACTTCACGCCCCAGTATTCCTGCTTGGCGAACGCGCCGCCGAGCCCTTCCACGATCGTCTTGAACCCTTCGGTCAAGGTTTCCACCTGCTGGGCGGTCACGTCCTGCCGCGCCATGTAGACGTGCTCGTATAGAGCCATATCGCGTGCCTTTCTCTTCCATGATGTCCGGCGCGGAGCCCTTCGAGCCCCGGAAAGGCCCGACAGTAACCACGAAGGCGGAGACACGGGACGCCGGAGGATCGCTCCCCCTGCCCGACCCGCGCTCAAGAGCGCGAGCAGGACCGTCCGTTCAGCCCCCGGCCGGAACGAAGCGCGCTCTATAAACCTTTTTGCGGCGCTTTCAACCGCGGTCTCGCGCCGAAGAGCCTGTCCCGCGCCTCCAGGAGCTTCAGCAGATTGTCGGCGATATCGCGCTCGGCGTCGGGAAGGTCGTCGCGGGCGAGGATGCGCCGCATGCTGGCCTCCGCGTCGCGCTGAGCCCAGCGGTCTTGCTTGCGGTCGCGCCGCGCCAGCTGGAACGCCAGCTCGGGAAACGCGGGCGAGGCCGGCGGCATCGACGTTCCTTCCGGCACGCGGCGACCGACCAAGCCCGCATGCAGGCGCTCGAAGCTGAAGGCATCCCGGTCCTTCCAGATCCGGTAGAGCTTCAGGCCGTCCGAGACGGAGCGGTAGTCCTTGTGGGCCTTCTCGCGCGGAAACAACGTCGAGGCGAGAATGACAGCCTGCGCCACAAGCCACGGACTGTAGAACAGCGACGCCTCGGGCGAGAACCCGGCGGCAGCCAAGGCGACGAGCGCGGGCGCCAGGAGGATGAGGTTGGCGAGCGGCCCACCGGCGAAGACGAGGGCAGTCTCCAGCGGCGTCATCCCCGGCCGGACCAGGCTCTGGGCGAAGCCGGAGATCGGCAGCGCGCGCAACACGATCCAGGCGCCGAGGCAGCGAAACCGCAGCAGGATCGGTCCGCGTCCCACGCTGACGAGGCGCGGCTCGCGGCCGACCACCCAGCCGGCGAGCGCGTGGCCGAACTCATGGACGATCGTGCCGGTCACGAGCGCGAGGATGTAAAGCGCGAGCGTCTTGAGTTGGGCCGCCAAAGTAGCATCGACCATCGGCAGCATCCTCGATCAGGCCGGCTCCGGCTCGGCGCCGGGCTCCGCCTCCTCGTCCGGCTTGTAGCGCTTGGCGAGGGAGCCGATCGTCGAGCCCTGCACGAGCACGGAGAAGAAGACGACGGCGTAGGTGGCGGTGAGGATGAGCTCTTGGTACGGGCCTTTCGGGATCGACAGGGCGAGCGCGATCGAAATGCCGCCCCGCAGTCCGCCCCAGACGAGGATCGGCATCGCCGAGCGGCCGAGATTGTTGATCCTGAAGAGCAGCAGCAGAGGCGTCCCGACCGAAATGAAGCGTGCCGCCAGAACGATCGGGATCGTCGCGGCACCGACCAGCATGATCTTATTGTTCTGCCACACGGCGATCGCCTCGAGCCCGATCAACAGGAACAGGACGGAATTCAGGATCTCGTCGATCAACTCCCAAAACTTGACGACGTAGTCCTTGCCGGCGTCGCTCAGCGCGTAGCGGACGCCGTGATTGCCGATGATAAGCCCGGCGACGGCCATCGCGACCGGCCCGGAAACGTGCAGTGCCTGCGCGGCGGTATAGCCGCCCATCACCACCGCAAGCGTGATGAGGACCTCGCCGGCATAGTCGCTGATGCCTGACATCATCCAGAAGGCGAGCGCCCCGACCACGATCCCGAACGCGATGCCACCGCCGGCTTCCATGGCGAACAGCGTAGCCGCATTGCCGAGCGTGAGGTCGCTCTTCCCGGTCGCGGCGGCGAACAGGATGGTGAAGACCACGACGCCGACGCCGTCGTTGAAGAGGCTTTCCGCCGCGACCGTGGCCTGGATCCCCGGCGGCAGCCAGGCATCCTTGAGGATCGCGATGACGGCGACGGGATCGGTCGGGCTGATCAGCGCACCGAAGACGAGGCACCAGACCAGCGGCAGATCCAGCCCGATCAGCATCACGAGTCCTTCGAGGCCGAAGCCGATGACGAGGGTGGAGATCACCACGCCGAAGCTCGCCAGCGCCAGGATCGCCCAGCGGCCCCTGCGCATGTCGCCGAGATCGACATGGAAGGCGCCGGCGAACAGGAGGAAGGACAGCATGCCGTCGAGCAAGGTCGACTTGAAGTCGAGGCTGTCGACGAAGCTCTTCGCCCAATGATGGATGTGCAACCCTGGGAAGAGCCGCGACGCGACGATGATCAGGGCCGACGTGACCGCACCAAGGATCGTCAGGCCGATCGCCGAGGGCATGTGCAGGAAGCGCACGTTGATGGTGGCGAACACCGCCGTCAGCACGACGATGATGGCCGCGGCGCTGAAGGGGGAGAGATCGAAGCCTGCCAGGTTCTGTCCAATCATCGCGGGCGCGGGACGAAGTTATGCGGAGCGTGCCGGGACGACGCAACGAGGATCGTGCCAAAACCCGACGTCCCGGGCGAGAGCGACGCGTCCTTTGCGCCAGCGGACGGACGCCCGCAGCCGGCGGTTTAACGAGCGGCGTCCGTCGGTACGGCTTCATTCCAAACCTGTTCGGCGGTAGAACGACAATCGGACGATATGCGTCCCGGTTTTTTTTTGGAGCTTCGACGTGATCAATACGACGATCAACGGTGAGCCACACCGTTTCGATGGCGACGCGGATATGCCGCTTCTCTGGTACCTTCGCGACGAGGCCGGTCTCACCGGCACCAAGTTCGGCTGCGGTGCCGCGCTCTGCGGCGCCTGCACGGTCCACGTCGGTGGCCAGCCGGTGCGCAGCTGCATCACCCCGATGTCGAACGTCGACGGCCAGGCCGTCACTACGATCGAGGGACTCTCGAAGGACGGCATTCATCCGCTTCAAGTCGCGTGGCGGGCGCTCAACGTCCCGCAGTGTGGCTACTGCCAGGCAGGACAGATCATGCAGGCGGCCGCGTTGCTCGCCGAGTCGCCGAAGCCGTCGGACGCCGAGATCGACTCGTCTATGAGCGGCAACATCTGCCGCTGCGGCACCTACCCGCGCATCCGCGCCGCCATCCATCAGGCCGCCGGCGACGCGACGCCCCAGAAGGGAGCGCTCTGATGACCCATGATTCCTTCGCCGACCAGGCCCGTGACGAAGCCGCGCTCGTCACCAAGCCGCAGGTCTTCAATGTCAGCCGGCGCAACATGCTGCTCGGGACTGGCGGCCTGGTGCTCGCCGTCTCGCTCGTCGCCGGCCGGTCGGCCTTCTCGAAGGGTTTCGGCGCCGACGGCATGCCACACGGCTGGGTCGACGATCCGAAGATCTTCGTCGCCATTGCCAAGGACGGCACCACGTCGATCACCTGCCATCGCCAGGAGATGGGCCAGGGCGTGCGCACCGGCTGGGGCATCATCATCGCCGATGAGCTCGACGCCGACTGGGCCAAGGTGACAATCGTCCAAGCCGATGCAAACGAGGAGAAATACGGCAACCAGGACACAGACGGTTCCCGCTCGACGCGTCAGTTCTTCATCCACATGCGCCACGCCGGCGCGGCGGCGAAGGCGATGCTGATCGAGGCCGCGGCCCAGCAGTGGGGCGTTCGAGTCGACCAGGTCAGCGCCGCCAACGGCGTGCTCACCAACGCGAAGACGAGCGGAACGCTCGGCTACGGTGACGTGACCGAAGCCGCCTCCGCGCTGCCGGTCCCCGCGCGCGATATGGTGAAGCTGAAGGACCCGAAGGACTTCCGCTACATCGGCAAAGGCAACGTCGGGATCGTCGACGGCTTCGACATCACCACCGGCCGGGCCATCTACGGCATGGACCACACGCTACCCGACATGCTGCACGCGGTCGTCGCACGCTGCCCCGTGTTCGGCGGCACGGTGAAAAGCTTCGACGACGCGGCCACGATGAAGGTGCCGGGCGTCATCAAGGTGATCACCATCGCGCCGGCGACGGCTCCGGTCCAGTTCCAGCCGCTCGGCGGCGTCGCCGTCATCGCGAAGAACACCTATGCGGCGATGAAGGGGCGCGACGCCCTGAAGATCGTATGGGACGAGGGCCCGAACGCCTCCTACGACTCGGACGCTTTCCGCAAGTCGCTCGAGGAGGCGGCGCGCAGACCCGGCAAGGTCGTGCGAGCCCAGGGCGACTTCGACGCCGCCATGGCGAAGGCCAAGACCAAGCTGACGGCGGAATACTACGTGCCGCATCTGGTCCAGGCGCCGATGGAGACCCCTGCCGCGATCGCCGACCTCAAGGCCGACGGCTCCTGCGAGGTCTGGACCTGCACGCAGGCCCCCCAGGCGGCCCGCTCGCTGGTCGCCAAGGCACTCGGGCTCGGCGACGACAAGGTGACGCTCCACGTCACCCTGCTCGGCGGCGGGTTCGGCCGCAAGTCGAAGCCGGACTACGTCGTCGAGGCGGCGCTCTGCTCGAAGGCGGTCGGCAAGCCGGTCAAGCTGCTGTGGACCCGCGACGACGACATCCACCACGGCTTCTACCACACGGTGTCGGTGGAGCGCATCGAGGCTGGCCTCGACGAGAACGGCAAGCCGATCGCATGGCTGCACCGCTCCGCGGCGCCGACCATCGGGTCGATCTTCGCCAAGGGCGCCGACCACGAGCTCCCGCTCGAGCTCGGGATGGGTCTCGTCAACTCGCCGTTCGACATCCCGAACATGCGGATGGAGAACCCGGCCGTCGACGCGCACGTGCGCATCGGCTGGTTCCGGTCGGTGTCGAACATCCCGCACGCTTTCGCGATCCAGAGCATGGTGAACGAGATGGCGCATGCGGCCGGACGCGACCCGAAGGACTACCTGCTCGAGGTGATCGGACCGGCGCGCAAGATCGATCCGACCGCCATCGGCGACGTCTGGAATTATGGCGAGGATCCCAAGACGTACCAGATCGACACCGGGCGCCTGCGCAACGTGATCGAGGCGGCGGCCAAGGGGATCGGCTGGGGCCGCAGCATGCCGAAGGGCTCCGGCCTCGGCATCGCCGGTTTCTACTCTTTCGTCACCTACACCGCCGTCGCGGCGGAGGTGGAGGTGGATGCGCAGGGCAAGGTCGCGGTGAAGCGGATCGACATCGCGATCGACTGCGGACCGCAGGTCAATCCCGAGCGCATCCGCTCGCAGATGGAAGGCGCGGTGGTGATGGGCATGGGCCTCGCGCTCACCTCGCAGATCACCTTCAAGAACGGCCGGGCGCAGCAGAACAACTTCGACGGCTACGAGATCACCCGCATCGATGCGGCGCCGAAGGAGGTCCACGTCCATCTGCTGCCGATGAGCGACTACGACCATCCGCTTGGCGGCGTCGGCGAGCCGGGCGTCCCGCCTGTCGCGCCGGCGATCGCCAATGCGGTGTTCGCCGCCACCGGCCGGCGCATCCGCAGCCTGCCGATCGCCAACCAGGCGGCCGGCGCGTGAGGGCGGCGACGATGAAGGCGGTCCTCGCCGCGACCGGCGCCGTGCTCCTGTGGAGCGCGGCACCGGCCTGCGCCGCCTGCTCGGACGACATCGCGAGCCTGGAGACGAAGCTCGACGCGATGGGCCGCACCGCCGGTGCGGCCTCCTCTGGAGGCCAGGCCGACGCCGCCGCCCGCGGCGGCAAGGCCGAGGAAGCGAGCAAGACCGCCACGCCGGTCAACGACCTACCCAAGCCGCCGAGCCCGGAGAACGAGACGGCGACCCGGACCGCTGCCTTAGCCGGCGGCGGCGGCACCGGCGTGATGACGGCCAAGGCGACGCTCAACGACGCCAGGAACGCCGACAAGAAACACGACGAAGCGGCCTGCTCGGCCGCCATCGCCAAAGCCAAAGGGCAGGCAGGGTTATGAGGTCATAGCGGATGCGGGCGGTTGGTTACACCAAGGTCGCGCCCATCGAAGCCGCCGACGCCCTCGTCGACTTCGAGGCCCGAACACCGCGTCCTCGCGATCGCCTCGCCGCCATCAAGGCGGCGTCGGTCAACCGAGTAGACAAGGCGCGACTGCGGGCCGTACCGCCGGCCGGGGAGTACAACATCCCCGGCTACGATGCCGCCGGCCGCCTGTTCCGCCCCGCGACGCGGTCAAGGCGCCGGGCATGATCTCGCAGCATGATCTGCTCGACGATGCTTCCCGGCTCGTCGATGCCGTCGCGCTACTCCGCGCCCACACTTTGCTGGAAAGCGGCAAAACCAAGGGCAAGATCGTCCTCGAGGACTTCTGAGCGGGCGTTCGCGCCGGAGGTCATTATGCGCGCGCGCCTCTCACAATTTTGGAGCCTGCTCGCCGAGACCTTCTGGGTGCTCCCGGCAACGATCGTCGTCGCCTGCGCGATCATGGCGCTGAGTCTCCTCCATGTGGATCGCGCCGGTCTGCTCCCGGCCTGGATCGTTAACGGCCCGTTCGTCTATTCCGGCAGCGCGACCGGCGCCCGCACGCTGCTGGGCGCGGTCGCCTCCTCGACGATCGGGGTCGCCGGCACGATCTTCTCGATCACCATCGCGGCGCTGTCGCTCGCGGCCGGACAGATGGGACCGCGCCTGCTGCGCAGCTTCACCCGCGACCGCGGCAACCAGACGACGCTCGGCGTCTTCCTCGGGACGTTCTGCTACGCGCTGCTCATCCTGCGCATGGTGCGCGACGACGGCGACGCCAAGTTCGTGCCGCACCTGTCGCTTAGCGCTGGCATCGCGCTCGCCTTCGTCTGCGTCGGCATGCTGGTCTATTTCGTCGAGCACATCGCCGGGCGCATCAACGTCGACACCGTCATCGACATCGTGGCGGAGGACGTCGCGGTCGCGGTGAAGCGCCTGACCCGCGAGACACCGGCACCGACCCTCGCCGGCGGCTACGATTTCGCCGGCGGCCGCGTGGTGACCGAAGCCCGGCGCGGCTTCCTCCAGCATCTCGACGAGGACGGCCTGGCGGACTGGGCGGCGGAGCGCGGGACGGTGATACATCTGCTGGTTCGCCCCGGCGATTACGTCTTCCCCGGCGCGCCGATCGCCGTCGTCAAGCCGCCCGTCGACGGCGCCGAGGAGGCGGTCGGCGACGCCACCGCGCTCGGCTCGAAGCGCGTCGCGGCGCAGGATCTCGAGTACGCCATCCGTCAGCTCGTCGAGGTCGCGGTGCGCGCGCTGTCGCCGGGCATCAACGATCCGCATACGGCGATGAGCGTTCTGGTGCGCTTCGGCGCCGTGCTGTGCGATCTCTCGGGTCGGTTTCTGCCGGGCGGGGTCACGCTGCGCGACGGGCGCCCGGCGCTGATTCGCTCCGCTCTCGGTTACGATGGGCTGGCGGACGCGATGTTCCACATGATCAGACAGAACGCCGCCGGCTCGGTCGCGGTGCTCGCCACCGGCCTCGACGTGATGATCGCCGTCGCCAGCGTCGAGCGCGACCAGCACCGGCTCGAGACGTTGCGCCGCCACGCCGATCTCTGGCTCGGGGACGCTCGGCGCGACATTGCCAACGCCTCCGACCTTGCCGAGCTGGAGCGGCGGGGTGAGTCGTTCCGGGCGATGGCGAAGCACGGACCGCTTCCGGGCGAATGGCGCGACGTGTAGCGGCCACGACGCCGCGACGAGACGGGGATGCCTTACGCGCCGAACACCCGCGCGAAGATCGCGTCGACGTTCTTCAGGTGGTAGCCGAGGTCGAACAGTGTTTCGAGTTCCGCCGCGCTCAGCGCCTTCGATACATCCGAGTCGGCCATCAGCAGCGGCAGGAACTCGCCCTCCCCGCGCCAGACCGGCATCGCGTTGCGCTGAACGATGGCATAAGCGTCCTCGCGCGAGACGCCCTTCTGCGTCAGCGCCAGCAGCACCCGTTGCGAATGAATGAGGCCGCCGAGCCGGTCGAGGTTTTTCTTCATATTGGTTGGGTACACGACCAGCTTGTCGATCACCCCGGTCATGCGCGCCAACGCGAAATCGAGCGTGATCGTCGCGTCCGGTCCGATCATCCGCTCGACGGAGGAATGCGAGATGTCGCGCTCGTGCCACAGCGCGACGTTCTCCATCGCCGGCACCGCCATGCCGCGCACCAGCCGGGCGAGACCGGTGACGTTCTCGGTCAGCACCGGGTTGCGCTTGTGCGGCATCGCCGACGAGCCCTTCTGCCCCTCGGCGAAGAACTCCTCCGCCTCCATCACCTCCGTGCGCTGCAGGTGGCGGATCTCGATCGCGAGGCGCTCCAGGCACGAGGCGACGACGCCGAGCGTCGCGAAGAACATCGCGTGGCGGTCGCGCGGAATGATCTGCGTCGAGATCGGCTCCGGCATCAGCCCCATCTTGGCGGCGACATGCGCCTCGACCTTCGGATCGATGTTGGCGTAGGTGCCGACGGCGCCCGAGATGGCGCAGGTCGCGATTTCCTTCTTCGCCGCGACGAGCCGCTCGCGGCACCGCGCGAACTCGGCATGGGCCTGCGCCAGCTTGAGCCCGAACGTGACCGGCTCGGCGTGGATGCCGTGCGAGCGGCCGATCGTCGGCGTCAGCTTGTGTTCGAAGGCGCGGCGCTTCAGCGCCGCCAGCAGCGCGTCGATGTCGGCGATGAGGATGTCGGAGGCGCGAGCGAGCTGCACGGCGAGGCAGGTGTCGAGCACGTCGGACGAGGTCATGCCCTGGTGCACGAAGCGCGCGTCCGGCCCGATGAACTCGGCGAGATGGGTGAGGAAGGCGATGACGTCGTGGCGGGTGACGCGCTCGATCTCGTCGATGCGCGCCGCGTCGAAGGTGACATGGCCGGCTTTGTCCCAGATCGCCCTGGCGCTCTCCTTCGGGATCACGCCGAGCTCCGCGAGCGCGTCGCAGGCGTGCGCCTCGATCTCGAACCAGATGCGAAACCGCGTCTGCGGCTCCCAGACGGCGACCATCTCGGGGCGGGAATAGCGGGGGATCATGCGGATACTCTTTTCCACAACCTGCTTCGACGATGGCTTCGACCGGCTTCGACGACCTGCGGTTGCGCTAGGTACCAAAATTTGGCAGCGCCGTGATAGGACCATTCGAATGAGTAAGAATACCTCTTTTGCCCTTGGCGAACACTTCGCCACCTTTGTCGAGGACGAGGTGCGCGAGGGCCGATACGCGAGCGCAAGCGATGTTTTGCGCGCGGGCCTCAGGCTCCTGGAAGATCAGGAGTTGCGCTTGGGCGCGCTTCGCGCCGCCCTCATCGAGGGCGAGACCAGTGGACCGCTAACCGAGTTCGAATCGAGGCGTTCGTTTCGGCAAAGCGCGAGGCTCCTCCCGGGAACAAATGACAGGCCGCGTCCGACTCTCGCCGCGCGCTCGCGCCGATTTGGACGCCATTTGGAACGACACCGCGACACGGTGGGGCGTCGATTAGGCGGAAGCGTACGTTCGCCAGATAAGCCGTCATTTCGAGATGCTCGCGGTCAATTCAAATCTCGGCCGCGCTTGCCATGAAATCCGGGCGAGATACCATCGTCTCGCGGCAGGGTCTCACGTGATCTTCTACCGCCCCGCGAAGGGAAACATTGACGTCGTGCGCATCTTGCATGGGCGGATGGATCTTGTCAGGCACGTTTAAGGTGACTGGCCTTCAGGGCTGAACCATCCCGCGCGACCACCCGCATCCGTAGCGGCCGGCTCGGCCGCAGCGTCACCCGCATCACCGGCTCGGGCAGCGTCGCCTCCATCGGCTCGAGACGCACCGCCTTGGCGAGCACGGCGAGGATCGCCACCGCCTCCATCATCGCGAAGCCGCTGCCGATGCAGATGCGCGGGCCGGCGCCGAACGGCAGGTAGGCGAAGCGATGGCGCGCCTTGATCGTCTCCGGCGCGAACCGCTCCGGGTCGAAGACCTCCGGTCGCGTCCACAGGCTCGCGTGGCGGTGCACCGCGTAGATCGGCACGAAGACGACGGATCCGGCCGGCACCGGCAGCCCGCCGATCTCCATGTCCTGCTGGATCGCGCGCGCCACCATCGGCGCCGGCGGATAGAGCCGCATCGCCTCGCTTGCGACCTGGCGGGTATAGGCGAGATCGGCGATGTGGCGCGGCTCCACCGGGCCGCCGCCGGTCACCGCCTCGATCTCGGCCTGCAGCTTGGCCAGGCAGGAGGGATCGGCGCCGAGCAGCGCGAAGGTCCAGGCGAGCGCGAGCGCGGTCGTCTCGTGCCCGGCGAGGATGAAGGTCAAAAGATTGTCGGTGATCGCCTCGTCGTCCATCGCCCGGCCCGTCTCCGCATCCTTGGCGGAGAGCAGCATGTCGAGCAGATCGTCGCGGCGCCGCGGGTCGGCGGGTCGCGCGCGGCGACGCGCCGCCACGTCACGGACCGCGCGGCGCATGAAGCGGGTCGCGGCCTGCGAGCGCAGACGTCCGGGGAACGGAAGCCAGCGCGGCGCCTTGAGGATCGCCATCGCGAACGCCCACGAGGTCGCGCGCAGGTTGGTCGAGACGCTGCGTTCCATCCGGGCGGCGTCGATGCCCTCGCGGCCCGACAGCATCGTGTCGAGGATGATCGCGAAGGTCGTCTGCATCATCTCGTGGCCGACATCGACGCTCGTGCCCGGCGGCAGCGCGAGCCAGCGGTCTCGCGTCGCCTCGGCGGCGGCGATCATCGCCGGCAGCAGCGCGGTCAGCCGCTCGTGCCGGAACGCCGGCGCCTGCGCCTGGCGCTGCCAGCGCCAGGCGGCACCATCGGCGGTGAGTAGCCCTTCGCCCAGCGACCGGCCGAGCACCCGCTTCATCTCCTCGCTCTTCTCGGTGCGATCGGCGCCGCGCACCAGCAACTCATGGATCAGCGCCGGGTCGCTCACGTAGAGGCGCAGACGGCCGAGATTGCGGGTCACGACCATCCGCGCGCTGAAGCAGGCCGCCGGCAGCGAGGTTAGCGGGTTGCGGATGATCGCGGCGAGGAGGCTCAGCGAGGAACGGTCGGCCGTCGCGACACCCGCCGGCAGGGGCGCCTCGGTCGCGACGACGGCTTGGGCGTCCATAATAAACCTCTAGGTCATCTCGCCGCGAGCGACGAGGGCGGCGGTGCGGATCGCGTCGATGCGCTCCTTGTAGCACGCCGGCCCGTCGCGGAACACGGCGCTGCCGGCGACAAGGCGGCTCGCACCGGCCGCGGCAACGGTGCCGGCCGTGGTCGAATCGATCCCGCCATCGACCTCGATGGCGACGGGGCGGCCGGCGATTATCGCCGCGACCGCACGTACCTTCTCGACGCAGGACGGCAGGAAGCGTTGCGCTCCGAAGCCGGGATTGACCGTCATCACCAGCACGATGTCGACGAGATCGAGCACGTCGCGCACGGCCTCGACGGGTGTGCCGGGATTGATCGCCACGCCCGCCTCGCAGCCCAGCGCCTTGATCGTCTGCAGCGAGCGGTGGATGTGCGGTCCTGCCTCGGCATGGACGAGGATCGACGTCGCGCCGGCCTCCGCGAAAGCCTCGAGGTAGGAGTCGACGGGCGCGATCATCAGGTGCACGTCGAAGGGCCGTTCGGTGTGTGGCCGCATCGCCTTGACGACGCCGGGGCCGAACGTGATGTTGGGTACGAAGTGCCCGTCCATCACGTCGAGGTGCAGCACGTCGGCGCCGGCCTCGACCACGGCGCGCACCTCCTCGCCGAGCTTCGCGAAGTCGCTCGACAGGATCGACGGCAGGATCTTCAACGGCTGCATGGTGGCCTCGCGGAACGGCGGCGCCCGCGGCCGCGCGGCGAAATTTCTACCGCGTCATCACCAGCAAGGTCGAGGTCGCGGAGGCGTAGAGCTTGCCGTCGGCGACCCCGGTGAGGCGCGCCTCGGTGAAGGCGGCACGGCGCCCGATCGAGACGACGCGCCCCTCGGCGCGGACGCGCCCGGTCGCGGCGGACATGCCCCGATGATAGACGACCTTCAGTTCCAGCGTCGTGTAGGCCTGATCGGCGCCGAGCTTGGAGTGGGCCGCGCACCCGCAGGCGGAGTCCAGCAGAGTCGCGGCATAGCCGCCGTGCACCGAGCCGATCGGATTGTAGACATCCTCGCCGGGCGCGCCCTCGAAGGCGACGACGCCGTCCTCCACCGAGACGAGTTCGAAGTCGAGGGTTTGGCCGATGCCGGGACGACCCTTCATCGCCAGTAACGCGCGAAGCTGCTCGATGCCGGTGAGATGGCCGAACCCGGCGATGCCGGCGACCTGGGCGTTCTGGGGGGTGGATGGGCCTGTTGTCATGCGCGGGACCATGCCGTGCTCGCTTGCACCATGCAAGCGAGCCTCGGCCGATGCGGTGTGCGGCCGAGGCGTCGCGGCCGGAGGCGCCTGCGATGCCAAGGCAGCGCGCCTGCGAAACGCCCGGCGCATGTCATCTCGATCGTCCGGCCCACGCGACGGAGTCGCGCTGCGCTTTCTGAGCCGCTTCGGTCAAGACTTTGGGATCGCTCATCTTCGGTGAGTCGAGCAGGGCCTTCAAGGTGTCGACGCTGGCACTCTCGAAGCCGACAGTGGCGCAGGCGGCATAGACTTCCCTGGCATAGGCGACCGCGTCTTCGTCCGGGTGCATGCGCTCGCCTTCCCCTAGTTTCAAGAACAGCAAAGGCTAGGCCGCGGCGATCGGCATGCGCTAGAGGCTTGGCGGCCCCGCAAGCCTGGCACAGCAGGATCGTATGCACCGCGCCCGAACGCATCTCCTCGCCGCCTGCGCGGCGCTGCCGCTCGCCACTCACGCCTGCGAGGCCGGTCCGCGAACATGGCCCGACGACTTCACGACGCGGGTCGAGGCGCTGGCCTTGATCGAGACCTTGAACGCCGACCTGCTCAGCCACGATAGCGCGACCCTGACGCTCGAGCGCTGGTGCGCGGCGCATCGCCTGGCGCTTCCGTCCGAGCACGTCGTCGCGCAACGCGACCCTGCCGCCGATAAGCCGCCGACCCCGGAGCAGCTCACGCTGCTCGCGGTCTCCAGAAAGGACGCTCTGCGCTACCGGCGGGTGCGCCTCCGCTGCGGCGGGCACGTCGTGTCGGAGGCCGACAATTGGTATGTGCCGGACCGGCTCACGGCGGCGATGAATGACACGCTGGAGCACACTGATACCTCGTTCGGCCGGGTCGTCCTACCGCTGCACTTCCGCCGCCGTCCCTTGTCGTCGGAGTTGCTGTGGCATCCGCTGCCGGACGGCTGGGAAATGGGCGCCGGCGCTCCGGCCGCCGCTGCGGGTAAATTGGCGGTGCCGCACCTTCTGTTCGAACACCGCGCGATCCTCACCCTGCCCGACGGCACGCCGTTCAGCGAGGTGGTGGAAACCTACACGGACGCCATCCTCGACTTCCCGATTCCGCGTCGCTGACCTCACCGATTGGGGTCCCGCCTAAATCGGGAGCCCACGTTCCACAAGCCGGGCGAAGAAGGCCGAACCGAAGGGAATAGCCGCGTCGTTGAACGCGTAGGCCGGGTTGTGCAGATCGGCCGACGGGCCGATGCCGAGCTGGATGTAGCCGCCGGGCACGCGCTCGAGCATGAAGGCGAAATCCTCCGCGCCCATCGTCGGGTGCTCGTCGCGCGTGATCCTGGTCTCGCCGACAAGCTCGGCGGCGGCATCCGCCATCGTGGTCGCGTAGACCGCCTCGTTGACGAGTGGCGCGAAGATGACCCGCCACTCGACCTCCGCCGTCGCGCCGAAGGCGGCCGCGACACCCTCGACGGTACGCCGCGCGAGCCGCTCCAGCGTCGACAGCGTGCCGTCGTAGAGGCCGCGCGCGGTGCCGCTTAGCGTCACCTCGGCGGGAATGACGTTGTAGGCGTTCCCGCCGGCGATCCTCGTGACGCTGATGACGGCAGGCTCGATTGGCGCGATGTTGCGCGCGACGATGCCTTGCAGCGCGGTCACGATCTGCGCCGCCACCAGGATCGGGTCGATGCCCTGCTCCGGCCGGCCGCCATGGGCGCCGCGGCCTTTCACGCGGATGTCGAAGAAGGCGCCCCCGGCCATGAAGGGACCCGGCCCGATCGCGAAACGCCCGAGTTCGAGGCCCGGGCGGTTGTGGAGGCCGTAGATCGCGTCGCAGGGGAAGCGATCGAACAGGCCGTCGTCGAGCATGGCAAGCGCCCCGCCGGCGCCCTCCTCGCCCGGCTGGAAGACGACCCGCACCGTGCCCTTGAACTTGCGCGTCGCGGCGAGGTAGCGCGCCGCCCCGAGCAGCATCGTCGTGTGGCCGTCATGGCCGCACGCGTGCATCCGGCCGTCCGTCTTGCTGCGCCACGGCACGTCGGCGGCTTCCACGATCGGCAGCGCATCCATGTCGGCGCGCAGCCCGACGACCGGGCCGTTGCCCGGCGCCTCGCCGTGGATCGTGCCGACGACGCCGTGGCCGCCGACGCCAATCTCGACCTCGACGCCCCAGGCGGCAAGACGCTCCGCGACGAGCGCCGCCGTGCGCGGCACCTCGAGGCCGAGTTCGGGATGGGCGTGGAGATCCTGCCGGATCGCGGTGAGCTCGTCGACGTAGGGCGCGATCGCATCGAGTGTGGACATCGGCGGCTCCTTGAATGCGCTCAGAATTGTACGCCCCGGGTGAGCGCGCCGTCGACCACCAGGTTGGTGCCGGTGGTGAAGCTTGCGGCCGGGCTCGCCAGGAACACCACGGCGTTGGCCATCTCCCGCGGCGTGCCCATGCGCCCGGTCGGATTGAGCGCCATCGCCGCCTTGTAGAGCTCGGGATTGTCGTGCTCGATCGTGTGCCACACGCCGCCCTCGAAATAGGTGTTGCCGGGCGACACGCTGTTGGCGCGAATGCCTTGGCCGGCAAGCTGATAGGCGAGGCCTTGCGTGTAATGGATGAGCGCGGCCTTGAAGGCTCCGTACGGTCCGGCGGCGAAATCCACCTCGCGTCCCGAGACGCTGGACACGCTGACGATCGCCGCCGCCTTGCTGGCCTTGAGGTAAGGCATCGCCGCCTCGACGAGTCGCACGCAGCCCATCATGTCGATCTCGAAGCCGCGCCGCCAGCTCTCCTCGCCGGCGCCGATCGAAAGGGCGCTCGCGTTGGCCACGGTGATATCGAGGCCGCCCAGCCTGTCGGCCGCCTCGCGAACCCATTGCGCGAGGACGGGCGCGTCGGCGACGTCGAGCGCCTTGCCGAAGCAGCTCACGCCCGTTCCGGCGATCGCCTGCTGGCAACGCGCGACCGCCTCCGCGTCGCGCGCGCAAAAGGCCACGTCCGCGCCTTCGCGGGCAAGTGTCTCGACGATGGCCCGACCGATGCCCTTGGTGCCCCCCGTGACGATGGCGCGAAGGCCTTTCAATCCCAAGTCCATCTGCAATCATCCTCTTCGACGACGGTCGGCAGCCTGCGCGTACGCTCCTTGATGTGCAAGACCAGCACCACTCCGCATCTGATCCCTCCGGCTCAGGCAGTCGCCTGCGGCAGGCGATCCAGAGGCCGGCTGACCACCTCGAAGGCGTGCGCGATCCGCAGAAGCTCCCGGTCGGCGCCTGGCCGTCCGATCAGCTGCAGTCCGGACGGCAGCCTGTTCGGACCGCCGAAGCCGGCCGGCAGGCAGACCACGGGGCAGCCCGACAGCGTGCCAGGGACGACCACCTCCATCCAGCGATGGTATGTATCCATTCGTCGCCCCGCGATCTCGCGCGGCCAAGTTACCTCGCACGGAAACGGGAAGATCTGCGCGCTCGGCAGCGCCAGTGCGTCGAAGCGCTCGAACAGCCGCATGATCCGCCGGTGCAGCGCGGTGCGGGTGACCGATGCCTGGTAGAGGTCGGTAGCCGAGAGCGCGAGACCGCCTTCGATCTCCCAGATCAGCTCCGGCTTGAGGAGCGCACGCTTTGCCGGATCGGCGTGGACGGCCTTGAAGCGCCCGGCGACCAGCGTATGGCGCCACGTCAGCCAGCATCGCCACAGCCGTTCCTCGTCGAAGTCGAGCGCGGCATCCTCGATCTCGCAGCCGGCGGTGCGAAGCACGCCGAGCGCATCGCGGCAGAGCGCCAGCATGCCCTCCTCCATGGCCAGCGCGCCGCCCAGGTTGCCGAGCCAGCCGATCCGCTGGCCGGCAACGTCGCTTTCGAGCAGTGCCGCCGGCAGAGGCGGCTCCGCGAGCGACAGCGGCGCGCGCCCGTCATGGCCACTCATCACCGAAAGCAGCAGCGCGAGGTCGGCCACCGTGCGCGCCATCGGACCGTCCGTGCTCAGTTGCTGGAGGTAGGCTTCCGGCTCCGGCAGCGAGGGCACGCGGCCGGCACTCGGGCGCAAGCCGAAAACGCCGTTCCAGCCGGCCGGGTTGCGCAGCGATCCCGCGAAGTCGCTGCCGTCGGCGAGCGGCACAATGCGAAGCGCCAGCGCGACCGCGGCCCCGCCGGAACTGCCGCCGGCGCTTAAGCGCCGATCGTAGGCATTGCGGGTCGGCCCGAAGACCGGATTGTAGGTGTGAGAGCCGAGGCCGAACTCCGGCACGTTGGTCTTGCCGACGAGGATCGCGCCGGCCGCCCGCAAGCGCTCGACGAACAGCGCGTCGTGCGCCGGCACATGATCGGCAAACAGCGGCGAGCCCCAGGTGGTGCGGATGCCCCTCGTCGGCGCGAGGTCCTTCACGGCGTGTGGCAAGCCGTGCAGCGGGCCGCGCCTGTGCCCCGCCGCAAGCTCACGGTCGCAGGCGTCCGCCTCGGCAAGGAGCGCCTCGGCCGGGCGCAACGAGACGATGGCGTTGAACGCGGCGTTGACCGTCTCGATGCGGGCGAGATGCGCCGCCATCACCTCTCGGCAGGAGACCCGACGCGCCGCCATGGCGCCGGCGAGCGTGCAGGCCTCCATCTCGACGATCTCTTTGCCCTGCTCCGTCCCGTTCGACATCCCGCGAAAACTCCCTCGCGCCTTGGCCCTGCTTTTGCGACAATCGGTCGAAGGGCCGCTCGATGTCGAGGCCCAGGAAAGGACGCTGCTCTTGGCCCTCAAATGGCTCGGCCTCGTACCGGCTGTCGCGCTTTTCGCCGGCATGCCCTTCCTCAACAGCGCCGAGCCACAGGTGCTCGGCCTGCCGCTGCCGCTCGCCTGGGCAACCGGCTGCACCCTGCTGACGGCGGCCGTCCTCGCCCTCGTCTACGCTCTCGATCCGGCCAACCGCACACCATGAACATCGCCACGATCCTCATCGGTGCGACGATGATTTTCGCGCTCGTCATGGGCCTGCGCGGCGGCCTGGCGCACGGCCGGCGCGCCGACAGGGGCGTCGCGCTCGAGGGCTGGAGCGTCGGCGGCCGCAACTTCGGCTCCGTGCTGGTCTTCCTGCTGATGGCGGGGGAGATCTACACGACCTTCACCTTTCTCGGCGCGTCGGGCTACGCCTACGGCAAGGGCTCGGCCTCGTACTACATCCTCTGCTACTTTCCGATGGCCTACCTCCTTGCCTACTGGCTGACGCCGGCGATATGGCGCTACGCCCGGGCGGAGGGGCTCGTCTCGCAGGCCGGCTTCTTCGCGCGGAAGTACAACAGCAGGCCGCTTGGCCTCCTCGTTACCTGCGTCGGCATCGTCGCGCTGGTACCCTATCTCGTGCTGCAGCTGAAGGGGCTGGGCATCATCATGACGACGGCGAGCTACGGCGCCGTCTCGCCGACGCTCGGCGCCTGGCTCGGTGCCATCGTGATGGCGCTCTACGTGGCCGTGTCCGGCATCCATGGCCCGGCGTCGATCGCGCTGATCAAGGACGTCCTCATCCTCATGGTGATCGCGTTCCTCGGGATCTACCTGCCGCTGCACATCGCCGGCGGCATTGGGCCGATGTTCGCCGCCGTCGATCACGCGCATGCCAACTTCCTCGCCTTCCCGGCACGTGGGAAAAGCATGGCCTGGTTCGAATCGACGGTGGCGCTCACCGCCTGCGGCTTCTTCATGTGGCCGCACAGTTTCGGCTCGATCTACACGGCGCGGAACGAGATGACGCTGCGGCGTAACGCGGTGGTGGCGCCGATCTACGGCCTGCTGCTCCTGTTTGCGCTGTTCGTCGGCTTCGCCGCGCTTCTGCGCGTGCCGGGGCTTACCGGCAAGGACATCGATCTCGCGCTGTTCAAGGTCGCTTTGTCGGAGCTGCCGCCCGTCGTCATAGGGATCATCGGCGCGGCCGGCGTGCTGACGGCTCTGGTCCCGGGCTCGATGATGCTGATGGCAGCCTCGACGACGCTCGCGCGCGACATGTACCCGCTTGCACGACCCGCGGCCGGCGACAAAGAGGTGGCTCTCGCCGCCAAGGCGTTCGTGCCGGTGGTGGCTGCCGTCGCCCTGTACTTCGCCATAAGCGGGGGAGACACGATCGTCGCGCTGCTGCTGATGGGCTACGCGCTGGTCACCCAGCTGTTCCCGGCGCTGATCGCGAGCCTGTCGCGGCGACAGGTGTTCTCCGCGGAAGGCGCCTTCGCCGGCATATGCGTCGGCGTCGGCGTTGTCATCGCCACGACAGTGACGAAGACGGAGATCGCCACCCTCGCGCCAGGCCTGCCCGGCTGGCTGGCCGATCTCAACATCGGCATCGTCGCGCTCGGCCTCAACGTCGCGATGGCGGCCGTGGTAAGCTTGGCAAGCCGCCTCGTCCCGCAACGCGCGGCCGCTGGCGCGTCGAGCTGAAGCGTTCGGCGCCCCGCGATTGTGCCCTCACGGGCCGAGCGATGCGATCATCGCAGCCAGCCGCGGCTCTTCCAAGCCGAGCTTGTCCGATCAGTGACCTCGCGGTATTGCCCGCAATCCCAGGAACGCCCGATCCATGAAATACGTCCTGCTCGCCGTGCCTTGCCTGGCGGCGCTCGCGGTGCCGCTCTACAACTTCGACGATCCGCGCCTCTTCGGCATTCCGTTCTTCTATTGCGCGATGTTCATCCAGGTGCCGCTATCGGCGCTGTTCATCTACCTCGCTTTCCGCATCGACCTCGCCGCGGGCGACGTCTGAGATGCCGCCGGTTCGCGAGGTCCATCTGAACTGGCCGGCGACCGTCGTGTTCGTCGCCGCCTTCGCGCTCGTCAGCGTGATCGGTTTCGTCGCGGGGCGTTGGCGGCGCGGCGATCTCGGCGACCTCGCCGAATGGGGCCTCGGCGGCCGCCGCTTCGGCGCCTGGGTTTCATGGTTCCTGATCGGCGGCGATCTCTACACCGCCTACACCGTCATCGCGGTGCCGGCGCTAGTCTACGCAAGCGGCGCGTTCGGCTTCTTCGCGGTGCCCTACACGATCCTCATCTACCCCCTGCTCTATCTCACCTTTCCGCGGCTGTGGACCATCGCGCAGCGCAAGGGCTACGTCACCGCCGCCGACTACGTCGCCGGCCGCTACGGCAATCGCTGGCTGGCGCTCGCCGTCGCGGTCACCGGCATTGTCGCGACGATGCCCTACATCGCGCTCCAGCTCGTCGGCATGGAGAAAGTGATCGAGGCGCTCGGCTTCGCCGACAGCAACGTCGCGATCTCCATCGCCTTCGTGGTGCTGGCGCTCTACACCTACACGTCGGGGCTGCGCGCGCCGGCGCTGATCGCCTTTGTCAAGGACGTGATGATCTACGTCTTCGTCATCGCGGCGGTGATCGTCGTCCCGCTCAAGCTCGGCGGCTACGGCCAGATCTTCGACAAGGCCGGCGCCGCGCTGGCCCTGAAGGGGGCGATCACCCACAAGCCCGCGGGCCTGACCCTTCAGGCGGCGCAGGTGACGCCGTTCGTCACGTTGGCGCTGGGTTCGGCGATGGCGCTCTTCATGTACCCGCACTCGATGACCGGCCTGCTCGCCGCCCGCTCCGCCACGACGATCCGGCGCAACGCCTACATGCTGCCGGCCTATTCGCTGGTGCTCGGCCTCATCGCGGTGATGGGCTACATGGCGCTTGCCGCCGGCATCGCCGTCAAGGATCCGCAGGCGGCGGTCCCGCAGCTGTTCCTTGCGATGTTCCCCGGCTGGTTCGCCGGCTTCGCCTTCGCCGGCATCGCCATCGGCGCGCTCGTGCCTGCCGCCATCATGTCGATCGGCGCGGCAAGCACCTTCACCCGCAACGTGTGGAAACCTTTCGTCGACCCGGCGATGACGCCGCGCCACGAGGCGCAACTCGCCAAGCTGATGAGCCTGATCGTCAAGGTCGGCGCCCTGATCGTGATCCTCACGATGCCGACCGCCTTGGCGATCGATCTGCAGCTGCTCGGCGGCGTCTGGATGGTCCAGGTGTTCCCGACCGTGGTGCTCGGCCTCTTCGTGCGCCGGTTCTCCGGCTGGGCCCTGCTGGCCGGCTGGGCGGTGGGCATGGCGACGGGCACCCTCCTCTCCGCCGCACCCGGCGGGTGGACTCCGGTCCATGCGATCGCCGGTGGCATCTCCGCCTACAACGGCCTGACGGCGGTGCTGCTCAACCTGGCCGTCGCCGCCGTGCTGTCGACGATGCTGCCGAACCGTGCGCCGGACGAGACGCGGCTTGATCAGGATGCGGACGCGTTGGCACCGGCGCAGGCCTAGAGCATCGGACGGTGATTCGGAGTCGCTTCGCGACGCTTATATGCCTGTCCTCGCTACGCTTTCCTGATCGGAGCAAGTCCGCAACAGCGGACGTTGCTCTAGCGAGATCAGGCAGCCTTGGCGTGCCCGCGCGCGGCGATGCACTTCGACGGTCACGTGGGATGGCCGGGTGAGCCGGCGAGCAGCGCCTTGCGACGGACGGAGCGCGGGGCGCGTCGCTCACCGCGCTCAGAAACACTGCGTTGCGCCGGGCCTTGAGCCGCCTCCCGATGACCATGACGTTCACGGCCGTGACCTTCATGGAGAACAAGACGAACGGTGGTCGGCAGCCAGCAAGGCGCTATGTTGGCGGCACACGGACGCCACGATCGAGGAGAAACGAAAAATGGCCGAGGCGAAGCCGGACGCACCGCAGAACAAGGGTCGCTTCGACGTCATGGCACTGGCGGCGACCTTGCCGGAGACAGCGCGGACGATGCTCGCCGACATCTATCTCGCCGACCGCGAAGCGGCGAGCTGCCGAATCTTCCGCGTCTACCGGCCGGTGCCGGCGCACTACCACGAGACCTGCGACGAGTTCCTCTACGTGCTGTCGGGCCGCGGCCATTTCTGGATGGGCGATGCGTCGGACGAGGCGGCGTTCGGACCCGGCCAGCTGCTCGTGTTCGAGCGCAAGACGGCGCATTGCATTCCGAAGATCCTCGAGGAGCCGCTCACCGTGCTCGCGATCGATACGCCGCGCCGCGCGTCCAAGGACATCATTTTCGTCGACAAGGACGCCGGCACGGCGGCGACCTTCATGGCCCGCAACGCGGAATGACCGGCGTCGATCAGTTCACCCCGGCGGTCGTCACAGGCATAGTGGCGGGGCCGATCGACACCCAAACGTTAGGGTCTTCCTGGGACTGGCGCTTGACGAATTTGTAGCCCGTCTCGTCCCACAGCTTGATCTCGCCCACCATGTTGTCGAGGATGTAGTCGCCGCGGTCGGACTTCACCGTGAGGATTGTGTGGCCGTTGCCATCGAGGTCGCGGACGATCGTCATCAGTAACGCCTGGCGCGGGAAGCCGAGGTCGAGCAGCTTCTTGCGCTTCCACAGCGCGTAGATCTTGCAGTCGCCCTTGCCGTCGGTCGGATAGTCCCAGTGGTCGAGCAGCGTGCCCCAATGCTCGACGTTGCTGACCGGCTCGATCTCGGCGTTGACCTGCCGGTTGGTCGCCTCGAGCGTCTTCATCACGCGGCGCGACATCACGACGTCGATCGGTTCGGCGATATCGACGCGGCACTCTTCCAGACGACGGGTGCAGAAATCCGCCCAGCCGTAGGGCACACGGGTGACGTCGCCGATGGGCGCGGCATGGACCGCCGCCGCTTGCAGCGTGTCCGTATGCTCCTGAATGCCGGCGACACGCTTGTGCGGGTGGGCGTGACTAGCCGCCTGGGCTACCGAGGCCAAGCCAGCGGCGAGCGCGAACACAAAGAGCCGGCCGATCCACTTCCGCATCACACGCCCCCACGTCCGGCAATCTCAGTGTCGGTCCTGGCGTTCCGGCCGTCAATGGAATGGTTAAGGCTTAGTTAATTCTCCGATCGGCCTTGGCGAGCCCCGCGACCTCGCGGTCGCCGCTGGGACCGATGGAGACCCACACGTTGGGATCTTCCTGCGATTGCCGTTTGATGAAATTGTAGCCGGTCGCGTTCCAGGGGCGGATCTCGCCGACCATGTTATCGAGGGTGAGATCGCCATGATCGGTCTTAACGGTCAGAATGGTGTGGCCGTTGCCATCGAGGTCGCGGACGATCGTCATCAGCAACGCCTGCCGCGGAAAGCCGAGATCGATGAGCTTCTTGCGCTTCCACAAAGCGTAGATCTTACAGTCGCCCTTGCCATCCGCGGGGTAGTCCCAGTGGTCGAGCATCGTGCCCCAGTGGTCGAGATTGCTGATCGGCTCGATCTCGGCGTTCACGACGGCGTTCACGCGACGGAGGATCTGCATCGTCGCATGGTTGAGGTGCAGGTCGACCGGCGCGAGCGGCTGCACGTCGCATTCCTGCGGCTGCCGCCCGCAGAGGTCTGCCCAGCCGTAAGGGGTTCGCGTGACCTCGCCCACCGCCGCGTACGTCGCGAACGATTGCTGCGCCTGGGCCGCCTGTCCCGCGGCTGAAATACAGGCGGTCACGGCAAGGACAAGGACGGCTTTGGTGATAGGCACGATCGAACCCCCACGTTGATGGGTTCAATCTGCCGAGCGCCTTCTGATGTAGGCGGAAGAAATTCCTTCGGATTCGAGGCAACGGCGTTAACCGCGCCGGAGGCGCTGGGAGCGGCAAAAATATCCGTCCCGCGAGGCGCGGAACCGAAGGCGCTCCGTGAACCGGCAGATCGCATTGGTAAACGCGCCCACGGAACCGCCACAAATCCTACGGCTGAAAGGAGTCAGCGTGAATGACGAATGAATGCGCTGCGGCCGTGGCCAAACGCGCGCTACTGGCGCATCAACCCGCAAGCGAGAGTTTCGGGATGGCAATGCCCGGCGCGGTCGCGCTGGGCGATGCAGATGGAGCCGTCCTTCAAATCGAAGCGCGTCTCGCTCGGGCCGATCACCGCCTTGATGCAGAGCGACGGGACGCCTGGCGGCGAACCGAAGTCGTCGATCAGCGCGACGGCATAGGCTTTCCGCGGCTCGTCCCAACGCCGCACCGCGGTAGCATCGACGGAGGCGCTTTGCGTCGCATGCCTCGCGATGACCTTGGCCTTGCCGTGCTCGTCCTTATCCGGGAAGCTCAGAGCCAGCGAAAAGGAGTAGGCGGTGGTGCCGACCTTGTAGCCGAAGTTGACGGCGAGATCGCCGGTCGACTGGTTCTCCAGCACGGGACCCGACGGCAGAATCGTCGGCTCGAACCCTGTCGCTCCCGGCATGGCGGTGAGCAGTTCGTAGCCTTCGGCGGTGCGGTCACCGAACAGCATCAGCTTGCGATAAGCGAAGAGTCCGAGAACGAGAAGGAGCGGCACCAGCACGGCGCCGCCGATGACCTTGAAGGATCTCGTCATCCCGATCCTTTCGCGCTGCCCCGTCCCAGCGTCCATGCACATGCGCTGTAACAAAGTCGAGCCTGTCTTGCGGGCCAAGTAGAAAGGTGATAACGCGAAGGCGTGAAGTACGAAGACGCAGGTCT
Organism: Beijerinckiaceae bacterium; assembly: GCA_965277355.1. Lineage (GTDB taxonomy): Bacteria > Pseudomonadota > Alphaproteobacteria > Rhizobiales > Beijerinckiaceae > RH-AL1. The sequence goes on from CBDICN010000001.1 coordinate 1,353,662, forward strand.
CCGGGCCAAGGGTTACACCAAAGAGCAATGGGAAGCGAGCCAAGCCCGTTTCGGCTGGAACGACGGCGATGTCGAGTGGCTTGACAAGGACGGCAACGTTCTGACGGCCGAGCAGGTCAAGAAGATGCAGGCCCAGGCCCGCGCGGCGGAAGCCGCCGCCAAGGAGACCGAAGACAACAAGCCCGAAGGGCATCTCTAGCGCCCTCCTGCTTTTCCTTGGGACTGACGCCATTCCACCCGCGTTCATCGGCGGGTTTTTCCATTGCCCGCCGCGCGCATGCGAGCGGGCGCCATGGGTCGCGCTACAGGGTCGGTGCCCGCCAGATCTCCTCGGCATACTCGCGGATGGTGCGGTCGGACGAGAACCAGCCCATCGAGGCGATGTTCTTCACCCGCGCCCTGGCCCAGCGTTGCGGCTCGCACCAAAGTGCGTCCACATCGCGCTGGCGCGCCCAGTAAGCCTCGAAGTCCGCGGCGACCATGAAGGTGTCATAGCCGAGCACCACATCGATGAGCGACTGATAGCGGCCGCGATCGTCTGGCGAGAACATGCCGTCGTAAATCGCGTCGAAGAGCGTCTCCATCCGCGGTGAACTGGCCATGGCATCGCGGCCGCGGAACCCCTCGTGGCGCTTTTGTGCCACCTCGGGCGTGGTCATCCCGAAAATGAAGATGTTGTCGAGGCCGACCGCCTCCGAAATCTCGATGTTGGCGCCGTCCATCGTCCCGATGGTGAGCGCGCCGTTCAGCGCCATCTTCATGTTGCCGGTGCCCGACGCCTCCATCCCGGCGGTCGAGATCTGCTCGGACAGATCGGCGGCGGGGATGATCACCTCGGCCAGGCTGACATTGTAGTTCGGCAGGAAAGCGACCTTCAGCTTGTCGCCGATCTCGGGATCGTTGTTGACGACCTTGGCGACATCGTTGGCGAGCTTGATGATGAGCTTAGCCCGGGCGTAACTCGCTGCCGCCTTGCCGGCGAAGATCTTGACCCGCGGTACGGCGGGGGCGTTCGGATTGGCCTTCAGCTCAAGGTAGAGCGCGGCGATCGACAGAATGTTGAGGAGCTGGCGCTTGTACTCGTGGATGCGCTTGATCTGCACGTCGAACAGCGCGTCCGTCGAGACGGTGACGCCGAGCCGCTCGTCGATCACCTCGGCGAGCGCCTCCTTCTTGCGGCGGCGCACCGTCTTCATTCGCTCATTGAAGGAGGCGTCATCGGCGAAGTTTTCGAGCTCCTTCAGATACATCGGGTCGTCGAGCACCTTGCGGCCGATCTTGTCGACGATGAGCGAGGTCAGTTCGGGGTTGGCCTCCATCAGCCAGCGCCGGAAGGTGATGCCATTGGTCTTGTTGACGATCCGGTCGGGATAGATCGCCTCGAGATCGGCGAAGATCGTCTTCTTCATGAGGTCGGTGTGCAGCGCCGAGACGCCGTTGACGCGACGCGAGCCGATAAAGGCGAGATGGCCCATGCGCACGCGCTTCTGGTCACCTTCCTCGATCAGCGAAACGGCGGCGAGGTGGGCCTCGTCGCGCATTGCCTCCGGCACCCGCTTGAGGTGCTTGTGGTTGATGAGGAAGATGATCTGCATGTGGCGTGGCAGCAGGTCGTTCATGAGTCCGAGCGGCCAGGCCTCGAGCGCCTCCGGCAGCAGCGTATGGTTGGTGTAGTTCAGGGTCGACGTGGTGATTGTCCAGGCCTCGTTCCACGCCATCCCCTGCTCGTCGACGAGCAGGCGCATAAGCTCGGCCACGGCGATCGCCGGGTGCGTATCGTTCATATGAATTGCCGCGCAGTCGGCGAGATTCTTCAGTGACTTGTGCATCGACAGGTGGCGACGGACGAGATCTTGCAGCGACGCCGAGGTAAAGAAATACTCCTGGCGCAGCCGCAAGGCCTGACCCGCCGGCGATTCGTCCGACGGATAGAGCACGCGGGAAATGCTCTCGGCCTGGGCGCGGGCGGTGAAGGAGCCCACATGGTCGCCGCGGTTAAAGGCATGCAACTCGATCGGATCGACGGCGCGCGCCGACCACAGGCGAAGGGTATTGGCGTGGCGCCCCTGCCACCCGATGATCGGGGTGTCGTAGGCGACGGCGAGCACGGTCTCGCGCGGATGCCAGATGTTTTTCAACGGCATCGCTTCGCTGTCGCCGCCGACCTGCTCGACGAAGCCGCCGAACTGCACGGGGTAGACCACCTCCGGCCGCTCGAACTCCCAGGGATTGCCGTGGGCGAGCCAGTCCTCCGGCGCCTCCTGCTGCCAGCCGTCCGTGATCATCTGGCGGAACAGGCCGTGCTCGTAGCGAATGCCGTAGCCGTAGGCCGGCAGTCCGACCGAGGCCATCGATTCCATGAAGCAGGCGGCGAGCCGGCCGAGGCCGCCGTTGCCGAGCGCGGCGTCGGGCTCCTCCGCCCGCAAGTCGGCGAGATCGACGCCGAGCGCCGCGAGCGCGTCGCGCGCCGGCTCGGTGAGGCCGAGGTTGGTAAGCCCATCCATCAGCAGCCGGCCGATCAGGAACTCGACGGAGAGGTAGTACACCTGCTTGCCGCCGGCCTGGTGGCTGCGCCGCGTCGCGCTCATCCAGCGGTCGACGATGCGGTCGCGAACGGCGAGCGCAAGAGCCACGAACCAGTCGCGCTGGCTGGCAGTCTTGGTGTCCTTGCCGACGGCGTAGATCAGCTTGGCGACAATCAGCTCGCGCAGGTCCTCGCCGTCGCTCGGCGCGACGCTGCCAACGTTCGTCTCCGGCTTGGTGGTCTCGACGTCAATGTTCAGCACGACGATCTCCGTCCCCTGTTCGAGCCAAGCCAAGCGCGTCTCCCGCATCAGCCGTTCAACTTCCGCGCCACATCAAGGGCGCGGCACCTTAACAGTCGCGCCCGCGCCGCGCCCGTCCCTCGTCGGCTACCTTACGTAAAAGGCGATGCCGCACCTCGAGGTAAAATTTGGCTCATCGGCAACGGTCGAGCGAAATCGAGGCGCACTCCGCAAGCCTCGGCTTTCCGGCAGATTGAAAACGGCTTTGGCTTGGGCCATCTTGCACGAAGGCGCCGATCTTTCGATCGGCCCGCACGCGAGGAAAGACGCACTGATCAACATGGTTTCACGCGAGGCGGCCACCGTGCCGCCTCTGCCGCCGACGGGTCCAGAGCTCGGAGACGGATCGCTTGTGCAAATCGTGATGGGTTGTCTCGACGATGCGAAAGCCGAGGACACCACCCTCATCGACCTGCACGGAAAGACCTCCATCGCCGACGCGATGATCGTCACGACGGGGCGCTCCAACGTCCACGTCAGTTCGATCGCCGATCGCGTCCTTCGCGCGATCAAGGGGGCCGGCAAGGGTGCGCCGCGGATCGAGGGTCTCCTCGCCAGCGACTGGGTGCTGATCGACGCCGGCGACGTGATCGTCCACGTGTTCCGCCCCGAGGTGCGGCAATTCTACAATCTCGAGAAGATGTGGGGCTCGGACCGGCCGCGGCCGGTCTAGCCAAGCGCGTCGGCCGCCGCTCGCGGCGCCGGCGTGCTATTGCGGCTTCAGAGCATCCGGTAGGCTGAGTGCCGGTGCCTCGGTTCGCGTCGCGACGATCGTTCTGCGTACGGGCTTCCGGCTCGCCTTTCGCTTGGAGGCGATTGCCTTGACGCGTGGCGCGCTTGGCTTGGCCGGCGTCGCTGTCGCGACGCTCTCGCGACTCGCGGGGCGGCTGGTTTCGGATGCTGAACGTGCCACCTCAGAATTGGCCGGTGGGGCCGCGGCTGGCGCGGGCTGAGCGACGGGAGCCGAATCTTCCGTGGCTGGCGCTGGTGCACGCTCGTCCGCGTCGACGGTCGCCACCTGAACCGCGGTCGGGGCAGCCGTCGCCACGATAAGCGCGTCGGCGACTTGGCCTTCGGAAGCCGGAGCGGCGCCGAATGTCTGCGTCGACGAACGCCGATCCGCGGACCGTCTCTGCGCCACAAGATGCGAGGTCGGCACCGGAGCGGGCTCCCACGGTAGGGCACCAGCCTCGGGATACAAGATGCGCTGGAACCCGCTCCTGCCGCCCCTGGCAGTCTCCCACGATACGGCGCGAGCCTCGGAGGGCTCCGGCGATGGGTTCGCCCTGCCGACTATCCCATTGCTTTCAAGCCGGGGGCCGCGGGCGATGCCGAGCGCCGACAGCACGAGGACGGCGGCCAGCGCGGCAGCGCGCGCGAACGTCCGCTGCCGCTTGCGAGGCGCAGACGCCATGGCCGGCACTCTCTGCGCCACGTCGGCATGAACGGTCAAAGTCGGCGCCTCGCTTCTCATCGCCGGATTGGCAAGGATCGGCGTTACTTCGAGGCTCGCGGGAGCCGGGGAGGAGCTCGGAACCGGCGGTGTCGACGCGCCTCGCACGATGATCGGTCGCCGGGGCACCTCAAGCGAGCGGACCATCGTGTCGATCGAGCCGGGCACGATCAGGCCCGATGGCCTGCGCACAGGGCGCAAGACGCGCCCCGCGGGCATGGCGTTCGTCTCGTCCAGCAAGAGTGGCATGCCGAAATGGGCGTGGATGCCGAAATGCGCGCAAATTGAGCGAACGAGCCGTGGATCCGCTCCGAAATGCTGATTCGCGGCAAGTATATTTCGCAGATTGTGGAGCAGACCCTCGTCGTCGGGAGCGCCCGCATAATCGAGACCGAGGTCGCGGCTGATCTGAAGCCGGCGGGACTTCGCGGGACCGGGCTTCATCGCCGGGGCGGCACAGGTGGGAAGAACATATGTCACGAGGCACCCCCAGAGCGTTGATGCGAGGAGCGTTAGTCAACCTGAGCGGAAGTCGGACCATCTAATAATGGTGCGATTAAGTCCTGTGGCAGCGCTTTAGAAACGTCTGCTGAAACTGAGCCTGGACCCTACGACCTTCGTCGTAAAGATTGTGGCCGGCTGTAGCATCCTTGCAACGTTCGATTGAAAGCGATGAAACCTGCGAAGTATTTTGTTTTATCCGCGCTTCTAAGGCCTTTTCATACCTCCGAGGTTTTTGCCGGAGATTTCAGGTGGAGTGTAGCGATGCGTATAACGGTGGTTCTTTCAGTGTCGGCGTTGAGCGCGATGTTGGCCGGCTGCGTCATGGATGATGGCTTCACGGGCTTGTCGGAGCGCCAATCGCCTCCGCCGCCCGTCGAGGCCATCGCCGTGCCTCAGCCCTCGCCGATGCCATGGCAGCTCACGCCCGCTTCGACTGCGTCGATCGCCCAAGGCGAAAGCACAATCGTCGTGCCGAACGAGAAGTTCGGGAAAGTCAAAGGGACGCCAATTGCCGTGGCCAACCTCGAGAAGCCGGTCGTGGCCTATGCGCGGCGCGGGCGTGTGGTGGAGGCATGCCGCGCTGTCATCGAGCCTCAGGCCAAGGGCATCGGCGCCTATTCCGTGCAGGCCGCCGCCGCAGGCCCGGAAACCAGGAAGGATGGCGACCGCGTCCAGCAGGTCTTCTTCCGGATCATCTACGACCGTCCTGATTATCTCGAGGTCCGGCAGGCCGCGCTCATCTGCAAGGTCGGTCCGGACGACCGCTTGGTGGACGCCAAACCGACCTGAAACGGCGCGCCCGGCGGCCCGAAGCGGCCGGAGCGCACGGCGATGCGTGTGACGCTGATGTGCGTCGGCCGGCTGAAGGCAAGCGCCGAGCGCGACCTCGCGTTCCGATACCTCGAACGTGCCAAGGCGGCCGGTCGGTCGGTCGGGCTCACGATCGACCTCCACGAGCTCGAGGAAAGCCGAGCGCGCCGCCCCGAGGACCGCAAGGCGGAGGAAGCGAGAGCGATCCTCACTTGGGCCGGCGCCGGTCGGATGATCGCCTTCGACGAGGCTGGCCAGCCGCTCGACAGCGTTGGCTTCGCCGCCCATGTCGGCACCGCGCGCGACGAAGGCGCGGCGTCGCTCTCGCTTGTAATCGGCGGTCCCGACGGGCTCGATGCGCAGGTTCGCCAGCGTGCCGCCCGGGTGATCGCCTTCGGGACAATGACTTGGCCGCATCAGCTCGTGCGCATCATGGCGAGCGAGCAGATCTATCGCGCCGTGACCATCCTCGGCGGCCATCCCTATCATCGAGCCTGACGAGCGGACGCGCCTGTCGCTTGGTCAAGCTCGCCCAATGGGCTATCGCCCGATCGGCGAAAAGATGCGACAGCCTCTCGCGGAAACGTCCCTCGGGAGATCCCATCATGCTCACCATTCTCGTGCTCATTCCCGCCAAGCCCGGCAAAGGCGACGCGCTCGACAAGGTCTTGAAGGCGCTGCTCGCTCCGACCCGGGCCGAGAAGGGCTGCATCAGCTACGATGCTCACCGCTCCAACGACGATGCCGCGCTTTTCATGATGTACGAAACCTGGGAGTCGCAGGCCGCGCTCGACGCGCATTTTCAGACGCCGCACATGGTGGACGCCGTCGCCAAGCTGCCGGATCTCGTCGAGGGCAACCTCAACATCCAGAAGTTCAGCAAGCTCTCATAGCGGCGCACGGCCCAGGTCTCTTCTCTAGTCGAGCGCGATGACAACGCCCTCGTCTGAGCGCAGCGTGGCGCCGGCGGAGGGGCGATCGCCGGCGCGATCGAGATGCGTCGAGAGCAGGACGAGGCCCGGCGCGGTCCGCAACGGCTGCTCGCTGGCGCCGAAGTTGAGGATCACGGCGAGCCTGCGGCCGCCGGTGCCGCGCTCGTAGCGCAGCACCGGGCCATCGGCGGCGACTTCGCGCAAGGCACCCTCGACGATGGCGGGGTGGGTGTGGCGAAGCGTCAGCAGGGCCTTGTAAAGCGACAGCATCGAGCGGGGATCGGCGGCCTCGGCGGCAACGTTCGCCGTCTCGTGGTCGTCGCCAAGCGGCAGCCAAGGGCGGCCGGTGGTGAAGCCGGCCAGCGCCGAGGCATCCCACGGCATCGGCGTGCGCTCCGGGTCGCGGCCCATGCCGATGCCGGGCTGGCGCCGTTCCGCCGGATCGCGCACCTCCCCGGCCGGGATCGGCACATCCGACATGCCGATTTCCTCGCCATAGTAGATCGTGGGAGTGCCTCGCAAGGTGAGCAGCAGCATCGCCGCGACGCGGGCCTGCGCGCGCCCGATCCGGGTCGCGAGGCGCGACTGATCGTGGTTCGACAGCACCCAGTTCGGCCAGGCGCCGGGCGGCAGCGCCGCCTCGTAGCGCCGCACGATCCCGGCGATCGAGTCCGCGTCCCACGGCGCCTTGACGAGCAGGAAGTTGTAAGGCATCTGCGCGCCGCGCCCGTCGCGACCGTAGTAGGCCATGAGCTTCTCGAGCGGCAGGTAGATCTCGCCGATGAGGAGCCTATCGCCGAATTCGTCGAGAACAGCGCGCATCTCGGCGATCACCTGGTGCACTTCGGGCTGATCGCCGTCGTACACCGAAAACAGGGACTGACGCGTGTCCTGACCCGGGCGATAGTCCGGGTTCGGCGGATTGTCGCGCAGCTTTGCATCTTTGATCAGGCACCAGATCACGTCGACGCGGAAGCCGTCGACGCCGCGCTTCAGCCAGAAGCGAAGGACGTCGAACATCGCCGCCTTGACCCGCGGATTGCGCCAGTTGAGATCCGGCTGCTCCTTGAGGAAGGAGTGCAGGTAGTACTGGCCCGTGGCGGCATCGAAGGCCCAGGCGCCGCCGCCGAAATGGCTCATCCAGTTGTTGGGTGGTCCTCCCTCGGCGGCCGGATCGCGCCAGATGTACCAGTCGCGTTTGGGATCGCCGCGCGACGAGCGGCTGGCGACGAACCAGGGGTGGCGGTCCGACGAGTGGTTCGGCACGTAGTCGAGGATCAGCTTCATGCCGCGAGCGTGAACGGCCGCGATCAGAGCGTCGAAGTCATGCAGCGTCCCGAACATCGGATCGACATCGACATAGTCGGCGACGTCGTAGCCGAAGTCGGCCATCGGCGAGGGATAGAACGGCGACACCCAAAGGGTGTCGATGCCGAGCGACGCGAGATGGTCGAGCCGCCGCTCGATCCCGCGCAGGTCGCCGACGCCGTCGCCGTTCGTATCCTGGTAGGAGCGCGGATAGACCTGGTAGATGACGGCGCGCTGCCACCAGCGCATCGACTGCTGCATTTTCCACTCCCTGGCGAATGGACTGGGGAGCTTGCGTCGGGCATCGATGTCAAGCCCGCAGCCGGAACACGCCGCCGTGATCAACGATCTTTGGTACAAGAACGCGGTCGTCTACTGCCTTCACGTCGGGACCTTCCTCGACGCGACGGGCGACGGCGTCGGCGACTTCAAGGGACTGATGCGCCGGCTCGACTATATCGGGGGGCTGGGTGCCACGGCGATCTGGCTGATGCCGTTCCAGACCTCGCCCGGTCGCGACGACGGCTACGACATATCCGACTACTATAACGTCGATCCGAAGTACGGCACGCTCGGCGATTTCGTGGAGTTCACCCACGCCTGCCGGCAGCGCGGGCTGCGGGTGCTGATCGACCTCGTGATCAACCACACCTCCGACCAGCACCCCTGGTTCCAGTCGGCCCGCTCGGCCCCCCATTCGCCCTACCGGGACTGGTACGTCTGGTCCAAGACGAGGCCCAAGGACGCCGAGGCCGGCGTCGTCTTCCCCGGCGTCCAGAAGTCGACCTGGACGCGCGACCCGCAAGCCAAAGCGTTCTATTTCCACCGCTTCTACGAGTTCCAGCCGGATCTCAACACCGCGCACCCTCTGGTCCAGGCGGAGATCCTGAAGATCATGGGGTTTTGGCTGCAGCTCGGAGTCGCCGGCTTCCGCATGGACGCGGTCCCTTTCGTCATCGCCGAGAAGGGCGCGGACGTGACCGCGCCGAAACCGCAGTTCGACATGCTGAGGCTCTTCCGCGAGTTCCTGCAGTGGCGTGCCGGCGACGCCATCATCCTCGGCGAGGCCAACGTGCTGCCGAACACCGATATGAACTATTTCGGCAGCTCGGGCGAGCGCCTCCAGATGATGTTCAACTTTCCGGTCAACCAGCACCTCTTCTACGCGCTGGCGAGCGGCGACAGCCTGCCTCTCGCCAAGTCGCTCCGAGCGACGCGGCCGCGGCCGGCGACCGCCCAATGGGGCTGTTTCCTGCGCAACCACGACGAACTCGATCTCGGCCGGCTCTCCGACAAGCAGCGCCAGGCGGTGTTCGCCGCCTTCGCGCCCGACCGCACGATGCAACTCTACGGGCGCGGCATCCGGCGCCGGCTGGCGCCGATGCTGAACGGCGACCGCAAGCGTCTCGAGCTGGCCTACAGCCTGATGCTGACGCTGCCCGGCACGCCGGTGCTGCGCTACGGCGACGAGATCGCGATGGGCGACGATCTCTCGCTGCCGGAGCGCAATTGCGCTCGCACGCCGATGCAGTGGACCAGCGAAGAGCACGGCGGCTTCACCGCCGGGACGCCCGCGGCGAAAATGATCGACGAAGGCGCCTACAGCTTCCGCCACATCAACGTCGCCGACCAGCGCCGCGACCCCGATTCCTTCCTCAACTGGATGGAGCGCGTCGTGCGCATGCGCAAGGAGGTGCCGGAGATCGCCTGGGGCGACTTCGCGATCGTCGATGCGGGCGCGCCGAGCGTGTTCGCGATACGCTACGACTGGCGCAACAATTCGGTACTGTTCATCCACAATCTCGACGACGCGCCGCGCGAGATCGCGATCGATCCGAATGCCGAGGCGGGGACGACGGACCTCCTCGTCAACCTGCTATCGCAGGACCACAGCCCCGCCGACGAGGCGGGCAAGCACAAAATCCTGATGGAGCCTTACGGCTACCGCTGGTTCCGCATCGGCGCTCTCGACGCCCTGCTGCGCCGCACCGACGTTTGAGGGGCCCCGGCCGGCCAGCGCCCGCAAGGCGCCAGCACCGCGCAAGGTGCCGTGATTAGGACATGTTCGCGCCGTTTCGTTCTCGCGCGGCGGAGGAGTCGATGCGGCTTGGCAGGAATTGGGCTTGGCCCGGCTTGGCGCTATCCTTTGCCGTGACGCCGGTCGCGCTCGGCCAGACGGTGCCGACCGCTGATGCGCCGGCCGCGCAGAAGCCGGATCCTGCCGGCACAGGTGCCCGCGCGGCGACCCCGGCTGATCCGCAGGCGAAACTGCGGGGATTGCAGAACGACATCGACGCGTCCGAGGCGCGGCGGCGGACGCTCGCCAACGAGATCGCGACCTATCAGACCGATCGTGCGCGCTTCGAGGTAGAGCTGATTGCGACCACCGGGAAGGTCAGCGACGACGACGGCAAGATCGCCGACGCTCAGGCGCGGCTCGACAAGCTTGCGGCACGGGAGGCGGCGATGCGCGGCTCGCTCGAGAACCGCCGAGCCCTCGTCGCGGAAGTGCTGGCGGCGTTGCAGCGAATGGACCGGCGCCCTCCACCGGCCCTGCTCGTCGAGCCGGACGACGTGCTCAAGGCAATCCGCACCTCGATGTTGCTGGGCGCGGTCGTGCCTGGCATGCGGGCCAAGATCGACACGCTCATCGCCGATCTCGCCGAGCTCAGCCGCACGCGGGCTGCGATCGCGACCGGGCGCCGCGCGCTCGATATCGACCTCGCCTCGCTAGCCGGTGAGCGAAGCCGCCTCGCCGCCCTGATCGAAGCGCGGCAAGCCGCAGTCGGCCAGGCGACCGCCGACCTCGACCGGGAGCGCGACATGGCGAAGCAACTCGCCGGGAAGGCCGGCTCTCTCAGAGAGTTGATCGCCGGCATGGAGCGCGACAATTCCGCCTCAGCCAAGGCCGCCGAAGCGGCGCGCCAGTCGGACGAGAAGCTCGCGGCTCTGGTGCCTAATGGCGCCGCGATCAACCCCGCGCCCTTCAAGGATCCCGCGCGATTGGCGCCGGCGGTTGCCTTCAGCGCGACCAAAGGTCTTTTGCCGCTGCCGGTGAACGGCTCCACGCTGAGGCGGTTCGGCGAGAACGACGGGCTCGGTGGCAGCGAGAAGGGACTACTGCTCGAGACAAAGGCCGGATCGATGGTCGCTTCGCCGGCGGATGGCTGGATCGCCTATGCCGGCCCCTACCGAAGCTTCGGACAGTTGTTGATCCTGAACGCCGGAGGTGGGTACTATATAGTTCTTGCCGGCATGGTTCGGATCAACGTAAGTTTGGGACAGTTCGTGCTGGCCGGCGAACCGGTCGCCGTGATGGGCGACGGCTCGACGAAAACCGCCGCCGCCATCGCCCTTGGCGCCGCGCGGCCTGTCCTTTATGTGGAATTCCGCAAGGATGGGACGACAATTGATCCGGGCCCATGGTGGGCGAAGCCGGAGCTTCAAAAGGTTCGCGGATAATGCGCAAAGTCTCGCTGGTGTTGCTTGGTGCGGTCGTCGGGACGGGCCTCACGCTCGGCGCGCAGTCGCATCTTCTGCCGGGCGCCAATGCCGCTGCCTCAGACACCTATCGCAGCCTCAATCTGTTCGGCGACGTGTTCGAGAAAATCCGCACGGACTATGTCGAGAAGCCCGAGGACCAGAAGCTCGTCGAGGCCGCGATCAACGGCATGCTCACCTCGCTCGACCCGCATTCCTCATACATGGACGCCAAAAGCTTCCGCGATATGCAGGTGCAGACGCACGGCGAGTTCGGCGGCCTCGGCATCGAGGTCACGCAGGACAGCGACCAGATCAAAGTGGTGACCCCGATCGACGATACGCCGGCCTCGAAGGCCGGCATCAAGTCGGGCGACATCATCTCCGCCATCGATGGAGATGCCGTTTCCGGCATGACCTTGAACCAGGCCGTCGACAAGATGCGCGGTGCGGTCAACACCTCCGTCACCCTTAAAATCCTGCGCGGAAAGAACAAGGATCCGCAAGACATCAAGCTGACCCGCGCGGTGATCACGATCAAGTCGGTTCGCAACAAGATCGAAGGCGACGACATCGGCTACATCCGCATCACCCAATTCAACGAGCAGACCTACGACGGGGTGAAGGAAGCGATCGACAAGTTCAACAAGGACATTCCCGGCGACAAGTTCAAGGGCTACATCCTCGACCTGCGCAACAATCCCGGTGGCCTTCTCGACCAGTCGATCGCGGTTTCGAACGCCTTCATCGACAAAGGCGAGATCGTCTCGACGCGCGGTCGCAACGCCGACGAAACGCAGCGCTACAACGCGCGTCCCGGCGATATCTCGAAGGGTCGTCCGCTTGTCGTCCTCATCAACGGTGGTTCGGCCTCCGCGTCCGAGATCGTCGCCGGCGCGCTACAAGACCACAAGCGGGGCACGATCATGGGCACCCGCTCATTCGGCAAGGGCTCGGTGCAGACGATTATCCCGCTCGGCCAGAACAATGGCGCGATCCGCCTCACCACGGCGCGATACTACACGCCGTCGGGCCGCTCGATCCAGGCCAAAGGCATCGAGCCGGACGTGCCGGTGAACGAGGAAGTGCCCGCCGACATCAAGGGCAAGGACGAGACCAAGGGCGAGGCGTCGCTGAAGGGGCATCTCACCCAGGACGGCTCCGAGGAGCACGGCTCCAGCGCCTATGTCGCCCCTGATCCGACCAAGGACAACCAGTTGATCGCTGCCGAGGACCTCCTGCGCGGCATCAAGTACACAGCCAACGCCGCCGTGCCGAAGGCGCCGATGCCGTCGGGCCCGCTGGCGACGACGGTGCCGCCCGGCGCCCCTGCTCCCGCCGCGCCGACGACCGGCGGCGTACCCAGCAAGGCGCCCCCCGCCGCTGTCATGCCTGGCAAGTAGAGGCGGACTCGTAGCTCGAGGCGGCGACCTGGCGGAGTGTTTGTTGGCGAAGGCGCAGCCGTATCCCAATGCTTCGTCGCGGTGTTAATGATGTGGGCACTAGTCTTCCGATTCGATGACGTACCCTGGACTGACGCGGGATTCGACGGAGCACGACCGGGCGGCATACAAGGATCGACCCGATGGACCTTAACGCGCCGCTCGGCATGGATCCGCCGCCCAAGCCAAGGCTACGGCGCGTTTGGATGGGCTGTGCCGCAGCGATTGCGATCGGCCTCTTCGCATTGGCCGTCTATCTCGTGAACGTGGACGGTGGAAGGCACGGGGCGTTCGTCGTCGCCGCCATACCGCCGCCGATCGTCGAGAAAGCGCCGACGGCGCAAGCGCCCGCAACCCTCTCGAGGGATCAGACAACGGTTGGATCTGTGGCCCCACCGGCCCGCAGGCTTGATCCATCGTCGACCGGCGCCACGATGGAGAACGGGGTCAAGGTCGTGCGAGCGGCACCGGGGGTGACCGGCGGCGCCCCGGCCAACGTCGATGCTCAGGGGCCGTTGATCATCGATGTCAGCCGCGCTTTGGACGGGGCTCGCCACCCTGGTAAGATCTCGCCTTCCGGCGAGACGCAACCCAGCACGCCGCTCGCGCGCGACGGAGCACCGCGGATCGCCATCTTCGTCGAGGGCATGGGCCTCAGCGCGACCGCGACGCGGACGGCGCTGGAGACCATGCCGGCGGCGGTCGATCTCGCATTCGTTCCCTACGGGGCGACGGTGGCGGTCTCGGTCGCATCGGCGAAGGCAAAGGGTCACGAGGTGCTGTTGCAGCTGCCGATGGAGAACGGCCGCGGCGCTGGTCTTGGACCGCACACGCTGCGTCCCGGCGAGCCCGCGGCGGCCTTCGAAGACGACATGCGATGGCTGACCGGCCAGTTCTCCGGCTACGCCGGTGTCGCCAACCTCCTCGGCGCGCCGGTGACCGCCAACGCCCCGGCCATGACAGCTATTCTCAGGGGGGTCGGCGCTCGCGGCCTGTTCTACGTCGACGACTCCACCTCGAAACGCAGTCTCGCCACGTCGCTCGCAGCCGGGCTCGATGTTTCCGTCCTGAAGGCCGATGTGGTGCTCGACGCCACGTCGGATGAGAACAAGGTGCGTGCCAATCTCGAGGATCTCGTCGCACTTGCCAAGGCGAAAGGATCGGCGATTGGAATGGCGAGCGGGCTTCCCGACCATCTCGGCGTCATCGCGAAGTTCGCGGGAGACCTCGGGGGCCGTGGTATCACCCTTGTCGCTCTGAGTGCTCTCGCCGGGCGACCCGTCACGACAGCAACGACGCGATGAGCACGAGCCAGCCACCCGACACCATCAACTATCGCCCTTGCGTCGGCATCATGCTGTTGAATGCGGAAGGGCTCGTCTTCGTCGGCCGACGCAAGCCGAAGCGGGTTTCCGACGCGATTGGCAGCTCACACCTCTGGCAGATGCCGCAGGGCGGGATCGACCCTGGGGAAGAACCTTATCAGGCGGCTCTGCGGGAGCTCGCCGAGGAGACGAACATCACCTCCGTCGAGAAATTGGCGGAGGCGCCGGAGTGGTACACCTACGATCTGCCGGTCGACGCCTCCAAGAAGGCGTGGCGCGGCCGCTACCAGGGGCAACGCCAGAAATGGTTCGCCCTGCGCTTCAAGGGCGACGAGCGCGAGATCAACGTGACCGCGCCGCATGGCGGGTTCAAGCCGGAGTTCGACAGCTGGCGATGGACGCGTATGGAAACGCTGCCCGACCTGATCATCCCGTTCAAGAGGCCGGTCTACGAAAAGGTGATCAGGATCTTCGCTGGGCTCGCCGCGCCGTGACGCTCGGCCGCTGACGATGCGACTCCGCCCGCTTCGACGTCACGCGACCGGACTGAATTCGAAGGCGAGACGGCGCAGCTCCTCCCCCATACGGTCCGGCACCGGCGCCTCGACCCTGACCGGGTCGTTGTTTTTGGAGAGCGGCACCACGACGGAGCGGGCGTGAAGGTGCATGGCGCCCCCGCCCAAGCCGTAGATGGGATCGCCGAGGATCGGCCAACCCATCGCCGCGCAATGGACGCGGAGCTGGTGCGTGCGGCCTGTCAGCGGCTCGAGCGTCAGCGCCGATCGCGTACCGTCGGAGGCCGCCACGCGGAAGCGGGTCTGCGCCGGCTGGCCGAACGGATCGACCTTCATCCACCAGCCGCGCGCGGCGTCGAGCCGGCCGAGCGGCAGGTCGATCAGCCCCTCGTCGTAGTCCGGCCGGCCCTCGACCACGGCCAGATAGGTCTTGGCGATCTTGCCCTGCTTGAACAGCAGCGACAGCGTCTCGAGCGCTTTGCGATGACGGCCCAGCACCAGGCAGCCGGAAGTGTCGCGATCGAGCCGGTGCGCCAGAGCGGGATTGCGCGGCAACCCGAATCGCAGGCCGCCGAACGCTTGCTCGAGATTGGCGCCGCCCTTCGGTCCGCGATGCACGGCGATGCCGGCCGGCTTGTCGAGCACCAGCATGAGGCCGTCGCGGTAGAGCAGCCGCTCCGCGATCGTCGCCTCGCTGATCGTCACCTCGTTTGTAGTGGCGTTGCCACCGTCCGCCGTCATCGCTTCAACGTCTCTTATCGCTCGTCCCGACTTCCGTTATAGCTCGGGGGAGATCGGAGTTCTTCCCTTGAGTCGCGCGTTACCCGTCTGCTTTGCCTTTGTCGTCGCCGCCGGGTTGGGCGGTTGCGGACGCCGTGGACCGCTCGAGCTGCCACCCGGGTCTCCGGCTGCCGCGCGTGACCAGACCACCGGGCAGCAGACCCGCCTCCTCAACGACCGCGACCAGCCGGGGCTGATCCAAAGCCCCAACCAGATCTACGAGCCGTCGGCCGCCGCCAAGCAGCAGGTGCTCTCCGAAAAACCGGCGCCGCCACCGATCAATCGTGCGCCCGAGCCTCGCAAGAGCACGTTCATTCTCGACCCCCTTCTCTGACGGCGCCACGATGCATCATTTCGCCAGGCGGGACGGACGCCTCTTTGCAGAAGGCGTCGATCTGTCCACCTTAGCCGATAGCGTCGGCACACCGTTTTATTGCTACTCGACCGCGACGATCACCCGCCACTACCGCGTCTTCAAGGAAGCGTTCGCCGGCCTCGACGCCCTGATCTGCTACTCCGTAAAGGCCAACTCCAACCAGGCGGTTCTGGCGATCCTCGCGCGGCTCGGCGCCGGCATGGATGTGGTGTCGGAGGGTGAGCTGCGTCGCGCCAGGGCCGTCGGCGTTCAGGCCTCGCGCATCACCTTCTCCGGAGTAGGCAAAACCGAGGCGGAGATCGCCTACGCGCTCGACGAGGACATCCTCTGTTTCAACGTCGAGTCGGAACCCGAGCTGGCGATGCTGTCGCGGCTCGCGGCGACGCGCTCGCGCACGGCGCGCATCGCGTTGCGCGTCAACCCGGACATCGACGCGCTGACCCACGCGAAAATCTCCACCGGCAGCGCCGAGACCAAGTTCGGCATCCCGCTCGGGCGGGCGCGCGCCGTTTACGCCGAGGCGGCGGCCCTACCCGGCCTCGTCGTGACGGGCGTCGACATTCATATCGGATCGCAGATCACCGATCTCGCCCCTTTCGACCAGGCCTTCGGGGTCGTCGCCGACTTCCTCGACACGCTCGCCGCCGACGGCCATCGCATCGAGCATGTCGACCTCGGCGGCGGCCTCGGCATTCCCTACGCGAGCGACGAGGACCCGGAGAGCTATCACCCCGACCGCTATGCCGCGCTGGTGCGGGCGCGGCTCGGCCGCTTCGATTGCCGTTTCGTCTTCGAGCCGGGTCGCCTCATCGTCGGCAATGCCGGCGTCCTGGTGACGAGCGTCATCCTGATCAAGCAAGGCGAGGCGAAGTCCTTCGTCGTCGTCGATGCGGCGATGAACGACCTGATCCGCCCGACGCTCTACGACGCTCGTCACGAGATCGTGGCGTTGGACGAGCCTGCCGCGGGCACCGTCGTCGCGCGAGCCGATGTCGTCGGCCCGGTTTGCGAGACTGGCGATTTCCTCGCCCTCGACCGCGCGATGGTGCTGCCCCGTCCAGGCGATCGGCTCGCCATCATGTCGACGGGAGCCTACGGAGCGGTGCAGTCCGGCACCTACAACACGCGGCTGCTGGTGCCCGAGGTACTGGTCGACGGCGACCGCCACAGCGTCGTGAGGCCGCGCCCTTCCTACAACGACCTCATCGGGCTCGATGACGTTCCGAGCTGGCTGCGCGGATGGGCCTAAGCGGCGCGAGGCGTCTTGATGGCCGCGAGGTCCGCGCCGAGCCGGCGCTCCGCATGCCACAGATCGTAAGCGGCCTGCACCCGAAGCCAGACATCCGGCCCGTTGCCGCAATATCTGCCGAGGCGCAACGCCATTTCCGGCGAGACCGCCGCCGTACCGGCGAGAACGCGATGGAGCGCCTGACGCGAGACACCGAGCGCCTTGGCCGCGACCGCCGCCGGGATGCCGAGGCCCGGCAGCACATCATCACGCAGAATCTCACCGGGGTGGATCGGCGGCCGATCGGCGTCCTTAGCAATCATGGTAGTCCTCGAGATCGACATCGACGACGTCATGCCTGTCGAAGGCGAAGGTCAGGCGCCAATTGCGCGAAACGACGATCGAGAAGCGCCCGGCCTGATCGCCTGTCAAAGCGTGGAACCCGTACGTGACGACATCCATGTCCTGCGGTCTCGCCGCGACATCGAGCAAGGTAAGCCGGCGCTCGATCTTGCGTGCCCAATCCGGCCGTAGGCCCGAAGCATCGCTCTTCGTCCAGAAGCGCTTCAAGGCCCGGCTGCGGAAGCTCTTGATCAAGGCGCATATGTAACGCGAGGCGCTACAATGTCAATTCACGGGCTTCGCTCAGAGGGCCGCCTCAGCGTCGTCAGGCCGCGCCCCTCCTACGACGACCTAACGACGACCTCATCGGGCTCGACAAACTTCCGGCTTGGTTGCGATAACAGTCTTCGTGACCGCGCTCGGCGCGGCCGGAGCCCTTGCTTGATCGTCCCATCGCCACCACGACCGCGGCAAAGCGAGTCCGCGCGACGCCTTGACCGGCTGGTCCGCTTCGCGCGGGCGGCCGATCTTTGGGAGCGGCTGTGGCGCGGCTTGATCCCGCCGCTCGTTGTCGGCGGCCTGTTCCTGTGCGTGTCGTGGCTCGGCCTGTGGCTCGAAGTGCCCCATCGCGCGCGGATGATCGGCGCCGGCCTGTTCGCGACCCTCTTCGTCGTTTCGTGCTTCGGGTTGCTGCGGCTGCGCGCGCTCTCGCGTCCCGACGCTTTGCGGCGCATCGACAAGGCGACCATGCTGGCGACCGGCCTCACTCACCGGCCGGCGTCCGTGCTCGAGGATCGCCTCGCCACCGCAGGTCGAGATCCGGCGACGGATGCGCTTTGGACCCTCCACTTACGCCGGGCGGAGGCGGATGCGGCCAAGCTCAAGGCCGGCCACCCCTCTCCCCGCGCCGTGGACCTCGATCGCTATGCGCTGCGCCTCGGCATCGTCGTGGCCCTCGCCGCCTGCGCCATCGTCGCCGGTCCGCAGCGCTACGCGCGCGTCGCGGCAGCCTTCGACTTCGGCCCCGCCGGCGCGCCCCCATTGGGCTCGCGGCTCGACGCCTGGATCGATCCGCCGCCCTACACCGGCAAGCCGCCGGTGCTGCTCGATCTCGCCGCGCGCGATCCGGACCGGCCGCAGCACCTGGCCGCTCCGGCCGGCTCCATCGTGGTGATCCGCTCAGCGGGAGACGACGCGGCCGATGTCGAGACGACCGGTCCTCTCCTGCCACCGGCCAAGACCAAGGACATGACGGAGAGCGACGGGCGCGAGCCCAAGCCGGGGAACAAGTCGGGGATCGGGCCGACGGCGGACGCGTCCACGCCACCAGCCAGCGAGAACGAGAAGCAGCTCGTGCTTCACGGCGACAGCCGCCTCGTGCTGCGCCAGAACGGCAGCCTTCGCGGCATCTTCGATCTCGCCGCCATCGCCGACAAGCCGCCGACCATCGCGTTGCGCGCCGTTCCCAAGGTGAACGCGCGCGGCTCGTTCAACCTCGCCACGACGACGAGCGACGACTATGGCGTTTCGGCGGCCGAGGCCACGTTCGCCAAGCCGAAGATCGAGGGTGAGCCGACGACCGGCCCCTCGCTCGTTCCCGCGCCCACGGTCACGCTCGCGCTGCCGGGCATGAGCAACGGCATCGGCGACGCCGAGACCACGGTCGACCTGTCCGACAATCCTTGGGCCGGCGCGCAGGTCTCGATGGCTCTCGTCGCGCATGACGAGGGCGGCAATGAGGGCCGCAGCGAGCCGGTCGAGTTCACCCTGCCGCAGAAGAGCTTCGCCAATCCGGTCGCGCGCGCGCTCGTTGAGCAGCGTCGCGAGCTGGTTCTCAACCCTAGCCACCGCGCCGTGGTCGGCGAGGCGCTCGAGGCGTTGATGGTCGCGCCCGACAGCTTCGGCACGACACCGTCGATCTACCTCGGCCTGCGCTTCGCCAGCGACAGCCTCGCCGCCGCACGCACCGACAAGCAGCTGCTCGAGGTCGCGGATTTCCTCTGGGGCATGGCGCTGCAGCTCGAAAACGGTGACCTGTCGGACGCCGAGAAAGCGCTCCGCAACGCCGAGAAGGAGCTGCGCGACGCGATCGATCGCAGGGCGTCGAACGAGGAGATTCAGAAGCTGACGCAGAACCTGCAGGCGGCGATGGACAAGTTCCTCAAGGAACTCGCCGAGCAGCAGAAGAAGGACGATCAGCAGCAGGCGGACGCGCGGCAGGGCCGTCCGTCGAAGTCGATCAGCCAGAAGGACTTGCAGGCCTTGATCGACCGGCTGAAGGAGCAGGCACGCTCCGGCAATCGCGAGGAAGCCAAGAAGGCGCTCGATGAGCTGCAGGACGTTCTCGAAAATTTGAAGACGGCGAAACGTCAGAAGGCCGATCCGCAGTCGCGCGCGATGGCGGAGGGCCTGAACCAGCTCGACCAGATGATGCGCGACCAGCAGGAACTGCGCGACCAGACCTTCAAGCAGGGCCAGGACCAGACCGGTGGCGAGCCGGGCGAGCAGCAGATGCCGGGCATGCGCGGCATGGGTCGCGGCCAGCAGCAGGGCCGGCGCGAGCAGGACGAAGGGCAGGAAGCCCAGGACGGTCGGCAGGGCGAGCAGGGGCAGGCGCGCCAGGGACGCGGCCGGCCGGGGCAGCAGAGCCAAGATGGCAAAGATGGCCAAGCCGGAAGGGGCAGAGCCGGCAAAGGCCTCGGGCAGCGTCAGCAAGAGTTGCACGACCGGCTCGGCGAGATCCAGAAAAAGTTGAAGCGTGCCGGTCAGGGCCAGGGCGCGCTCGATGATGCCGGCAACGAGATGCGCGATGCGGAAGAGGCGCTGCGACAGGGCGAGGGATCGAACGGTCAGGCGGTCGATGCGCAGGGTCGCGCGCTCGACGCGTTGCGCAAGGGAGCCAAGAAGCTCGCCGACGCGATGCAGAAGCAGGGTGAACCCGGCGGCCAGGCCAATTCCGAAAGCGAGGGCGGCGAGGGCTCGAAGGATGGCGAGCAGAGCGGCGACAGCGATCCGCTCGGCCGCCCACGCGGCGGCAACACGATCAATTCAGCCTCTCGCTTCGATCCGCTCGGGCTTCCGGCGGCCCAGCGCGCCCAGCGCGTGCTAGAGGAGCTGCGGCGCCGGCTCGGCGATCCGGCCCGCTCGAAGGAGGAGATCGACTATCTCGAGCGCCTCCTCCGCTCGTACTAGGCACGCTTGATGGACAGCGCATGACCCATACCGCCACCAACATGCTCGTCGCCGTCGCCTGCGGCGCCGTCGCGATCGTCCTGTTACTCGGCCTTGTCAACATGATGCGCGGCGGCGATCCGAACCGTTCGCAGAAGTTGATGCGCTGGCGTATCGGACTGCAATTCGTGGCGATTGTGATAATCATGGGCGTCCTTTTCTTCCGCCCGCACCGGTGAGCCGATGGTCGTCCTCAATCGCATCTACACGAAGACTGGCGACAGCGGCACGACCGCGCTGGGCACCGGCGAGCGCCGCCGGAAAGACGACCTGCGCATCGAGACCTTAGGCACCGTCGACGAGGCCAACAGCGCCGTCGGCGTCGCGCGTCTCTATACGGCGGCGGATCCGGCTCTCGCCGGGCTCGATGCTATGCTCGCGCGCATTCAGAACGACCTGTTCGACCTCGGCGCCGACCTTTGCGCGCCCGACGACGGCAAGCCGCTGCAATACGAGCCGCTGCGGATGATCGAGGCGCAGGTCGAGCGGCTCGAGGTGGATATCGACACGCTGAACGCCGAGCTTGCGCCGTTGCGCTCCTTCGTCCTGCCGGGCGGTTCGCCCGCCGCCGCCGCGCTCCACGTTGCGCGCACGATCGCGCGGCGCGCCGAGCGCCGCCTTGTCTCGCTGCAGGCAACGCCCGGTGAGGTGGTCGGGGCACCGGCGCTTCGCTACCTCAACCGACTGTCGGACTTCCTGTTTGTCGCAGCGCGCCACGCCAATCATCACGGCCCCGGCGACGTGCTTTGGGTGCCCGGCAAGTTCCGCTGAGGGAGGCTCTCAGTCGAACGTAATCGACCAGCGCTCGCCCACGAGCCGGTAGTGATTGCGGGGACGCCGCCTTCCGCATCAGCCGCGTCACTCTTGAGACGCTCCCCGCCTTCCGAGCAGCGGCGAGCAGGGCTTCCGCTGGCGGCTCGCCGGCGTCCCGGCCGGGATGACGATCGTGCCCGACTTGGCTGACGCGACATACCCGTCGCCATCGCGTCAAATCAGTAAGCTGACGCCGCAGGTCATGCCGCAGCTCTCGGGAACTTGGAGCGCGAGTGGTACGACGAGGCGGCCGCCGAGCTTCGGCGCGTCGAGCCAGGTCTCGGCGATGCGCAGCGTCCCGGCATTGCGCGTCGTGCCCGGCTCTCTCGTGAAGCCGTCATCCCCGACGATCCGGGTCTGGGCGAATTCTACGAAGTTGGGTGGTCCCGCCGCGCCAGACCCAGGTCTTGCCAAGCTGCCGGGAATTCGCCTTAAAGCAGGGTCTCTGGCGTCGAGTAGAACATCGGCGAAGGCGGGAACGGCAATGGAACGGGACGCGAGCGACGAGGTCCGCGCCGCCTGGAGGACGGAGCTCGAACACCTGCGGCAGGAGCATCGCGATCTCGATGCCGCGATCGAGGCGCTCACGCACATGGGCTCGATCGATCGGCTGCAGGTGCAGCGCTTGAAGAAGCGCAAGCTCGCCCTGCGCGACCGCATGACCTTCCTCGACGATCAGCTGACGCCCGACATCATCGCGTAGCGCCCGCTCGAGCCGATGAGGTCGGAGCCACGCGGTAGTCACGCGGTAGCCTCCACCTTGCGGGCGGCCGACCCTTCGGCTAGGACCGCTGCTTCCCGCTCGAAGCCGAAACCGACGTGTCCTCCAGCCCCAAGCCAGTCGCCGTGATCATGGGCAGCCAGTCCGACTGGTCGGTGATGCGGCACGCGGCCGAAACGCTGGATGCGCTCGCCATCGGGCACGAGGCGCTGATCGTGTCCGCGCACCGCACGCCGGAACGCCTTTACGACTTCGCCAAGGGGGCCGCCGGCAAAGGCTACCGCATCATCATTGCCGGCGCGGGGGCAGCCGCCCACTTGCCGGGCATGACGGCGGCGATGACGCCGCTGCCGGTGTTCGGTGTGCCGGTCCCAGGCCACAATCTCGGCGGCCGCGATTCGCTGTATTCCATCGTGCAGATGCCGGCCGGCATCCCGGTGGGCACGCTGGCGATCGGCAAGCCCGGCGCGATCAATGCCGCCCTCCTCGCCGCCGCCGTGCTCGCGCTCGGCGACGCAGCGCTGGCCGAGCGGCTCGCCGCGTGGCGCGCGGCGCGCACCGAGTCGGTCGCGCTGCGGCCCAGCGACACCGCCTCCTGACCAATGCGCTCGGGGCACCTCTCGTGACGATCCTCGAACCGGGCGCGACGATCGGCATCCTCGGCGGCGGCCAACTCGGCCGCATGCTGGCGATGGCCGCCGCCAACCTCGGGCTTGTCACTCACGTCTTCTGTCCCGACGCGGACAGCCCGGCTTTCGCCGTGTGCGCCGGCAAGACGATCGCCGCCTACGAGGACGAGGACGCCCTTAAGGCGTTCGCCGCCGGCGTCGACGTCGTCACCTACGAGTTCGAGAACGTGCCGGCGCGCACCGCGGACGTGCTGGCGGCGGTACGGCCCGTGCGCCCGGATGCCGCCGCGCTCGCCGCGAGCCAGGACCGGCTCGTGGAGAAGGAGTTCGTCGCCTCGCTCGGCATCGCGACCGCGCCCTTCCTACCGGTCGACACAGCCGGGGCGCTGGCCCGCGCGGTGGCGCAGCTCGGGCGTCCGTCGATCCTGAAGACGCGGCGGTTTGGCTATGACGGCAAGGGCCAGACCTCGATCAAGGAGGGCACGGATCTCGCCGTCGCCTTCCGCTCGCTCGGCGGCGTGCCCTCGATCCTTGAGGGCGTGGTGGCGTTCACCAAGGAAGTCTCCGTCGTCTGCGCTCGCAGCGGCGTAGGCGCCTTCGCCGCCTACGACGTGTGCGAGAACGAGCACGCCAACCATATCCTGCACCGCACCCGCGCGCCGGCCTCGCTGATGCCAGAGACCGCCGCCGAGGCGGTCGCGATCGCGCGCCAGATCGCCGACGCGCTTGACTACGTCGGCGTGCTCGCCGTCGAACTCTTCGTGACGATCGAGGGCGGCGTCGAGACGTTGCGCGTCAACGAGATCGCGCCGCGCGTCCACAACTCCGGTCATTGGACGCTGGGGGGCGCCGTCACCTCGCAGTTCGAGCAGCATATCCGCGCGATCTGCGGCTGGCCGCTCGGCTCGACCGCGCGGCACGGCAGGCGCGTCGAGATGCAGAACCTGATCGGCGCCGCCGTCGACGGGTGGGCGGCGCTTCTCGCAGAACCCGAGGTGAGCCTCACGCTCTATGGCAAGGGCGAGGAGCGTGCCGGACGCAAGATGGGACATTGGAGCCGCATCCTGCGTGATTGACCCGGTCGCGGACGCCGCGATCAAGCACGCTGTGACGATGTGCCCTTCGCTGACGACGAACCCGCCCGCGAGCTCGGCCATTGGCGCCCGAACATGATGCCGCCGACCAGCGAGCGGCCTGATTGGAGGACGCCCATGAAAGCCGCAACCCTAATCCTCGTCGCCGTCGCTGCGACCGCAACTCCGGCCTTCGCGGCCAGCGAATGCGGCCAGCAGATCCAGGCGATAGAGCGGCGCATGCAGAGCGCGGGCGGCTCCGAAGTCA
The DNA here is from genome assembly GCA_965277355.1 of Beijerinckiaceae bacterium. Classification (GTDB taxonomy): domain Bacteria; phylum Pseudomonadota; class Alphaproteobacteria; order Rhizobiales; family Beijerinckiaceae; genus RH-AL1. The sequence continues at coordinate 1,377,717 of CBDICN010000001.1, forward strand.
GCGGCAAGCCGATGAACCCCGATGCCACGGCGCAGGCATCGAACGAAGCCGGGCGCGCGCCGGCCCCCGCGAACGCCGCTCAGGCACCCTCGAAGCAGAAAATGGCGGACGCGCAGGCGCTCATCGACAAGGCGAAAAAGCAGGATGCCGCCGGCGACAAGGACGGCTGCGAAAGCACCATGATGACCGCGCAGAAGACCGTCGGCGCCCTGCCCTGAGCCTATCGACCGTCAAAGGCAAAGATCCCGAGGCCTTGGCGGATGCCGCGGAAACGCTAGCGGTCGGCGGAGCATCGACCTACATTCAAGGCCGAACGCCCCCCTCGCGGAGAGAGCGTCAGCGTCTTGGGAGGATCTCGATGGTCACAATTATTTCGAAGCAGGATGGCCCCCGCAAGGGCGAGGCCGAACTCAAGCATACGATCCAGCAGAACAGGGGCACGATAGACGCTCTCGCCAAGACGCTCGCCGGGAACATCGGCGGGCGCTCGGCGCAGCAGAAAGTTAAGACGCCCCCGCCTCAGGCCGCCACGACGACTCACAGCTACCGCAAGACTTCGAGTGAAGGCGAGGCGCGTCCCTACGTGCGCGTCAGCCTGAACGGGCGCGTCGTCCTCGTCGATTTCGAAACCGGCAACCAGCTGCACCATCTCGGCGAGGTGCGCGGCAAAGGCGAGGCAGCCCGGTTCCGGCTGGCGACCAAGGAGAACGGCTTCTACGCGCCGCTTGATAGCGAGCTTTGCGACAAGCTTCGCGGCATCGACGGCGCGCCGATCACCGACGCGGCCGCCGAGGACAAGCTTAAGAAGGACATCGACGAGCGGCTCGCCCTCGGCAGCTGACGGAGCAGCCGTCAGACCGCGACAGCGGCCACGATCTTCTGCGCTGCATCGTCGAGGTCGTCGGCCGAGATGACGTTGAGGCCGGACTTGCCGATGATCTCCTTGCCAAGCTCGACGTTGGTGCCCTCAAGCCGGACGACCAGCGGCACTCGCAAGCCGATGTCTTTCACGGCGGCGATCACGCCTTCGGCGACGATGTCGCATTTCATGATGCCGCCGAAGATGTTGACGAGGATGCCCTTTACCTTGGGATCGGCGGTGATGATCTTGAAGGCCGCCGTCACTTTCTCCTTGGTGGCGCCGCCGCCGACGTCGAGAAAGTTCGCCGGCTCCTGGCCGTAGAGCTTGATGATGTCCATCGTCGCCATCGCGAGTCCGGCGCCGTTGACCATGCATCCGATCGTGCCGTCGAGCGTGACGTAGCTGAGGTCGTACTTCGACGCTTCGATCTCCTTGGAATCCTCCTCGGTCTCGTCACGCAGGGCGGCGACGTCGGGATGGCGGTAGATCGCGTTGGAGTCGAACGCGATCTTGGCATCGAGGCAGCGCAGGTCGCCCTCGGCCGAGACGATCAGCGGGTTGATCTCAAGCATCGCCATGTCCTTCGCGATGAAGGCGTCGTAGAGCTGGCCGACAATTCTGGCCGCCTGCTTGGCCTGGTCGCCGGCGAGCCCGAGCACGCGGGCGACGGTGCGCCCGTGGTGCGGTTGCACGCCTGTCGCCGGATCGACCGAGAAGGTGGTGATCTTTTCCTTGTGGTGGCGCGCGACCTCCTCGATGTCCATGCCGCCTTCGGTCGAGACGACGAAGGCGACACGGCTCGTCTCGCGATCGACCAGCAGCGAGAGGTAGAACTCCTCGGCGATGTTCGAGCCGTCCTCGACATAGACCCGGTCGACCCGGCGCCCGGCCGGCCCGGTCTGCACCGTCACCAGCGTATGGCCGAGAATCTGCGCCACTGCGGTCTTGACGTCCTCGATCGACTTTACGACGCGAACCCCGCCCTTGCCGCCGGCCTCGGCCTCCTTGAAGGTGCCCTTGCCGCGGCCGCCGGCGTGGATCTGCGACTTTACCACCCACACCGGGCCGCCGAGCTCCTTCGCGGCCGCTTCCGCCTCCTCCGGCTTGAACACCGCCACGCCGCGCGGCACCGGCACCCCGAACTGCCGCAGAACGGCCTTGGCCTGGTACTCGTGGATGTTCATGGCTGCCGTCTCCGCGCGCGTTTCGCGGCGTTCTGATAGCGCCGACCCGCTCGCGTTGTCGAGTGACGGCAGCGTCCGGTCGGCCGATCGCCACGAAAGCCCGGCAACGTGCTAGGCTTCCGCTGGCGTCGGCAATCCCGCACACGGCCGCACGCGGATAGGAAGACGTGATGTCGGACGACAAACCGAAGTGGGACGAGCCGGACAACGGCGCCAGTTCCCGGCCGTACGAGGCCGGCGATCTGGCGCGCAAGCACGGGATCTCGCCCGATCGCGCCCAGATGCTGATCGACCGGCTCGGCCATGATCCGGCGCTTCTGGAGGAGGCCGCCGAAAGGCTCAGGATCAATCCCAGACAGGACTGACAGGACGGGACCGGGCAGGAGCGGGACCGACTCGCCAGCCGGTCCCCGCGTCAGGCGCGGCCGCTTATCCGCGCCATTTCCCGCTGCGTTTCGGCATCGTGGGCGGCTTCGGCCTTATGGGCGGCGGCCGGGCTCCAGTAGCCGCGCATCAAGAAGATCGAGGCGATGAAAACGAAAATGCCGGCGACGCAGATCCAGTACCAGGTGCGCCACTGGCCCGGCGCCTCGGCGGCGGCGGTCTTGATCGCGCCGAGCGCGGCAAGCAGCGCGGGCGACGGCGCCGCGTGGGCCGCCTGCACCTTGGCGAACGCGCCGAGCACGTAAGGCGCGCCGACGAGCGGCGTCACCGAGTTGATGACGAACGGGATCGCGACGAACGAGGCCGTCACGACGAGGCGCAGCAGCCAGCCCCAGATCGCGAGGCCGGTGGCGGTGGCAGCCGGGTTCACCGCCTCGACAGTCTCGGTGAAGCTCGCCATCCACGTCGCGTAGGCCATCGCGACGCAGATCGACTGCGCGCTGGTCAATGCCACCAGAAGCCACCAGCTCGGCTGGCCGCCCGCTTGCTGCAGATAGGCGACGGTCAAGATCGCCGCGCCGATCCCGCCGACGAGCATGAACGGCTTGCGCACGCGCAGCCGGTCCGATGCCATGCCGGCGACGATCAGCGCGACCGCGTTGGTGGCCCAGGCCCAGTTGCCGATCGCGTTGGCCGCCGCCACGGACAGGTGGAACACGGTGACGAGATAGATCGTCCCGAAGGCGACGGCGGTATAGTAGAACAACAGCAGCACCGAGACGCCCAGCGCCGACGCCACGATGTCAAGCCGCAGCAGCTGCAGGAACGGCGCGGCGACACCCGCCCGCGGCGCCGCTTGCGCGTTGGCCGCGCGGGCCTCGATGAGCGCGCGGTCGCGCTCGCTCACCATCACCTGGTCGCGCAGGCCCGGCGTCAGCTCGCGCAGGAACAGCGCGGCCACCACAAAGATCGCGAGGCACACGCACCCGCAGATGATATATTGGCTCTGCCAACTCTTGAAGACCGGCAGCGTCAAGGTGTTGACGAGGCTGACCATTAGGCTGCCGAGCACCGGGCCGATGGTCCAGAACCCCATTGCCGTCGCCCGACCGACTTGCGGCGAGAAATCGCGGATCAGCGCCGGCGTCGCGACGAGGATCACGCCCTCCACGAGCGAGACGATCGCCGTCAGAACGCCGTAGGCGAACCTCGTGTGGATGTTCGGGAAGCCGAACACCGTGATCAGCGCGACGATGAGAAGGCCGTAGACGACGAGGTTGGCGCGGCCGAAGCGATCGCACAAGCCGGCGAATAGCGAGGCAAAGGCGCCGAGCAGATTGCCGATGGCGAGGATCGCCACGAGATAGATGAACGGCATCTGCAAGGCGGGCAACGCGAGCGTCGCGACGCCGCTGCCGACATAGAGCGCGTAATAGAGCGCGACGGTGATCGCGACGACGAGGGCGAGATGCATCCGCCGCGCACCTGTGGCGGGATAGTGCAGGAGCTGGCGGCCGCGCCGCTGCTGCGATGTCGTCGCCGCGTAATCCAGAGTGCTCGTCGCCATCGCTTCCGTCCCCGCCGTCGGTTTTTTATGGCGGCAGACTGCAATGCACACGTCTTGATGTCGACCCCCTTCGAACGGCCGGTATGGCGGCAGCCCGTCCTCGCGAACGATGCTAAGGTTACTTGGAAGAGCCCTGTTGCGGAAAGACGCCGTGATGAAACAACACCTAAGCGCCGATCGGCGGCCCTGATGCAGCGGGCGCTCACGATCGCCATCTGGACGATCTCGGTCGGCACGCTGCTCGCGGGCGCGGTTGTCGCCATGCTGTTTGTCCAGATGGCGATTGGCATGGATCCGACCGACATCGTCGCCAACGGCGCCCAGCCCTGGTCCGACGCGCTTTGGGCCTCCGCCGCCTTCGCCGGCCTGTTGATCGCGACCGTGCTCGGCCTCAGGCTCTGGCACACGGCCCGCTTCAAACCCGTCAGCTTGGTTCTCACGCTGCTCGAAGCCGGTTTCGTGGTGTTCGCCTGCGCCAAGGTCTACGCCGAGTATTTCTGAGTGGTCGCGCCGAGCGCCCGAATCGCGGATCAGCCGCGCCTCGCGATCATCCAAGCAGCAGCCATGTCGAGCATCGCGCTCAAGACCTCCGCGTCGGTGCGGCCGGAATGCTTCGGCAGATGGAAGGCGTGATCCGCCTGCTCGATGGGCACTAGCGTCGCCTGCGCGCCGCGCGCGGCGACCACCGCCCCGATCAGCTCGGGATCCGCCAGGGCGTCGCGCGTGCCTTGAAGGAACAGCATCGGGATTTGCACCTTCGCCAAGTGAGTTGCCCGGGCGTCGGATGGCTTGCCGGCCGGGTGCAGCGGGAACCCGAAGAACACGAGCCCGCGCACGTCCGGCAGGGCCACGATGGCGGCGGCCTCGGAGCTCATCCTTCCGCCGAACGACTTGCCACCGGCGAACAGCGGCAGGCCGGGCGCCAGCGTCGCTGCCGCCGCGACCGCCGCCCGCACCGTGGCCTGCGCCAGCGGCTGCCGGTCGGGTCGGCCGGCGCCCTGCTCCATGAACGGGAACTGGTAGCGCAGGCTCGCGATCTTGCGCTGGCCCAGTCCCTCCGCGACCGCCGCCATGAACGGATGGGCCATGCCCGCCCCGGCGCCGTGGGCGAGCACCAGGCATGCGGCGGCCTCGTCCGGCACTATCGGCAGGCCGGAGACGGTATGGCTCGGATCGATGGTGATCTGGATCATCGGGCCTCGCGGCGCGGGCGTGAACCTTCACCGGCAGCCGCGCTTAGCTCCCCACATCTACAGCGGAGGCGGAGATGACGGAACGCAAGCAGGAGTCAAAGACGGCGCAACCGTTCAGCGACGAACTAAAGGACACCTCGACGCCCGGCCGACGCGCGCCGAAACACAACGCCGATGCGGCTGGCGACGAGAGGAAGAAGGCCCAATCGCCCAAGACCACGCAGCGAACCGAGTAGGTTCGGGAAACGCGCCTTCGTACCACAAAGGCCACCTTCGAAAGGCAGACCGCGACGCGTTGCGGCTTCGCCTCGGCAGCCGACCGCGCTAATTGACGCATGCTGCGGAAAATCCCGCACCTGGGAGGACGTTATGACCAAGCCGCTCGCCGTCGTTTTGCTCGCCATGGCTGTAACGTTCATGTCTGTGACGACCCCGGCCTTCGCCTTGTCGCCGGCCAACCCGGATACGGCGGCCAACATGACTGTCGAGCAAGTGAAAAGCGCGTTAGCCCAGGCCAAGCCCGACCATCCCGCCGATCTCTCCGGCAAATCGCTGCGCAACCTCGACCTTTCCGGGCTGAATTTCACGGCGGCGGACCTGCATGGCGTGAACCTGTTCGGCGCCAAGCTGGCGGGCGTGAACATGACGCGGGCGAACCTCACCGGCGCCAACCTCAACCTGAGCTGGCTTATCAAGGCAAATTTCACCGACGCCGACCTCACCGACGCGAGCCTCGTCGCTCCGGTGGTGGCGCAGGGCCTCGACGCGAAGACGGGCGAGATCCCGGTCTTCAGGGGTGCCAATCTGACCGGCGCGCGCGTTCAGGCGCGCTTCACCGGCGGTGACCTACGCGGGGCGAAGTTCATCGGCGGCGACGTCTCGGCGCATCTCGCCAACCAGTCGATGGGCCTGATGCACACCGAGATGGGCAGCGCCGATCTGGAAGGCGCCGATTTCGCGAAGGCCAACATGGGTCATGCCGACCTGAGTTTCGCCGACCTCAAGGGCGTGAATTTCTCGGGCGCCGACCTCACGCGGGCCGATCTGACAGGGGCCGATGCCAGCGGCGCCGACTTCACCGGCGCCAACCTCGACGGCGCGGAGATGTCCGGCATCAAGCTCGCCAGCGCCAAGGGGCTCGACAGTGCTAAGAACCTCGATAAGGCGCGGAATTATCGGGCTCCGCAGCAGTAACGGGCAAAATGGCCGCGAAGGGTCACGGCGAATAATCCGCGGGTGACGTTCCGGCCTCGACGAAGTCGATCGCGACCGCGATCTCCAGCGGCATGAAGCGCGGCGCGGGCGAGACGATGTTCCGCGGCTCGATCGTGCCGCTCACCGCGCCGCCGTCGTCGACGACGTAGATCGGGCCTGACTCGGTTCGTTGCAGGCAGAGGGCGAGCATCGCCTCGTAGCGCTCCGCCGACGATACCGCCACGACCGGCGCGCCGCGCGGCGCGAGCCCGGCCTTGTAGACGCAGTCGCGCAGCGAGCCGATGGGCTTGAGGCGACTGGTGTAGGTCGAGCGGCGGTCGATCAGATGCGCCACACCCACAGCACCCGCGATCGCGATCATCATCGGCAGCATCAAGGTCTCGATCTGGTTTGTCAGCTCCATCATCATGACGAGCGATGAGATCGGTCCCTTGGTCGTGGCGGCGAGCACCGCGCCGGCGCCGATCACCGCGAAGGCGCCCGGCGCCGCGGCCGGCCACGCCAGCATCCAGAGGTGGCCGCAAACGCCCCCGAGCAGCGCACCGAAAGCCATCGTCGGCGTGAACAAACCACCCGGCGCGCCCGTCCCGAGACAGGCGGCGGTGACGAGCGGCTTGAGAAGCACGAGCGCAAGCATCAAAGGCACCGCCAGCCGATCGAGGGCGGCGAGTTCGACCACGCCCCTCCCGTTGCCGAGCAGCTGCGGGAACGGGATGGCCAGCGCGCCGAGACCGGCGAAGACGACGACGGCAACAGGGATGATCGCAAGACCTTTGGGCCGGTAAGCGGCGACAAGGGCGATCAGCTTGACGAACAGCGCCGACGCGACGCCGGCGACCGGTGCGAACACCAGCGACCACGCCACCAGTCCGGCCGAGAGTGGCATGACCGGAAGCTGATAGGTCGGCTCATTCGGCAAAAGCAGCCACGCCGTCGCGGTGGCGATCAGCGTCGCGGCGAAGGCCGGCGTGACCAGCGGCAGCGAGATGGTGCCGATCAGCACCTCGAGCAGGAACAGCGCGCCGCCGAACGGAACGTCGTAGACCGCCGCGATGCCCGCCCCCGCGCCGCAGGCGGCAAGCAGCCGATGCTGGCTCGTCGGCAGGTCGCGCCAAGTGGCTAGCAGGCTTCCGATCAGGGCGCCGGCCTGTTTCGGCGCCGCCTCGCGACCCAGCGAGGCGCCGAGCGCGACGATGATGATCGAGATGACGGCCTTGAGCGCGGTGCGGATCGGCGCCAGCGCTCCGCTGCGGAACCAGATCGTCGCCTCGAGCTCGTTCGAGTGGGCGCTCTTCACGCGCCCCAGGGCGTAAAGGGCCAAGCCGACCAGCCCCCCCGTCGCGGCGAGGATCTCGACGCGCGTCGCGGCAGCGGCGTTGGCGACCGCGTCGAGGAAATCACCGCCAGGGTAGGACCAGGCGGCATGCTGCACGAGACGCAGCAGCTTCATCAGGAGACCGGCCGCGAGACCGGCCCCGACGCCGGTGAGTACGAGCAGGAGCCAAAACCGGGCCGAGAAGCCCGGCACGTTCGCGGCGACCAGGACGTTCGGCTGCGGCTGAGCCTGCTCCGAGGCGCCGTGCATGGGTGATCTCTCCGCTGGCCTCAGTCGGTCACGGTAACCGGAACCCTGTGCCAGGCGGTGCTGAGATAACCCTTGATGTTCCAGACGTCGTCGGACGTGGCCGGCTGAGTCTGGCCAGCCTCGTCCCAGGCGCGCACGGCGAGTTCGTGCTCTCCCGGCGACACCTCGACCTCGGTCTCCCAAAAGGTCCAACTCCACGGGGTGGTCGCATCTGTCTCAAGCCGGGCCTGCCTCCAGCTCCGGCCGCCGTCGCCCGAGACATCGACGCGAACGATCGCGCGCGCCGTCGCCGTGGCGTAGCCGCGCACGGTAACGACGCCGGCAGCTAGCGTTGCATGCGTTGCCGGCTCGCAGATGGCGGAATTGACCGGCAGTTCGTTGATCACGATGCCCCGGCTCCAGTCGATATCGTCCGGGCTCTGGATGTCGGGCGGTAGCAGCTTGTAATCCGTCGCCTGGATTGGACAGTCCGCGGGGGTCTCGCGCACCTCGATGCGGGCCAGCCACTTCGGGCTGCGCACGCCGGCGAATCCCGGCACGACGACACGCAGCGGAAAGCCATGCCTCGGCTCGAGAGGCTCCCCGTTCATGAAATCGGCGAGCAGCACGTCTCGCGACATCGCCTTCGTCATCGGGATGGAGGCGCCGTAGCGGAAATGCTCGTCGTCGACATCGCATTCGTCCAGCGCGGAGAAGGCGACGTGCAGTTCGGCATCTGTCTCGGCGCCGGCCGCGCGCAGCACGTCGGCGAGGCGCACCCCCGTCCATTGCGCATTACCGATTGCACCCGGTGCCCAGGGATCTCCCGTCACCGGTCGAACGCGGCGCAGATCGGCGCGACGGTTGCCGGCGCATTGCATCACCGCCTGCACGCTAGCCTCGGCGAAGCGTTCGCGCAGATCGCCCATCGAAAGATCGAGTGGTGTTGCGACCCGGCCGCACACGGTCAGCCGGTGCGTCCGCGCATCGAGCTCCGGCACGTTGCCGTGGCTGCGCACGTAGAAATCCGCCTGCGCCGTGACGAGAGCAGCCCGGAGCCGGTCGAGCGGCGGCTCGGCGTTGTAGGGCTCCTGCGAATGGATGATCGGCTCGACGGGGGGAAGTCTGGTCATATTCGGAGGCACTCCATCGCAGACCCTCACCTCGGGAGCCGCTCCCGCACGAAACGTTGCTGGCGCTAGGTACGCTCAACTCGCATGGCTGGAAAAAGGATCGAGGCTGCGCGGGCGTACTGGTAGAGGCAGACCGAAAAGATGACGCTTGCCGAGCGGGACCGGCTGTCGGCATGCTTCCGCTCACGCCGCTCGCCCTTTAGGGAAGGCGATTGCCGGAGGATCGCACCCTTATGACGTTACACAAGCCTATTCGCATCGGCACCCGCGGCAGCCCGTTGGCGTTGGCGCAGGCCCACGAGACGCGCGACCGGCTCGTGACGGCGCATAGGCTCGCCGAAAGGGACGTTGAGATCCACGTCATCAAGACGAGCGGGGATGCGATCCAAGATCGTCCGCTGTCGGAAGCCGGCGGCAAGGGACTGTTCACCAAGGAGCTCGACACCGCGCTGATGATGGGCGCGATCGAGATCGCCGTGCATTCGGCCAAGGACCTCCCGACCTTCCTGCCGGAGGCGATCGTCATCGCCGGCTACCTGCCGCGCGAGGACGTCCGGGACGCGTGGATCTCGCCGGCCGCGCCGAGCCCGCGCGAGTTGCCGTCGGGGGCGATCGTCGGCACCGCCTCGCTCCGACGCGGCGCGATGCTGAAGCGCATGCGACCCGACATCGAGGTGGCGCTGCTGCGCGGCAACGTGCAGACGCGGCTGCGCAAGGTGAAGGAGGGCGCTTTCGCCGGCACGCTGCTGGCACTCGCCGGGCTCCGGCGCCTCGGCCTCGAAAGCGAGGCGACCTACACGATCCCGATCGAGGACTTCCTACCCGCGGCGGGTCAGGGCGCGATCGGGATCACCGCGCGCATCGACGACGACGATACCGCCGCCATGCTGGCGCCGATCCTCTGCGCGTCGACGGGCGTGGCGCTGGCGGCGGAGCGCGCCTTCCTCACCGCGCTCGACGGGTCCTGCCGGACGCCGATCGGCGCCCACGCGGCCGTCGACGGGCACCAGGTGACCTTGCGAGGAACGGTGCTGCGGCCCGACGGTTCGCAGGCCTACGACGAGGAGCTGTACGGCGCCGTGGCGGACGCAGAAGCCGTCGGACGCACCGCCGGCGAGACGATCAAGGGTAGGCTGCCGCCAGGTTTCTTCGACGCGTGATGCGGCTTCTGCTAACGCGCGCCGCGGCCGACGCCGCGCGAACACGCGACGCGCTCGAAGCGCTTGGGCACAGGGTATTGGTCTCGCCGGTCATCGAGATCGTCGGCACCGACGCCGCGTGGCCGGCGGGCGTGATCGACGCCGTGATCGCGACGAGCGGCCAAGCCTTCGCGGCGCCGGTCGCCGGCCTGGCGCCGGAGGCGAGGCGACTGATGCCCCTCTTCGTCGTCGGCGAGCGCACGGCAAATCAGGCCCGCACTCACGATTTCCTCGGCCCCGCGACGGTGGCCGCCAACGCCACGATGCTGGCGCTCGCGGTCGGCAAGCATCCCGACAGGCTCAGACGCTCACTCTACCTCGCGGGGCGCGACCGCAAGCCGGACATGGAGACGGCGTTGACGGTCATCGGACATCCGCCCGAGGTGCTGGAAGTCTACGAGGCGCACCGCACTGCCGAGCTGTCGACGGGCGCCGCCTGCGACATCCGGGACGGCTTGATCGGCGGCATCCTGCACTTCTCCCGCAGAAGCGCGTCCCTGCTGCTGGAGCAGGCCGCCGAGGCCGGCATCGACGTGCGGCCTCTGATCCATTTCTGCCTGTCCGACGACGTCGCCGAGCCTCTTCGAGGCGCCGGCTGCGCCAAGACCAGAACTGCGGAAGCCCCCACCGAGGCGGCGCTCCTGGAGTTGTTGCCGCCAGCCTAGTGGGCGAGGAGAACCGATCAGGCTTGGCGGGCCTTGCGGGCGGCATATTTCGCGTCGCGGCGAGCCTTGGCCTCGGCCATCTCCTCGATGACACGGGCGGCGCGAGCGGACGAGGCGGCGATGATGGCGGCCTTCTCTTCTTCCTTGCGGCGCTCTTCGGCGGCGCGCTCCCCCTCCAGACGGAGGCGTTCCGCCTCTCGCTCGGCGGCGAGCTTGGCTTCCGCCTCGGCGCGGATGGCGGCCTCTCTCGCCTCTTCCTGGCGACGGGCCTCTTCCTTCTCGGCCAGGCGCTGATTGCGCGCCTCGACGACCACACGACGCTCGGCGAGCTTTTCCTCGATCTCAGGGCTCGCCAGCCGCTCCTGCATCTTCTTGATCAATTCCATACGTTTATTGACGGCGGATTCCCGCCGTTCGGCGAAGCCGACATCCTTCAAGCGTGCCAATCAACGTGCCTCTCTGTGGGGGAACGGCCATACACATAAGCGCCGGCCGACCGAATTCTATGCCGCGCCGCCCCCGGCCGAGCAATATCGTACCCGCCGCGCTTCCACCGTTTGACGGAGGCGGCGCCGCTTTTTAGGGTGTCGACACCGGCATGCAACAGGGCGAGGCCCGCATTGCCATACGTTTCTGGACCCGGACCATGACCAGCGCCGCCGCCTCGGCCACCCCGCCGTTTGACCCGCAAATCCTCGCCAACGCCAAAGCCTGGCCGTTCGAGGAAGCACGCAAGATCGTCGCGCGCGTCGAGCGGACGGGACAAGGGCAGGTGCTGTTTGAGACAGGCTACGGCCCATCCGGGCTGCCGCATATCGGGACGTTCGGCGAAGTCGCGCGGACGACGATGGTGCGCCACGCCTTCCGGGTGCTGACCGACGATGCGATCCCGACACGTCTCCTCGCCTTCTCGGACGATATGGACGGCCTGCGAAAGGTGCCGGACAACGTCCCGAACAAGGCGCTGCTCGAGGCCAATCTCAACAAGCCGTTGACGAATGTCCCCGACCCGTTCGGCACGCACGAGAGCTTCGGCGCGCACAACAATGCCCGGCTGCGCGGCTTCCTCGACCGATTCGGGTTCGATTACGAGTTCGCGTCCTCGACAGACTACTATAAGTCGGGCCGCTTTGATGCGGCTCTGCTGCACATGCTGCGCAATTACGAGTTGGTGATGGCGATCATGCTGCCGACGTTCCGCGAGGAGCGGGCGTCGACCTACTCGCCGTTCCTGCCGATCCATCCGGTGAGCGGCCTGGTGCTTCAGGTCCCGCTCGACAGCCTCGATGCGGAGGCCGGCACGATCACATGGCGCGACCCCGCGACCGGCGAGAGGTTCACGACGCCGGTGACGGGCGGCCATGCCAAGCTGCAGTGGAAGCCGGACTGGGCGATGCGCTGGTATGCGCTCCGCGTCGACTACGAGATGGCCGGCAAGGACCTCATCGATTCCGTGAAGCTGTCGGCGCAGATCGTTCGGGCGCTCGGCGGCCTGCCGCCGGAGGGCTTCAACTACGAGCTCTTCCTCGACGAGCGCGGGCAGAAGATCTCGAAGTCCAAGGGCAACGGCCTCACCATCGAGGAGTGGCTGAGTTACGCCAGTCCCGAGAGCCTCGCGCTCTACATGTACCAACGGCCCAAGGAGGCGAAGAAGCTGCACTTCGACGTCATCCCGCGCGCGGTCGACGAATACCTCGCCTTCCTCGAAGCCGCGCCCCGGCAGGACGCCAAGGCGCTGCTCGGCAACCCGGTGTGGCACATGCACGGCGGCCGCCCGCCGGCGCCCGAGATGCTGGCGGCGGCCGGCGGCGCGCTGTCCTTCGCGATGCTGCTCAATCTCGCCACCGTCGCCAACAGCGAGGACACGGCGGTGCTGTGGGGGTTCCTGCGCCGCTACGCCCCCGATGTCTCGCCGGCGACCCACCCGCGCCTCGACGCGCTGGTCGCCTACGCCGTCGCCTATTACCGCGACTTCGTGGCGCCCGCGAAACAATACAGGCCGCCGGACGACATCGAACGCGAGGCGTTGCGATCCCTCTCCGATGCCCTTGCCGCGCTGCCCGAAGGCGCCTCGGGAGAGGACATCCAGAGCGCCCTCTACGACGTTGCGCGTCCGATCGCGCGCTACCAGACCCTGTCCGCCAAGGGCGCCACGCCGGAGCGGCCGGGCGTGTCGAACGACTGGTTCGCGATGCTCTATCAGGTACTGCTCGGCGAGGAGAAAGGCCCACGGTTCGGCTCCTTCGTCGCGCTCTACGGCATCGCGGAGACGCGCGCACTGATCGACAAGGCGCTGGCGGGCGCGCTCGTGCACGAACTCGCTTGAGCCGCTCAAGGGAGCGGACAAGATCGATTTCGGCGGACGCTCCGTGAAGATCGCGACGTTCAACGTCAACAACGTCAACAAGCGGCTGGCCAACCTGCTCGAATGGCTGGCCGAGGCGGCTCCGGACATCGTCTGCTTGCAGGAGCTGAAAGCCGAGCAGACCGCGTTTCCGGAAACGGCCTTGCGGAAGGCCGGCTATGGCGTCGCGTGGCGCGGACAGCGCATTTGGAACGGCGTCGCGATCCTCGCCAAGGGCGCCGACCCGATCGTCACGCAAACAGAGCTGCCGGGCGACTCCGCCGATGGCCAGAGCCGCTACATCGAGGCGGCGGTCGCCGGCATCCTCGTTGCCTCGCTGTACCTGCCCAACGGCAATCCGCGTCCGGGCCCGAAATTCGACTACAAGCTCGCCTGGTTCGAGCGGCTCGTGGCGCATGCGGCGGAGCTTCACGCCGCCGATATCCAGGCGGTGCTCGCCGGCGACTTCAACGTGGTGCCGACCGACCGCGACATCTACCCGACGACATCATGGGGAGAGGACGCCCTGCTCCAGCCGGAATGCCGCGAGGCCTACGCGAGGCTCGTCGGCCAGGGCTGGTGCGACGCCATCCGCGCGCTCCATCCGGACGAACGCATCTACACGTTTTGGGACTATAAGCGCGGCCGCTGGGGCCGCGACGCGGGGCTACGCCTGGATCATCTGCTGCTGAGCCGCCACCTCGCCGATCGCCTCGTCGCGTCCGGCGTCGACAGGAATGTGCGCGGAAAAGAGGGCGCGAGCGACCACGCGCCGGCCTTCGTCGTGCTGCGTTGACGCCGCGTCACGCGCGACCTCAGGCGCGGAAGGTGCGGACCTTGATGGGCCTCTCTAGCGCCGTCGACCGCCGCGACGACCGCCACCCGCGCTGCCCTTCTCGCCGGGATGTTCGTCGACGAAGGCGGCCGGGAGCCAGTAGCAGGAGAGATCGCCGGTGAGCCGCACGCACATGAGCGGAGCACGCCGCTCGTCGATGTCGACCTGGATGCCTTTGGCGAGATCGATGCAGGAGCCCGACGCCACGAGCGGGCGCGAAACGGCGGCGGCGCCGACCTTGTCCCGCTTGGCCTGCAGCGCAACGACCGTCTGCGCATCGGCAGCGGTCCTGCAAGCGACCGCGTCGACCCGCACCACATCCGCCCGCGCGTCCGACGGGACGACGAGGGCGCCGAGGGCGAGGCCGACGCCAAGTGTTCTTGCATGGCGCTTCATCTGCCAGCGCGCGCTACTTCCGTGCCTCATTGATCGTCCTCTTGCCTCCATCGGTCGGGTCATCGCCGCCTCGGCGCCATCAATGCGGCTTGCATTGAGGTGGTGCACGTCACGAAAGCTTGTAGGAAGCTCTACGGCCCTGAGGGGACGGGCTGAGATCGCTCGGCGACGCGAGGAGGAGCATGGCGCACAGCTGGACTTCGGCGGATAGTCCCGATCAGGCCGGACGGCTCTGCATCGTGACGGGCGCCAGCAGCGGGATCGGCGCCGCGGCGGCCGAGGCGCTCGCCGGACGTGGCGCGACGGTGATCCTCGCCGTTCGCGACCCCGGCCGTGGCGCGGCGACGCGGGACCGAATCCTCGCCCGCTACCCGGGCGCGAGCGTCGTCATCGCCCTCGTCGACATGGCCGAGCTTGCCAGCATCGCGGCCTTCGCGGACGCGATCATGGCCGACCACCCGCGCATCGATTGCCTCGTCAACAACGCGGGACTCGGCTTCCAGCCGACGCGTGCGACCACGGTCGACGGGTTCGAGCGCCAGTTCGCCACCAATCACCTCGGGCCGTTCGCTCTCACCGGCCGCCTTTTGCCGGCTCTGCTGCGCGCCCCGGCTCCCAGGGTCGTAGCCGTCGCAAGCCTCGCGCACCGACGAGGGCGCCTGCGTCTCGACGACCCGCAGAGCGAAACGAGCTACAGCCCCGGCGATGCCTACAGCCAGTCGAAGCTCGCCGACCTGATGTTCGCCCTCGAACTCGACCGTCGCGCCCGCGCGAAGGGCCTGCCGCTCGAGAGCGTCGCGGCGCATCCGGGTCTGTCGACAACCGGCTTCCTCGCGGCGAGCGGAATGCCGCGCTGGAAGACCGCGTTCGCCAACGCGGCGTTTCGGGTCCTCGGCCAGGACGAGCACGCCGGCGCCCTCCCCATTCTCTACGCGGCGACCATGCCCGATGTCGAAGGCGGCCAGTACTGGGGACCACGAGGCCTGCGCGAGATGCGCGGCGCGCCGGCCCTCGCCAGGATTTGGCCGCAGGCGCGCGACGAAGCCGCGGCCTCCCGCCTGTGGGAGTTGTCGGAGCGGCTGACCGGCGTGTGGTACGGCGCGCTCGACCAGGCGCGTTAGCGCTTCAGGCGGCGGCGAGTATCGCGGCGAACGGCCCCTCGCGACGCGCGAGCACCTCGGCCTCGGCGATCGCCGAGGCGGCTCGTTCGATCAGCACCTGTGTCAGGTCGCGGAGATCGGCATCGGCGGCATGCGAAACCGCCTGGCAAGCCTCGGCGAGTTCCATGAAGCCGAGCATGCCGCAAGCCGCGACGCTCGCGTGTGCCTGGCTGCGCAGGCCCGCGGCGTCCTGGTGCGAGGCCGTGTCGGGGTCAAAACGCGCCGACAGCGATGCGGCAAGCTTGGCCAGCAGGCCCTTCACCTTGGTGTCGCCGATGAGGGCGGCGAGCCTGGCGAGCACGTCCCTGCGCGACGCCGCGATTTCCGGCGGCGCGCATCGGGCGCCGGCCGACGTGACCCGCTCGAGCATCGCGAAGATCTGTACGCCGGAGAACGGCTTGTGGATGACGTCGTTCATGCCCGCACCGAGCGCGGCGGCGGTCTGCTCCGGCAGCACGTTGGCCGTCATCGCGACGATCGGTACGTGACGACATTGATGCGGCAAGGCTCGGATCATCTTCGTCGCGGTCAGGCCGTCGAGATGCGGCATCTGGATGTCCATGAGAACCACGTCATAGTCCATGTCTTGCACGGCCATGATCGCTTCGGTTCCGTTGCAAACGATATCGACGGTGTGTCCGTTGGCCTCGAGAATGTGGCGAACGAGGTCCTGATTGATCGCGACATCCTCAACGAGCAGGATCTGACGTGGCCCGATCCCAACCCTTGGGCGGTCGCAGCCTCTCTGCTCGACGATCCGACCCCTCGGCAGCGGCAACACGAACCAGAAGGTCGAGCCAACACCCTTCTCGCTATCGACCGCGATCTGGCCGTTCATCAGCTCGACGAGACGCCGGCAGATCGCGAGACCGAGACCGGTGCCGCCATAGGTCCGGCGGATGCTGCCATCGACCTGGGCGAAGCGCTGGAAGAGGCGCGGCAGGTCCTCGTGCCCGATCCCGATCCCCGTGTCCGTGACCGAGAACTTGATCCGGTCGCCCGCGCCCGACGAACGATCGCAACGGATGTCGAGCAGGACGGACCCTTCGTGCGTGAACTTGATTGCGTTGTTGAGCAGGTTGAGGAGGATCTGGCGCAGCCGCGCCTGGTCGCCGAGCACCTCCTGGGGCAGCCGATCCACAAGGTTGACATGCAACGACAGTTGCTTGGCGACCGCGCTCTCCCGTACCAGCGAGAGGCACTCGTCGATGAGGTTGGGGAGCGAGAAGGGCGCCGGCTTCAGCTCGATGACGCCGGCTTCGACCTCGGAAAAGTCGAGAATATCGTTGACGACCGTGAGCAGCGCATTGCCGCCGGCCTGGATGCGCTCGCTGTAGAGCCGCGCGCGCGGATCGAGGCCGGGCTTGCCCAGCAGCAGCCCGGCGAAGCCGATGACCGAGTTGAGCGGGGTCCTGATCTCGTGGCTCATGCAGGCGAGGAACTCGGTCTTGGCCCGGTTCGCGTCCTCGGCCGCCGCCTCGGCCCGCAGCGCGTTCGACGTTGCCTGGCGCAACTCCTCCGCCTCGCGATGGCGCGCCGTGACGTTCCGGATGGTGACGATGGTCTCGATCTCGCCCGAGGCTTGCTCGATCCGGCAGAGGGTCGCCTCTGCCCAAACGTAATGACCGAGGCGGTGGCGGAGCCTGCAGGTCATCGAGGCGCGCGGCTGCTCCTGGGACAGCGCGACGAGAAGAGCCCGCGCGGCACGGTAGTCGGCACGGTGCAGGCAGGAGCGCAGCGAACGCGCGCCGAGCTCCTCCGCGCCGAAGCCGAGGAACGACGGATCCGCATGTGAGAACACGCCGCTCGTGGCATCGACGCCGATATGGAAGATGAGGTCGGTGCTGGCCTCCGCCATCGTGCGATAGCGCAGCTCGCTCGCCCCGAGCGCCGCCTGCGCCTGCCGCGACGGCCGGAGCAAAACGCTCCTCCAGCATCGGTGGAGAACGATCGTCAGGAGGATGATTGCGAAGGGGGCGCCGAGCCAGCAAGCGGTCGCCTGGTCGAGCGCATCCCGACCCGTGGCGGCGAGCACCGCGCGCTCGTTCAAGGCGCGCGCGATCTCAAGCATCGTGAACGGCGCCACGATGGCCATGAGAAGGATCGCGGAGAGACTGTCCCGCGTGCGGGCAGCCGCCGCGGTCTCGTGCGAGCTACCGCGATAAAGCTTGGCCATCGGTCGTCTACCCGGACTTCATGACTTGTTCACTGCGACGACGATCGCTCCGCCTCGAGAGACGTTGACGGTGAAGCGTGGCGTGTCTGCCGAAAAGTAGCGTCCGCGATCCGCGTTAAGGTTTTGCCATCGACACGCTCGATGGGACGCGGCGGAGAAGCCGATCGGAGAGAAATCCGCTTCCATCGATGATCCGGCATATCCGCGACGACCTTTTCCGGCGGGCGATGGCGATCCGGCGTGTATCAATTGTGGACGATCCATCCCTCCACCTCGCAGTCTTTCTTTACGAAGCCTGACCATGGTCCGTTGAGTTGTTGCGTTCGCGTTTGTGAGTAAGGCTTATGTGGGCTCGCGTCCTTATTCCTGCGCTTGCCATCCCCGTGTCCGTCATGGCGGCGTGGCCGGCCTATGCGGCGGACTGGTACACCGGTGCCAAGCCGCAGCACCAGACCGACGACTGGATCGTCTCCGTCGACACGTCGGCCGACATCACCACCCAGAAGAGCTATTTCGGCGACGTCCTGGTGACCGGTGCGCCGGTGGGAGCGCTCGACGAGACCGGCGTCCGCCTGCGCCTCGACGGGATGACGGGACGCTACAGCTATGTAAGTTCCGTTTCAAATCAAACCGTTAACGGCACGCAGGAGAGCGGCGCCGCGCTCGTAGGCTACGAGTGGGTGTCGCCCGCAACATCCTTCGCCGCCTACATCGGCGCCGACGTTCGCAACAACTCGCTGTCCATCGCCGACCCCTCGAACTCCGTCGTCGGAACCAATTTCGGTGCCAAGGCTCAGCTCGAGCTCTACACCAAGCCGACGCTGCGCACGATGGTCGCTTTCAACGCCTCCTACGCGACGAACAAGACCGCTTATTTCGCGAGGCTGCGCGGCGGCTACATCATCGGGCTCGACCTCTATGTCGGACCCGAGTTCGTTGTGCTCGGTGACTCCTTCTTCAACCAGGAGCGGTTCGGCGCGCATCTGACCGGGCTGCGCGCCGGTCCCGCGAGCTTCTCCTTCGCCGCCGGCTACCTCTACGATCGCGTCCGCAAGAACGGCGGCTACGCGAACGTGGACGCCCGGCTCGGCTTCTAGGGAGAACGCGGTTGAAGACCGTTCGCCTGCTGGCCTGGTCGCTCTGCGCCGCCTTCACCCTCGCACTGCTCACTCAACCCGTCAGCGTCGGGACGCAGCTCGCCCTCGCCACGACGGTGATCGCGATCATGATCGCCATTTGGCGTTTCGGCA
Organism: Beijerinckiaceae bacterium; assembly: GCA_965277355.1. Lineage (GTDB taxonomy): Bacteria > Pseudomonadota > Alphaproteobacteria > Rhizobiales > Beijerinckiaceae > RH-AL1. The sequence continues at coordinate 1,396,844 of CBDICN010000001.1, forward strand.
GGGGTTCGCTGTCGCGCTGGAGCTTCCTCGCGCTCGGCAGTCTCGTGGTGATGCGCTACATTTTCTGGCGCGCGACCTACACGCTGCCGCCGATCGACCAGCCGATCAACTTTGCCCTCGGCGTGGTGCTGGTGCTGGCGGAGCTCTACTGCGTGCTGATTCTCATCATCAGCCTCATCATCAACGCGGATCCCCTGGACCGCAAATCCCTCCCACCTGACGACGACGAGCAGCTGCCCACGGTCGACGTCTTCATCCCCTCCTACAACGAGGACGAGTACATCCTGGCGACGACGATCGCGGCCGCGAAGTCGATGGACTACCCGGCCGACAAGCTGACGGTGTGGCTGCTCGACGACGGCGGCACGGAGCAGAAGGTCAACGACAAGAATCCGGACAAGGCGGCCTCCGCGATGGCGCGGCGCCTGTCGCTGCAGAAGCTTTGCGGCGAGATGGGGGCGCGCTATCTGACGCGAACGAAGAACGAGCACGCCAAGGCCGGCAACATGAACAACGGTCTCGAGCATGCCACGGGCGAGATCGTGGTGGTGTTCGACGCCGACCACGCGCCGTTCCGCTCGTTCCTGCGCGAAACGGTCGGGCATTTCGCCAAGGACCCGAAGCTTTTCCTTGTGCAGACGCCGCACGTCTTCCTCAATCCCGATCCGATCGAGCGCAATCTGCGGACGTGGCAGATGATGCCGTCCGAGAACGAGATGTTCTATTCGGTCACGCAGCGCGGCCTCGACAAGTGGGACGGCTCCTTCTTCTGCGGGTCGGCCGCGCTGCTGCGCCGCAAGGCGCTCGACGTCGCCGGCGGCTTCTCCGGCATCACCATCACAGAGGACTGCGAGACCGCCTTCGAGCTTCACGCCAAGGGCTGGCACTCGGCCTACGTCGACAAGCCGCTGATCGCCGGCCTCCAGCCGGAGACCTTCGAGAGCTTCATCGGCCAGCGCTCGCGCTGGTGCCAGGGCATGTTCCAGATCCTTCTCCTGAAGAACCCGCTCTTCAAAAAGGGTTTGAAGCCAATCCAGAAGCTCGCCTACCTCTCTTCGATGACCTTCTGGTTCTTCCCACTGCCGCGAATGGTTTTCACCGTCGCGCCGCTGCTGCACGTCTTCTTCGACGTTAAGATCTTCGTCTCCTCGATGGACGAGGCTCTGGCCTATACCGCGACCTACATGGTCGTGAACCTGATGCTCCAAAACTATCTCTACGGCCGCGTGCGCTGGCCGTTCATGAGCGAGCTCTACGAATACGTGCAGGGCGTCTACCTTGCCAAGGCCATCGTTTCCGTGGTGATCAAGCCGCGCAAGCCGAGCTTCAACGTCACGGCGAAGGGGATCTCGCTCGACCAGGATCACCTTTCCGGACTCGCCTGGCCGTTCTTCGCGATCTTCGGCCTGCTGCTGTTCGGCGCGGTGACGGCGTTCTACCGCTACGCGGTCGAGCCGGGCGCCGAGCTGATGCTGATCGTCGGCCTGTGGACGAGCTTCAACCTGGTGATCGCCGGCGTTGCTCTCGGTGTCGTCGCCGAGCGGCGCGAGCCGGACCGGTTCCCGCGGCTGCCGATCGACAGAAGCGGCCTTCTGAGCGTCGGGGCGTTCACCGCGCCGGTGTCGATCCGTTCGGTCTCGGCCGGCGGCTGCTCCGTGCGCTTTGACGCCGACGCGACCGCGCCGCCGATGCTCGAGGGCGACGCGCGCTGCGCGCTGACGGTGCTGCCGTGCGACGGCGGCGGCGCCCATGCGCCGCTCGCCATGGATCTCGTCCACGCGACGCCGGGCGAGGATGGCACGACCTTCGGCTTCAGCTTCGTTGAGATGAACGCGGCCGCCTACATGGCGCTCGCCGACCTCATGTATGGCGATCCGGGCGCGATCGGCCGCTTCCTGAAGAAGCGCCGAGCCCACAAGAACCTGATCGCCGGCAGCTGGCAGTTCCTGCGCTGGGGCGTCGTCGAGCCGACGCGCGCATTTACGTATCTTGCGCGTGCGACCCGGCCGGCCGTCACGGCGTGGATCGCGGCGCGCAAGGGCGCCGTCGCGACGACGCTCGCCGTCGAGACCGCCGTGAAGGCGCGCCTCGTCCCTCGGCAGGCCGAGGTGCTCGTCGCGCCGACCTCCGCGGCGGCCTCGGCGATGCCTCCGCTCGAGGCTCTGCCCGTCGCCAACCAGCCGGTGCTGTCGCTGGTCAAGATGGAGACCGCACTGCAGCCGGCGGAGGCGACGATCGCCGTCGACTTCGACGCGCTGGCGGCGAGCATCGAGGAGGTCAGCGGCGGCGATCTGGTCGAGCGGCCGGCCGACTGGATGAAGGCTTTGCTGACGCTCGCGGCGAATGAAATGCAGCAGGCGCCCGCGCCGCGGGAGTGCGACGATGTCCCGTCGACCGTCGCGGCTTAGCCTCGCCTTGGCCACTGCGGTGGCCTTCGGCACCGTCGCGGCAGCGCTGCCTCTCCATGCTCAGATCTTCGCCGGCGTGGGCGGCGATCGGTCGCTCGCATTGCCGAGCGCGCCGATGCCGGCGGCGAGCCCACCGCCACCGGCTGCCGTCGACCCGATCCGTCATCTGCCGGGCACGCTCGATGGCTGGCGGCTGACAGGCGAGATCGGCAGCCTTCGCTGGCCGGTCTACCTCACCGCGGCGCAAGCGGCCCGCGCCCTCGCGTTTCCGCGTCGGCTTCATGTCCGCGATCGCGCTGCTGCCGGAGGCCTCCAGCCTCGAAGTCTCGATCAACGGGACAGCCATCGGTTCGACGTCGATCGATGCGGCAAAGGGGCTGCGCACCATCGAGTTCGCGGTGCCGCCCGCCATCACCAGACACGGCTATAACGCGATCTCGATCCGCGTCGAGCAGCGCCATCGTGTCGACTGCTCCGCCGGCGCGACCTACGAACTCTGGACGCGGTTCGATCCCGAGCAGACGGGTCTCCTTCTCGCCGACGGCGGCCGCGACGTGACCGAGCTCGGCGACCTGGCGGCGCTCCAGCCGGCGCCGGACGGCACGATGCCGATCCATATCCAGCTCACCGGCAAGATCGGGCCGGCCAGTCTGAAGCTCCTGATGGCCGCGACCCAACGGATCGCACTGAGCGGCGGGTTCCTGCAGCCGGCCGTCGACTTCGACGCCGCCGTCAGCGAGCCCTACGGCGTCGACCTCGTTCTCGGCACGAGAACCGCGCTGGCTTCGCTGCCCAGGGTCGCCGGCGCGCTGGGCACGGCCGGCCCGCTCGCCCGGCTGCTTGCGCCGGCTGACAAGCCCCGCCCTGCCCTTCTCGTCACCGGGACGACAACGGCCGAGCTCGAACAGGCCGTCGCGCTCGTTGCCGCGACGCCGTCGCGCGTCGGCACCCCGGAGGGTCTCCTCGCCAAGGCTAACTACCCCGCCTTCCGCAGCGAGGGTGGCGAGCACCTGCGCCTGCGCGATCTCGCGATCTCGAGCGAGACCTTTTCGGGCCGCTTCTTCCGCAAGAGCTTCAACCTCGCGCTTCCAGCCGATTTCCTCGCCTCGGATTACGGCCGCGGGACCTTCGATCTCGCCGGCGGCTACGCGGCGGGCCTCGTCAGCGGCGCGCAGGTGAGCGTCGACGTGAACGGCCGCAGCTCGGGCGTCATCAAGCTGCCCTACCGCAACGGCGATCTCTTCAAGCACAACCAATTGTTCCTGCCTCTGAGCCTGATGCGACCGGGCCTCAATCGCATCGACGTGTTCGCCGAGACGGAGCGACCGGAGGACGGCAGCTGTAGCGCGCCCGCCGCCAAACGCTTCCTGTTCCTCGACAAGTCGGAGATCGTCCTTCCGCGGCTCGCCCGCGTGCAGCGCCTTCCCGACCTGGCGCTCGCAACGAGCGGCGGCTTTCCTTTCACGAGCGGAAAAGCCCGCCTCGTCGTGCCGAAGCCCGATCGCGACACGATGGCCGCGGCCTTGTCGCTGACGACGCGCGCCGCGGTCGCCGCCGGCGCGCCGATCTCCTTCACCTTCGCCACCAGCGCCGGCGCGGACGCCGACGGCTCGACGCTGGTCGTCGCGCCGGCGCGGTTGCTCGACCCTTCGCTCGTCAGAGCCATCGGCGTCGATCCGGCCAGCATCGAGGCGGCGTGGCGCGATCTTGCGCCGATACCCACGAAAGGACGCTCCGGCCGCGGCGATGCCGGCGTGCAGCAGCGCTGGTGGCTTTCGAACACGGACGGGCCCGCCGCCTGCCGCCTGCCGGCGCAGATCGGCGCCAAGCCGAATGCGGCGCCGCCCGCCATCGTCAACGCGTCGCTCGCCGTCCCGGTCTCGGCCGAGCACGACGATATCCTCGAGAGCTGGTCGATGCGATCGCCGGACGAGAAGAGCTGGCTCGAGCGCGCCTCCTCGGTGCCCTCGAACGCCTGGCATTGGCTCGTCGGCATGGTCCGGCTACCGGCCGCCAAAGTGGTTCGCGGCGACGGCATCGCGCCTCAGGCCTCCCTTATCCTGGCACAGGGCTTCGCCGGCCGGGCGGACACCGTCACGACGATCGTGACAGGTCCCGATGCCGAGACGCTGCGCGCCTCGGTCTCCTGCCTGTTCGATCCCCGGGTCTGGTCGAAGGTGCACGGCCGGCTCGCCACGATCGACGCCTCGACCGGCGCCGTCGTCTCGACCGACGCGACAGAGGTCCGCTACCTCGCGAGCGGGCCCTGGTCGCTCACCAACGCCCGGCTGGTCCTCGCCGGATGGTTTTCCCTCAATCCGATCATGTTCGTCATGTTGGCCCTGATGACGGCGCTCTGCCTCAGCGCTACGACCTTCTGGTTCGTCCGAGGCGTCGGCAGGAGTTCAGAATGAAGGCGCTCATCTCGACATTCGTCGCGCTCTGCCTCGCGGCCGCGCCGGCGCTCGCCGCCGCACCGCCGCCGCCTTCCGTCGGCGCTGTGGTACCGTCGAAAGAAAAGCCTGGGACCCGCCGCGACTCCAGCTCGATCCCGCTCGTGGGGACGCTGAACGACGCGGAGAGCTGGCGCGCCTATAAGGCGCATTTCGTGTCCGAGACGGGCCGTGTCGTCGACACCGCCAACAAGGGCATCAGCCACAGCGAGGGCCAGGGCTACGGCATGCTGCTGGCCGTAGCCGCCAACGACCGGGCGACCTTCGACCTGATCTGGGGTTGGACCCGCGCCAACCTGATGGTGCGCGACGACGAGCTCATCGCCTGGCGCTGGGAGCCGGACGCGCGCCCGGCGGTGGCCGACATGAACGATGCGTCTGACGGCGACATCCTCGTCGCCTGGGCCCTCACCGAGGCCGCCGAGGCCTGGGGCAGCCTGCCCTACAAGGTCGCCGCCCGCCGCATCGCCGTCGAGGCCGGCCGCAAGCTTGTGCTGCCGCACACGGCCTATGGCGCGCTGCTGCTGCCGGGCGTCGCCGGCTTCGCCGCCGAGGACCGGCCGGACGGCCCGGTGATCAATCTGTCGTACTGGGTGTTCCCGGCCTTCGCGCGGCTACCGCTCGTCGCGCCCGACGTCGACTGGAGCGGCCTGAGCCGCAACGGTCTCGAGCTCGTCAAGCAGACGCATTTCGGACCGGCGCAGCTGCCGACGGATTGGATCTCGCTGCGCGACGCGACGCCCCGTCCGGCCGACGGGTTTCCCAAGAGCTTCGGCTACAATTCCATCCGCATTCCGCTCTACATTGCGTGGGCGGGGCTGGGACAACGCGAGATCTATGCGCCGTTCGTCCGCATTTGGCAGAAGAACGCCCGCAACGCCCTGCCGATCGTCGATGCCCCGACCGGCAACGCGACCGAGTGGCTGACCGAGAAGGGCTACGGCGCGGTTGCCGCGCTGACCGCCTGCGCGGCGCTCGGCACCCCGCTCTCGCACGAGGAGCGGCGTGTGCATCCCGACGAGAACTACTACGCCGTCACCCTCAACCTGCTCGCCCTGATCGCCGGCCACATGAGGTATGCGTCATGCTTCGCGGGCTGATTCCGCGCGCCCTCGCCACGAGCCTGCTGGTCGCACCGTCACTCGCGTCCGGCCAGGCTCCGCCGCCGAAGCCGGCGCTGGATGAGGCGGCGCTGCGTTACTTCGCGTCCCAAGGTCAGACGGACCGCGTCGCCAGCGAGGCCAGGCGCCTGCGACGGCTCGACCCGGCCTGGCGCATGCCCGACGATCTCTACGCGACGCGGCCGGGGCGCCCCGACGAAGGCTACCTGTGGGCCCTCTACGGGCAGAACCGCATGGACGACCTCGCGACCGCCATCGCGTTGCGCAAGGCAGCGGAACCGCAATGGTCGCCCTCCGACGATCTCGCCGCGAAGATCAAGACGCGCAAGCTGCGCGCGAGCATCATGGCTCTCGCCAAACAGGAGGATTGGCACGCGATCGTCGCGAGCTTAAAGGAAAGCGGCATCGCGTGGGCGAAGAGCGATGCCGAGGTGCTGTGGATCATCGCCGAGGCCTACGCCCGCGAGAACGACTGCGGCGAAGCCTTCATCGTCTACCGCTCGATCCTCGCCGATCGTTCCGACGTGAACGAGCGCCGCGCCACGATCGAGCACGCGATCGCCTTCATCCCGATGGCGTACACGGAAAAGCTGATCGCGATGGGCCGCAAGGGCGCGTCCGCGAAGGACGGGCTCGGCGAGTTCGAGCCCATCGCGATCGACATCACCCGCGCGCGCATCAGCGCCTTCCTCCACGACGAGCCGGCCGTCCAAGTGTCGGATGCCGAGCTGTCGCGCTTCCAGGACTTCGTGCGCGATGCCGCCGACCCGAACGAGCCGGGGCTCGTCGCCTGGTACGCCTTCAAACGGCGCGACTATCCGCGGGCGCTCGAATGGTTCAAGCTCGCGATCGGCCATGGCGGAGACGCCATGATCGCGCACGGCCTCGCGCACACATTGCGCAAGCTCGATATGAAGCGGGAGGCCGAAGAGGTCGCCTACGCCTGGCGTGAGCCGCTCGTCAACAATTCGATCCTCTTCATCGACCTCCTGGAGGAAGATTTCACCAAGGAGCAGCCACCCTTCATCGAGGCGGAGCGGATCGCCCGATACGCGCGAGTGACGATGGAGACGGAGTCGGGCGAGGGCGCGCAGGCGCTTGGTTGGTACGCCTACAACACCTGCCAATATCCGCTGGCGCTGCAATGGTTTGAGCGCGCCAACGCGTGGCTGCCAAAAGAAGCCACGACTTACGGTCTCGCGCTCGCCTTCCAGCGCCTGCGCCGCGCCAAGGAGTTCCGTGAAATCGTCAACCGTTACGACGGTCTGTTCCCGAAAACGGTGGCGCTCGCCTTCGACGACGGCATCCGCAAGCCGCCGCCGCTCTGCGAGAGCAACGCGCGGCAGCCCTCCGCGCCCCCGCGCGAACCTGCGGTCCTGACGAGGCGCTCGGGCCCGGACTGGACCGGGCGCACGATGGCCGACACGCTGAAGCCGGAGCCCGCCGTCGCTCGCGGATGGGCGCCCCGTCCGCAAGCGACGGATTACGGCCGCGCCCGCGTGCCCTCGCCGGACGCCGCGGCGGGCCTCATCGCCGCTCTTCCGCCGCTCGTGAAGAAGACGCAGTTCCCGGTCGCCGTCGCGCCGGAGAACCCGCTGCGCTTCTCCGCGCTGCGCACAGTCGCGCGCGAGGAGCCGGCGCATGACGCGAGATTTGGCACGACGACCCCGCCGCTCGTCGCGCGGCGCGTCCCCGGAGTCGGCGCCATGCCTTACGAACGCTACGGCTTCGAGCTGCTGCCCGGCTGGGACGGTACGCGACAGGCGAGCTCGCCGACGGCGGCGGACCTTGACCCGCCTGTCGGTACCTTGTGGGCCCTGCAGCGATCTTTACGAGATGGCGAGACATCTCGGCTAAAACCAACGATCGTGACTAGGCAGCCGCCGCAGCCCTCGGCGAGCTCCAGTGACGAGGCGACGCATTCCTCCGATCGGCGATCCTGATGATCCACCGCAAAACCCCGATCCTCGCCGCGCTCGGGCTTTGCCTTGCCGCATCCGCTTGCGTTCCCTACGCCGGACACGACGAGACGAGCCTGGAAGACAGCGTCCCGCGCGACCGCTCGAAGATGGTGGCCCTCGCCGGCGAGCCGGCCGTCGCCCGAGGCTCGCTGCGGATGCCCGCTATGGTCGCCCTGCCGCCGGAAGCGGGCGCCGTCGCGAAAGTGCGCACCCGCGTCTATGCCAATGGTTTGCGCCAGGACATTATCCTGAAGGCCGCGTCGAGCGGGCGCTACGAGAACGCCCTCGTGGTCATGGCGCGGACGGACCGCCGGCAGACGCTCGACGAGCAGGTGCCGCTCTACAAGCCGACGGAGGCAGGCATCCGGTCCGAGATCGGCGCGCACTATCCCGGCGTCTCGATGCGTGTCGCGGACCGCGAGTCGAGCAACGCCTACGGCCCCTACGGGCTGGCGTTGGGGCGCACCGGCGCCGACCTGCGTTGCGTGTACATGTGGCAATGGATCGACGCCAACCGCCTGCCACCCGACGCCGGCTTTGCGGGTCCGGCGACCGTCCGGGTGCGCCTGTGTCAGGCCGGCGCGAGCTTCGATGCGATGGCGGCCCTGCTCGACCACCTGACGATCGGCGCCGATGGGACCCGCTTCGATACCGCGATGAACCTCGCGCCGGCGGACGCGCACGACGAGAGGCCGGCCAAGAAGCCGCGGCGGCCGGCACGGCACGGCCTTGCCGAGGCGTCGCCGAGCGAGGGCAAACTCGCCGACGCCCACGGCTCCGTCTATATGGCGCCGCTGGTCCCTTCATCGGCCAAGGCGGCGCAGCCTTCGCCGAGCCTCACCGCCGGCCTCTCACGGGACCTACCGGCGCAAGCTTATCTCGGCCCCAAAGCCGCGCCCATCATGAAGGCCGCGGCTCAGCCCGGCGCCTATTGAGAGCACGCCCATGCAAGCTCGCATTCTCCTCGTCGAGGACGATCCCGTCTCCCGCGACCTCCTCGCTTCGCTAATCGAGGTGCGCGGCCACGTCGTCGACACCGCCGAGGATGGCTTCGGCGCCCTGCGTATGGCGCAGGAGCAGCGCTACGATCTTGTCCTCGTCGACTACCATCTGCCCGAGATGGACGGCTATGCTCTGGCGCGGCTGATGCGTTCGCTCGGCGAAAAGACCAATCCCAACCTCAAAATGGCGGCGATCACCGCCGATCGCTTCGGGCTCGCGACGCGGCGCGGCGTCGACACGGTGTTCGACAGCCTGCTCTCCAAACCGATCGAGCCCGACGCGCTCTTCGCCTCCCTCGACGATTGTCTCGGGTCGACCGTGTCGCAGGTCGCGCTGGACGACTTCCTCGCCGGGCCGTCGGCCACCGAGGCGCAGACGGCGGTCGAGGTGCTGTGGCGCGTGCGCGGCATCGCCTCGCTGCCAAGCGCGGCCGTGTTCCCGGAACCGAAGCCGGTCGAGCGCGCGAGCCTGGAGTGCTGCTTCAAGCTCGTCGCGCCCGCGGCAGCGGACTGCCTCGTGCTACTGCGTCAGGCAGGCTTGAGCGATCTCGAGGCTGCGCGCGTCGAAGGGTGCGCCTTCCTGCAGCCGCTTCTCACCCTCGACGAGACGCTGGCTCCGATGGCCGACGCGCTGTTCCAGGTCGGCGACGGTGAGAGTTGGTCGGCGGCGGCGGACAGGATCATGTCTTTCAGGACGCGGCGCGCGGACCTCAGCGCCATCGTCGCGCAGACGGCCGATTTCGACACCCGTCTCGCGGCCTACCTCTATGTGGCCAACAGGCCGCTGGTGCTGCGCCGCGACGCGCTTGGCCGTACCATCGTCCCCTATACCGCCGGCTTCCCCGTTACGGCCATTGTCGAGGCCGTCCGACGTCTCGCCGCCCGCGGCTTCGTCAAGGCCACGCCCGCGACCTCGTCGGCGGACGGCCTGCGCGAGCTGCACATTGCCCTGGCGCTGACCGGTTGCGAAAGTCTCGCGCCCGGCGCCCAGACGGCATCGGTCCAAGCCTGACGGGCGTTGCCCCGAAGTCCTTGTCGCTTGGCGCTGAAGGCACGCTTTAATCGATCGTCTTCCGCGTCGGCACGGGCGAGCAAGGAACCTGTACCGAATGCCGGGCTGCTCGACTGGCATGTGGCACCACGCGAGATGATCGAAGGATCCATCTCATGCAGTTTTTAGTTGCATAACTACGCTTCTGGCGACGCCGCGCCGTTCCTCGTCGGACCCTTTTCGACCGCCGACAATCGGCGTCGTGCCAAGGCTTGATAATGCGTGACTTTTCCTGGAAGCTTCTTCTTCTATATACCCTTGGCGTTCGCCGGGTGGTCCGAGGACGATTGAACTGGAAGATAAGTGACGAAAGTTCTCATCACCGGCGGCGCTGGCTTCATCGGATGTCACGTCGCCAAGCGGCTGCTCCAGAAAGGCTATACGGTCAGGGTCTTCGATGCACTGATCGATCAGGTCCACGGCGGCCAACTACCGCCTGGCCTACCGGCAGACGTCGAGCTGATCCGGGGCGACGTTCGCGACCAGGGTCATCTACGCACCGCCTTGCGGGACGTCGACAAGGTGGTCCATCTCGCGGCCGAGGTCGGCGTCGGGCAGAGCATGTACGCCGTCGACCGCTACGTGTCAGTCAACGATAGCGGCACGGCCAACCTGATGCAGTGCCTTATCGAGAAGCCGGTGGAACGCCTCGTCACCGCCTCCTCGATGAGTGTCTACGGCGAAGGTCTCTACCGCAACGTCGACGGCGAGGTCGAGGACGGCATCGAGCGCATCGCGGAGGTCGGCGGCGGCAGATCGTGGGATCCCACCGATGCCAAGAGCCGCGGTCTCATCCCCGTCGCGACGCCCGAGTGGAAGCGCACCAATCTCGCGTCCGTCTACGCCCTGACAAAATACGTGCAGGAGAAGCTGACGCTGAACGTTTGCCGCGCCTACGCAATGGACGGCGTGGCGCTTCGCCTATTTAACGTCTACGGACCCGGCCAGGCGCTGTCGAACCCCTACACCGGCGTCCTCGCAATCTTCGCCTCGCGCATCCTCAACGGCAACGCGCCGCTGCTGTTTGAGGACGGCATGCAGCGCCGCGACTTCGTCCACGTCGACGACATCGCCGCGGCCTTTATTCTCGCCCTTGAAGAGCCGAAGGCCAAGGGCGAGATCTTCAACATCGGCAGCGGCCACGAGCGGACTATTCTCGACATCGCGCGGACATTCATTGGCGCGATGAACCGGCCCGACCTCGAGCCGGAAGTGTTGAACAAGGCGCGCACCGGCGATATCCGGCACTGCTTCGCCGACATCACCAAGGCCCGCACGATCCTCGGCTTCGAGCCACGCCGCGACTTCGGCGAAGGTCTCGCCGAACTCGCCGCTTTTGTCGCCTCCCAGCAGGCGCACGACCATGCTGCCGCCGCTCGCAAAGAGCTCGAAGCGCGGGGTCTGTTCGCGTGAGCGGCGCGCAGGCGCACGACGATCGCCCGGTTCTCGTCACCGGCGGCGCGGGCTTCATCGGCTGCAATCTCGTCGACCGGCTTTGCCGCGACGCCAACCGAGTGACCGTGCTCGACAACCTGGCCCGCCCCGGCGTCGAGGCCAACCTGGAATGGCTGCGCCGCACCCACGGCAAACGCATCGAGGTGCGCATCGCCGACATCTGCGACCGGGCCGCGGTACGAGGCGCCGTCGCCGCCGCCAAGGCGGTGTTCCACCTGGCGGCGCAGGTTGCGGTCACCACGAGCCTCGTCGAGCCGGTGGCCGACTTCTCCGTCAACGTCGCCGGCACCATCAACCTTCTCGAGGCGTTGCGACAGGAGAACGCCGATGCCCCTCTCGTCTTCGCCAGCACCAACAAGGTCTACGGCAATCTCGCCGCGATCCCGCTGCGCCACGACCACGACGCCCATGTTCCCGCGGACGAAGCGCTGCGCCGTCGCGGCATCGCGGAGACCGTCGGCCTCGCCTTCCACACGCCCTACGGCTGCTCGAAGGGTTCCGCGGACCAATACGTGCTCGACTACGCAACGAGCTTCGGCCTGCGCACGGCGACGATGCGGATGAGTTGCGTCTACGGTCCCCATCAGATGGGCACAGAGGACCAGGGCTGGGTCGCGCATTTCATCAGGCGCGCGCTGGCGGGCGAGACGATCACCGTCTTCGGCGACGGCCATCAGGTGCGCGACATCCTCCACGTCGACGATGCGGTCGATGCCTATTGCGCGGCCTGGGCGGCGATCGACGTCGCTTGCGGCCGTGCCTTCAACCTCGGCGGCGGTCCGGCGAACGCGGTCAGCCTGGTGCAGCTGCTGCGCTACCTCGAGGAGGTGACCGCGCGGCCGCTCGACATCGTGTTCGAGGACTGGCGCGCCGGCGATCAGCGCTACTACGTGTCCGACCGCGGCGCGATCGACGAGACGCTGCATCTGTCGGCCCCGCGACCGTGGCGGGAGGGCGTGCGCGATCTCGTGCGGTGGTTCGAGGCCGAACCGCGCGCGGCGAAAGCCGAAGCGGCCGGGACCATGCCCGCGGAAGCGCTGTGATGCGGGTCGCACTCGTCAATCCGAGCTGGCGTTTCGACCACAGCATCTATTTCGGGTGTCGCCATCCGCACCTGCCGCTCGAACTCGGCTACGGCAAGGCGTGGCTCGAGCGCGCCGGCCACGAGGTGCTGCTGCTCGACGGGCATCTCGGCGCCCAGTCCAACACCGAGCTCGCCGATGCCGTCGCGGCCTTTCGGGCTCAAATGACGGTGGTGACGACCGCGCCGAGCTACCTGTTCTGGCGCTGCGCGCCACCGGAGCTGCGCGTGCCTCGCGACTTCCTCGCGGCGCTCGGCCGCCGCGGCGGCCGCACGGTGGCTGTCGGGCCGCACGGCTCGGTCACGCCAAAAGTCACGCTGCGTAAGCTCGGCGTCGACGTCGTCGTGCGCGGCGAATGCGAGGAGATCCTGCCGCGTCTCGCCTCCGGCGCGCCGATCGCGGAGATCGAGGCGGTTGCCTTCCGCAGGGACGATGAGACGGTCGTCACGGGGCCGCCGCACGCCTCCCGCTTCGTGGACGAGCCGGCGCTGACCTGGCCGACGACGATGATCGCGCGACATACGCACCACCATCACCGCTTCGACCGTGAGCCGGAGGGCCTCGGCGCCGAGGTCGAGGCCTCGCGGGGATGCCCCTACCACTGCACCTTCTGCGCGAAGATCGACTTCCGCGACGGCTATCGGCGCCGGGCGTTGACGCCGCTTCTGATGGAAATCGACGGTCTCATCGCCCAGGGTGTGGTCTACCTCTACTTCATCGACGAGATCTTCCTGCCGAACGCCGAACTGCTCGAGGCGCTCGTTCCGCGCAGGATCTCGTTCGGCGTGCAGACACGCATCGATCTGTGGAAGCCCGACATGCTCGACCTCATCGGCCGGGCCGGGTGCGTCTCGATCGAAGCCGGCGTCGAAAGCCTCACCGAGGCCGGCCGAGAGGCGCTCGACAAGCGCTGCCGCATGACGACCGACGAGCTCGCCGATCGGCTGATCTACGCCAAGCAGCGTGTCCCCTTCGTCCAAGCGAACCTCATCGAGACGCGCGAGGACGAGGCACGGCTCGTCGCGACTTGGCGTGCCAGGCTCCACGAGCACGGTGTGTGGGCCAACGATCCCGTGCCGCTCTACCTCTATCCATCCTCGCCCGATTACCGGCGGCTGTGGGGCATGCCGGACGAGCGAGCATGGGAGCGGGCGCACGAGCACTACCTCGCCCAGTTCACGAGCTTCAGCGACATTCAGGACGAGCGGCCTCTTCCGCTTGCCGAACTTGAGGCCGCCTGCGCATGATCAGCGACGCTCGCATCATGATCACCACCGACGCTGTCGGCGGCGTGTGGACCTACACGCTCGACCTCGCCGGCGCGCTGGCCGAGGCCGGCGCGACGGTGCGGGTCGTCACGCTCGGGCCGCGACCCGACGCGGAGCAGCGCTGCGAGGCGGAGCGTCGCGGCCTCGACGTCGTCGAGACCGGACACACGCTCGAGTGGCTGGCGCCGGACGCCAACACCGTCCGTCTCGCCGGCAAGGCGGTGGCGCGGCTCGCAACGGCTTTCGGCGCTGACGTGGTGCATCTGAACACGCCCGCGCTGGCGGCATCGGCGCGCTTCGACCGGCCCATCGTAGCGACAAGCCATTCCTGCATCGCAACCTGGTGGAACGCCGTGCACGGCGCCCCCCTGCCGGAGCGCTACGGCTGGTGCGCCGCGTTGACCCGCGCCGGTCTCGTCGCGGCCGATGTCGCGGTCGTGCCGACGGCGGCGTTCGGGGCCGCGACGCGCGAGATTTATGCGCTCGAGCGCATGCCGCGCGCCGTCCATAACGGGCGCGCCGGGGCGCCCGTCGCGGCGCACGACGAGCTCGACGAAATCTTCGCCGCGGGCCGGCTATGGGACGAAGGCAAGAACGTGCAGGCGCTCGACCGCGCCGCCCGCAGGATCGCGTGGCCGGTGCGAGCCGCCGGCGGCATGGCCAAGCCCGATGGCGGAAAGGTCCGGTTCAATGCGCTCCAAACCATCGGGCACTGGCCAGGAGCGCGGGTGCGCAAGCATCTTGCGCGGCGTCCGATCTTCGTGTCGCCAGCGCGCTACGAACCGTTCGGCCTCGCGATCCTCGAGGCGGCGCAGGCCGGCTGCGCGCTGGTGCTCAACGATATCCCGAGCCTGCGCGAGCTCTGGGCTGACGCCGCGCTGTTCGTCGCGGCGGACGAGCCGGACGACCTCGCCGACGCCTTGCAAGGCCTCATGGACGATCGGGAGCAGCGGCGCATCCTCGGCCGCACGGCGCGTCGGCGCGCCGACGCCTACACGGTCGACGCGATGGCGCGCACGATGGGCGAGATCTACAGCTCCTGCGGCGTTCACGGGCGCATGACGCAAGACGCATGAGGATCGCCTACTTCACCCATTCGCTGCGCTCCTGCTGGAATCACGGCAACGCGCATTTCCTGCGCGGCGTGCTGCGCGAACTCGCCGCGCTAGGCCACGCCGTCGTCGCCTACGAGCCGGAACGCTCATGGAGCCTTGACAATCTGCTGCGCGACCATGGCGAGGCCGGACTGCATGCTTTTCACGCGAACTATCCAGACCTCGCGCCGCGCCCCTACCCCGCCGACGCCGACCTCCCCGCGCTGACGGAGGACGCCGACCTCGTCATCGTCCACGAGTGGAACGAGCGCGATCTCGTCGCGGCCCTGGGCGCCCTGCGCAGGCGCCGGCATATGCCTTTGCTGCTGTTCCACGACACTCATCATCGCGCGGTGAGCACGCCGGCGGAGATCGACGCTTACGATCTGCGCTTCTACGACGGCATTCTCGCCTTCGGCCGCACCTTGGCAAGAGCTTACGACGCGCGAGGCTGGCAAGGACGCACGTTCGTCTGGCACGAGGCGGCCGACACCCGGTTGTTCAGGCCCCCGACCGCGGAAGGCTCGCGCGAGGGCCTTGTTTGGATCGGCAATTGGGGTGACGGCGAACGAACGCGCGAGCTCAAGACTTTTCTGCTCGAGGCCGCGTGCGATGCGGATTTGCCGCTCGACATCTTCGGCGTGCGCTACCCGCCGGAGGCGCTGGCGCTCCTGGAGCGCTACGGCGTCGCCTACAAAAGCTGGCTCGCCAACGCCGCCGCGCCCGGCGTGTTCGCGCGGCATCTCGCGACGGTTCACGTGCCGCGCCGCTTCTACGTCGACCAGCTGCCCGGTATCCCGACCATCCGCGTGTTCGAGGCGCTGGCCTGCGGGATTCCGCTCGTCTGCTCGCCTTGGTCGGATCACGAACATCTCTTCACGCCGGGCGAGGACTTCCTCGTTGCGGAGACCGGCACGCAGATGACGGCCCACCTTCGCGCCATCGCCGAGGATGCCGCCCTGCGCGCGACCCTGGTGGCGCACGGCCTTGCCACCATCGAGGCCCGGCACACCTGCGCGCATCGCGCCCGGGAGCTCGTCGCCATCGTCACGGCGCTCGAAGCCGAGCGGCGGCCGGTCAGGGGTGCGCGCGCATGAAAATCGCCTTCTACGGCTCGAGCCTGCTGTCGTCTTACTGGAATGGTGCGGCGACGTACTACCGCGGCATGCTGAGCGCGCTGGCCCGCCACGGCCATGCCATCACCTTCTACGAGCCGGATGCCTACGACCGGCAGGCTAACCGCGACATCGAATCACCAAATTATGCGAAGGTGGTGGTCTACCCGGCCACCGATGAGGCCGTGCGCCGCGTCATCGCCGAGGCTTCGGCGGCCGACGTCGTCGTGAAGGCGAGCGGCGTCGGCGTCTTCGACGATCTCCTCGTCGAGGGTGTTGCGGCCGCCGCGCACGCGCACGCCGTCGCGATCTTCTGGGATGTCGACGCGCCGGCCTCGCTGGCGGAGATGCAACGGCAGCCGGACCATCCGATCCGCGTATCGCTGCCGCGCTACGACATGGTGCTGACCTACGGCGGCGGCCCGCCGGTGATCGAGGCTTACGAGGCGCTCGGCGCCAGGCGCTGCGTGCCGGTCTATAACGCACTCGATCCCACCATGCATTTTCGTGTCGCACCGGAGCCGCGCTTCGCCTGCGACCTCGTCTTCCTCGGCAACCGGCTGCCGGACCGCGAAGCACGCGTCGAACACTTCTTCCTCGAGCCCGCTGCAGCGACGCCGGACCGGGACTTCCTGATCGGCGGGTCCGGCTGGGGCGACAAGGCAATGCCGCCTAACCTGCGCTCGCTGGGTCACGTCTCGACGCGCGACCACAACGCGCTGAACTCCAGCGCCCGCGCCGTCCTCAACATCTCGCGCGAATCGATGGCGGCGACCGGCTACTCGCCGGCGACGCGCGTCTTCGAGGCGGTCGGCGCGGCCGCCTGCCTCATCACCGACGCCTGGGTTGGCCTCGAACTGTTCCTGAAACCCGACGAGGAGGTGCTCGTCGCCCGCGACGGGGCCGACGTGGCCCGCCACCTGGCCGCCCTGACGGCGGATCGCGCACGACGCATCGGCGAGGCCGCGCGGCGCCGTGTCCTGGCCGAGCACACCTATGCGCGCCGGGCCGCCGAGGTCGACGCGCTGCTGCGCGAGGCATCGGCCCGCAAACGCGCCCGCGCCTGATGCATCTCGTCGTCCTCGGCCTCAGTCTTTCGTCGTCTTGGGGCAACGGCCACGCGACCACCTACCGCGCGCTTCTGCAAGCCTTCGCAGCGCGCGGGCACCGCGTCACCTTCCTCGAGCGCGACAAGCCCTGGTACCGCGACCATCGCGATTTCACCGCGGTACCCTATTGCGATCTCGTCTTCTACGATTCGCTCGCGGACCTCGATACGACGCACGCCGCGCTGATCGCCGGCGCGGGCGTCACGATGGTCGGTTCCTACGTGCCGGAAGGGATCGCGATCGGTCGCCACGTCCAGGCCAAGGCGAAAGGGCTGCGCGTCTTCTACGACATCGACACGCCGATCACGCTCGCGGCGCTGCGAAACGGGACGTGTGACTATCTCGCGCCCGACCTCATCCCCGGCTACGACGCTTACTTCTCCTTCACCGGGGGTCCGACTCTCGACCTCATCGAGCAGCGCTATGGCTCGCCTGCGGCACGCGCGCTGTATTGTTCCGTCGATCCCGAGCGCTACCACCCTATGGACCTGCCCCGCCGCTACGACCTCGGCTATCTCGGGACCTACAGCGGCGACCGGCAGCCGACGCTGGAGCGGCTTCTGATCGAGCCGGCCCGGGACCTGCCGCATCGCTGCTTCGTGGTCGGCGGCCCGATGTACCCCCCTTCGATCGTTTGGCCCCGGAACGTCGTTCGCATCGATCACGTGCCGCCGGAAGACCACGCGGCCTTCTATGCCAGCTGCCACTACACGCTCAACGTGACGCGCCGCGCCATGATCGAGGCGGGCTGGTCGCCGAGCGTGCGGCTTTTCGAGGCGGCGGCCTGCGGCACGCCGATCCTGTCGGACCGCTGGGCCGGGATCGACTCGCTGTTCGAGCCGGGCCGCGAGATCGACATCGTCGATGACGCGGATGGCGTGGTCGCCATCCTGCGGGACACGCCCGAGCGCGAGCGCCAGGCGATGGCGAGCCTTGCTCGCGCGCGCGTCCTCGCCGAACACACCGCCGCCCATCGCGCGGAGCGGTTCGAGGCGGACCTCGAGCAACTTTCCGGCATCCGTACCGGGCCCCGCTAAACGACATGGTTCGGTGGCCCTGTCCGGATGCTCTAGGATGTACGTTCACGCGGCCTCGACGCCTATGACAAAGCGTCGGCCGAGCGCGGATAGAGCCGCGACAAGCGCCGGCATCTTTGTCGCGTGATCGGGATCGAGGATGCGCCGGATTTCGCGCTCGTCCTTGCCGAGGCGCGTCGCGAGATCCGTCTTGCTGATGCCGGCGTCGCGGAACGCCTCGATGACGGCGATCTTGGCGGCGAGCTCCGCCTCGGCGGTCACCAGCACTTGGCCGGGTTCTACAGCGGATGCGACGGGCAGCGTGCGCTGTGTCGACAGGTAGAGGAGCAGCGTCAAGCCCAAGACCTCGGCCGCCATCGCGCGTGCGTCCGACTCGTCGACCCCCTGCGTAATCGCCTCGGGAATGTCGGGGAACGTGATCACGATCCCGGCCTCGTCGCCCGGCTCGAACACCGCCGGATAGGTGAACGTGCGCAAGGTGCCCTCCTTGGTTTGCATGCTCTCGGCTCAATCGAGACCGAGCGCCTCGCGAATCTTGCGGGCGGTCTTCGGATCAATCTCGCGGCTGGGCAAGGCCGTTGTCTTATTGCCGAACCAGATGAACGCGTGGCCACCCTTGCCGCGCCTTGCTGACCCGGAAAGGGAGCCCGCGAGCTTGCGCTTCCTTACGCAAGTCAGCGATGAAACGATCCCGCTTGACCGGCTCCCGCCGCCTCTGTCACGCGACTTTCGGACATTAAGGTCCGAAGGTCAATGAGCATCGGATGGTGCCGAACGTACCGCTGTGGACATCTTCCTCAGCTGGCAACCGTCTCGTTCGGCGATGCCGCAACCGTCTTCGCTCCATACCGCTCGATCATCGCCGCGCAGAAATCGGCGAACTCGCGAGGGTCGAGCGGCGCGCTGGAATGATGGGGGGCGATGCCGCGATGCTCCGGCGTGAAGCAGAAGGTCACCGTGACGTCGAAATCCGCCAGCGCGTCCATCTGCCGGTCGAACCAGTCGAGCGCGTTCGGCCGGAACGAGTCGGCCCAGGAAAGGCCCGTGCGCAGGTACGTCACGCCGAGGCGCTTCAGCCATCCCACGGCGTCGTGGAGCCGGTGGTCCTCGTAGTGGAACCACTGGCAGATCCCTATCGCCGGGGTATGCCGGGCGAAGCGCTCGAGCGAAGGCTTCGGCGTGCCGTCCTGGCGCAAGAGGCCCATCGCGAAATGACGATAATAGGAGGATCCCTCCGCCTCGCGATGGCGCGTCGTCGCCTCCCACTCTCGCGGAAGGTCGTAGAGCGAGTACCAGTGGATGCGCGGCGCCTTGCCGACGAGCAGGTCCGCGGTACGATCAAAGCCGAACACCTGCACCTCGTCTGCGCCGAAGGTCGACACGCCGACCTCGCTGACCCACACCGGCAGCGTCGTGACGGCCTTGATCTCGTCGATCCTGGCCGGCCATTCGTCGATCTTCCAAAGATTCCAATCGAGCGGAAAGCCGTGCACCGCGATGGCATCGAGATGATCGAGCACGCCGTAGCCGGCGAGACGCTGCACGAAGTAGGGATCGATCGGCGACATGCCGCCCAGCACCTTTGGCAGGCGCGGATCGACGGCGGCGATCGCCTCGGCGGCGGCGATCGCCATCGCCGCGAACTTCGACCAGTCCGGATCGATCTCCGGATCCCAGTGCGACTTGTTGTTGGGCTCGTTCCAGATCATCGCCGCTTCGATCACTGGCCGCCTCTCGCCGGGTACACCGCGCCCGTCTCGCGCGTGTCCGTACGGCGGCACAGGAACACCTCGGCCTCGATCTGGCCGAGGATCGCGAAGCCAGAGGAGCGCAGCATCGCCTCGGCGCAGGCACGGTTCGGGATCCACCAATTCGTTGGATCCCCGCTGTAGCGCTTCTCGATGAAGTGCAGCCGCGGGTAGCCGGAGCGCGAAAAGAGCGCCGTCTTCTTGATATCGTAGTCGTCGTCCACAGGCGTCACCACCCCGCTTCCGCGAAGTATCGACTGGAACAGCAGCAAATCGCCGGCGACATGCTCGTGGATGAGATCGAGCGCAAGCAGCGGATGACGCAGGTGATAGAGTACACCCATGAAGATCACGAGATCGAAACGCTCGCCGAGCGCGCCGACGTCGTAGACGGAAAGCTGTGCGAATTCGATGTCGAGATCGGCGACTTCGGTGGCGAAGCGGGCCTGCGCGAGGTAGCGCTCGTCCCAATCGATCCCGAGCACCCGGGCGGCACCGCGGCGCTTCATCTCCATCGAATAGAAGCCGCCGTTGCAGCCGATGTCGAGCACGCTCTTGCCGGTAAGATCGGCCGGCAGCGCGCCGGCGAAACGCCGAAACTTGATGTTGGGATAATCGAACAGGAAGTGGTCCGGCGCCGTTCGAACACCGCCGACGTCCATGTTGTGGAACCATGGGCCCAGCGCCTCGACGCGGCGCTGGATCTCCTCGCGCGAGAGCCTGGTCATGCCGGCGCGGTCTCGTTCATGGAGGCGACGCGCGCACCCCAGGGCTCGAGCTCGATGCGGCTGACCGAGGCCGGCGCGATCTCGAAGCGCTGCAGGTCGTCCAGCGAAATGCCGAGATAGAACGCGAGAGCCGACTTGATCGGATCGGCGTGGCTCACGCAAACGAAGGCATCGTCCGGCGCGCCAGCGCGCGCGGCATCGATGAAGTCGAGCAGTCGCGTCTGCACCGCGCGCATCGTGTCGCCGGCCGGCGTCGAGGCAATCGAGCGGGCGCTGTTCCACCGCTGCCACGCCTCGTCCGGGCGCAGCGCCTCGAACGTCATGCCCGACCAGGTGCCGAAATCGACCTCCTCCAGCGCCGGCTCGAGCCGCACATCGCAGCCGAGCGCCGCCCCGATGAGAACCGCCGTCTCCCAGGCGCGCGCGAGCGGGCTCGAATAAACGGCGCCGATACTTGCGCGCGCGAGGCGCTCGCCGACTTGGCGAGCCTGCGCCCGGCCCTCGTCCGAGAGATGGATGCCGGGCCGGCGCCCGTCGAGGTAGCGGCCGAGGCGATCATGCGCGCCGTGTCGGACCAAGAAGACCGCCGTCACCGCGTCGCTTGCTCGGCCGCGACGGTCTCGCCGTCGATGAAGCGCTCGGTCCGCAGCCGGGCCTCGGCATCGGTGAACTGCTGAGGCGGCGACTTCATGAAGTAGCTCGACGGCTCGATCAGCGCGCCGGCAAGGCCGCGATCAAGCCCGAGCTTGACGCAACGGATCGCGTCGATGACGACGCCGGCCGAATTGGGCGAGTCCCAAACCTCGAGTTTCAGCTCGATGGCGAGCGGTGTGTTGCCGAACCCGGTGCCCTCAAGCCGTATGTAGGCCCATTTGCGGTCGCTCAGCCACTCGACGTAGTCGCTCGGACCCACGTGGACGTCGCGAGGCTCCGGCGGTGTCGCCAGCTGGCTCATGACGGACTGCGTCTTCGAGATTTTCTTCGAGGTGAGCCGCTCGCGCTCCAGCATGTTCTTGAAGTCGGTGTTGCCGCCGAAGTTGAGCTGGAAGGTGCGATCGAGGCGCACGCCACGATCCTCGAAGAGGTTTGCGAGCACACGATGGACGATCGTCGCGCCGACCTGGCTCTTGATGTCGTCCCCGATGATCGGAAGCCCGGCGTCCCTGAAACGAGCCTCCCATTCGGGCGTCGAGGCGAGGAACACCGGCATGCAGTTGACGTAGCCGCAGCCGGCCGCGAGCGCCTCCCCGGCGTAGAACTCCGCCGCCTTCTGCGAGCCGACCGGCAGGAAGGAGACGACGACCTCGGCGCGCGCCAGACGCAGGGCGGCCACGACGTCGACAGCGGCAGCATCCGACTGGGCGATCTCGTCACGCGTGTATTGGCCGAGCCCGTCGAGCGTCGGCCCGCGCTCGACCACGATGCCGGTCTTGCCGACGCGCGCGAAGCGGATCGTGTTGTTGGGCGCGGCGAAGACCGCGTCGGCGAGATCGCAGCCCACCTTGGCCGCGGAAACGTCGAAGGCCGCGACGATCTCGATGTCGCGGATCGCGTAGCCGCCGAGAACAGAGTGCATCAGGCCGGGGATCGTTTCGGCAGGGTCCGCATCCGCGTAAAACCCGAGGCCTTGAAGCAGCGACGATGCGCAATTCCCGATGCCGATGAGCGCGACACGTATCTTTTGATGGATTTTCTGTTGTGTCACCGAGCGCGAGCCTGAACTTACATGCTGCGCACGTTGAAGAAGGCGGCCCGAAAAAGCAACCTTTCATCCGACACCGACAGGGATCGGTGAAAGGCTGGACGATGGATGCGGCGGCTGCTCAACCCTGATTGAGCGACGTGCGTCCCCCCTAAGGTCCAAGTCTCACCGTCATGTCTTTTCATGATCCGTTCTCGATGACGCTCGTGCGAGTCGCCGCTCGCATCTCGATCTCTGACGGTTCGGTTCTCTGCGAAAAAGGGGCGCATGACGCAGATCAATCTCATCGGGTTCGACTCGGCCTGGAGCGACGCCAACAAGGGAGCGGTCTGCGCCTGTCGGCTGGAGGACGGCCGTTGCGCGACGTTCCGCGCGCCGCGCGTGGCCGACTTCGAAGAGGCGGCAGCAGCGATCAAGGCCTGGCACGGCGCGGACGATCTCACGCTCGTCGCGATCGACCAGCCGACGATCGTCCCAAACCAAACCAGGATGCGTCCGGTCGAACGGGTGGTCGCCTCCGTCATGAGCTGGAGCGGCGGCGCGGTCCAGCCGGCGTATCGCGAAAGGACGCCGCTGTTCGGCGAAGAGGCGCCGATCTGGCGATTTCTCAAGGCGCTCGATTTCACGGACGACCCGGAGGCGGTGGCGAAGGCCTCGCGCGGCGGCTTCGTCATGGAGGTCTGTCCCGCGCTGGCGCTGCTCAGCCTGGAGCCGGCCTTCGCCGCCGCCGGACGCCTGGGGCCGCGCTACAATCCGACTCGCAAGACCTTCTCGCAGGATGCTTGGCGCATGGTCTGCCTGGCGGCGGAGCGCGAGGCGCGCCGTCTCGCCCTTCCCGACGCGGCCGACTGGTGCGCGGGGCTCGACCGCGGCGCCCGGCCGACCAAGGCGACGCAGGACCGGCTCGATGCCCTCCTCTGCCTGTTGATCGCGGTCCGTTGGCACCGCGAGCGCGACGGCTGCGTGATGATCGGCGATCTCGCGACCGGCTACATCGTCGCGCCGGTCTCGCCGGCGATCCGCCCGCACCTCGAGAGGGCACGCGGAGACGTCGCGTTGCGCTGAACTCGGGCGACGCCTCACTCCGCCGCCTCCGCCAGCAGCGCGGCGAGGCGGTGCGGCTCGTGTGGGAAGCCGGCGCGGATCCACGCCGCCTGCAGGCGCTTCAGCGCCTCTCCGAGCGGCGGCCCGGCCGCAATGCCGCGCGCGATGAGGTCGGCGCCCGAGAACGGCAGCCGCGGTTCCGGCGTGTCGCGCAGGAAGGTGGCCGCGTCACGCCACCCGGCGTCGCCCGGCGCGGCGCGGCTCTCCGCCCACGCGAGGTGGAGCGCATCGAGGGCTCCATGGCGCCCCAGGTCGAACAGCAGCTCGCGCAGAAGCCGCGGCGGTGGCGCTACGTCGAGCCCATGCAGGCGGCATAGGCCGAGGGTCGCGCGCTCGAGCCGCGAGGCTTGCGCATTTGAGAGGCGCAATGCATCGCGCAGCCGCGCGGCATCCTCGGGCACGATGGCGGCGACGGCGGCGAGCCGCGCCATCGCGTCGGCCTCGGGGAGGATCGCGACGAGCCGCTCCAGCCGCGCGGATTGCGGCGCCGCCTGCACCAGCGGGCCGAGCAGACCGGCATCGGCCATCGCCCGCGTGACGTCGATGCGGCGGCTCGAGAGCAGCTTGAGGAGCTCCTGTCGGACTCGTTCCCGCGACAGCCGGGCGAGACCGGCCCGCTCGGCGATCGCGGCGGCGAGCCCGGCCTCGTCCAGCGGACCTTCGGCGTATTCGGCGGAGAAGCGGAAGAAGCGCAGCACGCGGAGGAAATCCTCGCGGATGCGAGTCGCCGGATCGCCGATGAAGCGGACCCGGCGCGCGGCGAGATCGTCGAGGCCACCGGCGTAGTCGTGCACCGCGCCGTCGCGGCCGACGGACAGCGCGTTGATGGCGAAGTCGCGGCGCAGCGCATCGCGCGCGAAGTCGCGGCCGAAGCGGATCGTGGCGTGGCGTCCGTCGGTCTCGACGTCCTCGCGCAGCGTCGTCACCTCGAACGGCCGACCCTCGACCAGCAGCGTCACGGTGCCGTGCGCGAGGCCCGTCTCGATCACCCGCAGGCCGGCCTTCCTCGCACGGGCGGTGACGACGGCGGGAAGAGCGGTGGTGGTGATGTCGTGGTCGCTGACGGGCCGGTCCATCAGCGCGTTGCGCACCGCGCCGCCGACGACCCGCGCTTCCTCGGACTCGCCGTCGAGCAGACCGAGAACCTGGGCCAGCTGAGGGTGCGCGAGCAGCGCCGCGACGCTCACTTGATGTGTCCCGGCACGATCCGCCCGTCCTCGATGTGCGCCGGGACATAGTCGCCTTCGTGCCGGGGCGCGAGGAACCCGACGACGACGATGCTGCCCACCGCCAGCACGAGCCCGCTCAGCACCAGCGGCACCACCACGCCCCGGCGCCAGCGCTCCACGGTGAAGGGATCGATCAGTTGCACGAGCAGGAAGAGCACGTAGAGCGCGAAGGGGATCGTGAAGAAGATGAGCGGTTCGGCGAAGGCGCGGGCCATCATGTACCAGGGGGTTGGGACCGGTTGCGGCGTGCGGGTCCCGCGAGGAGCACATCTCGCGTGATCGCAAGGCGCGTCACGACCAAGGATAGGGCGCGGCCGCAGTCCCGTCATCGTGCCGGCGAGAAGTCAGGACCGACTCGCGTCGGCTCGCTAACGCCGCAGCCGCGTCCAAACCCGGTCGATCAGCTTGATCGCGGGCTCCGGACAGGTCGGCGTGAAAACGATCTTAAAGCCGGCCGGCACCTGAAGCTCCGGCGCGTTCTTCATCTCGTCGTCTAGGTAGCGCTCCGCGCCCTCGATCGGGCTCGCGTAATGCGTGAAATTGGCCGACAGCGCGCTGTTCTCCGGCTTCAGCATGAAGGCGATGAAGGCGCGGGCATTATCCGGGTCCTTCGCACCGGCGGGGATTGCCAGATTATCCGCCCAGCCGACGCCGCCCTCCTTCGGGAAAACGTAATGCACGTCCGGGTCGTTGCGGCGGGCGCGAGCGGCGTCGCCATTCCACACTTCCTGGATCCAGGTGTCCTGCGAGGACAACCGCTCGATGATGCCGTCCGAGGCGTAGACCTTGACGCTCGGCGACTGCTTCTCGAGAAGGTCGTACACCTGCTTCATGTGCACGGCGTCGGTCTGGCAGGGCGGCATGCCGAGGTAGAGCTCGGCCAGCGACATTACCTCCGTCGGCGCCGACATCATGCCGACCCTGCCCTTCGCCGCCGGCGGCGGCACGAACAGGAGCTTCAGCGAGTCGGCCGGCTCGTGCACGAACTTGGTGTTGACCGCGTAGGACGTGATGCCCCAGCCGAACGGGATCGTGTAGAGATTGCCCTTGTCCCAAGGCGCGCTCCGCCAGCGTTTGGCGATGTTGCCGTAGTCCGGCATCTTCGGCGCGTCGATCTGCTGAATGAGACGCTCGTCGATGAAGATCGGCACGAAGTCGGACGAGATCACGATGATGTCATAACCGCCAACGCCCGACTTCATTTTGGCCAGCAAGGTCTCGTTTGAATCGTAGGTGTCAACGGTGACCTTGATGCCGGTCTCCTTCTCGAACTTCGCGATGAGCTTCGGCGCCGTGTAGTCGGTCCAGTTGTAGATGAAGAGGTTGCCCGCGGCATGCGCGCTGGCTCCGGCGACTAGGAGGAAGGAGGCGGCGGACAGAACGCGGCGGACGGGCATTGTGAAGCCTCTAGGCGGCGGGACGACGGTTCGCCAGCACGTAGGCCAGCACCACGGCGACGATCGAGACGAGCAGCAGCAGCGTCGCGGCGGCATTGGCCTCCGGCGTCACGCCGACCCGCAGCATCGAGTAGAGATAAACCGGCAGCGTGGTGGCGCCGGCCGGCGCCACCATCAGCGTGATCAGGAAATCGTCGAGCGAGACCACGAAGGCGAGCGTCGCGCCGGCGACGATCGCCGGCATCAGGAGCGGCAGGGTGATGCGCCGGAACACGTCCCAGCGGCCGCCGTAGAGATCGAAGCCGGCATCCTCCACGTCGCGCGGCATCTCGCGCAGCCGGGCGCGGATCGGCAGCAGCGCGAACGGGATGCAGAACACGATATGCGCGATCACGACGTTGCCGAGCCCGGCATGGAGGTGGATCGCCTGAAAGAAGACGAGACTGGCGATGGCCGTCACGATCTCCGGCGCGATCAGCGGGAGCGCCACCAGCGCCTCGCCGCCGGAGCGGCCGGGGAAGCGCGCGCCGCGCTCGAAGGCGAGCGCCGCCGGAATCGAGAGCAGCGTCGAGACCGGGGCGGCGATGGCGGCGACGACGAGGCTGTTCAGCGCCGCGCGGCGCAGGTCCTCGTTGGCGAGCGCCTTGCCGAACCAGTGCGTGGTGAAGCCGCTCCAGATCAGCGCGAGCCGATTGGCATTGAAGGCGAACGCGATCAGCACGAGGAGCGGCAGGTAGAGGAACGCCAGCACGGCCCATGTCACGAGGCCGAGTTCCGGCATGCGTCGCCAGTCGAAGCCTCGCGAGCGGCTCACGACGGGGCCGCACGCAAGGTATGGCGCCGCGCGTTCCACACCAGGGCGCCGAGCACGAAGACCATCAGGATCATCGACAGGGCGGCGCCGAAGGACCAGTCCCGCGCGGTCGAGAACTGCTGCTGGATGAGGCTGCCGATCATCAGGTTCTTGCCGCCGCCGAGCACGTCGGGAGCGAGGAAAGAGCCAAGCACCGGCACGAAGGTCAGAAGCACGCCGGCGGCGATGCCGGGACGCGCCAGTGGCCAGACGATGCGAGCCATCACCGACGCACGCCCGGCGTAAAGGTCGTGCGCGGCCTCGACGAGGCGCGGGTCGACCTTCTCCAACGCGGCGTAGATCGGCAGCACGGTGAACGGCAGGCTTGAGGACACCAGGCCGAGCAGGATCGCACTTTCGGTGTAGAGCAGCGTCAGCGGTGCATCGATGACATGGAGCGCCCGCAGCACCTGGTTGATGAGCCCCTCGTCTCGCAACAGCAGCACCCAACAATAGGTGCGGATCAGGAGATTGGTCCAGAACGGGATCGTGACGAGCAGGACCAGCAGCTGCCGCGCGCGCGGGCCGCGCGTCGCCATGTACCAGGCCATCGGTAGGCCGAGTGCGACGCAGATCGCCGTGGTCAACGCGGCCTGGACAACCGATCGGGCGAAGATGCGCAAGTAGGTGTCGTCGAACACGAGCTGGTCATCGAGGTCGCGGTCGTAGAGCACGTGGACGTAGGACGCGAGCGTGAACGGCCGAGTCGCGCCGCCGTAGGGCGACGGTGTGAGGAACGACGTCACCAGCGCGATCGCCATCGGCAGCAGCATGAAGACGACGATCGTCGCGAGCGCGGGCGCCGCGAGCGCGAGAGCGCGGGCGGCGCTCCATCGCCTGGCCGCCGTCGCCGGCGGGCTCATGCGGCAAGCGGCAGCAATGCCGCGCGCGGAAGGCGACAGGAGACCCGATCGCCCAGGGCGAGACCGCTCGGCAGGTCGTCGCGCTCGGCGGTGAGCGTCTCCCCGCTCTCGAGGGCGACGAGGCACAGCGAGCGGACGCCGCGATAGGCAAGCTCGACCACCCGGCCGGCGAGATCGGCTTGGGCGTCGCGGGTCACCTCGACCTGCTCCGGGCGAATGGCGGCGAACGGCGCATCGAGCCCGGCCAGCGCGCCGGGTAGCACGTTGGCCCCCATGAAGGCCGCGACGAAGCGGCACGTCGGATGCCGGTAGATCTCGCTCGGCGATCCGACCTGTCTGATATGGCCGCCGTCCATCACCGCGATGCGGTCGGACAGCGACAGCGCCTCTTCCTGGTCGTGCGTGACAAGTAAAAAAGTGATCCCGCTCTCACGCTGGATGCGTTTCAGCTCGACCTGCATGCCCCGACGCAGTTGCACGTCGAGCGCGGAGAGCGGCTCGTCGAGCAGCAGCAGCGCCGGCCGCGGCGCCAGCGCGCGGGCGAGCGCGACGCGCTGCTGTTGACCACCCGAAAGCGCCGACGGTCGGCGTCCCGCCATCGCCTCGAGCCTCACCAGCCGCAAGACCGCAGTGACCCGCTCGGCGACGGCGGCGCCGCCAAGGCCCTGCCGCTCGAGGCCGAAGGCCACGTTCTTGGCGACGCTCATGTGCGGGAACAGGGCGTAGGACTGGAAGACGATGTTGACCGGCCGTCGGTTCGGCGGATCGTCGAGAATCGGCTTGCCGGCGATCGACACGGAGCCGACCTCCGGGGTCTCGAAGCCGGCGAGGAGACGCAGGAGCGTGGTCTTGCCGCAGCCCGACGGACCGAGCAACGTGAAGAACTCGCCCGCCGCGATGGCGAGCGACACGTCGGCGAGCGCTATCACCGCTCCGGCGGCGAACGTCTTGGTGACGCCCTCGATTTGGACGAAAGCCGCTCCGTCAATCGGCAACGTCGCCGAGCGCGCGACGGCTGCGCGGATCGGCGGCGTGCCGACGACCACCTCGCCTTGCCTCCGCGCGAGGCGGTGGGCACGGCGACCGAAAATCGAGATGTCCACGCTGCCGATCGTCCTCCTGAAGACCCGTGGCGAAGCCTGCCACGCTCCGCCAGCGACGATCGAGCACGGTTTGTGCCGGAGAGGTCAAGCCCACTGACCGAGTTCAGCACCTATGAGACGCCTTCCAGGCAAGGTTGTTGGGCGCGGCCCTCGTCCGGTCAGGCAAGCGACGCTTCGAGTGTGATGGTCGCGTTGAAGAGCTTCGAGATCGGGCAATTTTCCTTGGTCGCCTTGGCGATCTCCTGGAAGGCGGCGTTGTCGATCTCGGGGATCTTTGCCTTCACGGTGAGGTGGACCGTCTTGATCGCGAAGCCGCCGCCGTCCTGCTCGAGTTCCACCTCGGACTTGGCGTCGATGTGGTCCGCGGTGAACCCTTTCTCGCCGAGCAACAGCGACATCGCCATCGCGTAGCAGCTCGCGTGCGCCGCTCCGACCAGTTCCTCGGGGTTGGTGCCGGGCTTCCCCTCGAAGCGGGTATTGAAGCCGTAGGGCCGCTTCTCGATCGCGCCGCTCTTCGTAGACACGGCGCCCTTGCCGTCCTTGAGACCGCCTGCCCACGTGGCCGTACCAAAAGTCTTCATTGCTTGTCTCCTTCCGAATGGGGCCGGCTTGCGCCGACGGACCGACGCTAATCCCTCGAAGCGGAGCCGGTTCGAGCCCCTCTCCCGCCAACCCGCGGAAGACAGGCGGTCGTTCCATATATGTTCGCCACCCGAATCGGGCTAGAGTGCCTCGATGGATCGTACGCTCTTCATCATCGCCGGCACCGCGATCACGCCGCTCCACATCCTGCTTGCCGGCAGCGGCGCCCTGCTCGTCCTCGTCCTGCTCCTCCTCGTGATGCTGGTGCGCACCGCCCGCGTAGGACGGGATGAGCGCCGGGAAGCGGAGGAACGGGAGGCCGCGCGCCGGCAGGAGCTCGACGCCAGGATGGCGGCGCTGGCGCGCTCCTCCGCGGAGCTGACCGGACGGATGCAGACCGTCGCCGAGGTGTTCGGCACGCGCCAGGCGGATCTGGCGCGGCTCGTCTCCGAGCGGCTTGACGCCGTTGGCCATCGGCTCGGCCAAGGGCTCGACAGTTCGACGAAGACCTCGACCGAGAACCTGACCAGGCTCAACGAGCGTCTCGCCGTCATCGACGCCGCGCAGAACCGGCTGACGGACCTTACCCGAGAGGTGCTGGGACTCAAGGACATCCTCGCCAACAAGCAGGCCCGCGGCGCCTTCGGCCAGGGCCGGATGGAGGCGATCATCCGCGACGCCCTGCCGTCGGCGGCCTACGAGTTCCAGTACACGCTGTCGAACCGCTCGCGGCCGGACTGCTGCATCCGCCTGCCCGGCGACGATCGGATGATGGTGGTAGACGCCAAGTTCCCGCTGGAGGCCTTTTCCGCCCTGAAGCAGGCAGCTGGGGACGAGGCGGCGGTCAAGGCGGCGATGGCTCGCGTGCGCGGCGACGTCGGCCGCCACATCAAGGATATCGCCGAGCGCTATTTCCTGCCGGGGGAGACCCAGGACATCGCGATCCTGTTCGTGCCGTCGGAATCGCTCTACGCCGAGATCAACGAAACCTTCGAGGATGTCGTCGCGCGTGCCCACAAGGCCCGCATCATCATCGTCTCGCCCTCGCTCCTGATGATGGCCGTGCAGGTCATGCAGGCGATCGTTCGCGACGCCCGCGTGCGCGAGCAGGCCCACACGATCCAGACCGAGGTCCGCCTGCTGGTGTCCGACGTGCAGCGCCTGCACGAGCGTATCGGCAAGCTGCAGACCCATTTCCGCCAGGTCGGCGAGGACGTCGCCGGCACGCTCACCTCCTCGGAGAAGATCCTCAAGCGCGGCGAGCGCATCGAGGCGATGGATTTCGCCGAGACGCCACAGAAGGCCGTCGAGGGGTTCGTCAAGGCGGCGGAATGAGCGCGCGAGCGATCGCCTGGCCGCCTCGGCTACTTCTCCGGCTTGAAGCTCCACAGCTCGGTCGGCAGCGCCGCCGGAGCGCCGGCCTTGAAGGACGCGTTGTCCGGGATGTGCGAGGTCGACAGGTAGATCGTGCCGTCCGGCCCCTCGGCGAACGTGTCGGGCCACACCAGCGTCTTGTCCTGCAAGAGGATCGTCGGCTTGCCGCCGGTCTCCTTCAGATCGCGGACTCGCACGCTGTCGTCCTCCGGCCCGGTCACGTACATCTTGCCGTCGTGCCGGCTTATGAGCAGTCCGTCGGCCGGTCCGTTCTCGCCGACGACCTTGATCATGGCGTGCAGAGCCTGCGCCGCCTTAGGATCGGCGAAGGCCTTCTGCATCGCCGCCGTCGGCAGGCTGTAGAGCGTCTTGCCCTTGATCGCCTGCCAGTACAGCGTCTCGCCGTCGGGCGAGAGCGCGATCCCGTCGGCGTTGAAGGCGACGCCCTCGCCGTCCGGCTTGCGCAGCGGCTTGCCGTCGTAGGTCACCGTGACGCCCTTGTCGGCCTGCGTCGAGGGATCGCCGGCGAGCAGCCGCATGCCCTTGCCGTCCGAAAGCCGGACCACGACCAGCGCGCCGATCGCGCCGGAATCGGTCATATAGGCCCATTTGTCGTCGGGCGAGAAACGCACGTCGTTGAGGTAAGAGCCCTGGGGCGCCACCTCGTCGCCGAAGTGCAGCACGCGCGTAATCTTGTTGGTGGCGGTGTCGATCTCGACGAGCTTGGGGCCGCCTGGAACCCGGAAGGACAGCGCGGGCGCCGCCGGGTCGAGCGCCCAAACGTTGCCGGAATGGTCGGCGACGATCGCCTGCACGCAGACGAAATGCTCTTCCGGCGAGACCTTGTCGCGCTTGGCGTTGCGCCAGGCGTTCCACTCCGCGTTGGGATAGGGCACCGCCTTGCCGTCCTTCAACTCGGCGACCGAGACCTCGGTATCCTCCGTCCAGCGCGGAAAGCTGAGGAAGATGCGACCTTCCTTGTTCACCGTAACGCCGGTGAGTTCGTGGCCGAACCTGGCGACTTCCTTGAAGGCGGTCTTGGCCTCGGCAGCGAGAGACGCCGTGCCGGCGGTCAGCGCCGCGCCGGTCAGGGCGAGGCGAAGGAGATACGACATGGATGGCTCCCGATATGCGCCGGACCGGCCGGCCGTGTCGCCCGCAAAGCCGCCGCGCCCCAGGGGAGTTCCGACCGGAGTTCCACCTGCCGGGCGGCATGCCGCCCCCGAGCTGGCGCCGAACGTCTTGCGAAAATAAAGTCGTACGACCTCTCCTGACCGGAACGCCGCAACCAGCCATGCGTCTTCAGGGCGCAATCGGAGATCGCGTCATGCATATGTCTGGAGAAAGCCTCCTCGTCATCATCGTGGTCGGCATCATCGCCGGCTGGCTGGCCGGCCTGATCGTGCAAGGCGGCGGCCTCGGCATCATCGGCGACCTCGTGATCGGCATCGTGGGCGCGTTCATCGGCAACTGGCTGTTCGGCTACTTCCACGTCCACATCGCGTCCGGCATCGTCGGTGCGATCATCAGCGCCACGGTAGGCGCCGTGATCCTCCTTTTCATCGTCAGGCTGGTGACCGGCGTCGGCGGCTACGGTGGCCGTGTCGGGCGGCGCTGGTAGCTCCATCGCGCCGAACCTTTGAACGGCCGCACCGCCGTTGCCGCCCCAAATTTGCCGTGCGAGCGTTTGTCGCCATCCGCGGCGCGCGACCGGCCCATGCCGATGCTGCGGCTCGTCCTCTACGAGTTGCAGGTCAACTTGAAAGCCGGCCGGCTGCCCGAGCGGGAGGGCCAACGGATAACGCTATCTGAGGTTTTCTCTCGACGCGCTCGAGGCGGCGGAATGCATCTGATGCTCCGTTTGACCGACATCGAAGCCGCCCACGGACCTTGGGGCTCGGCCAACACGAAGCAGCAGCCCCCGTCGGCGCCCTCTTGAAGGAGCGTCTCGGCGCTGATGCGGGTCCCTTTTCTTACCGTTTACAACTCTTAGCGTTTACAACATTTACACCCGGGGTTGCATTTCAACTCGGGTCCGCCCTCGATAAACAACTAACATCAGAAGTTTACTTTACGAAACCTGTCTGGCCGCGAAAAGCAACAGCTGTCCGCGTCGTGTTCGAGCCGGCTGGACTGCTGATAGTGCAAGCCTAATAAGGCTCGCCTGCCGCAGAAACTGAAGCTAGGTTGTGCGGAAGCGCGGAGGCTCTGGCGGCTGCAGACCGCCGGACTAATCATAAGGACACAGATGCCAAGGAAGCCCAATTACGATTTTGAGCGCCGCGAGCGAGAGAAGGCGAAGGCCGAAAAGCTCGCGGCGAAAGCCAAGGCGAGGGACGAGCGCAATGTGGACGAAGGGGTGCCTTCAGAAGATGAGGCAACGGAGAGACCCGACGCTAAGGATCAACCCGACGATGCGAACTAACACCTCGAGAGGCCCTTTTACAAGGCGCACCGCTAAGCCTTCAGCTCTACGCGCTCGATTGTACTCCGCGCTCGAAAACGGCCTGGGCTGCGGCGCGCTTATTGAAGCGCGGAAGCGCCACGTCTTGGCCGAGGCCTGCTGATCGGCACCTGCGAGCGGGCGTAAAGCCGAGGCGCCGAGTCAGAACCCTGTGCGGATGCTACTGTCGATCCGGTTATCCCGATGCCGGATCGCGCGGGGTCCGCGACGGTCGATCCGGCCGAGGTGATTTGGCCCGTGCGAATTCCGGCGCTGCCTTTCCGCGGCGGGTAGCTTGGGTCATGGCTTGTTTTTGGGCGCGGCAGATACCGGCGTTGGAGGTCGGCGTCAGCGCCGCGGCCAAGATCAGCAACGGAAATCTCCGCATACGGTCCTCCATGTCACGTGCCGCCGAAGAGCACGCCGATCGCGCCTCCGGCAGCCACCACCACGAGGGGATTGATCTTGGTGGCGATGAGCAGCACGCCGGCCGCGATCGTCATCGACCATGCCGCCGCGTTGTGATCGATCCCTCGTGCGACGATGAACCCCGCCGCGGCGACGAGACCGACCCCAATTGGCGACAGGCCATGCTCGAAAGCATCGTGCCACCACGACTTGCCTGATTTCAGCCAGAAGCGCGTGACGATCCAGGCCAGAATGCTCGCGGGCACGGTCATGGCGACGGTCGCCAGCAGGGCGCCGGAGACGCCGTCGGCCTTGTACCCCAGCAGCGTCACCAGCATCGTGCTCGGGCCAGGCGTGACCTGCGCGATCGCGAAACTATCGGCGAACTGCCGGTCGGTCAGCCAGCCGTACTGGTCAACCGTCTTCAGCTGTAATTGCGGCACGATGGCGTTGGTGCCGCCGAACGCGAGTAGCGAAGCGGCGCCGAATACAGACGCGATAGGGAGGAGACGATCGCTCATCCGGGTCCATGGCGCCGCCACGCCCAAAGAAAGCCGGCCGGTCCAAGGATCGCGACGATCAGCCAGAGCGGCGTGCGCACGACAACGGACAGGCTGAACGTGGCCGCGCCGAGCAGCATGGGGACAACCGAGGTCAAGGTCTTCGAGCCCTGGCGCCAGGCGACGGACAAGGTCAAGCCCGCCGCCGCCGCGCTCATCCCCGACAGTCCATGCTGGAGAGCCGGCACCTGCTTGAAGCGAAGGTAAAGCGACCCGACAGCGAGCGCCGCGAGCGCCGGCATCGCGATCAGGCCGAACACGGCGGCCGCCGCACCGATCGCACCACGCAGCCTGGTTCCAACGAAGACCGCCATGTTGATCTGATTGGCGCCCGGCAGGATCCCGCAGATGGTGGTGGCGGCAAGGTACTCCTCCTCGCTCAGCCATTTTTTCTCGCTGACGATCATCTGACGCGACCAGGCCCCGAGTCCGCCGCCGAAGCTCTCGAAAGCGACCTTGTTGAAGGCGAGCGCGATCGTCACGACGCTCGCGCGCGCTGGCTCGTCCTCCTTGCGACGCGGCTCCGGCAGAACATCGCCCGGATCACTCATGCACCAGCGACGCGTTTCTCGCGAGGGCGTCATCGAGCTCCGCTTCGATCGCCGCGGCCAGGTCGAACGTCAAGGGATCAGGCGCATCGTAGTGCCTGGCTTTCGTCCAGTCGGCTTTGAACTGCTCGAGTAGCTGGCGAACGGCGACTTCGTCATCGAGGACAACGCCGAGTTCCCTGCGCACGTCGTAGGCATGGCTGTCTATGTTCATCGATCCGACCATCGCCTGGGCATCGTCAGAAATCAACATCTTGGCATGGAGCCTGAGATGACGCTGGCGGCGGACATGAACCCCGGCGTCCGCCAGGATGCGCAGGCTGCTGAAGGTCGCGATGATGTCGCGGTCGCTGATACCGTGATGGCCGCCGCAGAGAAGGCGGACGTGGACCTTGCGCTTCCGCGCGGACAGCACGCGTTCGAGGATGACCGGATCGTCGAACTTAGGATGCTGCAGAAAGAGCCTTTGGTGCGCGCCGTCGATGAAGGCGGCGACGACCTGCCGCGCGTTGAGGTTGCTCCAGGCCAACGGACTGTCATCACGCGCCGCGAACGTGCCCTCCGACCAATCGGCATCGAAGCAGGCCACGATCTCGTCGATAATCGAGGGTTTCTCGATCAGGAGGCCGTAATCGCGCGTGCCGGTGAAATACTTGTCGACGAAGTTAAAGGTCGCGATCAGCGCGATCCGGCCGTCGATCACCATAGACTTCTCGTGCGTCACGGCGAAATGGCTATTCGTCCATCGCACGTCGACGCGATGGTCGCGCATCGTGTCGTATGTTTCATCGTTGGGGCGCGTGCCCGTCGATCGCACCGGGTTCAACAACAGCCTCACCGCGACGCCGCGAGCGCTCGCATCGAGTACCGCGGCGACAAGCTCGGGGCTGTCAAAAGAAAAGATTTTCAGAAGGAGAGAATGTCGTGCCTGATCGATCAGTCGGCGTACCGAGACGACCCCGTCCCGAGGCATGATGAGGACGCGAGACACCTGTTTCAGCGCGGGATGGTTCATGATCACCTGAAACTGGCATCCAGCAACGCGGGGGCCTCACGCAGAACGACGACCCGAACCGCTGAAGCCCACGCTTACAGGTAGGATGATCGCCTCGCCCGGTCTAGTCGAAGCGAGGCGAACCCTCTTAGAACACCTTGTGGCCCGGCATATGCTCGCCGTGCTTGTGCTGCTTCTTGTAGACTTTGTTGGAGGAGCTGTGGTTTGGACCCGCGAAAGCGGATGAGGTCATGATCAGCATGAAGCATGCGGCGAACCCGGCCAAAGCACCTGTGAGCTTGTACATGACAAATCCCTTATTTCATCATTTCGATCCACGTTTGTTGCAAGAATCGGCTCGACGGGCAAGAGTGCCTTCCGACGCTGGCCGACATCCCGCTTCTTAGGGTTACTCTCCATCTACTGCCAGCAAGTTCTCGCTTTCAGCTAGGAGTGTTCGGGACGGAGCGTTAGCCGAGCGGTACGCCCTACTCCCGCGCGACGTCCGAGGCCGTTGAGCGTGCATCGGCCTCGTAGAGGGAGACCGTCATCGTTTGCCTTCCAACAAGCATGCGAGATCGCCCTCAAGCTTCCCGCGCCAGCCTCACGACGTTGTGGAGGCTGCCCTCGGAGGCGTCCATCAGCTTTTTGAAGCCACGCGCGGCTTGGCGAATGCGCTGCTCGTTTTCGACGAGCGCGAGGCGGATGAAGCCTTCGCCGTGCTCGCCGAAGCCGATGCCCGGCGCGACCGCGACCTCGGCCTTCTCGATCATCAGCTTGGAGAATTCGAGCGAGCCGAGATGGGCGAAGCGCTCAGGCACCGGTGCCCAGGCGAACATCGAGGCGCGCGGCGCCGGGATCGTCCAACCGGCCTTGCCGAAGGTCTCGACCATCACGTCGCGGCGCTTCTTGTAGATTGCCCGCATCTCGTGGATGCAATCATCGGGGCCGTTGAGAGCCGCCGAGGCCGCGACCTGCACCGGCGTGTAGGCACCGTAATCGAGGTAGGATTTCACCCGCGTCAGCGCCGAGATTAGCCGCTCGTTGCCAACCGCGAAGCCGATTCGCCAGCCGGCCATCGAATAGGTCTTCGACATCGAGGTGAACTCGATCGTGCGCTCGAGCGCGCCCTCGACCTGCAACACGGAGGGTGGCGGATCGTCGTCGAAGTAGAGCTCGGCGTAAGCCAGATCGGAGAGGATGAAGATCTCGTGCTTGCGGGCGAACTGCACGAGGTCCTTGTAGAAGTCGAGCGAGGCGACGAGCGCCGTCGGGTTCGACGGATAGCACACCACCACCGCGATCGGCTTGGGAATCGAGTGCACCACCGCTCGCTCGAGAAGCCTGAAGAAGTTGGCGGTCGGATCGGCCGGAATCGAGCGCACCGCGCCACCTGCCATCAGGAAGCCGAAGGCGTGGATCGGGTAGGAAGGGTCCGGCACCAGGACGACGTCTCCCGGTGCGGTGATCGCTTGCGCGACGTTGGCGAAGCCCTCCTTCGAACCCAAGGTGGCCACAACCTGCGTCTCGGAATTGAGGGTGACCCCGAATCGGCGCTTGTAGTACGCAGCCTGTGCCTTGCGCAGCCCCGGGATGCCGCGCGAGGTCGAGTAGCGGTCGATGTGCGGCTTGCTCAGCGTCTCCACGAGCTTGTCCTTGACGTGCTGCGGCGCGTCAAGATCAGGATTTCCCATACCGAGATCGATGATGTCAGCTCCCGCCTTGCGCGCGGTCGCCTTGAGGCGATTGACCTCCTCGAAGACGTAGGGCGGCAAGCGCTGGATGCGGTGGAACTGCGGGTTCATAGCCGGTGGAAATCCTGGTTGGGCGACAGTCGCGAGACAGCAAGATCTTTAATGGGGTCGCTCGCGTGGGTCTTATCTTATTTTTCCCGAACGGGGCAAAGCTTAGCGGTGCGGATCATGCTCCGCTCCCGCCTGGCGGCTACTCGGTGCCCCTCGTCGGCTGCGCGCCGGCGACCGTGCTACACGCGCTCGAAACGCACGCGATCGACCATTGCCTCGCCACCCATGTCTCGACGGAGAAGGCGCAACGCCGCGTGCTGGAGCAGCTCGGCAAAGCGCCGCTGCTCGATCTCGGGATGCGACCCCGCGAGAGATCGGGCGCAGGGCTGGCGCTCGGCCTGCTCAAGGCCGCGCTCGCCCGCTCCCGCGACTCTGTTGGCGACCTTCGCGGAAGCCGGGCGCGCAGGACGGACGGAGCTCTGGTTGAAGCTAGGGCTTCGCGGCCATGCCGAACAGGCATGGCTCGGGGGGGGCGGCGGCTGCAATAGATTGGCCGCTGCCCCTCCGCTGCCCCGGCTTCAAGGGCACGCGCCTGACGCGACGACGAACAGAGGCGCGGGCAAAAGAGTCGAGAGCTTGCGGACGTCCTTGCCGCCTATCAGGTCGTGCTTCGAAAGGACGAGGCACGTCTTGTTGGAGGTGTTCAGGACGTGCCAAGCGTTCGGTTCGGGCGCGCAGACGGCACTTTGACAAGCGGCCCTCGCGGCGGCGGACGACGGTTCCGCGACAGGCGCGGTCTGGGCCGGAGGGGCAGGCGAGGGCCTTGTCGCGCCCGGCGCCACGTCGTCGGGGATCTGGATGATGACGCCTCGCGCCTGCCCTGCCGCGGGAACGCTCGACATCGTCAGAGCGGCGGCGAGCGCCGCGAGCGCCAACAACGCCTCCGCGGCACGCATCGCCGCCCCTCCCGTCTCGGTCATCGGTCCCCCGTACCTGCCGGTTACATGACGCCGACCATAGCACAGGTCTCAATGCCCGCGGTTCGTGACGAGAAGGGGGCGCCGCTCAATCGAGATCGCCCGAGCGATCCGGTCGGGGCGCGGCGAACCGCGGCTCAATCACGACGGAGCGTCCCTCGTAGACGTGCGGCGCGACCGAGGCTCGAGCGCTGCCGGCCGACCAGTCGATCGGCGGCTGGGCGGCGTCCTCGGAGCCGGCGGGAAGGGT
Organism: Beijerinckiaceae bacterium; assembly: GCA_965277355.1. Taxonomy (GTDB): domain Bacteria; phylum Pseudomonadota; class Alphaproteobacteria; order Rhizobiales; family Beijerinckiaceae; genus RH-AL1. Next base: position 1,435,607 of record CBDICN010000001.1, read on the forward strand.
ACGGTTCTGGGCGAAAGCGGGGCTCGCCAACCCGATGGCAAGCGCGGCGGCGAGAAGCTGATAACGCATGGTTCACTCCATTTGTGCGTTCGATGGCTGAATACTCAGCTATGCCGACGAAGGCCGTGGCGTTACACCCGCAATCGGCAAAACATCTTTGCGTTCATCGGAAGACCGATGCCATGGCCGACGAAATCAGCGATCTACGCTTCTTCGCCGGCCTGGTCGCGGCGGGCAGCCTCTCGGCCGCCGCCAGGGCGCTCGACGCCTCGCCGGCGGCGATGAGCCGGCGCCTGGCGGCGCTGGAGGCGCGGCTAGGGGTCCGGCTGGTGTCGCGCACCACGCGATCCTTCGATCTCACGGCCGAAGGCGGCCTTTTCCACGAGCGCTGCCTTCGCATTATCGAGGAGATCGACGAGGCCGAGGCCGAGGCCGCTGCGGGGGGCGTGGTGCCGCGCGGTCTGCTACGGATCGGCGTGCCGCTGGAGATCGGCCGCCGCCGCATCGCCCCGCTGGTGGCCGATTTCGTCGCGCTCTATCCCAAGGTCGAGGCGCATCTGATGCTCTCGGACGCCATCCTCGACGTGGTCGGCGACTCGCTTGACGTAGTTCTCTACATCGGAACGCCGCCGGAGCAGGGGCTGATCGCAACGAAGATCCTTTCGAGCGACCTGCTTCTCTGCGCATCGCCGGCCTATCTCGAGCGACGCGGCACGCCGGAGATCCCGCACCAGATCCTGGCGCACGATTGCATACGCCTGGTGCGCGGTCGTCGCGTTCTCGACAGCTGGACGTTCCACATCGACGGCGTGACACACGATCTGCGCGTCTCCGGCCGGCTGTCCTCGACGAGCGCCGAGGTCGTCCACGATTGGGTTCTTGCCGGCCGGGGCGTCGCGCTGCAGGCGTACTGGGACGTCGCCGAAGACCTCGAAGCCGGCCGCCTCGTCCGTCTCCTGTCCCGCTACCGGCAGGCCGAGATCACGCTTAGCGCCGTCTACCTCGGCCGGCAGCACTTGGCGCCCCGCCTGCGGCTGTTCCTCGATTTCATTCGCGCAAGGTTGCGATAGCGCTTCTGTCTCGGGCGGCTCGGTTGTCGCAAATATGTCACAGTGGCCGCGGGGGTGAAGGCCTCAATAAACCTTTGCCGCAAATCTATGCAGTAAATAAGCAGAACTTTACGAGTGCAAACGCGCAGAAGACGGAATTACTGCTCTATAAAGCATCTGGATCTGCACTCTATTTCCGCTCACGCGTTCGGAACTTTTTTATCTACAGCTCGTGTCGGGTCTCGAGGCGGGGGGTTCGATGAGACGAGCGTTGATGACCGGCGTGGCCGGACTGTTCTGCGGGGTGATGAGCACGCATCCGGCCTTCGCAGCCGACGTGCCACAGACCCCGGTCGCCGCCCCCGCGACGCCGCCGCCGTTCTTCCTCTTTTCGAGCACCGTGCTCGAGTACCGCTTCGAGCCGCTCGGCTCGGATCCCGGCTTTCCGCATTTCTTTCCGAAGCAGATCGCCAACATCACGCATGTCGACTCCTACCAGTACGGCACCAATTTCATCAGTGTCGACGTCCTGAAGTCGACCGGCGCGGATCCGGCGGCGCCGGCCACGACCTCGTTCACCGGCGAAGGATCGACGGAGGTCTTCGCGACCTACCGCGCGACTTTCAGCGGCAACGCGGTGACGCATTCGAAAACGTTCAGCTACGGCTTCATCAAGGACGTCTCCCTCGAATACGGCGGCGATCTCGAGTCGCAGAACACCGCCTTCGCGCCGCAGCAGACCGATTTCGTCGTCGGCCCGCAGCTGTCCTTCGACGTGCCCGGCGTGTTCACGCTCTCGGCCATGCTCTACAAGGAGTATAATCACAACGGCATCGCGCAGGGGCTGGGGCTTCCCAACAATCCCGACTACAACGCCGCGAGCGGCCGCGTGAGCTTCCAGCCGACGGTGCAGTTCGAGGCCGTCTACCTGCAGCCGCTCAGCAAGTACACGGGTCTGCCGCTCACCTTCAACGGCTTCACCATTGTCAACTTGCCGAAGGGCCTTGACGGCTTCGGGGTGCACACCCGCACCGAGATCTTGACGTCGAATCGACTAACGCTCGACGTCGGCTCGTACTTCGGCCACCCGAAACTCATCGACGGCTTCGTCGGCTACAAGTTCTGGTACAACAAGTTCGGCTCGGACGCGCATTACGGCGACACCGCCTTCGTGCCCGGTTCCTACGAGAGCCAGCCCTTTATCGGTTTCGACTACCATCTGAACTAGGCGTCGCGCCGGAAGGCGAACGGCATCGACCTTGCCTCGTCTCGCCCGCACTCGATCGAAGGATGGCCTCATGATCACGCGCAGATCGTTCAACACGGTGGTTGGCGCCAGTGCGCTTGCGGGCGCGGCTCCCTCTCTCATCGGTAGCGCACAGGCTGCCGCTCCCAAGGCCGCCTGGGTCTATCTAGGTCCGATCGGCGACTTCGGATGGACCTACCAGCACGAGCTCGGCCGCAAGGAGGTCGTCGCCAAGTTCGGCGACAAGATCGAGACCACCTATGTCGAGAACGTGCCGGAAAGCGCGGACGCGGAGCGTGTCATCTCCGCGCTGGCGCACAAGGGCTACAACCTCATCTTCACCACGTCGTTCGGTTACATGAATCCGACGGTGAAGGTTGCGCACATGATGCCGAAGACCTTCTTCGAGCATTGCGCCGGCTACAAGCACGGGCCGAACCTCGGCGTCTACAACATCCGCTTCTATGAAGGCCGCTACATCCAAGGCGTGATCGCCGGCAAGATGTCGAAGGCCGGCATGATCGGCTATATCGGCTCGGTGCCGATCCCCGAGGTGGTGATGGGCATGAACGCCACGCTGCTCGGCATGCAGAGCGTCAATCCGAACGCGAAGATGAAGTTCGTCTTCATCAACAGCTGGTACGACCCAGGAAAGGAGGGCGACGCCGCTAAGGCCCTGCTCGATCAAGGCTGCGATCTCATTACCCAGCACACCGATTCCCCGGCGCCGCTTCAAGTCTGTCAACAGCGTGGCCTCAAAGCCTTCGGCGAGGCGACCGACATGATCAAGTTTGCGCCGAACGCCCAGCTGACCGCGCCCGTCAACAATTGGGGACCCTACTACGTCAAGCGCGTGCAGGCGCTGCTCGACGGCTCCTGGAAGCCGGACGACGTGTGGGGCGGTCTCGCGTCCGACATGCTGGTCATGGCGCCCTTCCGCAACATGCCGGACGACGTCGCCGCGCTCGCCAAGCAGACCGAGGACGCCATCAAGGCCGGCAAGATCATGCCGTTCGGCGGCGCGATCAAGGACCAGGCCGGCGATCTAAAGTCGGCTCCCGGCAAGAAGCTCGACGACGGACAGATTGCATCGATGAACTGGCTCGTGCAAGGCGTCGAGGGTAAGCTGCCGGCGTGAGGTCGCGCGCCGAGGACGAGCGCTTTCTACGTCTGGCGTTCGCCGTGGCCGAGCGCTCGCGCGAAGGCGGCGACCATCCGTTTGGGTCGATCCTCGTCGGTCCACACGACACTGTGTTGATCGAGGCCCGCAACGGGTTCTCGCGCGAGGGCGGCGACCGCACCGCTCACGCCGAGCGTCTGCTGGCCGCGCAGGCCAAAATCTACGACCAAGAAACGCTGGCACGCTGCACGCTCTACTCCTCGGCCGAGCCCTGTGCGATGTGCGCCGGCGCCATCTACTGGTCGGGGATCGGCCGGCTCGTTTACGGGCAGAGCGAGACCAACCTGAAGCGTGCCACCGGCAACCACCCGGAAAATCCCACGCTCGACCTGCCGTGCCGCGTGGTCTTCGCAGCCGGCCAACGCCAAGTCGAGGTCGTCGGCCCGCTGCTCGAGGAGGAGGCGGCGGCGCTGCAGGAGAGCTTCTGGCGGGGCCGCTGAGCCTGTCTCAGGCGAAGGTGGCGGCTGCCGCGCCATGCGCGGCGATCAGCGAGGGAAGGTCGAGGCCGACGATCGCGCCGTCGACGACGCGCCATCGCCCGGCGACCATCACGCGATCGGCGCGCGTCGCGCCGCAAATCACCAGAGCGGCGAGCGGATCGTGATGCCCCGAAAAGCGCGGCTCGTCGAGCGTGAAGAGCGCGAGGTCGGCCTGGTAGCCCGGCGCGATGACGCCGATGTCGTTGCGCCCGAGGCAGCGCGCCGAACCCTGCGTGCCCCAGCGCAGCACATCCTTGTGCGACAGGGACGCGGCGCCGTACTTGAGCCGGCCGAGCATCAGCGTGTGACGCAGGGCCTCCATCATGTTCGAAGCATCGTTCGACGCCGAACCGTCGACGCCGAGCCCGACGGGGCAGCCTGAGGCCTCGAGGTCGCGCGTGGCGCAGATGCCGGAGGCCAGCAGCATGTTCGACGTCGCGCAATGGCAGACGCCGACGCCGTGGTGGCCGAGGCGGCCGATCTCGCCCGCATCGAAATGGATGCCGTGCGCGAGCCAGGTCCGTTTGTGCAGCCAACCGGTCTCCTCGAGCAGGTCGACCGGGCGGCACTTGTAGACCGACTGGCAGAACGCATCCTCGTCGTGCGTCTCGCCGAGATGCGTATGCAGCGGCGCGTCGAAACGCGCGGCGAGCGCGGCGGTCGCCGTCATCAGCTCCGGCGTGACCGAGAAGGGCGAGCACGGCGCGAGCCCGATCTGAATGCGGCTGCCCGGCGCCGGATCGTGGTAGCGCGCGAGGACCCGCTCGCTGTCCTCGAGGATTGTCGCCGCGTCCTGCACCACGGTGTCCGGCGGCAGGCCGCCGTCCTTCATCGAGCGGTTCATCGAGCCGCGCGTCACCGTCATGCGGAGGCCGAGCGCCAGCGCCTCCTCGACCTCGATGTCGATCGCCCGCTCGAGCCCGGCCGGAAAGAGATAATGATGGTCCGCCGCCGTCGTGCAGCCGGAGAGCAGAAGCTCAGCGAGGGCGAGGCGCACCGCGACGCGGAAACTGTCCGGCGTCAGCCGCGCCCAAATCGGGTACAGCGCCTTGAGCCAGCCGAACAGCTCCGTGCCGAGCGCGGCTGGATGGGTTCGTGTCAGCGTCTGATAGAAGTGATGGTGGGCGTTGACGAGGCCCGGGACGACGACGTGGTGGCGCGCATCGAAGGTCGCGTCGCAAGCCAGCACCGGCGATCGGCCGCCGGCGACGAGTTCGACGATCGCGCCGCCGGCGACGACGAGGCCGCCCTCGGCATCATCGGCGAAGATCGCCAACGGGTTGCGGATCCAAAGTCGCGTGTTGCTCGACAAGGTTGGGCGATCCCTTCGACAGGCACAAAAAATAGGCACTAACAACGTTGCGGTATTCACCTCTAGCAGAGGCATGAACCTTTCGATACTGACGCTTGTTACAGCGGTGTCATGAACTTTGGTTCCATCGGAGAACTTTTCCGTGCGCGCTTATGCAACCACCCTCGTGTCGGTTATGCTGGTCGGTGTCTTGGCCGGCGTAACGGGCGCCAATGCTCAGTCGCGCGCCCTGCCGAAAGGCTCGTCGCTCGCGGCGACCCCGCCTATCGACCAGCGCGGGAAGCAATTCCGTTCGCTGTCGCGTTCGCGCCAGCGGACGTATCTTCGCCAGAGCTACCAGCCGTCAAGGCATTCGTACTGAACACGGACGCGGCCACGACATTCCGCTAGCCGTTTGGACCCAAACGTTGTGCGACATTACGATTTTGCCTCGACTTGTCGCTGGGCAGCTTTGTTTCGCTCGTCAAGACAGCTGTCGACCTCCCGTAGTCCGACGCACATGCGGTCCTACGCAGTTAGCAAAGGGCTCGCGGTTGGCGGCGAGGCCGCGGACCGATCGGCTCGACAAGCAGTTCCGTTGATTCCCGTATGCGCGGCTTTTAAGCCCATGGTCGTTAGAGCTTTCGAGAGTCAGGCTGCGTAGCCCATAAAGAGCGATGGGTCCGTCAGCGCGCAGGATGCCGCTCGCGCCAATGTCGTGCGAGATCCACACGGCGCGTCACCCAGACGCCGCTCTTGGTCCCGATATAGTCGAGGAAGCGGATCAGCGCGGCGGTGCGTCCCGGGCGCCCGATGATCCGGCAGTGCAGGCCGACCGACATCATCTTCGGCCGATCGGCTCCTTCGGCGTAAAGGATGTCGAACGTGTCGCGCAGGTAGGCGAAGAACTCGTCGGATGTCTGATAGCCCTGTGCCTGCAGGAAGCGCATGTCGTTCGTGTCCATCGCGTAAGGCACGACGAGATGCGGCTGCCGCCCAGCCTTGCGCACCCAGTACGGCAGGTCGTCGGCATAGGCATCCGAGGAATAGAGGAAGCCGCCCTCCTCCATCACCAGATCGAGCGTGTTCTCGCTCGTGCGCCCGGTGTACCAGCCAAGCGGCCGCGTGCCCGTCAGGGCGGTGTGCAGGCGGACGGCCTCGGCGATGTGGCGCCGCTCCTCCTCACGCGCCATGTCGCGGTAGTCGAGCCAACGCAGGGAATGGCTGGAGATCTCCCAGCCGGCCTCGACCATCGCCGCGGTCTGCTCGGGGGATGTGGCGAGCGCCGTCGTCACCGCGTTCACCGTCACCGGCAGCCTACGCCCGGCGAGCAGGCGCCACAGCCGCCAGAAGCCGGCGCGCGCGCCGTACTCGTAGAGCGACTCGACGTTCATGTGGCGTTGCCCGACCCACGGCTCGGCGTCGACAATCTCCGAGAGGAACGCCTCCGAGGTCGAATCGCCGTGCAGGATCGAGCGCTCGCCGCCCTCCTCGTAGTTGAGGACGAGCATCACGGCGACCCGGGCCTCGCCCGGCCAGCACGCGTGCGGAACGTCGCGTCCGTAACCGGTGAAATCGCGGACCGGAAGCTTCGGTGCGGTCATGCCTTGCTTTCTCGCCGATGCGGCGACACCCCGTAGACCGCATGATGCGGGCGTGGGCAAGAGCACCCGCGACAGCACTTGCCGTGCTGGCACGCGTGTTGTTAAGCCGAGCCGAACGCAAGAAAGGGTCCCATGACCGAACCGGCGGAGGCCGCGATCGGGCGGCTGTTGAACCTCGCCTCGCCGCGCCTCGGCACGCGCGTGCGGGCCGCCTCCGACGAGTTCTTCGGCGCCAAGGAGCGGCTGATCCAGGATTTGGAGCCGGTCTTCCTCGCCGACAAGTACGACGACAACGGCAAGTGGATGGACGGATGGGAGACGCGCCGCCGCCGCGGCCTCGGCCACGATTGGTGCGTCGTCCGGCTCGGTGTTGCCGGCTCGCTGTCCTTCGTCGACATCGACACGCGCTTCTTCACCGGCAACTACCCGCCGGGCGCCTCGGTCGAGGGCTGCGCCGGCGACGACGAGCCCGCGAGCGACTGGCGGCCGCTGGTGCCGGAGACCGCACTCGGCCCCGACGCCCGCCATATCGTGCCGGTCGCGGACCCCACACCGTTACGCTGGCTGCGGCTGTCGATCTTCCCGGACGGTGGGGTCGCGCGTTTGCGCGCCTACGGGACGCCGGTGCTCGACCGCGCGGCGCTCCCGGCCGGGGCCGTGATCGAGCTCTCGGCGCTGCGCCACGGCGGCCGCATCCTCGGCTTCAGCGACGCGCATTACGGCGACCCATGGGTGATCCTCGCCGAAGGCCGCGGGCGCGACATGGGGGACGGCTGGGAGACCCGCCGGCGACGCGAGCCGGGCCACGACTGGATGGTGGTCGCGCTCGGCCTGCCCGGCCGCGTCACCCGGATCGAGATCGACACCGCCCATTTCAGGGGCAATTTCCCGCACGAGGTGTCGGTGCAGGCGGCCCGCATGGCGCCGGGCACCGATGCGTCGATCGTCTGCCAGGCGATGTTCTGGCCGACGCTGATGGCGCCGAAGCCCGCGCGCGCGGACCATGTCCATGTCTTCGAGGGCGCCGCGCTGGCGGCGCTCGAGCCGGTGACGCACGTCAGGCTCAACATGCATCCGGACGGCGGCATCTCGCGCTTCCGTGTCTTCGGCCATCCGGCGTGAGCGCCCGCCCGCTCGAAGTCGAGCCGCTGACCAAGGCGGCGTTCGCGCCCTGGGGCGAGGTCATCGAGCGGGACGGCGCCGAGTTTCGCAGGATCAACGACGGCACCACCGACCGCCTGCACGCCCTGGCGCACGTCGCGGCCGGCGGCGGCAGCCCGATCGTCTCGATCTTCGCCGGCCGCCGGCGTCCCTTTCCGCTCAGGGTCGCCGTGCTAGAGCGCCATCCGCTGGGCTCGCAGAGCTTCTACCCGCTGCAGCCCGCCGATTGGCTTGTCGTCGTCGGTCACATCGATGCCGACGGCGCGCGGCTGCGCTGCTTGCGTGCCCGCGGCGACCAGGGCGTGAACTATGCCGCCGGCGCATGGCACCACCCGCTCCTCATCCTCGTGCCGCGCCAGGATTTCCTTGTCGTCGACCGCGACGGGCCCGGCGACAATTGCGAGGAGGTTGCCTTTCCCGCGCGGCTCATCGCTATCGAACCGACCTGATGCGGATCAACGTCGTCAACCCGAACACCAGCGCGGCCATGACGGCGACGATCGCCGCCGCCGCGCTGGTCCGCGCCGCACCCGGCACGCAGATCGTCGCGCGGACCTCGCGCCGGGGTCCGGTGTCGATCGAGGGGCATCACGACGAGGCGATGGCGGTACCGGGCCTGCTGGACGCGATCCGCGCCGGCGAGAGCGAGGGCTGCGACGCCCATGTCGTCGCCTGCTTCGGCGATCCGGGCCTGCGTGCCGCGCGCGAGATCGCCGGCGCACCGGTGATCGGCATCGCCGAGGCCAGCATGCATTTGGCCAGCCTGGTCGCGACGCACTTCAGCATCGTGACGACGTTGCCGCGGACGATCGTGATCGCCGAGCACCTCGCCATGACCTACGGCATGGAGCGGATCTGCCGACGGGTGCGGGCAATCGATGTGGCGGTTTTGGACCTCCACGATCCCGACTCGGGTGCCGCCGACCGCCTCGCCGCCGAATGCCGCCGCGCACTGGACGAGGACGACAGCGGCGCGATCGTGCTCGGCTGCGCCGGCCTGGCGGACCTCGCCGCCGGCCTCGCCGAGACGCTCGGCGTCCCGGTCGTCGAAGGCGTCTCCGCCGCCGTGAAGCTCGCCGAGGCGCTCGCGGGGCTCGGCCTTTCGACGAGCAAGCGCGGCGACTATGCGTTCCCGCTCGCGAAGGCTTTCGTGGATACCGGGCAAGGTGCCTAGCCGGACTGGCACGCCTCTTGTGTCGGGCGGGCACCGCGTGGCGTGCGCCCGGAGGGTCGATGAAAATCGCAGCGATCACCGCGCCGACAACCGAGCCGGCGGCCGTCCCCACGCCCGGCGTCGCGATCAAGCCGGACTACGATCCGAAGCTGACCAACGAGGATCTCGCGCCGCTCGTCGCGCGAACTTGGGGCGCCTACGACATTTTCGCTTTCTGGATGTCCGACGTGCACAGCGTCGGCGGCTACATCACCGCCGGCAGCCTGTTCTCGCTTGGGCTCGCCAGCTGGCAGGTGCTCGTCTCGCTCATCGTCGGCATTCTCGTCGTGCAGGTGTTCTGCAACCTCATCGCCACGCCGAGCCAGGTGACCGGGACGCCGTTTCCCGTCGTCTGCCGCGGAACGTTCGGCGTGCGTGGCGCCAACATTCCGGCGATGATCCGCGGCCTGATCGCCGTCGCCTGGTACGGTATTCAGACCTATCTCGCCTCCGCCGCCTTCATGATCGTTGCGCTCAAGTTCTTCCCCCGCCTCGCGCCCTACGCGGATGTGACGCAGAACGGGTTCGTCGGCCTGTCGACGCTGGGATGGGCGGCGTTCATGACGCTATGGGTCTTGCAGGCGATCATGTTCTGGCGCGGCATGGAGGCGATCCGCGTATTCATCGACTGGGCCGGCCCCGCCGTCTATGTCGTGATGATCGTGCTCGCCGTCTATCTCGTCTGGCGCGCCGGCTTCACCAACATCGGCCTTTCGCTCGGCGCGGTGACGTATCGTGGCTGGGATGCGCTGCCGGTGATGGCGAACGCCGTCGCGCTCGTCGTCTCCTATTTCTCGGGGCCGATGCTGAACTTCGGCGATTTCGCGCGCTACGGACGCCGGCTCGCGGACGTTAAGGCCGGGAACTTCTGGGGCCTGCCGGTCAACTTCCTCGGCTTTTCCCTGCTCGCGGTCGTCACCACGTCGGCGACGATGCCCGTGTTCGGCCGCCTGATCACCGACCCGGTCGAGACCGTCAGCCTCATCGATTCGAGCTTCGCCGTCGTGCTCGGCGCGCTGACGTTCATGACGGCGACGATCGGCATCAACATCGTCGCGAACTTCGTGTCGCCGGCCTTCGACTTCTCGAACGTCGCACCCGAGCACATTTCGTGGCGCGCCGGCGGGATGATCGCCGCGGTGGCCTCGATCTTCATTACGCCTTGGAACCTGTACCGAAGCCCTGAGGTAATCCGCTGCACGCTCGACATCCTCGGCGCCTTTATCGGACCGCTGTTCGGCATCCTCATCGCCGATTATTTCATCGTGCGAGCGAAGCGCACCGTCGTCGACGACCTCTATACGCTGCGGACAAGCGGCGCCTACTGGTACACGAGGGGCACCAACCGCCGGGCTGTTTTGGCGCTGATCCCCAGCGCGCTGGTCCCCGCGCTCTTCGTCGTGATCCCGACCTTCGCATCGCTCGCGAACTTCGCCTGGTTCATCGGCACGGGGCTCGGCTTCGCGATCTATCTCGCGTTACCCGGAGCAGCTCATGGCCCTCCCTTCACCCGCTAGCGGGTGAAGGGAGGGCCATGCACGAGTTACGGCGCCGCGGCGATCGCCTCGAGCCGCAGCCGGGCGATCGTCTTGATCTCGGCGATCGCGCGCGCCAGCTCGGCGTGCCCGTCGTTTCCGAGCCGCTCCTCGAACGCCGCGAGGATTGCATCCTTGCCACTGCTGCGCACCGCCATCACGAACGGAAAGCCAAATTTTTGCCGGTAGGCCGCGTTGAGCCGCGTGAAGCGCGCGAGCTCCTCCGGGGTCAGGCTGGACAAGCCCGACGCCGTCTGCTCGGCCCTTGAGTCTGGGGCGATGTCGCCCGCGAGCGCGGCCTTGCCGGCGAGGTCCGGGTGGACCCGCACCAGCGCGACAGCGGCCTCCGGGCCAGCCGCATCGAGCACGTTCGCCATCGCCTGGTGGAGCGCCTCGAACGAGGAAAACGGCGCGCTGTGCCAGGCGCCCTCGGCGATCCACGGCGAATGCTCGAAGATGTCGCCGAAAGCGGCTACGAAACTTGAGTGGTCGAGCGCCGCTAGCGCGCTGGCCCTCACGGCGGTGGGACCTCGCTCAATCCCGCCCGACCGTGCATTCGATTTGCCCGTGCGGCTCGTCGGTGGGGAGGAAAAGCGTGCCCGTGAACGCGAGCCCGAACGGCTTCAGGTTCATCGGCAGATAATGCTTGTTCGGTGCGGCCATCGCGACCGTGGCGATCTCCGCGACCGCGTCGAGCGCCGCCATGCCCATGCGATAGAGACTGTCCTGCACGCTGTTCGAGTAGGTCGTCGCGAAGACCTTGATCATCGTGTCGAGAATCTTTGTGTTGGCCGCGGGATAGTCCGCCGGCGCCTTGGTCCAGTCCCACGAAGCCATCAGGCTCGTCGCCGCCACGCGATCGATGGTCTCCGGGATCGTCGTCAGCGGATCCTTGTAGAAATCGGCCCAACCCGACTGCGTCGTCTTCAGGAAGGTGAAGCCCTCGATGCCCGACACCGTCTTCAGGCCGGCGCGCGTCGCCGAGACCACGGCGAAGGGCTTGCCGTTGGAATCGAGCACGAAGCTGTGCGCATGCTCCTCGCCGTCGACGACGAGGCGCGACCATTTCGTCTCCTTTGCGGTCACCGTGCATGTCTCGAGCTGCGGGTAGTCGTGGAAGAAGCGCTCGGTCACCGCCTTGCAGAACAGCTCGGTCGGCAGATCGAGATGATCGTGCGCGACGACATTGACGACATTCTTCACCGTGTCGGTCGACACCGTCGATGAATTGTCGGCCGCCGTGTAGGCCTTGCCGAAATCGCCCTCGAGGATCGCCTCGACCGTCAGCTCGCGCGCCTCGTGCCGTTCGCCGTCCCGCTTGACGCGCATTACGCGCACGCGGCCCTTGCCGTAGCGGTTCATGACGAGAGCCATCGCCTTCGCTCCTCTATCGGGCCGCCGAGGTCCGGTGTCGATCGAGCCGCAATCAAGTTCCGGGCCGTCGCCTCCCGGCGCGATCGGCGTCAGCTGCCGCGGTAGGTCGAGTAGCTCCATGGCGTTACGAGAAGCGGGACGTGATAGTGCAGGCTCGGATCGGCGACCCCGAAACGTAACGGGACCACGTCGAGGAAGCGGATGTCCGACGGCTGTGTCGTGGCGCCGGCGAAATAATCGCCGACGTGGAAGGTCAGCTCGTAGACGCCGGGCGTGAAGGCGGCACCGGCGACGAGCGGGGCGTCGACGCGACCGTCCGCATTGGTGACGACTTCGGCGAGCGCCTGCGGCTCCCCCGCCACGTAACGTGCAACGCCGATGCGCAACCCGGCTGCCGGCCTTCCCATGACGAGATCGAGAACATGGGTCGTCAGACCGCTCATTGCTTCACGCCTCTGTCGCGGACCGGACCAAGGTCGCAGCAATGCATATGCCATTTCCCTCTGCGCGACGAGGCTCGAACGCCAGGCGTGGCACGGGGCTTGAATGGTCGGGTCGAAGTAAGGGAGACAGGAAGGCCATGTCCGAGCAACCGCGGGCCATCAACGAGATGTTCCCTGCACCACGGCTCCTGACACTCGGTCTCCAGCACGTCCTGGTTATGTATGCCGGCGCCGTAGCGGTACCGCTTATCATCGGTCGCGCGCTAACGTCGGTGATCCTCAGCTTGTTCTTCAACGGCGTCGGCAGCCTCGACGAGGCGCGCACGCAGGCCGCTCTCGTCGCCGCGTCGGCCGAGCATGTGTGAGACGGCGTGACCCAGGCCGACCCGGACGGAGCGGCGCCGGATCTGCTGCGCCTGCGCGGCATCACCAAGCAATACCCGATGACGCTCGCCAACGATCGCGTCGATCTCACCGTCGCGAAGGGCGAGATCCACGCGCTCCTCGGCGAGAACGGCGCCGGCAAGTCGACGCTCGTCAAAATAATTTACGGCGTCGTGCGGCCAGACGCCGGCGAGATTACCTGGGACGGGGCGCCAGTCGCGATCCCCACCCCGCACGCCGCGCGCACGCTCGGCGTCGGCATGGTGTTCCAGCACTTCTCCCTCTTCGAGGGACTCACCGTCGCCGAGAACCTCGCGCTCGGCATGAACGAGCGGCGCTCGCGCAAGGCGCTGCGCGACGAGGTCGCGTCGATCTCGACGCGCTATGGCCTGCCGCTCGACCCTGAAAAACATGTCTCCGACCTGTCGCTCGGCGAGCGCCAGCGCATCGAGATCGTGCGCTGTCTTATGCAGTCGCCCAAGCTCCTCATCATGGACGAGCCGACCTCGGTGCTGACGCCGCAGGAGGTCGACAAGCTCTTCGAGACGCTGCGCCAGCTCGCCGGCCAGGGCTGCTCGGTCCTCTACATAAGCCACAAGCTGAAAGAGATCCGCGCGCTATGCCATGCGGCGACCGTCATGCGCGCCGGCAAGGTGGTAGCCCAGTGCGACCCGCGCCACGAGACAACGACGCGGCTCGCCGAGCTGATGATCGGCGAGACGCTGGCCGCGCCGCGCGGGCGCGCCGACGGCACAGCGGGCGCCGTCGCGCCATGCCTCGTGGTCGAGCGGCTCACCGTCGCATCCGATCGCAAGTTCGGCACCGATCTCAAGGCGATCGACGTCACCGTCGCCGCGGGGGAGATCTTCGGCATTGCCGGCGTCGCCGGCAACGGGCAGACCGAGCTGATGGACGCGCTCTCCGGCGAGATCCCCGCCGGCAAGCCGGAGACGATCATGATTGAAGGTGCCGCGGCCGGCCACATGCGCCCCAGCGAGCGGCGCGCGCTCGGCGCCTGCTTCGTGCCGGAAGAGCGCAACGGCCACGCCGCGGTGCCGGGCATGACGCTGTCCGAAAACGCGTTGCTCTCTGCCTATGTGCGCAAGGCGCTGGCGCGCTTCGGCCTGATCGATCGCGGCCGGACAACCGGCTTCGCGCGCGACATCATCCGCGATTTCGATGTGCGCACCAGCGGCCCCGCCGCCGAGGCGCGATCTCTTTCTGGCGGCAACCTGCAGAAATTCGTGGTCGGACGCGAAGTCATGCAGGAACCGCAGCTCCTCGTCGTCAGCCAACCGACCTGGGGTGTCGACGCCGGGGCCGCCAGCGCGATCTACGACGCGCTGATGCGCCTCGCCGAAGCCGGCACCGCCGTCGTCGTCATCTCGCAGGATCTCGACGAGGTCTTCTCGCTTTGCGACACGATCGCCGTCATTGCGGGCGGCGAGCTCTCGGCTAAGCGCCGCGTCGCCGAGACCAGCGTTGCCGAGATCGGCCTGCTGATGGGCAGCGCCGGCAACGCCGACGCGGGTGCCGAGCCAGCCCGGAGTGACGCCGCTGCCTAGTCTCATCGCGCGCGGTCACCGGTCGCCAGCCTGGGCGTTCGCCTCGCCTGGGCTGGCGATCGTCCTCACGGTCCTCGTCACCGGACTGCTGTTTCTCGCCTTCGGCAGGCCGCCGCTCCGTGCGCTCGACGTCTTCCTCGTCGAGCCGATCATGAGCCTCAACGGACTCGCCGAGCTCTGCGTCAAGGCGGCGCCGCTGGTCACGATCGGCGTCGGCATCGCGCTCGCCGCGCGCGCCAACGTCTGGAATATCGGCGCCGAGGGGCAGTTCACCGTCGGCGCGATCTGCGGCGGCGGCATCGCGCTCGCCGCGCCCGACCTGCCGGCGTTGGTCCTTTACCCGATGATGCTCGCGGCCGGGACCCTAGGCGGCATGGCGTGGGCGGCGATCGTTGCGTGGCTGCGCGTGCAGTTCAATGCCAGCGAGATCCTCACGAGCCTGATGCTGAACTACGTGGCGCAGTTCCTCCTGATCTACCTCGTCTCGTCGCCCTGGCGCGATCCGGCCGGCTTCGGCTTCCCACAGACCGCGATGTTCTCGGCCAATGCCACCGCGCCGATCCTCGTCGCCGGCACGCGCCTGCATCTCGGCGTCGCGGTCGCCCTCGCGGTCGCGCTCGCCGGCTGGTTCGCGTTGTCGGCGACCATCCTCGGCTTCCAGCTCCGCGTGCAGGGCTCGGCACCGCGCGCCGCGCGCTTCGCCGGCTTCAGCGACAGGCGGATCATCTGGCTGTCCATGATGGTCAGCGGCGGCCTCGCCGGGCTCGCCGGGCTCTTCGAGGTCTCGGGCCCCATCGGCCAGCTCACCGGGCAGATCTCGCCCGGCTACGGCTACACCGCGATCATCGTCGCCTTCCTCGGTCGGCTGCATCCGGGCGGCGTCGTTCTCGCGGGGCTCCTCCTAGCGCTTTCCTATCTCGGCGGCGAGGCGGCGCAGATCGACCTCGGCCTGCCATCCGCCGTCACCGGCATCTTCCAGGGCGTGCTCCTGTTCTTCCTGCTCGCCTGCGACGCGCTCATCCTGTTCCGTATCCGCTGGCGCCGGCCGGGCGCGGCCCTGGCGGCGCGCGTCCCGTCGGCGCAGCCGCGGCCCGCCGAATGAAGGAGCCATCATGACGCTGGTCGTCTTCACCAACGTCGTCCTCTCGATCATCGTCACCTCGACCCCACTCCTGCTCGCCGCGACCGGCGAACTCGTCGTCGAGAAGTCCGGCGTGCTGAACCTCGGCGTCGAGGGCATGATGCTGGTCGGTGCGGTCTGCGGCTTCGCCCTCGCCTTCAAGACCGGCAGCCCGACGCTCGGCGTGCTCGGCGGCATGGTCGGCGGCGCGCTGTTCTCGCTGCTGTTCAGCGTGCTCGCCTTGAGCTTTCTCGCCGCGCAAGTGCCGTCCGGCCTGGTGCTCACCATCTTCGGCACGGGACTCAGCGCCCTCATCGGCGCCGGGTACGTCGGCAATTCGACGACCCGTCTGCCGCAGCTCGACATCCCCGGCCTCAGCCATCTGCCCCTGATCGGGCCGGTCCTATTCGGCGAGGACATCCTCGTCTACCTGAGCTTCGCGGCGGTCATGCTGGTGCACGTCGTCTTGACTCGGACGCACGTGGGGCTCGTGCTGCGCGCCGTCGGCGACTCGGCGGATGCCGGTCACGCGCTCGGCTACGACGTGATCAAGGTGCGCTATTTGGCGACGACCTTCGGCGGCGGCATGGCCGGTCTCGCCGGCGCCTACATGTCGCTTGCCTACAATACGAGTTGGGCCGAGAACATGACCGCGGGCCGCGGCTGGATCGCGCTGGCTCTGGTCGTGTTCTCGATGTGGCGGCCGTTCTGGCTCGTCCTCGGCGCCTATCTGTTCGGCGCGATCATGTACATGTCGTTCTACCTGCAGGGGCTTGGCATCGCGATCCCGTCGCAGTTCATCTCGGCCCTGCCCTATCTCGCCACGATCGTCGTGCTCGTGATCATCTCCTCGAACAAGGCGCGCATCCGACTCACCGCGCCGGCCTGCCTCGGCAAGACGTTCCACGCGACGAGCTGATCGCTTGCCCTACTCGAACAGCGGGACGAGTTCCATCTGCGGCACCAAGACGAGGCCCTTGTCGGTGAGGCGGATCTCGGGAATCACCGCGAGCGGGATCAGGTTGAAGCCCATGTAGGGGATCGTGCAGCCCGCCGCCTGCCACGCCCGCTTCACCGCCTTCATGTCTTCGGCGACCTTTGTGACGCGCGCATCGGAGAGAAGCCCGGCGATCGGCAGCCGCACCATTGCTTGCACCCCGCCGTCGGCGACGACGCAGACCCCGCCCTGGGCCGCGGCGATCGCGTCGAGCGCGACGCGCATGTCGGCCTCGTTGGTGCCGGCGACGATGACGTTGTGGCTGTCGTGGCCGACGCTCGAGGCGACCGCACCGCGCGCGAGGCCGAAATCCTTGAGGACGCCGTGCGCGACGTTGCCCGGCGATTTCCCGTGCCGCTCGACCACCGTCACGAAGCAGAGGCCGTGCTCGCGCATCGCGTCCGCCCAACCGCCGAAGTCTTCGACAGCCACCTTGTCGTAGAACAGCGCGATGCCCGGCAGCGCAGTGCGGATGGCGTTGATCGTCCTCGCGTTGGCGGCCCAATTCGGCGTCAGCCGCGCGACGGTGGGCAGGTGCACGGTCGAGAACGCGACCTCGGGATAGCGGTAGCGGTTCGACAGTGCCGCATCGAGGCGCGGCGTGATGCGGCGATCCTCGACGACGAGCTCACCGCCATACCAGGTGCAACGCGGCTTCAGGTCGTCCTCCATCAGGACGAGATCGGCCCTGCGGCCGCCGCCGAGCCCGCCGATCTCGCTCTCGAGCCCGAAGCGGGTCGCGCCGTGCAGCGAGCCCATCGACCACGCCGTCTCCGGCGGGAGGCCGGCGTCGCGCGCCTCGCGGACCACCCAGTCGAGCCCGAACATCAGCAAGTCGTCGGCGTCGCGATCGTCGGTGCAGACCGCGATGCGCTTGTGTGAGGCGCCAAGCTCGGTGATCGCCCGGATCGCCTGCGGCAGGCTATGCCACGGCGTCGTCGGCGGGCCGCCGCGCAGGAAGATCCAGACCCCGGCCTCGAGCAGGTCGTCGGCGATCTCGCGGTCGATTGCCTCGTGCGTGTCGGTGACGCCGGAAGCGGCATAGGCCGCGACGAACTCGCGGCCGTAGACGTGCCCGGAGACCGGGCGACCGCGGCGCAGCGCCTCCGCGATGATGGCGTGCGCGCGCGCGTCGCCGCTCGTGACGGGCACGAAATCCATCTTCTCCCCGAGTGCCAGGGCCTCGGGCCAGCGGTCGAACAGCGCGCCGATCTTCTCGGGCGTGAGGTCGCCGCCGGCGGTCTCCAGCGCGGGTGACGTCGCCGGTACGGTGCTCGGCACGGTCAGGTAGATCGACAGCGGCGCCTGTCGCGCATCCTCGAGCATCGCCTCGACGCCGGCGACGTCCATGACGTTGCCGATCTCGTGGCTGTCGCAGAAGATCGTCGTGGTGCCGTTAAGGAGCGCCGCCTCGGCATAGGCGCAGGCCGTCACCATCGAGGATTCGATATGCAGGTGCGGGTCGACGAGACCGGGTCCCAAAATGCCGCCGCGCGCGTCGTAGGTCGGCGCGGCGCCGCCCGACGCCTTGTGCGCGCCGGCCGGCTTCAACGCGGCGATGCGACCGCCGGCGACCCAGATCTCGCGTTCGGGCAGGAGGCGCTCCGAATAGGTGGACAGCGCACGCGCGCCGGTGATCACCAGGTCCGGCGCGGCCCGGCCGGAGGCAACATCCGCCAGACGGCGAGTCATCGTGTGCAACGGTGCGACGGCGAAACGATCGAGGCGGGTCAAGGCAACCTCCTTGTGGCGGAACGCATCGCGCGAGCCTCGACGGTTGGGGCGCACCATGCAAATCTCGGTGCGGCGCGCGGCCTTGCGAGCATAGGCATGGCCTTTGCCTGACGCGTGAGGCATTTCGATCCCGGCGAGGTCCATGAGCGTTCTGACGGAAGAGATCAAGCTGCCGCCGATGCCTCCGGGCTTTCTCGAAAAGCGTTCGGCGGTCTTCCTCTTCAAGTTCATCTACGTCGACGCGGGGGGCTGAACGCATGGTCGGCCCGGCGCCAAACCGCCATGCGCTTCGCGGCCGAGTCGTGTCATTTCGCGGCGATCCTTTCCAGGACGGCTCGGAGACCGCGCTCGACGCGCTCGACGACGGTCTCGTGGTGATCGAAGGCGGCCGGATCGCCGCCGCCGGCGCCTATGCCGCGCTCGCGCCAAGCCTCGACACCGGCGTCCAAGTCACGCATTACGAGAACGCGCTGATCTGCCCGGGCTTCGTCGACACTCACGTACATTACCCGCAGATGCAGATGATCGGCGCCTACGGCGAGCAACTGCTGGCCTGGCTTGACAAATACACGTTCGTCACCGAGGCGCAGTTCGTCGACAAGGCGCACGCCGAAGCGATCGCCAAGCTGTTCTTTCGCGAACTGCTCCGCTGCGGCACCACGACGGCGGCGGTCTATTGCACGGTGCATCCGCAGTCGGTCGACGCGTTCTTCGAGGAGTCGGAGCGCTACGGTACCCTGATGGTTGCCGGCAAGGTCCTGATGGACCGCCACGCGCCGGACAAGCTGCTCGATACCGCCCAGCGCGGCTTCGACGAGAGCGAGGCCCTCATCCGGCGATGGCACGGCACAGGCCGCAATCTGTATTGCGTCACCCCGCGCTTTGCCCCGACCAGCACCGAAGCCCAGCTCGACGCCGCCGGCGCGCTTCTGAAGGCGCATGACAATGTCTTCATGCAGACGCACCTCAGCGAGAACGTCGCCGAGGTCGAATGGGTCAAGCAGCTCTTTCCGAAACGGTCGAGCTATCTCGACGTCTATGCCCACGCCGGGCTCGCGCAGAGGCGCTCGGTCTTCGGCCACGCCATCCACCTCAGCGAGGAGGATTTTTGCACCTGCCACGCGACCGGGGTCGCGCTTTCGCATTGCCCGACGTCGAACCTCTTCCTTGGAAGCGGCCTGTTCCGACTGTTCGAGGCGCAGAATCCGCGGCGTCCGGTACGCGTCGGTCTGGGGACCGACGTCGGCGCCGGCACCAGCCTGTCACAGCTGAAGACGCTCGGCGAGGCCTACAAGGTGGCCGCCCTGAGCGGCCGCAAGCTCGATGCTGTCCAGGCCTTCTATCTCGCCACAGCCGGTGGCGCCCGCTCCCTCTACCTCGACAAACGGATCGGCAGGGTCGCGGCAGGCTGCGACGCCGACCTCTGCGTTCTCGACTTGAAGAGTTCGCCGCTGCTCGCCTTCCGGATGGACTATTGCGAGAGCCTGGAGGACATCCTGTTCGTGCTTGTCACGCTCGGCGATCATCGCACGGTGCGCGCCACCTACGTGGCGGGACAATGCGTCTACGATCGCTGCGCCGCCGATCCGTTCCGCTACGCGGGCTGATCGCTCGCGCGGCGCGCCTCATCCTTCGCGACGACATGGCGGTAGAGCTCGTCGGCGGCGAAAGGCGTCCGCGTCGGGCGCACGCCGGTCGCGTCGCGGATCGCGTTGCCGAGCGCGGCGGCGATCGGGTTGTAGGGGCTCTCGCTCATCGACTTGGCGCCAAGCGGGCCGACGGTGTCGTAGGTATCTGCGAAATGGACCTCCGTGCGCGGCACGTCGGCAAAGGCCGGGATATGATAGTCGCGGAAGGCGGCGTTCGAGACGCGTCCCTCGGCATCGATCCGCACCTCCTCGTAGAGCGCCGCGCCGATCGCCTGGGCCACCCCGCCCTCGACCTGCCCGCGGCACTGCAGCGGGTTCATCACCGTGCCCGCATCGGCCGCGTGAATGCTGCGCAGGATGCGGACGACGCCGCTCTTGCGATGTACGGCCACCTCGAAGGCCTGCACGTTGAAGGCGACGGAGCGCGGCGTTCCGTTCGCGCGGCCGTCGGCGTCGAGCGCGACGCCAGCCTCCGCGGCGCGGGCAGCGAGGTCGGACAGGCAGGCCTCGTGACCGGGCCACGCGATGCTGTCGTGACCGAGGGCGCAGCCGTTGCGGGGCGTTCCGAACGTCTCGGTCGCGAACTCCAGGATTCTGGCCTCAAGGGCTTCCGCCGCCCGATGCGTCGCCATCCCCGCGACCACGGTGCCGGTGCTGCCGTAGGCCCCGGTGTCGTGCCGCACCACGTCCGTGTCCGACTGGTGGACGCGGATGCGGTCGATCGTCGTTCGCAGCGCGGAGGCGGCGATCTGCGCATGCACGGTCGTCGTGCCGTTGCCGAACTCCGCGGTGCCGACGTAGAGCTCGTAGCCGCCGTCGGCGGCGAGCCGGATCGCGCAGTCGGCGAAATGACCGCGCGGCGGGATCGTTTCGATCATGCCCACGGCCATGCCGCGCCCGATCAACCAGTCTGCGCCGACATCCGACCGTGCCACGGCGTCGAGCGCCGCCTCGGCCTTGTCGAGGCACTGGTCGAGCCCGTAGCTGCCGTATTCGATGTCGTGCGCGCCGACATCCCAGGAGACCATAGGATCGCCCGGCACGACCACGTTCAGACGTCGGAAAGCAAAAGGGTTGATCCCTAGGCGCGCGGCCACCTCGTCGATCGCCGATTCAATGGCGAAGTTCGTCTGGCTCAGCCCGTAGCCGCGAAAGGCGCCGGCCGGCAAAGTGTTCGTGTAGACCGCGAGCGCATCGACCTTCTTGTTCGGGCAGCGATAGAGCGCGACCGCCTCGCCGGCGCCGTGAAACATGACTCCCGGTCCGTGGTTGCCGTAGGCGCCCGTATTCGACAGCATGCGCATGGCGATCGCCGTGAGGCGCCCGTCGCGGCGCCCGCCGATCTTGACCGTGACGCGCATCGGATGGCGGGTCGTCGTCGCCGCGAACTGCTCCGCGCGGGTGAGGTCGAGCTTGACCGGGCGCCCCGTCCGCAGCACGGCCAGCGCGACGATGTCCTCGGTGAGCATCTCCTGCTTGCCGCCGAACCCGCCGCCGACGCGCGCCGCGAAGACCCGGACCCTGTCGCGCGGCAGATCGTAGAGATCGGCGAGCGCGCCGCGGATCAGGAACGGGACCTGCGAGCTTGTGCGCAGGGTGAGGCGGCCGTCCTCGCCGAGCCAGCCGATCGCCCCGTGCGTCTCCAACGCCGCGTGCTGCACCCGCTGCGTCTCGAAGGTTTCCTCGTAAACCATGTCCGCCTCGGCGAAGCCCGCCTCGACATCGCCGATCCCGCCGTGCACCTCGGCGACAATGTTGCGACCGGCGTTGGCGATCCGGCTCGACGCCGGCTTGTCGTGGACGACGGGCGCGCCCGGCCGCACGGCCTCCTCGGGGTCGAGAACGGCGGGCAGACTCTCGTAGTCGACGCGAACGGCGTCCCGCCCGGCCTCGGCGGCCGCTTCGGTCTCGGCGATGATCGCGGCAACCCTTTGGCCGGCGAAGCGGATGACCGGGTCGAGCACCATCGTGTCGTCCGGGTCGTCGGTCCAGTTCTCGTGCCGCGCCGTCGAGAAATGTTTTCTCGGCGCATCCGCGTGGGTCAGCACCGCGACTACCCCAGGCATAGCCAGCGCCGCGCTAACGTCGATGCCGGCGATTCGCGCGGACGCATGCGGCGAACGCAGGATCTTCATGTGCAGCAGGCCGTCCACAGCCACGTCCATCGTGTAGCTCGCCGACCCAGTGACGATCGCGGGGCCCGCGGGCGCCCCCAGGCTGCGGCCGGTCGCCTCACCCGGCGCGGCAACCTCGACGTGGCGGACGCCGTCGATCGCGTCCGCGATCGCCCGATACCCGGTGCATCGGCAGAGATTGCCCTTGAGCGCGATCGACAGGGCGCGCCGCTGCGCCTGGTCGAGACATACGGAGGTCATCACCATGCCGGCCGTGCAGAAGCCGCACTGGAACCCCTGCGCGTCGAGGAAGGCTTGTTGCATCGGGTGCAGCGCGTCGGGACTCGCCAACCCCTCGATGGTGGTCACCTCGCGTCCACGCGCGCGGGACGCCGACATTACGCAGCTGTGCACGGGTTCACCGTCGAGATGCACCGTGCAGGCGCCGCAGTCGCCGGAGTCGCAGCCCTTTTTGACACCGAACCAGCCGAGCTGGCGCAAATAGCTACGCAGGCACTGGCCCGGGCGCGGCTCCTCGGCGAAGGACTTGCCGTTGACGGTTACAGTCATGCCGAGCCGCCGGACAGCTCCGCCAGGACCTCCTCCGCAAAGACGTGGGTCATGTGGCGGCGCCAGTCCGGGCGCCCGTGGATGTCGTCGTAGTAGTCGGAATACGGGATCGCGACATCGATGATTGTCGACAGGGTGGCGGGCGCTACGCCTTCCGACGGCACCACGCGTCGCGGCCGGCGCGTCGCCGCCGTGACATTGAGCACGACACGCGCCTGCGCATCGCGCGTGCCGATCACGAGAGCGCCCGACCGGCCTTGCGGAGTCAGCGAGATGCGGCGAAACGCCGTGACGCGCCGCATCGCCTCTGCGCCGATCT
The DNA here is from genome assembly GCA_965277355.1 of Beijerinckiaceae bacterium. Classification (GTDB taxonomy): domain Bacteria; phylum Pseudomonadota; class Alphaproteobacteria; order Rhizobiales; family Beijerinckiaceae; genus RH-AL1. Next base: position 1,458,634 of record CBDICN010000001.1, read on the forward strand.
CGATGCCGCGCAACACCTCGCCGCGTGCGAGGGACGTCCGCTGCGGGCCGGTCACGAAGTCGAGGACGGGGACCCGGCGCTCGGACCCATCTGGGACCCAAACAACGCAGGTGGCGTCGAGCGCGGCGCCAAGCGAGATCATCGGGCCGGCCGGCAGGCCCACGCAGATATTGCCGCCGACGGTGGCGACGTTCCAGATCTTGAACGAGGCGAGAAAGGCGTGACAGCACTGGCTGATCAGCGGACCGGCTCGCCAATCCACCGGATAGGTGAACGCCTCCAAGGTGGCAACCGGGCAGGTCGCGGCGACGAACAGGCCCGCGTCCGTCATCTCGATCGGCGGCCAATCGAGCGCGGTCAGATCGATCAGCCGCGTCAACGAGGGCCGCGGCTCGGAAAAGAGCCAGGTGCCCCCGGCGAGCCAGGTGTCTCCGGCAAGGAGGGCGGGCAACTCGTCACGCGTCTTCGGCTGCTCGAACGATCCGACCGAGTTGAGATCCATGTCCCGACCTTTCCGCATGGCTCAAAGCACATTGCGGGCCGGCCAAGCGAGCGGCGGCTTGTCTCATGGTGTCTTGATCGACCTCGATCCGCCGCGTCCGGCCTCGGCTCACCGGTATCGCCGATTACCCGTGCCAACCATCCCTTCTGGAACATGCGCGGCTTCGGCATCGAGTTGTCACGACGGCGACCGACTGACGTCCTTCATCTGCGCGGTCGACCAGCTCGCTTTCGACGATAGCACCGGGTCTCGTCGCCCTTGCCGACGCCACCAAAAATCCCGACCATCCGATGGTGAACCCAAACCCTGGCAAGGAGCGCTCCAATGTCGTCGATCCTGGTCCTCTACGGCTCCTATCGATCCGACCGGCTGGGGATCCGCCTCGCCGACTACCTCGTGCACAAGCTACAGGAGCGAGGCGAAAGGGTCGAGCTGATCGACGCCAAGGCAATTGGCCTGCCGATGCTCGATCGCATGTACAAGGAGCATGCTCCAGGCACGGCGCCGGCGGCGATGCAAGCGCTCGCCGCCAAGATCAAGGCCGCCGACGCCTTCGTCTTCGTCACCGGCGAGTACAACTGGAGCGTTCAGCCGGGCCTGAAGAACCTGACCGACCACTTCCTGGAGGAATGGTTCTGGCGGCCGGCCGCGATCGCCAGCTATTCCGCCGGCCGCCTCGCCGGCGTGCGGGCCGGGCTCGCCTGGCACGGCATCCTGTCCGAAATGGGCATGGCCGTCATCTCGAGCGCGCTCTCCGTCGGGTCGATCGGGCAGACGCTGAGCGATGACGCGCTCCCGCAGGGCTCGGGCGGCGAGGCGCTGGAGAAAGCCTTCCCGCGCTTCGCCGACGATCTCGCCTGGTGGTCCGAGGCCGCGGAGGCGCAGCGTGCGAAGCGAGCACCGCCATACTGAACGTAGCGAGCTAAGCGGCCCGGCGCACGATCGGTCGCTCACGATCTCAATCTTCGGACGATCGCAACCGCGATGGATCGAACGCAAGCGTCTGCCGTTGGAAGGTGCTTGCAGGGAGATCTACGGTGCCGAAGGTCGTAGTCATAACGGGTGCCGGTGCCGGTGTCGGGCGCGCCACGGTGGAGGAGTTCGCCAAGGCAGGCTACGATGTCGCCCTGCTTTCGCGCGATCCGGATCGGCTAAACCGCGCCGCCGAGCACATCGAAAGCCGGTACGGGATTCGCGCGCTGCCTATCCCGACCGACGTCGCGGACGACGAGGCCGTCGAGTCTGCGGCAGATACGATCGAACGCACTCTCGGACCTATCGACGTGTGGGTCAACGTCGCGATGGCGACTGTTTTCGCGCCGGTCCACAAGCTGACGGCCAAGGAATTCCAACGCGGCACGGCGGTGACCTATCTTGGCCAGGTGCACGGCACGATGGCCGCGCTGAAGCGGATGCGCACGCGCGACCGCGGGACCATCATCAACGTCGGCTCCGCGCTCGGCTACCGGTCGGTTCCGCTTCAGTCGATTTATTGCGGCGCCAAGTTCGCGATCCGCGGATTTACCGACTCCCTCCGTTCCGAGATCATCCATGATGGTTTGAACATCCACATCACCATGGTCGACCTGCCGGCGGTCAACACGCCGCAGTTTGACTGGGCGATGAACAAGATGGGCCGCAAGGCGAAGCCTGTCGCCCCGATTTACCAGCCGGAAGTGCCGGCCCGCGCCATCCTGTTCGCCGCTACCCATCATCGCCGCGAAATCTGGGTCGGCTATCCGACGGTGCAGGCGATACTTGCCAATCGCGTGGCGCCGGCGCTCATCGACAAGTACCTGGCGACGGCCGGCTACAAGGGGCAGCTCACCGACAAGAGGCTGCCCGCCGACGCGCCGGCCAACCTCTTCGAGCCGGTGCCGGGCGACTACGGAGCCCACGGCCGCTTCGACTCCGTCGCGAGGACGGCCAGTTGGGAGATGTACACCGATCGCCATCGCACCGCCTTCTACGCGGGAGCGGCGGGTCTGCTCGGGCTGCTCGGCCTCCATCTTCTCGCCAAAAGGTACAGAGTCTAGGTCGCGCCCGACACCGCTACGGCCGTTCGTTCCATGGCTGCGTTTGCGCTGGTCACGTGGCGGTTTCGAGCGAATTGGCCGACGCAAGGAGCCGAGGTATGAGTTCGCCTATCGAGGATTATGCGTTGATCGGCGACGGCCAGACGGCCGCGCTCGTCAACAAGACCGGTTCAATCGACTGGCTCTGCTGGCCGCGATTCGACAGCGACGCCTGCTTCTGCGCCCTGCTCGGCTCGCGGGAGAACGGCCGCTGGTTGATCGCGCCGAAAGATGGCGGCACCACCACCCGTCGCTATCAGGAGGATACGCTCGTCCTCGAGACCGAGATCGCGGCTCCCGGGGGCACCATCCGCATCATCGACTTCATGCCACTCCGCGAGGGTACATTCTCTTCCGTCGTGCGCCTCGTCGTCGGGCTGTCCGGCAGTGTTCCGACGCACATGGACCTTTGCCTGCGCTTCGACTACGGCGCGTTGCCGCCATGGTGCGAGCCGCACGGGAGCGGCCTCTCCGCCAAGGTCGGATCAGCACAGCTCATCCTCGAGGCGCCGGTGCCGATCCGCGTCGCGGAAGGCGGCGCCAGCGCCGACTTCACGGTCGCCGACGGTCAGACCCTCGCCTTCGTGCTGAGCTACTCGACCTCGACCAGCCCTCCGCCGAAACCGATCGACCCGCACGCGGCGCTGAAGGACACGCAGGCGTACTGGCGCGAATGGATCGGTCGCTTCGACACCGGCAAGACCAAATGGCCGGGCGTCGTCAAACGCTCGCTCATCACCCTGCGGTCGATGGTCCATAGCGAGACCGGCGGCCTGGTCGCCGCGCCGACGACGAGCCTGCCGGAGGCGCCCGGCGGCGACATGAACTGGGATTATCGCTACTGCTGGCTGCGTGACTCGACGTTCACGCTGGGCGCGCTCGTCAACGCCGGCTACAAGGACGAGGCTACGCATTGGCGCGACTGGCTGTTACGCGCTGTAGCGGGTTCCGCCGACCAGATGCGCATCATGTACCGGCTCGACGGCTCCCGCCACCTCAACGAATGGACGGTCGCCGCTCTTCCCGGATATCGCGACTCGCTGCCGGTACGCATCGGCAACGCCGCCTCGACGCAGCACCAGATCGACGTGTTCGGCGAGGTGCTCGACTGCCTGAGTTTCGCGCGCAGGGCCGGGATCGAGATCACCGACCATCATAAGGAGGTCGAGCGCCGCGTTGTCGATCACCTCGTAAAGGTATGGGCGACGACCGGCTCGGGGGTTTGGGAATCCCGCGGTCGGCCGCGTCAGTACACCTATTCCAAAGCGATGGCTTGGGTCGGCCTCGACCGGGCGCTCGCCGACGGCTCGGCGTTCGACAACGACAGCCACGAGCGCCGCACGAAGCTCGAAACCCTGAAACGGAAGGTCCACGACGAGGTCTGCCGCGACGGCTTCAACATCGGCCTCGACACGTTCACCCAGAGCTACGGCACCCAGGTCATCGACGCGAGCTTGTTGCTGATGCCGCTTGTCGGGTTCCTGCCGGCGAGCGATCCGCGCATGGCTTCGACGATCGCGAAGATCCAGGCGGAGCTGTCAGAGGGCGGCCTCGTTCGGCGCATGAAGGCCCATCCCGGCGACTTGAACGAGGGCGCCTTCCTGCCGTGCTCGTGCTGGATGGCCGATTGCCTCGCCCTGCAGGGGCGCCACGAGGAGGCGGCGCAACAGTTCGAGCGGGTGCTCGCGGTAGCCAACGACGTCGGGCTGCTCTCGGAGGAATACAACGTGCCGGGCAAGCACCTCTCCGGCAACTTCCCACAGGCGCTGACCCATCTAGCCGTGATCAACACGGCGCTCGGCCTTTCCGGCCCGGTGCTCACCCGCGGCGGCGGCTAGGCCGGCCGCCACCTCCGGAGATAGAGAAAGCGAGGAGCAGGCATGAGCACCCATTACGACGTGATCGTCATCGGCAGCGGTCCCGGCGGCGGCTCTGTCGCCCAGGCCCTCGCTCCCACCGGCAAGCGCATCCTTATGCTCGAGCGCGGCGGCTACCTGCCGCGCTCGCGCGACAATTGGGACTCGAAGGTCGTCTTTGTCGACGGCAGGTACCAGGCGCCGGACACCTGGTACGGCAAGAACGGCGAAAGCTTCCATCCGGGTCTGCACTACTGGGTCGGCGGCAACTCGAAAGTCTACGGCTCGGCGCTGTTCCGGCTGCGGGAACGCGATTTCGGCGCTATCCAACACACCGACGGCGTGTCGCCGGCGTGGCCGCTCGGCTACGACGTGTTCGAGCCGTATTACGGCAAGGCGGAGACGCTTTTTCACGTCCACGGCCGGCGCGGCGAGGATCCGACCGAACCGTGGTCGTCATCGCCTTACGCCTATCCACCGGTAACGCACGAGCCGCGCATCCAGGCCTTAAGCGACAGCTGGGAGATGGATGGTTACCACCCTTTTCATTTGCCGCTCGGCATCTTGCTCGATGAGAAGGACGGCAAGCCGACGCCGACGAGCCCATGCATCCGTTGCGACGCCTTCGACGGTTTTCCGTGCGCGATCAACGCGAAGGCCGACGCGCAGGTCATCTGTGTCGATCCGACGGTGAAGCTGCACGACAATTTCACTCTGATGACCAACGCCTACGTTTCGAAGCTAGAAACCGACCCGTCCGGCAAGAGCGTCGCCAAGGTCCATGTGACGCACGATGGCGCCCTGGAAACCTATAGCGCCGATATCGTCGTCGTCGCCTGCGGCGCGCTCAGCTCGGCCTTGCTGCTGCTGCGGTCGGCCAACGAGAAGCACCCGAACGGTCTCGCCAACGGGTCCGACCAAGTCGGTCGCAATTACATGCGCCACAACATGAGCGTGTTGATGGCGCTGCTCAAGGAGCCCAACCACACGGTCTTCCAGAAGACGCTCGCATTGAGCGACTTCTACTTTGGCTCCGATGATTACGATTATCCGCTCGGCCTCATCCAGATGTGCGCGACCTCGCACGGCGAGCAGATCCGCGGCGAGGCGATGCCGGGTTTTCTCGATTGGCTGCCGGAGATGCCGTTTGAGAAAATGGCCGAGCATTCAATGGACTTCTGGCTGCAGAGCGAAGATCTGCCGCGGCCGGAGAACCGCATCTCCTATAACGGCGACAAGGTCGTGCTGTCGATTACGGAAGGCAACGAGCTCGGCGCGAGGGGCCTGAGGAAGAAGCTCGAGCAACTCCTGGGCAACGTTGGCGCGCATCCGATCCTGCTCGAGCGCAAGCTCTACCTCGGCAAGAACATCCCGATAAACGGCACCGCGCACCAGGCCGGCACCTGCCGGTTTGGCACCAACCCGGCGACGTCGGTGCTCGACCTCGACTGCAAGGCGCACGAGCTCGACAACCTCTACGTCGCCGACGCGAGCTTTTTTCCCTCGATCGGCGCGGTGAACCCGACGCTAACGATCATCGCCAACGCGCTGCGCGTCGCCGATCACATCAAGACGAGAATTGGCGCCTGAGCGGCCGGTCGGACGAGGATACACGATGATCGAGAACCGAACCCTGCGAACGCTGACGCGACTTAGCCTTGTCTGCCTGTTCCCGCCGAGCGCGCTCGACAAAATTCTCGACTGGCCGGAGGCGATTAAGCAGGCGAGTTCCGGGATCCTGCCGGGCGCTCCGGCGCTTCTCACCGCCGCGATCCTCGTCGAGACGGTGGCGCCGGTCATGATCGTGGCCGAGAAGCGGGACCGCGAGGCGGCGCTCGTGCTCGCCGCCTTCTGCGCCGCGACCGGGCTGCTCTACCATCCGTTCTGGACCTACAAGGATCTGGCGAAGCAGGAGGGCAGCAAGGGCCGAGCACAGCTTTGGGACTTCCTCAAGAATTTCGGGCTGGTCGGCGGCTTGCTGCTCGTCGCGTTCGACGGCCGCTCGCGCAGGCGTCGGCTTTTCCGCTGATCGCTTTCCCGGAGCGGCAGGCCGCCTACACCGTCACCTGCGCGCCGAGTTCGACCACCCGATCGGACGGAATGGCGAAAAAGTCGGTGGCGTTCGCCGCCTGCTTCGAGAGCGCCACGAACAAGTTGTCCTGCCATAGCGGCATGCCCGAGTTCGGCGACGTCTTGATCGTGCGGCGGCCGAGGAAGAACGACGTCGTCATGATGTCGAACTTCAGGCCGGCCTTGCGCAGAGCGGCGAGCGCCGCCGGAATGCGCGGGCTTTCCATGTAGCCGTAGTGCAGGGTGACCTTGGTGAAATCGTCGGTGAGTTTCTCGATCTCGTAACGGCGGGACGGCGCGACGCGAGGGGTGACCTCGGTCTTCACCGACATAATCACCACCCGCTCGTGCAGCACCTTGTTGTGCTTGAGGTTGTGCATGAGCGACGAGGGTGCGGTATCGGCGTGGTTGGTCAGGAAGATCGCCGTGCCGGTGACGCGTTGCGGTCTCGACTTCTCCAGCATCCGGATCAGGGCCAGCGTCGTGGTGGCATCGCGCTGGGTCTTTCTCACGAGGAGGGCATTGCCGCGGACCCAGGTCCACATCACGATCATCGCGCAGCAGGCGATCAGTAGCGGCACCCAGCCACCCTCGACGACCTTGACGAGATTCGCCGCGAGGAAGGCGAGGTCGACGACAAGAAAGACCGCGATGAAGGAGCCGGCCGCCCACAACGGCCACTTCCACATTTTCCACACAACGACGAAGGCCAGCGACGTCGTGACCACCATTGTGCCGGTGACGGCCACGCCGTAGGCATTGGCGAGCGCATCCGATGACTTGAAGAGGATGACGAGCACCAGCACGCCGATGAGCAGCATCACGTTGATGCGCGGGATGAAGATCTGCCCCTCCTGCGTCTCCGACGTGTGCAGGACGAGCATACGCGGCAGCAGGCCGAGTTGAATCGCCTGCCGGGCCAGCGAATAGGCTCCGGTGATGACCGCCTGGCTCGCGATCACGGTCGCGACAGTCGACAAGATCACCAGCGGCAGCACAGCCCAAGCCGGCGCCAGCTTGAAGAAGGGATCGTCGGCCGTGGCCGGGGCGGCCAGCACCATCGCGCCCTGCCCGAGATAATTGAGGACAAGCGCGGGCAGCACGAGCACCATCCAGGCGATTTGGATCGGAAAGCGGCCGAAATGGCCCATGTCGGCGTAAAGCGCTTCGGCGCCGGTGACCGCGAGAAAGACGGAGCCGAGCACGACGAAGCCGAGCAGCCCGTGGCCCAAAAGGAAGCGTAGCGCGTACAGCGGATTGAAGGCTTCGAGAATGCGCGGCGCGTCGGGGAGGTGCACGATCCCGAGCACCGCGATCGTCGCAAAGAACATGACCATGATCGGCCCGAAGAACGTCGCGACCCGCGCCGTGCCCTTCTGCTGCACGAAGAACAGCGTGACGAGGATCAGGATCGTCAAGGCCTGGACGATGTTGCGATCCTTGAAGAAGGGCGTCACCAGGGCGAGACCTTCGAGCGCCGACAGAACGGAAATCGCCGGCGTGATGATGGCGTCGCCCGAGAACAGCGCCGCGCCCGCGACACCGAGGAAGAAAACCAACGCCGAGCGGCGACCCAGCGCCTGCTGCGCCAGCGCCATCAACGACAGCGTACCGCCTTCGCCCTTGTTGTCGGCGCGCATCAAAAATAACACGTATTTCGCCGTCACCGTGAAGAACAGCGCCCAGAGGAGAAGCGACACGGTGCCGACAACGGCCTGGTCGCCGAGGCCCTTGCTCCGAGAATGCGCAAGTGATTCGCGCAAAGCGTAGAGCGGGCTCGTGCCGATGTCGCCGTAGACGACGCCGACCGAGGCAAGCGCCAAACCGATCACCGGCTGTGTGGCGTGAGGTTCCGAATGCGCGGCACGTTCGGCTGGCGGTGCTACCTGCAACGAGGCCGGGAAGACCTCCGCGCCGTCTGCGGCGGTCTCACGCGGCGTATCTCGCGACATCACGATCCCTTGGCGGTACAAACCTGGTGGACGCCCGCACGTCGTATATAGACTTCGAGGAAGCAAGAGAAGGGCTCGCGGCCGGCCCTAGGGGCGGGGCCGTCCGCGAGGAAACTGCGCCGCAGCGGCTGTGAAATGCACGGTGCACGCGCAGGTAACCATCGGAATGGACGCGAGAATGAGCAGACGACCAAATCCTTGCCGCACCTTTGTCCACTTTGTGTCAGGCCCGCAACAAGACCGGTTAACTTACCCGAAGCTCTTGATGTTTTGCGGTTTTCGCCGCTTCCTTGGACCGATTGAAACGAGGGGCGACCATGTCTATGCGGAATTCTTCCAAGCCGCTTTTCCTGTGTTGTTCGGCAGGTGCGGCCCTTCTTGTTGGGCTGCACGCTGCTGAGGCAGCAGATCTAGCGCCGACGCCCGTGGCGCCGATCGCGCCGGTCACGGGTACCTTCAACTTCTTCGAAGGCGTCGAATTCCATGCGCAGGGCGAAGCCGGCATCCTCGGCAACTCGCTCAATCCCTCCCAGGGGATCAATGGCGAAGGCTACAACTTCGGCCACCTCTACACCGACCATGCCGACACCCCGATCCTCAACCAGATCCTGCTCACGGTCACCAAGCCGATCGACCCGAAGGCGACCGGCTACGCGTTCGGCTTCACCGGGCAGGCGCTGTACGGCTCCGACATGCGCTTCAACCACTTCCTCGGCATCGATACGTTCGCGATGCAGGACCGCAATCAGATCAGCATCGTACAGGGCTTCGTCGCCGCCCATCTGCCGTGGTTCACCACCGGCGGCGTCGACGTGAAGGCCGGTCTCTTCACCTCGCCGCAGGGTTACGAAACGCTCGATCCGTCGACCTCGCCGTTCTACTCGCACAGCTACACGTACAACTATTCGGTGACTTTCAACCACACCGGCATCTTCACGACGACGCACATCAACCCGACCGTGGATTTCATCGTCGGCGTCGACACCGGCAACCAGACGACCTTCGGCGTCCCCTACGGCGATCCCAACGGCCAAGCCGCCGGCTTCATCGGCTTCGGCCTCAACAATCTTCTCAACGACAAGCTGACGGTCCTCGCTCTGTCGCATATCGGTCCGGAACAGAGCTACCTTGTCGATCCCACCGCCAACAAGGACCTGCGCTACTACAACGACGTCGTTTTCACCTACAAGATCAACGACGACTGGACGTCGGTCACCGAATTGAACTACACCCGCGACGATCACGGCTTCGGCAACGGGCCGGCGTCCGCCTACAGCGCGGTGCAGTATTTCGGCTACGCCTACAATAAGCAGGTCACCTTCAACGTCCGCGGCGAGGTCTACCGCGACTCGCAGAACTTCTTCGTCTCGACGCCGACCGACAACCTCGGCCTTCCCAAGGCGGAGATCGGGCTCACCAACTTCACGAGCCCGACGCTGTTCGCGCCGAACGGCACGCAGGGCACCACCTACGGCGGCATCACGCTCGGCTTGTCCTACAAGCCCGACGTGCAGAAGCCGCTCGCCCTCGTCGAAGTCCGCCCCGAGATCCGCTACGACCGCATCATCGCCGGCGGTCCGGCCTACAACAACAACCAGTACCTCGGCGGCTTCAACGGCTCGCGCAATCAGTTCACGTTCGGCGGCGACCTGATCGTCGGGTTCTGATCGAGGCACTCACGACCATACGCCGTCCGCCGGCCGGGCGCCTGTGGACGGCGCGACCTCTGCGAAGGTCTAGGCCTTCCGAGGGCTTGCTTCGGACGCCAATCATGTAACCTTTGCTTTGAGCCTGCCCTTACCAGGTGGGGTCAAGATTCGGTAGCAGGTCGGCGGTGCCACGCGAGGTCCGCAACAGACCTCGCGGCCCAGCTTGGAGACACGCCATGACACTCATTCTGATCATCCTCGTCATCATCCTCCTGTTCGGCGGTGGCGGCTACTACGGATCGCGCGCGGGCTACTATGGCGGTGGCGGCCTCGGGATCGTCGGCATTGTCGTGATCATCCTTGTCGTCCTCGTGCTGCTTGGACACACCAGCCTCGGCTTCTAAGCGAAGCTGTATCCCTTGTGCAGGCAGACGAAACGCGTGCAGTTTCCTGCAACGCCGGCCCTCTAGAATCGCGATACCAGCTGGTATTTCACGCCGCACGCTCGTTGCGTGCGGCGTGAAGTGGAATTAGCTAGAGGCGGGACGCCTTGTCGCTCGCGCGAACCCGGCTGTCGGTCCAAGCGAAAGATCCATGAGCAAGTTTCTTGAAGAGCGTGTCGTCAGCGTCCATCACTGGACCGATAGCCTGTTCAGCTTCCGCACCACGCGTGACCCTTCGTTTCGCTTCCGAAGCGGCGAGTTCACGATGATCGGCATCCCGGTCGACGGGAAACCGGTTCTGCGGGCCTACAGCGTCGCCAGCGCCCATTACGAGGACGAACTCGAGTTCTTTTCCATCAAGGTGCCGAACGGCCCCCTGACGTCACGGCTCCAGCATCTGCGCGAAGGCGATTCGCTGATCATCAGTCGCAAGCCGACCGGCACGCTCGTCCTCGATAATCTCATGCCGGGCAAGCACCTCTATCTGCTCGGCACCGGGACCGGTCTCGCCCCGTTCCTCTCGATCATCAAGGATCCCGAAACCTACGAGCGGTTCGAGAAGGTAATAGTCGTACACGGCGTCCGTTTCATCAACGATCTCGCCTACCACGAGATCATCTCCACGCACCTGCCATCGGACGAGTTCCTCGGCGAGTTCGTATCCGAGAAGTTGATCTACTATCCGACCGTCACCCGCGAGGAATATCGCAATCGGGGACGCATCACCGCGCAGATGACGACGGGCAAGCTGTTTTCCGACATCGGACTGCCGCCAATGAGCATAGCCGATGACCGCTTCATGCTATGCGGCAGCCCGCAGATGATCGCCGACCTGCGTGCTTTGCTAGAGGACCGCAATTATAGCGAAGGCAATCATGGCGAACCTGGCCACTTCGTGGTCGAGAAGGCTTTCGCCGACAAGTAGCGGCGGTCCCGCGCGCCCTCACCTCCCGTGTCGCGGCCGAACTCTTGGCCAGTTGGCGTATTTCCCGCCGGGAGGACAAACAATGCTCGAAAATGTTCCGGCGGCCATCGGCCATGCGTTGAAGGGAATTCGGCCTGGTCTCGAGAAAATCGCGTTCGCGCGCGAGGACCTCGCCGCGCCGGAGACGCTGCGCCTCAGCAGCGAGGCGTTCTGCCACGATCAGCCGATGCCAGCGCGCTTCACCGCCGACGGCGCCAAAGTGTCGCCACCGTTGCGCTTCCAGTCCGTCCCCACCGCCGCCAGGTCGCTTGCGCTGATCGTCGAGGATGCCGATAGCCCTACGCCGGCCCCGCTTTGTCACGCCCTCGCTTGGGCGATCTCACCCGAGGATGGCGGCGGCTTCCACGAAGCCGCACTCGATGCCGACGCGATGCCGACGGCGCGGTCCGGCGCGCGGGTCGGCAAGAACTCCTTCCTGAGTTCAGGCTGGCTGCCGCCTGACCCGCCGACCGGCCACGGAGCCCACCGCTACGCGTTTCAACTCTACGCTCTCGATCACGTACCTGAACTCGAGGCAGGTTCAGGCCGAAGCGCCGTGATCGACGCGCTAAAGGGCCACGTGCTGGCCAAGGGTCTGCTGATCGGGACTTACGAGCGAACCGGCTGAAGCGGGTTCGCAATGGCGGTCTCGGCGCGTTCGGCCAAAGCCGCGAACAGCGCGTCATCGGCGCTGCGGCCGGCATTGGGCGTCGTCAGCAGCACCTCTCCGGTGAAGATCGAATTGGCGCCGGCGACCATGCACAAAACCTGCGCCTCACGCGAGAGACGGGCGCGGCCGGCCGACAGCCTCACGCGCGCGCCGGGCATGATGATGCGCGCGGTGGCGACCATCCGCACGACCTCCAGCGCGTCGACCTCGGCATTGTCCGCCATCGGCGTGCCCGCGACCGCGGCAAGCGTGTTGATTGGCACGCTCTCGGGATGCGGGTCGAAGGCGGCCAGCACCTGCAGCATGGCGGCACGGTCGCGCACGCTCTCGCCAAGCCCGAGTATGCCCCCGCTGCACATCTCGAGGCCGGCGGCGCGTACCGCCCGCAGTGTCGCCAGCCGGTCCTCGTAGCTGCGCGTCGTGGTGACCTTCCCGTAGAAGCCGGGGCCGGTATCGAGATTGTGGTTGTAGGCGGTCAGCCCGGCTGCCTTGAGCTTCCCGGCCTGGGCCTCATTCATCATGCCGAGGGTGACGCAAGCCTCCATGCCGAGCGCGCGAACGCCCTCGACCATCTTGAGCACGGCGTCGAATTCGCGGCCGTCGCGCACGCTGCGCCACGCGGCGCCCATGCAGAAGCGGTCGGCGCCCGCCGCCTTCGCGCGCGCGGCAGCCGCTAGCACCTCGGCGGGAGCCATCAGCTCGACTCGGTCAAGCTTGACCTCCCGGTGGTGCGCCGACTGCGAGCAGTAGCCGCAATCCTCCGGGCAGCCGCCGGTCTTGATCGAAAGGAGGCTCGCGCGCTGCACGTCGCTGGGATCATGGTGCGCGCGGTGTACGGCGCTCGCCGCGGCAACGAGATCGAGCAGCGGCTGATCGTGGATGGCCAGGATTTCGTCGACGCCCCAGTCATGACGGAGGGCGGGCGACCTCTTGGCGGCGGGTTGATCGAGCATGAACGTCCTGCGTGAAGAAGAGGGTCGCTACGCACCCGAATGCCTGGGTGGCGTGCGGACAGCATAGCGCCCCATGAACAAGGCGACCACCTCGTCGACGTGGTCGCGGATCTCGGAACGGGTGGGACGGGCCTGGGTCTGCAGCACAAGGCACTTGAGGTGGAAGGTCGAGATCACGGCACCCGTAAACAATGCGGCGGCCTGATGGGGATCATTGCAGATGAGTTCCCCGCGATCATGCGCGGCGAGCAGGAACTCGGCAAGGCGCTGGTGCACGCGACCAGGGCCCGCGGCGAAGAAGAACTCGCCAAGTCCGGGATTGCGCGGACTTTCCGCGATCACCGTCCGGCACAGCGAGATCGCGTCCGGCGCCATCATCATGTCGAGCATCTTGAAGCCGAACTCGCCCAGCACCTCGCCGACGGAACCGGGCTGCTCGAACTTCGCATCGATGTTTTCAAGGAACAACTTGGCGCGATCGGCGACGAGCTCGGCGAACAGCTCCTCCTTGCTGCCGAAATGGCGATACAGCGTCTCCTTTGAGGCTCCGGCTCGCGCGGCGATCGCCTGCATCGTCGTATCCGAAAAACCTTGCTCAAAGAAGATGCGCTCGGCAACCGCCGCGATTTCGCGCCGCCGCTTCTCGCCTCGATGCGTCGGCGTGCAGGGTGAAATCGAATCGCTCCGGGCAGTTGACGGGAGCATGGGCTTCCTGATTTAAAGGCGAACCAGCGGGTTCGGTTGCCGTGACGCACACAAGCATCAAATAGTTCGCGCGGCAACCCGGACCTGCGTTTCGCGACACTGTCGGACGGCCAATCCATGACACGCAGCGACCCCGACGCCAAAGGCTCACAAACGGACGACGAGGTCCGCACTCAGCCGCGCGCCGAGAAGCCGGGCGGCCACGAGCAGGAACAGGGTGCCGCCCCGGACGATGACCAGGAACAAGACGAGGGCGGCGAGGATTCCAAGGAGCGCCAGGAACAGGAGACCCGAAAGAAGCGCCGCCCGGTCGTCTACGCCATCGTCATCGCCGTGCTGGCGGTGCTGATCCTGGGCGCGGCCTATTGGTACCTCTCCGGCATGAATGTCCAGGACACGGACGACGCCTACACCGATGGGCGCGCCATCCAGATCGCGCCGCAGGTCGCCGGCCGGGTCGTCTCGCTCGACGTCACCGACAACCAGTTCGTGCGCCGCGGCCAGGCGCTGATCCACATCGATCCGCGCCAGTTCATCAACGATCGCGATCAGCAGCAAGGGTCGCTCGACACCGCCAAGGCACAGCTCGCGGGGCAAAAGCTCAACGCCGAGATCGCGATGAAGAATTATCCCGCCGCGCTGCAGTCGGCGCAGGCTGATCTCGCCTCTTCGAAGGCCAACCTGTCTCACAGGCAGGCCGATTATTCCCGCCAGAAGAGCCTGCCCAAGCAGGCGACGACGCAGCAAGACGTCGACAGCGCCACCGCCTCGCTGCAGCAGGCCCAAGCGCAGGTGCTGCAAAACCAAGCCCGGGTGGTCCAGGCCGAGCCGGTGCAGCAGCAGATCGGCCAAGCAGTGACCCAGGTCAAGAACACTGCCGGCCAGGTCGAACAGGCGCAGGCGCGGCTCGACCAGGCCAATCTCAACCTCTCCTATACGGTCGTGAAGGCACCACAGGACGGCTGGATCACCAAGCGCAACGTCGAAAAGGGCAATTACGTCACGGCCGGGCAGCAGATCTTCTCGATCGTGTCGCCCGACATTTGGGTGACCGCCAACTTCAAGGAAACCGAGCTCGACCTGATGCGGCCGGGCCAGAGCGCCACCATCAAGGTCGACGCTTATCCCGATTTGAAGCTGCGCGGCCACGTCGATTCGATCCAGCTCGGCTCGGGCTCGAAGTTCTCGGCGTTCCCGGCCGAGAACGCCACGGGCAACTTCGTGAAGATCGTCCAGCGCGTGCCGGTGAAGATCGTCATCGACTCCGGGCTCGACCCGACCGTGCCGCTGCCGCTCGGCATCTCCGTCGAACCGAAGGTGACGGTGCGATGAGCGCGGACGCGTTCGAGTCCGCCAACGGCAAGAAAGGCGGCAAAACGGCGAACGGCAAGCAAGCGAACGGCGACAAGTCCAACGGTGGCGGCAAGAACGGTGGTGGCGGCAAGAACGGTGGTGGACAGTCCGGCGCGGAGAAGAACTGGAAGCCTTCGTTCAACCCATGGCTGATCGCGGTGTCCGTCACGCTCGCGGCCTTCATGGAAATCCTCGACACCACGATCGTCAACGTCGCCCTGCCCCACATCGCCGGCACGCTCGCCGCCTCGAGCGACGAAGCGACATACGCGCTGACCTCCTACCTGGTCGCCAACGGCATCGTGCTCACGGTATCGGGCTGGATCTCGGACACGATAGGCCGGAAGCGCTACTTCCTTATCTGCCTCGGGATGTTCACGCTGTTCTCGTTTCTGTGCGGGATTTCCACCAGTCTCATTCAGCTCATCGTGTTCCGCCTGTTCCAGGGCTTTTTCGGCGGCGGCTTGCAGCCGAACCAGCAGGCGATCATCCTCGACACCTTCCCGCCGGCGAGGCGCGGCGCGGCCTTCGCACTCACCGCGATCGCCACCATCGTCGCGCCGGTTCTCGGACCGACGCTCGGAGGCTGGATCACAGACAACTATTCGTGGCGCTGGATTTTCTTCGTCAACGTGCCGGTCGGTATTTTCGCGGTCGTCATCAACTTCATCCTCGTCGAGGACCCGCCGTGGGAGAAAGCCAAGCAGAAGCGCAGAACCAAAGGCATCGATTATATCGGCCTCTCCCTTATTACCCTCGGGCTCGGCTGCTTGCAGGTCATGGTGGACAAAGGCGAGGACTGGGATTGGTTCGGGTCGCCGATCATCCGCACTTTGGGCCTGCTGGCTTTCATCGGCATCTTCGGCGCGATCGCATGGCTGCTCACCGCCAAGAAGCCGATCGTCAACCTCGACATCTTCAAGGACAAGAACTTCGCGATGGGCTGCGTCTGCATCGGAGCGATGGGGGCGATCCTCTACGCGAGCGCGGTCATCATCCCGCAGCTCGCGCAGCAGCAGCTCGGCTATACCGCGACCATCTCCGGCCTCATCCTCTCGCCCGGCGGCATCGTCGTCATCCTCCTGATCCCGGTCGTCGGCGTGCTCTCGAAGTTCGTGCAGACCCGCTACATCGTGATGTTCGGCTTCTTCTTCATGGGTTGCGCTCTCTATTACTCAAGCGGTCTCGCCCCCACCATCGACTTCAATCACCTCGTCTACATGCGCAGCGCGCAGACGGCGGCGCTCGCCTTCCTGTTCGTGCCCATCTCGAACATCGCCTACCTGACCCTGCCGATGCGGCTGCGGAGCGACGGCGCGGCGCTGTTTTCGATGTTCCGCAACGTCTTCGGCGCGATCGGCATCTCGCTGTCGACGGCGTTGGTCACGCAACGCACGCAAGCCGACCAGGCGCAAATCTCGAAGTTCATGACCCCGCTGAACCAGTCCTACAACAACTATCTCGCCAGCGCGGAACAGACGCTGCGGTCCCTGGGGCGCTCGGCCGACTCGCTCCAGAGCGCGGCGACGGGGCAGATCTATCAGACATATTTGAAACAGGCCGCGGTTTTAGCGTACTCGAACGTCTTTCTTTACGCTTCGGTCATTGCTTTTCTCGTCGTCCCGTTCTGTTTTCTCATCTCAAAGAAAACTGCGTCGGGTGGCGGTGGCGGGCATTGAGATGATGCGGAGGGTGCGCGTAATTCTGGCCGGATGCGCTGCGAGCGCGCTCGCCGGTTGCGTGGTCGGCCCGAACTTCGCACCGCCTGTCCCGGTGACGGCGGACAGCCGCGATTTCCTCGACACCGGCAAGCCCGCGCGATCGCCGGTCGCGGTTTTGTCGGGCACGTCGAGCGCGCCGGTTGACGTCGAATGGTGGCGGATCTTCCACGACCCGATCCTGACGCGGCTCGAGGCCAGGGTCGCCGACGAGAACCTCGATGTCCGCACCGCCACCTTACGGGTCGCCGAGAGCCGTTCGCAGGTCGCCTCGACCGCCTCCGCCGCGCTACCGACACTCAGCGGCACGGCCTCCGACTATCGCGAGGCATTCAGCAACAATAGCGTGATCAAGTTGATCCCGCTGAACTCGCTCGGGGGATCGTCGGGCGGGGGGTCGTCGGGTAGCGGGTCGTCGGGCGGGGGATCGTCGGGCAGCGGGTCGTCGGGCGGGGGATCGTCGGGCAGCACGAGCGGCGGATATTCTGGTTTCAAGCAGCTCAACACCGGCTTCAACAACTACTCGGTCGGCTTCGACGCTTCCTGGGAGCTCGACCTGTGGGGCCATATCGCGCGTCAGATCGAAGCCTCGGAGGCGCAGCTCGCGGCGAGCGCGGAGATGCGGCGCGACATGCTCGTCTCGACCCTGGCCGAGCTCGCGCGCGACTACGTCAACCTGCGCGGCTCGCAGGCGCTGATCCGCATCGCCAAGGACAATCTCAAGGTCGAGGAGGAGATCCTCGGCGTCACCAGGGTGCGCCAAGAGAAGGGTCTCGTAACCGGGCTCGACGTCGAGACGGCGGCCGCACAGGTCGAATCTGTGAAGGCTCAGATCCCGACGCTGGAGCAACAGGAGGTACAAGGGATCAACGCGATCAGCCTGCTGCTCGACGAGCCGCCGCTCGGGCTGTCGGCGGAGCTCATCCGCACCAAGGCCGTTCCGGCGAACCCGCCGCGCGTTCCGATCGGGCTGCCATCCGAGCTCGCCCGGCGGCGTCCCGACATCCGTTCGGCCGAGGCGAGCCTCCACGCTGCCGTCGCCAACCTCGGTGTCGGCATCGCCGAGTTTTACCCCTCGGTGCGGTTGAACGGCAGCCCGACGTTGCAGGCCCTGGAGCCTAAGGACATTTTTAAGGGCACCTCGCTGCAGTATATGAATATCGGACCCAGCGTGACGCTGCCGATCTTCGAGGGCGGCCGGCTGAAGGCCAACCTCGTGCTGCAGGAGAAGCGGCAGCAGGAGGCGGCGATCTCCTATCACCGCGCGGTGCTGTCGGCCTGGCATGACGTCGTCAATTCGCTCGCCTCCTATAAGACCGAGCAGCAGCGGCGCGAGCGGCTGCGGGCGCAGGTGGACCATGCCAGGCAGGCGCTGATCCTGGCGCGCTCGCGCTACGAGCAGGGCGTCGCGGACTTCACGACGCTGCTCGACGACGAGCGCACCGTCCTCAGCGCCGAGCAGCAGCTGGCGCAGAGCACGGTCAACGTCTCGGTCGACCTCATCGCGCTCTACAAGGCGCTGGGCGGAGGTTGGGAGCTGACTTACCCGGACCCGCGCGTGATCAAGCCATCGACGGTGCTGCCGCCGCCGATTCCTGCCGTCGCGATCCCGCGCATGGTCCTGCCGAACCCGGACGGCTTGCTGCCTCTTGCGCAATAGCGCGGCAGCTTGCGGTAACGAAAGCTATCAGGCGGCGGCGACGGGCTCAGGCTGCGCTTCGGCGCGAAATGCGGCTGCGAACAGCGCCTTCGTGTACGCGTCCCGGGGTGCCGCGAAGATCTCGCCGGCCGGCCCGGCCTCAACGACCTTGCCCTCGCGCATCACGATGATCTCGCTGGCGAGCGCCCGCACTACCTTGAGATCGTGGCTGATGAAGAGGTAGGCGAGGCCGAGCTTCTGCTGAAGGGCGCGGAGCAGATCGACGATCTGCGCCTGAACGGACATGTCCAACGCGGACGTCGGCTCGTCGAGGACGATGAACT
Organism: Beijerinckiaceae bacterium; assembly: GCA_965277355.1. GTDB lineage: Bacteria > Pseudomonadota > Alphaproteobacteria > Rhizobiales > Beijerinckiaceae > RH-AL1. The sequence goes on from CBDICN010000001.1 coordinate 1,477,527, forward strand.
TCGGCTGCAGCACGATCGCGCGGGCGATCGCGATGCGCTGGCGCTGGCCGCCGGAGAACTCGTGCGGGTAGCGGTCCATCGTCGCCGGGTCGAGCCCTGTCTCGAGGAAGGCCTGCGCGACGGCCTCGCGACGCTGCGCCGCCGACAGACCGCGCCTCTGGATGAGGAGCCCTTCGCCGACGATGTCGACGATCGGCATGCGCGGCGACAGCGATCCGTAAGGGTCCTGGAAGACCACCTGCATGTCGCGCCGCAGCGGCCGCATGGCCGTGGAGCCGAGGGTCTCGATCGGCTTGCCCATAAAGGCGATACGGCCCTGCGAGGCGATGAGGCGAAGGATGGCGAGGCCCAGCGTCGTCTTGCCGGAACCGGATTCGCCGACGACGCCGACGGTCTGGCCCTCGCGCACCATCATGGACAACCCATCGACGGCCTTGATCGCCCCGATGGAGCGCCGCAGCAGCCCGGCCTTGATCGGGAAATGCACCCGCAGGTCGTCGACCGCGACGATTGTCTTCGCGGAGGCGTCCAGCGGCGGCGCCTTACCCTTCGGCTCGGCGGCGAGCAGCGCCTTGGTGTAGTCGTGACGCGGCTCGGCGAAGATCCGCGCGACCGGGCCAGCCTCGACGATGACGCCCTTGCGCATCACCGCGACGTCGTCGGCGAGGCGGCGCACGATGCCGAGGTCGTGGGTGATGAAAAGCATCGCCATGCCGTGCCTGGCCTGCAGATCCCTGAGCAGAGCGAGGATCTGCGCCTGCACGGTGACGTCGAGCGCGGTGGTCGGCTCGTCGGCGATGAAGAGGTCGGGCCGATTGGCGAGCGCCATCGCGATCATCACGCGCTGGCGCTGGCCGCCGGAGAGCTGGTGCGGGTAGGCGCCGAGCCGCTCCTGCGGATCGCGCAGGCCGACCTCGCGCAGGAGCTCGAGAGTGCGGGCGCGGCGAGCGGCGGCACCGTCCATGCCGTGAATTTGAAGGATCTCGCCGATCTGCTTCTCGATCGTGTGAAGCGGATTGAGCGAGGTCATCGGCTCCTGGAACACCATGGTGATCGCGGAGCCGCGCAAGGCGCGCAGCCGCCTCTCGCCGAGGCCGACCATGTCCTCGCCCTTGAACAGGATTTGGCCTCCGATCCGCGTGCCATCCGGGAGCAGCCGCGGGATGGCGAGGGCGGTGACCGACTTGCCGGAGCCGGACTCGCCGACGAGCGCCAGGGTGCGGCCTTTCTCGAGCGCGAAAGAGACGCCGTCGACGGCTTTCGCGCCATCGGCGCTGGGAAAGGCGATAGTAAGATCGCGGACGTCGAGGAGGGACGCGGACGGCGGCGGCTCAGCGTTCCGGTCGACGGCTGCGCTCACGGTCAAACCAGCGTCTTGCGCGGGTCGAAGGCGTCGCGGACGCCCTCGCCGATGAACACGAGCAGGGAGAGGATGAGGCCGATGGAGACGAACCCGCTCAGCGCGAGCCATGGCGCCTCGGTGTGGTCGCTGCCCTGCTTCAGGAGCTCTCCGAGCGAGGCCGAGCCGGGCGGCTGGCCGAGACCGAGAAAGTCGAGCGCGGTCAAGGCGCCGATCGAGCCGCTCATGATGAAGGGCAGCAGCGTCAGGGTCGCCACCGTCGCGTTCGGCAGGACGTGCTTCACGATGATGGAGAGATCGTTGAGGCCGAGCGCGCGCGCCGCCCGCACGTATTCGAAGTTGCGCGCGCGCAGGAACTCCGCGCGGACGACATGGACGAGCTGGACCCAAGAGAACAGCAACAGGATGCCGAGCAGCGAGAGGATGTTCGGCGGCACGAAGGAGGAGATGATGATCAGCACGTAGAGGTACGGCATCGCCGACCAGATCTCGATGAAACGCTGGAACAGGAGGTCGGTCCAGCCGCCGAAATAGCCTTGGACCGCGCCGGCGGCGACGCCGATGATCGAGGACAGGAAGGTCAGCGCGAACCCGAACAGGATCGACGCCCGCGTGCCGTAGATGATGCGGGCGACGACGTCGTGGTCCGACATGTCGGTGCCGAGCCAGTCCTTTTCCACCGCCGCGCAGCCGCGGTTCGAGCCGCCGGCGGCCTTGGCGGCGGGGGCGCCCGCGGCCTCGCATTGCGTCTTCGAGAGCGCCCAGGTCGGCGGCGTCGGCACCGGCGTCGCCGAGGCGTAGTTGATGGTGCGGTAGGAGAAATGGATGGGCGGCCAAACCATCCAGCCGTGCGCGTCGATCTCGTCGGCTGTCTCCTTCAGCCGGAAGTCGGCGGTCGCGGTGAAGCCCCCGAACTTCTCGTCGGGATAGTTGTGAAAGATCGGGAAGAGGATCTCGCCCTTGTACGATATGACGATTGGGCGATCGTTGGCGATGAATTCCGAGAACATCGAGACGACAAAGATGACGAGGAAGAACAACAGCGCGTAGAACCCGCGCCGATGCCGCCGAAAGACGGCGATCCGGCGCCGGTTGATCGCCGAAAGATGGAAGAAGCGCCGCGTCCGCGGCGAAATCTGCGCTGTCCCGAGGGAGCCCTGCATGACCGGCGCGTCCACCTCAGACCTCGCGGCGTTCGAAGTCGATGCGCGGATCGACCCAGTTGTACGTCAGGTCCGAGATGAGGTTCACCACCACGCCGATGAGCGCATAGACGTAGATGTTGGCAAATACGATGGGATAGTCACGCGCCATCACCGCTTCGTAGGACATCCGGCCGAGCCCGTTCAGCGAGAAGATGTTCTCGATCAGCAGCGAGCCACCGAGGAAGGCGCCGACGAAGGCACCGGGGAAGCCGGCGATCACGATCATCATCGAGTTGCGGAACATATGCCCGTAAAGCACACCGCGTTCCGTCAGGCCCTTCATGCGCGCGGTTAGCACATAGCTCTTGTTGATCTCGTCGAGGAACGAGTTCTTGGTGAGCGCGGTGATGGTGGCGAAGGCGCCGAGCGTCAGCGCGGTCACCGGCATGGCAACGTGCCAGAAGTAGTCGCCGATCTTGCCCAGGCTCGAGAGCTGATCGAAGTTCTCCGACGTGAGGCCGCGCAGCGGGAAAACCGGGAAATAGGCACCGCAGAACAGCGTTGCCAGCAGCACGCCCCACAGGAAGCTCGGGATCGCGAAGCCGACAGAGACGAGAAACGAGGTGGCAATGTCGAGCCTCGAGCCGTCCTTCACCGCCTTGCGGATGCCGAGCGGGATCGAGATCGCGTAAGACAGGATCGTCATCCAGAGGCCGAGCGAGATCGATACCGGCAGCTTCTCGACGATGAGCTGCGACACCGGGATCTTCGAGAAGAACGACCGTCCAAAGTCGAAGCGCGCGTAATCGAAGATCAGCTTCGCGTAGCGCTCGTACCAGGGCTTATCGAGGCCGAACTCGTGCTCGAATTCCTTGCGGATGGCGGGGTCGAAACCTTGCACGCCAAATCGCGTCGAGGCGTCCAGCCCAGCACCGCCGCTTTCCGTCGCTCCGGCGCCCTGAGCCTGCGCCATCATCCGCTCGACCGGGCCGCCCGGCACGAACTGGACGATGACGAAGGTGACCGACAGAACGCCGAAGATCGTGAAGATCATCAGAATGAGGCGGATCGCGACGTAGCGCAGCATCGATCGTCCTCAGCGCGGGTGCAGCGCCGTTGCTTTCGCCTTGGCCTCGTCGTACCACCAGGTACCGATTTCGTTGAGGCCATATTTCGCGGGGGTCGCCGGCCGCGAGAACAGGTCCCAGTAGGCGATGTTATGGCCAGGCTTGTTCCACATCGGCACCCAGTAGAAGCCGGCGCGCAGGACGCGGTCGATGTCCTTGCAGAGAAACGTGAGCGTCTCGCGGTCCTTGGCGACGATCGCCTTCTCGATCAATGCATCGACGACGGGATCGCTGATGCCGCAAAGATTGCGCGAGGCCGGCACTTTGGCCGCCTCCGAGCCGAATGTGTCGCGCATGCCGATGCCGGGTGTGATGCCGAAGCCGAACCGCTGGGTGATGACGTCGAAGTCGAACTTGTCGGTGCGGTTCTTGTACTGCGCCGGATCGATGATGCGCAGGCTCGCCTGGATCCCGAGCTGCTTCAGGTTGCGGATGAAGGGCAGGGTGTGCGGCTCCAGCGCGGGATCGGCATCGAGGAACTCGATCTCGAACGGCTTGCCGTCGGGCAGCAGCAGGCTCTGGCCCTCGCGCTTGCAGCCGGCCGCCTTGAGCAGGTCGAACCCCTTGCGCAGCATGGCGCGATCGGCGCCGCTGCCGTCACCTTCAGGCGGCATCGCGACTTCGCCGAACACGGCCGCCGGGAGTTTGTCGCGAAACGGTTCCAGGAAACCCAGCTCGCCGGGCGACGGCGCCCCCGTCGCGGCCATCGGTGAGTTCTGGAAATACGACACGGTGCGCTGGTAGGCGCCGTACATGATGTTCTTGTTCGTCCAGGCGAAGTCGAAGGCGTAGCCGATCGCTTCGCGGATGCGTGGGTCGCGGAACGTGTCGCGCCGCGTGTTGAAGAACCATCCCTGAGTCCCCAGCGGCGTGGCGTCGGGGATGAACTCCTTCTTGACGCGTCCATCCTTGACGGCGGGGAAGTCGTATTGCGTCGCCCAGACCGCGCTGGTGAGCTCCTCACGGAAGGTGAAATCGCCGGCCTTGAAGCCCTGGAAGGCGATCTTGCGGTCGGCGTAGTATTCGTAGCGGACCTTGTCGAAATTGGCCGTGCCGATATTGATCGGCAGGTCCTTGGCCCAGTAGTCCGCCACCCGCTCCATCGCGATATAGCGCCCCTGCTCGAAGCGTCCGACCTTGTAGGCGCCCGAGCCGAGCGGCGGCTCCAGGCTGACCTCGTCGAAGGGCACCTTGGCGTAGAAGGCGGCGCTGAAGATCGGCAGGCCGGCGATCAGCAGGATCGCGTCGCGGGCATGGTCCGGCGCAAGGCGCACCAACAGCACATCATCCGCCTGCGCCACCGCGGACTCGAGGTTGCGGCGCAGGTTCAAGCGGTAGCCGGTGTGCCCCTTGTCACGCAGCGCGTTGAGCGAGAAGGCGACGTCCTTCGCCGTCAGCGGCGATGCGTTCGAGAACCGCGCCTCCTTGCGCAGCAGGAAGCGGTAGCTCCTCTTGTCGGGCGCGACTTCGACGGCGCGGGCCACCAGGCCGTAAAGCGCGTCCGGCTCGCCGGCATTGCCGGTCATCAGGCTGTCGAAGCAGAGCGGCAGGCCGCCCGCGCCGTCGCCAGGCTCATTGTAGACGTTCAGCGTGTTGAAGGTCTGCAGGTTTTGGTTGCCGATCGACTCCGAGATCTGCAGCACGATCTCGCCACCCTTGGGCGCCTTCGGGTTGACGTAGGGAAGGTGTTTGAAATCCTTCGACAGGGCGAGATCGCCGAAGACCGAGAGGCCGTGCGCCTCCGGGCCGATCGAGCCGGCAAACGCGTCCGCGGCGAGGCCCCTCGTCGTCATGAAGCTTGGGAGAAGGAGACCGCCGGCGGCGAGGCTCAGCGTCGAGCGCCGGGTGAACACGAGCTTGTCGATCAAGTCGTCATGGCTCCAGGGGATGCCCGTAGCCGGGCGCGCCGGCTCCCCTTGCCGCGTGAATGTGTCAGTTTTGCCGCGACAGCGCTCGTGAGCGGCAAGGGCGCCGCGATACGTCGCTGTCGGCGCATGGCTCGCGGAGTTCCCGGAACCCGTTAGCCTGCCGGGCAAGGATCGCCGCCGCCTGAAAGGCTGCCGCGGCGAACCCGGAAAATCAGTGCTTGCCGGCGGCCTCGTCGGGCGCCGGCGCGGAGTACGGCTCCGGCCCCGCATCGCGGGCGCCCGAGGAACTGGACGAAGCGGGGACAGGCGCTTCCGCCCTTGGCTTCGGCTCCGGTGTCGGCGGCGCAGCCTCGGCCTTCCGGGCGGGCTGCGGAGGCACGGCAGAGTCGGGCTGTGTCGGCGCGCCGGCCTGGCGGGCGGCTTCCGGGTTTACCGGGACGGGCTGCGGCGCGCCCGGCTTGTTCGGGGGCTCCGGCGGCTTCTGGTCGCCGGCTTTGGTGCCGGTCGGAAGCGGCTTGGTCTCGGCGGTCTCGGGTTTAGCGCCCGGAAGTGGCGCCGGAACTTTGGCGAGCGTGCGCAAATAGGCAATGATCTCGGCGCGCTTCTTCGCGTTCGACTCGCCAGTATAGCCCATCTTCGTGCCCTTGATGTAGGCTGAGGGCTTGGTCAACCATTCGTTCAGATCGGTGTAGGTCCACTTCCCGCCCTTGGCCTTGAGCCCGGCCGAATAATCGTAGCCTTCCACGGAACCCTTCTGGCGCTCGACGACACCGTAGAGGTCGGGACCGACCAGGGCGCCGGCGCCTTCCTTGAAGTTGTGGCATGCAGAGCAGACCTGCGCGTCGGCCTGGCCCTTCTTCGGGTCGGCCGCGGCGATCAGCGACAGCAGCTTGTCGTCGGCGCCCCCGGCGGCCTTGTCGCCTCCTTTCGCCTCTTCGCCGGGCTTGCCCGGCTCAGCCTTGGCTTCCTTGTCGCCGCCTGCCGCGGCCTGCTTGTCGGCATCGCTCGCCTGCGGAAACGGCACCGGCTTCTTGGCCAACGAGTCGAGATAGGCGATGATGTCGGCGCGTTTTTCCGGGCTGTCCTCGCCGGTATAGCCCATCTTGGTGCCGGGGATGTAGGCCGACGGCTTAGTCAGCCAGTTGTTGAGGTCGGCGAAAGTCCACTTGCCGCCCTTGCCCTTCAGGCCGGCCGAATAGTCGAAGCCGGCGACGGCGCCCTTGTCGCGGTCCACGACCTCGTAGAGGTCCGGTCCGACCTTGGAGCCCGCGCCCTCCTGAAAGTTGTGGCAGGCGCCGCAGACCTTCGCGTCGGCCTCGCCCTTCTTGACGTCGGCCTTGGCGAGGAGGACTGGCAGCGGCGGGGCGGCCGGCTTCTTCGCGGCGACGGCGGCCTCCGGCTTCGGCTCCGGCAGAGCATAGCCGGGCTTCTTCGGCGCGCCCGGCTCGTAGATGCCTTGCGCGACGATCCCGAGCCCCATGCCGAGCAGGCACGTTCCGAGAAAGGCGCCGGCGACCTTGTTGAAGAGAAACGAATCCATCGAGCCCGAGTCATCCTTCCCGCAGCGCGCGACGCGCCGCCCGGCCGATGGGATTAAAGGCCGGGACACGTTCGATCTCGGCGGAGCCTTAGCCGTTTTGCCGACCCGCTGTCCATAAGCTCGGATGGCTTCTTTTTGACCCACTGCCGACGAGCAACATGGTATGGCGGACGCTGAATTCTTCACATTTCGTGGACCCATGACCACCATCGCATACCAGGGCGAGCCCGGGGCCAACTCGCACATCGCCTGCAACAATGCCTACCCGCGGATGACGCCGCTGCCGTGCGCCACTTTCGAGGACGCGCTCGCCGCCGTCACCGAAGGTCGCGCGCGCTTGGCGATGATCCCGATCGAGAACTCGATCGCCGGGCGGGTCGCCGACATCCACGCCCTGCTGCCGGCCTCGAACCTCTTCATCGTGGCGGAATACTTCCTGCCGATTCGTTTCCAGCTCCTCGGCATCGATGGAAGCACGCTCCAGGGTATCAGAAGCGTCTACAGCCACGTCCACGCGTTGGGCCAGTGCCGCAGGATCATCCGCGAGCGCGGCCTCAAGCCGGTCGTCACCGCCGACACGGCCGGCTCCGCGCGCGAGGTCGCCGAATGGAGCGATCCGACCCGCGCGTCCCTCGCGACGACCCTCGCCGCCGAAATCTACGGGCTTGATGTGCTGGCCGCCGACGTCGAGGACGAGAAGCACAACACAACCCGCTTCGTGGTGCTGTCGCCGGCACCGGAATGGCCGCCGGGCGGCACGAGGCCGACTATCACCACGTTCGTGTTCCGGACCCGCAATGTGCCGGCCGCGCTCTACAAGGCGCTCGGCGGCTTCGCGACCAACGGCGTCAATATGACCAAGCTCGAAAGCTACATGGTCGACGGCGCGTTCACCGCGACGCAGTTCCTCGCCGACGTCGAAGGTCACCCATACGCCGCTGGGCTGGCGCGGGCGATGGAGGAACTCGCCTTCTTCTGCAAGGAGATTCGCGTGCTCGGCGTCTACCCGGCGAGCCCGGACCGCGCGCTTGCAGGCGGTGGCGGAACGCCCGCGCCGTTGGGCGCATCGATGCCGGCCGGCATGCCGGACTACTCGCAGCTGCTCGGCTGAGCGAGCTCGCGGCTCAGAACTTGTTCGCCAGCACGAAGCAACTGCCGCCGGCCTTCAGTAGGTTCGAGCAGAGCGCATTGGCATCCTCGCGGCGGTCCTTCTCGATCTGCACGATGTAGCGCGCGACCTGCAGGCCGCCGATCCGACGGTGCACCACGGACGGCTGCACTCCGCCCAGGAACTTTGAGAACTGGCCGCGGACGATCTGGTACTCGGCCATCACTTTGTCGCGCTGCGGATTGCCGAGCAGTATCACGGCCCAGTCCCTGCGCCGGACCGGCAATTGTCCCCGCTCCTTTTCAACGTCGACGGACGGGTGGCCGGCGAGCGCCGCGATGCGGGCGCAGGAGAAGCCGTCGTCCTTGATGATCTCCGGCGCGGTCGTGACGCGCCACTCGCCGACCGAATGGCCGGTGACGATCTCGACATAGTTCAAGGTCTCCGTGGGCAGCTCGGCCTGGCCGGCGAGATAACGGGACAGGCGGCCCGGGCCGGCGTTGTAGGCCGCCGCCGCCAGCCCGAGATTGCCGAACATCTCGCGCAATTCCTTGAGGTAGGCGGCCGACTCCTCGAGAGCCTCGGGGGTCGAGAAGGGGTCAAGCAGGCCACGCCCGCTGGCGGTGCCCGGCATGAACTGGGCGATGCCCTGCGCTCCGGCGGGGCTCAGCGCGTTGGGCCGAAAGCGGCTCTCCTGCCAGATCAGACGGGTGAAGTAGCTGACCGGAAGCCCATGCCCGCGAGAGGCCTTGGCGATGAGGTCGCACATCGCGACGACGGTCGGCTTGGCCGTCGGCTTCGCGCCGTTGCCGGGAAGCACGGCGACAGGCGAAGGCGCGGCGACAGCTGGCGGGACGGCCAGCGCCGCCTTGATGTCGGAGCTCGTCCTGTCGGCTGCGACCGCATGCGCCACCGCGACCGACAGAGACAAGAGGGCTAGGGAGACGATGGCCTGCTTCATCTTTTGACCCGGGCTCTCGACGAGCGGCTGACGTGCTGCCTTCTATCGGGGTGCGCTTCGGAAGTCAGCCGTGGTTCGGGTTGAGGTCAGGCGCGGTGCTACCATGCGGCACGCGGCGAGGTCCGTGGCGGAGGCCACTCGCCTCGTCAAAGGGCGTGCTCGGGGCCGCGCAACGATCATTGGAGGACGTCCGGTATGGGGATGCACGAATTGACGGCCTTGCGCGACGGCACCCTCAAGGGCGCCTGGACGCTGGACCTCAGCGGCTGCGACCTGCTAGACGTGCCGCCCGAGGTCTTCGAGCTCGGCGAGACGCTCGAGGTGCTCGACCTTGGCAGGAACGCGATCGGCACCCTGCCGGCCGAGTTCGCAAGACTGACCAAGCTGCGGGTCCTGTTCTGCTCGGGCAACGCTTTCGACCGCCTGCCGCCGGTGCTCGGCGCATGCCCGATGCTGAGCCAGATCGGTTTCCGCGGCTGTGGGCTGCGCGAGGTGCCGGACGAGTCGCTTCCGCCGACACTGCGATGGCTGATCCTCACCGACAACAAGCTCGAGATGCTGCCGCTGGCGCTCGGCGAGCGGCCGACGCTGCAGAAGCTGATGCTCGCCGGAAACGCGCTGCGCACGCTGCCGGCCTCGCTCGCCGGCGCGCCGAGCCTCGAGCTCATCCGCATCGCCGCCAACCGTTTGGAGACGCTGCCCGGATGGCTGCTCGAGCTGCCGCGGCTGGCGTGGCTGGCCTTCGCCGGCAACCCGGTGGAGGCGGGCGAGCCGTCGACATCCGTCGTCGAGGTACAATGGTCTCGTCTGCGGCTCGGGCCGCTGTTGGGCGAGGGCGCGTCGGGCCAGATCTACCAGGCGCGCTGGCCCACGGAGGAGGGCGCCGAGGACAGGCCGGTTGCCGTCAAGCTGTTCAGGGGCGTGATGACCAGCGACGGCCTGCCCGCGCGCGAAATGGCCGCCTGCTTAGCCGCCGGCGACCACCCGAACCTGATCGGGAGCCTGGGCCAGGTCACCGGTCATCCCCAAGGCCTTGATGGTCTGGTGATGCGCCTTCTGCCCTCCTCCTGGCGCACGCTGGCCGCGCCGCCGAGCCAGGCAAGCTGCACGCGCGACGTGTATCCGCAAGATCGGCGCTTCGACACGGGTGTCGCGCTGCGCGCCGCGCGCGGCATCGCGGCGGCCTGTGCCCACCTCCACGCGCGCGGCCTGATGCATGGCGATCTATACGCCCACAACCTTTTATGGGACGGCCACCGTGGAGAGGCGCTGATGAGCGACTTCGGCGCGGCCTCCTTCATGCCGTCGGAGCAATCGGCGGCCCTGACGCCGCTCGACGTGCTGGCGTTCGGCGTGCTCCTGGGCGAACTCGTCGAGCGCTGTGACGGCGGGCCTGTGCCGGCCGCCGTCATCGCGCTTCAGCAAGCCTGCGTGCGGTCACGGCCGTCGGAGAGACCGCACATGACCGAGGTACTCGAGGCGCTCCGCCAGGAGCAGAACGTCGTTCAGTAGCCTAGGGTCATTCAGTAGCAGAAGGTTTTGGCTTCCGAGCCGATCGTGGTGCTCGGACAGACCTTTCTGGGTGCATCGGGATCTCCGCTGTCGCGCCGCCCGGAGGCACAGCCGCCGAGCATCAGAACGGCGACGAGCAGAACTGCCTTTCTCATCATGTCCCTTCGCGAATACCAGGCGGCTCGCGTAGCGGATCGGCGCTGGGGCCGCAAGCGGGGATCGTGGACCTGCCGACCGCCATGTTGCACCGCGTCATTAGCATGGCTGCCGCCACTCCGCGGCAGTCTCAGCGCCATGCCCTCGCCTTACATTTGATTGGACTATCCTACGTCGGCTTCGGCGGCGATTCCGTATATCGGTCCCGCGCCACGCCCAACATCAAGTTTGGAGATCTCCTCGGTGAAGGCTGCGCCCACCTCGTTCATGTTCATCGTGCTGATGAGTCTGCTTGGCGCCATGTCTGCTTTCGCGACCGACATGTCGCTCGCCGCCGTCGAGCCGATGGCGCTCGAGCTGGGCGTGAGCGCCAATACGATCGGGCTGTCGCTTTCAGCCTTCATGATCTCCTTCGCGCTTTCGCCGCTCCTCTACGGCCCGCTGTCTGACCGCTACGGGCGCCGCCCGGTCGCCCTGCTCGCCTGCACCGTGTACGTCATCGGCGGCGTCGGCTGCGTCTTCGCCCACAGCCTGCCGGCCCTGCTCGCCTGCCGCTTCGTGCAAGGCATCGGCGGCGGCGCTCGCCCGCTCGGCCTCGCCATCATCGGGGACCACTTCAAGGGCTCGGCGCAGCGTGAGAAGATGTCTTACGTCTCCGCGCTCAGCCTTCTCGCGCCGCTGCTCGCGCCTTCGATCGGCGCGCTCCTGATGGGGTTCGCCGGATGGCGCCTCATCTACACGTTCCTCACCGTGACGGGGGCGGCCGCCCTGTTGCTGATATGGTGGAGGCTCGGCGAGTCGCTTCCGGAAGAGCGTCGCGTATCGATCTCGCCGCGCAGCATCGTGGGCCACTACGCGGCGGTGTTTCGCAACCGGCGCTCGCTTGCCTTCACCCTCGTCGCCATCGCGATGTTCGGCGTCATCTTCGCCTACGTCAGCGGCTCGCCCTACGTGATGATCGGCGCCTTCCACCTCACGCCCGCGCAGTACGGGCTGACCTTCATGCTGAACTCGTCCGGCCTGCTCGTCGGCAACCTCGTCAACGCGCGGCTCAACCGCCGCGGCGTGGCGCCGGCGAAACTGTTGATCGGCGGCCTGACCCTCGTCTGCTCCGGCGCGGTCGGCCTGCTCGCGATCACGCTGGCCGGCAACACCAGCGTCGCTATGTTCCTGCCTTTCCTGGTGTTGTGCATGATGGGCTGCTCGATCAGCAACGTGAACGCCGTCCAGCTCGCGATCGAGCCGCTCCTGCACATCGCCGGCACCGCTAGCGCAGCGGTGGTGTCAGCGCAGCTGGCGTTCGGCGCCGCCGCCGGGCTTCTCGTCGCCACCCTCTACGACGGCCGCACGCCGCTCTCGACCGTGGCTTGCATGGCGGGCATCGGGCTTGGCGGGTTGGGCGCATTCCTCGCGCGGCCGCGACGGGAGGTAGTCGCGCGCGGTGGGGATGTCGCAACGTCGTGGCCGGCGGCGGCGAAGACCTGAGCGATACGGTGGCCCATCAGCCCCGCCCCGACGACCGCGACCTTCATGGCGCCTCTCCCGAAGTTGCGTCGGAGCGTATACGAGCGGTCACCTCGATCTCGATCTTCATGCGCGGATCCAACAGCTTGGCGCCGAACACGGTCGCGGCTGGCTTCGCCGCGCCGAGACGCTCGCGCAGTATGGGCCAACACGGCTCGAAGTCGGCGAGGTCCGGAAGGACGTAGCGCACGCGGGCCACGTCGGCGAGCGACGAGCCCGCATCGCCAAGCACCGCCTCGATCGTTGTCAGCGCCTGCGCCGCCTGCCCGCGCACGTCGTCCGAGATCGTCATGCTAGCGTAGTCGAACCCGGTTGTGCCGGCGACGAAAACGAAGCCCCCATCAACCACCGCCCGCGAATAGCCGATCTCGCGTTCGTACACAGAGCCGGTCGAAAGAGTCCTTCGCATCGCGCCATCCCTCGTTGGACCGCCGCGGACCATGCGAGATATTCGATGCATTGCTCCTATTTTTCAACAATTTCGCGGCCGCCGTCGTTCGCGTCATCAGCCATTCACCTGCAAATGCGTAAGAGCGCCTCACCGCCAGGCATGACCGTCACGCGGAGTTTGGCGAAATTGTGAGTCGCGGCGAACTGTGGCCCTGGTTTCGCATTGCCTTGAAACAGAACAGATTACCGCCTTTTGTAGGTACGCGATCATGCAGTGGATCGTTTTGAATTCGTTCGGTGCGCTCTCTTTCCTCGCAGGTCTCTCCCTGTCCAAAGGCGCAAGCCTTCCATCCGCCGACACTATTGTTGCCGGAGATCATCGCTTCTTGATCGGCATGACGTTCAGCCTCTTGGGTCTCGTGCTTCTCCTTTGGGGCAACTTCCGCAATCTCGCCTGATCGGCACTCGCGACACGGTGGACGCTCTCGGGTCGGAGTGTCGGGACTACCCCAACGGTATGCCGTGCTGCTCCGCATAGGCACGTAGCGGATCGCGAAGCGAGCGTCCGTCGTCGACTCGCGCGACGAGATCGAGCACGAAATCCTCAAGGGCACGGAGGTCGGTCGCAAGCACCGCGGCCTTGACCGGACCGATCGAGGCCGGCGACATCGACAGGCCGCGAAAGCCGAGCGCGATCAGCACGATCGCCTCGAGCGGTTTGCCTCCCATCTCGCCACACAGCGTCAGTGGCGTGCCGTGGCGCGTCGTGACATCCGCTATCAGCCGCATCGCCCGGAGCACGGCCGGCGACAGCGTATCGAAGCGCGTCGACACTCGGGTGTTGTCGCGATCGGCCGCGAACAGGTACTGCACGAGGTCGTTGGAGCCGACCGATACGAAGTCGACCGTCTTGCAGATTTCGTCGAGCTGCCAGAGCAGGCTCGGAACCTCGAGCATGATGCCGAGCTTGAGGTCGGCCGGCAGCGCGTGATCGTAGCGCGAAAGGTAACCGATCTCCTGCTCGACGATCGCCTTGGCTTGGCGAAACTCCTCCATAGCAGCGATCATCGGGAACATGATGCGGAGGTCGCGCCCGGCTCCGGCGCGGAGCATCGCCCGGATCTGCGAGCGAAGCAGTGCCGGACGATCGAGCCCGATGCGGATCGCGCGCCAGCCGAGCGCCGGATTTTCCTCCTCGATCTTGTCCATGTAGGGTAGGATCTTGTCCGACCCGATGTCGAGCGTGCGGAACGTTACCGGCTTGCCCGGGACCGCCTCGAAGATCGAGCGGTAGAGCATCTCCTGCTCCCGCGTGCGCGGGAAGCGGTGGGCCACCATGAACTGGATCTCGGTCCGGAACAGGCCGATCGAGGCGGCGCCGGTCTCGGCGACATGCTGGAGGTCGACGACCAGCCCTGCGTTCATGTGCAGGTCGACCGCGACACCGTCCCGCGTGGCGCAGGGCATGTCGCGCAGCGCGCGGTACTGCTCCTGGCGCCGCGCGCGCAGCCTCGCCTTCTCGGCGTAGGAGTTCTCGACGTCGCTCGTCGGACGCACGTAGACGTCCCCCGTCGAGCCGTCGACGATGACCGGGTCACCCTGCTCGGCGAGGTTGATGACGTTGCCGACGTTGCCGACGGCAGGAATGCCGAGCGAGCGGGCGACGATAGCGACATGGCTCAGCGCGCCGCCATCCTCCAACACCAGGCCGCGGAGCTTGGAGCGATCGTAATCGAGCAGCGCCGCCGGTCCCATCGAGCGTGCGACGATGATCGCGTTGTCGGGTAGCTCCTCGAGAGCGGGAATGGAACTTCGCCCGACGAGCTCGTTCATCAATCGATTGGCGAGGTCGTCGAGATCGTGCAGGCGCTCGCGCAGGTAGGGATCGGTCTGGCGCTGCATCTTCGCGCGGGCGTCGTTCTGCACGCGCTCGACAGCGGCCTCGGCCGTCAGGCCGCCGGAGATCGCCTCGCGCAGACGGCGCAGCCAGCCCCGGTCGTTCGCGATCGAACGGAAACTCTCGAGAATGTCGCGGGTCTCGCCGCCGCCCATGTCGCCCCGTTCGATCAGCCGGTCGATCGAAGCGCGCATCCGCTCGATCGCTACGTCGAGGCGCCCGAGCTCGTGCTGGATATCCTCCGCGACGATGTGCTTGACCACGATGCGCGGCTCATGGAGCACGACGTGGCCGAGCCCGATGCCCTCGGTGATCGGCGTGCCCGAGAGCGACAGCGGCCGCCGCGTCGCCAAGCCGTTTTCGCTCGCCGCCAGCGATTGCAGCTCGCCCGAAGCGATCATCTCCGCCAGCAGCATCGCCGTGGTCTGTAGGACCTCGATTTCCTCGTCGTTGTAGATGCGGCGCGCCTTGTTCTGCACCACCAGCACGCCGAGCGTGTTGCCGCCGCGCAGCACGGGCACGCCGAGGAACGAGGTGTAGATCTCTTCCCCGGTCTCCGGCCGGTAGGAGAAGGATGGATGGTTTTGGGCGTCGGCGAGGGCCAGGCTCTCGGCCGATTGCGCGATAAGGCCGACGAGGCCCTCGTCGGAGCGCATCGTGGTGAGGTGGACCGCCTCGCGGTTCAGGCCCTCGGTCGCGAACAGCTCCAGCCGATCGTCACCGCGCAGGACGTAGACCGAGCAGACCTCGGCGACCATGTTGGCGGCGATATGAACCACGATTCGATCGAGCCGCGTCTGGGCGCCGACCGGCTCCGCCATGACCTCGCGGAGCCTGCGCAGCAGCAGACGGGGTCCGCCGTGAGCGCCCTGCAGCATGGCTTATCCTGTTGCCGTCCCGTCACGAGGTAGAGCACCGGCCCTCGCGGGCGACGTGCGCGGAGTAGTGCCTCTCGGCCCTACGCCTCGTCGCCGCTCCTTGTCGCCCGTATACAGGCTGCGAAGTCGACGCCGCAACCCCGCCCCTCGATGGGGTTTTGCACCTTAAGAGCTATGACAAAAGTATGAGCATCCGATGCATCGGATGCGTCGCTAATGATTTGAAATCGTGCCCGGACGTCCATTCCTTGCGCTGCCTCGACTGCCGCGAAGCGACGGCCGAGGCGGGTTGTGCGCCGGCTCGCGAACACCGGGGGCGCCGGTCCACGGCAGGGCTGACGCGCCCGGAGGCCCACGGCGGTGTCAACCCATCCTTGTCGCAGGCCTGCGGTTTCGCTACCTGAAGACGATGCAATTGCCGCAAGACAAGCTCGACCTCATCCTGCGCCGCCATGACGAGATCTCGAGCCGTCTGGCCCAGAACCCGGACGCGACGACCTTCGTCGCGCTGTCGCGCGAGCTCGCCGGGCTGGAGGACGTCACCGCCGCCATCCGGAAGTACCGCCTGCAACTTGCCGAAATCGAGGGCGTCGAGGTCATGCTGGAGGATCGCGCCCTTGACGCCGAGATGCGCGAGCTGGCCGACGAGGAGCGCCGCGACGCGCAAGGCCGGCTCGATGCGCTTGCCGGCCGGTTGCGGGTCGCCCTGCTGCCGAAGGACGCGGCGGACGAGAGGAGCGCCATCCTCGAGATCCGCGCCGGCACCGGCGGCGACGAGGCCGCCCTGTTCGCCGGAGACCTGTTTCGGATGTATCAGCGCTACGCCGAGGACCATCGCTGGAAGGTCGAAGTGATGTCGGCCTCGGAGGGGACTGCCGGAGGCTACAAGGAGATCGTCGCCGGGATCGAGGGCGTCGGCGTCTTCGCCAAGCTAAAGTTCGAGTCGGGCGTGCATCGGGTCCAGCGGGTGCCCGACACCGAGACGCAGGGCCGCATCCACACCTCCGCCGCGACCGTCGCCGTGCTGCCGCGGGCCGAGGAGGTCGACGTCGACATCAACGAGGCCGACCTGAAGATCGACACGATGCGCGCGCAGGGCTCTGGCGGCCAGCACGTCAACAAGACGGAATCGGCGATCCGCATCACCCACCTGCCGACCAACACCGTGATCTTCGTGCAGGACGAGCGTTCGCAGCACAAGAACCGGGCCCGCGCCATGGCGTTGCTTCGCGCGCGCCTCTACGACATCGAGCGCCAGAAGCTCGACGCCGAACGCTCGGCCGACCGCAAGAGCCAGGTCGGGTCGGGCGATCGCTCCGAGCGCATCCGCACCTACAATTTCCCGCAGGGGCGGCTGACCGACCACCGCATCAACCTGACCCTCTACAAGCTCGACAAGGTGATCGCAGGCGAGGCGCTCGACGAGGTGATCGACGCTTTGACGACGGAGCACCAGGCGGCGCTGCTCGCCGCGCAGGAGGGATGAGGGGCGGCAGATGACCGGTGCTGTCATGTGTGGCAAGTTCCAGCTTCGCTCAGCGAAAGCCTCGCCATGCCCGTAATCCTCACGCCACAATTGGAAGAATGGATCGCCGCTCGCGTCGCG
This sequence comes from Beijerinckiaceae bacterium, assembly GCA_965277355.1. Classification (GTDB taxonomy): domain Bacteria; phylum Pseudomonadota; class Alphaproteobacteria; order Rhizobiales; family Beijerinckiaceae; genus RH-AL1. The sequence goes on from CBDICN010000001.1 coordinate 1,494,599, forward strand.
GAAGGCGAGTTCGACTCGATCGAGGATGGCGTGCGCCAGCTTCTCGAGGAGCGGGTCGCCGATCGGGAGACGGAAGCCGACGACTTCGCCTGGGCCAAGCCTCTCGTCGACGAAGGCCTCGCCGATATCGAGAACGGTGACATCGTGACGGCTGACAAGTTCGCGCGCCGAACAACCGAAATGATCGCCGCCAAGACGCGCAAGTGACGCGAGTCGTCTTAGGACTCGCCGCAAATAAGCGAGTCAGTAGCCTCATGGTGAGGAGGCCGAAGGCCGTCTCGAACCATCCTTTGTGCTGAAGGCTCGGCGGTCCGGCGATCTCGCCCTCTGGAGCCCTCGTGGTTCGAGACGCGCCTGCGGCGCTCCTCACCATGAGCGACTGTCTTGGCTGTCAAGCGGTTTGCCATTCTTTTCTGTCCCTCATGATGGCGTTGAGCACGGTGATGAGCTTGCGGGCGACGGCGATGAGCGCGACCATCTTTGGCTTACCGGCGCCGACGAGCCTTGCGTAGAACGTCCGCAAGTTTGGGTTGGATCGCGACGCGACGAGAGCCGCCATGTAAAGCGCGGTCCGCACGCTCGCGCGACCGCCGCCGATGAAGCTCTTGCCCTTCCATGAGCCGGATTGCCGGGTGAAGGGCGCGAGCCCGACGAGCGCGGCGATCTGCTTTCGATCGAGTCGGCCGAGTTCGGGCAGCTCGGCGATGAGCGAACAGGCCGTGACGCGGCCGACGCCCGGCACGGACTTGAGGAGATCGTCCGCCTCCCGCCAGGCGGGCGATGAGCGCACGGCGGCGTCGATGTCCAGGTCGAGATCGTCGAGTTCGCGTTTCAGGGCGGCGATCAGCCGCTCGAGGCTTTTCTGCACCCGCTTCGGAGGTTTGCGCCGCAGCCGTTGCGTTTCGGCACCGATCATTTCGACGATCTGCCGCCGCCGGCCGACGAGATCGGCGAGAAGCCGGGTGTTCTCGTCGGGCAGCGTCCGCACCTCGGGGTTCGTGGCTTCGGCAAAATGCGCGATGACCGCCGCGTCGATCGGATCGGTCTTGGCGCGCTTGCCGAGCGCCTTGGCAAAGGCGCGTACCTGCGCCGGATTGACCACCACCACGGGGAGGCCGGCGCCGGCCATCGCCGCCGCCGTCGTCGTCTCGTAGCCACCGGTCGCCTCGATCGCGACAAGCCGCGGGTCGAGCGCTTTCAACCGCTCACAAAGGTCCGCGAGACCGGCCCCGTTGCGATCGGTACTGAACACCGCCCCGGTCGGGCGGATGTGGACGTCGAGCTTGTTTTGGGAGACGTCGATCCCAACGGTGATCTGTTCCAGCATGACCCGTCCTTGCCTAAGCGAGCTCTTGCGGCCCCGGCGACTGTTCGGGTTCGAAGGAACGACGGATGGGGAGCCCAACTCATGGACGGTCTCTGGCGACCCAGGGGTTGACGGTCTCCCACCCGACACCGCGACGGATACCTTATCCGATCGCGGCAAGATCGAGTTACAAGGGGACTTGAAGCGGTTATTGCTGGACGAGCCCTTAGCGGCAAAGGCCGTGGACGACTTTCTGACGATCGCAGCGGACCTCATCGTTTCGGCTGGTCCAAGGACAGCTGCATCATACGATGCGAAATTGAAAGCGCTGATCGAGAGGCTTGCTAATCATCCCGAGAGCGGTTCACCTCGACCAAAGCTTGGCCGCTCTATTCGTCTTGTGGTGATATCGCCTTACGTGGTCTTCGATGCCTACGACAGCAAACCGATATGGTGAGCATCGTGCGCATCAGACATCGACGCCAGCAAACGGGACCACGGGAGTTCCGGCATTGATCGCTAGACTATAACTACCGCCCACGGCGGCGGCATGGTGACCATGCCGGCGAGGCCCTCGTCGAGGCGATCGACGCGCTGACCACGGAGCACAGGCGGCGCTGCTCGCGGCGCAGGATCGATGACACGGGCTCGCCTGATCGGCAGCAAGCCGGCTGGACAGAAGGCCGGGCGTATGTGAGGCGAGGCCAGCTCTCAGGGAGACCGCCGCCATGGAATTCGATCCCGACGTCATCAAGCTCTTTGCCGCGATGGGAGAGGCCAACCTCCCAACGATCGATCAGATGACGACAGAGCAGGCGCGCACCTTCTACCAGCTGCAATCCGACCGAGTCGGTGGCGAGGCGGTCGAGATGGCGACGGTGCGGACCTTCGAGGCGAGCGGGCCTGCGGGCGCGATACGGCTGCGGCGCTATCGCCCCCATGGCGTCGCGGAGCACGACGCGCCGGCCCTCGTCTTCTTTCATGGCGGCGGCTGGGTCATCGGCGACCTCGACACCCACGACAAGGTGTGCCGGCAGATCGCCAAGCGAGGAACCTGCCTCGTCGTCGCCGTCGACTACAGGCTCGCGCCCGAGCATCCCGCCCCGGCGGCGGCGCTGGACGCGCTGGCGGCCTTCCGCTGGATCGCCGACAATGCCGAAACGCTCGGCGCCGACCCGCGGCGCCTCGCCGTCGGCGGCGATAGCGCCGGTGGCAACCTGTCCGCGGTGGTGGCGCTGGCCGCGCGCGACCACGGCCTTTCGCTGCGCGCCCAGATCCTCGTCTATCCGGCCGTCGACCTGCGCGAGAACGCCGGAGCCTATCCGTCGAAGACGCAGAACGCGTCCGTGCCGCCGCTGACCCAGGCCGCACTCGATTTTTTCGGCGAGCGCTACCTTCAGGACCCCTCGCTGGCGGCCGACTGGAGGCTGTCGCCGCTCGCCGCGCCAAACAAGGCCGGTCTCGCGCCTGCGCTGGTGATCACGGCCGAGCACGACGTGCTGCGCGACGAGGGCGCCGCCTACGCCGATGCGCTGGAGGCGGCCGGCGTGCCGGTCAAGCGCATCGCCGTTCCCGGCATGATCCACGGCTTCATCACCATGAGCGGCGCGCTTTCGGCGGCCGACCGCGTGCTGGACGAGATCGGCGCCGAATTGCGGATGCGCTTGGCCCCCTAGGCGGCGCCGCAGGATGCTCTTGCGCGCCGTGCAAGCGAAGACGCGGGATCGACGTCTGCCGAAGAGCGCGCCGACGCGGCTCTTTCGGCTTGGTCGATCGTCCCTGGACGCACCATGCTGACGTTCCAAAGATAGAATTGCCGAATTTTGACATCCGCCTCGGCTGCCCAATCTCGCACAAAGGGGCTTTCCGGTTCGAGGTCTCAAAGGAAAAACGATGCGCCTCGCGGTAGCCCTGTTGCTTAGCCTGATCTGCGTCCAGGCCTTCGCGGCCGAGTCGAGCTGGACGGGGACGTGGGACACGCGATGGCGCAACGGCGGCGCCAGGGTGGAGCTGAAGCAGGACGGCGCCAAGGTGACCGGCACGTATGCCTCCTACGACGGTGTCATCGAGGGCCAGATCGAGGGCCGAGTTCTGAAGGGACGCTGGATTCAGGGTTCGCGTTCGGGCGGGATCAAGTTCGTGATGGCCCCCGACGGGCGGTCCTTCATGGGCCGTTACGCGACCGGCGAGTGGTGGACCGGCGGCCGCGCCGCCGCCGATCTCGAGTCCCTCCGCGTCGACCAGCGCGGCCCCCGACAGGCGCTGCGGACCTTCGTCGACGCCGGCAACGCCGCGCGCTACGACGCGCCCGACGAGATGACCCGCGCCGTGGCCGTGCTCGACTTCGGGGATAAAGGAGCGGCGCTGCCGCCGGAGCAGAAGCTCGCCAAGGCGCAGACCTTGTTCGACATGGTCGACCAGACGACATTTCGCCTGTTCGACCTGCCGGACGCCGCCGCGAAAGGCGACGCCGTCTCGATCACGCTGCAACAGGCCGGCACCTCGGCGAGCCTGCCGCTGCGCTTGGACAAGAAGGGCGACCGCTGGTTCATCGCGATGCCGGACGACGCGGCCCTCGCCGCGGCCGGGAAGGCGCTGCTGGCGCGCTCCGGCGGTCGCCTGCCGAGCCCCGAAGCCTACAAGCTGAGGCACAATGCCCGTGACGCATGGCGTACCTTCACCCGCTCGTTCTTCACCTGGGACACGGGCGGCCGCGCCCAGGGCCTCGCCAGCCTCGACCTGTCCGACCTGCCCGAAGCGGTGCGCGGCTACCAGGGCGAGCTCTCCGCGGAGTACCTCAACGGCATCCTGAACCGCGTCGGCCTCGTGCAGCCGCAGGAGATCTCGGACGATCCGAAGAACACCGAGCCTTTCATCGTCTTCAGCCATCCCGCCGGGCGCGTCGTGATCGCTCCGAACGGAACCGGCGACGCGGCAACCTGGAAGTTCACCGCCGACACGGTGCGCGAGGCCCGCGATCTCTACGTCCTGGTCGAGGACATGCCGGCCGTTGGCGGCGAGAAGCTACCCGCCCCGGCCTCGTTGTTCTTCGACATCCGGCGCGGCGTACGCGGCGTCGCGCCCGTGATGCTGGCGCAGCTCGGCACCCTCGAGCTCTGGCAAATCGCGGGCTGGGCCGCGGTGATCCTCATCGCGCTCGCCGTCGGCTACGGTCTCGCGCGGATCGTGCTCGCCGTTCTGATCCGGCTTGTCGGTGGCGACGATCCGCAAGCCGAGCGGCGCGCGTTCCGCTGGCCTCTGTGGGGAGTCCTCGCCTTCTCGCTCTACAAGCTGATGATCCCGGCGATCGGGCTGCCCGAGCTCGCCACCCGCTTCTCAGTCGGCGCGACCGGCGTGCTGCTGGCGCTTTCGATGATGTGGCTCGTGTGGATCCTGATCGACGCCATCGCAGCGCGCTATTTCAGCACCTCGGACGGCAAACGTGTGACGATGGACAACATCATCGTCTCGCTCGGCTTCGGTTTTCTCAAGCTAGTCCTCGTCGCGGTCGGGCTGACGTATATCGCGATGGAGCTTTCGCTCCCTTACGAGGGCATTGTCGCCAGCCTATCCATCGGCGGCCTCGCGGTGGCGTTCGCGTCGCGCGAGACCCTGTCGAACGTGTTCGGCGCGGGCGTTCTCGCGATCGACCGGCCGTTCCGCCGCGGCGACTACATCGCCGCCGGCGACACCAAGGGAACGGTGGAGCACGTCGGCATCCGCTCGACCCGCGTGCGCACCCCCGACGACAGCCTGATCATCGTGCCCAACGGCAAGCTGTCGGACGCGATCGTCAACAATCTCGGCACGCGCCGCTACCACCTCAACTCGGCCAAGCTGCCGCTACCCTATTCCACGAGCGTGCCTCAACTCGAGGCGCTGATCTCAGGCGTCCGCGACCTTGTCGCCGCCATCCCGCAGGCGGCGCAGGACCGCACGTCGGTTGCCGTCTCCTCCCTCGGCCCGGAGGGAATTGAGCTCATGCTGGCGTACGGCCTCGACGCGAACCGCGGCGGCAACGAAACCGAGATCGTCAACCGGCTGATGCTGAACATCCTCAAGCTTTGCGAACGGCTCGGCATTCGCGCCTCGCGGGAAGAGCTGCCGCGGCCGACTTGAGGGACGAAGGATTCTGCCGCTGCGATGTTCCATGGCCCTTGAGAAGAGCAATCTTTCAGATCGCTCCGGCACCGTAGCCCCGCGCCATCGCAGCCGCGAAGATCGGTAGAAGCGCGAACAGCGCGATCTCTACCCAAAGGTATCTACGCACACGCACGACCCCGGCGACGCTTGGTCTCGTACCGTCTCGCCGCCAGCGCAAATACGCCATCGTCGGGGGAACGGACAAAGCGCCCAGCGCCACGAAGGTCGCGATCTTCGCCCAGAAGAAGCCGTTGTGCTCGTAATCCCAACCCTTGGCGGCGAAGACGGCGCGGGAAAAGCCGAACACGATGATCGCCGCTGCGATGACGCCGTACCAGACGTCGATGCGGACGTCCGCACCACGGCGGCTTCATTCAGATCGACCTGCACGAGAATAAGCTCGGCAACGAGTACGCCCATCAAGGCGAAGATGAGGAGATGGTGGCCGATCGCGAGCAAGAGGTCGAGCATGGCTGGTGTCCTGACAGTGACGGAGACGAGATGAAGCTTGCGCCGACGCCGGGCAGCTTTCTCGACCGCTAGAGTTGCGCCGGCTCAGCTCAAGATCGGAGCCGCGCCGACTTCTTCCAGGCCGGCGCCACGCTGACGCTCCAATCCGGCCGCTACGGCCTGGCTGTCCTCGTGCGCGTCGATGGACACCACCTTGCCCCAGCGCATGTGAATGACATGGACGCCGCGGTTGCGGTAGGGGCCGCCGTCGAGGAGCGTGGCCGTCGCGTCCCAGCGTATGAAGATCCAAGTGCTCCAGGGGCGACCCTTCACCCAGACGTCCGAGATCACGAGATGCAGGTTCGGCATGACGCGGCGCTTCGAAACCGACAACGCGAGACCGTCTCCAAGTCCTTTGTTCCAAGTCGTTCGCTCCAAGTCGTTCGCTCCAAGTCGTTCGCTCCAAGTCGTTCGCTCCAAGTCGTTCGCTTCAAGTCGTTCGCTTCAAGTCGCTCGGCTCTACCGGGGCGACGGCGCCCCTGTTCAAACCGGCCCATCGTTCGTAAGCTACGACCGATGGTTCAGCGCCCGGTCGGCCTCATGTACTCCCGCGTCACCCGAAATATCGAAATCACCGTTGAGCCGGAGTTCTTGCCGGAACGCTCCAACGCGGACCGCGGCCACTTCTTCTGGGCCTACACCGTCGAGATCGCGAACACCGGCGGGAGCGTGGTGCAACTCACCGATCGGCATTGGAAGATCACGGACGCCAACGGCCGTCTCGACGAGATCAAGGGTCCAGGCGTCGTCGGCGAGCAGCCGGTGATCCGGCCGGGCGAGACGTTTCGCTACACGTCGGGCTGCCCGCTGGCGACGCCGTCGGGCTTCATGGCCGGTTCCTACCGCATCGTGGAGGAAGGCGGCGATGCGTTCGAGGCCGAGATCCCGCTGTTCTCGCTCGACTCGCCTGCGGCGAAGCGGGTTCTCAACTGATGACCCGCAGCGCGCCAGACCCTGCTACCGCCATCTCGCTTCTCGCCGAACTGGTCGCCTTCGATACGGTAAGCTCGAAGACGAACCTGCCGCTGATCGAGCGCGTCGAGGCTTATCTGCGCGACCTTGGCATCGAGGCGGTGCGTGTGCCGGATCGGGCGGGGGACAAGGCCGCGCTGTTCGCCACGATCGGACCCGCGGGCGATGGCGGTATCGTGCTGTCCGGCCACACCGACGTGGTTCCGGTGAAGGGGCAGGACTGGACCACGGACCCCTTCACTCTGCGCGAGAACGGCGGCCGTCTGTACGGCCGCGGTGCCTGCGACATGAAGGCTTTCGACGCGATCTGCCTCGCGATGGTGCCGGAGTTTCAAAGAGCCGGCGTGAAGCGGCCGATCCATCTCCTGTTCTCTTACGACGAGGAGATCGGCTGCCTCGGCTCGCTCGACACGATCGCTCGCTTCGGCGTCGACCTGCCGAAGCCGGTCATCGCCATCGTCGGAGAGCCGACGATGATGAAGGTCGTCGATGCCCACAAAAGCATCGCGACCTATCAGACGATCGTGCACGGCAAGGAGGCGCATTCCTCCGATCCGCGCGCCGGGGCGAGCGCTGTCGAGGCGGCTTGCGACCTCGTCGCCGAGCTTACCCGCTTCCAGACCAAGCTCGGGGCCGACGGCGATCCGTCCGGCTTGTTCGACGTCGGCTTCTCGACGGTGCATGTCGGGATGATCGAGGGCGGCAACGCGCGCAACATTTTGGCCAAGCGCTGCGCCTTCGCCTGGGAGTTCCGCGGCCTGCCCGGTGTCGACCAGAGGCTCGCGATCCGTCACTTCGAGGACTACGCCGCGCGCGTGGTGCTGCCGAAGCTGACGCGCTTCGCCGCGGACGCCCGTATCGAGACGCATCGCGACATCGAGGTCCCGGCGCTGACCGCCGCGCCGGGGTCGCCGGCGGAGACCCTGGTGAAGAAGCTGGCGCGGTCGAACGACACCACCACCGTGTCGTTCGCGACGGAGGCCGGGCAGTTCCAGAAGGCGGCCATCCCGACCGTCGTGTGCGGACCCGGGTCAATCGAGCAGGCGCATCAGCCCGACGAGTACATCGAGATCTCGCAGATCGACGCCGGCATGGCGTTCATGCGTCGGCTGATCGAGGAGTTGAGCTAGCGCCGGCCGCCTATCTCCGCTGCGCTCGCATCGGAGGATGCGCAGCCGGGCCGCGCAGGCTTGCTCAATCTTCCCGTATCGGGGTCGCGGCGGCAGGAAACGGCGATAGCGCGTGAAACGCGGCACCGGCTGTGATTTCATTTCCGTCACATTGGCCGATGCAGCACCCGATTCATGTCTATCCAGCGCCGCCTCGCGGTGTCCATCACCATCGTTCTCGCCTTCAGCCTGATCGTCGGGTTCTGGCTGACGTACCAGCATGTGCTATCGAAGGTGCGCACCGAGCTGCAGGCGGCGCTCATCGTCGGCGCCGACGGAGCCTTGAACGCGCTCGACGACAAGGAGGAGCCGGCCGATCCCGCGACGAAGCTTCGGCTGATCGTCAGCCAGTTCGACGGCGACCGCCACGTTCGGGCAAGCCTGCGCGATCCTGACGGCGCCCTGCTCGCGCAGTCGCGATTGCTTACGCCCGACGAGCCGGCGCCGTCATGGTTCACCCGCCTGGTCGGATCGCACCCCGTTGGACGCACGCTCTCGCTTCCCGAACCCTACCGCGCCGTCGGCACCCTGACGCTGGCGGCCGACCCGCACAACGAAGTCGCCGAGGCGTGGAGCGACACGCGGCTCACGCTGACAATTATGGCGGTGTTCTTCGCGATGGTGCTGGCGCTCGCCTTCGTGACGATCAAGGCGGCGCTGTCGCCGATTCGCGACATGTGCGAGGCCCTGCAGCGGATCGGCGCCGGTGATTATAGCGCGCGCATTAAACCCGACGTCTCGCGCGAGCTGGAACCGCTGCGCGACGGCGTCAACGGACTTGCGGTGCGCCTCGAGCAGATGGGCGGCCAGAACAGGGCCCTCCACGAGCAAATCCTCACGCTGCAGGAAGAGGAGCGCGCCGAGCTCGCTCGCGACCTCCACGACGAGGTCGGACCCTTCCTGTTTGCGGTCGGCGCCGACGCCGCGATGATCCGACAGCACCTCGCCAAGGGCGCCCTCGACGAGGTGGCGCCGCGCGCCGAGGCGATCTCCGAGGCGGTGCGCCATATGCAGCGCCACCTCCGCGACGTGCTGCGCCGCCTCGCGCCCTCGGCGCTGCTCGATCTCGGCCTCGCGGGCGCCATCGACAACCTCGTCGAGTTCTGGAAGGCGCGGCGACCGTCGATCGCCTTCGGTGTGACGGTGATCGGCGAGCCGCTTGACCCGCCGCTCGACGCAATCGCGTTCCGGGTCGTCCAGGAAAGTTTCTCCAACGCGATCCGGCACGGACGGCCGGGCGCGATCGACGTCACGATCGACGTCGGCGACGAGGCGGCGGCCATCGTGATCGAGGACAACGGGCGGGGTTTCCAAGGCGGCGAGGTTGCGTTCGGGTTCGGATTGACCGGCATGCGGGAGCGGGTGCGCTCGGTCGGCGGCTCGCTCGCGGTGCGCAATCGCGCGGCCGGTGGCGTGATCGTCGAGGCGACGCTCCCGCTGCCCGAACGTCTCGCGACGTTCGACCAGCAGAAAGAGGACGTGCCGACATGAAGATGTTGATCGTCGACGATCACTCCGTCGTGCGCGAAGGCGCGCGGCGCCTCCTCTCCGCCTCGATCGAGGCGACGATCCTCGAAGCCAAGACAGGGCGCGAGGCGCTTGCTCTCTTCAAGGCGGAGCGGCCCGAGGTGGTGATCCTCGATCTCAATCTGCCCGGCTCGGGCGGCCTCGACTTGTTGCGCCGCCTGCTCATCGAGGAGCCGAAGACGAAGGTCCTGATCTTCTCGATGCACACGACGCCGATCTACGTCGCGCGCGCGATCCAAGCCGGCGCCCAAGGCTACGTCTCGAAGGGCGCCGGCGCGGAAGAGCTCGTCGAGGCGACACGTCAGATCATCGCCGGCGGCAAATACGTCGAGCGCGAACTCGCCGCCGATCTTGCCGTCACGGCGCTCGGCTCGGAGGACTCGGGCAAAGCGCTGTCGGCGCGCGAGCTCGACATCATGCGGCTCCTCGCCAAGGGCAAGGGCCTCTCCGACATCGCGGATGCGCTGGGCATCTCCTACAAAACGGTCGCCAACACCTGCACGGCGATCAAGCAGAAGCTGCTGGTTGAACGCACCAGCGACCTTATCCGCGTCGCGGTGGAGATGCACGCGACGTAAGCGTGGCTGAAACTTCTAGGCCGACCTTCCGTAACTCGACTGAAGGACAGACGTCTTCAGGCTGTCGTTCTTCTCGCCTTTCACGATCGTCGCGCCACGAAAGAAGGGAAGCGATTGCGAGATCGACCATGGTCGCCGCGTTGGATCGCCCCCCTGGCGATCACGGTCCCGGCTCTGATCCCGGCCGAGGCGTCGGGGCACGTCAAGTGGTTCTGCACCATCACCGACGTCGCGAGCCCTCCCGCCAGGCTGGCGAACGTGCTCACCCCGGTATTCCTGTCCTGCTTCGTCGGCTTCCTGCTGCTGATGTTCGCGGGAACGTTCGCCGACGGCTGGGTGGCGCGGGTCTGGGCCGGCGTGCTGTCAAGCGGCGACCGGCGTGACTGGCTGGAAGAGCTGGTAATACGCGCCGGCATCTGCTTGTTCTGCGTTCTCTTATGGGATCGGGCCGCGGAGGTGCCCTGGGGTCACGCCGGGACGATCCTGACACCGGAACTCCTCGACCACGACCGGCTGATCGGCGCCCTGCAGATCGCGGTGGCGGCGCTGGTGCTGCGCCGAGAAAGCTGCGGGCTCGCGGCGTTGGCCCTAGCGACGCTGATCGGGATCGGAATCGCCCGCTACGGCATCTTCCACATGACTGATTACGTCTTCTTCGCCGGCTTCGTCGCCTATCTCGGCGTAACGCCCTTGCGACCAGGACCGCTGCGTCGCTGGCGCCTGCCGCTGCTCGTCGCCAGTCTCTCGTTCAGCTTGATGTGGACCGCGATCGAGAAGTTCCTGTACCCGCAATGGGCGATTCAGGTCTTCCTCCAGCACCAAAACCTGACGCTCGGCTTTCCGGTCGACACCGTGGTGGTGATCGCCGGCTTCGTCGAGTTCAGCGTCTCCTTCTATCTCATCGTCGGACGCGGTCTGCTCCGGCTCGACGCCGTGCTGATGCTCGTCGTGTTCGGCGGCGCGTATGCGGATTTCGGCTTGTTGGACCTCACGGGCCACCTGCCGATCTACGCGATCTTGCTGGCGATCTGCCTGCGCGGCGCCACGCCGCTGCATGACGCGCTCAGGCTCCGCTCGCGTGGGCCGGCGGTCAACGCGGCGGCGGTGTGCGGACTTTACGCGGCGACGCTGTCGGTGATGATGGCGTTCTATTACGCCTTGCAACTCACCGCCGCCAGGGCGTGAACGGCGCCAGGACTTAAGCGGCGGCAACCGCCCTCCCCCAACGGGCCCGCCAAAAGGTCGCGCGCGACGGCGCGCTCGGGAGGGGATCGGAGAGGCGCGTCACCTGATCCGGGACGGCTGGCGAGAACGGTCCGACTCTCCGCGCGTTGCCGGGCGATTGCAGACCGGAGCGCGACGCCGATGGCAGGGATGATCGAGAATCCCGACGCGGGTGCCGCAGGCAAAGACAAAAACGAGACGAAGCATCAAGGCCACGCCTTCGCGCTGGCGATCTGCCTCGCAGCCCTCGCCGGTTTCGTCGATGCCACCGGTTTCATCGCCTTCAAGGGCCTGTTCGTCTCTTTCATGAGCGGCAACAGCACCAAGGCGGCGGTCGACGTCGCCGGCGGCAGCACGGAAGTGTTCCAGGTCGCGCGTGCCATCGCGGTCTACCTTCTCGGCGTCATGATCGGCGAGCTTCTCGGCGGCACCAGCAAGCGCTGGGGGCGACCTCTCGTCTTAATGCTCGAAGCGCTGCTGCTGTGGGGCGCCGCCGCGGGCGGCTATTTGGGACAAGGCGCCCCGTCGGTCGCCTCGCTGCTCGGCCTGGCGATGGGTGCGCAGAACGCCTCCGTGCACAAGGCGGATGGCATCAGCGTCGCGCTCACCTACGTCACCGGCACGCTGGTCCATGTCGGGCGCGGGGTCGCCAAGGCCCTGATTGGCGCAGGTCCCTGGAGCGCCATCCTGCCGTTCGCCGCGCTGTGGCTCGGGCTTGTCTGCGGCGGCCTCGGGGGTGCCTGTGTGGCGGGCCGTTCGCAGCCGATCGCGATGGCGGGCGCCGCCGGCGTGGCGTCGCTCCTGATGGGGTGGACGCTGATCCTCGCCCTCCTTAACGCCGGTGAGATGTGAGGCCGTTTCAGAATTTCGACACGAGCGCGACGCCGCCGACCAGCAACGCGCAGCCGAGAACGCGCTCCCAGTTGGCCGAGTGCTGCTCGAAGCCGAACCAGCCGAAATGGTCGACCATCACCGAGAACACGAGCTGCCCGGAGACGACAAGCCCGATCAACGCGCCGGCACCGATCTTAGGGGCGAGCAGGATTGTGGCAGTGAGATAGGTCGCTCCGAGCACACCGCCGGCGAGCCACAGGTACCAGGGCGACGAGCGGATCATCTCGGCGCTCGGGTACTCGTTGCTGAGCGCCAGCGTGAGGCCGACCGTCGCGACGACGCCGATGATCATGTTCGCGGCGGCCGGAATATAGAGGTTGTGCAGGTGCTGGCCGAGCTGCTTGTTGGTGGCGACCTGCGCGGTCAGCACCACGCCGCAAAAGGCCGCGCCAAGGAAGTAGAGATAAGCCATGCGACGCCCTCCGTCGCGGACGACGCGTCCGACCTGCCTACACAACAGGCGGCCGCCCACGCGGGCAAGGGCTGACGTTGGCGCAGTCTCCGCTAGTTTAGAAGCGGCAACCGGCACGCCCGCGCCCGGGCACGCCACAGACGACGAGGTGAGCACTTGGAGCCGATGAAGCCGATGCAGCCTCTCCCGCCGATGAGGCCCATGGAACCGATGAAGCCGATGGAGCCCCTGAAGCCGATGGAGCCCCTGAAGCCCATCGCAACAATGTCGCTCCACGAGCCATGGTGGCCGAACAATCTCGGACAGCCCTCCACGTCGGGCGCGCAGAACGACCTGCGCTACGCCGTGTTCCCGCAGGCGCGGCGCCTGCTCGTCGAGGAGGACGGCAGGCTTACCACCTACGACAGCGCCGATCATCGCATCGGCGGCGTCTCGCAGCAGAACGGGTCGAGCCGCTCGCTCGCGTTCACCAGCCAGCACGGGCCAGTGCGGCTCGACGAACTCGCGGTGATCGGAGCCTCCCACCAAGGCCAGCACACCACCGGGTCGACCGGAAGCGATGCGAGCACCCCGCGGCACGAGAGGTCGTCGGCACCTCTCGTGACGTCGCCGGCGACCGTGACGCCGCCGCCGGCCGGCGAGCGGATCGTCTACAGCGAGGAGAGCAGTGCCGGCGGCCAGGTCAAGCTGATCGTCAGCGGCGCGTTCGACGAGGACGTGATCGAAGCGCTCGAGGATTTCCTCAAGCGCCAGCGGCGACGGTTGGAACGACGCGGCTAACCAGACTGTTCGTCACCGCACCCATGATGAGGATTACCATGGAACCGATGAAGCCAATGAAACCCATGGAGCCGATGAAACCCATGGAGCCGATGAAACCCATGGAGCCGATGAAGCCAATGGCCTCCGGCGAGGCTTGGTGGCCCGAGGGCCTGGGCAAGCCCTCGTCGTCGGGGTCGCAGAACGGCATGCGCTACGCCTTCTTCCCCGACAAACGCCGCCTGCTCGTTGAGACGAACAACAAGCTCACGAGCTATGACAGCGGTAGCCACGAGATCAGTGGCGTTTCTCAGCAAGACAGCGGCGAACGCTCGTTGGCCTTCTCGGACCAGGACGGCACGGTGAAGCTCGACGAGCTCAAGGCGGTCGGCTGAGGCGCGTCAACCGCTTGATCGCGCAGGCACGAAGCTAACGCTTATCCGGCGTCCCAACTCGGCGGCACCTGCCCCGGAAGCTGGCCGAGAACAGAGCGTGCGTGTGAAGAGGGCGCTATCGGCGGGCATTTCGCCACCTCGCCGCGAATGGCGAACGACGAAAACGCCCGCGAGAATGGCTCGCGGGCGGTGTCGCACTTGCTTTGGCAGGCGGTTTAGGCCGCGGCCTTCTCCAGATGCAGGGCCAGTGTGCTGGCGTATTCGTCGGCCTTGTAGATGCCGGAGACAACGTCCTTGAGCTTGGCCGTGTCGTCCTTTTTGCCCAAAGCCTTGGCATAGGCGACTGCCGAACCGAAACCGGCGATGCCGTAGTGCGACATGCGCTGATACTGCGCGATGATCTCGATGTCCTGCAGCACCTTCTCGGACGGCGCTTCCTTGACACCATGCTTCAGGGCCTCGGTCACAAGGCCCTCCATGCCCTTGCAATGGTCCGGCTTCACCTTGCCGCCGGCTTTCTCGATCAGGCCCTTGATGGTGTCGGTATGTTTGGTGATGCCATCGACGGAATGCGTGAGCATCTGCTTGAGCTTGGGGTCGCTGACGTGGCCGCTGAGTTGCTGGACGGCTTTCGTCATCTGGTCGTTCGCCGACCAAAGGTCCTGCATCTCTTCCACATAGAGTTCTTCGAGCGTGCTGAGTGCTGACATGCGTTCTCTCCCTTGCGTTGAGCCCGTTCAATGATGCCCCGGCGCAAAGGTTCTCTCATTCGCCGTGACCTACCGCCGCTTCCTGCCAAGCTCGCGGTATGTGTTTGGCGGCGGCAAGCCGTCGGCCGGCACAGATGCGAGCACGTTCGGTCTCGAGGGCGCCGACGGCGCTGCGGATGGCAAGCAGATCCTCGCGGGCGCCGACGCAGCTATGAAGGCCATGCTCATCGACGAGCGAGATGCCCGATTCGGGTCACGCTACCCGTCGCGTTGGCCGCGCGAAGAAAGGCGACGCCTAGACCCCGGTTGTCCTGCAGCTCCTTCTGAATATAGGCGATCAACGCGGCGACGCGGGGGGAGCGGCCTCGGCTCGGCGCATAGGCGATCGAAAGAGTGACGTCGGCGGGACGCCAAGATTTGCACACCTGCACCAGCGCCGCCTGCGCGAGTTGGGCGTGCATGCACCACAACGGCAGCACGGCATAGCCGACGCCCTCCAGCACCGCGGTGCGCGCCGCGTACAGATTGTCAGTGTTGAACATGACCCGCTGCCGGAGCTGAAACGTGGCACCGCTGCCGTCGGTCAATGCAACCACGCCCGGCACGAACGTGGATAGGCGCACGGCCGGCGTCGGCTGCAACTCGCGCGGATGCGAGACTTCAGGCCGCCCTGCCGCCGTCACGATCGCGCGCTCGATACGGTAGATGTGCCGCACCACGAGGTCGTCGCGATGGATCTCGCCGACGCGGATCCACAAGTCATACCCACCTGCGGTCACGTCTACCGTATCGTCACGCAGGTGCCACTCGATCGCGAGGTCGGGATGAGCCCGGAGGAAACGCGCGACGATCACGGTGAGAAATCCCCCGCCGGTGGCGATGGGCACGGCGACGCGGATTGTGCCAGAGAGTGTGGTGTTAACCCCCTTCGCGACATCGACGGCCTCATGCCAGCCGTCGACCAGACGCCGCGCCGGAGCGAGGAAGTCCCGGCCTGCTTGGGTCAAGCTGAGCCCCTGCGGCGAGCGGTCTACGAGTTTCGTCCCAACCCGATGCTCGAGCCGCTTGAGAAACCGGCTCGCTGTCGGCTGCGACAGGCCGAGCGCACGGGCAGCCAGCGAGATCTGCCCCGTCTCCGCGACACCGTGATCAGAGCCAGCCGATCCGTCGCGACCAATGCCATGTGCGCCAGGTCGTGATCCTCAGCGTGGGGTCGGTCTGGAAATCCCCCTACGAGCTCTATGCGCACGCGGCGGCCGCCCGCCACGCGGGTCTTTCGGCGGCGTGCGTGGCGGCGCTCGTGGCGGGCGAGCCCAGTCCTGAGCTTGCGGCCGAGGAGACGATCGCCCAGCGCCTTGCGTCGACGCTCGCAGCCGAGCACGCCGTCGACGACGATCTTTACGCGGAAGCGCTGCGGCGGCTCGGCGAGAAAGGACTCGTCGACATCGCGGTTCTCGCCGGCTGCTATCACCTCGTCTGCGGCTTGCTCAACCTTTTCGCCATCCCCGCCCCGAAGCCGGCGTAGCCAGTACCCCGGAGGTCCGATCCCATGCCCAGCGCGCCGCAAGCCAAGCTTACCGTCGTGGCCGAATTCCCCGCGCAATTCTTCCTGGAGAACCTGGCAGTTCGCGCCGACGGATCGATGCTGATCACAGTGGCGAACCGCAAGGAGCTGTGGTTCGTGCCCACGCCAGGCGATACCCTGCCCGTCAAGCCGCTTCTCCTCTTCACTTTCGAGTTCAACACCCTCTTCGTCGTGGAATGGAGGCCCGAGCGCTTTTTGCTCGGCGTTGCCGACGTCTACGACACGCATGAGTCGCGGCTCTACGAGCTCGTCCTGACGGGCTGGACGCCCGGCGCTCCGGTCGCGCCGCGCCGCGTGCTCGAGTTCCCGAAGCCGTGGGTCGGGCTCAACGGCGGCTGCCTTATCGCGCCGAACGTGCTGCTCGCGGCCGGCATGGCAAACCTTATTTGGCGGGTCGGCCTCGGCGACGACGCAAGCGCGTCGGCCCGCATCTGGCTCCAGCACGACAACATGAAGAACCGGTCCGGCGAGAAGAAACCTGAGCAGCCGGGCACCAACGGAGTCCAGTTCGACCGAAAAACCGGCTATCTCTATTACACCACGACATCACAGCAGATGATGCTGCGCGTGAAGGTCGATCCCGACACGCAGGATCCGATCGGGCTTCCCGAATTCGTCGCCGGCGGCCGCCAGTGGGACGACTTCCTGATCGACGAGGACCGGGGAATCGCCTACGCGACGACGCACCGCGAGAACACCATCGATCGCGTGCGCCTGGCCCATGACGGCAACCGCGAGGGCAGGACCGTGATCGCCGGCGACCCTTTTACCGACACGCTCGTCGGCCCCTCGGCAGGCGCCTGGGGACGCGCGGCCGGCGACAGGGGCCGCATCGCCTACTTCTCGAGCGACGGCGGCACCGCGCAACCGCCCGACGGCAAGTACCGCACGGCGAAGGTGCTCCGCGCCGAGCTGCCGCCGGTGGCCTGATCCGCAATTGCGAAGAGGAGAAGCACCATGGCAGACCGTTCGCGCCGGCTCGAAACCGTCGGCGCCGGTGATGCCAAAATCGTGACCTGCATCGATGGGGAGGGGCCGACGCTCGTCATGCTGCCCTCCTATGGCCGCGACGGGCTCGATGATTTCGATGGCGTCACGGACCGCATCGTCGCGGCGGGCTGGCGCGTGCTGCGCCCACAGCCGCGCGGCACCGCGGGCTCGGTCGGGCCGATGCAGGGCATCGTCCTCAAAGACCTCGCACGTGACGCCGCGCGCCATAGAGCAGCTCGGCGGGGCGCCGCCGTCGTGCTCGGCCATGCGTTCGGCAATTTTGTTGCGCGCGTGGTCACGCGACCCTCAACAAATGTGGCGCTCAGGGTACATGTTCTTTTTCCAACTCCGAGGTTTCTCCGACTGGTGGATGCGGAGGCATCGCGGTGCTGCGGTGCTGCGGCTTTGGCGACGCTGGAGTCCAGGGTGGTCGCCGTCGCCCGAGCGCGTTGAGAGCTTGCGCCGTCGTTTCTCGGACCCGGCCGTCGTGCTTGCGGCGCTCAGCTACTACCGACAAGTTCTAGACGAGAAAACAATTAAGGGGCGCGCGTCCGCAGCGTTGATCGCCGGAACTGTCAAAGCTCCGCGCTGGCGCTTTGCGGCCAAAACGATGGCTGCATAAGCGCCCAGATTTTCGAGGCAGCCATGTCGGCTCAAGCATTTCCATGCGGCATCGTACAATACACAGTCGCCAACGCGGTCATTTTCCTCATGCCGAGCGCCCGGAAATCGTAAATGACCAGTTACGTAACTGGTTAGTTCATCGATCAGCCTAGTCTTGATAGCAAATACTTACCAGACCATGGTACTTGTCCGAGATTAATTGCGGTGAGCGCGCCGACGGCGTTTGCGGATGGCAAGCAGATCCTCGCGGGCGAGTATGCCGTGCAGCGCGTGGCTTTTCGATCGACGATCGGGATCATGCCGCAGTCCTCCGCGATCATCTCGAAGCTCGTGTCGGTCATGCCGGGAGTGACGACGGCGACACGCAATAGACCGGCGACTTCCTGTCGCAAACCTTCGGAAACGGCGACTACAGCGGCTTTCGTGCCCCCGAATAGATCGTCCAAGGCCGGATGGGCAAGATAGCACAGCGGCCAGAAAGGCATATGTGAAGAAAATCTTTGTAGTCTACCTTCATACATGTCATGATCGGTGAATGAAGCCAGAACCAGCCGAGTCCGAAAGCGCTCAAGCCTCCGCCCTCGCCGAAGAGCTCCGCGTCGTGATCGGTGCGCTTAGCCGGCGCCTGCGTGAGCAGGCCGACGTCGGCGACCTGACTTCGGCGCAAAAGTCCGTGCTCCTGCGGCTCGAGCGCGCCGGGCCTACGACCGGGAGCGCGTTGGCACGGGCCGAGGCGATGCGGCCGCAATCGATGGGCGCGATCATCGCGGCCCTGGAGACGGCCGGGTATGTGGCGGGCGCGCCCGACCCCTCGGACGGGCGCCAGACCATCCTCTCGCTCACCGATCATTTTCGCGATCGGGTGAGCGCGGGTCGGGCGGTTCGCCAGGACTGGCTGCTGCGCACCTTGCAGGCGCGGCTGACCGCGCAGGAACAGCACCAGCTCGCCGGCGCCGTGGAACTCCTCAACCGCCTCCTCGCCTCCTAGCAACCACAAGGTTCACGCATGACCGTCACCACCCTCGACCCGAACACCGCGCTCGTCGTCATCGATCTGCAGAAGGGCCTCGTCGGCCTCCCCACCGTCCATCCCGTCGGCGGCGTCCTAGCCTCCGCCGCGGCTCTGACCGTCGCGTTCCGGCGCCGCGGCCTGCCGGTGTTTCTGGTCAACGTCACGGGCGGCGCACCGGGCCGGACCGAGCAAAGCCATAGCCTCGAAGGCATGCCAGCGGATTGGGCCGATCTCGTGCCCGAGCTGGGAGCTCAGCCCAAAGACCTGCTGGTCACCAAGAGGACGTGGGGCGCCTTCACCAACACCGACCTCGAAGCGCGGCTGAAGGCTCTCGGCGTCACCCAATTGGTGCTCGCCGGCGTCGCCACCAGCATGGGCGTGGAGTCGACCGCCCGCCATGGCCATGAACTCGGCTTCAACGTCACCCTGGCGCTCGACGCCATGACCGACCTGAGCCTCGAGGCGCACGACAACAGCGTCGCCCGGATCTTTCCACGACTGGGCGAAACCGGGTCCGCCCGGGAGATCGTCGGCCTGCTCGATCGCGCATGAGTCCGTCAATCATGAGTCCGTCGCCGAGGCATAGTGGCTCGGCGGTGTCCGGCGGCGGCGATCACGCCGACCGGCTCGGTCCCGGCGTTTGGAAAGTGGTCTGCGTCGCGGCCATCGGCTCCTTCATGGCGCAGCTCGACGCCACGGTCGTCAATGTGTCGCTCGCCAGCCTCGCCGCCGATCTGCACGTCAGCCTTTCGGCGATCCAGTGGGTGACGAGCGGCTATCTGCTGGCGCTTGCGCTGACGCTCCCGCTGAACGGCTGGCTCGTCGATCGCATCGGCGCCAAGGCCCTCTATCTGTGGTGCTTCGCGGCCTTTACCCTGTCCTCGGCCCTGTGCGGCCTGGCATGGTCCGCCAACTCGCTGATCGGCTTCCGCATCCTCCAGGGCATGAGCGGCGGACTGCTCGCGCCCATGGCGCAGATGATGATCGCCCGAGCGGCCGGCAGAAACATGGCGCAGGTGGTCGGTGTCGCCGCCCTGCCGGTCCTGCTGGGGCCGCTGCTCGGTCCCGTCGTCGCCGGCGCCATCCTGCAGTTCGCGTCCTGGCGCTGGCTTTTCCTCATCAACCTGCCGGTCGGCGTCCTCGCGCTGGCGCTGGCGGCGGCATTCCTGCCCGACGATCGGGAGGAGACGAGGCCGCGGGGCCTCGACCTCATCGGGCTGGCCCTGCTGTCGCCGGGGCTGGTGTTGTTCCTCTACGGTTCGGACCATCTCGGCGAGCGGATCGGCGTCGCAGCCCTGGCCGTCTCCATCATCATGCTCGCGCTGTTCTACCGTACGGCGCGGGCCAAGGGCGACGCCGCGTTGATCGACCTTCGGCTTCTCCGGGGCAAGGTGTTCTCCGCTTCGATCGCCGCCATGTTCATGGTCAACGGCATCGGCTTCGCCGGCCAGATGCTGATTCCGATCTATCTGGTGCGCGCCTGCGGCCTGTCGCCGAGCCGGACCGGCTGGCTGCTGGCGCCGCTGGGGCTGGGCATGATGTGCACCTATCCGTTCATGGGCCGACTCACGAAGCGGTTCGGCATCCGCAAGCTCGCCGCTTGTGGTGCGCTCTTGGCTATGGCCGGAACCCTGCCGCTCGTCTTTTTGGCCTACCACGGCCTCGTCGTCGCCGTCCTGGCCGCGAGCCTGTTCGTTCGGGGCGTCGGCGTCAGCGCCATCGGCATTCCGTCGATCACCTCGGGCTATGCGTCGGTGGCGCGCCGCGACCTGCCGATGGCGACGACCGCCATGAACATCGTTCAGAGGCTGGGCGGCCCGACGTTGACGACACTCTGCGCGGCCTTCCTCGGGTGGCGCCTGTCGACGACGGCAGATCTCGCGTCGACGTCGGGCGCCTTCGTCGCGGCGTTCGGCCTGCTCTGCGCCCTGCACGCGCTGCTGTTCCTCGCCACCCTCCGGCTACCCTGGCTGGTTCCTCCCTTGGGACCTGCGCCGCAATCTCCCGCGGACAACCCGCGGGCCGCCTGAACAAGGCAAAATCGATTGGTGTTCAGCGATTAACGGCCGACCGCGCGAACAATGCCGCCGGAAAACCACTTGAACGCAAATCCGCAATATTGGTGTTGACCGATACTATAGCCTGTTCAAAGCTTTGCGAGCTTTCATCGAAGGAACCGATCGCGCGCCGGGCAGCCTGATGCCTACTTCCATCGATGATATATCGGTCCCGATGGACTTGTCAGGATCGTCGAAGCGTTCGTCAGCAGTCCGGCTTCGGGAACCAGCGTCGTGTCAGGGAGTCCGGGATGGCGCTGAGCAGCCGCCACGTCGAATACCGAACCTCCGCCCCCGAGCGTGGCGCCGAAGAAACCCCAATGATGGACATGGGTCGCAAGCAGCGGCCATGCGCCGCAAGTCATCGATCGCGCGTCCGCCTCACCGAGTGGGCGTCGTGTCCCACCTATCGTGCGCCGGGCGATTCGCTTCCGTCTCAGATAATATGCGTCGGAGAAGACGATCTACTGCGCGTCGAGCGGCTCATCATTGCGTGCCGCTGCATCTAGGGCCTGCGGATGCGGGCGACCCGGCGTCCTCGTCGCCATCCGTCGCGGGGGTGCCGATGCGCGCGAGCCACGCATCTTCGCTGAGCGTCTCGATGCCGAGTTCGGTCGCCTTCTTCAGCTTCGAGCCGGCCTTCGGGCCGGCCACCACGATGTCGGTGTTCTTCGACACCGCACCTGATACTTTGGCCCCCAACCGCTCCGCCTGTGCCTTGGCCTCGTCCCGTGTCATTCGCTCGAGCGTGCCGGTGAAGACCACGGTCTTGCCGGCGACCGGGCTCTTCGAGGCGACCGCCTCCAGTTCGCGCGGCGTCACATGTTCGAGCAGATCGACGACGATGCGATCGTTGGCCTCTTCCGCGAAGAAGCCGGCGAGCGCTTCGGCCGCGACGGCCCCCAATCCTTCGATCGATTCGAGCTCGGCGCGCGCCTCCGAGCCCGGCATCGCCGCCTTGGCGATCACGCGGATCGCCTCGAAGGCGCCGTAGCGGCGCGCCAGCCGCAGGGAATTCGTGCGCCCGACATGGCGGATGCCGAACGAGTAAAGCAGCCGATTGACCTCGACCGTGCGCCGCTCGTCGATCGAGGCGAACAGTTTACGGACCGACGTCTCGCCGTAGCCTTCCCGATCGCGCAGCTTGGTGGTGTTGCGCGCGTCACGCGCCTCCAGCGTGAAGATGTCGGCGGGGTTCATCACCAGCCCATCGTGGTAGAACGACTCGATCTGTTTGTCGCCCAGCCCTTCGATGTCCATCGCCTCGCGCGAGCAGAAATGCTTCAGGCGCTCGATGGCCTGGGCCGGGCAGACCAGACCGCCGGTGCAGCGGCGCACCACGTCCTGGCGTCCGGTCTTAGCGTC
This sequence comes from Beijerinckiaceae bacterium, assembly GCA_965277355.1. Taxonomy (GTDB): domain Bacteria; phylum Pseudomonadota; class Alphaproteobacteria; order Rhizobiales; family Beijerinckiaceae; genus RH-AL1. Next base: position 1,516,831 of record CBDICN010000001.1, read on the forward strand.
GATCTCGCGGACGGCCGCCGAGCCGCAGATCGGGCAGACGTCCGGAAACACATAAGGCGCGGCATCCTTCGGGCGCTTCTCCAGCACCGGCCCGAGGATCTGCGGGATGACGTCGCCCGCGCGCTGCAGGTGCACGGTGTCGCCCGCGCGCAGGTCCTTGCGCGCGATCTCGTCCTCGTTGTGGAGCGTCGCATTGGTGACGACGACGCCGCCGACGGTCACCGGATCGAGCCTGGCGACCGGCGTCAGCGAACCGGTGCGCCCGACCTGGATCTCGATCTTGCGGAGGATCGTGGTCGCGCGCTCGGCGGGGAATTTCTGCGCTACAGCCCACCGCGGCGTGCGCGAGACGAAACCGAGCCGGTCCTGCAACGCGATACTGTCGACTTTGTAGACGACGCCGTCGATATCGTAGGCCAGCGATGCCCGCTCGGCCTCGATGCGGTGGTACTGCGCGACCAACTCCTCGGCGCTCCGGCACAGCGCCGTCAGCGGATTGACCGGGAGGCCGAAGCTCTCGAAGGCCTTCACCATGCCGGTCTGGGTGTCGGCCGGCGGCTTCGTCGACTCGCCCCAGGCATAGGCGAAGAACTTGAGCGGCCGCGCCGCGGTGATCGCGGGATCGAGCTGGCGCAGCGAGCCGGCGGCGGAATTGCGCGGGTTGGCGTAGAGCGGCTTGCCCGCTTCGACCTGGCGGGCGTTGATGCCGGCGAAGCCGTCCTTGGTCATGTAGATCTCGCCGCGCACGTCGAGGAGGCCGGGCGGCTTGCCGGCCAGCGTCTGCGGGATCTCGCCGATGGTTCGGACATTCGCGGTCACGTCCTCGCCCTCCTGCCCGTCGCCGCGGGTCGCCGCCTGGACGAGCACGCCGTCCTCGTAGCGTAGCGAACAGGAGAGGCCGTCGATCTTCGGCTCGGCGGTGAACGCCAGGATCTCGTCCGGCTTCATGCCGAGGAAGCGCCGGATGCGGGCGCAGAATTCCTCGACCTCCTCGTCGCCGAAGATGTTGCCGAGCGACAGCATGGCCACCTTGTGCCGGACCTTCGCGAATTTCTCGCTGGGCTTGGCTCCCACTCGCTCAGAGGGCGAGGTCTCCTCGACGAACTCGGGATGCTCCGCCTCGAGCGCCTCAAGGCGACGTCGCAGCCTGTCGTAATCGCCATCGGAGATCGCCGGCGCATCCTCGGTATGGTAGCGCCTGTCGTGCTCGGCGATCTCGGCGACGAGCGCGCGGTACTCGGCGGCGGGGTCGGCGGAGTCGACGGGGTCTGTCCTGGCGCTCTCGCCGGGTGTTGATTTCAGGCGTGTCATCAAGCGGTGGTACCACGCCGCAAACAGGCTGCAACGAGGGAGCGCAGATCCTTGAGGCGACGGGGCTTCACCCTCCTTCTCTTTCGCCTCTTGGCGCTGGCCGCTCCGGCAGGCGCCGCGCAGGTCCCGCCGAGCCTCGATGACCATCTCGTCTACGGCACCGATTGCGGACCGGACGAGGCGATCCGCGTCGTCATCGACGCGACAAAGAAGGGGCCGAAAGTGACGATCACGCGCGGCGGCGCGGAGCCCGGCCCCTACGAGACGCTCGACGTCAATTTCGCCCACGTCTCGCGACGGCTGTTCTTCAAGGCGAAAACGCCCGACGGGCTGCTCGAATTCCAAGGCCACGCGCGGCCAAGCTCGCTTGCCGGCCTCCTCAGCGACGATCGCGGCCGAACCCGCGAGATCGCCCTGCCGTTCGCTCAAACGCAACATCCCGGCTGCGCCGGTGCAACAGGAGACCATCGATGACGACCGCGCCGAACTGGAGGACTTCTGGGATGACCTTGAGCCTCGTTCTGGCTTCCGCCGCAGGACTCACGATCGCACGCGCCGATCCTCCCTCGGACAGGAGCTTCTCCTCGCTCTGCACCGAAGCCGACAGCGGCGACATCACCGGCACGCGCATCAAGATCACCGGATCGGCACCCGACCTCACCTTGTCCTACGAGGAGCCGGAAGGCGCGATCGTGGCGACATCGACGACCAAGGACGTGACCTATGTGCCGGCGACGGGCGCTCTTTCATTCAAGCTGACGACCGAAGCCGGACCGCTCTCCTTCCAGGGACACGCCTCGGACACGCAGCTCGAGGGCCTGCTGAGGCGGGAGGATGGCACGGAAGAAGCTCTGCGGTTGGCGCTCGACAAGGGCGGCGAGGGCGAGACCGCATGCGGGGGCGCTGCCGAGGCGGCGAAGCCGGAAGCGGCCAAACCGGGACCCAGGCCGGAGCCCAGACCCGAGCCGGCGGAGCCCGAGCCGAAGCCCTGAACCGAAGGAGACCTCGTGACCTCGATCTACGACTACGCCGCCAAGCGGCTCGACGGCGCGGAGGAGCCTCTCGCGAGCTACAAGGACAAGGTCCTGCTGATCGTCAACACGGCCAGCAAATGCGGCTTCACGCCTCAATACGAGGGTTTGGAGGAATTGCAGCGAACCTGCGCGCCGCGCGGCTTCGCGGTGCTGGGCTTTCCCTGCAATCAATTCGGCAACCAGGAGCCGGGAGACGAGGCTGCGATCGGCGGTTTCTGTCGACTCACCTACGGCGTGAGCTTCCCGATGTTCGCCAAGATCGAGGTCAACGGCGACAGGGCTCATCCGCTCTACAAGTACCTGAAGGCCGAGAAACCCGGCCTGCTCGGGCTGCAGGCGATCAAGTGGAACTTTACGAAGTTCCTGGTCGATCGCTCCGGCAAAGTGGTCAAGCGCTTCGCCCCGACGACGAAGCCGAAGGACATTCGCTCCGAAATCGACAAGATTCTATAGCTAGCGTGAGTAGGCGCGCCGCTAGAAATATAAGCAAATCGCGCGCAAATCGCGTCTGTTTGCCTTTCAAGTCGGCAGACCGCCACTCGAGAGTGCAACAAATGACGGATCGGCCGGTTGGCGGGTGCGCTCATGCGCATAGCTCAAGGAGACATCATGGCCAAGAACGCCCATCACGAAGCCGCGAAGCATCACGAAGAAGCCGCCAAGGCTCACCACTCCGCAGCCGAGCACCACGACAAGGGTGACCACGACGCCGCCCACAAACACTCGGAGAAGGCGCACGAGCACGCCACCAAGGCGCACATGTCGTCGAAGGCGGCTCACGAGAAGAGCGCAGCGACCAAGAAGTAAGCTCCAGGTCGCACGACGAAGGACCGTCTCGCAAGAGCCGGTCTTTCCTACCTCATGGGCCTCGCCGGCAAACAAACGCCATCTTCAACGCCTTTCTCGGCCTTGCTTGCATTCGACAGGTGACAGGGTCCCGATGCGCTCCAACAGCCGCACCGCCTTTGCGTTGCTCGCCTCCGTGTCGCTGACGGCTTCTCCGGCACGAGCCGAGACCAACCCTGTCAGACAGGCGGTGCCTGCCTACACCAACCGTCTCGTTGACGCGTCAGACCCCTACCTGCTCGAGCACGCGCACAATCCGGTCGACTGGTACCCGTGGGGTCCAGCGGCCCTCGCCAAGGCCAAGGCGGAGGACAAGCCGATCTTCCTCTCGATCGGCTATTCCACCTGCTTCTGGTGCCATGTCGCGGAAAAGACGATCTATTCGGATCCGGCGATCGCGGCGCTGATGAACAAGTGGTTCGTCAACATCAAGGTGGATCGCGAGGAGCATCCGGAGATCGACCGCCTCTATATCATCGCGACCGAGATGCTGACGCAGCATGGCGCCTGGCCGAACAACCTGTTCCTGACGCCGGGCCTCAAGCCGTTCTACGCCGGGAGCTACTTTCCGCCGAAAGACCAGCCCGACGGCACGCCAGGGTTTCCGAAGGTGCTGGCAGCGCTCCACGACCTTTGGGTCAATCATCGTGCCGACAAGATCGACCCGGCGGCCAACGAGCTGTACGACGCGCTCAAGACGATCGAACAGAGGCAGGCGGAGGGCGGAGACGGCAGAGGACCCACCGCGATCGACCCAGCCGCCTGGATGAAGCAGGCGAGCGATAGCTTTCTCGCGCGCGTCGACTTCGTCAACGGCGGCTTCGGCAGCGACGGTCCCAAGTTCCCGCAGGCACCCGCGCTCTCTCTGATGCTGGCGAACGCCGGACGGAACCCCGCCGCGCGCGACGCTCTCGCCGGCGCGCTCGATGCGATCGCATACGGCGGCATCCACGACCAGATCGGCGGCGGCCTCCACCGCTATTCGGCCGAGCCGACCTGGTCCGTCCCCCATTTCGAGAAGATGCTGTCCGACAACGCGCAGTTTCTGCGGCTCTATGCCCAGGCGTTCGCGCTGACCAAGGCCCCTCTCGACAGGTTCATGGCCCAGGACATCGCCGGCTATCTCGAGCGCGAGATGATGGCGCCTAAAGGCGGCTTCTATACCGCGCAGGACGCCGAGGTAAACGGACACGAGGGCGCCGATTACCTCTGGACGCGCCCGCGGATCGAGGCGGCCCTCGGCGCCGAGGAAACGGAGCGCTTCCTCGCCCTCTACGACCTGGTGCGCTTGCCCGGAACGCCGCCGCCCGACAGTTCGGACGAGACGGCGCCCCCGCCGAGCGTCCTGCGCCTTCGCCTGCCGATCGATGCCACGCTGAAGCGTACCGGCTTCGCCGATGTCGCGGCCATGCTGGCGGCCTTCGCGGGAGATCGCGACAAGCTTCTCGCCGTGCGCCGGACACTGCCGCAGCCCCCGCGCGACGACAAGATCGTCACGAGCCTCAACGGCCTGGCGATCGGTGCCTTCGCCCGCGCCGGTCTCGATCTCGACCGGCCCGACTACATCGATGTCGCGCGCCAAACGGCCGAGCGTATCTGGGCCGGCGCCTACGACGCGGAGGGCGACGTCCTCGACCACCAAATCTTCGCCGACAAGGCCAGCGGCGACGGCGTCCTGGAGGACTACGCCATGCTCGGCGACGGTTTCCTCACCCTCGCCGATGCCACGCGAGAAGGCCGCTGGCGCATACGTGCCGATAGCCTCGCCGAGACGATCCTGAGGCGCTTCCTGCAGCCGAACGGACGCTTGAAGACGACCGCCGGAGACGACGCCTTGCCGATCGCGCTCGAGGACGGCGAGGACGGCGATGTCCCCTCCGGCACCTCCGCGACCATCGCGCTGCTGACCCGCCTCGGCGCGGAGCCGAACGGAGCCCGTTTCCAGGTCGCCGCCGCCAAGATCGTCTCGCATCTGGCCGCTCGCATCGCCAGGAGCCCGCAGTCGTGGCCAAGCGTGATCGTCGCTTTGGTCGACCATCCGATCTCGCCGGACGCCCTGACCGATGTAAAGTTGGCGGCGCCCCCGCAGCTCGCGACGGCCGAATCGTCCCCAAGCGCGCCGCGGCTCACGGGCGTACCGGCAACCTCCGATCACGTCCACGCCGCCGCCAAGGTCGACGGCGACACCGTCGCCGTGACGTTGACGGTCGATCCCGGCTTCCACATCAACGCGCACAAGCCCTCGCTCGATTACCTGGTGCCGACGGATCTGAGCTTCGCCGGGCCGAAGCCGGTGTCGGTCGCATACCCGCAGGCGACGCGGTTCCAGTCGGCTTTCGCGAAAGACGGGCTCGACGTTTACGAGGGCGTGGTGGCGCTCGTCGCGACCTTTCCGAAGGATGTGCTCTCGGGCATGATGGCGCTGGACGCCGAGGTGACCGCGCAGGCCTGTGACAAGGAGACGTGTCTTCCACCGTCAACCTTCGAGGTGACGGCTCCCAATCCTGGGCGATGAAGCCCGCGGCAAGGAAGCGGCCCATGCACCCGCAAGGATGCAGCCAGCGCGAGAGGCTGAGGCTTGAGCCTTTTTCTTACCACGCGTGAGTGTCTGAGACGAGAGATAGAGCGCCACGGCTGGACGATAGGCGAGCACAGCTACGGTGCCCCGCTGGTGCTCGAGGAGGAACTCGGCAGGCTGACGATCGGGCGGTTCTGCTCGATCGCGCTGGGTGCGACGCTGATCCTCGGCAACCACCGCACGGACCTCGTCAGCACCTATCCGTTCAAGACTCTGGCCGAGCATTGGCCGGAGGCCGCCGATGCACCCGACGATCACGAAGATCGCGACGGCATCGAGATCGGGTCCGACGTCTGGCTGGGCGCGCAGTGCACCGTCGTCGCCGGCGTGCGGATCGGGCCCGGCGCGGTGGTCGCCGCCAATTGCGTGGTGACGAAGGACGTCCCGCCCTATGCCATCGTCGCCGGCAACCCAGGCCGGGTCGTCCGCAGTCGCTGCACCGAAGAGGAAGCTAGCGGCCTGCTTGAGATCGCCTGGTGGAACTGGCCCGACGACAAGGTGAGGCGAGAGCTGCCCGACATGATGCGCGGCTCGGTCGGGGCGTTCATACGAAAGCACCTGCCGGCGCGTTAGTCGGGCATCCGCGCGGGGTCGCGCCTACGTCTTGCCCTGTCACGCTGGCGAGGCTAAGGGAAACGAACCCCTTTTTCCGCCGGAGACCAATCGATGCCGCTGCGGCTCGCAAGCGAGAGCCCCGACTTCGAGGCCGCTTTCATGACGCTGCTCGCGACCAAGCGCGAGGTGTCCGAGGATGTCGACCAAACAGTCCGCGTCATCCTGCGCGACGTGCGCGACGATGGCGACGAGGCGCTGATCCGTTACTCGGATCGCTTCGACAGGGTCGATCTTCGCAAGCTCGGCCTGCGGGTCACCCAAGACGAGGTCGCGGCGGCGGTGAAGGCGGTGCAGCCGGAGGCGATGGCGGCCCTGCGGCTCGCGCACGATCGCATCACCAGCTTCCACGAACGCCAGGTGCCGGAGGGGCTGCGCTTCACCGACAGCCTCGGTGTCGAACTCGGCTGGCGCTGGACGGCCATCGAAGCGGTCGGGCTTTACGTGCCGGGCGGCACGGCGAGCTATCCCTCCTCCGTGCTCATGAACGCCGTCCCGGCCAAGGTCGTGGGCTGTCGGCGACTGGTGATGGTGGTGCCGGCTCCGGCCGGGCGCATCAACCCGCTGGTACTCGCCGCCGCCAGTCTCGCCGGTATTGACGAGATCTATCGCGTCGGCGGCGCGCAGGCGATCGCGGCCTTGGCCTACGGCACGCAAACGATCGCGCCGGTCATGAAGATCACGGGGCCGGGCAACGCCTACGTGGCCGCCGCCAAGCGTCAGGTGTTCGGGACCGTCGGCATCGACATGATCGCCGGCCCGTCGGAAGTGTTGATCATCGCCGACGACACCGGCGACCCGGAATGGATCGCCGCGGACCTGCTGGCGCAGGCCGAGCACGACGCCGCCGCGCAGTCGATCCTCATCACCAATGACGCGCGACTCGCCGATGCCGTCGCGCGGGCGGTCGAAGCACAGCTGAAGACGCTGCCGCGTGGCGAGATTGCCGGCGCGAGCTGGCGCGATTTCGGGGCGATCATCACCGTCCGCTCGATCGAGCAGGCGGTTCCGCTTGCCGATCGGCTCGCGCCCGAGCACCTTGAGATCGTCGCGCGCGACGCCGAGGTCTTATCGAATTCTATTCGCAATGCCGGCGCGATCTTCCTCGGCGCTCACACGCCGGAGGCCGTCGGCGATTACGTCGGCGGCTCGAACCACGTCTTGCCGACCGCGCGCTCGGCCCGCTTCTCGTCCGGCCTCAACGTGCTCGACTACATGAAGAAGACGTCGATCCTGAAGTGCAGCCCGGCCGCCCTCGATGCGATCGGCCCGGCTGCCGTGACGCTAGGCGAGGCGGAAGGGCTTGGCGGGCATGCGAGATCCGTTGCGATGCGCCTCGGCCAGTCCGCGCGGCGCAGGCGCGGTGCCGCATGAGCCCGGAAGCCAAGACGGATCGCCTGCGCTCGGTCGTTCTCGACGGTGATTCGATCGGGATCGGCAGCGCCGACCAGGAGCACGAACGCCAGATCGCGGTGTACGATCTGCTCGAGGAGAACTCCTTTGGCCTGCCGAATCGCGACGACGGGCCTTACGAGCTCACGATCTCGCTGCACGAGGCCAAGCTGATGTTCGACATCGCGGGAGCGGACGGCGAGCAGAAGGCCGTGCACATCCTGTCGCTCACCCCGTTCAAGGGCATTTTGCGCGACTACTTCATGATCTGCGAAAGCTACTACGACGCGATCCGCACCCAGACGGCGCAGCAGATCGAGGCGATCGACATGGGTCGTCGCGGCCTCCACAACGAGGGCGCCGACCTGCTGACCGAGCGCCTCAGCGGCAAGATCGTCTGCGACGGCGATACCGCGCGCCGGCTCTTCACGCTCATCACGGCCTTGCACTGGAAAGGCTGACCGGCTTGGTTAGGCGCGGGAGCCGCTTGCGGTGACCGATCCCCTCAGCATCAGGCCGAGCGCGATCCTGTTTTCCTGCTCGTTCAACGCGGTCCGCTCGCCGATGGCGGAGGGGCTAACCCGGCTCCTTTTCGGGCGCGAAATCTACGTCGCCTCGGCCGGAGTGAAGGAAGGCGAAGCGGACGGGTTCGCGATCGCGGTGATGGACGAGATCGGCGTCGACATCACGAGGCACAAACCGCATACGTTCGAGGATCTCGAGGATTCCTCCTTCGACCTCATCGTCACGCTGTCACCGGAGGCGCACCACAAGGCGCTCGAGTTCACCCGTACGCTTGCCTGCGACGTGGTCTACTGGCCGACGATTGATCCGACCGCGGTCGAAGGTTCGCGCGAGCGCAAGCTCGAGGCCTATCGCGAGGTGCGCGACGGTCTCTCGAAGCGCATCAAGGCGTTGCTCGGGTATCGTCCGATGGGCACCGTCTGAACGCGTCGACGAAGCTAATTGGAGTCAATCACGCCGACTCGACCGCGCCGCTCCCGAGCCGCCGCAGCTTGTCGGCGAGGTCGCGCATGCTGATGTCGCCCTTGTGCAGAACCTGGTTGGCGCCGCGCAAGCGGCGACGATCCTCGGCGGTCAGGTCGAGCGCGGTCAGCACCACGACCGGGATGTCGCCGCAGCCGGGCTTCGCCCGGAGCTCTTTCAGAAAGTCGAAACCGTCCATCTTCGGCATGTTCAAGTCGAGCAGGACGACACGGGGCGTGGAGCGGGACACCTGCTCCAGCCCCTCCAATCCGTCGGCGGCCTCGACCACGCTCCAGCCGTTCTTCTCAAGCGCGATGCGGGCGCGGTGCCGGGCATCCTCCTCGTCATCGACGATGAGCACGTCGCCTTCGGCATCGCGGAAGCTCTCCATGACGTGGCGGAGCCGGTTCCAGTCCACTGGTTTGATCACGTAGTCGGCCGCGCCGAGCGACGAGGCGAGCGCGCGCTCGGTGACGAAGGTCACCATCACGACCGGGATCGCCGCGAGTTCCGGATCCGCCTTGAGGGCGCTGAGGACCGACCATCCATCCATGCCGGGCATTGTCACGTCGAGCAGGATCGCGCGCGGCTTCAGGCGCTTGGCAATGGCCAGTCCCGTCGCGCCATCCTGCGCCGTCCGCGCGGCGTAGCCTTCCCGTACGAGGAAGCGGCTCATCAGCTCGCGCTGCGTCTCGTCGTCGTCGACGACGAGAACGATTTCGCGGCCGCCCACGTCCTCCTGTTCGCGCAGGGCCGCTTCCTTCCGCGCACTCGGCTGCTGACCAAGCGTGACCGGGAGGACCACCTCGAACGTGCTACCCTGCCCGGCTTTGGAGGTTACGGAGATCGTGCCGCCGAGCAGCGCGGCGAAGGCCTTCGTGAGCGCGAGCCCGAGGCCGGTGCCCCCGAACTGCCGAGTCGTGGACGCATCCGCCTGCTGGAAGCGCTGAAACAGTTTGGCGACCTGCTCCTCCGTCATCCCGATTCCGCTGTCCGTGACTAAAAAGCGGATGCGGTCGATGCCATTGGGACGAGGCTCGCGCCGCGCCGCCAGCGTGATCGTGCCGTTCTCGGTGAACTTCGCGGCATTGCTCAGGAGGTTGAGCAGCACCTGCCGCAGGCGGGTGACGTCGGAATACATGCTGCCGAGGTCGTCGGGCAATTCCAGCGCGAGACGGTTGCTCTTCTTGTCCATCAGGGCGCCGACGGTCGAGGCGATGTCCTCGGCCATCGTGGTGACGTCGAAGGTCTCGCAATAGGCCTCCATCTTGCCGCTCTCGACCTTCGACAGGTCCAGCACGTCGTTGATGAGGCCGAGCAGGTGCCTGGCGTTGCCCTCGATCTTGCCGACGTCGCGCGCGAGGTCGGCCAGCTCCGTCCCCTCCTCGATTTCCTCCGACAGCATTTCGGCGTAGCCGATGATCGCCGAAAGCGGCGTGCGCAACTCGTGACTCATGTTGGCGATGAAGGTGCTCTTGGCACGATTGGCCGCCTCGGCTTCGTCGCGCGCCTGCTCGAGTTTCTGCTCGGCATCGCGGATCGCCGTGATGTCGGTGTTGGTGCCGAACCAGCCGAGCACGCGGCCTTCCGGATGCGCTTCGTCGGGCTCGTCGCGGATCGGCATGGCGCGCGACAGGAACCAGCTGTACTCGCCGTCACGCCCCCTCAACGGAAACGTGTCTTCCCAGTCCTGGCCGACCTCGAGGCTGTGGCGGAAGCGGCGCTCGACCCTTTCGACATGATCGGGGTGGTGCACGGATTTCCAGCCCCAACCGGCCATCTCGACGAGCGTGCTGCCGGTGTAGTCATACCAGCGCTGGTTGTACCAGATGATCGACCCGTCCGCATCGGTCATCCAGCTCATCTGCGGGATGCCGTTGGCGATGGTCCGAAAGCGGGCCTCGCTTTCCCGCGCCTGGCGGATGGCGAGCTTCTTCTGCGCTTCGCTCGGCACCATATCGTTGAAGACGACGATGCTGCCTGTCACCTCCTTGCCGGCGTCCGACATCGGGAAGGCGGAATATTCGGCGGAGAAGGACGTCCCGTCACGCCGCCACAGCAACTCGCCGCTGAGCTTCGCCGGCTGCTTGGTGGTGAGCGTCCGAAGCACCGGACAGATGTCCGGCGAGAAGAACGTGCCGTCGCCATGGGTATGGTGGATCGTCTCGTGCATACTGCGACCGATGAGGTCCTCGGCCTGCGTGTAGCCGAGCATGCGGACGGCGGCCCTGTTGACGAAGGTGCAGCGTCCGTCCTTGTCGATGCCGTAGACGCCGTCGCTGAGCGTGTCGAGGAACGCCCAGTCGGTGCTCAAGCCGGTGATCGCCGACATCATGATTTTTCCTCGTCGAACATGCTCTTGATACGGGTTGCCAGGGCCTCCATCGCGAAAGGCTTCGTGAGGACCTGCATGCCGGGCTCGAGATGACCGTGGTTCAGCACCGCGTTCTCGGCATAACCGGTAATGAACAGAATTTTCAGCTGCGGCCGCGAGGCGCGCCCGGCTTCCGCGAGCTGGCGACCGTTCATCCCGCCGGGAAGGCCAACATCGGTGACGAGTAGATCGATGCGCGCCTGCGATTGGAGGAGCTTGACGCCGGCCTGGCCGTCCACCGCCTCGAGAGCGCTGTAGCCGAGATCTTCCAGCACCTCCGTCACGAGCATCCTGACGGTCGGCTCGTCATCGACCACGAGCACGGTCTCGCCCGCGGCGGACCGAGGAGCGGCGGCAAGCACGCCCGGCACGATCGCGCTCTCGGCATCCCCGAAGTGCCGCGGCAGAAGGATGCGCATCGTCGTGCCCGCGCCGACCTTCGATTGGACCCGCACCTGGCCGCCGGACTGCCGGGCGAAGCCGTAGATCATGGACAGGCCGAGGCCCGTGCCCATGCCGATCGGCTTGGTCGTGAAGAACGGATCGAAGATGCGCTTCACGACGTCCGGCGGCATGCCCGCGCCATCGTCCGTCACGCTCAAGCTGACGTAATCGCCCGGGCTGAGTTCCTGCTCGCCGGCATCACGCTCTCCCAAGCGCGTGTTGCCCGTCCAGATCGCGATATGGCCGTCGCGCTCCGGCATGGCGTCGCGCGCGTTGATGCACAGGTTCAACAGGGCGTTCTCGAGCTGGCTCGGATCGACGAGGATGGTCCAGATGTCCTCAACCGTCGTGACGTCGACCACGATCTCCGGCCCGACGGTGCGTTTCACGAGCTCTTCCATGTCGCGGACAAGTTGATTGATGTCGGTCGGCTTTGGATCGAGCGTTTGGCGCCGCGAGAAGGCGAGAAGGCGATGCGTCAATGAAGCCGCGCGACCGGCCGCCGATTGCGCCGCATTCACGTAACGATCGACCGAGTCGAAACGACCTTTCGCGATCCGCATCTGGAGCAGATCGAGGCTGCCCGTGATGCCCGTCAGCAGATTGTTGAAATCGTGGGCAAGACCGCCGGTGAGCTGGCCGACCGCCTCCATCTTCTGCGACTGGCGCAGTGCCTCCTCGGTGCCGCGCTGCTCCGTGATGTCGCGGCCGCAGAACAGGACCAGTCCCTCCTCCTCGTTGAAGAATTCGAGGGGTGCGCCGACCACCTGGATGTAGAGCGGCGCTCCCGATGTGCTCCTGCGCTCCGACAGATAGTCGATCGTCTGCCCGGTCTTCAGGCAGCGCCTCACATGGTGCTCGATGCCGGCGGCTACCTCGGGTCCCACGATCTCGACCGGCGAGCGGCCGATGATGGCGGATTTCGGTCGTCCTTCGAAGGCGACGGCGGCCGGGTTGAGATCCTCGTAGGTCAGGCCGCCGACCTTCGACAGGAGTATCAGGGTGAGATATTCCGGGCAGGCGTCGAAATAGGCCTGAAGCCGCGTCTGGGTGCGCTTCACCTCGTGAAGTTGGTTGAAGATGTCCTGCTCGAGCTGTTCGTTGTCCCGCAGCAGCGCGTCCGCAACAACCTTCTGCTTCTCAATATCCGTGCACGACCCGACCCAACGCACGACGCTGCCATCCTCGGCTCTGAGCGCCGAGGCCCTGGCCAGGTGCCATCTGAACACGCCGTCGGCCCGGCGCAGCCTGACCTCCGCCTCGTAGTCCGCGTTGGTCGCGACCGCGTCAGACCAGGCGGCGGCGTTGCGACTCCGATCATCGGGGTGGACAAGGCCGAGCCAGCCCTCCTCCGTCAGCGCCGATCCCCCGTATTTGCGCAAGCGATCGTTCGACCAATCGAAGACACCATCCGCAAGAGCCGTCCACACGAGGCCGGGAACGGCCTGCGCGACGAGAACCAGCGCCGGATCACCGTTCTTCGCGCGATGCCCGGAGGCCTGGTTCAGGTGGACTTCTGACACCAAAGTTCTTCCGAGCACGACGGCCCGAGCGCTCCGGGAGGGTGCACCCTGCGAACCTTGCCCCAAGCGCTACGAGATACGGGGATGGCTTGCAAGCTCACCGAAGTCGCCCGGATCGGCGTCGGGGTCGTACGACGGAGGCTGCCTCCGCTCCGCCGGGGCCAGCCCCGGGGCCGCTCAGTGCAACCCCTCGTAGGCCTTGTTGCGGACGAAGCCGTAGCCGACGGCCCCGACGAGCGAGGCCACCGCCGCAACCACGAAGGCGACATCGAAGCTCCCCGTGTACTTGACGATGTAGCCGGTGACGAGCGGCGCCAGACCGCCTCCAACCGAACCCCCGATGTTCTGCACGGATTCCAGCGTCGCGACGAGATGGGGCGGCGTGAGGGTGGCGCCGAGCGCCCAGCTGCAGGAGCCGGCACCGTAAGCGAAGAACATCGCGATCGACATCAAGGCGAGCGACCATCCGGTCGAGGCGACGAACGGCGCGATCGCCGTCAGCGCACCGGCGACGACAAGCCCGACGATCGTCGGGATCTTGCGCGAGTCGATCGGGTCCATGTCGCGGCGCGCCAACCAGTCGGACAGGTAGCCACCCAGGACGCCGCCGAGGAACCCGGCGAACTGCGGGAGGGCGGCGAGCGTACCGGTCTCGGCGACGCTGACGTGACGCATCGACTCGAGATAGCCCGGCAGCCAGGCGACATAGAGCCAGCTGACGTAGACGAGGCCGAACAGGCCGACCATCATCGCCCAGGTCGTCGGAATGCGGAATAGTTCGCCCCACAACTTCGGGCCGGCCTTGGCGGTACTCTCGATGTCGCCGGCGTGGATGGCGACGACGTCGGCCTCCGGCACGCCGGCCTGTTCCGGATCGCGGTAGAACAACCACCACGCCAGCGCGACGACCAGGCCGACGGCGCCCATCAGCGCGAACATCCAGCGCCAGCCGAACGCCAGCATGATCGCGGTGAGGAGCGGCGGGGCGATCGCCGGCCCGAGCGAGGAAGCCGCGTTGAAGAGGCCGAGCGGCACGCCGCGGTCCTTGATCGGGAACCAGTTGACCGAGGCGCGCGCACCGGCGGTGAACATCGGCGACTCCCCGACGCCGAGCCCGGCACGGGCGACCAGGAACTGGGTGAACGTCTGCACCGTGCCGCTGATGATCTGCGCGATCGACCAGGACACCATGCCGACGGTCAGCATGATGTGCGGACCGATGCGGTCCGTCACCGCGCCGATCGGCAGCTGGCAGACGGCGTAGGCCCAGGCGAAGGCGGACAGCAGCGCGCCCATCTGCTCGGGCGAGAAATGCATCTCGGTCGCGATGTCGTGGTTGGCGATCGCCAGAGTCGAGCGATCGACGTAATTGACCACGCCGGCGGCGACGAGCAGCGCGATCATGATCCACTGCCGCCTGCGCGTCCGCGGGCTCAGGCGGGCTTCGACGGCTGCATCCATGCCTCAGCCTCGACGGCGCGGCAGGCTCCAGCGCGTCGGCATCGGGTCGTCGTCGCGCCATGCGAGAACCAGGAAAAGCAGCAAGCCGGCGTGGAACAGGCCGGCGGCGGGCGCGATATAGGCGAGCGACCAGATCAGGCCGGGTGCCCCCGCCATCAGCATCAGCGCCGCGCCGTAGCCGAGCGCCAGCCTGGGCGCGATCGAGCGGGTGAGCCGCCAGTGCGCGAACCCCGTCGCCGCAACGACGCCGGCCATCTTCATCGCGGCCATGAAGCGTAGCAGCAGCACGAGCTTGTCCTCGAACCCGCTCGCGTTGCCGGCCGCGGCGCGGCCGACCAGCAGGCCGCCGACAGCGGCCACGCCGACCGCCGCGTAAAGCAGCACGGGCGACGTAAGGCGAGAGGGCGCGCGGACCCGAGCGGCGGCAGAACGGACGAACGGTAGATCGGTCATGGGAGATCTCGGAAGGACTGCGGCAGGTTATCGTGAATGGAATGCGCCGGCCAGTGCCGCCGTCGCGGCGATCCGTCAAGCCGAGAACAAGGAAAGGCGGAGAACCGCGACACCTTTCTTCGCTGGCCAGTGGCGCGCGGCCGATGCCGGATGCGGGCCGAGATGCTATGCGTCGCGCGCCGCCCGTACCGAGGACAAATTCATGAATGTTCGGCTTCCCGCCTCCGTCGTCACAGGGTTCTTCTTCGCCCTGATTCTTGCCGCGCCGCTACGCGCAGCTCCCGCAGCCACCAACCCTCCCGACGCCCAGACCGACGCCGAGGAGGAGCAGCCGACCCAGGCGCCGCTCACGGTGGGTTCGATGGCGATTGCATCCGACTCAGCGGTCGCCGTCGAGGCGATGGCAGTCGATGTCGCGACCGACAAGGTGACCTACGCCTACCGACTCCACAACAAGGGCCCGGCGAAGCTCTCGCTGGCGGCGAGCGTCGCCCTCCCCGACCTCGAAGTGAACAGCGACGCGGCAACCATCTTCGACCTGCCGTCGCAGAATGCGGAAAACCCGGTCGGTCTCGCCGTTTCGTCCGACAGCAAACCGATCGCGACGACGCCCTACATGCAGGCGGTGGCGGTCGGCATCGACCGGCTCGCGGAGCTCAAGGCCGAGCACCTGCCGCTCATCCCCTTCGGTGCCGACATCGAGGCGGCGCTCGCGGCCGCCAAGCCGGAGACGCTCACCAAGCTCGAGGGTCTCGGCCTCGTCACGCCGCGCGATCCGAGCCAGCCGGACACGCCGGTGATCGCCGACTGGAGCCTGCGAACCGTCCACGGCTGGATGCAGCCGCTGGAGCCGAACGCGGTCGCTAACGTGACCGTCAGTTTCAGCCCCGTGAAGGCGACCTACACCATCAACGCCGACAGTCTGTCCGGCTTCGATGCGATCAAGGAGCAGGTCTGCCTGACGCCGGAGAACATCGCCGCCGCCAAGACGCTGATCAACGGCAAGGACGCGACGGCCCAGGTGATCGACCTCACACTCGCCAACGACGGGCCGGCCCGTTGGCTCGACAACCCGCCGGCGAGCGTCGCGGTCCGCAAGCCGAAGCCGAGTTCGGTGGTGGTGTTCTGCGGCGTTGACGGTTCCACGACTGACCAGCCGGTTGTGAAAGGCAAGATGCCGGGCAGCAGCGACGCAGCCGGCCTTCGCGTGCTGGTATTCTCACCATCGGGCCACTGAGCGGGCCGTCATTCGTTCGGCTCACGTAATCAACCGCGGAAACCACAATTGACCGCTGGGTTCAAGGAGAAAAGCTGTGAAAACGATCTTCGCATGCTCTTCTCGGCAACCGTGGCCGCCGTCCCGGCGGCGGCGATGATTATAGCGATCGACGGTCGGATCGTGACCGCGACTTCCACCGCCGCCACCATCGTGACGACGACGAAGATCGATAGTTCGCGAGATGTTGTCCGGCGATGCGGCAGGACCAGACGGCGCAACGCGGTCTACGCTGCGCTTCCAAGTTGCTCGTTGACTTCCGCGCTCAGAAATTTCGGGGTTACGGCCGAACTGCCTCCTTGGTAAGCCTGTGATGCGCGTGCGACCGGTATAAGGCGTGGCAGGTCTCGTGAGCTTGACGGATCGCACTATCAGCCAGCATTTTCGCGACCCCTCTCGCCATCGCCGTATCGTGCCTCAGGATCGTTCGGTCCGAGACCTCGTTGCGGTCGAAGGCAAACCAATTCCGGTCTCGCGCGAGCACGTCGTTGAGCCCGTTCCCACGATGGTGCTTGACGAGGTAATCCTCCCACGATCGGGTATGGTAGTGGTTCACCTGCGCCAGGTGCCACGATACCGTGCCGGGCTCCGACTGGAGAAACGCGTCGCGCGATTCGTCGACGAAGTAGCGCGGCAGGGTGCGACTAGCGCCATCGACGTAGTGTAGCGCCGCGAGCCGCTCCGGCAGCGGGTATCGCGGCTGGTGTGGCATAAAACGGCAATGATAGGCGTCGACCTGCGTGAACAGCGTCTTGAACGACCAGTTGACGCCGTGGTGGAGCGTGGCCGCCCGGGTGAAACGCTGCGTCACGCGTTGCTCGGACGCTGCATGGTGGCCGGCACTGCCGAAGACGCGCCAGTTGACAAGGATCGCCGTTGCGTTGGGCGCGCCGGCGACGAGGTCCTCGACCGTGCCGGACCCGACGTGGACGTTCAGGAATTCGTCGGCATCGAGCACCATCACCCAGTCGGCCTGCGTGACGATGGGCAGCATCTGGACTTGCGCGTAGGCGGCAAGCTGCGGCTTGTCGCCCGGAGCGAGCACGGTCCGATGGTGCGCGAGGACGCCGAGTGCCGCCAAGCGGTCGAGCAGCAAAGGCGACCCGTCGAGGCAGTCGTTGGTGCACACGATGATGTCGGTGAAGCCGATCGCGCGGTGATAGGCGACCCATTCGAGAATGAACGGACCCTCGTTGCGCATCGTCGCCACAAGGAGGAAGCGGCGCATCAGTCGCGAACCGTGAGGCGTGACGTCGTCGAAGCGGACCGCACGATTCTAGAAACCATCAAAGCCAGGGCCGCCAGGATGGCCTCGCCGGCATGGCCTGGTCCATAGCCGCTACCGGCGCGGTCGACGGCGGGATCGCTCTTGCCGAAGCGACGTGCCCGCACCGCGTCCAAACTGCGCCTACGCACCGCCACGACGCCCGGCATGAGCGCGCCGGCGATGATCGCGATGCCCAAGATAACGCCGAGCGCCGCGAACAGCCAGTCCGGCATGGTGCTACTCCGCCGCCTCCCGGCGAGGCATCAGCGGCACCGCCTCGCGATGCTCCGCTGAGACGCGGCCGCGCGAATGGTCGCGCGCGATCAGCGTGTAGATCGCGGGTGTGACGAACAGGGTGAAGAAGGTGCCGATCGACATGCCGAACGCGATCACGATGCCGATCGCGAAGCGCGAGCGGGCACCTGCACCTTCCGCGATCATCAGCGGCACCATCGCCACCACCATCGCCGCCGTCGTCATCAGGATCGGGCGCAATCGCACCCCGGCCGCCATCTCGATCGCCGCGCGGCGGCCGATGCCTTCCTCCTGCAGCCGGTTGGCGAACTCAACCATCAGGATCCCGTGCTTCGAGATCAAGCCGATCAGCGTGACGAGGCCGATCTCGGAATAGATGTTGAGGCTCGCCATGCCCATCACGCCGAGCAAATTGAGCGGCAGCAGCGCGCCGAACATCGAGGTCGGCAGCGCGATCAGGATGATAAAAGGATCGCGGAAGCTCTCGAACTGCGCCGCGAGCACGAGGTAGATCACGATGAGCGCGAACACGAAGGTGAGCACCAGCGTGTTGCCCTCCTGCACGAACTGCCGGCTCTCGCCCTGGTAGTCGACGGTGAAACCTTCCGGCATGATCGTCTTTGCCGTCTTGTCGAGGAAGGCAAGCGCCTCGCCGAGCGTGCGGCCGGGGAACGGCACGCCCGACAGCGTCGCGGAATTGAGCTGCTGGAAGGTCGGCAGGCTGTTGGGCTGGGTCGACTGCGAAACGGAGGCGATCGTCGAGAGCGGCACGAGATCGCCGCCGGCGGTGCGCAGTTGGTAGCGCGTCAGCCAGTCCACCGTCTGGCGGAAATCGCGCGGCACCTGCGGGATGACCTCGTAGCTTCGGCCGTAGAGATTGAAGCGGTTGACATAGTTCCCGCCGAGCAGCGTCGCCAGCGTCGAGCCAACGTCCTGCATCGAGATGCCGAGCCGGTTGGCCTTGGCGGCGTCGATCTTCAGCTCGAACTGCGGGGTGTCGAACTTGAGGTCCGAGTCGGTGAAGATGAACAGCCCGCTCTTGCTCGCCTCCGCCTCGAGCTTGGCCATCACGTCGACGATCTCCCTGTAGTCCCCGATCGAGCGAACCACGAACTGCAGCGGCGGACCGCCCGTCGAGCCCGGCAGCGCCGGCGGCGAGAAGCCCAGCACCTTCGAGCCGGTGATCTCGCCGAACTTCGGCGATAGCGCCTGCAGGACCTCCTTCTGGCTGCGCGTACGATCGCCCCAGTTCTTGAGGATGATGCCGCCGAAGCCGGACGTCACACCTTGATAACCGTTGATGGCGAACAGATGCTCGGCCTCGGTGATCGGCCCCATCAGGTCATGCAGCTGCTTGGTGCTCTTCTCGATGTAGTCAAGGTTGGCGTACTGCGGCGCCTTGATCAACGCGAAGATGACGCCCTGGTCCTCCTCCGGCGCCAGCTCCTTCGGCGTCGTCGCGAACATGATCGCGGTCAGCGTCAGCACACCGACGAGCACGAGCACGGTGAGCGCGCGGAAGTTCAGCGAGCGCACCAGAACCCAACTGTAGACGCGCCGGAAGCGGTCGAACATCGCGTCGAGCAGCCGCGCGAAGGAGAAGCTGCCGCGCGGCGGCGGCGGTTTCAACAGCTTCGAGCACATCATCGGCGACAAGGTCAGCGCGATGACGCCCGAGACCACGACCGAGCCGGCGAGCGCGAAGGCGAATTCGCGGAACAGTGCGCCGGTGAGACCGGTGACGAAGCCGATCGGCGCGTAAACCGCGGCGAGCGTAATCGTCATAGAGATCACCGGCCCGGTGATCTCGCGCGCGCCCTTGATCGAGGCGTCATAGGGCGTGAGCCCCTCCTCGATATGGCGGTAGATGTTCTCGACCACCACGATCGCGTCGTCGACGACGAGGCCGATTGCCAGCACCAAAGCGAGCAGGGTGAGCAGGTTGATCGAATAGCCGAGCGCCAGCAGCATGATCATCACGCCGACGAGCGACAGCGGAATGGTGATGATCGGGATCAGCGTCGCGCGCAGGCTGCCGAGAAAGAGGAAGATCACGACGACGACGATCAGCGCCGCCTCGCCCAAGGTCTTCTCGACCTCGGCGATCGAGGCGCGGATGAATTTGGTGGCGTCGTAGGCAATCGAGGCCGACAACCCCGCTGGAAGATCGCCCTGCAGCGCGGGGAACGCCGCGCGCACCGCGGTGATCACCTCGAGCGGGTTGGCGGTCGGCGTCGCGTTGATGCCGATGAACACCGCCTTCTGGCCGTCGAAGACGGAGGATGAGTCGACCGCCTCCGGCCCGAGCTCCGTGGTCGCGATGTCGCCGATGCGGATCAGCGCGTCGCCGTGAGCGGCGACGATGAGCTGCGCGAAGGCCTTCGCCGAATCGAGCGAGGTCAGCGCGTTGATCGAGGTCTGGGTGTAGTCGCCCTTCACCTGGCCGGCGGCGGAGGTGAAATTGTTGGCGGCGAGCGCGCGGCTGACGTCGGCGGCGGTGACACCGCGCGCCGCCATCTTGTTGGGATCGAGCCAGACGCGCATCGCGAAGCTCTGGCCGCCGAGGATGTCGGCCGAGGCGACGCCATCGATCGTCTGCAGCCGCGGTTGTACGACGCGAGTGATATAATCGGTGATCTGCGGCGGACTGAGCACCGTCGAGTTGAACGACAGGTACATGAGCGCGGTGGAGTCGCCGGTCTTCTTGATGACCACCGGATCCTGCGACTCGCGCGGGAGCTGGAACTTGACCTGGTTGATCTTCGACAGCACGTCCGCCACGGCGCGGTCGGCGTTGGCGTTGAGGCGCAGGTTCAGCGTGATCGTCGAGACGTTCTGCTGCGAGTTCGACACCAGCGTGTCGATGCCCTCGGCCGAGGCCACCGCCTGCGCAATGGGCGTCGTGATGAAGCCTTTGATGAGGTCCGCGTTGGCGCCGGGATAGGTCGTGGTGATCGTGATCGAGGTCGACTCGAGCTGGGGGTATTGCCGGATCTGAAGCTTGGAGAACGCCTCGATCCCGACGAAAAGGATCAGCAGGCTGACGACGGATGCCAGCACCGGACGCCTGATGAAGAGATCGGTGAAGGATCCGCGCATCAAGCTATTCCTTCGGCAGGGTCTTGGGCGGGATCAGCTTCGCGTTGGGATCGATCACGACGCTGGCGCCGTTCATCAGCTTGATTTGCCCTTGCGCGATGACGGTCTCGCCCGGCTTGACGCCGTCGAGTACGGCGACCTCGTCGCCTTTGGTCTCTCCAGTTCGCACGAAGCGCCGCGTCGCGATGAACTCGTTGGACTTCCGCGCCGCCGTGGCCGCCTGGGCGCTGCCCGGCTGCGGCTTGTCCTCCTTCGGCGTCACCACGAAGACGCTGTCACCGTAAAGCGAAAAGCTCACCGCCGTTCGCGGC
This sequence comes from Beijerinckiaceae bacterium, assembly GCA_965277355.1. Classification (GTDB taxonomy): domain Bacteria; phylum Pseudomonadota; class Alphaproteobacteria; order Rhizobiales; family Beijerinckiaceae; genus RH-AL1. The sequence goes on from CBDICN010000001.1 coordinate 1,538,054, forward strand.
ACCACCGTCACGTCGCGCGCCGTTCCGGCGAGCACGTCGACATTGGCGAACATGCCCGGCAGCAGTCGGCGATCGGGGTTGGTGAACAGGGCGCGCACAAGAACGCTGCGGCTCTCCGCCGCGATCCGCGCGTCGACGAGATCGATCTTCCCCTCGAAGATACGGCCCGGGTAGGCATCGACCTTAACCTCCACCGCCTCGCCGGGCTTGAGGCTGCCGAGCGATTGCTCGGGGATCGGGAAGTCGACGAAGATCGGATCGAGCTGCTGCAACGTGATGAGGCTCATGCCTGGGGAGGCATATTGCCCGACGTCGACCTTGCGGATGCCGAGACGCCCGGCGAACGGCGCGGCGAGCGTCTTCAGCGCGATCGTCGCCTTGGCGCGGTCGACCGCCGCCTGCGCCTGGTCGCGGGTGGCCTGCGCGGAATCGAGGTTGGCCTTGGCCGTGTTGCCGCCGGTCATCAGCTGGGTCTGGCGCTGGAACGCGAGATCCGCATTCCTCAACGTCGCCATGTTGCTCTTGAGGTCGGCGCGCTCGACCGCTGTATCGAGCTCGAAGAGCTCGAAGTTCTTGGCGACGTCCTGGCCCGAGCCGATATGGATCGCGTTGACGATGCCGCCGAGCTGGGAGGACACGTCGATGCCCTGGAAGGCACGCACGCTGCCGATGGCGCTGATACGCGGCTCCCACCGCCGCTTCTCGGCCCTGGCCGCGGCCACCGTCGTCGGCGGCGGCGCTGCGGCGGCGATGAAGCCCTTGATGATGCCCGGCTTTATGTTGAAATGGAACGTGTAGAACGCGAAAGACAGGCCGCCGAGGACGCCCAGCACCACGAGGAAGACAACCGCCTTCAGGAACGTCTTCATGGTCGAGCCCCAGACCCCTGATCCGCCCGCAACCGTACCGGCCGGTCTACTTACAGCGTTGCCTTGCCGAAAACAAACGGCAAACATGCGGCGAAAAAAGGGGCGTCTCAGGCCTTATCGCGCGCGAGCCGGGTTGCCGACAGCGGTCGTGCCGGCCGGCACCGAGCGCGTCACCACGCTGCCGGCCCCGATGATGGCGTGATCGCCGATGCTCACGCCGGGCAGGATGATAGCGCCGCCGCCGATCCAGACATTCGCGCCGATCGTAACCGGACGCCCGAACTCCAGCATCTTGTCGCGCAGGTTGCGGTCCCTTGGGTGATCGGCCGCCAGGATTTGGACGCCGGGGCCGATCTGCGTCTTGTCGCCGATGGTGATCGTCATAACGTCGAGCAGGACGCAGTTGAAATTGAGGAAGACGTGATCGCCCAGCTCGATATTGTAGCCGTAGTCGCAGAAGAATGGCGGCCGGATGTTACAGCCGCGCCCTACCCTGCCGAAAAGGTCGGCCAGGAGCGCGAGACGCTCGTCCTGGTCTCGCGCGATCGTCGCATTGTACCGATCGAGCCACGTGCAGACGCGCTCGTGGTCGGCTTTCAGCTCGGGATCGCCGGCGAGGTAGAGTTCGCCCGCAAGCATCTTCTGTTTGTCTCCGGCCATTGGCGTCCCCGCTCCGGTGGATGCGCTTTGTCAGCCGGGAACCGGGTGCGGCAAACCACAGGCACAAAAAAGCCCGCCGACCCTGGTCGGCGGACCCATGATAAAGCCAGAAACGATCAGCGCTTGACGGCATCCGAAACGTTGCGGCCGGCGTCCTTCACGTCGCCAACGGCCTGCCGGCCCGCACCCTCGGCCTTGTCGGCCTTGCCTTCCGCCTGCAGCTTCTCGTTACCAGTGACCTTGCCAGCGGCATCCTTGATCGCGCCTTCGGCCTTCTTCAAGATGCCTTTGCCGTGCTGCTCATCAACCATGATAGCCTCCGTGTGCGATTACGTGGCGCCAACAAACAGCCGAGCCGGGCGGTTCCACGACGAAGCTGAGGCCTGTAGTCGTAGGCTTGATAACGCCGGTCGGTCGACCTGTGGCGTCATCGATCGGCCACACTCCTTCCGACGCTCAGGCCGCTTGGCCGACCGCGCGTTGACGGGCGGCAAGCTTGCTGGTCTACCTCCGCCGCCTGCAACAAGGAATAAGGCTGAGGGTTCGTTGGATCTCTTCGTACCGCTGGAGCGCGCCTGGCACTATCGCGAGCTGATCCGCGCCGTCGTCCGGCGAGAACTCGCGGCGAGGTTCCGCGGCTCTATCCTCGGATGGCTGTGGGCGATCTTCGGCCCGCTCGTGATGTTGTCGGCCTACACGATCATCTTCTCTAACGCCGTCGGCGTGCCACCTTCGGCGCGCGGAGGCGGCGTCAAGACATACGCGATCTCGATCTTCACCGGGCTGATCGTCTTCAATCTCTTCTCGGAGCTCGCGTACCGGGCACCGGGGCTGCTCCACGAGCATGTCACCTTCATCAAGAAGTCGATCTTCCCTTCGGAGACGCTGGCCTGGACGGCTTCGTTCCGCGCGCTGACCTACGCCTCGATCAGCTTGCTGATCCTGCTCCTGTTCCTTGTCTTCGCCACCCGCGGCCTGCCCCCGACGACGCTGCTGCTGCCGTTCATCGTGGTGCCGTTCATCCTGTTCCTGCTCGGCTCGTGCTGGTTCCTGATGGCGCTCGGCTCCTTCACACGCGACGTAGCCCACCTGATGATCTCGATTGTGCCGGTGATGATGTTCGCCACGCCGATCTTCTACTCGATCGACGACGTGCCGGAGAAGCTGCGCGTCTACGTGCACCTCAACATCATCGGCGACTACGTCGAGATGATCCGCGACGTGCTCATCCACGGCCACTTGCCGAACCCTTACCTCTACGTAGGAAGCCTCCTTGTCTCGCTCCTTGTCTTTCGATTCGGCTATCGATTCTTCATGCGGTACAAGTCCATATTCGTCGATGTCATCTGAGCCGATCATTCGGTGCGACGGTGTCGGCAAGGCGTTCCAGCTCTACATGCACCGCAACGACCAGCTCAAGCAGACGCTGTTCGGCCGCTGGGGCAAGTTCTACAAGGAGCATTGGGTGCTCCGCGACGTCTCCTTCCGCGTCGACAAGGGCGAGTGCGTCGGCATCATCGGGCGCAATGGCGCCGGCAAGACCACGCTGCTGCAGATCCTGTGCGGCATCACCACCCAGACCCACGGCGAGACGGCGATCAACGGCCGGCTCGCACCGATCCTGGCGCTCGGCGCCGGCTTCGACCATGAGCTGACCGGACGCGAAAACGCGCTGATCGGAGGCGCCATCCTCGGGCTGAAGAAGAAGGAGGTGCTGGCGCGGATGGGCTCGATCGCCACCTTCGCCGACATCGGCGACTTCTTCTATCAGCCGCTCAAGATGTACTCCTCCGGCATGCTCGCCCGGCTCGCCTTCGCGGTCTGCGCCCACGCCGACGCCGACATCCTGATCGTCGACGAGGCGCTTTCGGTCGGCGATACCGCCTTCGGCGCCAAATGCGACGCCTACATCAAGGATTTCGCCAAGCACGGCACGATCCTCGTCGTCTCCCACGATTTGCAGACGCTGGAGACGCTGTGCGACCGCCTGGTGTGGATCGACGACGGCGCCGTGCGTGCGATCGGCACGCCGGCGGAGCTGATCCCGGAGTACCGTCTGGTGATGTCGCTGTAGGGTGGTTTGCTCGCGCGTCGACTGGCATATGAACCAAGACCCTCATTTCAGGCAGATCGCCAGCTGCTTATGGACGTCGTAGGCGTTGGGCTCGCCAGCGGAAAGATGCGGATTGCGCACGCGGTCCAACGCGACCCTGGCCGCCAGCGAGCTGCATGGCGGCTTGCCATGACATTCTTTGTTGCCTAAAGCCGCCCGCTAATGGCCTTGGGCAGCGAGAAAGTCGTGCCGTATACCTACCATGCGAACATTCCAAAGGGTTGCCCTCCGCAGGATGCCGAACCTGCTGACATGTCTGCATTTCGAGCCATTCCGGATCTGCCAATCTGCAGCCACCATTTTCTATCCGACGTAGAAACGAACAAGCCGCAGAACGATGCAAGGAATTGTAGGTGCTGGGGTTGTTCGATTTGGCCTTCCCTGGAAGCGGCGGAGCATGGACGAGATTTATTTCACTACTTTCGAAAGTGCTTCATAGTTAAAGGCCGACTATCCCCGTCTGATGGCGAGATTAAGGCTTCTCCGACCAAAAGACAACCTGAACATACCACTTTTTGGAAAGTGGTCGGAAGAGACTTATCTTTATCTTTTATCGTTATCCTCAAACCGGAAGAAGAGGAGGCTTAGACATGTGGAGCCTTAGCTCTCCATCCAGAAAATGGAACAACAAAGAGGCCATTGTTCCAACTCGCGTGCTCTACGAGTACGATGGTCCAATGATCTTTACCGCACAGCTCGGTTTCATCGATGCTATTTTCCTAAAGTTTGACGAGCTAGATAATACAGATCTTTACATAGCCACGCAGACAAATGACCAGATCGTCTCAATGATAATCGCTGGCCAGCTTTCCGTCCGAGCCGGCCTCGAAAAAGATTCAGTCTGGATCATCGAGATGCACCGCGACATGACAATTTCAAAATACTGGTTTTGCGATAGAGAGCGACTACCTGACAGCCTGTTGCCCCGCAAAAATTCAGGTCTCTTTCCGCATTTCGGATTCGTACCAAACACGTTAGAACAAGCAAAAGCATTCTTTTCTGTAGACTATCAGGGCTCACAACTCAAAAAATCCGGGATGCGTTTCAGCACCTTTAAGCGCCTCGTCGATGGGACCCATGATGCGGCGCGTAGCATACTAAGCCCTATAGATTTATTTGGCTCAAAAACAGTAACATTTGATTTCAACATTGCCGAGCCGGTATTTGGCAGTCTTGTTCTTTCCATACAAAATCCTACGGTAAACGAGAGGATACTCAAGCAGAAACTTGCTCAAGATGTCGACCTGAACGATGTACGCCAGCAATTTGCGACCCAACGAGATAGTTTCTTTGACGAAATCAATGAAGTAGTCAAATCTGCTGAAAAGGGCCCTGTAAGTGATGCGCTTGTAGGAGAGCGGTTTATTCTCTTGGATCGAATCCAGGCCCTTATACCCAATGAAGAGAACGAGCTACGTTCAGTGATGTTTAGCGCATCGGGAAGCAACCGTTTTTCTCATGTGCTTATAGGTGAACAGGTGGGAGAGCGTCTATCCATTGCCCTCCGAGCAGCCGATTCAAGGATAATAGAAGAGTACGGTAAAGTCGAAGTTACCAACGATCCAAGTAGATCGTTTGTCATGATGTCACAGCGGGGTAAACAAGTCACCTGCTACGTTAGCTATGACGACTATGACACGTTGAAGAGGGACGTTCGTTTTAGAAATGGCGCCAATATCAAAGCTAGAGGTAGGCTTACGCGCCGAACGCGGCGAGATATTCTTCATGCAGAAGGGATGCCTACGCTCGTCTGACCCTGCCGATACGCGTCCCACGTTCACGCCATCTAAGCATTGAGCGCCGCCCCTGTGTCGGAAAGATACTGCGCACCCAAGCGACACAAGTTGTTCTCGCCCATGCCATTTCGCGAGGTCGTACAGCGCTGACATTGACGGCCTTAGGTACGATCCCCGATCCATGCGGATGGATCAGCCATCCGGCAAGCACCTGCGCGCGCCAAGCTTGACTCGGCTTAGGCGCACGCCTCTCTACGGAAATGTCTCGCGTCCGTGGCGTTCTCCGACAATGGCGTCGATCCAACCCAAAGATCCCGATGTCACCGATGCTCCGGGTCACGCCGACGCGCCGGATCCCACAGACACGTCAGCTCCAAATCAAGCTCAAAGCCCGCCACTGTCGCTCTCCGCCCGCATGGAAGAGCGGTTCTTCGCGCCTTTCAAACGCAACGCCTTCGCGGCGCGCACTTGGCAGCTCGTCACCGCCTCCGTGATCGTCGCGATCTACGCGGCCGGCCTGATCCTCCTGCTGCGCTGGGACGCCGAACACCCGCAGCAGCAACTCGCCAAGCAGGAGGAGACGCCGGTCGAAGTCGTCGTCGAGAAGCCGAAACCTCCGCCCGAGCCGAAGCAGCCCGAGAAGAAGCCGGAGCCGCCGAAGCAGGAAATCGAGAAACCGGCGACGAGTGCGCCGCGCGCACCCAACGAGGAGAAGGTCGAGACCGAGAAGCAGGACAAGGCGACGCACGCGCCGAAGGCGCCGGCCCCGCCGGCCGACGGCAAGCCGGACGAGGCCAAGGAGGCCGCCTCGCCCAGCGAGGCGCCGGCCGAGCCGGACAAGACCGAGGAGGCGGCGCAGAAAAAGCCGGACCCGTCCGACAAGGAGGCCGAGGCGCTCGACAAGGCGGTGCCGCTGCCGCCGAGGAAGCCGGTGATGAAGGAGGCCAAGGCGAAGCCGCCGGCCAAGCTGCGGCGCGAGAAGGACGCGGCGCGACGGGTGGCCGGCCTGTCCGATCTGCCGGACTACGCCTTCGCGCGCCCGACCAAGAAATCGCCGGTCTACGGCGGCTCGGAAGACTCGCGCTACCTCGCGATCGTGTATGGCATGATCATGCAGAAATACCGTCCCTCCCCTTTCGTGCCGGCCGACAGCACGAGCATCACCATGACGTTCGACGTCGATAGCGGCGGCGACGTCGAGGACATCAACGTCGTGCGGACCAGCGGCTACCCGGAAATTGACGCCGAGGCGATCACCGCGGTTCGACGGGCCTCGCCGTTCCCGCCGCCACCGCCCGGCGCGCCACACGGGCTCATCGCCACGATCGACGTCGCCGAGGCGGCGGGGCAGCACATGCACACGAGCCCACGAGGGCGCTAGTGCGAGCCAAGGCGGCGGCGCTTCGCCGCCTCATCCTGTCCGACTTCCGCTCCTACCCGGCCCTCGACCTCACGGTCGATGCACAGCTCGTCGTGGTCACCGGCGAGAACGGCAGCGGCAAGACCAATCTTCTCGAGGCGATCTCGCTGTTCGCGCAGGGCCGCGGCCTGCGCCGCGCCGACCTGTCCGCCTGCGCCAGCCGCTCCGGCGGGGGCGGCTTCGCCGTGTCGCTCGAGCTGGCCTCGACCGGCGGGCCGGTCCAGCTCGGCACCGGCCTCGATCCGGGTCACGACGGCGCGCCCGCGACGCGCCGCCATCGGATCGACCGTGAGCCGGTCGGCTCCGCCCGCCATTTCGCCGACCACCTGAGGCTCGTCTGGCTGACCCCCGCCATGGACCAGCTCTTCAACGGCTCGCCCGGCGAGCGTCGCCGCTTCCTCGACCGGCTCGTGCTTTCGGTCGATGCCGAGCACGGGACCCGCGTCGCCGCGCTGGAACGCGCGCTGCGCCAGCGCAACCGCGTTCTCGAGGATGGCACCATTGCCGATGCGGCGTGGCTCGACGCCATCGAGCGCGAGGTCGCCGAGCTCGCCGTCGCCGTCGCCGCCGCCCGAGCCGAAACCATCGCGCGGCTGTCCGCGCTCATCGCGACGCGCCGCGAGACGGCGTTTCCCTGGGCAGAGATCGCGCTCGCCGGCGAGATCGAGGCCTTGTGCGCGACGCATGCCGCGCTAGAGGTCGAGGACCGCTACCGCACGATGCTGCGGGCGAGCCGCGCGCAGGACGCCGCCGCGGGGCGCACACTTGTCGGGCCGCAGGCGGCGGACCTGCTCGTGGGCCACGGCCCCAAGCACCTCGAGGCGGCGCTGTGCTCGACCGGCGAGCAGAAGGCGCTGCTGGTTGGGCTGGTGCTGGCGCATGCGCGGCTCGTCGGCGATCTCACCGGCATGGCGCCGGTCATGCTGCTCGACGAGATCGCCGCGCATTTCGATACGACGCGCCGCGAGGCGCTGTTCGCCGACTTGGCCGAGCTCGACGGCCAGGTCTGGATGACCGGCGCGGACGAAGGCGCCTTCGCGCGGCTCGAAAGGCACGCGCAACGCCTGCGCGTGACGCCGGGATTGGTCAGGCCGGGCTAGTTGGCGAAGCGCAGCGGCAAGGTGACATGCTTGCCGAGGTGGTCGGGCGGCGGCGTCACCGCGCCGCGCCCCATGATCGCGGCCCGGGCCTTCGCGCCCACCTCGGGATCCGACGCGCTGACGAGGCTGACCCGGTGATGCGG